>NZBA01000001.1 GCA_002686265.1 Planctomycetota bacterium
TCCCTCGTGGGCTGCTCCCGTGGTGCCGGCACTCGCCGGAAGCCAACACGCGGCACATGAACCCATAGCTCGGCAGCTACGTTGTCGGGCAGGTGCCGGGCCGCAGCGATCAGGTCTGCCAGTGCCCGGCCATGCGATGCTCGACCCGAGGCTGGTGGCTTGACTTGGATGGCCAAGCCACCAGCAGGCCCGAGTGCCACCACGTCAAACGGTCCTCGACTGCCAGCGCTCCTGTGGACATGCGGCCAGCCCTCCGCGATCAGCTGTCGCGCAGCTTCCCGCTCGGCCCTGGCGCCGCGGCTATAGGGCGTGCTCATGCCCCCTCCCAGCCAACACCAGTTGGTCACGAGCGCTATTGATCTGCTGCATCGTCCTGGTATCGCCACCACGATCGGGATGATGCAGTTGCACCAACGCTCGATGCGCTGCCAGCACCACCGGGACGGGTGCACTGGGCAGCAAGTGCAGCGCCGTATAGTGGTTCGCCAGCGGATGCTCGGCTGCTGCTGGGCGAGGCTGCTGCGGGCGTGTGGCCCTAAACCAGCGTCCTTCCCAGGTCTTCAACTCGTCTAGGAACGCGGAGTCAATTTCCCACCGCCTGCCGTCGGGATCCCAGGCCCGCGCATCGTGGGGAACGATAGCCTTCAAGTCTTCGACCGCGGCATAGAAGCGCTCGCGGGCCAAGCCTCCAAATCCTAGGTGCAGCCAGCCATCAGCCGCCATCTGGATAGCGCACCAGGGTTGCGGTGTCCGGTGCGGGCGGGTGCTCATGGCGTACCCCCCTTGGGCCGATGCACCACGCAATAGCGGGTGCCATCGCGCCACACCCCGATGGCCCGCCTCTGACAGGCAGCGCAGCGTGGTTCAGTCACTTCAGCGGTCGGAGTGGTGGGTTCCGTCTGGTCAGGAGTGGTAACGGCGGTAACGGCGGTAACGGTCGGGGCTCTCCCATCTGGGACCGCCCCGTTACTGCCGTTACCTACGGGGGGAGCAGCCGGGTCATGCTCCCTGGTTTGCCCCTCTCCCGTGCCTGCGTTACCACCGTTACCGTTACCGTCGTTACCACCGTTACCGTCGTGGTCGGGACCAGGGGCATAGCGGCCTCGGGCATCGCTGGTCACCTCCCCATCGCGGACCATGGTCCACAACAGCTTGCGGATCGTGCCACTGGGTTGCCCCAGCACCTCAGCGATGTCTCTGGGCCACAGCGGCTCTGGTGCCTCGCGCAAGGTATCGAGAATGGTCTGCCGGGCCCCGCTGCGTTGGTACTCGGCTGCATCCCCCAGCAGTACCCAGCCGGTAGTGAGGTCATCCCAGCGCACCGCCAACTCGCGATCGTCATCATCGCGGCTGCTGATGGCTAGTACTGCATCGGCCTGGCCACGGCTGCGCTTGAGCACGATTACCCCATCCACTGCCGCACTGAGCCCCAACGAGCCCGAGATGGTGTCCAGCACGTCGTCGGCGTCGGCCTTGCGGGTGTGGTGGATGACCAGGACGGTGACGCCATGTTTTTGGGCTAGGTCGTTGAGCGGCGCCAGAGCATCGTAGTCCTCGGAGTAGACATTGCCATTAGTGCGCTGGGTGGGCCGGATGCGCTTGAGGGTGTCCACCACCACCAGGCGGGCCTCGGGGTGGCTGCCCAGCCAGGTATCCACCAACGCTAGCCCCCCATGATCGGACGTGGGCCATTCCCAGTAGAGGGAAAGTTGGTCTGGGGCGGGGGTCTCGCCCAGCAAGTCCCGCAGGCGGCGTTGCAAGCGGCGTTTTCCGTCTTCGAGGGCGATGTAGAGCACGTCGCCCTGATCGACGGCAAGCTGGCCCAGTGCCCGCCCTCCTGTGGCCACGGCCACGGCCAAGCCCATCGCCAATAAGGACTTGCCCGTCTTGGGCCGGCCCGCCAGCAGTACGGTGCCTTCCGGCAGCACTCCGGGTACGGCATAGCGGGGTTCGGGAAAGGCCATAGCCAGCAATTCTGGTGCCGAGGCCCCTTCGATTGCCGGTGATGCGGGGGTCTTCGGGGCAGGCGGCTGCCACTGCGGTGCGTTGGCTAACGCTTCGCGCAGCGTGGCATGGGCAGCTGCGTCGGGATGCGTGGCTACCCAGTCGGCGCTATCCCCTTTAGGTGGTGCTTCGGACCAGGTGAATTGGCGGACCTCGCGGGCGATCCCCTGGAGCGGGGTGGCCACACGCTGCATGTGGGCGTGGCCGGCCGCATCCTGGTCGGGCCAGAGCACTACCAGGCGGTCCTGGAGGGGAGCCAGCGCCGCAGTGCCGGGGGTACCCGCAGCCCCAGTGACCGTGCCCACCGCTGGGATGCCCACGTCGAGCAAGGCCCGAGCAGCTTTCTCCCCTTCGCAGAGCACGATGGGGGTATCAGGGCCCCACTCGGCCAGGTGCTCACTGCCGTACAGCGGCAGGTCGGCGGTGCGGCGCCCCGCCAGGCCCATCGCGCCATCGGGCTGCCGCCAGATGAACCGCTTGTCGCCATCGGGTTGGTCGTGGCGCTCGTGGATGGCCACCACATGCCCCGCGGTATCTTTGATGGGGTAGCGGGCGGCAGGGGTCCCGGTCGGGGCCTGGCGGCTGGGCCGGGGCCTGGTACCGTCATTCGCGGCGCCGTTGCGGTAGGCACCACTCGTCGCGCGACCATTGCTGTGGCCGTTTGTGGCTCCGCTGGCTGTGATACCGGCTTCCTCAGCCAATCGTCTCAGGGACTCAGGGAAAGTGAAGCTGTCCCGCTGCTGGAGAAAGCTGAAAATGTCGCCGTGGGATTGGCAGCCATAGCAATGGTAGGTGCCCTGGTCGGGATAGACCGTGAACGATGGGGAAGTCTCTTCATGGAAGGGGCACGGTCCCTTGAGGGTGCGCCCCGACTTCTTGAGCGCGACATCACGACCGACCAGGTCCGCGATGTGGATACGCCGCTTGACTTCCTCTTTCAGGTCTGTCGGGCGGACTGCCTGGCCAACGTGGGTGCCATTGCGTACACTATTGGTAGCGATCACTGCGAAGTCCTTTCGGAAGCCGCCCTGATGCTTGGCGAAGCGGGGGCGGCTTCTTCTCGTCTGTACCACGGCGACAACAGAAAAACCGATCCGCGAGCGGCCGTGGCGGTGGCCCGCGAGTCGGCTGTGTGTGAGCTATTCGGTTGGCTGCCACTGGTCACGGGCGTGACAACAGCAGCGGAATCGCGATAGACTTGCATTCGTAACGTTCTTTCCGCCGGTGCCGGGGGTAACTGCCCTGGCGCCGGCTTTTCTGTTTCTCAGGCGGGGATTAGCTCCCGCTCTGGTGCTGATGTTTGCGGCTCTACCTTGCGTCGGTGTAGCCCCTCCATCACAAGCTCAGCGGCTTGGTCCGATGGATGGCGCCGCTGGTTGCGGGCCAGTTCGACCAGGCGATCAATCTCGGGTTCACGCAAGCGAACAAACACGCGCCGTACCATCTCTTGTGCTCCTTCCGTTAGATGATGCCAGCTTCCCCGGCTGTAATCATCCCCAAACGGCTTCAAACGGCTTCAGTTTTCTTCTGTGGTGGTGGGCTATAGGTGCGCCATACAATACTCTCTTCCTTGACGATCCGCTGGATCGTACTGCGGCTGCACGCGAGCCGGTCCATCATCTCCCGCTGTTTTGGCCTCCTCCCGTGTTCCTCGACGTGTTCGTACCACTTGTGGTCAAACCACTGTTTGGCCACTTCGCGCCCTGAGCCGCGGCCTCGCAGCTCTACTCGTAACAGCCGCTCCGCCTGGCCGAGTACCTTCAGCGCTTGGGGCCACTCCTTGAACGGCACTCGCTCTAGGCCCTCGATGCTCATTCTCCATTGTTCCCTAGGCCGCCACCACACTATGATCCAAGCCGAGCACTCGTGGTGCTGGATACGCATTCCCCAGAACATAACCTGGATAGGCGGTGTGATCTCGGGAGAGTCCAAGACCATGCCAGGCCAGGGAACGCGCACTCCCATTGACTCGTCCCACGGAAGCGGGATGCCCGCGCCTTCGATGGTATAAGCCTCCCAGTCCTGCCTATAGCCTCGCCCTGGGGCGTGCACCGCTACCAGTCGTTGGTGCTCAGGCCAAGCCGGATCGTGGAAAAGGGTCGTCACTTGCTCCCAGAGCCACTCATCGGGACAGGCCTCGGCAATGACATCGCGGAGTTGCTGTGCAGCGCCAGGCTCTGGGATGAAGAATACCGTGGGGGCATCCTGCTTAGGGGGGGCGAGCGTCGCCATCGTCGCCTCCTGTAAGGCAGCGCTACCGCGGAGCCGGTGGTGTACAGGCACCAGCGCGAGTGGCCAAACCCGCTCCCGGCCCGCGGTGCGCGTGCTGGCCGCCACAAGGAGTGCGGCGGCTGGTCTATTATGTCGAACGGATCAGTGCGAGGGCAGTCCTCGCACCACGCATCATATTTCCCCATTAGCGTGCGGTGTTCTGTGAGCCACGCGGCTCACTACTTGCCACATAAGACCCTAAAATCCTCAGTTGCTTCCCGGTACTGACGCTGGGCAAAGAATAATGCTCGCTCCCCCTCGCCATCCACGCGCTGTCGGCCATACATCCGAAATATCCTCTCTGCTTCCTCAAGGCCCTGACGGGCCTCATTCCGAGCAGTAATCGCTGTCTGGCATTTATCCCACGGTGGGGCACAGGCAGTCAGTGCAAAGAGGACTAGGAGCAATATGCAGATGCGTCTCATCAGAACCTCCTGCCAGACAGTGTTGCAGGACTAGCAGTTGATTAGCCAACTTCCCTCAAACCAGCGGCCCGAAGAGCTGTCACCCCCCTCAGCACCCAGCCTCACCAGAACACAAAAGCGAGAGGCCAGCTCACCGCAGCCCGGCAGCGTCCTCGATTCACGCATCATATTTCTTATTAGCTTTCCTGAACGCCCGGCCCAGCGCTCTCCGCACTGCCTACGCCACCACAACTGTCCCGCTTTGCTCCTGCCCTGCCGCGCTTCCGCTGGTCCGCTTGCCATCAGCGCAACGTGCTTGTGTCGGGTGGACACGATCCGGTGCCTTCACAGTAGCCGCGGCTGGCGGTTGTAGCGGCTGGTCGGTCTCGGTGACTGTCCTTCCGTCTGGTCCCTGGTGGTGGTGTGTCTGGCGATCGCCAGCGGCTCCGACCCTTCCAGAGCTTGAGCCAATCCAGCCGCTACAACCGCCAGCGAAGCACCGCCATGTGGTAGTTCTGATGGTGCCTTGCCCCCATCGCGTAGTAGGCGGTGACCAGGGTGCCATCGGCCAACTGGACGGTTGATGGGTAACCACAATCGGCCCGACCAATATGCAAGAGGCCATCCACCAGGATGCGTGGTGCTGCCCAGGTCTTCCCTTGATCCTCGCTCACCCGCGCGAATACGCCATAGGAGCCGCGCACCCGGTTGCCGCAGGTGAAGAGGATGCGGCCGTCATTGAGCTGGAGCAGATTGCCGGGGTGCTGAGAAGGCAGCGTGAGCGGGATGACCTGCTGCCAGTTGCGCGCCTCCCGGTCGCCGCGGAAGAGTGTCACGCAGGGGGAGCCGTGCGGGTTGTCGGGCTGGGCGTAGTCACTCAGCGTGCGGCACGCTGCCAGCCACTGGCCATCGGCGGTCTGCAAGATGTCTGTCTCGGTAAATCCATCCTGCCCAATGAGGCTGGCGTCATCCCAATGGTGGCCATTATCGGTGCTGCGGAAGATGTAGTTTGAGTTGAGGCGCAACGTGTATTCTGGGCCACTCATGCGGCAGCCATGCGCGGAGACGTAGAGCGCGCCATCCTGTCCTACGCGCACGTTGCCAAAGGGCAGGAACTTCCCCGCGCCGGGCGGTGGCGTGAAGGTCTCGGTCACGTCCCAGGTACGGCCACCGTCACTGGACCGACATACCCATAGATCCAGGAGATTGTCAGTCCGGATCGGGTGCGTTTGGGGCCGGAGCCATCCGCCCACCAGGGCCACCAGCACGCCGTCATGGCCCTGGCCCCCGGCGACGTTGAACCGTGAGGTGCCGGGGAGGTGCTGGGTGACAGCGCTGCGTTTCGTCCAGGGCGGCCGGCCATCGGGGCTGACCCATAGCTCGATATCGCCCTCGACGCGGCCGTGGCTGGGCCGGTTGAAGATGAGCGCACCGATCGTGCCATCCGGGAGGATGGTCAGATTAGGCCAAGCGCAGTAGTTATCTATCGCTACATAGTGCTCGAAGTCATGGAGATCGCTCAGCACGTCAGCCTCCGGCCAGACCCATCGCTCTCGTTCGTAGAGGGGCACAGTCCCTCCGCGGATAGTGTTGGCCTGGTCATGACGCCGCTTGTTGCTGCTTCCGCGGTCGGCCAGGCGTGTGTCGGCCGTGCGCGATCCATTTCTGCATTGCGCCGGTCGTGACGATCCATGTCCCACTACTCTTGCGGGCACCCAGCCGGCTCTCCCTCGCTGCCCGCTGCAACGTCCTCACTTTGTACCCAAATCGCTGCGCTGCTTCGGCGAGGGTCATTGCTTCCTCAGTAGTCATCGTCTCCGCCTCTGCTTCTACTAACGGATGATACCATAAAATGGTGCGCGACAGATCGCCCTATCTAGGCCGTCCCTGATTATTCTCTTGACAAATGGTAGATAATAGACTACAATATAGTAGATAAAGGAAGTGGCGGCGGGTAGTCCGGCAAGACAAGACCCGACCGCCAAAGGAGTAAGAGGATGGTAGCACAGCACCAGCCCCACACAATCCCCCACTGGCAGCCCACGGTGCGCTTTGTCCGCCGCGATGGACGGGCCGTGGCCCTGGTCAGCAGCGAGCAGCAGCCCAGCACCGTCTACACCTGCGGTATCCGCGATGGCGCCGCCTTCTGCACCTGCGCCCACTTCCAGCATCGGCTCCTGGGCACTCGCCGCGAGTGCAAGCACCTGGCCGCTGCCAAGCTCGCCTGCTTCGAGCGGCGCAGCCAGCGGGCAGCGTAGCTCCTCGGGGGCCGCCTGCTTGTTGTGGGCGGCCCCTCCCCCCAGGTCGGGAACCCCTGAGAACCCACCAGGATAGCCATACAGAGAGGAGCGCATGATGGTAGTGCAGATACGGGGTAAGACGTATCACACCGTTGCGGACCGGCTCACCCAGGCCCACGGCGATCAGGGCAAGCCCACGGGCATCCAGTGCATCACCACCGAGCCAGTGGCCGTGGGCGATACGGTGCTGGTCAAGGCCACGATCCCCTTTGCCGATGGTCGGCAGTTCTGCGGGATGGCCGAGGTCATCACCCCCAGCAGCGGCGCCCAGGCCACCAATCCCGTCGAGTGTGCCGAGACGAGCGCCGTGGGCCGGGCACTGGCGATGGCCGGGTACTTTGGCAGCGGCGATGGGATCGCGGGTGCCGAGGAAGTACGAGCCGCGACCAGGCCGCAGAATGGACACGCGGCCAGCCACCGCCCACGAGCAACGACGCCACAGAGGAGCCGATACGATGGGTAGCCGCGAAGTGACCATCTTCACCCACTACCGCGAGTTGGGCGCCGCTCTCGCGGGCATCCGCGCCGAGACGAGCTGGTCTTCTATGAGCACTGCCGACGCGAGTATTGGCTGACCGCGACCGTCGTGGATTGGATGGTTGCCACCGCGAAGGTCGCCGACGCGCTGCCCATCACCAGCATTACGGCAGCCTACGCCCCTAGCGCCCTTGGCCGATGATCCCGCCGCCTTGCAAGAAGCCTGGAACACTGCCGCTAAGGCGGGCAACAGAAGGGTCACGGATAGCGCGCTGCGGGATGCGGTGGCCGAGCACCAGCGGCAGCGCGCGGGGGAGGGCCGTGACCCGCGACTGGGGATGGCTGCTCCCACGTGTAGGTGTCTGGAGCGGCCCGATCTTTCAGCCGTCGGCTGGAACTGGTCCCATGCGATGCACAAAACTGTAGACCACCGGGACGACCACCAGCGTGAGGACTGTGGACGAAACCAGCCCGCCCATCACCACGACGGCCAACTCCGCAGCGATGATGGCACCCTCGGTGAAACCCAGCGACATGGGTATGAGCGCCAGGATGGTCGTGACCGCCGTCATCAGGACCGGCCGTATCCGCAGTCGCCCCCCTAGTATCAGGGCCTCATACACGCCCAAGCCTCGCGCCCGGAGTTGGTTCACGAAATCAATGAGCACGATACCGTTCGTGACCACTATCCCGACCAGCATCAAGAAGCCAAACATGGAAGGGACGCCCAACGCCCGGCCGGTGAGGGACAGGGCGGCCAGCGCCCCGATGGCGGCCAGGGGCAAACAGAACATGATTACGAAGGGGCTTCGCAGCGATCCCATCACCAGTACCATCACGATGTAGACGATGATGACGGCCGCCGCGATGCCCACATAGAGCGCGCTGAAGCCTTCTTGGAACTGGAGCAGGGCGCCCCCGTAGGTCACGCTCACACCTGCAGGAAGGGCGAGGGCTGCAACTCGCTCTTGGATCGCCTGATTGACTTCGCCCGTGTTCTGGGCCGTGATCCTCCCGGTGATCGTGGCTGACGGGCGCTGGTCGGTGCGGGTGACCTGTGCTGGCGCCTCCACTTGCTCAATGTCGGCAACCGTGGCCAGGGCAACGAGCCGTCCCGTGCCGATGGGCAACTGCGATAGCACCGCCAGGTTGTCCAAGTGTGCTGACCTCGCCCTGAGCACCAGGTCAAGGCTGCCCTCGTCGGCCAGATGCACGCGCGTTACGGTCTGTCCCACGATGAGTGTTCTCAACTCCTGTGCCACCTGGGCACCGGTCAAGCCCGCTACGAGGGCTCGTGCCGGGTCCACCCTGATCACGATCTCGGGCTGTCTCACCACCGCTGCGGTCGCGACATCCTCGAGACCGTCAACGTCGCGAACGGCCGTGAGCACCTGCACCGCTGCCGTTCGGACCACGGCTGGGTCTTGCCCGGTCAACTGGAGTTGGAGCTGCGAGTTGGTGTCCTCGGCACCGCCACCAATAGAGATGAGAACCCCTTCAAGCGTGCTCAACTGCGATCGGGCCAGGTTCTGCACTGCCGCCAAATCGGCATCCGGTTCGAGCGCGACAATGATGGTTGCGCCGCGGGTCCCCTGTCCCCGAATTGCCCGCCCCAAGGACAGAATGCTCTGTCCACCTGTTCCCAGGCTGACGTTGCTGCTGTAGACAGCTACCCCCGGGAGGTTGGCAACGATCTCCTCGGCCGCGGACGCCTTCGCCAGGATCTCCTCGGGAGTGCCAGTCCCTGGCGGCGGCGACACGCTGACAATAAACCGATTCTCGCCCCCTTGTGCCAAGAACGTCCTTGGTATCACTGCTAGCAATCCGAGACTGCTACCGAAGACGATCGCCGTCAGCAGGAGTGTCCAGACACGGTGACGTAGGGACCAGGCCAGCACGGGGGTGTACACGCGTTGCAGCGCCGGCAGCTGGGCTGCCTGCGCCTGCCGTTGACCCACCTGCCTCGAGCCGATGAGGAACCGGGCCAGGACAGGCACGACCGTGAGTGCTACCACCAGAGAAGCGAGCATTGCAAACACCACCGCCAGGGCAAACGGCCGGAAGAATACGCCAGTAATCCCGCCCACAAATCCCATGGGTAGGAATACGGCGATGGAGGTCAAGGTGGAGCCGAAGATCGCCACGGTCACCTCGCGGGTACCCGTAAGCACCGCGGCCTGGAGATCATCCCCTTCTTGAACGTGACGATAGGTGTTCTCCAAGACCACAATCGAGTCATCTACGACCCGGCCAAGGGCAATGGTCAGACCACCCAGGGTCAAGATGTTGATTGTGAAGCCTTGCCAGAACAGCGCCAGCACCGCGACGACGAGGGAGAGGGGGATCGAAACTGCCGCGGCGATGGTGCTGCGGAGGTTCATCAAGAACAGCCAGATGGCAAAGACGGCCGCGCCCGCTCCGACGACCCCCTCGCGGGTCAAGCCCGCGATAGACTCCTCAATCAGCCGGGACTGGTCCAGGATCGTCGTGATCTCCACCCGATCCCCCAGCTTCGCCTGGACATCGGCGCCCACCACTCTAACGGCGTCGGCTACGGCCACGGTGTTGCCTTGCTGGGTCTTCGTCACCGCGATGCCCACGCTGGGCTTGCCGTTCGTCCGTGAGATGCTGGCCGCGGGAGACGGGCCAAGTTCGACAGTCCCGATGTCCTGCAAGCGGACCGGACGGGGCGGCTGGCCCTCGGGGCGTTGGATGCCCACGATGAGATTCTCGATGGCGGCGAGGGATGTCAACTCGCTCACAGTCCGGATCGGCAGCAACGCCCCGTTCGCGCGAATGGCCCCGGATGGAATGGAGATGTTGTTCGCCCGCAGTACGCCTGAGACCTGCTGCACCGTGATCGCCAGCGCTCGCAACTGCTCGAGGTCGAGCAGCACATTGATCTGCCGGCTGGCTCCCCCGATCACATCCACTGCCTGAACGCCATCAATGGCTCTGATCCGGGGCACCAACTCTTGCTGGGCAATTGCCTCCAACTCACCCGGGTCGAGGTCACCTCCCAGGCTCAGTTGGATCACTGGGATGGTCTGATTGATATTGATGCGGGTCACCTGCGGTCTGGCGACATCGGAGGGCAACCGAGCGCCGGCCGTGCTCTGACTGATGTCACGCTCGGCGGCCTTCATGTCGTGGCCGAAATCGAACTGGGCGATGATGATGGCCACGCTCTCGGCCGAGATGGACTGGAGGCTTTGTAGCCCCGGGACATTGGCAATCGCGGCCTCTAGCGGTCCGCTTACCGTCTCGGCCACATCCTGCGGACTCGCCCCGGGGCTAGCAGCCACGACGGTGATGAGGGGGAAATCTACATCTGGGATCAACTCCTGGTTGATGTTCAGAGCGGCATACACGCCTCCAATCACCAGGGCGATCGCGATCAGCAGCGTGACCGAGGCTTTCTGAAGTGCCTGCTCCGTCAAGAACATCGGGCTAGCCCTCCGCTGGCTGAGGATAGAGCTGTCGCTCGTCTGACCACCACGGTTCCGCCCATACGCCGGCAGGAACGAACGCTCCGGCCCAGCCGCAGCCGATCACCTGCACCTCGCTATGGTTGTACAGGGTATCCATTGCCCCCACGAGGTCGCCATAGGTATCGGCAGCGGCTGCGGCGACCACGGTGGCGATCTTCTCGTAGGTCTTGCCACTCATGCCCACCGCCGCGGCCACCTGGTCCCGGGTTTGACCTTGCTCCCGTTCAGGAAGATTACCTGAACGGGAAGGTGGTTGAGCGCCTTGCTTGAGTGAGCCAAGCTGCCGCTCCTGGGCAGCCGCTTCGATCTCCGGCCGCGGCGCTTCGCCAGTGGCGTGGGCCTCCCACAACTCGCCCTGACCCTTCCCGTTGGCAGGGACAGGAGGTGGAGCCATGTCAGACACCGATGACAGACAATTACTGAGTCCCGCCGCGGCAGCCCGTCGGCTTGGTGTCAGTGAGCGGACCGTTCACCGAATGCTCCGCTCTGGTCGGCTGATGGGCACCAGAGTCCAGGTAGGGAGCCGTTTGGTGCTGCGTATTCCCGCAGATGCTCTGCTGCTGTCAGGCACCGCGTCAGACAGTCCAGACAGCGTGTCAGACGGTGAGTCTGACACAGGGACAGACGGCCCAGACCTTTCCCCGACAACGCCTGACAGCGCCATGCGCGATGCCCTAGCGTTGGTGCGGGAGCACGCCGAGCGTGTGGATGCCCTCACTGAGCAGAACGCTGCGCTTCACGAGAAGCTAGAGCAGTTCAGCGGGCAGGTGGGGTTCTTGCAGGCCCAGGTGCAGGAGCGGGATGCCACGATCAAGCTGCTGCAGGCGCCGCCCGACGAGCCGGCCCCGCGGCGCCGCTGGTGGTCCTTCCGTGGAAGGATATGGCGCTGGGGTCGCTGATCGCAGCAGAGCCGTGTCGGGCCGGAAGGGGAAGGTGTCTCGTAAGCGTTCACGGCCCCTGCCAGCTTGGGGGCAACGACGTCAGTCATGGGCGAAATTACGAGCGGCGCACCGCCCGCACGGCGGTTACTCTCCCGTTGACGCTGTGGGCCGCGGTTGGCGCAATAGCCACACCAGCGCAGCCCCGGTAATCGCTGCGTACACGGCCCCGTACAGGCCCACGGCCCTGAACACGGCCTCGCTCATGGCCCCGCCCACGGCCCCACCCACGATGGTGGCCACCACCCACTGGAGCCACAAGCCCCAGCCCACGGGTGCGCGTTCAACTTTCATCAGCCGCCGTTCTCTCGTTCAACTTGGTGAGCCTTCATGGCCCCTGTGCCGAGACTGTGGCCGGGAACAGCGATGGGATGACGTGACCACATTGGGCAGCAGTGCACACCGTGGTCAGATAGTCCAGCAGGGACCGTCCCTGCTGTCGGCAGGTCGCGGCCACCGTCAGCAGCCGTTCCGCAAAGCGAGCTCCGGCATCGCTTTGCGTACCGAAACTACCCTTTCGCCACAACACCGCGGGTCGCAACGCCCGCTCGGCCACGTTGTTCGTCGGCTCTACCCCCTCCCGAGTCACGAACGTCCAGAGCGCTGGCCAGAGGTCCACCAGCGACCGACATAATCCCTGAGTTTTGCCGTCAGTATTGCGGGTGCCCTGCTCCAGCAGCACTCGCAACCGAGCCTGCACGGGGCGCATTGCCTTGGCCAGCATCCCCCGGTCCTGATGGTCATCCCGAAAGGCGTGCCAAGCTGCGAACAGTTCCTTGGTCCAGGCCACCGCGGGCTGGCCGATCTCGGCAGCCGCGCCCCCACGATCCGCCAACCCCTGGAAGTTCCGTGCCAGATGGCTCCAACAGACCTGGCGTTGAGCTACAGGAACCCAAGAGTAAGCAGACCAGCGGTCGCTGACCAGGTAGCCCGCGAATGGTTCTCCCAGTAGATCCTTGAGCACCTGGCTGGCGCGGCTGGTCGCAATGGTGAAGACCGTCGCCAGATGGGAGACCACCACCCACAGCACGCGGCGCTGTCCGGCCTGTTTCCAACTGGTCTCATCGGCATGCACTACTGGTGCCTGGGGCAGCGTGCCCTGGAGCTCAGCTACTGGCCCCGCCAGGGCTGCGCTGCTGGCTTGGCACAGCTTGACGACGCTGCCCACCGCCAGGGGCGCCCCCAGCACATCTCGGCACATCTCCGCCACTTCTCGGCGGCTGAGCCGATACCGACCGGACAGGGTAGCCACGGTCGCCTGCAACCGCGGGCCAAAGGCGCCGGGTGGCACATCCGGGGGGAGCGTAGCCCTGGTCTTCTGCCGACAGTACGGACAGCGCACCCGGTACAGGCGATGTTCGGCAGTCGTAGCCCGCACTGGGGGTAACTCCGTGACCTGGTGGCGCTGGGGCTCCCCCACAACCAGGGCAGGATCACGGGGCAAGACGGTTACACAGGATGGGCAGATCGTGGGCCAGTGCTCGACGCAGTGGTCTACCTGATCGAGTGGCACCAGCGGCCGCTGGTGGGCCACGTGCCCCGGCTGCGCCCCGCGGCGCCTTCCGGTCGGCGAACGGCTGGGACGGCGAGGAGCCTGGGGTGGGTCCGATGAGGGCGGACGCGACGAATTGCCTGAGTGCTGCCCCAGCCGGGCCTCCAGCTCCCGGATGCGTTCCCGCAGGCACGCATTCTCGGCGTGCAGGTCGCGGAGTTGCTGTCCCAGGGCCGCCAGCAGGCGATAGGCTTCATCCAGCGTCTGGGGCTGGCGCATGGAGCGAGTGTCCCCTATTCTGGGGACACCCGTCAACTACTCCCCAGCTATCAGCGAGCTGCCAGCAGGGGGCCGTGAACGATTACGGTGTCTCCAGGAGCCTGGTGGGCCACCAGCAGCTTGATCTCTGTGGTCGCGACAGTGTTAGCGTTCTCCGTGGGATGCACCCGGCGCACGTCTATCGGAGCCGTCCAATCCTTCCTGCAGAAGGACGGGTGAAGCCCAGTTGGGCCACCCATTGGTAGGCCCAGCCCGCCACGAGCGGTTGCCCCGCGGAGTGGCGAGACGGATGGTAGTAGAAGCCACGATCGGGGCTGGTCTCGGCATCGCAGCGGGGCCAGCTGCTGGTATCCACCGCGTAGATCGGCTGCCCCTGCACCAGGGGCTGGCTGGCCAGCAGCCGTGCGAGTTGCGGGGGGCGCATCTCGCCCCGAACCAAGGCCGCATACAAGCTCCCCCAACCACGGCACGGCGATGTGTCGGTTCCAGGCTCAGATGGACCGGCGAGGGCACCGGGCGAGCCGTCACCAGGCTCTCCAGGAGCTCGAAGAGCGCATCCCGCCGACGGCCAAAGGACCGGTAGACCGAGGTCCGGAACTGCGTCAGGGTCGTCAAGGAACTCGTCATCATGCGGCCAGCATGCCGCATCCTGGCTCGTCCGTGCCGCCCGGGGTTAAATCACAAGGAGTCACGTGCACAGTCCTACCACTGTCTTCCTGCCAGGATTCGACGGGTATGTTTACTTGACAGGATTATCTTTGAAGGTGATCTTTACGTTCTCACGAGGTGCTTTACCTACATTAACTAGGGCATCCTCTATGATTTTGGCGATCTTTTCCTTTTGCTCCTGGGTCCTACCCACGTTCCAGTCAATCGTAACATTTGGCATCGTGTCCTCCTTAGACTAGCCGTGCAATTGTATCAGTGATAGAGAGCACCCAGTACCACTGTTGCCTCCCAGGCCTTTCTTTATGATCTGACCAATGTCCAGTGAGGCATCCTAGCAATGAAGACTGACGAGGCAAGTGAGCCGGACAACGGGGAACCTAAGCCGAGAGAACTGGCATCGTCCGCCGCGACACTCGTTCCCAGTGGCCGTACGAGCGTGTCTCCGCAGCTGACAAGGTATGACCAGGACGCCCATTCCAGTGACCGTCTCGGACCCGCTGCATCGTGCGCTGATAGCGCTCGGTCATGGTTTTAGGCTGCTCGGCCATGTACTCGCTTTCCGCGGCCCGCGCCGCTGCTTCTGACGGCAGCACCGGCAGCTCCACCTCTGCCGTCGTGAGCTGATCGCACCCCCACTTGTAGGCTACGATCTCACCTTTACTGATAATCAGGTTGTTGCCCACGTTCGCCTGCACCACCGGCACACCATTCTCCCGCGCCCGCGCGATGACGATCGCGTTCTGGGACTTCTTCCTGGTGCCATACGACGGAATCAGCAGACAGCGTGCCCCATCCAACACCAGCGTCCGCGCGATCTTCGGGTTGGCCCGGTCATTGCAGATGAGGATCCCCATCCGCCCCAATGGTGTGTCAAAGGCCCGGATCTGATGCCCAACCCGGTCGAAATACCAGGAGGGATCTGTTCCTTCCGCCAGCTGCGTCTTGTGGTAGTGTCCGCAGATGGCTCCACAATGGTCAATGAAAATGGCCGTGTTGTAGACCTCGTCGCCAACCCGTTCGGCAAAGCCAAAACACAGGCAGGTGCGGAGGTCCTGAGCCAACTGCCGGAAGCGCTGGATAGAGGGGCCATTGATCGGTTCCGCAATCTCGAGCATGGCAGGTGCTCTCTCAGGATGCCGGATGACATCCATCGCCACATAGCCTTCCAAGACACCCTCGGGGGCAACTATGAGATCAGGCTGCCCCTTTGCTGCTGCGCGAAAGGAGGTCTCCAGCTTCTCGGCGTTGTAGCCCTTGTCCCACTTCTTGGGCTTCAGTGAGATGGCCGTCACTGTGATCGTCGTATACACCGTTTCCTCCGTCTCTCGCCTTATTCTAGCCGAGAGTTCCCATATCAGACCCGATTGACGATCGGCGAGATGCTAGCCGCACCACCCATACTGTCCCCCCACCCTGGGCAAACCGGCGCTGTTGCCACAGCTCCGCGCACTCGGGGAGCGCTACGAGCTGATCGCGGGCGAGCGGTGCAGGAGCTGGGGCAGCCGCAGGTAGCAGCGCGAATTGTGGACGCCACGGACCTACAGGCCCGGCGCATGGCAGCCGCGAAGAACATGCAACGCGAGGATCTGTCGGCGGTGGAGGAAGTGGCGGGGATTGTGGAGCTGGTGGATGCGGAGTTGGGCGAGGAGCCGGACTACCTGGCGCTGGGAGACGGCCCGGTGCAGCGGCTGAAAGCCTTGCTGGGACGGCTGGACAGTGTGCGGGCGAGTAAAGAGCGAGGGTCAGAGGTGCGACCGGAGGCGGAAGCGCTGTTCCACAAGTTTATGGAACAGCTAGAGACGATCTTTACTGCCTTGCCTCGTCCTGTCGAGTGGCCCTGCTACCGGCCTGCTCGGTAGGATCACGCATGGCTGAGCCACCCAATCCCCTCACCTCCCGCGAGGCAGAAGTCTTGCAACTGCTGGCCAATGGGTACACTGCACACCAGATCGCGATCCGCTGGGGGATTGCCCCCGGTACCGTGCACAACCACCTGCGCCTCATTCACGCCAGGCTGGGCGTGCCCAAAACAGAGCAGGCCGTCATCCTAGCGCTACGCCACGGCTGGATCGCGTGACCATACCTCGCTCGCAGCGCCCCTCCGCAGCTTGACAGTCCCCTGAGGGGGGTGGGATGATACACTCGATCACCGCGCAACGAGGGCATCTCGATGAGCAGTACCCCTCCGCCAGTCCGTGGCCACCAGGAGCGCCAGTATGGTCGCCTCGTGCTCGGTGAGGGCCAAGCGCAAGGCTGGCACCTCAGCACGGTGGATGCAGAGACCGGTGCAGTGGCCCCGATCCCGAATGTCACGACCCTCAATATTAGCCTCGGGGGCACGGGGCTCCAGTTCGGTACTTCTGAGGGGGTGAGGCTCAGTGTTGCCGAGGGGATCAGCTTCCGTGCGGCCCCAGCGTTACCCGTAGGCACGGTGGTGCAGCTCCAGGTACCCACCGAGGGCCCCCCAGCATCCTTGACGATCAGGGGGAAGGTGCTACGGAGCACCTGTGTCCTCGTCCCGGTCGAGGATGGACTGGTGCTGCGCTACCACTATGGGGTGCAATTCGAGCCCGAGGCCGCGGCCCAGGTGGCGAAGGTGCTCGACCGCCTGCAGCCATAAGCACCCGCGCGAGCAGGGCATTCTCTGTCCATACTCGCCATACTGGTCGTCACGTCACGGAGCTGCCCCAGACACCGGGATGAGCCGCATGCACCAGCCAAGGAGGTAGCATCATGGCCAGACTGTTCGATCCGTATACACTCCGCGGCCTCACACTCCGCAACCGCATCGTGATGCCACCCATGTGCCTGTGGGCCTCGGACCCCGACGGCGAGGCGGGCGACTGGCACTTCGTCCACTACGGCACACGGGCAGTCGGTGGCGCGGGCCTGATCATCATCGAGGCCACCGCCGTCGAGCGGCGAGGCCGCATCGACGACCAGGTGGCAGGAGACCTGGGCATCTGGGACGACCGGCACATGGCGCCGCTAGCACGGATCGCTCGCTTCGGCGTGGACCAGGGCGCCGCCATGGCAATCCAGCTCGCCCACGCCGGACGCAAGGCGAACAGCGGCAGCAAAGGCCACCGGGGAGAGCCAGGCGTCGCCCCCTCGGCCGTACCGTTCGATGCGGGCTGGCAGACCCCCCACGCACTTGCCCCAGACGAGCTCGCAGCCATCGTCGGCTCTTTCCGGGCCGCAGCGCGCCGGGCGGTGCACGCCGGGTTTCAGGCGATCGAGCTCCACGCCGCGCACGGGTACCTCCTCAGCTCCTTCCTGTCCCCCCTGGCAAACCAGCGCAGCGACGCCTACGGGGGTACGATCGAACGCCGCGCACGGTTCGCCTGCGAGGTGGTAGCGGCGGTCCGTGGCGACCTGCCGGATCCCACCCCACTCATCGTGCGGGTCTCCGCCACCGACTGGGTCGAGGGTGGCAATACCGTTGACGATATGGTCACGGCCGCCAGTCTGCTGAAAGAGGCGGGAGCCGACCTGATCCATGTGAGCGCCGGGGGCAACAGCCCCCGCACCCCGCCAACCTATCCGGGGTACATGATCGAGCTGGCCCAGGCTATCAAACAGGGGGCGAATGTCCCAACGATCGCGGTGGGGCTGATCCGCACCCCGGAGCTGGCCGAGGAAGTCGTGCGCAACGGCCGGGCCGATTTGGTGGCGCTGGGGCGGGAGCTGTTGCGGGCACCGTACTGGCCGCTGCAGGCGGCGCAACAGCTCGAGGTGGACCTGGCGTGGCCCCAGCCCTATATCCGCGCCAAGCCGTAGGCCCGGGCTCACGCGGCCTCCCCCGGTTCCCCCCATGAAGGGAGGCGCCGCTCCACTCCACCACAAGCCGGCAGCCCCGCGGCGGAGGCGCTGGTGGCACCACAACACTTCCCGCGCAGGCGCCGGGCACGTTGGTGCTTGCAGGCAGGGGCGCGACCGGGCGCCGCTGGTCGGCGCGTCCCTCAGCTACCAGCTGCGGCAGGATCGCAGCACGTTTGAGGTAGCAGTCACCGTCTGCACACACGGGGCAACCAGCACCATAGGCTCGATGGAGGTGCTCGCTGATGCACTGCATGATCCGATTGGGGTTAGCAACGCCTATCGGCGCCGGCCGGCTCAGGGACCGGCCTGAATAGAGCCAAAACAGGATCGTGCTCCGTACATAGCATGGCCAGGTCGAGTCGAGGCGATCCGCCATCACGGGGCAACACCAGAGGCGATCCCCACCAGGCCCTGGCAGTGAGCGCTGGGGCGCATTTGAGGGCAGCAGTTGGTCCCTCTCTAGCACAGCCGTTCCCTCGCCTACAGGACGCTCAGCGGCACTCTCCATGCCCTCCCGTACTCGCTGGGAGCCTGGACATGGCTCTCGCACGCGCTCCCGCCGGTCGGAGCGCACTCGCTGGACACAGTGACAGCGTGAATGGGAGCTCGCGCGAGCACGCGGCCCCGTACCGCCACCGCCGCCGAGCCTGAACCGCACTGAAACCAGCGAGATCGCGGTGGGAAGCCCCTCCCACCCGTGTCCAGGCCCCGCTCCACGCGCTGCAGCCCGCCTGGGGACCCTATCAGAGCCGGGCAATGGGGGCTCCAGTCCATCGCGCGCGATATACGCGCGCGCGTAGGGAGGTGTGATTAAGGGCCGGATTCGGCCAGAGCACGAAAAACTTCCACGAAGTTATCGGGGCCGGGGGGCTAGGCAAGGGCGGTGGTTCGATCAACGCCCATGTCGCTCGTGATGCGGTAACAGCCCATGCCAATCTCTGGCAACGGTTGGTGAT
>NZBA01000002.1 GCA_002686265.1 Planctomycetota bacterium
CGGCGCCGCCGCCAGCAGTGCCCTCCACCGTCTCTTGGGCCAACTCCTCCTGGACCTTCACCATCTTATTCTGCATCTTCCGCAGCATCTTCATATTCATGGTCGCCATCCTTTCCGTGGGCCGCTGCCCGCTCGTTGGTATCTCCCACCTCCTCAATGATAGTCGCACCGGGGAAAACCGCAAGGGCGTGGCGGACCACTGGGTCCTGCCGCCCCGTAGCACCGGACCGGTCTGGCCGGCCACGGGCATTCTTAACGCGTGCCTGTATCCGCAGTGATGGGCCGAGAATGCGCTGGATAGCCTGCTCGACCAGGACCCGATTTTCCGGCCTCTCGACCTGCTCCGCGTGGAAGGGGTAAGCGAACTCCAGCACCACCTCGTCGGCGGTGACCGAGCGGATTGCTGCATCGCGCAGGAGGGCAGTGACGCTGCGGCGGCGGCCCAGCAGGCTGAGGACCGCCGGCCATTGCGCCTCGAGCGCGGCGGTGGTCAATGGCTGCCCCTTTGCCGGGGCTGGCTTCCCTGCTCCGGCCGATGACCGGCCGGGAGCCGCCACCGGTTCACCCTCCGATGGCGGTCCATCTGCGGGCGGCGGCTCCGGCCCAGGTCGCTTGGTGGGCTGATCGGCCTTAGCCAGCCGTTGCTGCGGGCGGGGCCGCGGTTTGGGGGCTACCTCCCGCACTTCCCTGATGGGTTTGGGCACGGCCACATCCGGCGCGGGCAGCGGAGCCGGCGCCGCTGCCTGGGAGACCAGCCCACGGGAGACCAGGATGCTCTGCACCGCGGCGAGTTCCAGTGGCAACTGCGGCTGCGCCGCGGCGCTGCGAACTCCGGTGTCGGCCTCCACGAAGCACTGAATCCACTGCACCAGCGGCGCCAGCTCGACCCGCCGACTGCGGCTGATCGCCGCCGGTTTCGTCTCCTGGCCGAGGGATGGGATCAGCGGTGGATCCAGACCGCTCTGCGCCAGCAGCATGGCCCGCAGCACCTCCACCACCTGGTGGCCAAACTCCCGGAGGTCTGCGCCGCGTTCAGAGGCGGCCTGGATGGACTCAACCGCCGCCGTCACGTCATCGTCGAGGAGGGCATCTACCAAAGCCAGCACCAGGGCACTGTCGGATAGCCCCAGCATCTCGCGCAGGTGGGATGCCGCGATCGTGTTGCCGGCAAAGGCCATCACCTGGTCAAGCAGACTGAGCGCGTCGCGCACGCTGCCGGTGGCGCTGTGAGCGATGAACTCCAGCGCATCGTGCTCGACCTGTAGTCCCTCCTGCTCAGCGACCATCCGCAGGTGACGGATCAGCGTATCCGCCGGCACCGGCTTGAAGTCAAACCGCTGGCAGCGAGAGAGGACGGTGGCCAGCACCTTCTCCGGTTCGGTCGTGGCAAAGATAAAGCGCACATGCGGCGGTGGCTCTTCCAGCGTCTTCAGCAGCGCGTTGAAGGCATTGGTCGAGAGCATATGGACTTCATCAATGATGTAGACCTTGTAGCGCCCCTCGCCGGGCCGGCGGCTGACCTTCTCCCGAAGATCGCGGATGTCGTCCACTCCGGTGTGCGAGGCCCCATCTATCTCGATCAGCAGATCGAACTGGGCACCGCGGTTGATCGCCTGGCAGTGGTCGCACTGATTACATGGTTCGGGCTGCAACCCCTGGGCACAGTTGAGCGCCTTGGCCAAGACGCGGGCAGTGGTGGTCTTGCCCGTGCCCCGTGGCCCGCAGAAGAGGTAGGCATGGGCCAACTGATCGGGGCGTGCCAGGGCATTACGCAGCGTGCGGGTGACATGGTCCTGCCCAATGGTGGCTGCGAACGTCTGCGGCCGCCACTTGTTATAGAGCGTTTGGGCCGCCACCTGGCCTGCTCCTCCCCGGCACAGTCCCCACTGCCAGGCACGGGCCAAAAACGAAACCGGCAGCAGGGCACCGCCGGCTCCAGCCCTCCGACCTCTCCCACCAGAATCCGGTCATCCGCTGCCAGTGCATCGCGGTCGGACAGACGGTCGTGCACCCTCTTCTGACCCTGCTGCTCAACGTACCAGGGCCGAGCCGCTCAGACCAGGTTGCCCTGCGGCACCCAGAGACTACCCCTTACCGCTGCTTCCTTCCGGACCTGACGGGGTTCGGAGGTCGCTGCCGCGCAGGACCCGATCATCAATACTGCTCGGTCCAGGCCGGTTTGAGCAGCGCCAGGCCGCGAGAGGGAGTTCCGCCCCGCTATAGCGGCTTGCGGGGTGAGGGAACCGCTAGCTCCCCGCCTAGCACGACCATCCCTCATAGTATCCGGCGTGAGGGCGCGTGTCAAAAGCTGGAGAGACGAGCCATCCAGCGCCAATGATCTCGCTCAGTGAGCGAACGGCGGGCGGTACAGGTCGCACGGTGACCCCGCGCCCGGGGAAATGATGGGGGATGACTACACCACCACCACCTAGTGGGCGGAGAGGGTGGGATTCGAACCCACGGTACCTTGCGGCACACGCGCTCTCCAGGCGCGCCGGATCGTCCACTCTCGCACCTCTCCGCGAATGGGCCTACCACACCGAGTATAGCAACCAGCAGACCCTAGGCCCCTGGCCAACGTCAATGTCTCCGGTGCATAATCCTGGTGCCTACCATCGAGGGGGAGGACGATGAGCGAGCGGACCTACTGGCTGGGCCTGTTCTCGGGCACTACCTGGCAAGAGTTTGTCAATGCCGGCAGCGAAGTAATCGGATTCCGCGAGGGTCGCTGGACGACCGTCCAGCGTATAAAGCCTGGTGACTACATACTGGGCTATCTGACTGGTGTTTCCCGCTGGGTTACGATCCTGGAAGTCGTTGCCGCGCCGTTCAGAGACCCAACCCCGAGATGGAAGGACGATGTGTTCCCTTGCCGGCTACGAGTCACGATCGTGGCTGCGCTGACCCCTGAGACGGCCGTGCCCGTCTTCGAACTGAGAGATCAGTTGAGTGTGTTCCGCAACCTGAAGAACCCCTCAGCATGGACCGGCAGCTTCCGCGGCAGCCCACGCAAGTGGAAGGCATCGGATGGGGAAACCGTGGTCAAGGCCGTGCTCGGCGCCCAGCAGCATCCTGTCCATCGCCCGGTAGATCCGAAGAAACTTGCCCGGCGTCCTCCGGTGCTAAACGCCGAGATTGGCCCGGTCACCATACCGGAGACCGTGGAAGCTCCCACAGAAGGCCCTAGTGCCCTCGACCCCACACCCCACACCGCCATCCAATGGTTGCTGGCGAAACTTGGGAACGATATGGGTCTGGGCGTCTGGATTGCCCGCAATGATCGCGGCCGCGAGGTTGACGGTCATCGATTCACAGACCTGCCGAGGCTCAACTCGGCACTGCCACGCCAGTTCGATGAGGCCACGAACAGAACTGTCGAACTCATTGATGTCCTTTGGTTGGATGGCAATGCCATTGTCGCTGCGTTTGAGATTGAAAGCACCACGGCCATTTACTCAGGGCTGCTCCGTATGTCCGACCTCATTGCGATGCAGCCAAATCTGAGCATCCCGCTATACATCGTCGCTCCCGATGAACGGCGCGAAAAGGTCATCAGCGAAGTCAATCGTCCCACATTCTCCCATCTCTCGCCGAGGATGGCCGACATATGCCGGTTCATTTCGTTTGCGACGCTACAAGAGCGTCTCGAACGGATTGGGGCTATTGCTCGCTATCTGCGGCCTGACTTCCTCGAAGAGGCGTCCGAATCCTGCGAAGTCGAAGATACGTGACCTTGCCCGGACCGCGTACCGGCCCTGAGCCAGGCCAAGAGCGTGCATCAATAGAGCTTGGTGCCGGCACCATCTGCCGGGTCATGCAGCGTGATCGTATCGGGCGTCAGGGCTGCCGTGGCCAGGGACGGCTCGCCGGCCTCGACATGCGCCCAGTTGCGCTGGAGCACGGCGCGGGCGGCGTGTACAACCATCGTAGACCACTTCTGCGACGCCGCGTCGGGATAGGTGCCGGCCAGCTCGCGGGCGGTGGCTCCGAGCACTTTGATCCGAAATATCTTCTCCAGGCAGGCAACCAGGCTATCCTTGCCATAGCCCATCGAGACGGATGATCCGTCTGGCCGGCGCACCTTGCGGAAGAAATGGACGGTGGACGTGCGCGACCCCTTGTTCTCCACCCAATAGCGCAGCCCGCGATACTGGCTATCGGATTCGACCTTGCCGTAGGCGCCAACCAGATGGCTCTCCTGGTTGACTGGTCCCTCAAAATCGGCGGGGGTAAGCCAATTGCTCTCGTAGATGATGACCATGCCCCCCTCATGCGTGACTACTACCTGGACGGAGTCAAAGGTGTCCTTGCCAAACTCGTCGCGCAGCCGGCGCTTCTGCCCGGTGGCGTAGACACTGATCGGCCGAAGCTGGAGGTAGTGCAGAAAGAGGTCAACCCAGTGGATGCCTACATACGTGAACGGATCGCTGTCCTCCGCCCACTTGAAGATCGTCGTGGCGACCTCCAGCGGCTCTTCCAGCACACCGCGGGCATACAGCGGTGCGCCCAGGTCCGGGGCCAGGTCGTGGAATATCTTGATGTGATCGGGGTCATAGCGCTTGTGCATGTCCACACCGGCAATGAGATCGCGCGACTCTGCTTCCCGGATGATCGCGGTCGCTTCGCTGGCATCGAGGCACAGCGGCTTCTCCACAATCACATGCACGCCCCGCTGCAAGGCCGCGAGCACGGGCGTGGTGTGCAAATGGTCGGGGGTGGCGACGATCAGCACATCGAGGTCGGGGTGATCGTCCAAGATGTCCGTCCAAGGCGTGTTGCCCCAGTAGCCCCGCACCTTGCTCCCGGTGGCCTCCTGCATCTCCCGCTCCGCCCGCCGGGCGGAGGCTTCGCTGCGGGTGCCCACCGCGACTAGCTCGAAGCGCGCATCCTGGTAGGCGCGGCAGTGGTCATCGAGACCGACCCGATCCAGATAGGGCGCAATGCCGTTGCGATGCAGGTCCCACAGGCTGCCAATGACCACATCGGCGCCAAACATGCCGTACCCCAGTAGGGCCGCGCGGACCGTCGTTGTTGTCATCATTGATCGCCCTTCGTCGCTCCGAGGCCGTCTTCGACGCGGAAGATCGTGAAGTGAAGCTGCCCCTCGAACGGGAGCGCTGATGCGACTTCGGCGTACTCCCGGTCCCGTGCTACCAGCTCCTCCTCGCGCTCGTAGGCCGCGAGGGAGTCGTAGCGAAACACCAGACGGACAGTGTTCATCGCCCCGCTCAGGCCGCAGAGCGTTCGAGCTTCACACCAACCGCGCTCTCTGCGGTAGCGTTGCCAGCCCTCGGCAGCCGCCAGGAACTCCGCGAAGCGGCCGCGCTCGATCACTCCGTCAACGTGGACTTCAGTAGCCATCATCTCTCTCCACCGGCGCTGCACGTCGCAGCCAAGCCGTAACTACGACCCAGTCTCCCGCTGGTACACCAGTTCCCCGCCGGCGACCGTGGCCTCGACCGTGATAGTACCAGCGTCCTGGTCCCAGCGAAACAGCACAAGGTCTGCGGGCTGGCCGGCCGCCGGTTCAAGCGATGGCTCGCTCACCCCCAACGCACGGGCAGGCACGACTGTGGCCATATGGATCGCCTGATCGAGGGTCACGCCCGCATGGCGCACCACATTGGCCACGCCCTGGATGAGCGGCAGCGCCGCCCCCGCCAGGTAGGGGGTGTCGCCCAACTGCAACCGCCCGTCCGCGGTCAGCTCCACCGTATCACCAGTGGAGTGCGGGTAGGTCCCTGGCGGCAGGCCAGCCTGCCAGGCAGCATCGCTGACCAGAATGGTCCGCTCCACACCCTTCACCCGAATGAGGCATTTCAGCACCGCGGGGGGAAGGTGGTGGCCATCGGGGATGATGCCCGCAGTCAGCTCGTCGCGGGCCAACTGCTCCCAGATGTAGTTCGGGTGGCGGGGCAGGTGGGCGTGAGCGCCGTTGCCCAGGTGGGTGCAAAGAGTAGCCCCAGCGGTGACGGCAGCGTCAATGGCAGCGGCCGACGCGGCATGGTGGCCCAGCGAGACCGTCACCCCGCGAGTGACCAGCCGCTCGATGAACTGGGGAGCGCCGGCCCACTCCGGGGCCAGGGTGACGAGACCGATTCGGCCCCGGGCGGCCTCTTGCAGGTGCTCAAACTCGTCCCAGTCGGGCGGGCGGGTCCACTCGCGATTATGGGCGCCCCGTGGCCCGTCCTCAGGTGAGATGTATGGCCCCTCCATATGGATCATCGCCACCGCCGCGGCCACCTGGGGGTCCTGGTCACAGGCATCGGCAATCGCCCGCAGCGCCCGGCGCAGACCACCAAACGAGTTGGTCGTAACGGTGGGGCAACAACGGGTGACTCCCACCTGCCAGAGGGCTTCGATCACCCCCCGCGTGGTCGCTGGACGCGCATCCGGGGCAGACAGATCGTGGCCACCAAAGCCATTCACCTGGCTATCGAAGAGGCCGGGCGCAATCCAACAGTCGGCGTCGCCGAGTGCAGCGACGCCGGCCGGTGGCGCTGACGAGTGCAGCCGGCGCACCGCCTGGACTTCCGGTGCTGCAAGTGCTACTTCCAGCGGCTCCTGCGTGCGGATGTCTCGGCCGCGTAGCAGCATACGTCCCATCCCTTGTCGGCGTGGGCCGCTGACCGGCGCAGGCGTGGGTACCGGCCTGGCCCAGTGTGTGCCGGCTGACATCATAGCACCCACCCAACCGGGTATGATTACAGCGCACATCATGTGAGGAGCAGCAACCTGATGCCTGCTAGCAGGTGGTGGCAAGCGGTGCAGCGCTGGATTGCCACCGGCCTCGAACGTGACACGGTCATCCGATCAATCAAGACGTCGCTGGTCGTGGGCATCCTCCTGGCCCTAGTCAATCACTGGCAACACCTGTTCCCGCCGCAGTTCACCGGCGAGGAGGCGCTGCAAATCGCGCTGACCTACCTGGTGCCCTATGGCGTGGCCACCTATGGGCAGGTCTCCGGCAAGCTCCAACGGGAGGGCGCTGCCACAGCACCGTCACCGGAGGAGTGACCGAGCGCAGGGGAAGCGCCACCCCACCCGATAGCGTCACCCCGTCAACGGCTGTACCGCCATTTTGGACCCCCCGTCTGGCCACATTCCTGGGCCTGCTCTTCGCCGAAGGGGTGGCCGCGGCTCCGGCGCGGGCGCTGCTCGCAGCCTATGTCGAGGGCGTCCTGCAGCAGCCGCCCCGACTGACCTCCGTGGTACTGGCCGTACAGATGGCCTGTAATGGCATCTTCGCCCTCGCAGGCGGGGCAGTGGCCGACCTAGCGGGCCGGCGCACGGCGGTGCTGATCGGACTCACCGTCGGGGTGACCAGCGGCCTGCTGATCGCTACCCGCTCGCCGTGGCTCTTGATCGGGCTAGCCGTGCTCAGCGGCATAGCGATGGGCTTTCACTCCACCGGCGGCCAGAGCTACCTGCTGGCCATCAGCTCCACGGCGCGGCTGGGCATGGCGGCGGCCGTCTTCTTCCTGACCAAGACCGCCAGCCAGGCTGGGGGTGCGCTCATCGCCGGCTATGCCGCAGACCGCCTGGGTTTTCAGAGCGTCGGCTTGGTTGCAGCACTGTTAGGCCTGGTTGTGCTCGTCGCCGCCGTGCTCTGGCTACCGGCGGCACCCGCTGCGCCGTCCACAGCCTCCACCCCGGCGACGAAACGTCTCTGGGTGGACACTGGGTACGGCCGTCTGCTGCGCCGGCCAGGCGTGCTGGCCTTGGGTGCAGTGCGGTTTCTGCCCACCACCGCCTGGGGAGCAGCATCGCTGGCGTTTCCCTTGCTGATCTACCGCCTCAGCCAGAGCGCTACTACGGTGGGACTTTTCGGCACCGTGAGCCTGCTGGCAGCCTCGGCCGCCCAATTGGCCACCGGCCGCGCCATTGACCGCGTTGGTCCACGGGTGCTGGTGCTCCCCCTGGCAGTGAGTGTCCTGGCGTGCTCCCTGCTCGCCGTGGCTCTGGGTCACAGCATTGCGGGGCTGTTTATCTCTGGGACGCTCTGGACGATGACCGCCTGGGGGCTGTCTATCACCATGCCCCCGTTGATCCATCAGCTTGGCCGCGGCCGGGACGATGGCCGGCTGGTGGCGATTACCCACGCCTTGTGGAGCGCCGGGATGCTCTCTGGCACGCTGGCCGGCGGCGAGCTAATCGAGCGGGCAGCCCTGGCCCCCTTCGCCTTCGCCGCCGGGTGCCTCGTTCTCACCTGTCTCACCGCCTTCTGGTTCACCCGCGTCACCTCCGGCCCCCGTCAGCCCGTAGGCGAGGAACCTGTCTGAGCCTACCGACAGGCCCGCACCGACTGGCTGAGACAGGTGCCTTGGACAGAGCACTAGAAACTGTCTGAAAATGCTACTCCTTTGCCAGGCGCCTGGCCATGATGCGGCTCATCGCTGTGTAGATGAGTGCCTCGCTGGTCGCGCACAGACGCTCGTAGTCCTTGCTCAGGCGCCGGCTCTGGCCCAGCCAGGCAAACGTGCGTTCCACTACCCAGCGCCGTGGCAGCACGCCCCGAAAGCCAGCGCGGGAGCGCGGCAAGCGTCGCCACTCGAAGTGGAAGGTGGTTCGGTCCGGCGTCTCCCAGACCGGCACCCATTCCCCGCGGGGCTTGGGCGGGTGCTGGACCACCTCGACCCTCCAGCCCAGGTGCTGCTCGATCCAGGCCTTGCCTGTGCCGGTATAGCCGCGGTCCACCCATACGTGCGCCAGGCGTGGGAACGGCTCCGCTCCCCCTTCCAGGAGCAAAGGCACGGCCGCCCGGTCCTGCACTGCCGCGCTATGGACCTTGGCCCGCAGCACCAGGCCCTGCGTTTCGACCAGCAGATGCCGCTTGCGTCCGCTCAGCTTCTTGGCCCCGTCGAAGCCACGGATGCCGCCAACCCCCGTAGTCTTCACCGACTGACTGTCGATGATCCCGGCACTGGGCTGCGGGTGCCGACCAGCCAGGACCCGCACGCGTTCGCGCAGGGCGGTATGCAGCCGCTCCCAGGTACCGTCGAGGCGCCAGATACGGAAGTAGTGGTAGACCGTCTGCCACGGCGGGAAGTCATGGGGCAGCAAGCGCCAGGTACAGCCGCTGCGCACCAGGTAAAAGATGCCGTTCAGGATCTCGCGCCGGCAGTGCCGCCGTGGCCGGCCACGGCGCTTGGGCGCCGGAAGGTACGGGGCCAGACAGCGCCACTCGGCGTCCGAAAGATCGGTGTCGTAGGCTCTCCTTTCCATAACACGAGAGCCTACCGCCCCCGCGTGCGTCCTTTTTCAGACAGTTTCTAGTGCCTCGTCAAGCGTGATTTGAGCATTTGGCGTCCAAGCCGTACGCTGGTCTGTGCCGGCTGATCCAGCGAAGGGAGGAACCGATGCGAACGAAATACCGTGTGACCCTCACTGAAGAGGAACGGGCACGCCTGTCAACGCTCGTCGGCCAGGGGGCCGCGCCGGCCCGGCGGTTCACCCATGCCCGCATTCTGCTCAAAGCCAACCAGGGGGAGGCGGGACCGGGCTGGACGGATGCGGCCATTGCTACAGCACTGGATGTCGGGCTGTCGACCGTGGCACGCGTGCGGCAGCGATACGCCACCGCCGGACTGGCGGCGGCGCTGGCGCGCAAGGCTCCCGACCGGCAGTACCGGCGCAAACTCGACGGCGCCCAGGAGGCGCGGCTGATTGCCCTGGCCTGTGCCTCGCCACCGGAGGGACGCAAGCGTTGGACCTTGCGCCTCCTGGCGGCACGGTTGGTAACCCTGGAAGTGGTCGAGAGTATCTCCCACGAGACCGTGCGCCAGGTCTTTCAGCAAACCGGCTCAAGCCGTGGCGGACCGAGCGCTGGTGCATCCCACCGGAGGCCGACGCCGACTTCGTCTGGCACATGGAGGATGTGCTCGATGTCTACACCCGGCCCTACGACCCATGTCGTCCCCAGGTCTGCCTGGACGAGACCAGCCGCCAACTACTGGCCGATGCCACCCCGCCCCAGCCCGTGGCGCCGGGGCGGCCGGCCCGCGAGGACTACGAGTACGTCCGCCATGGGGTCTGCAATCTGTTCCTGGTCTGCGAACCACTACGCGGCTGGCGGCACGCCACCGCCAGCAACCGGCGCACCCGCATCGACTGGGCGCACTGTATCCAGGAACTCGTGGACGTCCACTATCCGGACGCCGCGGTGATCGTCCTGGTGCAGGACAACCTCAACACCCACACGCCCGCCTCGTTGTACGAGGCATTCCCGCCTGCCGAAGCCAAGCGGCTGGCCGATAAGTTGGAGCTCCATTACACGCCCAAGCACGGTAGTTGGCTGAACATGGCTGAGATCGAGTTGAGCGTGCTGGCGGAGCAGTGCTTGGATCGCCGCCTGCCCGACCGAGCCACCCTGGAGCGGGAGGTGGCCGCCTGGGAGGCTGCGCGCAACACGGCCAGCCGCCCCGTCGACTGGCGCTTCACCACCGCTGATGCCCGCATCAAGCTCAAGCACCTCTACCCGTCAATTGACTCTTGACTGCCCACTAGGGGCACTTCCCGTTTCCTAAACGGTCAGAGCAGTGGGTG
>NZBA01000003.1 GCA_002686265.1 Planctomycetota bacterium
GGCGGGAGCCTCGCCCTCCCGTGCCGTGCCCGGGCGAAACCTCCCAAAGTTCACGCCTACGGCCCAAAAAACCGTTTGGTGCTAGCACCCCTCCCGATTTCTTTCAAAAATCCTGTAAGAAGCCCGCACCAGCCACGACTAATCAACATAGTGACGGCCGCACAGGCGATGGCGCGTGCAAGCCGTCGGTGCGGCCCAATTGGGCGATTTGTACCGGCACAAAAGGAGGTCCGCGATGAACGAATCCACTGAAACTGCGAAAAACACACTTCTGGCGGTTGCTTTCGCGACGATTGGGAGCCTCTTGAGCACGCCCCCCGCCACCGCAGAACAAGTCCATCTGAGCATCGAGAATCTGGCACCGAGGGGCGGCCTATTCTTGACTCCCGTATGGATCGGTGCCCACGACGGCAACTTCGACCTGTTCAGCGTCGGCGCATCTGCTTCGGCCGGCGTGGAGAGCCTGGCGGAGGACGGGGCCACCGGCGGCGTGATGGGCGAATTCACGACCAGAGCCCCCGGCGGCGTGCAGACGACGGTCGTGTCCCCGGGCGGGTTCCCAGGCGCCCCAGTTTTCGATCCGGGCGAGCGCGTCACGGTCACGCTGAACCTGAACCCCCTGACGAACCGGTACCTCAGCTACGCCTCGATGGTGATTCCTTCGAACGACGCCTTCATCGGCAATGATGACCCCCGCGCAATTCAGTTGTTCGATGCGGCCGGCAATTCCACCGGCCCCTTGTCCGTGATTGTCATGGGTTCGGATGTTCTTGACGCGGGGACCGAGGACAACACGGAAATGGAGGCCGCCTTCATCAACCAGACGGGCCCCAACATGGGACCAACAACCGTCGGTGGCGTCGTGAGTCCGCATCAGGGCTTCATCGACTCGTTCGCCAACCCCAACCCCGGCGGCATGCCCACCATCCTCGGCGGCACCACCGCCGCGGGGACGTTCCTGGATCCCACGCTGGCCGATTTCACACAACCGGGCACACCCGTGGCGCGGATCACGGTGATCCCCACGCCCTCCGCCTTCGCGGCGGCCGGCGCCGGACCCGCCGTCCTGCTGATGTGTCGGTTGATGGGAAAGCGGCGACAGCCGTGCAACGCGTAGGGTCCTAGCCTGGATTCCCATGGGCCTGTCGTCGACGTCAGAGTTTACATCGACGTCGTGGCCCATGGGAATCCGGGCTAGCGAGCCTCGCGCTGCTCCCACCCCTCGGCGAACAGATCCAGGTGCCGATCGCTGAAAGGGTGCTGATCCAGCACCTGGTCGTGGACCTTCACGCCGAAGCCCGGTGCTTTGCTCACGCAGTGTGCGCCGCCGACTACTTTCGCGGACCCCTCAAACGCCTCGAGCACCCACGGTTCTTCGTAGTCGTCGAAGACCTCCTGAACCATCACGGCGGGGGTCGTCAACCCGAAATGGACCGCGTGCGTCGTGGCCAGCGGACCGCCGGCGTTGTGCGGCGCCAGCCGCCAGCCGCGCTGGTCGGCCATCTTCGCGATGCGCTGCGCCGCCAGCATGCCCCCAACGTGGCACAGGTCCGGCTGAAGCACGAGGCGCGTGCAATCGCGCAGCAGCGGTTCAAACTGGGCCGGCGACGACAAGCGCTCGCCCAGCGCGATCGGCACGGCCGTCTGCTCGATCAATTTCGGTAGTTGATGGTTCAGCTCCGGGATCAGCGGCTCCTCGAAGAAACCGGGTCGCATCGGCTCCATCGCCCGGGCCAGCTTTGCGGCGGATGAAACGTCGAATCGACCGTGTCCCTCGACGAACAGCTCGACCTGATCCCCCACGGCGCGGCGCACTTCGCGAACGATCGCCAGGCTCCGATCCCATTCACTTTCGGTCAACGATCCGAGACCGGCACCGAAAGGGTCAATCTTCAGGGCCCGATAGCCCCGCTCCACGACGCCGGCGGCCGCCGCCGCGACGCGCTGTGGATCGCGCCGCGTGCGGTACCAGCCGTTGGCATACGCCAATAGCGGGTCCGAACGCTGCGCCGCGAGCATCCGCCACACCGGCTTGCCCTCGGCCTGGCCCTTGATGTCCCAGCAGGCCAGCTCTATACCGCTGAATGCGGTGCGCGCGATAAAGCCGCTGCGCCAATAGTCGGCGTGTGTCATGGCGTCCAGAACGGCCTGTGGGTCCCGCGGGTCGAGCCCCTTCGCGGCCCGTGCAAAGATCTCCGCCAAATACGCCAATAGCGCCCGATCGCCGTACTCGATCGTCGCTTCACCAAACCCGACCGTGCCGTCGTCCGCCACCAGCTTCACGACAATGAGATTGCGCCAGCTCGTGCCCGCCGTCAGAATGTCCAGCGTCTCGATTCGCATGACGGCAGCATACCACCGAGCGGGAGCGGGGCGGTAAACACCAATGACCCCGGATCGCGCATCCCGCATTCCTTATAACAATCACACATCATCCATTTGCACCCCTGCGATGTTTCAATCTACCCTATCCCCATGCCAGCAGCCAAGACGTCCGCTCGCCCCAATGTCCTCTTGATCGCCGTGGATTCGCTCCGCGCCGACCACATGAGCTGCTATGGGTACGGGCACCAGACGACCCCGCACATCGACCGATTCGCGCAAGACGCGGTGCTTTTCGAGCAGACCTATTCGGCGCACATCCCCACCACCTCGGCGTATGCATCGATGCTCACGGGCCGCGACTGCTTCGGCACCCAGGTCGTCGCACTGCGACACCAGGGGGATCTAACGCCCAAAGTCACGACGCTGGCCGAGATCCTCCGCGGCGCCGGCTACCGCACGGGCTGCGTGGGTTTCACGGGAAACCCAACAGCGCGCGGTTTCGATCAGTACCTGGACTACCCGGGCTGGGGCAGTTGGAACGAAGGCCGCAGCCCCAAGGCACAGAACCTCAACGACGTGACACACCCGCTCATCGACCGGCTCGCACGCCAATCGCCCCAGAAGCCCTTCTTCCTGATGCTGCGTCACATGGACACGCACTCGCCCTACCTGCCGCCGGCGCCGTTCGAGCGGATGTTCTACCACGGGGACGAACGCGACCCGAAGAACCGTTCCATGCAACCCGTGATGGCGTTCAAGCCATTTGCCGATTTCTTTTCGACCTGGATGCCGCCGGGCATCACGGACAAGGACTACGTGGTCGCTCAGTACGACGGCGCCGTGGCCTACATGGACGCCTGCATCGAGGCATTGTTCCGCCAGTTGGAGACACTCGGCATCCTGGACCGGACGATCGTCGTTCTCAACGGGGACCACGGCGAAACGCTTTACGATCACGAATGCTGGTTCGACCACCACGGCCTGTACGAACCCACGCTGTACGTGCCGTTGATCATCCGCTACCCGAAGAAACTGCCGGCGGGCGCGCGCGTCAGGGGCTACAACCAGCACAAGGACCTGGTGCCCACGCTCCTGGACCTGGCGGGCGTCAAGTCGAATCTTAAGTTCGACGGCCGTTCCCTGATGCGCCTGGTCCGCGGGCGCGCCGCCAGCTTTGAGTCGGAGTTTTACATCACGGAATGCACCTGGATGCGAAAGCACGGCTGGCGCACGCCGCAGTGGAAGCTCATTATGGCACTGGAGCCGGACTTTCACTTCAAGCCGCCCGTGGAGCTGTACAACCTGATCGACGATCCGCTCGAACAAAATAACGTGGCCGCGCGCGAGTCCGACGTGGTGGCGTCGCTGCGCCGGCGCATGGAAACGTTCATCCAGAAGCGCCAAAAGCAGACGCGCACGACCAACCCGATGCTGACGCAGGGCGACTGGCACGGGCACACGGGCTTGGGGCCCTTCAAGACGAGCCAGCAGGCCTACGACACACTGCACATCGGCGACCCCAAGACCGCGGCCAGACTCCAGAGCAAGTCCCGCAAGGCCACGCGCAGAACCAAACGCACCCGCCGAAAGGAAACCCGCGAATGATCCGCAAAGCCTTCGTCAGACAGCGACAAAGACCGGGACGAATAACTTGTACCCGCCCGAGCATTTCCTGGTCGAATCCTTGACCCACCCGACCGGCGCGCCTACGATTACCACGAGAAGGCGGATCCCATTGGCAACACGACGTTCCGCGGCATCAACTGCCCGCGATGGAGGGGCTTGAGTCATGGTCCGAGAACTGAGAGTCGTCAGGCACGCGTGCCGCCCGCGCCCCCTTTCGTGGTTCGTGATGGGCTTGGTTCTGACCGCATGGGCGGTGCACGTCCAGACGGCCGGCGCCCAGGCCTTTCGAATCGGTGCGAATTTCACGGGCAGCACACGCAACGTGAACGCCTCCTTTTCGCCGCCGGACAGCATGGGGGCGGTCGGGCTGGATCACGTCGCGGAGTTGATCAACGGGCGCTTCGCCGTTTACGACAAGAGCGGCGCCACGCTGCAGAGCAAGACGCTCAACGCTTTCTGGCAAAGCAGCGGCGCCGGCTTCAATGGGAGCTTCGCGTTCGACCCGCGTATCCTCTACGACCCATTCAGCCAGCGTTATTTCGCCACCTCCGTGGACAACAGCCACGGGAACAATAATTTCCTGGTGGCCGTTTCCGATTCGTCGGACCCCACGGGCGGCTGGTCGGGCTTCAAGCTCGACAGCGACGCCGACAACACGCGCTGGGCGGATTTTCCGACCATGGGCATCAATGGCGATGCGCTGGTGATCTCGGCCAACATGTTCGCGCAGACAAACCAGGTCGAGTCCCAGCAGGTGTCGCTCCTGGCGATCCCCAAATCAGACCTTCTCGCTACGACGCCCACCATCGCCAACCGCACGTTCCTCGAAGACGCCGGCAGCGGTCGATTCACGCTTCAGCCGGTCGTGGACATGGACAATGGGACGCTGCCCCTGCCGATGCTCACCGCGTCGCGAAAGGACACCGGCCGCCTCGAACGATTGAACGTGAACGGTCCAATCAATGCGATGTCGCTGTCGTTCGGACCCTTCATCGTCGTCACGGCACGCGGCGACCCGCCGAATGCCGAACAGCCGGGCCCCAAGAAGGACATCGACACATCCAACAACCGCTTTTCGGGGAACGTTATTCTTCAAGACGGCAGCCTCTGGGCCGCGCAAGGCGTGAGCCTGAACGGGCGCGCCGCCGTCGAGTGGTACGAGATCCGCGAATCAGACAACACGATCGTTCAAAACGGCCTGATCAGCGACACGGAACTTGCCTACTACTACCCTTCCATTGCGGTCAACGACTTCGGTGACGTCGTAATTGGTTTCAGCGGTTCCAGCGAGAACCAGTTTGTGAGCACCTACGCCGCGGTGGGACGCACCAACGGCGGCGTCACGCAATTCGGCGACGTGACACTCCTCAAGGCCGGTGTGGAGGACTACCAGATCACGGACAGCTCGAACCGAAACCGATGGGGTGATTACAGCGCCACGGTCCTGGACCCCGCTAACCCCCTGCACTTCTGGACGTTTCAGGAGCTCGTTTCCGCCGACAACCAATGGTCCACCCAGATCACGCAGATCGTGGTGCCGGAGCCGTCGATGTTGGCGCTTGTCATCTTGGGCGGAGGACTGGTACTTCGGCCCAGCCGGCGCGCGCGATTTCAGCGTGCGTGATGGCACCAGCGGATAGAGGCCGCAAGTCCAATCCGCGCAACCCCACGGTTGTGGCCAGCTGCAAGTGTGGCGAAATCACGCACGGTGATTTAGCATGCCTGGGATCTCTCGTCCCCCAGACCCACCGAGGCACCGCCATGACCACCGCCCCGACCGAGCAAATCACAGACGTCAGTGTTCTGCGCGCCGGGCGGTGGGAAGATGGCCAGACGGACCGGTGGGCCGATGTCTTTAACCCCTCCACGGGCCAGGTGATCGCGCGGGTGCCGTTGTGTACGCCGGCGCAGGTCGACGCCGTGGTGGCGGCCGCCGCCAGGGCGCAGACCGCGTGGGGAAACACCAGCGTCGTGGAGCGCGCCCGCGTAATGTTCCGCCTGCGCCAGCTCGTGGAACGCGACTTTGAGGCCCTGAGCCGTCTGATCACACGCGAGCACGGCAAGACGCTGGCCGAGTCCCGGGCCGAGGTGCAACGCGGCCTGGAAATGGTCGAATTCGCGTGCGGTATCCCCAGCCTCATCATGGGCCAGACGCTGGCGAACATCGCCACGGACGTGGATGCGGAGGCCGTCAAGCACCCCGTGGGCGTGTGCGTGGGTATCACGCCCTACAACTTTCCCCACATGGTGCCGATGTGGATGTTCCCCGTGGCGCTGGTCTGCGGAAACGCGTTCATCCTCAAACCCTCTGAGAAGGTGCCGCTCTCGGCGGTTCGACTCGGCGAGCTGGTCATGGAGGCCGGGGTTCCCGATGGCGTGTTCAACGTCGTACACGGCGATAAGGCGTGCGTCGACGCACTGCTGAACCACCCGCAAACGAGTGCCGTCTCGTTCGTCGGCTCCACGCCCGTGGCTCAGGCCATTTTTGAAACGGCCACCGGCGCCGGCAAGCGCGTGCAGGCGGCCGGCGGGGCGAAGAACCACCTGATCGTCATGCCCGACGCCGACCTGGACCTGGCCGTGAAGGCGTTGGCTGCATCGGCCTACGGCTGTGGTGGCCAACGCTGCATGGCCGGCAGCGTGGCCGTGGCCGTGGGGTCCGCGGCCGATCCGCTGGTGTCCGGCCTGTGCGACCACGCGGCGGGCATGAAGGTGGGTCCCACGGACGGGGCGGAGAACGTCGACATGGGGCCCCTGATCCGCCGCGAGCACGTGCATCGCGTTGCGGGCTACCTGGACGTGGCCGGCGAAGACGGCGCGGCCGTGGTGCTGGACGGGCGGCAATCGTCTGGTGGCGATGGCTTTTTGCTGGGCCCCTGCGTCGTGGACCGCGTCGAGACGAACATGCGCGTGTGGCGTGAAGAGATTTTTGGCCCCGTTCTGTCGGTCGTGCGCGCTAGCGGCCTGGATGCCGCCTTGGCAGTGGGCGAGCAGTGCGACTATGGCAACGGCGCGTCCATCTTCACGCGCAGCGGGCACGCGGCCCGCCAGTTCAAGCAGAACTTCAACGCCGGAATGATCGGCATCAACGTGGGCGTGCCCGCCCCCATGGCCTGGTTCCCCTTCACGGGCTGGAACCGCTCGTTCTTTGGAGACCTTCACATCCAGGGAACGGAGAGCATCGCGTTCTACACCCGCCAGAAAGTGACACTCACGCGCTGGTTCAGGGACGCCAACGAGTCCGCCGCCGACCCGGTGTGGGCAAGCGGAGCCAAGAAGTCTTAACGCTTTGGGGCTTGCCGGCCGCCGCCGCGGAGCCTCAAGGAGTTTGCCAATGCCCAACCGCGTCGTCTACTTCAACGGTGATTTCGTGCCCGAGTTGGAAGCGCGCGTCTCCATCTTCGATTCGGCCCTCATGTTCGGGGACATGGTGTTCGAAATGACGCGAACGTTCCGGCATCGGCCCTTCAGGCTGCGTGCGCACCTGGAGCGCCTCTACGCGTCGATGCGTCTGCTCCAGATCGACGGCGGCATGTCCATCGACGACATGGAGCGAGCCACGCTGGACGTGCTGGAACGGAACTTGCCAACGGAAGACGACGACGTGGACTGGCTGATCATGCACGACGTGTCGAACGGGCCGTTGCGGACCTACCACACCGTGTTTCCCAGCGGCGCGCGCCCAACTGTCTCGATCAACTGCTGGCCCCTGATCGTGCACATGGGCAATAGCGCGGCCAACTACCGAAACGGCGTGCGCCTCGAGATTCCCTCCCAGCAGGCGATCCCCGCCCATCTGATGGACGCGAAGGCCAAGACCCGAAGCCGCCAGCACTATGCGATGGCGAACACCCAGGCCGCCCGCATGGACGGCTGGCCCGTTCTGATGGACACCGATGGCTTCCTGGCCGAAGGCACCGGCTTCAACATCTTTCTGGTCAAAGACGGCGTTCTCTACACGCCCGAGCCCCGCAACATCCTGCTGGGCGTGAGCCGAGGGACGACGATGGAACTGGCACACCGCCTGAGCATTCCCGTGCGCGAAGCGAACCTGGGCCGCTACGAGGCGATGAACGCGGACGAACTGTTCTGCACCGCGACGACTTACTCTCTGGTGCACGCCTCGCACTTCGAGGGCCAGCCGATCGGCACGGGCGGACCAGGCCCCGTGTTCTCTAGACTCACCGAAGCGTGGAAGAAACTGGTGGGTCTGGACTTGGTCGCTCAGGCCCAGGCGTACGAATCGCGCATGGCAAAATGGGAGAAAAGCGAGGTCCAGGAAACCACGGTGAACACCTAAATGCATCCCGAAAGTTCGGCGCGTCCGCCAATTCGAGCGGTCGGAATTCGAGACTAGACGGCTGCGCCGCTGCCGAGGCCGTCAGATTTCGGATTTGCTCACCCGCTCGATCTTCGCCAGCTTCTCTCGAGCCTTTCTGTGATCCGGCTGCGCTCGCAGCGCCGAGCGCAAGTGCTTGACGGCCTGCTTCGTATCACCCTCGACCGCCATTGCCAGCCCCAGGTTGTAGTGCGCGTTGGCGTTTTGGGGGTCAATCTTGAGGGCCATCCGGTAGTGGCTCACGGCCAGGCTCAGGCGGCCTCTGGATGCCAGTGCCGCTCCCACGTTGTTGTGGGCCTGGGTGTGATGCGGGCGCAACGTCAAGACCCGCGAGAATTGGCGGATCGCCTCGTCCACGCGGCCGTCTCGGGCCAGCAGAAGACCCAGGTTGTAGAGCGCATCCACGTAGTCCGGGTTGATCTCCAGCGCGTTTCTGTAGCATTCAATCGAAGCCGCCGGGTCGCCGCGTGTGGAAGCGGCCAGACCACGGATGTAGCACGACTCGGCGTTGGCACCCATCCATTGGGTCGCCTGCGATGCCAGTCGTTCGGCCTCTTCAAGCTTGCCCGCCCACGCGAAGACCTTGGCCACGTTCAGCAACGCCGCGCCGTGCGCGCGCCGATCAAGACGTGCCTCCACGCGTTCGACCACGGCCTGCACCGCCGTGTCGTTCCAATCCGTTGAGAGGCTCACGACGCCTTCTTGATGCAGCGCGTCGACGATCTGCAGCGCCAGCGCGCGGTTCGTCGCGATGTTCGGGTGCACGTGGTCGAGGAACTGCTCCGACCCGGGGATCCCGTGCTCGGCATCACGTTCGACGGCATCAGCGAAGTCGATCAGAGGAACGTTGCGCTGCGATGCCGCCTTCAAGACGAACTTCCGCACGGCCGCTGGGGCACGCAGGGGACAGACGTCTTCCTCCACGGCGCGTTGCAGAGCCGTCTTGGCGGCCTCGTGCCGCCCCAACTCGACGAGCGCCCTGCCGCGCTGATAGTGCGCCTCGGCGTGGCGATTATCCAATGCGACCGCCGCGTCCAGAGCCGCCAGAGCACGCTGCGGATAGTCATCGGCGCGGGCCGCGGCGGCCGCGTCGAGCAGTGCCCCGAACCGTTCAGCGTCTGCATGTGTCAGGCCCGACCGATGCTCGCTCTTGAACGGACCGCAATCTCTCAGATTCCCTGCGGGCGTGACGAGAACGACCTGGGCACCGACGGCCCAGGCAATGTCGATCATGCGGTTCAGGTTCAACTCGAAGTGCCGAAAGACCTGATCGTGCTGGAAATGATCGCGATGGTAATCTTCCGGCCCGACCGAATGATCCAGGATCGTGTCCACCTCGCCGGTCAGGACCTCGCGCGTTCGGGCCGACGTGGCCCCGCGGTTCACGGCGGCGCCCACGAGCCGGCTGGTCGCGGCGCAGATGCGCGTACGGCTCAGCCAGGCCCGCACGTCAGTCAGCACCCTCGGGGCCGCGATGAGTTGCCCATAGGTGCGGCGCTCCAGGAACTCGTTGTGGCCGCAGTAAATGACGAACAGGTCCGGCTCATATTGGGCAAGTTCCTCCATCAGGAAGGCGACCCGGTAGCTGGCGTAGCTGATGCCGCCGGCGTTGATCACTTGCCAGCGACGCGACGGGTCGGCCACGGGCAGAAAGCTGCGCAGCCACCCGCTGAACGACGTCCTGTCGCCGTAGGGCCGCCCGTAGGTCGTGGAGCCACCGACGCAGAAGATCCGATAGGTGCCCGCCGGCTTGGGCTGCTCGAACCGCTGCACGTTGAAAAACGCCGTCTTGTTGGCGGCCGTGAGCATGTCGATCCGCCCACTGGCTCGGGTTCGCTCGCTGAAGAGCGGCACGCTCGAACTGAAGCCGACGTACGGGTCCTGGTCGTAGAGATCGGGTCGGACGCCGCACAACCAGAGCGCCAGCTCCAGCACGCCGACGAACACGACCGTCGTGAAGGCCGCGAATGCCAGTTTCTTTCGGGCCCGCATCGGTCGCGAACCCTTTTCGGCCGCGCGCAAATGGGGCGTGCCCACCTCCATGGCCGATTCGCCGTGTGCCGGTGGTTTCATGGCTGCTCCCGACTTCTTCATGGGGCCGGCTGCTCAATGGCCGATGGCGAGGAATGCTCCGTGATGGCCCTGAAATCCCCGCGCGCCCTGGGGGTTCAATGCACTGCGAATCAATTGTCCGGCTCAGCGTGTGAGGCCCCATATCCATTCGAACCATCGACCAGACCCGTCGGGCACTTGTTTTCCATGGGCCCAACACGGGCGCCGCGATTCCAAGGAATAACCACGCCTGATCCTGACATCACGGTCCTGATTCGGGGCTCCTCGTTGCTCGAAAACCAATGTCTGATAAGCAACCCGCGATGAGCGTGGGGACGGCTCCGTTTGTAGCAAGACCCATAACTCGCCAATGATTCCCTAGATCCGTTCATGACCACACTTGATCGACGCGTCCTGGCGCGCTACTGTGAAGTGGTCACCCACCCGGTGTGGGACAGCGACCCGGTGTTTGTTGATCCGTGCCGGGCACCGCCAACCACCGCGAATGGATGCCAGTTGGAGGCGGGGGGCACGATGGCAGGGAAGGTTTGTACACGGCGCGGGCGGAAAAAACGCAGCGAGTGCCGACGCCGTAGAGACCGACGGTCCGGTACACGATGTGGCCACCCCCTGTGCGAGCGGCTTGAGCTGCGTGTGCTGTTGTCCGCCTCAGTCGTCGCCGTGAACCCCGTGGGAGACGTCCACACGGCGCCGCTGGGAACCAACTTGTCGGCGACTTTCGATCTGGCGATCGATCCGGCCTCCGTCACGGATCGCACGTTCGTTGCGCACGCCTTGCAGCAGGGTGCGTTGCTCGGCCCCGCCGTGAATAGCCTTGGCGTTTCCGGCACAACCATCACGCTCGACCCCGCGGCGGACCTGAATCCCGGCGAACGGGTCCTGACGACCGTTAGCGCCGGCATCGAAAGCGGTGGTTCGCCCGCCAATCCCTATGTGTGGCAATTCCGCGCCGCGACACAAGGAGGAACAGGCACCTTCAACATCGGCCAGTTCTCGGGGCGTTCGAACCAGTTCAGTCGCAACACGGCACTCGGCGATCTGGACGGGGACGGCGATCTGGACGCCTTCGTCGTGAATCGAGCGAACCAAGGCAACGAGGTGTACCTGAATCAGGGACACGCACAAGGCGGCACACAGGGCATTTTCCTAACCAGCGGTCAGGCGCTGGGGCAACCCGGTCAGTCCGATAGTTTTGACGTGGCGCTGGGCGATCTGGACGCGGATGGCGACCTGGACGCCTTTATCGCCAATAGTGGCGGCCAGCCGAACCGCGTGTACATCAACGAGGGCGGCGCTCAGGGCGGCGTGCCCGGCCAATTTGTGGACAGCGGTCAGGCGCTGGGCAGTTCCTGGACACGGCGCGTGCGCCTGGGCGACCTGGACAGCGACGGTGATCTGGACGCCTTCGTTGCGAATGGGTCCTCCGACCCCAATCGTATTTGGGTCAATCAGGGCGGCACCCAGGGTGGCACACCGGGCGTGTTCGCCGACAGTGGCCAGGCCATGGGTCTGGTCGGCAGCTTCGGCGTTTCGTTGGGTGACTTGGACAGCGACGGCGACCTGGACGCGTTTGTCGCCAACTCGGCCGTCGCCGACGAAGTCTGGACGAACCAGGGCGGCGCTCAGGCGGGCACCCCCGGCGTGTTTACGCGCAACGAGCCGCGCTTTGGATCTTCCGAGAGCTTCGACGTGGAGTTAGGCGACGTCGACGGCGACGGCGACCTGGATGCCTACGTGGTCGCGGCCCTGACGCGCCACGACCAGTTGTGGATCAACCAGGGCGGCGCTCAGAACGGCACGCCGGCGACGTTCGCGAACAGCGGCCAGACGCTTGGCAATGCGACCGCATACGGTGTGGCACTTGGGGACGTGGACGCCGACGGCGATCTGGATGCGTTTGTCGTCAGTCGCGTGCTTCAGGACAGCAGGTTGTTCATCAATCAGGGCGGCCTGCAGGGCGGCACGACCGGCACGTTCACTGACAGCGGCCAAGCCATGGCGCCGAACGCGGCCAGCTACGGCGTGGAACTGGTGGACATCGATGGAGATGGTGACCTGGACGCCTTTATTTCGGCCGCCGGTTTCAACCAGACCTGGCTGAACCAGAACATCACGCCGCGCGTCACGGAGGTTCTCGCGTCCGGCACGGCGTGGAGCGCGGCCTTTCTGGACCGACTCAAGAACGACGGCCTGGGGGATGTCGGCCTGTCCATCCCTGCCGGCAGCGCGGCTCAGCTCGACGCACTGGCGTGGACGAACATCGACCGAGTGATGATTCGTTTCAACCGGCCGGTGACGATCCACGTCGACGACCTTGAACTGACAGGCGTGCGGGGCCCAAACGGGGTGGAAGACGGCAATGACGCATACACGTTCAGCCAGTTCGGGGTCAGCACGCTCCCAGACGGACAGTTCGAAGCCGTCTGGACGCTTGATGCACCCATCGCGGCCGACAAGCTGCGGCTCACGCTCGATGGCAGCTCCCCCAACAGCGTCAGGGACCTTTTCGGTACGACAATGGATGGGGATTGGACCGATACCGTGAGCAGCTATCCATCCGGAAACGGCGTGGCGGGCGGCGACTTCGTATATCGTCTCAACGTGCTGCCCGGCGACCTTGACCACAGCGGTGTCGTTGATTCGTCGGACGAGCAGAGCGTGCGCGCGGTCTTCGGATCATTCACGGCATTTGGTAACTATGTGGCACGCAACGACGTCGATGGCAACGGTTTTATCGTGTCCAAGGACGTCCTCTTGACGCGAGCCCGCGACGGCGACACCCTGCCCGCCGCCAGTCCGGCCGCGGCCATGACCAGCTCGGCGCCATCTGTGACGCTCATGGCCGGCGTGGTGACTGAGCCCACCGGACAGTCCGTATCGGCCGATGCCCAGACCGCCACGACAACGAGTGCCCCGTCGACGCAGGGCATGACACACGCACCGAGCGGCGTCATTGCCCCAGCGCCGACGCACCAGCCCATCACTGCGGACGACGACACATTCGACGCGATCGAAGCCACCGTGGAAGGTGCGGCTGCACCCCCGAGCGCAACGACCTCAGTATCGGCTCGCGCACGCAAGATTTGGCTCCGTCGCGCCATGGCGGCACACGCGTGGCGCGGCATGCGTGCGGGATCCTCGCCCACGCCAGATCAGCGTGGCGGCACCGCCCCGTCGCGTGCCGCGCATATCGGTCGTGCCGTGTCGGCGCAGGATCGGGGCCAACTGAGCCTTCTCACCTCATTCAATCAGCGAAAATCACAATATCGCCTGCGCGTGTTCGGCCCGTGAGCCCAGCTCTCAGTGAGGCAGGCGAAAAGCGTGGGGTGGCTTTCACGAAGCCAATTGTGGCGTCGGGCGATTTCCGGCAGCCGCGTCTTGCGGGCGAAGTTGGACCACTGCGAAGCTGCGCCACAGGCGCAGAGGCACGAGGCCGAAGCCCATGAGGGCGAGCTGACTGAATACGAAAGTGCCCAGCCAGAAGACGGCCGAGTCGATGAATCCGTAGGCGTGCAGCCCCACGCCCAGCATGTTCGTGCCGAAGTACGACCAGGATGTGACGATGTTCCCGAAGACGGCCAGCACGGCCACGCCGCGCGCCTTGGCCAGGCCGCCCCAGCGGGCGTGGAGGATCAGTGCGTTCCAGAGCACGATCAACAGTGCCCCGTTCTCCTTGGGGTCCCAACCCCAGAATCGGCCCCAGGACTGATCGGCCCAGATCCCGCCCAGAACCGTTCCAATTAGGCTCAGCAGCAGCGCGAACGCGATGATGCCGTACTGCATCTGACCGATCCGCTTGCCGCCGTCGCCGCGGTGCATGGACGTGAACAGGCCGCCCAGAATGAAGACCGCCCCCACCGCGCCGGCCAGGAACGTGGCCGAGTACCCCAGTGTGATGCACACCACGTGCGTCGCGAGCCAGAAGTTCGTGTCCAGGACAGCCTGCAGGACCGCCATCGTGTCGCCGTCGCCGGCCAGCGCCCACGCGACCAGGAGTGTCAAGAATCCGCTGACCGAGGCGATGAGCGTGCCCACGCCGTTTCGGAACAGCCGTTCCATCACCAGACAGAACAGGACACAGCCCCAGCCGATGAAGACGGCCGACGAATACAGGTTCGTCACGGGCGGCCGCCCCGACAGATAAACGCGCGCCGCCAGCCCGCAGGTGTGAAGCACCAGCGTGATCACGACGATCATGAACGCCGCGCGCCCCAGTGGGCCGCGCCATCCAAGCCAGGAGAACATCACCAGAAGTCCCGCCACCACGTACAGGACGCGGGCCCGCGCGAACGGCGCAAAGTAATTGAAAAACGCCTCGAAACGCGCCTTGCGGCTGGCGTCGGGTTGCTTTTCGACCATGTCGCCGCGGTACGTGGCCAACGTGTCATTGAAGGTGTCGGCGTTCTGCTCGCTGTACGACTGGAGCATGCCGGCGTACTGCTCGACCATGCGGGGCAGGCGGCCGGATGCGTGCGAATGGGCCGCGGCCTCCTGCAACGTCATCCAGTCGTGGTCCGCGTCGAGCGGAGGCATGGGGTGCAGTTCCTGGTGCGTGGCCAGCGCCTCGAACACGAACATGACGTTCTGCGCCAGTTGCAGCAACTTGACCTGGAAGCTGTTCCTTTGCTTTTGTGGCACCTTGTTCACTTGGTCCGCTTGGCCCAGCAACTGCTCGCGCTGCGGGCCGATGTCGTTGTAGCTGAAGCGTTTTTTGTTCGTCTTGTCCCAACCGAATAACGCGAGCACCTCGGGGTGGTCAATGCGGAACACTTCGTATTCGAAGGCGATGTCGCGCCGCGTCATCAGGTCCGTCAGCCAATGCGCGGCGGTGATTCTCAGGCCCTCGTGCTTTAGGGATTGCCGGCCGTTCAGTGCTAGCAGTGCGTTTCGGGCCACGGTGTCCAGAGGCTTGACGCGTCCCTGGTACGAGACCGGCAGGCTCGCAAACCTCGGCACTTCGAAGGGGCTGGTTTGCTGTGGCGGCCGCAACCCCCATATCAGATACACCAGGCACAGGACACCCGCCGCCCACGGCAGGTACTGGCCCATGACACCGCCCACGTTCGACGGCACCACCGCCGCACGTGCCACGCGGTTTCGGCGCAGGAACTGACCCAGGACGATGCCGAAGTGCACCAGCAACCCCAGGCTCGCGAGGGCGAACGCCACGTAGGGTATCTGCCAGCCGGGGTTCGCCACGACCTGGAGCACCGTGCCACGTGCGGGCTTGATCCAATCGGCCTGGTAGAGCGTGTCGCCACCGTAGCGGAGCGGGTTGTTCATGTAGATCTTGGCCGGCCGGTCCTCGCTGTGCGTCGGGTCGATCAATTGGATGTCGCTGGAGAAATTCCTGGCGATCTCTGTCCCGGTGTACTTGTCGTGACGAAAGTCGATCAGCTTGATCGCGTAGGGCTTGTAGTGGCGGCGGAAGCGCAGGTACACGTCGTAGGTCTGCCCCGCCACTTCGACTTTCTGGGGGGCGTATATGTAGTCGTCGTTCTGAAAGTGGATCGTCACCACGTACTTGCCGAGGGACTCGCCGTCACGCTGAAACTCGACCACCGCGGCCGGCAGGTTGATGCCGCCGCCCTCCACGCCCGAGACATCTGCCGCTCTGCGCACGGCGTGCGTGAGGCCGAACCCTTGTGTGGCCTGGGCCTTGATGCTGCCGTCCTGCGGCAAACGGATCAGGCTCGCGTTTTCGAAGAACTGCTCCACCTTGATGTCGAACGGCATCGCCGCGTGGGCAATGACCCGCTGATGTTTGAACGCACCGTCCAGCATCGACGCCGGAACGACGACTACCCGGTCGTGGTCGGCCGGGCTCGTGTCCACGATGGCCAGCTCGGACTCGCGGATGTCCTGCGACCAGGAAACGGTCTGGCCCTCGTAGATGGGCATCTGCGTTTCTAGCGCGAAATGGCCCGTGATGCCCTCGCCGAGCAGGAATAGCAGCAGAGACACATGGATGAGGATGATCCCGCTGCGTTTCCAATTGAGCTTGAAGCGCACCGTATGAGCCGCCAGCAGGTTCAGAACCAGCAGCGCCCCCAACAGGAATCCGCCCGGCCAGTAGATGCCGCCGGGCACGTCCCAATCGCGGGGCAGAAAGATCTGAAAATCGATCCAAACATAGTAGTTACGGAAGTAGGCCCGCATCACGTCCCAGATCCCCCGGTCGATTTGTGCCCAGGTCGACGCGAAGATCAGAAAGATCGACGCGGCCAGCAGGACGACCGTCAGACGCAACGACGCGAGCGGCTTGAGGATCGGTTTGAGTGTGTCAGTCACCAGCGGTTCCATCAAATCTGACCGAGCGGAGAAAGCGGTCGAAAGCCGGCTTCTGCTGCTCGATCAGGGAACTTGGTCCCACCATCTTGAAAAACCACCTGAATCCCTCGTGCGGCACCAAGGCCACGAGCATCGTCTGTTCGCTTGGCCCCATCAATTCCAGCAGTCTGCCCTCGACGCCCGCCACCTCCTGGGGCGCCATCGCCTGCTGAGCCAGGTCGGTGATGGGGTCCATCCCGACCTGACCGCGCCAGCGGTTAATGTTAGGGACCAACCCCCCACGTCCCCCTGGAAACGTGTGACGCTCACGTCGGCCGTCTGGCCGCCGCCATGGACCTTGAATGACCCCAGGCGCATGGACCCGGTGCTCGTCGCATCGGTTTCCCAATCGTCCGGGGCGGACCACGTGGCACCCTGGGGGAGCGAGCTGGCGGCCACTGTCTGCCGTGTGTCGGCCGCGAAGTGAACGGACCGGATCAGTTCTAAGAACGCATCATTGTGCTGTTCGGCCACGGCGGGTGCGGCCACGGCCTTGAAGAACCAGGCGTCATCCGGTCGGAACAGAACGGCCACGAGCATCTGCTGAGGCGGATCGCTCTGCCCCTCGATCCGGATCAGAAGGCCATCCGTTTGGTCGTTTGGCAGCTTCACGGCATATTCAGAAAGCTGACTTTCGTTGATCGGTCCCAGTTCCATCTGGCCGCGCCATCGGTTCACGTTCGCCAGCAGGCCCCCGCCGTCGCCGCCCAGCCGTATCACGGAGACCTCCAGTGGGTCCTCGCCGCCCGAAACGAGCGTCGCGAATCGCATCGGCCGCTGCTCGGCGCTGCGGCTCCATCCGCCAGGCAGCGTCCAGTGGATCGTTTCGCCGGCTCCAGCCGAACGAGGCGCCCCGGGGGATGCCGCCTCGCTTCGCCGCGGCGGCGGCTCGTCCTTGGGTGCCCGGTACTGGCGCACGCGTTCTTCGGGCCCGCAGCCGAGGGCGACCAGGCAGACACTGGCGAGAAGAAGCAGCGTGGGTGTGCGGGTGGACATTGCGAACACCTGGTACCGGCGGACGATCGAATGGGTCACGGTCTACGGGATCGATCCATGCCGGCGCGTCAACACTTCTATGAACCATGCCGGCCTGCGTATAGGTGACACGAGCCGAACAGTGTATCAGCGCGGGCGCGGTTTGCGCAGTGCGCGCCATGCGCTGCCAGTGACGAGAGCATGCGTGTCACTCGGGTCTCCAGCATTCGCCGAAACGACCCGTTCGAGTGTTTCCGCCGGTTGCGCGCAACGCCAACGCCTCCATGGCCCCTGTTACAATCAAGCACCACGCCTGGGAGTGTCAGCACGCCTGGTGGCGGCCGCGGGCTTCAAACCCGTTGTGGGGTCTGAAACACAGGTCCCGGGTGGGTTCGATTCCCATCCACTCCCGTTTAATCATAATTTTTAACTATTTTTATAGGGTTTTATTGACTCCCGTTAAACAGTATCCGATTGACAATCAGATACTGGCTGCCTACGATCTCCTGGACGCCCCAGCAGGGACAGCGCGTACCAGTCCCTCTACAGCACAGGCAGGCAGACCCATGGCAGTGACGAAGCACAGCAAAGGTTTCAAAATCTCCTGCGGCAAGGTGAACGGAAAGCCCAAAGTCTGGTGGTTCGGGAAAGATGAAAAAGCCGCAGAGGAGGCAGCAGACGAGATTAGAACCTTGTGGCATGGCGTTTCTCTGTCCGGTGGAAACGAATGGACTGATGAAGCATACGAGCAGGCAGAAACCATCCGGCTTCAAGCGAAGAATCCTCGCTTGAAATTATCGTTGCCTAAGAAGGACCTTCACAAGCCAAAACCCATCACCACCTACGACGCAATTGAGACATTCAAGAAGGAAGTGATGGAAAGCGGCGGAAGAAAGAAGAGCACAAAACTCTCCTTTTGCTTCCAACTCGATTTGTTGAAAGCATCAATCCCTGACATTCCTATCCATCAAATCGGGCGCGATGAAGTATACGAGTGTGCCCAACACTGGCTTAGAAGACCAAACAGAAAGGGCTCAGATCAGCCTATCTCAATTCATACGATTGAAGGCGAACTCCAATCAGCAAGGCGCTTTCTTGAATGGTTGAAAGAGAAATACAACTTTCGTCTCTCAGACAATGTTGACATCAAGAAAATCTTGAGTAAGAAAGGTAAGAGATTAGAGACCAAACAAGACACGCTCAAAAAGATAAGCGGACATGATTTGTTCACCGACGAAGAACTCTTGAAACTCTGGATGCAAGCAACACCGAGACGCTCAATTTATATGCTCCTGGCGATGAATTTCGGTTTTGGTTCTTCTGAAATCGCACAACTGACTTTTGACGAAGTAGATTTGGAGAAAGGTATCGTCAAGAGAATTCGGGACAAATCAGGTGTCTATTGTGAATGGCGATACATGTTTCCGGAAACCGTTCAGGCGATCAAAGACTATCTGCCTGAACGCAACCAATGGGAAGAGGTCAGAAAGACGACTGCGCGGTCTAAAGATTTGGATTTTTGGCTCATTAGACCTGGTAATCCATTGATTCTCTGCGACAATGGTGAAAGGCTTTCCCACGTTTCAGATAAAAATGGGAATTGTGACTCCATCGCGAACACCTGGTGGGCACTTTGCAAGAGAGCAGAAGTCAGACCTAGGGGTTTCAAGTACATGCGAAAGACCTTTGCTCACAAAATCAAGACGCTCAAGGATGGCGAGAATTACGTAGGTTCGGGTGAAGTAGCAAAACTCTATCTGTCTCATGGACATACTACCAGCGATGATCTGATGGAAGTCTACACCAATCAGGACTACGATCGACTCGGACACGCGCTGCGGGTTCTGAGAAAGCAATTGGGCTGGTTGTTTGGCGATGACGACGAATAATGAACCCAAGACGATGGCAACGGCTCCTCAGTAAACTCGTTGTTGTCCAGGGCAAGTACATGATTGATCGCTTCCAGGGCAGTGGTTGTCCGAAATATGCTCGCAATCGTCAAAGAGAAGATGAGGGGCGATCGTGCGGACACATGATGAAGCAGAGGCACAGCAACGTGAAACGCCAATCTGCCTGTAGTTCGACCTGGTTGCTTTCTGGGCTTGATTATAATTTGACCGCCCCGTTGGAGTCTCTTTTAATTCTCCGCCCTCCTGTCGCTTTCTAGGGCAGCTTGTGGGCAATCTTGAACAGACCACCTCCTACATCATCCTCAGCCTCAGCCTCACCGTTCCCGTTCCCTTCTAAGGGTTGCGGGGGACGGAACGGCTGCCTCCATTCCTTGACAGTCCTTTCCCACCGTTTACACTCTTACCGCCTGGAGTATCTCTGACCAACCCCGTTACTCGAAAAGAGGCATGACCCATGGCAGATACATCGAAACTCGACGAGCTTTTCCGACGAATGTTTGCTCAAGCGGACAACGAGAAGGCAAACTTGAAGAAGAAGCTCGATGATCTCGATAAACAACGGAGTAAAATCGAAGAGCAGGCTGCGGATGTCAGGAAAGAACTGGATGAAGCTGACGAGAAGATCGCTGCCGCTCTGGAGACAGCCGCGAACGAATATAACATCCCAGTCGAAGTCATCACAGGCAAGGGTCGAGGAAGACCCGCAAAGGGAGCTGGTGGCGGGTCCGCAAAAGCAACTGACGCAGAGGTGAAGAAGGTGTTGCGTGCTATCCCTAGAGGCAAGGGAAATGCCCTGACAAGCGGTGAGGTCGCTAAGGCTACGGAGTTTTCCACCTCAACGGTATCGCCAGTCCTCAAGCAATTGGTCGAGGACAAGAAAATCAAGGCAGCCGGTGAGCGCCGTGCTAGACGCTACTGGAAAACACCCTAGCATCGACCTGCTTGCTTTGTGAGCGTATTCAAGAATAAGCAGCCCTTTGCTGCTTTCTTATTGCGCCAACATCCTGGGGAATCCTAGGGGCTCTGTGAGCAATCTGAGAACCGACGTGGCTCGACAACAACATCCCCATGCCTGAGCGTCCCACCGTTCCGTTCCCGTTCCTATCAGGAGGTTGGGCGTGATCATTCATCCTCCAAACCCCAGAATGCCGATTCCAATCGTCTGGATTCTTCTCATCCCCGGATGACCTGATCCACCGGCGTGGGCAAGTCTTCACTGATCAAGCTGTTCCTCAGCTCGCTATCGGGCAACCGCTTCCAGCCCGCGTACGTTTACCTGACCCATGTCGCTGGCAACGGCTTACTGAAGCTGATCGTCTCGGCCCTCGGCGAGGCACCCCGACACAGCAAGGATCGGTTGTTCTTGCAGATACTCGAGAAGGCCCAGCAGAGCGAACCGTCTCAGATAATGTGGGACTTAGCATGTACGTCCGTATCCCGAAAGCAGCAGTCAGCCTCATGCAGGCAAGCCGGGACGATCCGTGTCCTCCACGGCAAGGGGGATAAAGCCAGGGTCGTCGGGCTCGACCCATCTGCGCTCGGATTCATCGAGCGATGGCTGGACGTTCGGCGGCAGCGGAAGATCAACGGGCGTGCCCGGCTCTTTTCCACGCTCAAGGGCGGCCCCGTCTCGGCGCCCTACGTCCGCATGATGCTCACTCGGATCGCGGCCAAGGCGGGCATCGAGAAGCGGGTCCACCCACACGGCCTGCGGCACACCCACGCCCTGGAGCTGGCTTCCGAAGGCACGCCGATCAACACGATCCAGCTTCAACTCGGTCACGGCAACGCCAGTACGACCAGCGCCTACATCCAGAAGTTGGCCCCGCAGGTCGTGATCGAGACAATGCGGCGGAGGGAGTGGGAGGCCGCGCCACCACCTTGAAGTCGGCGCAGGTGATGGGTCTGACATGCGGCGCATTAAGAGTCCGCTGCCGACATGCGAAAAACCCGAGAAAAACGGCAATCTCTGGCAGTGGTGCAGCGCCTGGTGCAGCGCCCAGCGCAGAGAACGGCCCGCATCCGGCCGACCTGGACCCCCTGACGGACGGCCTGCGGGCGGCCCTGTTGGCCATCCCCGAGGCCGAGCGGGGGGCTGTCGTGGCCCACGTCGAGGCCCTGGCCGACATGAGCCCGGCGAGGCGGGCGGCGCTTCTGACTCTGACTGGCGATGCGGGACTGGCTTAGGCGAGCGCAGCCCCTGAACGACCTACATGAGAATCCCGGTCCGCGCCAGACTACCCAGAGTCCCCTGCCTTCACTGGGCGGTGCAGGCGGCCGCGCGGACAAGGCCGCAAGTGTCAACATGGGATGCTAACATACACCGAACATAAGTCCGGCATGCCCCCGTCGATCCCCGGGGGCGTGACCGCCACGGGGGCCAAGGAGGAGAAACGGTGTCATGCGCTGCCGGGAAGATCACCGGGGTCTATCGACCGCGCCAGCCACTAGAGTCGGACTTCCACCGCCTCGTTCGGGAACAATTCAACGACTTCCAGGCTGTCTACGACCGGTGCTACGCCCGCAAGTTCGGGTTCTGGCGCCCGGTCATCGCCAGAACCGTCAATGAGTTCCTCAGGTGCGGCGACTTGCGAGAGGGTTTCGCCCGTGTGCGCTGCCCCGACTGTCGCCACGAGTTCTTCGTCGCTTTCTCCTGCAAGCAGCGATGCATCTGCCCGAGCTGTCATCAGAAGCGGGCTCTGCTGCTGGGCATCCACATCGCCGAGGATGTGTGCGAGCCCGTGGCGCATCGTCAATTCGTGTGGACCATTCCCAAGCGGCTGCGGGTTTTCTTCCGCTTCCACCGACACCTGCTTCACCGGCTACCGAACCTGGCATGGAAAACAATTCGTGAAGTCTATCGAGCAGTTCTCGAGCGCGACGACCTCGTGCCCGGTGGCATCATCACAATCCAGACGTTCGGCCAACTGATCCACTTTCACCCGCATCTACACGGCCTGGTAACCGATGGTGCCTTCACCACCGACGGGCAATTTATTCGTTTGCCCCGGCTTGACGACGAGCTCTTCCTGCAGCTGTGGGAGCAGCGCGTCTTTCAGTTGTTGCTCGACGAAGGGAAGATCGAGCCGAAGCTGGTCGATCAGATGCGAGGATGGCGTCACAGCGGGTTCAGCGTCAACCGCAACGTCCGACTCGAGGGTGCCGACCAAGCCGCCATCCAGCGGCTGGCGCAGTACATGGCCCGTTGCCCCTTCAGCCTCGCCCGCCTGATACGGATCACCGACACGGGCAAGGTCCTCTACAGAGGCGAGAAGACGCACTGTCACCGCTTCCCTGAGGCAGCAAGTGAGGATCTGTTCGGCGGCGTCTCTCGCAACTTCCAGGTCTTCGAGCCACTGGACTTCCTTGCCGAGCTCACGCAGCACATTCCCAACAAATCCGAGCATCTGATTCGGTACTACGGGTGGTATTCGAACAAGACCCGGGGGACTCGGGCCAGAGCCGTAGCGTCCGCGGGCGAAGCGGTCGCAGCCGCCCCACCCGCGGCCCTGCCCAGTCCCACCGCCGCAGGGGCTCGCCGCCGGTGGGCCGCGCTGATCAAGCGGGTGTATCAGACCGATCCACTGCGCTGCCCCCGATGCGGGGGCAAGATGAGGATCATCTCTTTCATTGAGGCCCATCAGGAGCAGGTGATCGAGCGGATCCTGCGCCACTGCGGCCTATGGTCCGAGCCTCCCCCGCGGGCCCCGCCGCGGCCAGCTCTGGTCCTGGTTCCCAGCAACCGGGTTGCGGAGCCCGGGCTGGACCTCGATCCCGAATTCCTCGAGCACCAGCGCTGGGAGCAAATAGAGCTGGCGTTCGAGGCTTGAGAGGCGGCGACCGGCCGCCGACGGGGCGTCCCGAGCCCGCGACCGTCTGGATTCGCCCCCAGGCCTCTTGACACGCCCGCGGGGCCGCGCTATCGTATTGGTCGAACCTGCGGCACCGGCCAGCACTGGCCAGCCGATCCAGGGCCGGCGGCCGCGAATCCGATGGCCAAGGGCCTGGCGGGGCACTTGGCCTCGAAGGGGGGTGACTTAAGGGGACCGGATACGCGTGGAATTGAGGTCATGAACACCCAGGAGCACGGAACCGAGCGAAACGCCAAAATCAAAATTCCTATCAGCGAGAGGTTCGACTTCAAGGAAGTGTCGGACAAGCTGCCCAAGGTGGACTTGCCGGATCTCAAGTCCTTTTTCATCGGCATGCTGCAAATGAACCGGCGACGGCCACAGGACACTGACGGGGGTCTCTCATTCAAGACGCCGGATGAGTGGCAGGTTGAGCCAGCGATCCTACAGAACTACCAGGACATGTGGTTTGACAGGTCACAGCATACGGATGCCTCTGCTGAACATATCCTTGGCGTCGGACATCGCCTCGTAGACCTCGCCATCGATCAAGCACGCAATCTGGACGCCTGCGTGGCAGGCGTTCCTGATGACATGCTGGGCGCCCCAATGTACACCTTCCGCATCTACGATCGAGTAACATCCGAAGAGTCGCCAAGACAATCGGTCATCTGCGGCGTTTGCCTCGAGAAGGGCGGCACGCCACGGGTGCTGGCCGATTGGGAATTGCTGAAGAGACTCAACGAGCTGTCATCGGGGCGGCTAGCACGCGTCGGAACTGGCGACGTCCCTATTGATGGACAGGACCTAGTACGCGCTATCTCTGTGGTTGAGGCGGCGTGTCGCGAGCACGCCGCACACACCGATCTGGACTTCACCTACCAGGAGATCGAGCTGCTGGCCGTGCTGTGCCCGATGTCACGCAAGAGCGCCAGACGATCCGCCGATCCATCCGGGCCTGATGACACTACCTGAGATGGACACCATTGTCCGAGGCGATGGCGACTCTTGGCGAGGCGCCGGGGTGACACCACGAGGCGCTACCGTATCCGTCTGGCGCGTGTGGCGTCTAGGGGCCGTGTGTGGCCGTTTCGTCGCGGCGGATGCCTCTTCGGCTCGCCCTAGAGGCTTGAGGTGATCTGGCCGCGACTGGTGGCGAGCTACGCCATGGACACCTAGTGGCCAAGGAGGGGCCCGGGAAGCCATTCACCGCCAAGGCGGCTGAGGTGCTGCTGGCGCATGTGGCCGAGCAACAAAGCCAAGCGTTCGACGCGGTCGGTCTCGTACGTCTCACTTGGCAATGTGGTGATATGATATGGTCGTCGCCTTGCAGGCACGCTTCGTCTGGTCAACGAATCCGAGGCTAAATCTGCCCTCAGGTTTCTGGAACATGTCAAGGCCGCGCCCCAGGCCAATGCGCCACTCGGTATCTGACTCGATCCATCGATCGTGAAGAGAGGGATCGAAGTCATAGGACATTTCGATCCGATCCTGCTCAAGACTGCTTCGCACCTCATCAAGCTTCGCCGACAGTTCCACTTCCGCCTCTCGCGAGCCCGCACTCGTAATCAGCTCTAGACGCGTAGTTCCCTCTGCTCCAACGAGGCATTCGCAGAAGTTGACCAAGTTGTGAATCTGGTAATCATAGCGGATGTACGGATCCACCAGCTTGACCGTGTTCGCACCGCGCAAATATGGCCCAAACAGCTTCAAGTACGACACCCCCTTCTGCCCCTCAGCAATGTCTATTGTCGTTTCAAGAGGCGCTCTCTCGGGCGACAGAGGGTCAATCTCAGGTGCCTCTGTTGCTTCGACGGGCTTGCCATCGGAATGCAGTTCCTGGAACTCATCCGGTCGTTCACTCTTGATAGTGACCCACTGGTACTCAGGGTCGAGCTTTGCCAGCTCGTCTCGAACCTGCTGGCGCATCCTTACGGCAGGATTGACACAGTAGTCAACGAACTCCTCGTCGGCTACCTCCAAATCGGGGAAGAGAAGCTTCAAATAGCCCTCGGCAATTCTTGCGATTGCCTTGTTATCACGCATGTCTTCACACTGGGGCAGGTGCATGCTGTGCGAGACGTAATCTGAATAGCGCAAATCTGTCCGAAGCTCATGCAATATCTCGCTGAAGAAGTCGCCCTTGAAGCCAAGTCTTCGCGAAGGGGTGTGCTTGGTAACCCGCGGCATAAACCAACCTTCCAAGAGACCGTGGATACGATCAATGAACGCGGATTCCTGCAGGGCCGGAGGCAACTCCTTGAATATGCCGTTCGTGTGATAGAGAGGCCGGTGATCAGAACCTATGCTTATGTTTCCCAGGATGACAAATCCGGCCTCGGATGTCCCCATGTCGCCCGTTGCCCGTCTGTACCGGCCACTTTCCAGGTACTGTCAAGGTTCGGCAGGTCAGGGCCACTCTGAGTTCGGCCAAGCTGGTCCACCCTGGACCGGTTGGAAAACTCACACNAGGTGAGCGGCACGAAGTGCCGGGCCCTCGTGGCAGGATCGCGCTGGACCGCTTGGAAAAAACGCGATCCAGTTCGGCCAAGCTGGTCCACCTTGGACCAGCTTGAACAACGGGCGGGTTCGGTTGGCACGACCTTCCGAGTGCCACGGCAGAATCGGGACCGCCCGCGAAGCAGATGAGCGAATCGCCAGTGGGGCTGCCGCCGGCGGGGAATGGGCCATGAGCCTTTCCGGGCGGGAGCCAGGGGGTTTGGGGGGCTGGCGGCGAAGCCCCCCAACTCAATCCGTCCTGCGGCGAAGCCGCCACCTTTTCTCGCCCTGCACGTTCGTGGAGGAGTCATGATCCTGCTCCGGGGTGTGGGATCTGGGATTTCGAGCGTCGCCATGGCGTCAGGAAGCCTTCCGTTCTCCGGGCGGATTCCGGAAGGAGTGGCCTTCCATGACGACCACGTGGGCGTGATGCAGCAGGCGATCCATCGCGGCTGACGCGATCAGATCGTCCAGGAATAGTGGATACCACTCCTGCAACGCGCGGTTAGACGTCACGATCATGGCCCCACGCTCGTAACGCTGGCGGATGATCTCGTACAAGTCGATGGGCTCGTCGGCTTCGAGCGGGCGAAGACCCAGGTCATCGACCACGAGCAGGTCCGGCGATGTGAATCGCAGGATCTTGCGGTCGTAGCTCTGATCGGCTCTGGCAGCTCGTAGGTTGCTGAGCATCTTGTGCGCTGAGACATAGCAGACCGAGTAGCCAGCCCGGCACGCACGCTCGCCGATCGCCTGTGCGAGGAATGACTTTCCAACCCCCGTCGGCCCGATCAGGATGCCATTCTCTCGGCGCTGGACGAAGTGGCAAGTCGCCAGGTCGATGATCTTGGCCTTCGGAATCTGAGGGTTGAAAGCCCACTGGAACTCGTCAAGCGGCTTCGTGCTCTCGAAGTTAGCGCGGCGCAGTCTGACATCCAACTGTTTGGCTTCACGGCGTTGCACCTCGTCGGTGCAGATCCGCAACAGGAACTCGCTGTGGCTCAGGTCCTGGCCAACGGCCTCGCTGGTGCGCAAATCGAGTGTCTGGAGAACCCCTGACAGCCGTAACTTCTTGAGGACCGGGACCAGTTCGTCATTGATCGGCATGTGTCAACTCCTGATTTGAAAAAAGGTCAGCCTCCGGTGTGCGTGCGAAGCGTGATCCCTGTGACCACGGCCGCGTGGACTTCCCTTCAAGAGGCTCCAGATACAGTGCCTTCTTGAGGATGCTTTTGATGCTCCCGTAGTCGATGCAGCCGTAGAAAAGGGCACGTTTGGCCGCGGCCTGTGCCCGCTGCTTCGGGTACGTCTCCAGGTGGGTGATGACCGCCTGGACCTTGCGAAGCTGCAGAAGCACGTCGTCGGAGTCGAAAATCGTTTTAGCCAGCTGCTCGACTTCCTCGCCCATCACCCTAGCGCGATCGATCCAGTGCTCCCGACTGCGGTGCCGCAGGTCCCGGCGATGGTCGGGCAGGTGCTCTTCGACTGTGCTGCGCTGGCCTCTACGGACACGCGGGTGTGTCCACAAGTACTTGTCCTCGTGGTAGATCGCGACGCGGTGCGGTGTGCAACGCACCCAGAGCTCCTGCTGAAGCAACTTCCAAGGGGCGGAGTAGAACGCCCCGTCGATCTGGATGTGACTGTCGCGGTGAACGGTGGCCTTCTTCCAGACGACCAGCTCCCAGCGTTCGCTGGGCAAGGGCTGCAGCGCTTCACGCTCGTGGTTCTCGAACAGAACCGTCGGCAGCTGTCCGGTTGTGCCGTGACGGCGCTGGCCCGCGATCTGCTCGACCCAACGATGCAGCTGGCGGCGGTCTTCGTGGATGTCAACCGCCCCCCATGTCAGCAAGAAGTTCCCTTTGACATAGCCGACGTTTGACTCGACCTTCCCCTTCTTTTCGGGTGACCGTGGAGGGGTGGGATCGATCTGGAAGCCGTAATGACGTGCCATCTCCCGATAGCTGCGATTGAGCATGATCTGGTCGTCGACACCGAACGCAGCACGTATAACAGCCGATTTAAGATTGTCCGGAACGACGACGCGCACGACCCCGCCGAACGCTTCGAAGGCAGCCATATGCATGCGAAGCCAAGTCTCGATCTTCTGGTCGAAGACCAGATCGGCGTACATATGACGGCTGAAACCCAGCGTCATGACGAACAGCCAGGACTTTCGCAGTACGCCGCGTTCGGGGTCGTATCGCTTGTGGGCGTAACCGAAGTCAACCTGCGCTACCTCGCCTGGGGCTGTCTGGACGGGAATGGCCACATCCGTCGGCGCCGGACCTGACTCGCGGTCCATTCTCAGGTACAGCCGTTTGACCGCCGAAAGGCTGCCGGTGTACTGCGATTCATGGTGAAGTCGAAGGTAGTCGTGGATGGCCGTCGGCCCCGCTCCCTTCGTGCGAAGTTCAGCGATCTTCTCGCGCCACGGCTCGACCGATGAGATCTGCTGCGGAGGCGGCGCCGGGCCGGCCTGGTCGCCAACAAGTGCCAGGAGGGCCCCGGCGTCAGGCAGGTCATCGGCGGCTCCATCGAGCAGACCCTTCTGCGAGAACAGCTGCGTGTACCCGCGAATCGTGTCTCGACCCATCCGAAGTAGGCGTGCGATCGTCCGGCGGCTCTCGCCGAGCCGGTGCAACCGGATGACTTCCTGGAGCTGGTGCATGTCAGACTTCCGTGCGCTCATCGGGGGCCTCCTTGGCTTTGGGGAAAGCCAGGAGGATCCCAGACTCACGCAGCTCGATTAGTCGGTACTCGACCCCGGCCGGTGGACCAGCTTGGCCGAACTGGGGTGGACCAGCATGGCCGAACTGGGGTGGACCAGCATGGCCGAACTCAGCTGCCCGCCACCGCTCCACGGGGGTGGACCAGCTTGGCCGAACTGAGGCTGGACTTGATACCCCGGGCTATGACACATGATTGTCGAACTTGCCGGGGAAGCCAACAAGGCACTCGAAATGTCTTCTTGACTAGCGGGGATTCGAATCTACCTCGCTCCCNCACAACACACATGCGAGCAGTCGCGACGAGTACGACGAGCCTTCAGAAAGTACACCGTTGTGCGTAAGTTCGCGGTGAAGGATCTCAGGACCCATGTCAACGAGTAACCGTCGCGTCGAATGTGGCGTGTCGCCAACATCCATTGGGCGAGATCCAGCTCGGAAGAGGTCATCTGAGTTCGCTTCCAGCTGCGGCGACCGCGTTCCATCCCAGCCAATTCCGATAGGTACGACTCGTTGGATTACCTGTCCGCCAGCTGTGTTGATCGCCACGTGCCAGATGGACAGAATGCCACTGGCTGATCCGTCGGCCTCGCATCGCACGGCACGATTCCCGGCATCAAGTGAACTCCATCGCTCCAGCCACGCTTGCACGGCAGGGTGCTCCAACCCAAGCAAGCTAAGGTTCTGGGATTCGAGCGCCTTTTCCCGATCGGTGGCGAATAGCTCTGGGTGCTTCCCCGGTAGCCGCAGTTCAAAGACATCCGCATCAGTTGGCTGGAAGCGACCGCCATCGAGTGTCGCGGCACGCTGGCAGAACGCAATCAGGCGCTGCATCCCGCGGCCCTGGTCGTCGTAGCGTTGGTAGTCCCCGATGTTGAAGCGATCAAGATCCTGAAATAGTTCAAACACCACGTCCTTGGCGAGATTAGCGTTGGTCATGGCCACTTCGATCTCCTGCTGTGTTCTCTGCAGCGAGGGATCCTTGATCGCTTCCTGGTAGAGCTTGTCGTAGCTGAGCTGGCTGCCCAGCTGTCCAAGAATCTGGCTTCGAAAGTCCTCGGTCACGATGCCATCCTCATCGACCTTTCCTAGTGTCTCGGCGATTCCCTGGAGCTTCTCCTCCAGCATCAGGTATATCCTCCCCTCGATCGTATCCGCGGCGACAAGGTTGTAGACCTGTGCCGTATCCATCTGTCCGTACCGGTGAATCCGGCCGATGCGTTGTTCGAGATCCATGGGGTTCCATGGAAGGTCCACATTGAACAGGATTCGTGCGAATTGAAGGTTGATCCCTTCACGGCCAGCAGCAGTGCAGACCATGACGTTTGTCGCCGGTAACCGGCATGGTGTACTCATGCACGACAACGAGTATTGATAGGGGCGTTATAAAACAAGAGTTAGCTCATACTCCTGGCAAGGGGGACTATGAGATTAGGGCTCGCTTGACTATCGGATATGTGAATCTGAAGGGCATTCAGCCCCGTTTCCCTGAGGACCTTCGGCAACGGCGGGGAGTATTTCCACTACTCTTTGACAGGGCTTCCGGTTCGGTATTCACATTGAAATATCGGAGCGCTGATGATCCATATTGGGAGGAAGTGAAAGAACGCGAGATCCAACTCCGATGAAACACGACCTTGATCTGGACTGATGCGGGAACAGAACACCCAAATGTCGAAGGGGCGCTTCGTCCTTGGTGGTCTCCATGTCTATTCCCTGAGGTGATGGCTCGCAGGGTGGACCGCACCGTAAGCGGCCGGCTTCACCGGGATCTTGTCCGATCCTACTGCGTCTCTTGATTGCGAGGCGCTGGCGCACCTAGTTGCGTTTCGGTGGAGCAAAGCGCCCCACTTTGACCCCACTTTTCTGCCGCGCCCTACCAAAAAGTGCAACGGGATGCGATTGGTTGCAAAGGATGCAAAAGCGTGCTATGCTCCGGTCGCGTCGTAAGTTACTGATTCGTCGTCGCATAGCGAAATGGTGCGTTTTTCGGCGTTGCTGAATTGACATGGAAGCGCTCTTCCAACTGAGCTACGGCACCGATGAGCGCGCTCGCGCAATGTCAAGTGCGTTCGGCATGAGCACTTGCGAAGCTCGATGCTGGATGAACTAGTGCCCCGTTGAAATAGTCGTGCACGAATTTCTGGGTTGCGATCCAGACCCCCCTCCCTCTTAGTTCGAGTTTCGCACTTTTTGAGGCACTGTCGGACGGTGGCTGGCGAGGAATTGCCCGCAAGGTCAGTGCCTCAAAAACTACG
>NZBA01000004.1 GCA_002686265.1 Planctomycetota bacterium
GTTCTGGCCCAGGGGTCATTGCACCCCCGCCTGCAACCACGCACCACCGCACCCCCGCAGCTCTGCCGCCGTGGTTGGCATGCACCCAGGGTGCATATCCCACGTGCGCACTGGTTCAAGTGCGGCACTGCTGCGTCATCCTCGGCGGTTAGGGACCTGTCCCCCACCTGGAGGGTGGACGCTGCAATGCCGCACACCTCCGCGTGTGGTCAGAACCCGGCAGACCTGCACCGCCTGCGTGTGTGCAGCCTTTTCAGGGTCACCCAACATACCCAGGCATGTCGCAGCACTGCCTACTACCGCAGTCGCCAGAAACCCGATATGGTGCCTCAAATACCCTTTACACTTGCGTATGGTGTAAAGCCGTACACAGGAACCACCACTGCGCAAGTACACGGGCAGCTGGCAAGCGTGAGACCGCACCCGTCCAGTTCCGACCACATTCCGCGCTGGATCCCGTACGTACATATGCTTAGGTACATCCACAGGTGTAAATGTAATGCTTTCCACCTTTTAATGGGTGTTCTTCCCGATAGCAACGCTAGCAAGCACGTACGAGCACGTATGCGACTTGCTTCTATTCCACGCGCGTCACCCCTCATATAATGCTGTATCATTGTCGTTTATACGACATTATTCGAATTATCATCCTATAAACACATTATAAGCGTAGTTCACGCCTTCACAGTGCCACAAAATGGTCGGAATCCTGCCATCGTCTTCGCAGCGGAATCTATGATATTTACGTAGCTGTAGGTCACGCTGATGTCGTACTCTTTGTCGTAGACGCGCATTTCTGACGTTGTTACATACGTCTACTGCGCGTCTCCATCGTACGGAACGGACATGTGCCGGTGTCCGTCACAGCCCCGTAAATCATGCGTCGCTGTGGTAACGTGAAGCAATACACCGGTTCCTTATGCCTACGGAAGTGATGAACAACGGTAGTACGGACTACAGTCGCGTACTACAGTCCTCCGCAGAGGATCCCCCTCGAACACCCACTGTTTTGAAAATGCACCTGCAGCACATGCACACCGTATTATTCTCCGCAGTTTCCCATGTTATACGGTGTATAAGACACGTTGTCAGCGATATATTGCAACATTGCTTATGTTACTGTCGGAAATATTACCGCATTGCATGTATTTCTCTGGGAGGCACACATGAGGGTCCCACGAGACTCACCGTCCAGTGAGCCTCCACTATTATCCTCTCAACGATGCGGTCGATTGAATTTAATGTCTAGGGTGCACTCAGGGTTAATCCACCCTCCGCACGTAGACCCCACTCTCAACCCTAGTGAGTTAACCCTAACTTTGAGCAGCCCATTAGGGTTTTGGTTTTCACGCAGGTAACGCACGCCATGCCACCAACTTCCATCCACAATGCATGTATTCACGAAACGAAGTGCTCCGCACCCCATAAGCATGCATGAACGTGTACGGTACGTGCCACACTGAAATCACCTCGCACCGCTCTCCCGTCTGACATCCTTCGACGTTCCTGGCGCCATACACGGGCATGTATAACCGCGGGAGACCCCCTACAGTGGTCATGGTGGTGTGCCTCATTTGCCCATGCAGCGCCTACAGACACACATCCGGCGCGCGGAAGGGCATGTATGGGTCTCTGGATTTCAATTCTGGCTCCACCACAAAATCTGCCGTTTCGAAAAGTTTTCCACGGCCCATTCTTAGCATGTAAGATTTGTCTATGCAACGACAGAGTACACCTCCAGCACACCAGCAGTGGGTATAGCAGGGTCTCGGCTGCGACGGAGTGGCATGTAGGGCTACGAACGTGCTCATTTCAGCCCCAAAGTGCCACGTCAGCACTTTCACGCTGGTGATAGTCCGGCACTCCACGTACCGGGCAAATTATCATGTGGTGCTGTTGTATTGAGAGTCTCAGTGACTGGCCCCGGCGGCGAGGACTGTCACCGACTCACCATTGAAACATATGCGTGTTGTGCTAGCATTTAGCGCATCGCCGACGAGACACTGTCGTCTGTCAATGGCGGCACCACTTCCTGAGCAGACTGACAACAAACAACACACAGGATACATACTCCACTGCATGCATTGTCCTATTGCGTGTCAGGGGACAGCAGCGGCAGGCTCCGCAGCGCTGGTATCCAAGGGCTGCAGCACACGGTAGTGGTTGCCCGCACGGGTCTGTGGTAGCACAGTGAGTGGCGCAACATGGGGCTATTGCCACACCTGACACAGGAGGACCCGCACTGTGAATTCTTCTGCGGCGTTGGGGCAGGGCCCTAGCGCCGTGACGCCGAGACGTACACGGCCGTGGGACACTCTGCGCCGTTGTCGGCTCACTTCATAGATGACCACTCGTCTCTGGCAGGGGCATAGTCACACACACACACACCCTGGCACACCCCCGTACCTTCAATGCAGTGCTGTAGTATTCCAGATCCCGCAGGGACACGGGTTCCCGTCGAAGGCGGTCGGCAACGTCGCTACAGTCACGGGCACCGCCTTGGCCGCCCGTGCCGGTCATAGCTGAGTGCATCAGCGCGCGAGTGATTGCTAGGTGTCGAATGGCACGCTCGCCTCGCTCCAGGGCTGCAGCTCTGTTGGCATAGCGCGGCACTGACACTGCTGCAACGTCGCAGACACCAACATGCAGTACCACCGCCATGCACCGCAGCAGCGTCCCCGGCTCAACCTGCACTGCGCGGAATGGTCTATAGTGCCGCCCTACTTTCACGTAGAAGGTGTCCTGCGCCATCACTGGCACAGCAGCCTGCTCAGATGGGACACTGCGGGCGATTAGCGACGCTGGTTCCCGTGAGGATGACCCTCGAGCCGAGCCTGCCAGCTCCGGTGGCACATGCCGGCGTCTACGCTTTGGCGGGGGTGTTGCACTGTGGTCTACATCACTGCTGGTCTCTTCTCCTTCTCCATCACGCAGTACAGTCATCGGGTCACTCCCTGCGGCTGGTTGTGCTACATTGGCCATGTCGGCCCCTGACACACGTGGGTCAATGGGTTGGGGTGGTGGCGGCCACGTCCCACTGGCAATCTGGGAGAGGAGCTCGAGCTCGTCACTGTCCCCCACCAACCCGTGTGCCATGAAGGCCAACCTTTGATCAGAAGGCGCGGCGCTGTTGGAGGCCTGTATCATGTCAGAGGAGACGCGTTGGTTGTGGAGGGCAACGTAGAAGAGAATGTGCAGCATGTACCCTGGAAGGGTCATACGGCGCAAGTACGGAGTCCACCCCTTGAGCTGCAAGCATGCGGGTCAGAGGCAGGAGAACACAGGCAGACTTTCTCACCGACGCCCAGAGCCCTTCCGCCGCAGAGGTGTTGATGTTGAACAGCGCACTGAGTACTCCACAAAACACTGTTGATGCTGTAGGGTGCCCACTCTGATGGAAGGCGTCGAAGAAGACGACGCAGTTGCGGTAACTGCCATAGTCTGAGTTGAGGAGGTGTGCCAGCAGTGCTGCTGCATTGTCGTACACCAGTGCTTGGGGCTTCGGAAAGAAGCACAGTAAACGAGTGACGTCTGTGACACCCTCACAGCCTCTCACAACTGCCAGGGCGTACACAACACTATGTGGGCACACAGCCGCCATCACGGGGCAGCAGCCTTTGGCAGCAACGGAGTCTTTCTTGTAGGATGGCTTGTTGGATGAGCTGGTGTTGTGGGCGCCTGTGCCAGTCACTTTGACAATGTGGGGATGCGCCTGCATGTTGCCGTTCAAGGCAAAGTACCCGTCACTCTCCCTCACACGATGCGGCTTAAACACCCCAAGGAGGTCGTGGACAGAGAGGGCATTGTCGTAAATAGTCTTTGCTGTGTCAACAATCACTTGCACCAACTCCACTGCTTCCCGTCCATGACGTCGTGCGTGAGCCTCTGTGCGTAATAGAGGAAGTACCAGATGAGACTGTTGAGCGCCCACTCCTTCGGGGGGGGTGGAGGCTGCTCGCCGGCTGTGAATGGCATAATGGGACAATCCTGGTCTGCTAGCTGCTGGACGAATTTGGCGACGACGACCATGAGGGTCGGGCACGTCACGAGCTTCGGCGCTGGAGCTTCCAGGAGCACCTCACGGACGAAGCTCACCACGTGGGGCATCACTGCAGCATCACTACCGGGAGGATCCTTGAAGCACGCATACATCCCGACCACTCTCTGCACAAGGGCTGGTGCGGGTGAGGACGGCGATGCCATCGCCTTGAACACCTCCGCAAGTGTCACTGAGCTATTGTTTGTCGCGGAGGGCAGTGTGATACTGTGGAGGGCGGGTTCAGGATATGTCCTGTCGCGATACTCTCGCCACACCGTTTCCGGGCTGACGTTTGGTAGTTGGTGCATCACGCGGTGTAGCACACGGCGCAATGCGGCGTACGCGTCGACTTTGTTGATCCCACGCGCTGCTGTGCCGTACACAGCCTTCGTGGCGTCCACCGTGGTGCGCATCCACTGCTGCCACCGCGCCACGGTGTGGCGATCACAGTCCACGCGTGGAATCCGCGCTATTGCGGACTGCACGACCTCTTCAAGACGGGCGTCCTCCGCTTCCGACCACGAGTGCAAGATACCTTCCGACATGAGCACCGCAGCCCCTCGCAACCGGGTTGTAGCTCCCCACACTGAAGCGTCCCGCAACTTGCCTTTGACGGTGGAGGGTACTTCCACCTCTTGAAAAGAGCCACAATCCCTTTCCTGCACCTTCCTCGGAGAGGGGCCTGGGTGAAGGTGGTGGGTGAGGAGTCTGAGTAATAATGCAAGCGAGTCAACTCACCAATGGAGGAGGCATCCACGATGAGACAACGAGGATGGTCTCCACATACGGGGCACAGCGTGGAATGTACGCCATGTGCAGAGTTTTGGAAGTTGGCTACGAACGTGTGCAGGAACGTGCGGTAATCTTTGATAGTAGGGAGAATGGCTTGACCGTCGGGGTAGCATCGNAGCAATGACTCCAAGGAGTGCTGCACGGTAAAGGAATGGACTTTGTGCGTGCCAAAGAGGGCTCGTGTGTGTGCCCACCCAACATTGTTGGTGAAGCAGGTGTAGAAGGAGGATCTGGTGATTTCCGTACCACGCATGGAGCATAGGACCAGGTGTTTTGTCCCTGCATCATCATGCCCGCTCAAATCAATGACTCGGACGATGACGGAGCCGGAAGTGCAGTGAAGGATGATGTCCGACGCCTCCTCCTCCGTGAAATGGACGCCCTGTGCCTCTGGATGCCGCCCGCAATACTCGTCAATGTCCCACTGGGTGGGACGGAACTGGTGTGGACGACCGTCCCAGCGAGGCATAGCTTGTACATTGGCCGCAGTACTGATTCTGTGTCTTGCGGGTACAGCCGGCACCGTTGACGTGGAGGGAGCGCGGATGATTGTAGCGAGTTGTGTCTCAAGTGCGCGACACGCGTCGGACATGTTCCTGTAATTCGCCGGATCACTACCGTGGCGAGACACTGCCCCAACCACGAACCACACACCGTCGTCATTCTGGAATATATCCCCGTCTTCCGGTTGACGCTGCTCCCGTGGAGGAGCCGCGGGCAACGTCGTGGCAGGGGGGGGAGACGACGGAGTATCAGGGGGGGGAGACGACGGAGTATCAGCGCCTGCACTGTCTTGGGGCTGTAGAGCCTGGCGCACGGCCCTGATGTGGACACAGTCGCGTTGTTTGGGTTGCTTCTGGAGTCTCTTCGTGTTGTACTTCGTCATAGGCGCACTGCAGGCGCACCTGTACTTCTTTGTCGTACGGTTGAGGGACACGGTGTGCACGCGTGTGGCGTGGGCAGATGCTACTTCGTTGTACGTTGTGGTGAAGTACAGGTGCTGTCCACGTATACTCGTAATGCACACGACAGTCCCACCGTTGCCAGTCACCGCCGCAACATCCTCCCGCAACACTGCATCCCAGCCCAACGTCTGCGGTGGATTGGGGAGGGTAACTGGCACATGTGCTGCGCGGGCGTCGCCTGGTACCTCCAAGGTTTGCAGTGTATTCAGCGCAGCTGGCACAGCAGCCTGCAGCAACTCTTTGTATCGGCAGTGAACAGGATGGTCTGCTGTCTGCTCGTCTGCAGGGCAGGGACAATGACACACCCGCTCCAAGACGTACGGACCGTCCACGTCCCTGAGCACGAGCACTTCCAGCAAGTCCGACCTCGTACAAGTCGTCTTCAAGGGACACCAAGACTGCACCCGTGCCACAACAAAGCGAAGGCGGGCACGCTGAGAGCCACGACTGTGCCCGACAGGACGTGCCACGGGCCAAACACCGCAGCAGCGAAAGTACACGGATCGACTCTTCACAGCAGTCAACAGTAGTTGTCCAGGTGTCTCCGCTGGAGGGGACTGTCCCTGAGGTGTGCACCTCTGCACCGCATGCCGGCCATGGGTGGGACGTGCGTGGACACTGGCAGCCTCCGTGGTGAACTGCTGTGCTGCACGTCGATGGGTTTCCTCACGGTCCACCTCATGGTCTCCACCTGTCTCCATGGTGTCTCCACGTGTGCTGGTGTCTTCTTCCCGGACAGGTGCTTGACGTGGCGTGGTAGTCGTTGCGGAGAGGTTGGATGGGCGTACAGTGCCATCCCACTGGAGCTGCAACGTCACCAAGTGCGCCGCCGCTTCGTTGGCGGGGAGACAGTTGGCGTTGCCTCTGTTGCACTGGTGCAACCAGCTCAGGTACTGGAACAACGGCGGTGTCCGCAGGTTCATGGCCCTCAGACCTTGCGTCACCTGCCACTCAACAGCACTGCGGCCCATGCCATGGTGCAAGAGCATCAGCTCACCGTGACCAGCAGGGAGGTGCGAACAAAGCTCATCCCGCGCATTTCCTTGCGAGCGGGTGTGCATTAGGCCTCGGAGCTGGGCTTGCGTGGCTTCAAAGTTGGGTGGTGCTGTGACGTACGCCAGAGTCCCGTGTTTGTCTGAACTAGGCATGAGTGCGACACGTGACACACCCCACCCCATACTCACTCCGAGTCCTGGTTGTGATATAGGCAAAGAAGCGCAAGTCTATACTCCCTGCCACCTGCTTGTTGAAATCAGACAGGGCATCGATCAGCCTGCTTCTGCGAATCTTCGCGGCGGGAGGGTGGGTGCAGCCTAGCGTGATGTCCACACCCAACACATGGCGAATCTCGTGCGTCGTATGGTCCACTTTAAGACCTTCCACAACGGCCTCCGCCAGCAGCCCATGCCGCACGGTGACGTTGCTGTCGAAGGCATACAACACCATCACATCTGCTGCTGTGTCGGAGACGGGTACAAGTGCCACCAGCACAACGTAGCCGCCTACCCCGGTGCGTGGCGCAAATGCTTTGGACGTATGCTTGGCCGCCATCCCCCACTTGACACGAAAGGGTGCTTGCTTGGCAAAGAGCACTGGCCCAACAAGGCGCTGCATCACATTGGCTGCTGCCACAGCCGCTTCACTGAAAGCCCCAGTGCATAGAGTTCGCAAATCTGGTGCATTCGAGACAAGAAGTGAACTGCGAGGCTATGTGCCACAAAATAAGCGTACCTGCGTGATGGGCAGGGTCTGCCAAGGGGTGCACAATTGAGCCATCCGCGGCATCTGTGGTCACATCCATTCCCTCTCCACCTAGCCACTGCTGTTGTAACTCGACAGGGACCTGGTCAGGTGTGTAGGTTAGGGCACAAGGGAGCACAGGGGGAGCACATATCTGCGCGCGCAACTGCGCACCGCATCACCCAGGAACAACATCTAATCTACATACCCGCCCGGTAAGGAGCTGTCAGCTATTATACACACCCACAGAGGAGGGATAGAGCAGTAACAGTGAGAAACAACGGCACAAAAGCCCGCTCAATTGGCACTCCACGGCAGCCAGCAAATATGCGCGATTCAGGGCCATCCCGGGGCTTCCAGCTTACAACAGGGTGTCTGACACACATTATGGAGCATTAAGATGATTTGGTGACATTTAGACACATGGTGGTGACACACAGGCCCAGACGAGCGCAAAAGTGTGCGCATCTCGTAACGCCCGTAACCGCCACTCTACAAGCTAAACAACAACATCACAGCCATATATACATTCACATCATTCCCCAAACCCCCATACACGTCTTCATATTGCGTCCAGCACCCAAAAGCCCCCTGCAACATATCCCCGCGCACCTCGCCCCAGAGCGTACGAATACGACGCTTGTGCCCACCCACGTAACAACAACAGCCACAGAAAGACTCTCCAGCCGCAACACACCCAGATATCCCTCCTACGCCGCGTAACACCCACTTGAAGAAATGGGGAATTCTGACACTTTGATTTTGCTGAAATCCGCCGTGAATGGTGTCTTCGCCGGGAAATATTACGAAAATGGCGCATCCTGTGAATGGCACGCTGGTGTGTGTGACTGGGGCTTCAGGATTTATTGCAGGCCACA
>NZBA01000005.1 GCA_002686265.1 Planctomycetota bacterium
TTCACCATGGCCAGCGGCAGGGCGGGCAGGGCCACGATCGGTGCGCAGAACAGGGTCAGGGGGATGTCGAGCAGTGGCCGCCCGATGTTCCCGTACAGGCCGCGCGGTTCGAGCTCGACCCAGTTGGGTGTGGTGCTCCCCACGGCCTTGAGCGGGCTTGCCGCGCCTTCGGCGAGGCTACCGGGCCCCGGGACGATCACGCCGTCCCGTGCTCCCCTCTCCGCCGGCGCCATTGAACCGCCTGGCTGGAGCACGTGTACACGCTCGCTGGCAGCGCCGCTGGTCGGTGTCGGGGACATGTCTTCCGGGTTCGTGGCGGGGAAGGGCCGGTAGCCCGGCTGGCGTGCAAGGGCCTCCTGGCGCTCTCACCATCGCCCCAAAGCCGCTCTCTCTGGCCGTCTATGTACGAATCCCCGCTACGAGAGTCCAGCCCTGAGACGATTCTGAGCCCGAGTGGAAAGAAAACTCCTAGGGCGGCGGGCCGCGGGACTATTGTCGATAGGGCCTGGGTAGCCTGCCCAACCTCTCTACACCGCGGCACGGGATGGCGGCCTTTGCTCCATTCACACCGAAGGAGAACTCACGGCTTCCAACCCACCTGCGTGCAGTGATGGTCCACGTCGAGAAGGTCCACCCTTGGCTCGTGACAGGGTCAAGATGCGCGACTTTCAGTCCACAGGCCCATGGAGGTCGTCGTCACCGAGGAGGCTCGCCCCGGCTGAAGACAGTGCCCAGCGACGGCTCCAGGCATGGTCACTAGCCTTACGGTGGCGCTCCCCGCATGTCAGGACCATTGGGCTCGCGCCGAGGGCTGAGGGGTTGTTATGGTCCCGCCAGATGTTGCGGCTTCTTCCCCTTCGCGGACCTTGGGCTCTGCTCTTGATCGGATGCGCCTCCGACGCTCCCAACGTGATTCTGCCTTCCAATGGGCAGGTGGCGGCCGTTGGTTCACCTGCGGAGTATCATGTGGGCACGGGGGATGTCCTGCGGGTGAACGTGTACGACCATCCTAGCCTCAGCACCCAGGCTCCCGTGGATGGCGCGGGGCGTATACAGCTACCCGGGGTGGGGCCCGTGGAGGTGGCCGGCCTGACTGTCCTGGGTGTCTGCGAGGCGGCGAGAGGTGCCCTGAGGAGGTATCTGAAGGACCCCAGAGTGGATGTGTCCGTGGTGAGCTTCAAGGCTCACCGCTATGTGGTGCTAGGTGAGGTGCGCCGACCGGGAGTGTTCCCCATCGCCCAGCCGATCACTGCCCTGGAAGCACTAGCCCTGGCGGGCGGCTACTCTGGCGCGGCGAACCGCAAGCAGATCGTTTGGATGCGCGGGGGGCTCGAGGCAGAGAACCTGATGATGCTGGACAGTTCGGCCCTCGATGGGCGCATGACGAGCCTCATCGGTCATGGGGATGTGATCTACGTCGGCCGGCGCTCCTGGGTAGATAGGTTTGAGGCCGTGCGTGACGTGGTTCCCCTTCTACAGGTGGTGACCGTGCCGATCTCGGCCGTCACGAGTGCGGTGACTCTCGTGGAGCTTCTGGGCAAAGAATAATGACTGCCGGATCGCGTGAAGATCAGGAGCCGATAGGGGCAGCGCCTGGCCCGAAGGGCGGGCCGGGCTGGAGTGAAGGTGGGTGGGGAGAGGAGATCTCCCTGGGGGACCTGGTCTCCACCCTCAGGCGGCGCAAGGTGTCAATCCTGGCCGTGACCACCCTTTGCCTGAGCGTCGCTGTGGCCGCGACCCTCCTGATCGCGCCCACCTACAAGGCCGAGGCGCGCCTCCTCGTGGAGGACGTCACCGCCCGGTCAAGCATGCTCGGCCAGCTCGCGAACCTTCCCGTGGACCTCTCGGGCCTAATTGGAGGCGCACCTCAGACGGCGGCCGAGATCGAGGTGCTGCGCTCCAGGCCCGTCGTGAGGGCCGTGGTGGGGCCGCCGGGGACCNCGGACCTGGTGCCGGAAGAAGGGCTGACCCTCACGGCGCTCGTGGATGACCTGGCGTACCAGAGCATGTGGNCGGCAATNCGACGCAAGCTCCTGGATGAACCGGANCCCCTCGGCAGNCTGGCCGTGGAGGTCANCGCCTGGGAGTTCCCCGAGGACTTCANNGACCCCGTGCTGATCGACGTCGTGAGCGCGACTCGCGTGCGCTTGACCGTGGACAGCCTCTGGGATCGTCGCAGCGGGGAGGTCGAACTGGCAGCCGACGGAACCGTCACCTGGGAAGCGGCCCGCCTGCGCCTCGACCCGGAAGGCACCGACATGGCTGGGCTCGCGGGGCGGCGCTTCCGACTGACCGTGCGCGGCTTGCAGAAGGCCGTCGACCTGTTCCTGGATGAGCTGGCGGTGGAGGAGACCGAGCGCGGATCGAATGTCCTGCGAGTTGCCCTGGAGGATCGCGACCCTGACCGCCTGGCGAGCACGGTCAACGCCTTGGTGCGCTCCTACATGGCCCACAACCGCGCCCGCTTCCTGCGCCGCGCTGCTCGCTCCGTTGGCTTTGTCGACGAGGAGATCGAGCGCATCCGCGGAGACCTGGAGCGGGCCGAGCTCGAGCTGCAGGCCTTTGGAGAGCGGGTGGGACACATCGTCCTGCCGGAGGCGGCCGTGGCTCTGGTCGACAAGCTCGTTGAGGTGGACCTCGAGCGCGTTCGAGCGGACCTGGCCGCGCACACCTCGGACGATCTGCTCGAGCGATTGCGCAAGGGGGATCTGACCCCCGAGGACATCACCGGCCTCGAGCTCTCGGAGGGGATCCTGTCGAACAGCGCGCGCGTCATTCCCCTGGCGGGCCTGCTGAGCGAGAAGCGCGTGCTGGAAGGGACCTACGAGGACGAATGGCCCGCCCTCGTAGCGGTCAACCTGCAGATCCAGGAGCGCATGGCTAGCGTCGAGAGCTGGCTCGAGAACGAGCTCTGGCGTCAGCAGCGCACGGCGGCGGACCTGGACTCCATCCTTGCGACCTACCAGGGCGAGATGGACAGCTTGCCCGCCGCGCACCTGGAACTCGCGCGTCACAGCCGCGCCGTGCGCGCCTTCAGCGAGATCTACCTCTTCCTCGTTGCCCAGAAGGAACAGGTCGCCATGGCCCGCACCGCGGCCGTGCCCAGCGTGGAGGTGATCGAGTGGGCTGTGCCACCGCTCAAGCCCAGGTCGCCCAACATCCCCCTCAACCTCGCGCTCGGCTTGGTGCTCGGCCTCTTGCTTGGTACCGGTCTGGCATTCTTGCGCGAGGCCTCCCAGCGACCGGTCGTCTCCGCCGAGCAGCTCGAGCGGGCCGTCGGCGCTGCGCACCTGGCGTCCGTACCCCCCGACCGGCGCGGGCGCGCGGGGGCTGCGCAGGGACCCGCGGCCGACGCCTACCGCGCCCTGCGCAGCGCGTTCCGACACGGAAACAGCGGCAAGGTCATCGCCGTCACCTCGGCGGCGCAAGGCGAGGGATGCTCCACCACCGCGGCGCAACTGGCGCGCTCCCTGGCGCGCGGGGGCGAACGGGTGCTGCTCGTGGACGCGGACCTGGAAGCGCCCCAACTGCACCGCTGGTTCGGAGACGGCAAGGCGGGACCGGGGCTGGCGGAAGCCCTGACGGCCGACGAGGAACACGAAGTGGAGACACGCCCCACCGATCTCGACGACCTCTCCCTGTTGCCCGCCGGCCAGGCCGGTCAGCACCCTGGAGACCTGGTGGCGCGACCCGGCGCGAGCGCGGTCCTGGCGGGCCTCGCGGAAGGCTATGACCGCGTGATCCTCGACGCTCCCGCCGTACTGACCGGCTCCGGAGCGACCGCCCTCGCGGCGGCCGCCGACGGCGCCGTGCTCGTCGCTCGCCACAACAAGACCCGCGAAGCCGCCGCCGGGGAAGCCGCCCTGCGCCTGCGACAGGCGGGGGCGAAGATCATGGGCACCGTACTCGTGGGTACGCCCAAGGGCGCGTAGCCGACCCCGTCGCCTCGCACGAGGGTGCTAGCCGCTCCTCCAGGCTCTCCACGACCGCCACAGGCGGGAGAGCAGGAGGGTGAGGATACTCAGCAGCGGGAGGGCCGTCAGGAGTCCCCAGTGGAGCTGGAAGGTCGTCTTGTCCAGGAGGACGGCCTCGCCTTCGCGGGCGTGCTCCTCCGTGCGCGAACCCGAGAACGAGAAGAGGAGCAGCTTTGATCCACCAGCGAGCAACTCGCGGAGAGCGGCCTTGGCCGTGGGGTCGACGGCGAGCTCTGGATGCTCGGCGGTGACGGCGACCCGCGCCCATGAAGCGTGGCCATGCGCGGACTGGACGCCCCACACCCGCCCCGGCGTGCCCGAGTGGATCGCCGTCCACGGCCGGGCGTGACTGAGCGCCCACAGGAGGCCGAGAGCCAGGAGCAAGGACAGCCGGATCCAGAGCTTGCGCCGCACGGCAGACAGCCTACGACACAGCGAGCGGGCCTGTCTCTGCTCCCCAGCAGGAGGGACCACAGGCGGGGCACCTGGGAGCAGCGTAAGTGCCCCTGGCGGGGCCGCGGATCTGGCGGATAATGGAGAGCATGAAGCGCGTGGCAAGACACTCAGCACTCGTCACCGCGCTGATCGCGGCGGTAGGGCTCGCGGTCGCCGGAGCTGGGTGCCGCGGCGTGGGGGGGGACGGACGGGAACGGCCGGCGCCGACCCACACGAAGGCGCGTCGGGGCGGCTCGCCGCCGAGCTGGCGAGCGACGCTCGAAGTGGCGCAACACCCGCAACTCTCGTCGATCTCACCCGGCTTCGACACCGAACGGCTGTGGAGCGACGGGGACGACTGGGAGCCGGCCGTGGCCGTCGATCCCGNCGGCGACGTCGTCTACCAGATGACCACGCGCTACTCGCCCGGAGGCGGCGGGGGCGCNCCCGATCCGGCCATGATCTTTCGCCGCTCCANCAACGGCGGAAGGAGCTGGGAAGCGGACGTCTTCATGGACGCCGTGAACGGCACACAGAACGACCCGATCCTCGAAGCCGCCACGGGCGGCATCGTCTACGCCGCGTGGCTCCACGGATACGTGCCCGGCGTCAAGATCGCGCACTCGACAGACCACGGGGTGAGCTGGTCGAATCCGGTGACCATCGTCGGACCCGGCGCACCACCGTCCTGGTCCGACAAACCGGTCGTCGCATGCTCGAGCGACGGACGGGACGTCTATGTCGCCTTCAACGCCAGCGACAGCTACGTGTCCGCCTCACACGACTTCGGACAGAGCTTCGCGGCGCCGGTGCGAACCAACAACGACAACCGCTACTGGTTCCACACCGACGGGGCCGTCGGGCCCGGCGGCGAGGTCTACTTCGGCGCCACCGACTACAGCCAGAACTACCAGGGCAACGCCCGCGTACGCCTGATCCAATCCGCCGACGGGGGCGCGAGCTGGAACACGGCACTGGTGGACGTCTCCGCCGAGCTGCCGACCTGCAATTGGTCCCCCTCCTGCCCCTTCGGATTCCTCGGGCCCTCGATCGGTGTGGCCGTGGACGCCGCCGGGGTGATCCTCGTCGCCTACAACGCCGGGAACACGCCGGGCGAGGAACAGATGGTCTACGCCCGCACCTCCGCCGACGGCGTCAACTGGAGCAGCCGCACGGCCCTCTCCACCGCCGGCGCGGGCATCGACCACGCCTTCGGGGCCGTCGCCCCCGGCCCCGACCCGGGCGACTTCCGCGTCGTCTGGCAGGACGACCGCAACGGCACCGATCGCTGGAACACCTGGTACCGACGCACGCGCGACGGCGGAGCGAGCTGGCTCGACGAGGTGCGCCTCTCCGAAATGGCGACCGGCGCGCCCTACAAGCACGCCAGCGGCTATCTCTTCCCCTACGGCGACTACCTGGAGCTGGACGTGGACGACATCGGCAAGACCCACGCGATCTGGGGCGAGGGCACGAACTGGATCGGCCGGGGCGGAAGCTGGTTCACCCGCGGAGAATGAGCCCGACGGTGCGCTGGCCCGACCGAAGGGAGAACCCGCGGCCGTCACGCACGCAGGGCGCGTGCTTGGATGACCGGCACGGCAAGCGACTTGGAGGAGAGCCGAGGCGCGCGATGCAGCCCTTCGGCGGGACCCTGTGCGACCTCGCACGCACGGTGCCCGAGCCCGCCGCCCTCGGTGGCCCCCGGCGGCGAGCGGCTCGACCGCGGGGAGCTCGTGGGGCGCATCACAACCCTCCACGCCCGCCTGGCGGATGCCGGCGCCCGCGACGGGGAACCCGTCCTCGCCCTGGTGCCCGACGGACCGGGGACCGCCCTCTGCGCCCTCGCCTGCGCCTCGCGCTTCGCCTACCCACCGGTCAACCCGCGCACGCCCGAGAAGGAGCTGTCCGCCCTCCTCGAACACCTCGCGCCGTGCCTGATCCTCGTCAGCTGCGACGAGGTCGCGCCGGCGGCCCCCGGGCGGGCCCCCACCCTCGACGAAGCGCTCCGCGCACGACTCTCCGAACGCCTGGGCGTACCGGCCGTCCTCCTACGCATGACCGTGGCCACCTCGCAGATCGCCGTCCAGCCCTTCGAGGGCTGCAAGACGGGAAGCTGCGGCAAGATCGTCGGACCGAGAGTGCGACTGATCGACGGCGATGGAGAGGACGTCGCCTGTGGAGAGATCGGCGAGGTCTGGATCGGCGGAGAGAACGTCGTCCGCGGCTACCACCGCGGAGAGAGCCTGGAGTCCTTCGCGGGCGAGTGGTTCCGGACCGGGGACCTCGGGCGATTGGGCGGCGACGGGTTCCTGTTCCTCGTCGGACGCAGCAAGAACCAGATCAGCCGCGGCGGCGAGATGATCGAGCCGCGCGAGGTCGAAACCGCGCTCGAAGCCCACCGGGGCGTCCTCGAGGCGGCGGTCCTGGGCGTCGAGGACGAGCGCCTCGGCGAGGACCTCGCGGCCCTGGTCGTGCGCGAGGGCGACGGCGCCGAGGCGGGCGAGCTGAAGTCCCTCGTCCGCGACCGCCTCGTACTCCATAAGGTCCCGCGGCGCATCCGCTTCGTGGAGGCCCTGCCCCACAACGCGACGGGGAAGCTCGTGCGACCCGAGCTCCCGACCCTCTGGACGAGCCTGGAGGCTGAGCCGGAATCGTCCTCCGAACCCGCCGAGCTCGGCCCGCGCGCCCCGGCGCTGGAGGCGATCTCAAAGCGCCTCCTGGGCGTCGGTGAGCTCGATCTCGACACCGACTTCCTCGACCTCGGAGGCGGCTCGCTGCTCTTCGAGGAGATGCTGGCTCTGGTCCTGGAGGAGCTGGGCGTGACTCTCGACTCTCTCGACCTCGCCGGTGCGATCACCCTGCGCACCCTCGCCGCCGCCCTCAAGGGCGGCGACCCAGGCCCCTTCGTCGTCGCGCGCACGTCCCTCGCCGCCGGTGGCCCGCCGCTGTGGCTCTTCCCGCCGGCGGGGGGCCATCTGACGACGATGGGGCGATTGGCCCAGCGCTTGGATTGGCCCGGACCGATCCTCGCCCTGGACGACTACCGAGCCGGACTCGGTTATCCCGGATCCGACCCTACGATGGGCTGGAGCGCCCACGCTACCCCCGACATCGAGGCCGCCGGGATCGCGGGCAACCACTTCACCATCTGGGACGACGAGAACCTCGACGCGACGGCAGCGGTGGTCTCGGCCGGGATGCTCGCCTTCGTCGTCCAACGAGGAAGCGGAGCGGGGAGCTGAGCGGCCGGGAGCGGTCGAGTGGCGCCTGTGGGACCGAGCATCCGTGCCCCGGCCCGGCGCGTGCGCTAGGCTCACCCCGCCCGGCCGAGCGCGCGACGGCGGCCGGACCACGAACGGCATGGGTGAGGTGATCGAACCAGATCAGGCCCGCACGGGCCGGGTGACCGCGGCACTCGGCCGCGCCCGGCCGGGGGTCCTGGGCCTCTATGCCATCGCCGCCGCTTTCACGACGTACTTCTGCATGTACGCCTTCCGCAAGCCCTTCGCGGCGGCGGAGTACGAGGGGCTGAAGCTCTGGGGGACGGCGTTCGACGCCAAGACCGCCTACGTCATCGCTCAGATCGTCGGCTACACGATCTCGAAGTTCGTGGGCATGAAGGTCTGCTCGGAGATCGGGCGTCGAGGCCGGGCACGGCTGCTCGTCGGCCTGATCCTGGTCGCCTGGGGGGCGCTGCTCTTGTTCGCAGTGCTGCCCCCCTCGCTCAAGGTCTTCGCAATCTTCCTCAACGGCCTGCCCCTGGGGATGGTGTGGGGCACCGTTGTCCTGCACCTCGAAGGCCGGCGCACTTCGGAGTTCATGCTCGCCGGGCTGTCGTGCTCCTACATCATCGCCAGCGGCATGGTGAAGGACGTCGGGCGCTGGCTGATGAGCGCCCACGGCGTGGGAGACTACTGGATGCCGGTCACCATGGGCGCCCTCTTCTTCCCGGCCTTCGTCGTCGGCGTCATCCTCCTGGCGCAGATCCCGCAGCCGAGCGAGGCGGACATGAAGGAACGCTCCAAGCGCGTGCGGATGTACGCCGGCGATCGCTGGTCGTTCCTGCGCGAGTTCTTCCTCGGGATGCTGCTACTCAGCGGTATGTACTTCTTCCTGACCGCCTACCGCGACTACCGCGACAACTACGGCGTTGAGATCCTCCGCGAGCTGGGCCTCGGCGACCGCGCCGGGATCTTCACCCAGACCGAGGTGCCGATCGCTTTTGGCGTGATGGTTGCGCTGTCGTTGCTCTCGCTGGTACGAGACAACCGCATGGGGCTGGTATTGGCCTTTGCCATCATGACCGCGGGGACGCTCTTGATGGGCGCCTCCACCTGGCTCCTCGAGCGCGGCTCCATCGGCGGCGTGCAGTGGATGACGCTCGTCGGCCTGGGCGCCTACCTGGCCTACGTGCCCTTCGGTTCGGTGCTCTTCGACCGCTTGCTGGCCTACACGCGCTTCGCCGGCACCGCCGTCTTCGCCATCTACCTGACCGACGCCGTCGGCTACACCGGTTCGGTCGGCCTGCAGGTCTACAAGGACTTCTTCCAGGCGTCGTCGACGCGCCTGGAGTTCTTCTCGGCGCTCTCCTACTTCATGAGCGCCGCGGGAGCCCTGTCCCTGATCGTGAGCTTGGTCTATTTTCTGCGCCGCGGCGGCGAGGGCGACCAGAGCGGCCGGTGAGCCGGAGGGTCAGCCCCCGGGACTCTCGGCCTTTGGTAGCTCGTGGGGGTAGGTGTCGGGGACGACCTGGATTTCCGTGCTCAGGCGGTACTTGCCGCGCTCCTCGTCCTCGAAAGTCACCTCGACGTACCAGGCCGTCCAGCCCTCGCCCGGTGCGTCGACCCGTGCCCGCGTCTTGCGCTTGCCCTTCAGATCGCTCGCGGTCCACTTCGCCTTGCGGAAGTCGCGGTCGGGCGAGGTGGCCTGCCAGAGCTTCGCCTTGCCCCCCTCCGGCCAGCGCACCGTGAGCGCCCCGTCCTTGCCGGTCTTCCAGTTGAGGTTCGGCAGAACTTCGTCCGCCATCGAAGCGCGGAAGAAGGCTGTCACCGTCGGCAGGACCCCCAGGCCCAGGCCGTGGCCGGCATTGGGCAGGTAGAACAGGTTCTTGGGGCCGGGGAGCTCGTCGAAGTAGAGGCTGGAGGCGTTGACGGTCCAGAACGGATCGTTCGTTCCCAAGAGGACGAGCTTGGGCATCGTGAAAGACGAGCGATAGGTGAAGGGATCGACGAAGCTGGTGAGGACGCGGCCGTCCTCCGACGCCATCCGTTCCTGGATGCGCAGTTTGGTGTAGGGCTCGATCTGCTCGCTGAACCCGCCGTAGGTCCGCTGCTGCCGCTCCATCTGCGGCTGGATGTTCAACACGTCGATCACCATCGGCGCGATGGCGCTCACGCGCTCGTCCACCGCCGCAGTCAGCCATGTCGTCCAGCCGCGCTTCGAAGCGCCGCTGACGATGAACTCGCTGATCTCCCTGCCCCAGCGCTGTGACGCGATCTGCTGCACCGCGTCCATCGCGCGGACCGCGCTCTCGACCATCGGGGCGAGCAGAGGCCAGTCATCGCCCTCACCGAGCAGGTACTTGTCGAAGGTGTACGCGATCAGGTCGTCCTCGTAGAGCCCGTCGAAGAGCGGTTGGTTGGGCACCTGCTGCAGGACGGCGAGCGTGGCGCCACTCTGCTCGGCGAGCATCGAGAGCATCACCGCCTCCGAGGATCCCGTCTGCGGGTACTCGTCGCGGTTGGACCCGCCCGTGATGAACAGGATCACCTTGTCGGGGTGCTCAACCTTGCTCGGAGCGAGGATCGAGAGCCAGTGCCACCACTCCATCTCCTGCCAGGTCTGGGACGTCAGGCGCGCCACCGTGGCCTTGCAGGAGCCGACCGTGTCCTCCGCCAGGACCTCGTAGCCGAAATTCGCGTCGGCCTCGCGCACCATCTCCTTCAGGCCCCCGCCGGGCTCCTCCTGGCCGCAGACGGCGATCGAGGTGAAGGTGGCGAGTACGGAAGGAAGCAGGACGGCGCGCGTGCGGTTCGGTCGGATCATGGCGGTTTGGTAGAGGCTCGGCGTGGGGAGTGGAACTGCGGAAGCCCGTAATCCGGCATACGATGGCCGAACGCCGGGCGTTTCGGTAGCCCCGACCTTCTTCTCCGCCCAGCGGAGGCGGGGCAGGCACCCGGTCTAGCAGCCCGCAAGGCTCTCCTCGTCGAGCAGCTCGGTCTGGGGACCCCGCGTACAACGCCCGCCCGTCCAGGAGGCGCCTGGCGAGCTGCTCGGGGGCCGAGTCCAGAGCCGCCGCCGGGCGCCGCGCGCTTCCCCCTCGCCGGAGGACCGCGTCGCGAGGATCCACCGGGTTGACTTCGCGTGGCGGCGTGTGGACCCTCGTTCCTCCCATGCGCACCCGAACGGACCCGCACGGTGCGCCGCCCGACCGCCATGACTGAGAAGACCCCGAGCACCGATCGCTTCTGTGACTTCGCTGTATCCGAGCAGCGGCTGCCGCCCTTCTCGTTCCAAGCCGCCTTCTCCGTGGCGTGGCGCGTGCTCGGACAGCACTACTGGCTGCTCGTCGGCGCGGGGATCGCCTATCTGGGCGTCGGCAATCTCGCCGACCTGTTCGGGGTGCTCCTGGGGAGGTTCGTCTGGGAGGGGTACCTGATCGAGCCGTTCGAAAACGGGCGGCTCGAGGTCACCTCGACCTCACTGCTGAATCTCCTCTCCTCCCTGTTTCTCATGCCGGCGCTCCAAGCCGGTTTCCTGTACCTGGGCCTGCTGGCCGTTCGCTGTCAGGCGCCCGGATTCAGCAAGCTGCTCCGAGGCTTCGGGAGCTACTGGGTGCTCGTGCGCGTCAACCTCCTGCGGCTGCTCATCCTTGCCATTCCGGGGGTGCTGCTCGCGGCCGGGTTGGGTGTGGGCTACCTGATCGGTTCACCGGCGGGCGATCCATCCCAGGGCGGGACGACCGCCTTGTTCCTGGTAGGGCCACCGGCACTGATCTTGTGGATCTACCTCTACGCCCGTCTCTCCTTCGCCGCCCTGCTCATCATCGACCCTTTGAGCCACGTCTCCAGCGCGCGCGCCGCCCTGCGTGCGAGCGCGAGCGTGACCCGGCCCGTCGCCTGGCGTCTGGCCGCAGTGCTCTGCGCCGTGCCGGTGCTGGTCCTGCTCTCCTTCGCCTGCTTTTTCCTACCGGCCTTCCTGCTGGGCGTCCCGCTCTCCTGTGTCGTGCTCCCCGCGACCTACGAGATGGTCCGCAGCCAGATCCGCGCTGCGGAGGCGGAGGCGTGATGGAGCGGAAGTCCCTTCCCGGCGACGGTGAGTTCCGCACCGGCCAGGCTATTGACGAGTTCACCCTCGTGAAGGAGATCGGCCGTGGCGGGATGGGCGGGGTTTGGGAGGCCGAACAGGGTTCCCTCCAGCGCCGAGTCGCCCTCAAGCTCCTGCGGGGTCGGGGGGCCGATGACCGGAAGTGGATCTGCCGCTTCGAGCGCGAGGCGCAGGCCTGCGGCCGCCTCGATCACCCCGGAATCGTGCGCATCCACGCCTCGGGTGAGGCGGACGGGATCCACTACATGGCCCTCGAGCTCGTCGGCGGCGGCTTCACACTCGCCGACTCCCTCGCGGAGCTCGCCAAGGACCCGCGCCTCCCCGCCGACTACTACCGCGGGGCGGCAGGCCTGTTCGCCAAGATCGCCGACGCCCTCGAGCACGCCCACCGACTGCGCGTCCTGCACCGTGACGTGAAGCCGTCCAACATCCTGATCGACGAGGACGACGAGCCGCACGTCTCCGACTTCGGGCTCGCGCGCATCGAGGGCGGCCTGGAACTCTCGCGCACCGGGGAGTTCACGGGCACTCCGTTCTACATGAGCCCGGAGCAGGCGGCCGCACGTCGCATGGGCCTCGATCACCGCACGGACATCTTCTCGCTCGGCGCCACTTTCTACGAGGCGCTGACCCTCGCCCGCCCGTTCGCAGGCGAGACGAGCCTGGAGGTGTTCCACCGGATCCTGACCGTCGATCCACGCGATCCGAGTGAAGTCCGGGCCGGCGTGCCGAGAGACCTGGCCCTCATCTGCCAGAAGGCCCTGGAGAAGGACCCCGACCGCCGCTACCGGACGATGGACGATCTGGCCGCGGACCTGCGCCGGTTCTTGGCGGACGAGCCGATCCACGCCCGCCCGCCGGGGCTGGTCGTGAAGCTCTCGAAGTGGGGGCGCCGCCACCCGCGGCTATCGACCGGCTTGGGGGTGGCGACGCTCACCGTCCTGGCGACCCTGGCCGTCATCGGGCGCCTGGAGACCGCGGCGGCCTTCGTTCCCGACGCCCAGGCGGGGTCTGCGGATCAGAGAGGCGGGCTGCTCGGCGCTCTCATCGAGCTGGGCGAGGAGCGTCGCAACGAAGCGGAGCAACGCACGCTGACTCAGAGAGCCCGCGCGCTCTTCGCGGCAGGGGAGTACGAACAGGCCCGCTCGGTCTTCGACGGCATCGATCCCGAGTACGCCCGCGCCCACGCCGACACGGTCCTGCCCGAGTTCGCCGCTTGCCTGTGGCACACCTCCGAGCGTGCAGCGGCCCGCGAGCTGCTCGACCAGGCGCGGCGCTGGATCGAGGAGCTCCCCGAGGCCGATCGCACCGTGCTGGAGGCGACCGAGCGCCTGCTGGCGGGCGAGTAGCCCGCCGCGACTCGGGAGGGCCTCGCACGCTCCCCTGGACCGCCGCAGCCGCGTGCGCCGGCTCGGAAGGACCGCTCAGCGCTCCCTTGCAGCTCATCGCGGGGAACGCGTGCTAGGATGGCGACCGGATCCCCAGGTCCTGGAAACGAGCTTCCATTTCGACTCCCGCGCTCCGCGGCGCGCAGCGGACCACCCTCGGGTGTGGGCTGCACCCCGTGCTCGCGGGAGCGCAGAGGGAAAGGTCCGTCAATGATCCTGGTCCGTCACATCATCGAAGGCCGACCGCCGGCGTTCGTCCTCGCGGCCGACGCGAGTGCCGCGGAGGCGGCGCTCTTCCTGGAGAAACACCGCATCGGTGGAGCCCCCGTGGTGGCGGGGCGGGAGCTCGTCGGCTTCTGCTCCGAGCGCGACATCGTGTTCCACGTCGTCGCTGCCGGCCGAGACCCCGTGGAGGTCCGCGTCTCGCAGATCATGAGCACGGACGTCATCACGGCCACTCCAGACGACAAGATCAGCGAGTGCGAGGATCGCATGCGGGAGCGACACGTTCGGCACATGCCCGTCCTCGCGGGCGGGGAAGTCATCGCTTGCGTGTCCCTGCGCGACTTCCTTCAGGCGGAGCTGCGCAAGTCCCAGTCCGAGGTCCGCAGCCTCGAGGGGTTCATTCGGGGTGCGTGAGCGCCGCGAGGGTCTCCTCCCAGCTCCCGCGTAGCTCCCCGCCGTGCACGCCGCACTGGTGGGGGAAGTCGAGCCCGCAGGCCGCGACGGGCTTGCGCAGCTCGGGGTTCATCAGCTCGTGGAGGTCGAGCTTCATCGCCTCCCGAGAGGTCGCCGCGATGTCGAGGATCCCCGTGTCCATGCGGATCGCGTCCTCGGGGCAGACCTCGACGCAGTAGCCGCAGTAGACGCAGACACCGAGGTTGATGTCGAAGCGCACGGGGAACTTCTCGACGTCGGGGTCGGGGTGCTCGGCGGGGACGATCGTGATGCACTTGGCCGGACAGACCGTCTCGCACAGCATGCAACCGACGCAGCGCGGCGCGCCGTTCCCGCGCACCATCAGGCGATGGCGCGTGCGTAGGCGCGAGAACAGAGGCCGCAGCTCCTCGGGGTACTGGTAGGTCACTCCGGCGCGCACGTCGGTCTTGCGCCCGAAGCGATGAGCGATGTGCAGGAAGAGGTTCCTGAAGAAGTGCCGGAACGTGATCCTCAGGCCGCAGAGGATCTGCGGGATGTAGAGCTTCTCCCAGAAGGTCAGCTGGGGCCGCTGCACGACCTTGACGGCCATCAGGCACCCCCTCCGAGCAGAATCATCACGACCGCGGTCACGAGTACGTTGACGACGGCGATGGGGAACAGGCCCTTCCAGCCCAGGTCCATGAGTTGGTCGTAGCGGAAGCGCGGGAGCGTCCAGCGGATCTGCATGAACACGAAGCAGAAGGCGAGGACCTTGATGGTGAAGCTCGTCACGCCGAGCAGGACGTAGATCCAATTGGCGAGCGGCAGCTCGGCGCCCCAGGGGAAGTGGAAGCCGTCGGGCTGGAGGTAGGGGACCTGCCAGCCGCCGAAGAAGAGCGTCGTCGCCAAGCAGGCGACGAGGATCGTCTCGAGGAAGTCGGTCAAGAAGAACATGCCGAACTTCATCCCGCTGTACTCGACGAAGTAGCCGATGATCTCGCTCTCGCCCTCGGGTAGGTCGAAGGGCAGGCGCTTGGTCTCGGCGAGGGCGGCGGTCAGGAAGACGACGAAGCCCACCGGCTGGGCGACGATGCCCCAGAGCGGGATCCAGCCGCCCGCGATCGTGTGCCCCTGAGCCTCGACCGCCTTGCCCAGATCCATCGTTCCGTAGACCATCAGCACGCCGATCAGGGCGATGCCGAGGGCGATCTCGTAGGAGATCATCTGCGCCGTGGCGCGGATGCTGCCCATGATCGCGTAGTTGTTGCGCGAGGCGAAGCCGGCCAGGATCACCCCGTACACGCCGAGCGAGAGCATCGCGAAGATGTAGAGCAGGGCAGCGTCGATCTTGGCGACCTGCAGGTCGATCACGCGCTCGCCCAAGACCAACTGCGGCCCGAAGGGGATCGCGGCGAAGGCGACGAGGGCGAAGAAGACCGAGAAGAAGGGCGCCAAGGCGTGGAGCGTGCGATCTACACCGCGTGGGACGACGTCCTCCTTGGTGAACATCTTGATCGCGTCGGCGACGGCGTGGAACAAGCCCAGCAGCTTGAAGCCGAAGATCGGGGCGCGGTTGGCGCCGATGCGGTCCTGGATCAGCGCGGACTGCTTGCGCTCGACCCAGGTGTGCAGCCCGGCGAGGTTCAGGACACCGCCGAAGACGACGGCGGCGATCACCAGCTTGATCAGGAGGGCCTCGATCACGACTGTTCCGCTTCCGCCAGGGCCTCGCTGGGCGCCGAGTGGGCACCCTGGTCACCGATCGACTCGTAGGACATCCCGGCGAAGGACCCGACGGCCTCGGCCATGGTCGCGAAGACGCCGGCGGGTCCGTTCCAGTCCTCACGGGCGGGCGTGCCCGTGCGCGCGGCGATCTCGAGCAGGAAGCGTCGGTTCTCGCGCGAGTCGCCGTAGGGCGCCAGGGCTCTCCCGACTCGCTGCACCCGGCCGTCACAGTTGACGAAGGTGCCGTCCTGTTCCACCGCGGCGGCGCTCGGGAGGACCCAGTGGGCTAGAGAAACGGTCGCGTGGTCGTTGGTTCCCGAGTAGACGAGGAGGCACTCCCCGACCGCTGCGGCGCGTGTCTTCTCGGCGCCGACTAGCTCCACGAGGTCGTGGCCGAAGACCCACAGGACGTCCAGCTCGCCGGCGATCGCCGCGTCCACGAGGGCCTCCGCGGAAGGTGTGGCTGCGTCGGGGATGCCTAGGAGGGTCGCTCCCTTGCGGTTGGGCGTCTTGTCGGGGCGAATCAGGAAATCGTCGCTCGTCCCGCCCGCCGGGGCCGGAGGGAGGGCGATGCGCGCGCCGAGGTGGGCGCCGAGCACCTCGCGGAGGCAGAACAGGTCCTCGTTGGTCAGCTCGGCCGAGGCGATCACTCCCACGCGCGCGCCGCCAGCGGAGAGGGCCGTGCCGACGCCGTCGAGAGCCGCCTCCCAGGTTGACTCGACCTGTCTGCGCGAGGCTTCGTCAGTGCGCCGGCGCACCTCCCCGAGTCGGTCGACGTCGATCCAGTCGTGGCCGTAGCGTCCCTCGTCGCACATCCACCATTGGTTCACGTCGGGGTTGTGGCGTGGCTTGACCCGCAGCAGGCGCTCGCCGTCGTTGAGGTGCGGTCGGTTGCTGACGTGATGCAGCTCGGTATTGCAGCCGCGGCTGCACCCGCCGCAGACACTCTCGGTGCTGGAGAGGTACCAGACGCGCGCCTTGAAGCGGAACGAGCGCTCGGTCAGGGCTCCGACGGGGCAGAGATCGACGACGTTCGCCGAGTAGGGGTTGTCGAGCGTTTCGCCGGGGTAGAGGCCGACCTCGGCCCGGTCGCCGCGGTTGAAGATGCCGAACTCGCCGGTCTTGGTGATCTCGTCGGTGAAGCGCACGCAGCGCGAGCACAGGATGCAGCGCTCCTGGTCGAGCATCACGTGGGGGCCGACTTCGATCGCCTTCTGCTTCTTGACCTTCTGCTCGCCAAAGCGCGGGTCGTAGAGGCCGAAGCTCATGTAGTAGTTCTGCAGATCACACTCGCCCGCCTGGTCGCACACCGGGCAGTCCAGCGGGTGGTTCGCCAGCAGGAACTCCAAGACGGCGGCGCGGTCCTTGCGCGCCTGCTCGCTCTCGGTCTCCACGACCATGCCCTCTGTCGCCGGCAGGTTGCAGGCGATCTGCGGCTTGGGGGAGTTCTCGACGTCGACCATGCACATGCGGCAGTTGCCGGCGGTCGAGAGTCCGGGGTGATAGCAGTAGCGCGGGACGAAGATCCCGAGTTGCTCGGCGGCCTCGATGACCGTCGTGCCCTCGGGGACGTTCACCTTGCGCCCGTCGATCGAAAGCTCAGGCATGGGCCACCTCCCGGGCGGACGCGGAGGGGAGGCTGCGCCCAGAGCGAATGAAGTCCTCGAACTCCCCGCGGAATTTCGCGATGTAAGACTGCACCGGCCAAGCCGCCGCCTCCGAGAAGACGCAGATCGTTCGCCCCTCCATGTCGTGGGAGATCGTGAGCAGATCGTCGAGGTCGCTGAGCTTGCCGTTCCCGGCGCCGATGCGCTTGACGATGCGGTGGATCCAGCCCGTCCCCTCGCGGCAGGGCGAGCACTGGCCGCAGGACTCGTCGGCGTAGAAGTGGGCGGCGGAGTCGAGGGTGCTGACCATGCAGGTGTCCTCGTCCATGACGATCACGCCCGCCGAGCCCGCCATGCTGCCCGCGGCTCCGACGGAGTCGAAGTCCATGGCGATGTCGATCTCCTCGGCGGTCAGGATGCGGGCGGAGATACCGCCGGGAATGACGCCCTTGAGGCGCTTGCCGCCCCGTACCCCGCCGCCGCGCTCCTCGATCAGCTCGCGCAGGGTGACGCCGACCGGCTCCTCGAAGACGCCGGGGCGCTCGACGTGGCCGCTCAGGCAGAACAGGCGCGTGCCGCCCTGCTTCTCCGTGCCGATGGCGGCGAAGCGCTCCGGCCCGTGACGCAGGATGAAAGGTACGCAGGCGATCGTCTCGACGTTGTTCACGATCGTCGGGCAGCCGAAGAGGCCCGAGATGGCCGGGAAGGGCGGCTTGAGCTTGGGTTGGCCCTTGCCGCCTTCCAGGGAAGACAAGAGGGCTGTCTCCTCGCCGCAGATGTAGGCGCCGGCGCCGCGGTGGACGACCACGTCGAGGGCGAATCCCGTGCCCGCGACGTCGGCCCCGAGCCAACCCTGCGCGTAGGCTTCGTCGATCGCGCGCTGCAGGCGCTGGGCGGGGCGGAAGTACTCGCCGCGAATGTAGATGTAGGCCTTGTGGGCGCCGATCGCGAAGGCGGCGATGAGCATCCCCTCCAAGAGCGCGTGCGGGTCGCGCTCCATGACGTGGCGGTCCTTGGAAGTGCCCGGCTCGCCCTCGTCGGCGTTCACCACCAGGTACACGGGCTTCTCGGTGTTCTTGGGGACGAACGACCACTTGCGCCCGGCTGGGAAGCCCGCGCCGCCCAAGCCGCGCAGGTTGGCGGCGATGACCTGCTCGATGACCTCCTCGGGCTTCAGGGAGGTGAGCACCTTGCGGGCGGCCTCGTAGCCACCTTGCGCTGTGTAGCCGTCGAACCAGACTCCCTCGGGGTCGCCGAAACGCGTCGAAAGGACTGGCCCGGAGGAGTCGATGAACGGCGCCGGCTCGGGCGAAGCCGCGGGGCTGTCGGGCTCGCTGCGCGCATCCTGCGTGATGGCGGCCACGGTGCCCGTGTCGTCGGCGGTGACGGGGCCGATGAAGCGCTCGTCGAGCTGCACCATGGGCGACATCTCGCACGCGCACAGGCACTCGACCTTCGTCAGCGTCACCGAGCCATTGGGAGTGGTCTCGCCTGGCTTGATGCCGAGGGAATCCTCGATGGTCTCGAGCAGCGCCTCGCTCCCGCGCAGGCGGCAGGAGAGGCTGGTGCAGACCTTCAGCTCACGGCGCCCCATCGGTTCGCCGCGGAACATGCCGTAGAACGACAGCACCTCGCGCACGCGCGAGATCGCGACGCCGAGGCGTGCGGCGACCCAACCCTCCGCCTCGGGCGAAATCCAGCCTTGGTCGGCTTGGACTAGCCACATGAGGGGAAGCATGGCCGCGCGAGGGTATTCGTAGAGCCCGATGATCTCGTCGGCACGGGCTTCGAGGTGCGCGAACGTCATCGGTCGAGCTCCCCGCCGATCATGTTGACCGCGCCGAAGGTGGGGACGATGTCGGCGACCATGTCGCCCTTGAGGAGCTTGGGGAGGGCCGACATGATCGCGAAGCACGGCGGGCGTACGCGCACGCGGTAGGCGCGGCCGCTCCCGTCGCTGACCACGTAGAACCCGAGCTCGCCGTTGGCGCCCTCGACGGGGAAGTACACCTCGCCGGGGGGCGGCCGCAGACCGTGGCCCATCATGACCAGCTTGAACTGGCGCATGAGTCCCTCGATGTTGCCGTAGGTGTCCTCCTTGGGCGGCAGGGTGACGCGCTTCTCATCGGTGGAGATCGAGGCCTTGTTGGCGCGTCCCGTTCCCTCGAGGGTCGGCCCGGTGACCGCGCAGCCACCGCTGATGGCTGGGATGTCGCCGACCTTGGCGAGGTCCACCATCTCCGCCGCGGGGATGGCCCGACCGGTCTCGGGGTCGGCCATGATCGGCCCGGGCGGTAGATCGGCGAGGGCCTGCTCGGCGATGCGCATCGACTGCTCCATTTCCTCGACGCGCACGAGGAAGCGGTCCATGTTGTCGCCCTTGGTGCCCACCGGGATGTCGAAGTCGAGCTGCTCGTAGATCGCGTAGGGGCAATCCTTGCGGACGTCGTAGGAGGCTCCGCTCGCGCGCAGGAACGGCCCGGTGATCCCGTAGGCGATGGCGTCGGCCTCCGACAGCACGCCCGTGCCCTCCATGCGGTCGGTGAAGATGCGATTGCGCTCGACGAGGCCGCGGGACTCGCTGATCGCCTCACGCGTCTCGGCGAAGGCCGCGCGGCAGCGTTCGGCGAAGTCGTCGGGTAGATCGCTCTTGACGCCCCCGACCCGACAGTAGGTGACCGTCAGGCGCGCTCCGACGACGCTCTCGATCAGCTCCCAGAGGAACTCGCGGGCCTTGATCAGGTACAGGAAGACCGTGAACGCACCCAGCTCCATGGCCGTCGCGCCCACGCAGGTCAAATGGTCGCTGACACGCGAGATCTCCGAGAGGATGACCCTCACGTAGTGACAGCGCTCGGGAACCGAGATCCCGATCAGCTTCTCCACCGCCATGCAGTAGCCCACGTTGTTGATGATGGGCGAGACGTAGTTCAGCCGGTCGGTGTAGGGGATCACGCCGTTGTAGTCGACGTTCTCCGACATCTTCTCGAAGCCGCGGTGCAGGTAGCCGATCTCGACGTCGACGTCCTTGATCAGCTCGCCCTCGAGCTTGGCGACCAGGCGCACGATCCCGTGCATGGCCGGGTGCGCGGGGCCGATGTTCAGCATCATCTCCCGCGTCTCGAGGCCCGCGCCGTCAGCGGTGCCCGCGTTCCTCGTCTTGTTCGTTAGGTCCATCCCTTCGCTCCGGGCTAGTTCTCAGGCCCGATCAGGGGCTGGCGCGCGTTGACGGGGTAGTCCTTGCGCAAGGGGGGTCCCTCGAACTCCTCGTACATCAGGATTCGCCGCGGGTCGGGATGGCCGTTGAAGCGGATCCCGAACATGTCCCAGGCCTCGCGCTCGAGCCAGTTGGCGGCGGGCCAGATTGCGCTCACGGTGTCTACCTCCTCGTCCGCGGCGGCGAGGGGCACGACGAGGCGCAAGCGGTGTGTGAGCGTGGTCGAGAAGAAGTGGTAGACGACGGCGAAGTGTGCACCGAGCGGCGGACCGGGCCAGGGGTTCTCGTCGGGGATCGACGAGTCCGTGCGCGTCGAGACACCCGATGAGGAGAAGAAGGCCGGAACGGGGCTCTCGCCGTGGGTGGAGTAGTCCACCGCGGTGAGATCGACGAGCAGGTTCATCGCGAGGGCGGCGTCATCCCGGAGCACGCGCGCCGTTTCGATGAGGTGCTCGCGCCGTAGGACGAGGGTCGCGTCTCCACGCCAGGCGTGGGAGCTCGCCACCGCCTCGGGCACGCGCTTTGTGACGAACGCGATCAGAGCGCCGGCATCCATTCCTTCTCCAAGTCGTCAGGGCGCGTCTCGGGCGCGGGGCGTTCACCGCTGGTGTGCTGCTCGGCGATCCTGTCTTGCAGCTTCATCAGACCGTCGAGGACGATCTCCGGTCGCGGGGGGCAGCCGGGGATGTAGACGTCCACGGGCAGGATCGTGTCGATCCCCATCACCGTGGCGTAGTTGTTGTAGAAGCCGCCCGTGCAGGTGCAGACGCCGAAGGCGATCACCCACTTGGGTTCCGCCATCTGGTCGTAGATCTTGCGCAGGACCGGCGCCATCTTGTGGCTGATCGTGCCGACCACGAACAGCACGTCCGCCTGGCGCGGCGAGAAGCGCGGGAAGCCGGCTCCGAAACGGTCGATGTCGTAGTGCGAGCAGGCGGCGGCCATGTACTCCATGCCGCAGCACGCCGTCACGAAGGGGTACTGGAAGATCGAGTACTTGCGTGCCCAGCCGAGGGCTTCGTTGATGCGGCTGGTCAGGAATGAGGGGTTCTCGGGCATGTCAATCACGGTGTTTGGCCCATTCTAGCGCTCCGTTCGCCCACGCGTAGACGAAGCCGACCATCAGGACGCCGATGAAGACGCAGATCTCCGCCAGTCCGAGCATCCCCAACTCGCGGTACACGATTGCCCACGGGTAGAGGAAGATCACCTCGACGTCGAAGAGGATGAACAGGATCGCCGTCAGGTAGAAGCTGACCGCCATCTTCCCCATCGGGAGGGCGAAGGGCTCCTTGCCGCACTCGAAGGGCTCGAGCTTCTCGGGCGTGGGGTTCTTCTTCCCGAGGACCGAGCTCAGGATGAGCATGGCGGCGGTGATGCCGCCGGCCAGGAGGATCCCCGCGACGATGCCGATGTACTCGTTCATGGTGATCTGCGGGCGGTCACGGCGCGACGGTCCATGAATCCAGGATTCCGGGGAAGAGCCCGCCCGCCAGGGTGACGAGCGCCGCGAAGACCAAGGCCAGGCAGACGGTCGGCGCAATGCGTGCGGGCTCGGGCTCGCACGGCTCCTTCATGTACATCCCGACCGCCACGCGCATGTAGACGAAGGCGGCCACGACGCTCGAGAGCACCGCCAACACCGCCAGCTCCGTCCGACCGGCATGGATGGCGCTCTGGATCACCGAGAACTTGGCCGTGAAGCCGGCTGTCAGGGGAATGCCGGTCAACGACAGCAGGAACAGCAGCATTCCCGCGGCGGCCACGGGCCGTTGGGCGGCCAGGCCGCGGTAGCCGTCCACGCGCTCGCCGCGCTCGCCGAGAGCGATGACCATGCCGAAGGCGCCGAGGGTCATGAAGACGTAGAAGCCCGCGTAGGTCATGGTCGCCGCAGCTCCCTCGGCCGTGCCCGCGGCGATGCCCATCAGGGCGAAGCCGGCGTGGGCGATCGAGGAGTAGGCGAGCAGGCGCTTCATGTCCGTCTGGGCCGCGGCGACGAGGCTGCCGAGCACCACCGAGAGGGCGGCGAGGGCGGCGAGCATCGTCGAGAAGACCTCGGCCTGGGGGCCGAAGGCCGCCACGACGACCCGGCAGAGGGCGGCGAGGCCGGCGGCCTTCGAGCCCGCCGCGAGGAACGCCGCCACCGGCGCGCTCGCTCCCTGGTAGGTGTCGGGGGCCCAGGCGTGGAACGGTACCGCGGCGACCTTGAAGGCCAGGCCCCCGCAGATCAGGCCGAGGCCGCAGATGAGCAGCGGGCTCGCGCCGTCGCCATCGGCGGCCAGGGACGAGGCGATCCCGGCGAACTCGGTCGTGCCGGTCAAGCCGTAGGTCAGGCTGATCCCAAGGAGCATCAGCGCCGAGGCGAAGGAGCCCGACAGGAAGTACTTGATGGCCGCCTCATTGGCGAGCGGGCGCTCGACGCGGATCCCGACCAGCACGTAGGCGCAGATCGTGATCAGCTCCAGGGCCAGGTAGAGCGGGAGGAGGTCCGCCGACGAGGCGGCCAGCATCATCCCGACCGAGGCCAGGAGGAGCAGCGTGTGGTATTCCGGGCGCGGGATGCCCGTCTCGCGGATTCTTCGCTCGGAAAGGAGGGCTACGACGGCGAGTCCCGCGCAGAACAACACGCGGAAGTAGCGTGCGTAGCCGTCGGCCGCCAACATGCCGCCGAAGCCGCTCGCGGACGCGTCCGGAGACACGCGACCCGCGGCCCAGAGGGCGGCGATCGCGGCCAGGAGGGTCACGGTGGTCCCCACGCTCGTGGTCCGCGTGCGGTGCGCCGTGAGCAGCAGCACCAAGGCCGCGCCGATCAGGATCAGCTCGGGCAGGAGGAGCGCCAGGTCAGAGGGGGTGACGCCGTTCACGGCCCGACCCCCGAGCTCAGGAGCTCCGCGACCGGTGCGCGCAGGTAGGAGAGCACGCACTCGGGGTAGAGCCCCAGGGCGATCGCCGCGATCGCAAGGGGCAGGAGGGTCGCCACCTCGCGTGCGCCGAGCTCGAGGGACTTCCCTTCCAGGGTCGGGTTCAGCTCGCCCATCACCACCCGGTAGAAGAGCCAGACGAGGTAGATCGTCCCCAGCACCACGCCCCAGATCGCCAGGGCGCCCAGGAGACCGTCGATCTCGAAGGCGCCGGAGATGATCAGGACCTCGCCCACGAAGGAGTTCAGTCCCGGCATCCCGGTCGTCGCCAAGCAGAAGAGCGCGAGCAGGGTGCAGTAGATCGGCGCCTTGCGCACCACGCCGCCGTAGTCAGCGATCTCGCGCGTGTGCGTGCGCTCGTAGATCATCCCGACGCACAGGAACAACGCCCCGGACAGGATGCCGTGGTTGATCATCTGCAGGATCCCGCCTTCGACGCCCCTGCTCGTGAGGGTGAAGATCCCCAGGGTGACGAAGCCCATGTGGCTGACGCTCGAGTAAGCGATCAGGCGCTTGATGTCTGTCTGTACCAGCGTCACATACGCGCCGTAGACGATCGCGACCACCGAGGCGACCAGCATCGGCCGGGTGAACAGCTCGGTTCCCTCGGGCAGCACCGGCAAGGAGAGGCGCAGGAAACCGTAGCCGCCCATCTTGAGCAGGATGCCCGCCAGGATCACGCTGCCGGCCGTGGGCGCCTCGGTGTGCGCGTTCGGCAACCAGGTGTGGACTGGGAACATCGGCACCTTGACGGCGAAGGCCGCCAGGAACGCGCCGAAGAGCCAGGCCTGCTGCGTGCCGCTCAGCTGCTCGTGTCCCGCGGCGAGAGCCCGGAAGTCGAGGGTCCCGAAGACATCGAGGAGCGTGATCATGCCGACCAGCATCAGCACGCTGCCGGCCAGGGTGAACAGAAGGAACTTCACCGACGCGTAGACCCGCCCCGGCCCGCCCCAGATCCCGATCAACAAGAAGAGCGGGACGACGATCAGCTCCCAGAACACGAAGAACAGGAACAGGTTGGAGGCGCAGAACAGCCCGATCATCGCCGTCTCGGCCACCAGGAGAGCCGCGTGGAACTCCCGCACGCGCGTCCGGATCGCCGTCCACGAAACGCTGACGCACAGGATCGAGAGCAGGGCGGCGAGCAAGATGAACGGGACGCTGATCCCGTCTACTCCCAGGCCGTAGTCGATGCCCCAGGAGGGGATCCACTCGTGGTTCTCGGTGAACTGCAGGGCCGCGGAGGATTTGTCGAAGTCGGTGACCAGCGGCGCCGCCGCGACGGCTGTCGCCACGGTGGCGGCGAGGGCGATCCAGCGCGCGAGCCGCTCGCTGGGCAGCAAGCAGATCGCGAGCGCCCCGGCGAGAGGCAGGAGGATCAAGGTGCTGAGCAGCGGCATCGTCAGAGCGCTCCCAATGCGAGGACGACGAGCACCAAGACGCCGGCCGCCATGAGCAGCGCCTGGTCCTGCGCGTGGCCGCTAGAGGTCGTGCGCAGGCCGCGGCCGAGGGCCAGCACCGTTCGTGCGATCCCGACCAGCAAGCCGTCGACGATGTTGCCGTCGAGGCGGCGCATCACGCGTGCGACGCCCAGGATCGGCTTCTGCAGGAGGTGTTCGTAGATGCCGCCGACGATCCCCTCGATCCACACCAAGGGGCCCCTGACCACCCGCATCAACAGCGCCGCGCCCTTGCGGTAGAACCAGTCGGTGTCGAGGCTGATCTTCGGCTCGGGGTCGAGGTGCGAGAGCAGCAGGAAGAACCCCAGGGCCGTGAAGCCGAGCATCCCCGCCGAAGCGGTCACGTGGGCCAGGGTGTAGGGGTGGTAGGGCGCGTCGAAGGGCAGGCGCTCGTACAGCACTCCCGGCAGGACGCCGATCGCCACGCACAGGAACGCGGCGATCCCCATGGCCGCGAGCATGTTCCGCGGCGGCTCGGCGGGGCGTAGGCCCGAGTCCTTGCCGAAGAACATGTAGTAGGGGAGCTTCAACCCCGTGTGCAGGAAGGTCCCCGCCGACGCCAGGGTCAGCATCAAGAAGATCGCCATGCGGTGGTCCTCGCCAGCGGCGGAGACCACCATCGACTTGCTCACGAACCCGCTGAAGAGCGGGAAGGCCGAGATCGCACACGCGCCGATCATGTACAGGCCGAGGGTCTTGGGCATCGTCCGGTAGACGCCGCCCATTTCCGTCAACAGGCGCTTGCCAGTCATCTGCACCACCGCGCCCGTGCCCATGAACAACAGCGCCTTGTAGAGGATGTGGGCGAAGGCGTGGGCCGTGGCGCCGTTGAGGGCGAGTTGGGTGCCGATTCCCACGCCGCAGACCATGTAGCCGACCTGGCTGATGATGTGGTAGGCGAGCAGGCGCCGCGCGTCGTTCTCGAGCACCGCGTAGACCACGCCGTAGAGCGCCATGGCCGCCCCTAGCCAGACCAACAGCTCGGTCCCGGGGAAGCCGCGGATCAGCACGTAGACGGCGGACTTGGTCGTGAAGGCGGTCATGAAGACCGAGCCGGTCACGCTCGCCTGCGGGTAGGCGTCCGGCAGCCACGCGCCGAACGGCGGCACCGCGGCGTTGATCAGGAAGGCCACCAGGATCAGGCCCCAGGCCCAGGAGCCCTCGGCGGCGCCGAGGTCCGCGAAGGCCAGAGAGCCGCTGTCGGCCCAGTAGAGCAGGATCCCCGCCAAGAGCACCAGGCCGCCGACCACGTGCACCAACAAGTAGCGCGCGCCCGCCGCCAGGGCCTCCTTCTCGCGCTTGAGGAACACCAGGGCGGCCGAGGAGATGGCCATCAGCTCCCAGAAGACGTACAGCGACAGGAAGTCGCCGGCGAAGGTCACGCCGAGAGCGCCCCCGGCGTAGACGAGGGCGCTCACGTGCTGCGCATCGTCGTCCACGTGCAGGGCGAAGACCATCCCGATCAGTGCCATCAGGGAGAAGACGATCGAGAAGATCGAGCTCAACCCGTCCACGCGCCCGAAGACGAGTTCCTCGCCGAGGAAGCTCGCTTGGCCGTAGGTGCCCTCGGCGCCCGTGAGGCACAGGACGAAGGCCGCGGCGGGCACGGCCAGCATGGCGACTTTCCTGAGCGGCCCCCGCAGGAGCGGGATCAACCAGGCCCCGAAGATCAGGACCAGTCCGGGATGGATCCACTCAGGCATCTTCGCCCTCCCGCTCTTCGCCACGGGAGTAGTAGTCGTCGCGCCGCATCAACCAGGCCTTCCCGATCAGTTTCGAGAGAACGATGATCGCGATGCAGGAGACGAGCCCGTAGGCCGAGCCCCAGGCGGGCCAGCCCTCGAAGGCGAAGTGGTGGTGATGTTCGCCGGGCGCGAAGACCGCTGCGCCCTCGACGGCGGCGATCACGACCAGGAGGCCGATCCCACCGCGCTTGAGCCGCGCGAGGCGTGCGGGATCCTCCAGCCAGCGTTCCAGCAAGCTCAAGGCATCACCTTCCCCGCCAGATCCACGACAGGGTCGGGCCAGATTCCGAGCAGCAGGCTCGCCACGGCGCAGCAAACCAGGGGGACGACCATCCACGGTACCTCGCGCACCGCGCCGTCGTCCGCCGCCGCGGGCTCGAAGAAGGCCTTGTAGACGATCGGGCCCAGGTAGGCGGCGCTCAACAGCGAACTGGTGAGCAGCACGGCCAGGACGGCGTAGTTCCCCGCACCGACCGACCCGATGGCGATGTTCCACTTGGTCACGAAGCCGCTGGTGGGCGGGATCCCGATGATGCTGAGCGAGGCCAGGGCGAAGGCGCCCATGGTCCAGGGCATGCGCCGCCCGAGACCGGAGAGCTGGCTGATCTCGGTCTTGTGGGTCGAGGCGTAGATCGAGCCGGCGCACAGGAAGAGCGTGATCTTGCTCACCGCGTGGTTGGTGATGTGGGCCACCCCGCCCAGGACGCCGCTGGCGTTCAAGAGCGCCGCGCCCAGGATGATGTAGGAGAGCTGGCTGACCGTTGAGTAGGCCAGCCGCGCCTTCAGGTTGTCCTGAGCCAGAGCTAGGAGCGAGGCGACCAGAATCGTCACCATTGCGGCCACCATCGCGATCGTGCCCCCGCCGACCTCGCGCATCGTCCCGGCGCCGAAGACGAACAGGAAGACGCGCAGGGTCGAGAAGACGCCGGTCTTCACCACCGCCACCGCGTGCAGGAGCGCGCTGACGGGCGTGGGCGCAACCATCGCCGCCGGCAGCCAGCCGTGCAGGGGCATCAGGGCGTTCTTCGCGAACCCGAACAGGAACAGGACGAAGATCAGCGTCAGGATCGCGGGATCGAGGTCGACCTGGGCGCTCGAGAGGATCCCGCCGGCGCGGAAATCCAAGGTGCCCGCCAGGTTCCAGGTCAGGATCAGGGCTCCGAGCACGCCGATCTTCGCGGCGCCGAGCAGGTACACGACGTACTTGCGGGCACCGGCGCGCGCCTCGGCGGTCTCCTTGTGCCCGACCAGCGGGTAGGTGACGAAGGTCAGTCCTTCGTAGAACAGGAACAGCGTGAACAGGTTGGCCGAGAATGCGACGCCCATGGTGGCCGCGATCGCCAGGGCGAAGCAGGCGAAGTAGCGCGTCTGGGCGTGCTCCGCGAGGGTCCGCATGTACCCGATCGAGTAGCAGGAAGCCACGATCCACAGCACCGACGCTCCGCCGGCGAAGAGTAGGCCGAACGCGTCCACGCGGAAGGCGAGATCGAGCCCTGGGAGGATGGAAAACAGGGTGCACTCCGGTCCGCTGCCCTCCATCACCGCCGGCGCCATGCGCGCGACGGCGGCGCACAAGGCGACACCCGCGGCCATGGACCAGAACTCCCGCAGGTTCGGCCTCTTCGCGCCCGTGAGCGCGATCAGAGCCGCGCCCAGGGTCGGGATCAGGACGCCGAGGGTCGGGGTGTAGTCGGCGCTCACCATCGCAGGCCCGTCAGGTCGGCCACGCCGGCGCCCGGCTTGTTCCGGTGGAGGGCGATCACCAGGCCCAGGCCGACGGCCGCCTCGGCCGCCGCGACGGCGATCACGAACAGGGCCAGGAGCTGCCCCCGCAGGTCGTTCAGGTGCCAGCTGAAGCCCGCCAGGCTGAGGTTGACTGCGTTCAACATGACCTCGATCGAGATCAGCATCAGGATCAGGTTGCGCCGCGCGAGGAAGCCGAAGGCGCCGATCCCGAAGAGGATCGCGCTGAGCGCCAGGATCGTCTCCATCGAGACGATCACGCGTTTCTCCCGCGGGCGAGCACCACCGCGCCGACGATGGCGGCCAGGAGCACCACCGAGGCCAGCTCGAAGGGCAGGGCGAAGGGCCCGAGCAGGGCACGGCCGATTTCGGCGACGGCGCCCAGCGGCGTATCGCCGGCCGCCTCCGCCGAGGCGGGGGCGCCGAGTTGTCCCGTGCGCGCCGCCCAGGCCAGGCCGACGCCGGAGAGACCGGCGAGGGCGGCGAGGGGCCAGTGGCGGCCGAAGCGTGGCCGCGCGGCTTCTCCCGGCAGGTCGAGCAGCATCACGATGAACAGATAGAAAATCAGGATCGCGCCCGCATAGACGATCACCTGGACCGCCGCCAGGAACTCCGCTCCCAAGAGCAGGAAGATCCCCGCGACGTGCAGAAACAGCGCCAGCACCCACAGCATGCTGTGGACCGGACTGCGGCGCGTGACCGCGAGGAGGGCGCTCGCCACGCTGACGACCGCCATGTAGTAGAAAGCCGCCTGTGCGGGGGAGGAGTGCATGGGATTTTGGCCCGAGATTGTGCGGTTCGAAGGCGGATCGGTCCAGTCCGATCGAACGCGCGAGGTCTCCTTTTTGCGCCCGCCATCCCCATTTCGGTGGAAGCTCGGAGAAAGGGCCGGAGCCGGCGAACCCGCCGCCGGGTGCCGGGCCTTCCCGTCTACGAACAAGCCCGCAGTCGGTGGAGCCGACCGCGGGCTGTCAGGGTGGGTCACCCGCTCCCGTGGGGGCGGGTCGGTGCGTCGCTCAGCCGCTGCGGCGGGCGGTGTCGCCTCCGACCGAGACCTCGACGGTCGCGACGTTGGAGGTCCCGCCGTTCACGTCATCGACGGTGTAGTTGAAGGTGTCGGTCGTGCCCACGTTCCCCGCGTCGGGAACGTAGGTGGCCGAGCCGTCGCCGTTGTCGGGACCGTAGTAGCCGCCGCGGACGATGGTCGTGGGTGCGCCGCCTGCGGCGCTGTCGAAGGCGTGGGTGATCGTGCGCCAGGGGTTGGCTTCGGAGCCGTCGCCGATGGCGTCATCCCCGAAACCGGCGACCTGGTGCGTGCCGCCGCCTCCCAGGGAGAGGGCCAGGGCGCCCGGGGATCCGAGGGCGAGCAGCAGGGCCGGGATGGGGGCCAACCGGTGCAGGAAGGGGGGGATTCCTCGATCGTGCATGATGGGATTCGTGCGGGACGGAGCGGGGTGAGGTGGATGGCTAGGTCGCTAGCTCGGCGACTGCGATACGAGCGCACGGCAATTGGGATATCCAAGAAAACGGGCGAGAAGAGGGAGTTCTCTGTGTGAAAGCTCGTGACCTCGAGGTCGCGAAGTGGGGTGTTGGTTGAGTCCGACAGCCTCTCTTGGCCATCTCTCGGTGGGCGCCCGATGGAGGGTGCCTGGGGCGCGAGGAACCGAGACTGGCGTAGGGTGTTGTGGCGCTCCGCGGATCCGCTCGGGACAGGCCCGTCACCTGGGTGCGAAGCCGGCTGCGAGGCCCCCTACCCCCTCCCTCGCCTGGGTTTCCAGGCCATCACGCCCATGCATTCTTCTCGATTGTCCCTCCGACTCCTCTCCCTCTGCGTCCTCTCCGCCTCCCCCTGCCTGGCTCAGGGCTCCGGCGTTCCCTTCGAGGGCCTGACTCTCTTCCAGCCCCTCAACTCGACGACCACCTACCTGATCGACAACGGCGGGACGGTGGTCCACACCTGGCCGGGGGTCTACCAGCCGGGAAACGCGGTCTACCTGCTCGAGAACGACCACCTCCTGCGCACGATCCATGTCCAGGGGAACATCGGCGGCTCGGGCGGCGGTGTTCAGGAGATCACCTGGGACGGGACCCTCGTCTGGGACTTCCGCTACGCCAACCAGCAGCACCTCCACCACCACGACATCGAGCGCTTGCCCAACGGCAACGTGCTGCTCGTCGCCTGGGAGAACAAGACGGCAGCCGAGGCCATCGCCCAGGGCCGCAACCCGGCCTGGATCCAGGGGCCGGTCTTTCGGCCCGATCACGTGGTCGAGGTCCAGCCCACGGGGACGACGACGGGCGCGATCGTCTGGGAGTGGCACGCCTGGGACCATCTGATTCAGGACTTCGACCCGACCAAGAACAACCACGGCGTCGTCGCCGATCACCCCGAGCTGATCGACGTCAACTTCCCGCCGCAGGTCGCCACGCAGGGCGACTGGCTGCACGTCAACGCCATCGACTACAACGCCGAGCTCGATCAGATCGTCCTCAGCTCGCACAACACCGACGAGATCTACATCATCGATCACAGCACCACGACCGCCGAGGCGGCGGGGCACAGCGGCGGAAACAGCGGGATGGGCGGGGACCTACTCTACCGCTGGGGGAACCCGCGGGCCTACGACGCGGGTACCCCGGCCGACCAGCAGTTCTTCGGGCAGCACGATGCCCAGTGGATCGAGGTGGGGCGCCCCGGCGCGGGGAACCTGCTGGTGTTCAACAACGGCCCCGGCCGGCCGGGCGGGCCGTACTCCTCCGTGGACGAGCTGGAGACGCCGGTGGACGCGGCGGGCACCTACCCGTTGAACGCCGGCGGGACCTTCGACCCTCCCGCGCCGAGCTGGAGCTACGTGGCCCCGAACCCCTCGGATTTCTACTCGAGCTTCATCTCCGGTGCCCAGCGCCAGCCCAACGGCAACACGCTGATCTGCAGTGGTGCCCAGGGGTGGTTCTTCGAGGTCACCGACTCAGGAGCGCTGGTTTGGGAGTACACCAACCCCTTCCCCAACCCCAGTCAGAATCGGGTCTTCCGTGCCCCGCGCTACGCCGTTTGCGAGGCGCCGGCCGCCTTCTGCTCGACCTCCCCCAACTCCAACGGAGCGGGGGCGCGGATGGGCTTCGAGGGCACGACGAGCGTCACGGCCAACGACCTCGTGCTCGAGGCCACCGCCGCCGCCGTCGGGATGCCGGGGATCTTCTACTTCGGTCCCGATCAGATCGAGCTGCCCTTCGGCGACGGCTTCCGTTGCATCGGAGGCTCGGTCTTGCGCCTGCCCGTCGTCGTGACCGATGGCTCGGGCGACGCGAGTTTCGCCCTCGACTTCACCGACCCCGGCCAGGCGGCGAGCGTGATCGCCGGCGGAGACACTTGGAACTTCCAGTTCTGGTTCCGCGACCCCGCCTTTGGCGGCGCGACCTTCAACCTCTCCGACGCCCTCGAAGTCCCGTTCTGTGACTGACCGGCGCGTGGCCGACGCACTTCCCGCGAGCGAGCGGGTGTGTGCGGACCACGGCGCGCGAAGGCCCAGGGAGAGGGGGTTGGGGCGGAGGCGTTTTTTCGGCCGCGCTCGCCAGACCGGCTTGTCGTATCCTCGCCGCCCATGGGCCCCCGCCGACTGCTCGTCGTCGAAGACGACCAGGACCTGCGCGAGGTCCTCGTGGAGTTTCTGCGGCGCGAGGGCTACGAAGTCTCCGAGGCCGCCGACGGGGAGGCCGGGCTCGAGGCCGTGCGCGCCGAGCGCCCCGACCTCGTCTGCCTGGATGTGATGATGCCGGGCCTCGACGGCATCGAGGTCTGCCGGCGCCTGCGCGCGGACGCCGACTTCGCCGACCTGCCGATCCTGATGCTGAGCGCAAAGGGCGACGAGTCCGATGTCGTCCTGGGGCTGGGCGTCGGCGCGGACGACTACGTCACCAAGCCCGCGCGCCCCAAGGAGCTCCACGCGCGGGTGCGATCGCTGCTGCGGCGCAAGGAGACGAGCGGCCGAGCTCCCTCACGCTCGGTCGTGAGGGCGGGGGACTTGGAGGTGGACGAGGAGCGCTTCGAGGTACGCGCCGCGGGCGCTATCGTGCGCCTGACACCCACCGAGTTTCGCATTCTGCAGATCATGGCGCGCCGGCCGGGGCGGGTCTATCGGCGGGCAGACCTGCTCGAGCTCGCCACGCCCGGCGGCGGGTTCGTCGAGGAGCGCACGATCGACGTCCACATCCGCGCCATCCGCGCCAAGCTCGGCGAGCGAGCGGACTGGGTCGAGACCGTGCGCGGTATCGGTTACCGCTTTCGGGACGAGGCGGGATGAGTTGGGAGTGGGGTGCGCTCCTCTTCCTGGCCGGCTGCGGTGTCGGCTGGGCCGTCCGCTCCGTGCGCCGTGGTGCCGATCCCGCGTCGATCGTGCGTGCCTTCGAGCACCTGCGGGAGGGCGTCTTGTTGCTCGACGGGCGCGAGCTCGTCGTGTCGATGAACGAGGCCGCCCGCGGGCTGGTCGGACCCGGTTCCCAGGAGGAAGTCGATCTCCCCGCGGACCTCGAGCGCGTCGTCGGCCGTGAGCTGGCCGCCGCCGTGCGCTCGGTGGGCGATGCGACGGCCCGTGATTCGGTCGAGCTCGGCAGCGGCCCCGACGCGCGGACTGTCGCCCTGACCGTCGGACCGTCGGGGCGCGGGAGGCGCTTCGTCCTGCTGGAGGACCTCTCCGGAATCACGGAGGTGGACCGGCGGCGACGCGACTTCGTCGCCAACGCCTCCCACGAGCTTCAGACCCCGATCGCCGCCCTGATGGGGATGCTCGAGTTGATGGAGGAATCCGACGGTGACTACCGCAGGGACCTGCAGCGGCGCTCGCTCAAGAAGGCCGAGGCGCTCTCGGTGCTGACCCGCGACCTGATGGGCCTGGCGCGCGCCGAGGACCCCCACTGGCAGCCACCGCGCGTTCCGGTGAACCTCGCGCGGGTGTGCGAGGCGGTCGTCGAGCGCCACGCCGACGCCGCGCGCGAGAGGGAGCTCGAGCTCACCCTCGAGGTCGCCAGAGAGGCCGAGATCATCGGCGATGCGACCAGCGTCGAGACCTGCGTCTCCAATCTCGTGCAGAACGCGATCACCTTCACCGACAAGGGCTCCGTCGTCGTGCGTCTGCTCCCCGCGGACGGCGGGGGGGCGACGATCGAGGTCGCCGACACCGGCAGCGGGATCGATCCCGCGATCCTGCCCCGTATCTTCGAGCGCTTCTTCCGCGGAGATCCGGCCCGCAGCCGGGCGGCGGGCGGTTCAGGGCTCGGGCTCTCGATCGTCCGCAATCTCGTCGGGCGCTTGGGTGGACGGATCGCCGTCTCCAGCCGCTCCGGGCGGGGGACGCGCTTCACGATCGAGCTGCCCGTGGACCCGACCCGACCGCTGGAGGGCGCCGGACAGGTGCTCGGAGGCTGAGCGACACGGCAAGAGCGCACGCCGTGTTCACCTTTTCTTCACGAAGCCAGGTCTATCCTTCGGTGAGTGGAGCCCGCCGGCAGCAGGCCCACCTGGGGCCCGCGGGCCCGCCATCCACCCCAATCGGCTCCCAACGAGAGAGCGCAATCGATGAAGACCAAGAACCTCTCCATCCTCGCCCTGTTCGCCCTCGCCCCCGCCTGCGGCGGAGGCGTCAACGGCGCCTCGCGCACGGTGATCCAGAACAAGGGTTCCGACACCCTGCTCAACGTCGCCCAAGCCTGGGCGGAGGCCTACAGCACAATCAACCCCGACTGCACCGTCGCCGTCTCCGGCGGCGGGTCGGGGACTGGAATCTCGGCGATGATCAACGCCACCGTCGACATCGCAAACGCCAGCCGCAAGATGAAGGAGCGCGAGCTCGCGGCCGCGGGTGAGAACGGCGTGACCCCCCAGGAGTTCGTCGTGGGCTACGACGCCCTTGCGATCTACGTCCATGCGGACAACCCGATCGAGTCGATCACCATGGAGCAACTGGCGCAGGTCTTCGGCGAGGGCGGCGAGCTCGAGCGCTGGAGCCAGCTGGGAGTGACGATGGCAAGGGCTGCTGACGACGAAATCGTGCGCGTGAGCCGCCAGAACAACTCGGGGACTTTCATCTACTTCCGCGAGGCCGTCCTGGGCAAGCAGGGCAACTACAAGCTCGGTTCTCTCGATATGCACGGCTCCAAGGACGTCGTCGATCTCGTCGAGAACACCCCCGGTGCCATCGGTTACTCGGGTCTCGCCTACGCGACCGCCCACGTCAAGCTGGTCCCGGTCGTGTCGGCCGAGACCGGTGCGCCGGTCCAGCCCTCGGTGGACACCGCGGTGGACCGGACCTACCCGATCGCGCGCCCCCTGTTCATGTACACTGCCGGTCGGCCGGAGGGGGCCGTCGGGGAGTACCTGGAGTGGATCCTCTCCGATGAGGGCCAGCGCATCATCCTAGCCAAGGGATACGCGTCGGTCAGGGCGTTGGAGTAGCGGATGGGAAGCTCATGAGCCACTACGAAGAGCGTCTGGAGCACGACCTGAAGAAGGTCCGCAAGCGTGTGCGCACCATGACCAAGACGGTCGTCGGGGCCGTGCGAGATTCGGTCAAGGCGATCTTGACCACGAACACCGAGCTGGCCACGGAGACGATTCTGGGGGACCTCCCGATCAATCGGCAGTCCCGCAAGCTCGACCAGCGCTGCCACCGCTTCATCGCCCAGCACCTCCCCAGCGCGGGGCACCTGCGCTTCATCTCGGCCGTCCTGCGCCTCTCGAAGACCCTCGAGCGGATCGGCGACTACGCCGAGACCATCTCGCGGGCGGCGGTGCAGCTCGCCGGGCCGCCGCCGGAGACGGTCGCACGGGACATCGAGATGATGGGGCGCCACGCCGCCCGGACCCTCGAGCGCTCCCTCGAGGCGTTCGACGAGGGCAACGTCGAGAAGGCACGCGCCACGCGCTCGGTCGTCGGGCAGTACGGCGCGACTTTCGACAAGGTCTTCTCCGACCTAGTCTTGGCGGGGAAGCGAGACACGGTGAAGATCGAGGATCTGTTCTCGCTCATGGCCGTCCTGAACCGACTGGAGCGAGTGCTACACCAGGCCAAGAACATCTGCGAGCAGACGATCTTCGCCGTTACCGGCGAGGGCAAGGAGGAGAAGACGTTCGACATCTTGTTCCTCGACGGCCGCAACGCCGGGGCGAGCGTCCTCGCGGAGCACTATTGCCGCAAGGCGTACCCGGACAGCGGGACCTTCGAGAGCGCGGGCTGGGCGGCGGAAAACGCCCCCGACCAGGCCTTCGTCGACTTCGGCATCGAGAAGGGGCTCGACCTGCTCGGCACGAACCCGCGCGCCTTCGGCGGCATGGAGAACCAGGTTTCCGACTACGACCTGATCATCGACCTCGCCGGGGAGGCGAGGGACCACCTCTCCAGGGTGCCCTTCCACTCCGTGCTGCTGCACTGGCGCCTCGAGGACCGCGGCGACCCTGAGGCGGTCTACAAGCAGCTCGTCCCGCGAGTTCGTGACTTGATGGCCCTGTTGCGCGGCGAAGACGACGACTGATCGTGGCGCGCAAGGAGGGAGGGAGCGCGGGAGGGGACCACCTCGGGCGGGAGTGGTGGTGGGACAAGATCGCCCAGGCGGTCCTGTTCGGAGGCGGGATCTCGGCCATCGTCTTCGTCATTGCGATCTTCGTCTTCGTCGCGCAGCAAGGCCTCGGCTTCGCCCTGTTCGACCTGGACCTCGCGACCTTCTTCACCTCCCCGCAGTGGCGGCCGACGAGCGAGCCCGAGCCGATCTTCGGAGCCCTGGCCCTGATCGTGGGCACCGCCAGCATCACCGGCCTAGCGATGCTCGTTTCGGTGCCCTTCTCGATTGGCGCCGCGATCTTCATCGGTGAGTTCGCCAGCGGGCGCACACGCGAAATCCTGAAGGTGCTCGTGGAACTCCTGGCGGCGATCCCCTCGGTCGTCTGGGGCTTCATCGGGCTGATGGTCATGAGCCCGCTGTTGATGGACGTGTTCGACGTCCCCGTGGGCGTCTCGGTCCTCAACGCGGGCCTGATCCTGGGTCTCATGGCGGCGCCGATCATGACCACCATCGCCGAGGACGCCCTCAAGGCGGTGCCCGACGGGTTCCGTGAGGCCGCGGAGGCGATGGGAGCGACGCGCTGGCAGGTGATCCGCCAGGTCGTGCTGCCGTCCGCCAAGAACGGGCTCGTCGCGGCCGTGCTCCTCGGCGTCGGGCGCGGCTTCGGCGAGACGATGGCGGTCCTGATGGCCTCGGGACATTCGATCAACATGCCCTCCAGCCCTCTCGATCCGGTGCGCGCCCTGACGGCCACGATCGCGGCCGAACTGGGCGAGACCGCGCGTGGCTCGGAGCACTATCGGGCGCTGTTCTCGATCGGGATCCTGCTCTTCGCCGTGACCTTCGTGATCAACCTGCTCGCGGACGTGTTCGTGCGCGGAAGGAGAGCGTCGCGATGAGTGCCTTTGGCGCCACCGACCTCGATCTGAGCAACCGCCGGCGCGAGCGCGCCTTCCGCGGGCTCTTCGGGGCGATGACCGCGCTCCTGATCCTCCCGGTGATCTTGATCCTGGGGATGCTCGTCTGGAAGGGACACTCTGTCTTCTCGCTCGAGTTCTTCCTCGCCCATCCCCGCAACGGGATGACCGAGGGTGGAATCCTGCCGGCGCTCGTCGGGACCCTCTACCTCGTCGCCGTGGCCCTGTTCGCTTCGGTCCCCCTCGGCGTCGCCGCGGCCATCTACCTCTCCGAGTACGCTCCCGACAACCTGCTGACGCGCCTGATCAACCTCGCGATCATCAACCTCGCCGGTGTCCCCTCCATCGTCCACGCGCTCTTCGGCGTGGGAGCCTTCGTGCTCTTCTTCGACTTCGGGACCAGCATCCTCGCCGCCAGCCTGACCTTGGCCGTGATGACCCTGCCGGTCGTGATCGTCGCCACGCGCGAGTCACTCCAGGCCGTGCCGCAGGCCTTCCGCGAGGCGAGCTGGAGTCTGGGCGCGACGCGCTGGCAGACGATCCGCAGGATCGTCCTGCCCAACTCGGTCAGCGGCATCCTGACCGGCGTGATCCTCGAGGTGTCGCGCACCGTCGGGGAGACCGCGCCGATCATGTTCACCGGCGCCACCTTCTACGTGGCGTTCCTGCCGATGAGCGTGTTCGACCAGACGATGGCGATGTCCTACCACCTCTACACGATCACGACCCAGGTCCCCGGCGTCCCCGAGGCCCTGCCGTTCGCCGTGGCCCTGACGTTGATCGCGATCGTGCTGCTCCTGAACTCGGTCTCGATCGCGTTTCGGATGGTGCTGCGGGGGAAGAAGAAGTGGTAGAGGTCGAGCGCGACACGGCGGTCAGCAAGCTCGAGGTCGAGGGCTTGACCATCCGCTACGGGGAGACGGTCGCCCTCAAGGATGTGAGCCTCGACGTGCGCCCCAACGAGATCCTCGGGATCATCGGGCCCGCGAACAGCGGCAAGACCTCGTTCTTGCGGGCGATCAACCGCATGGACGAGATGACCGACGGCATGCACGTCTCCGGCCGGATCGCCCTCGACGGTACGGACGTCCGGCGCTGGCGAAACGTCTACGCGCTGCGGCGGCGGATCGGCGTCGTGTTCCCCCTGCCGGTCGGGCTGCCACTGTCGATCTTCGACAATGTGGCGCTCTCCCCGCGCCTGCGGGGGGTTCATGATCGCGCCTCGTTGGAGGAGATCGTCGAGCGCTGCCTGACGCGCGCGGCCCTGTGGGACGAGGTCAAGGACCGCCTGCACTCGCTCGGCAGCCTCCTCTCCGGAGGCCAGCAGCAGCGCCTGACCATCGCCCGCGCCCTCTCTCAGGAGCCCGACCTGCTGCTGCTCGACGAGTTCTCGATCGCCGTCGATCCGGTCACGACCATGCGCATCGAGGACATCCTCAAGGAGCTGCGCGAGGAGATGACGATCATCCTGGTGACCAACCTCGTGCAGCAGGCGCGGCGTCTGGCCGACCGCACGGCTTTCTTCCTCAAGGGCGACCTGGTCGAGGTGGGCCCGACCGAGGACCTCTTCATGCGGCGCGTCCGTGACCGTCGGACGACGGATTACCTGGAGGGGCGCTTTGGCTGAGGCGGCGCAGCCGGCGATCAGGACCCGCGGCCTAAACCTGTGGTACGGGGACTTCCAGGCCCTCTTCGATGTCGATCTCGACATCGCCCGCGGGCGCGTCACCTCCCTGATCGGCCCCTCGGGGTGTGGGAAGTCGACCCTCCTGCGCTCAGTGAATCGCATCGTCGAGCGCCTCGACTACGTTCGGACCAGCGGCTCGATCGAGGTCATGGGGCACGATGTCCTGGCCGAGGGCGTCGCTCTGACCCGCCTACGCCAGGAGGTCGGGATGGTCTTCCAGCGCCCCAATCCCCTGCCGATCTCGATCCGCAAGAACGTCCTCTTCGCGCACCGCTTGCACCATCCCGGACGGCGGACGCGCACCGGGGACGACGAAGTCGTCGAGCGCGCCCTGCGCGAGGTCCTGTTGTGGGATCAGGTCAAGGATCGGCTGAGCGACCTTGCGACGGGCCTCTCCCTGGAAGAGCAGCAGAAGCTCTACATCGCTCGGCTGCTGCCGGTGAAGCCCAGCGTGCTGCTGATGGACGAACCTTGCTCAGCCCTCGACCCCGAGGCGACCAGCGCGGTGGAGGAGCTGATCTGGGAATTGCGCGGCGACTACTCGATCCTGATCGTGACCCACAACATGGCCCAGGCGAGGCGCGCGAGCGACGAGTGCGTGTTCATGCTGATGGGGAAGGTCGTCGAGCACTCGGTCACCGGGGACATGTTCGTGACCCCCGAGCACACCGAGACGGCGGACTACATCGAAGGCCGTTACGGTTGATTCGCCATGGAGACTAGACCTCCCAAGCGCGTGCTGCTGGCCGCGCCCATGCGCACCCGGGGCGGAGAGGAGCGCGTCGTCTTGGAGCTTGCGCGGCGCCTGGGGACGCGCGGTGTCACCGCCGGGCTCGCCTGCGACCCCGCCGGCCCGCTCCTGAAGGAGCTCGAGGGGTCTGTGCCCGTCTTCGGCGTGGACTACTACGGTGGAGAGCGCGCCGCCTTCCGCGCCACGCGGCGGGCGATCGCGGCCTTCGCACCCGATGTCGTCCACTGCCACGGAACGCGCCCCGGCCTCTCCGCCCGTGCCGCGGCCGTGCGTTCGGGCGTCAGGGTCTTGTGGACGGTCCACCTCCACCCCATGTGGGGGCCGCGGCTCGAGCGCTCGCTCGCCGCGCGCAGCGCGTTTCGCCTGGGGATTTGGGCCCTGAGTCCCTTCACCGCCTCCACGGTGTTCGTCAGCTCGGCTCTCGAGCGGAGCTTCCGCTCCTTCGCCTGGCCGGGGCCGATGCCACGCGCGGTCGTGACCAACGGGGTCGACATCGACCACTACCGCCCCGATCCCACGACAGCCGCGCGCTTCCGCGCGGAGCACTCCATCCCAGAGGATGCCGTCCTCGCGGGAATGGTGGCGCGCCTGACGCCTCGCAAGGGCATCGACCTGTTCATTCGGGCCCTGGCTTCGTGCGGGCGAGACGACCTCTTTGGTCTCGTCGCCGGGGAGGGGGAGGACCGAGCGCGCCTGGAGGGGCTGATCGCGGGGCTGGGCCTTCAGAATCGGTTCCGGCTGCTCGGCGAGGTCGAGGACACCTGGCCGGTGGTCTGCGCCCTCGATGTCGGCGTTCTCCCCTCTCACGGAGAGGGCCTCCCGTTGAGCGTGATGGAGATGCTGGCCAGCGGTGCCGAGGTGTTCCTGTCCGACATTCCCGAGCACGCCGACTTCGCTTGCGCGGGAGACGCGCTTTCCTCCTTCGCCCTCGACGACGAGTCCGGCCTCGCGCGCCTGTTGGCCGGGGCCGACCGGCGATCGACACAGCGCTCGGAGCGGGCGCGCGCCGCCGCCGTGGAACACTTCGATCTCGAGCGGAAGATCGACGCCTACGTGAACCTGTACGGCGGGGGGGGCTGAGGGCAGCTGGCTCCCTCGCCCTCAGAAGAGCCCGCGCAGGACGAAGTAGGCCGGCACCGCGGTCGCGCAGCCCGCTCCCAACAGCATCAGCGCCGTGCGCATCAGGCGCCCGTCGACTACCGCGTACGACCCCATGAGCGCCACCGCCGGGACGACCGTGAGGATGTAGCGCGTGTTGGGCATGCCGCGGACCATCAGCGAGAGCACCACCGCCGCGGTCCACACGATCGGCAGCAGCAGCATTCGGTCGGTAGTCTCGCGCCAGGAGCGCCACAAGGCCGCGACGCCGACCGCACCCATGCACAGGAGGAAGTACCAGCCGAGGTTCAGCCAGTGGTAGAGCTGCCAGGCGTCGTCGAGGCCGGTGAGCGAGGGGTAGGGCAGGATCAGAAACAGCGTGGCTCGCAGGGGCCAGGTCGCGATGCCGCCCGAAAGGACCTGGGAGGCCATTCCCGCGACGCTGCCCTCGGTGATCTGGATCACGGTGAAGCGGTCGAGCTGCTCGGTCGACTCGAGCCAGAGCGTGAAGGGCCAGATACTGGCCGCGAGCAGCGAGAGCGCGACGGCGCTCGCCTTCCAGCCGCGGCCGCCCAGGGCCAGGAGGCAGAAGGTCCCGGCGATCAGCGGCAGGAGCCCGACGCGAAAGACCGCCATCAGGGCGGTCAGGACGAGCACGGCGCCCAGGCGGGCGACGGTGAGCCTGCCGCCGACCGCGTGCGCCCCGGAGGTGAGCAGCAGGGTCAACAACAGGATCGTCAGCTGGTCCTTGTAGCCGGTGACCGAGAAGAAGGCGATGGTCGGCAGGAAGACGATGATCCAGCCCGCGGCGAGAGCGCGGCGCCGGTCGAGGCCGACGGCCTCGGCCAAGCGCACGACCGCGACCGGTAGCGCCAGGCCGGAGACGAAGCTGACGGCGTTGGGGAGGAACCAGATCTTCCCGAAGAGCAGGAAGAGTGCGCCGACGACGTAGACGAAGCCGGGGTTGCGCCCGGCGCCGAGGAGCGCCGGGTCGATCCACAGCGTCCCGTGGCGCAGGGCGGTAAGGCCGCCTTCGAAGTACTTGAGGTCGTCGGCCGTGTCGGAAGCGGACATCACCCAGGTGCCGTCGCGAGGCACGAAGAACAGCCACGCCAGTCCCACCATCACCAGGCGCACCGCGAGGGCCGCCAGCACGAGGTCGCGTTCGCTCCCGCGCGCCGCCCACCACAGGAGCAGGGCGGCGATCACCACCATCAGAAGGGCGCCGATCATGCCTCCACCTCGCGGATCCCTGGCCGAATCAGCGCCTCCATGCTTCGGCCCACTGCGCTCAAGAACTCGGAGGTCATCGCCCGATCATGTGTAGATGGACCCCGCCCGTCACGGCCAGCATCGCGAGAACTCACGTTCTAGGGGCGTTTGGGCGAAAAAGGCCACACCGCAACACCATGCCAGATGGGGCGGCAGATAGGATGGACGCCGACCGAGATCACCCTCACGGTGTCCCCACCTCACCACGGGTCGCGCCTTCCCCGGCCCTCAACCTCGGAAGTCCTCGAGCGAGCACGGCTCGCCGAGCGCGCCGAGAGAATGCGTCTCGCCGGAAGACTCCCATGCACTCGGGCGACCGGCCCTCGGGAACTCTGTTGTTCCTGACCCAAGTCTACGTTCCCGACCCGACGAGCGTCGGCCAGCACATGGCCGGCGCGGCGAGGGAGATGGTGCGCCGCGGGTACCGAGTCGTCTGCCTCACCAGTGCGCGCGGCTACGACGACCCATCCCGAGTGTATCCCTCCCGCGAGGTGCTCGACGGGGTCGAGGTCCGCCGCCTGCCGTTCACCTCCTTTGGCAAACAGAGCCTCGCCCGCCGCTTGCTCGGCGCCGTTTCCTTCGTCCTTCAGGCCGCCTGGCACGGGCTCTTCACCCGCAACCTCTCCGGCGTCGTGTTCAGCACCTCGCCACCGATCTGCTCGCTCGCCGCGCTCTGCGTCAAGCTCTTCCGCCGCGTCCCGATCCTGTTCTGGGTCATGGACGTCAACCCCGACCAGGCCGTCAGTATCGGCTGGGCCGACGAGAAGGCCCTGAGCGTGCGGCTTTTCGATGGCCTCAACCGCCTCGCCCTGCGCGCCAGCGATCGCATCGTGCCCCTCGACCGGTTCATGGCCGAGCGACTGGACAGCAAGGTGCCCTGCACCGCCAAGCAGACCGTCCTGCCGCCTTGGCCCCACGACGCGCACTCCGCTCCGTCGGCCCGCGAGGACAACCCGTTCCGCTCGGAGCACGGCCTCGGCGACCGCTTCGTCGTCATGTACAGCGGCAACGCCGGGCCCACTTCGCCGATCACAGCCCTGCTCGAGGCGGCGCGCGCCATGCGCGCCGAGCCTGCGGTCGAGTTCGTGTTCATCGGCGGCGGGATCGGAATGGAGGAGGTCCATCACGCCATCGCCACCGAGGAGCTCCCCAACGTCCGAGCCTTGCCCTACCAGCCCCTGGAGTGCCTGCCGAACTCCCTGGCGGCGGCCGACCTGCACGCGGTGACGATGATCGATGCCGCGGTGGGCATCAACCACCCCTGCAAGGTCTACGGAGCGATGGCCGCGGCGCGCCCCGTGCTCTTCATCGGCCCGACCGACTGCCACGTGACCGACCTCCTCGAGGGCGCCTCGTTCGGCTGGCGCGTGGGACATGACGACCCGGACGCGCTCCTCGCCACCCTGCGGCACGCCGCGGGCCTCGAAGGGAGCGAGCTCGCGCGCATGGGCGAAGCCGGCCGCCACCTCATCGAGGAGCGGCTGAGCGAGGCCCTGCTGACCGACCGCTTCGCCACCCTCGTGGAATGGATGTGTGGCGCCGCTTCCTCCACCCCGTCCGTCGCCCCCGGCGATTCCAGAACCAGTCCCACCGCCGAGAGCTCCGAAGCGGGGTATGGTCGAGGCGGGCTCCGGCGCGGGGCCTGAGCCCGCACGCCTCCTGGAGTCGCGCGGACTGAGAGACCCCCACACTCCCTGCTTCTCCGACGGGATGCTCGTGCAGGGACACGACGATCCGATGGCCACCGACAATCCCTCCCGCCGCCCGTACGGCGCCTGGGCCCGACGCCTTGCGCTCGGCTCCCTCGCGGTCCTCGGCCTCTGGTTCGCTCTCGACCTCCTCCCCGGGCAGCGCGCGCGGACCTTCGCCGTCTGGCGTGCCGCCGAGCTCGAGCGCGGTGTCAGCGTCGCTCGCGTCCCCGAGCAGGTGGCCCACGAAACCCGCGTCCTCGGGTTTCTCGCCTGCCTCGCCGTGCTGGCCGCCGGGGCCGTTCGGGCGGGTCAGCGCCACAGTATGGCCGCGCGCGCCTCGGCCGAGCCCCACGCGATCCACGAACAGGCCCGCGCCCTGGCGCGGGACGTGACGCGCGAGGCCCTCGAGACGGCGCGCGCTCTCGCGCCGCCCCCGGCTCCGACGCGCTCCGAGCCCACGGGGCCCGCCGAGCCCGCGACTCTGGCCTGCGAGCCCCTCACCCAAGTCGTCGAACGCCTGCGGGATCCCTGGGCACCGGTGCGCCTGGGAGCGATCCACAGCCTGCGCCGCATCGGCGAGACCTACGCCGACTGGCGCGCGGCGACCGTGGATGTGCTCGCGGCCTATGTGCGCGAACACGCGGCGCTGCCCGAGACCGCCGTCCAGCCCGAGCGCCGCTCCCTCCTGGGGGGCGGGAGCCTCAAGCAGGGGGCGGCCGGTGGCGGTGGAGCGCGCACGGAAGAGGAACCGACCCTGCAGCAGGCTCTGACGGCGCTCGGCGCCCTCGCGCGCCCTGAGGTCGACGGCGCGCTCGACCTGGGCGGCCTGCAGTTGTCGGGGCTGAACCTGGAGGGCGCTCGGCTCGAAGGCGCGAGCTTCCGCGGGACGCACGTCGCGGGCCTCTCCCTTGCGGGAGCCCGCCTGCAGGGCGCCGACCTCTCCGCCGCCGTGGGCCTCGACCTAGAGCAGCTACGCGGGGCGCGGGTGGACGAGACCACGCGCCTGCCTCAATCCGTAGCCCGAGGCGGCTGAGCGCTCTCCGAGCGTAGGAGGGACAGGACGCGGCCCGGCGCGAGCAGGCCGATGGCGCCAAGGGCGGCGACGTAGACAGCGCTCGTCAGAGCCAGGGCACCCAGCAGGCCGGGCCAGTCGTCGGCCAGGGGGCGTGCGGCGATGGCGACGGCCAGGGTGACGGCCGCGACGGCGCCGAGGGGGCCGACCCTCCACTCCGCGAGGCGTAGCGGGTGGCGGCGATGGTAGAGGATCGTCACGAACACCAACCAACTCACCTGGGCTGCGCAGGCGGCCGCCGCCGCGCCCGTGCCGCCGGAAGTGGGGATGGCCGCGAAGGACGCCACGAGGAGCACGGCCGCCGCGAGGGCCGTCGCGCTCGCCACGACCTTCACCTGCCCCGCCATGTAGAGGATGCCGCCCATCGGCGCGAGCAACACCTGGGCCGAGCTGCCCACGAGCAAGAGGCGCAGAACCCAGATCGCGCCGGCGTAGTCGTTCCCGTAGAAGCGCGCCAGGAGCGGCCCCGCGAAGACCCAGCCTCCCATCAGGATCGGCAGCACGGCCATCGCCAGGGCGGCGGTGGAGAGTCGGTGCAGGCGGCGGACGACGTCCTTTCTGCCCGCCTGCAGCTGGGTGGCGATGACAGGCATGAACGGGACATGGAAGAGCGGCTGCAGGAGCAGCGGGATCGAGCCGAGGGTCAACGCGGCGCGGTACACGCCGGTGGCCTCGAACCCGGCCATGTAGGCGATGAGCACGACGTCCGCGCGCGTGACGACTTGGGTGAACACTCCGTTCGCCATGACCGCCGAGCCCATTTCCCACAGCGCTCGCAGGCTCGACTTCCACCGCGCCGCGCCGGCGCGCAGGATCGGAGCGAGCGCCAAGCCCATCAGGGTGAAGCTCACCGCTCGTGCCGCGAGCGGGCCGTTGACGGGGTCCCATTCGACCGAGCCGGCGAGGGCTCCGATTCCGAAGACGATCGTCATGGCGACCTGCAGTGCCCCGGCGATGCGGAAGCGCTTGCGCGCGTTCTCGGCCATGATCACGAAGGGGAAGGCGCTCGTCGCGACGATCACGGCGATCCAGCCCCCAAGGCCGTGGAATAGGCCCAAGTGCCGGTCCAGGAGCCACACCGCCACGGCCGTCAGGCAGCTTGCGATGAGCTTGACGGCGAAGGCGGGCCGCAAGATCGACTCACCCAGCTCCCCGACGAAGCGTTGGATGCCCGCGCTCGTCCCGAAGTCGGCCGGCGTGTAGAGGATCGCCACCATCGCGAGGGCGAACGAGACCGCGCCGAAGGCCTCTGGCCCGCACGTGCGCGCCAGGGCGACCATGATCACGAACATCCCGAACTGGCTCGCGACACGCGCGGTCCCGAAGGAGAACACCGCCCGAGCGAGCTCCGCCGTCGGGCGCTGGGAGCCTCGCCCAACGTCTCTCTCTGTCGCTCTGTCGCCGCCCATGACCGCATCCTAGTGGGTCGTCTGCGAAGTCCACCGCAGTAGTTCAGAGCCATTGCGTCGGTGGCGAAACGCGGCGGCGGCGCGCGCTCGTGCGTGCTCGGGAGAGCTCCGGCGCAGTTCTGTGTCGAAGGGCGCGGAGCCGCCGCTACGGATTCCGGAGACGACCTCTTGGCGGGCCGGGAAGCCGGGGCCGGGGGAGCGCGGACTCGGAGCGTGTTGGCTGGAAGTCGGCGAGGCCGGGGATCACCCGTTTGCGTTGCCGAGCGCTCGACCTCTGGCTAGTGTCCTGCACCGGGGATTCGTGCGTGCAATCCGGGGCCCTCGCGGCGTCGGCGGCGTCGCGCCTCCTGCGAGCCTCACCGCGAGAACGCGTCGTCGGCCCGCCTCGGGGGGGGCCGCCGCGGGCTTCCGGGTCGTGTGCACGAGACCCAGGTGCGGGACACCAGGATCCCTCGACGGTCTCCATCCCTCCTCCGGCTCCATGCAGTCCAGCCCCCCCGAACCCGCCCCCACTCCCCGCCGCCGGCGAGCGGGCGCGTGGAATCTCCCGCGGTTTCTGCTTGAGTGGAAGTTCCTCAAGCGTGGGAGGGTCGCGCACCTGCCCCTCGAGGTCAGCGTCGAGGTGACGAACTCCTGCAACTTCCGCTGCGCGTTCTGCCCGCAGTCGGATCCCGACCACTTCGAAATCGTGCCGCGCTCGTCCCTCGACCCCGAACGAGCGCGCAAGATCCTCGGCGCCGTGCGCGAGCTCGGTTACGAGAAGACGCTCTTGCACTGGACTCTCGACGGCGAGCCCTTCATGAGCAAGGGCTTCGCGGACCTGTGCGTGGTGGCGAGCGAACTCGGCTTCACCAATCAGTACTTCGCGACCAACATGGCGCTCACCACCGTCGAGCGCGTGCGCGCGCTCCCTTCGGACGTGCGCTACACCCTGACCGTCGACTACTGCGCCGACTCCAAGCGGTTCGAGGAACACCGCGGCACGCCGGGCTCGTGGGTGAAGGTGCGGGACAACGTGCGCGCGATCCTCGCCGACGAGTCCCTCGGCCACGTGCGCTTCGAGGTCAAGGACATGACCAGCTACACGGTCACCGATCCCGAGGTACTGCGGACCAGCATGGCTGCCCTGCGGGACCTCTTCCCTCCCGGCGAGCGCATCGAGCTCTTCTCCAAGGTCTTCCACAACGCTACCGGTTTCCTTGCGCGCGGTGGGAGCTCGGGGCGCTATCGCCTCTGTCCCTATCCCTGGTCGAGCCTCAACATCGCTTCCAACGGCGACGTGGTCGCCTGCTGCCGTGACCTGCGCCACAAGACTGTCGTCGGAAACGTCCTCGAGGACGACTTGGCGCGGATCTGGAACGGGGCGGCCATGGCCGCCCTGCGCCAGGACCTGGCCGCCGGTCGGCCGCAAGAGCAGAGCTCCTGCGAGTCCTGCGATCTTCCTTGGGACGGGAGCAAGTTCACCCTTTCCTACCAGCTCCAGGTGCTCCGGCACCGCCTGCAACTGGGGCGCTGAGCGCGGTCATGGCCAGGACGCGGATCCTCGTAAACGCCTTGCGCATCCTCCCTGGGGGCGTGGACATCTACCGCGACGAGCTCCTCGCCGGACTCGCTGGACGCTCCGACGTGGACCTGCTCGTGGCTTCGCGCGAGGAGTGGGCCGAGGACTCCCGCGCCCTCGGCGCGAGCGTCTGGTCGGTCAAGATGGCCCGCCCGCCCCTGGACAAGCTCCAGGAGCCCGTCCGGCTCGCTCGCTTGTGCCGCAGCCTCGAACCCGACCTGCTCCACACTCCCGCGAACCTGTTTCTGGGCGAAATCGCCTGCCCCCTCGTCGTCACCCTGCACGACCTCGGCTACCGCCACCTCTCACTGGGCAAGCTGGCCAGCGCCTACCGCGACCGCTCGACCGCCTCGATGGTGGGCCGGGCGGCGGCGGTGATCTCGGTCAGCGAGCACACCGCCGAGCAGGTTCGGCTCCATCACCCCCCGGCGGCGGGGAAGCTCCACGTCGTGCGCAACGGCTACCGCGGTCCCGCCGAGCTGCCGCCGATCCGCTCCCACCGCCCCGACACGCCCTACCTCCTGGCCTTCGCCCATTGGCCCCACAAGAACCCCGCCGACGCCGTGCGCGCGCTGGGCCTGCTCGCTGTGAGGCACCCCGACCTCGAGCTGCGCCTGATCGGCGCGCACCCCGAGGCCCTCGCGGCGGCGCGCCCCGCGGCGCGGGAGGAGGGGGTCGAGGGAGCCCTGCGGACTCCGGGCGTGGTCACCGACGAGGAGCTCTGGGAGCTCTACACGGGCGCCGAGGCGCTGCTCTTCCTCTCGGAGTACGAGGGCAGCGGCCTGCCCGTGTTGGAGGCCATGGCCTTGGGCTGTCCGGTAGTCGTGAGCGACCGCGGCGCCCTGCCCGAGACGGCCGCGGGCCACGCGGACGTCGTGGCCTTCGGCGACACGGAGGCGGCCGCCGACGCCGTCGCCCGACGCATGGCCGATCCCGTGGCATCGCGCGGCCGCCTGCTCGCCGCCCGCGAGCATGTCTCGCGCTTCACCTGGGCGCGCTGCATCGAGGAGACGATGGCCGTCTACCGGCAGGTCACGGCCCCAATCGGCGTCCAGCGCGGCGAGCGCGCTCCCGCCGAGCAGGGCTGGGTGGATCCCGCCTGGGCCTGGCCCGCGGACGTGCGCGCGATGCTGGACGAGTTGCGGGAGGCCTGCGACCACGACTCCCTGCGCAGCGCCCTGGTGACCGGGAGCGCTGCCCGCGGGGAGCTCGCGGTCGAGCAGGGCGCGGAGGGAACGCTCCTGCGCAGCGACGTCGAGCTCTACCTCGTGGCGGACGACGCAGAGCGCGCCCGCGCCGCCCTCGACCCCGCCTTGGCCGCCATCGAACGCCGCTACGTCGCGCGTTGGCCGCGCTTCCACGTGGACGTCTCGTACCTCAGGCCCGCGGACCTGCCGCGCCTGGAACCCTGGATCCGCCATTTCGAGCTGCAGCGCAACGCGCGCGTGCTGTGTGGAGAGGACCTGCGCCCGTCGCTCCCGGAGACGACCCTCGCGGATCTCGACTGGCGCGAGCTGAACGAGGTCTGCCTGTGGCGATCCCTCTCCTTGGTGCTCGGCCTGCCCGCGGCGTGGGTGCGCGGTGAAGAGGAGCTCGACCTCGAGCAGCGCCACGTCCTGGCCCGCAATCTGCTCGACGTCACTACCTGGGCATCTCCCGGCGGGGGGCGGATGTTGCCGTCGTTCGCCGAGCGTGTCGCCGCCTGGACCGCCGACGGTCCGCCGCGGGGGAGCGAGTCGCTGCGCCTGCCCTCCTCCGAGCTGCTCGCCGGCTGCGTTTCCTGTCGCAGTGACAGCGCCCGTCTGCCCGATGGCGAGCACCTGTTCGCCGCGGCTCTGGCCGCCTGGGAGGACGTGTGGGCCGTCGTCAGCGGCGAGGAGGAGTCGACTCATCCCGGCGGGGGCTTGGGCCTGCGGCGCCTGGACGTCGCCCGCCGTCTGCGGGCCGCCGGGCGCGTTCGGTCCCTGGGCGGCTCGGCCGCCGCCGAGGTACTCTCGGCGGGCCCCTTTCAGCCCGCGGCCCGCTGTGCCCTGGACTTGGCGCGGGCGGCGGAACGGTTGCGCGGAGGCAGCGACGCAGGGGAGCCGCTGGCGGCCGCGGCGCGTCTTCTGGGAGAGCCGGTGTGGGAGCGAGACACAGCTTCCTTCGTTGCGAGCACGAGCAAGAGCGTGAACGCGGGCGCGGGCGCCGGCCTCGGAGCCAGGGGCGCGGGGAGCCCGAGCGCGGGCCAAGGCGCGGACGGCGACACCCGCGAGCCCGCGACCGCGGCGGACCGCTGGTGCGGCTTGCGTCGCCGGCTCGCGCGCCTGGTCGAGCTGGCCCTGGCCCAGCCCCGCTGGAGTAGGTTGATCCCGAAAGGAGACCGTCAACAGTGAGCGATCGTGTCCTGGTCTTCATCGACGCCCTGCCCTACGGCGAGTGCGAGCGAGTTCGCGAGGCCGTGGGGGCCCTGCGCTTCGCCAGACCTGTGCAGCCGGGCTTTGGCTACAGCGTCAACGTCAAGTCCGAGCTCTTCGCCGGCCTCAGCCCCGACGACGCGGGCTTTCTGAACGAGTGGACCCACCGCCCCGACGCGGGCTTCTTGCGTCTGCCCTTCGCACGGCTCCTCGAGCGCCTGGCCCCCGGCGGGAGTCTGCCCGGTCGCGTCCTGCGTCGAGTCCTCGGCCGCGCCTCGGGCGAGAACCTGCGCAACATTCCCCTGCATTTGCTCGCGCACCTCGATCGCTGGGGAGAGAACGCCTATGAGCGCGGGTACTCGCACCCCAACCTGTTCACCGAGCTGGGCGTCGAGCGGTTTCTGTACTCCGAGCACGGCGGGGACGAGGGGGCCTTGGGAGCCCTGCTCGCGCACCTCGCCGTGGCTCCTCCGGGCGCGCGGGCGTTTCTGGCGAACGCGCACCTCGACCACGTGATGCACGCCGACGGACTGGACACGCCGGCCTTCGAGGCTGCCCTGGAGGAGGTGTCACGCAGCCTGCGGGCGATTTGGGCCGCACTGGAGGAGCGCGGGAACGACCCGGCCCTGTGCGTGGTTTCCGACCACGGCATGGCCGCGGTCGAGCGCACGGTCGAGGTCGATTTGGAGCGCGCGTTCTCTGGCGCGGGCCGCCGCTTCGGGTACTTCGTCGACGCGACGATGCTGCGCGTCTGGTGTGACGAGGCGGCCCTGCTCGGCGAGCTGCGGGGTCACCTCGAGTTCCTCGACCTGCCCGGGCGCATCCTCGCGCCGCAAGAGCGCCGGCGTTGGGGAGTCTCGAGCGAGGAGTTCGGCGACCTGTTGCTCCTGCTCGACGAGGGCGTGATGTTCGCGCCCAGCTTCATGGGGCGCGCCGCGGCGGCGGCCATGCACGGCTACCTGCCGTCCCTGGCGAGCCAGGAGGGCCTGCTCTGCGGAAGCGAGCCCCTGGCGGTGAGCGGGGCGGAGGGGGCCCTCGAGGCTCTCGCCGTCCACTCCGCCCTGCGCGCTCACTTCGAGGGCGCGGCGGCGGATCCGTCTCGCTGATTCTCCGGCGCGGACCCCCTTGGCGCGGTAGGTTTCTACTGGGCGAGAATCCAGCTCGGGCCCACCGCCGCTTCCATGATTCAGCGATCCAAGATGCGAACAGAGCGCAGGCTGTCCCCCCCAGTACGGAGCGGATCCGAGCGCGGCGTGGAGGGCGAGCGTCCCGGCGGGCCGGTCGTCGGACAGATCCGCCCCTTGATGCCCGTGTCCCCCGAGGACGCGGCCGCGGACTGGACCCGGCTGGCGGCGGAGAACACGGCCTACCGCCGCTGGGGCGCGCGCCTGTTCGATACTGGCTTGGCGCTCGCCCTCCTTCCGGCCGCCGCGCTCTTCTTCCTGCTCGCGGCCCTGATCAACGCCTTCGTCTTCCAGGATCCGCGCAAGGTCCTCTACCGCCAGCGACGCATCGGCCGCCACGGCGTCGCCTTCACGACCCTGAAACTCCGCACCCTCGTCCCCAATGAGGAGGACGACTTCTCCGGCTGGCTGGGAGGGCAGGACCGCCAGCGCGTGACGGCCTTCGGGCGCTGGCTGCGCGCCTCACACCTCGACGAGCTTCCGCAGCTGGTGAACATCTTGCGGGGCGAGATGGCCTTCGTCGGCCCGCGTCCCGAGATGACCGAAGTCCACGCCTGGGCGGCAGAGCGCGTGGACCGGTTCCATCGCCGCCTGGCCGTCCGGCCCGGGCTGACCGGGGGCGCGCAGGTTAACTTGGGCTACGCCGAGGGAGAGGTCGCCGCCTACCGCGAGAAGCTGGCGGCGGACCTGCGCTGGATACGCTCGCGCAATCTGGCGACGGACCTTCGGATCATGGCCAGGACCCTCCCGTGGGTGCTGGCGGCCCGCGGCGACTCCCCGCAGGTGGAAGCGCGGGCCGACGGTGGGAGCCAGGAGTTCTCGGGGGCCTGAGCGTGGCGGGCGAAAACCCGCATCCCGAGGGCGGTTTTTTCGCGCCTCGGCGCTCCGAGGGGGCTTCAATGGCGCGGTGCACCTCGCCCGCCCCCGGAGGGGTCCTCTTCGTCGAGCCCATGACGCACGAGTCCAACCGCCTTCGCGCCTCCCGACTGCCGGCGCGCCTCGCCCTCTGCCTGCTGGCTCTGGCGGCCTGCGCGTCGCCTCCCCCGCCGCGGGCCACGACCGACCTCGACACGCGCAGTCGCACGGTTTCCTGGTCGCCCCTGACCCTTGGCCCCAACGACGTCGTGCGTGTGGAAGTTCACCGACGCCCGGAGGTCTCGACGCCGCCCGACGGCGTGCGGATCGCCGCCGACGGCACCATCCGGCTGCCGCTGATCGGCGCGGTCAACCTGATGGGGCGCACGGTCGGCGAGGCCACCGACTTGCTCGAGGAAGCCCTCGCCGTCTACTTCCGCCACCCCTCCGCGATCGTCTCCGTGGTTGAGCACGGATCGAAGCGGTTCTACGTCACCGGCCAGGTGCGTGCTCCGGGCCCGAAGGTCATGGACCGGCCGCTGACTCTCTTGGAGGGGCTCTCCTACGGCGGCGAGGTGCTCTCCGGTGCGGATCGCGCGGACGTCGTCGTCTTGCGCCGTCACGGCGAGGAGGTGGAGGTGATTCCCTTCGACACCCTCACGCCCGGCGCCGACGCCCTGGTACAGCTCCTGCCCGACGATGTGATCTTCGTCCCGCTCTCGCGCACCGGCCGCTTCAGCGAGGACGTCCTGCCCGTCTTGCAGGGGGTCGGATTCACCGCCTCTCAGCTGACGACCCTGGACGTGCTCGTCTTCGATTGAGCTTCCCGTGGTTTCTCCTCCCGCAGAACGAGGACCGACGGCCGAGGAGTCGCCCCTAGGGCTCTCCGAGCTGGCCGGCGTCCTCAACCGCAGCCGCTGGAGCATCCTGGCGACGGGATTGCTCACGCTCCTGATCGCGACCGGCGTGCTCGCGACGAGCGAGCCGCTCTACCGCGCGTCGGCCACTCTGGTGCTCGAGGCGGCGCGTCCGTCGGGGAACCAGAGCGATCCGCTTCCAGGCCTCGAGACGGCGCCGCGCGTCGAGGACGAGCTCTCCGTGTTGCTCTCGCGCCCCCTGGCGAGCATGACGGCCAGCGCTCCCGCGGACCCGTCCTTGCCCGAGGTTCTCTTCCGCCCGACCGAACCCGATCAGCTGCGCCTTGGGGAGGTGACGCGGCTCGGCTTGGAGGCGCTCGTCGAGCCCTACGATCTGTGCGTCCTGCCCGGCATCCGGCGCCGAATCTCCGGCGAAGCCCTGCCGCCGCATCGCCTCTACGCCACGGTGCGCTCGGCGGACGCGGATTCGCCCGGCAGCGTGCGCGTGCGCTTCGTCTCCGAAGACGAGGTGGAATTCTCCACCCCCGGCCCCCTGCGCATGTGGCACGCCGACGTGAAACCCTCGGTTGCCTATGCCTTCGGCGAGCCGGTCGCCTACCGCGGGCTCGTGCTCGAGTTGGGCGCGGTGGGCGAGTACGTGGGCAAGTCGTATCTCGTGCGGCGCTCGGGGAGCCAGACGGCGGTCAACGGCCTGATGGCCCGCACTACCGCCCGGGAGGTGCGCAGGGAATCGCGGGCCATCGAGCTCACGGTCACCGACTGTGACCCGCGGCGCGCCGCGGAGAGCGCCAATGCGCTGTGTCGCAACTACTTGATCCGCAGCATCGAGCTGGGGCGCCGGCGGGCCGGCTTGTCCCTGGCGTTCCTCGATGAACGTATCCAGACCCAGCGTGAGGAGCTCGCGCGGGCCGAGGAGGAGATCGTGGCGCTTCGGGCGCGCCATCCCGAGACGATCGACGTCACCGCTTCAGCGGCCGCGAGCATCGCGAGCATCTCCGCCTTCGAGGTCGAGCGTGCGCGGACCCAGCTGGATGCGGGCGCCCTCGGTCTGGCGATCGAGCAGCTGGATGCGGGCGATCGCGGAGCTCTGGCGCGGCTAGACCGCAAGTTGCCCGACCTCGTTTCGCTCACCTACATCGACGAGATCGGCCGTCTGTCCGCCGAGCGGCTGCAGCTCGACCGGGCCGACGCGGGCCGCTACCAGGGGAAGCTGCAGGACGAGGTAACGCGCCTGCGGAATCTGGTCGACGAAGCCGCTCTGCTCGAGGACGGCGTGTGGCGTGCGGTGGAGGGGTTCGCCGCCGGGGGAATCGCGGCCGCCGCGGGGCTCGACACCGCCGTCTTGGATGCCCTGGGTGATCCGGGGACCGTCACCCTGCTCGCCCGTTTGGCACAGGCCGACGCCGAGCTCGCCGCCCTCTCGGGCGAGCTCACCGAACAGCCCCCGCGCACCCTGGAGCTCGCCGAGGGCAGGGCCGAGCTGGTCCGGCGGCTCTCCGCCGAGCTGCGCTCCCTGCACGCCGGCCTCGGGCGCAACACGGCCAACTACCGCTCTTTGCTGGGCGCCTACGAGGGGATGCTCGAGGCCTTGCCGGGCAAGGAGCGCGAGGCGATCGACGCGGCTCTGGCGGGCCTCGTCTCACGCGTGCGCGGGAACCTGGCCAGTCAGCGAGAGGGGACCTTGGCGCGCGAGCGGGCCCTCGACCTGCGCATCGCGGCGTTGGAGGCCGATCTGGGCAACCTGCCTGTCCACGAGCGAGAGCTGGCGGACCCCCTTCGGCGCCAGCGCACTCACACCGAGCTCCTGGCTTTCCTCGCCGGTGCGCGCGAGGAGGCGGACCTGGCCCTCGCGGCCGCCGTGCCGACCGCCGTCCTGGTCAGCCCTGCGATGCCCCCCCAGGACCGCCGCTCCCCGCGCGTCGGTTTGACCTTGGCCTTCAGCCTTCTCCTGGGTCTGTTCCTCGGAGCGGGCCTGGCCTTTGCTCGGGCGAGCTTGCGGAGTGTCGTGGGAGACTCCGAGTCGGCCGAGCTCGCCACGGGCCTGTCTTGTCTGGGGACTCTGCCCCCCGCGAGCGCGAGAGCCGGCGCGGCCTTGCCCACACCGGCGACGATCCTCGCCAGTCCGGCGGTTTCCGCCTTGCGCGTCATCCAGGCCAACCTGCGCCACGGCCTGGAAAGCGGGGACGCGGTTCACAGCTTGGCGGTGGCCTCCTGCACCCCCGGTTCCGCTCGCAGCTTGGCCTGCTTGGGTCTCGCGTCGGTGTTTGCCGGTCGGGACTCACGCGTGCTGCTCGTGGACGCCGACTCCGAGGGAGCGCGCTTGCAGCGTTGCGCCGGCGTCGAAGCGAGACCCGGTTTGGAGGAAGTCCTGCGCGGGGAGGACTCCTGGCGCGAGTGCGTGCACGCGACCGACTGCGAGGGTCTCGACCTGCTCTGTGTCGGTCGAGGTGGGGCTCTGCCGGCGGCCGAGGCTCTGCGCGCCCTGCTCGATGAGCTCGCGGAGCGCTACGACCTGGTCGTCTTCGATTTGCCGGCGCTCAGTACCTCCGCCCACGCCCACGCCCTCGGCGGGGTCTTCGACGCCTTGATCCTGACCGTGGTCGGCGGGGTTGTCGCTCCCCGCGACCTTGCCCTCGAGGTGCGCCGTCTCGAGGGCGCCGGGGTCCGCCTGGCCGGGCTGGTGTTCAGCGCCTAGTCGGGGTGCCGGCGGCGGCGGCGATGACCTGCTCGCGGACCCAGGCGTAGGTGCTCTCCAGGCCCTTGCGCAGGGGCGTGGAGGGCTCCCAGTCCAGGAGGGAGCGGATCAGGGAGTTGTCGCTGTTGCGGCCCCAGACGCCCTTGGGCGTGTCGAGCAGGTGGACGCGTTCGAGCTTCACCCCGGCGATGTCCTCGATGAGGTCGGCTAGGCCGTTGATCGTGACGAGTTCGCTGGAGCCGAGGTTGAGGGGCTCGGTGACGTCGGAGCGCATGATGCGTTCGATGCCGTCGATGCAGTCGTCGATGTAGGTGAAGCTGCGTGTCCGCGTCCCGTCGCCCCAGATCTCGATCGATCCTCCCTCGAAGGCGGTGGCTTCGGCGATCTTGCGGCACAGGGCGGCCGGGGCTTTCTCGCGGCCTCCGCGCCAGGTTCCGACGGGTCCGTAGACGTTGTGGAAGCGGGCGATGCGCGTTTCGAGGCCGAAGTCCTCGCGGAAGTGGCGGCACATGCGCTCGGAGAAGAGCTTCTCCCAGCCGTAGCCGTCCTCGGGCATCGCCGGGTAGGCGTCCGCCTCGCGCAGGGCCGTGACGTCGGGGCTGTCTTGTTTCTCGGCGTTGTAGACGCAGGCGCTCGATGAGTAGAAGAAGCGCTCGACCCCGGCCGCCGCCGCGGCTTGCAGCATGTGCGTCGTGATCAAGGAGCTCAACATGCACAGGCCCTTGTTGTTTTCGATGAAGCCCATGCCGCCCATGTCGGCGGCGAGGCAGTAGACCTCGCGCGCGCCGGCGCAGGCGCGCTCGCAGGCCTCCTTCAGGCGCAGATCGAGCTGGAGGTTCTCGGCTTTCTCGAAGACCTGTTCCCATTCGTCGAGGGGCTTGATGTCCACGCTGCGCACGGGACCGATCCCTCGCTCGAGCAGGGCTCCGGCCAGGTGTCCGCCGATGAAGCCGCCGCCTCCGGCGACTACGGTTGTCTCGTATCCCATGGGGATTGCTCGCTGTTCACGGTTCTTCGTGGGCGCGGGGAGGCGCTGGGGGCACTTCCCGGCGCACCTTATCATCGACGGTTCGACCGACCAGCGTTGAGCACAATCCACCCCGACCCCCTCCGACCCGCCCCGCACCCGGGGACCGGCGCGCTCCTCATCCGGTTGCGCCCACCCGCCCGCTTCCCCGCCGTTCGGTGGAGTCCATGCCGGTGTTCCGGTTTCTCCACCGCTCTGGCCCGAGGCGGGCTCCGACGAGTTCCATCGTGCGCTACCTCTTCCTGGCGCACATCCCGATCGGATACGCTCCTGGGAGCATGTGTCGAGCGAGGACCAACCGCCTGCAGGGAGCGAGCAGGACCCGGTGGCTGCTCTATCGCAGCCCATCGGAGCCGGTGGGCGCCTGAGGACGATCCGATGCCCACCTGCGAGGAGAGCGTGCTCGAGCGCGGCGGCGCACCCGACCTGTTGCTGCGGCGCTGGCCCTGCGCCGGGCCTCGAGGGCGGATCCTGATCGTGCACGGCTTCGGAGAGCACGGCGGGCGCTACGGACACGTGGCGGAGGCCCTCATCGCCGCCGGGCTCGAGGTCGGCGCCGTCGACCTGCGCGGCCACGGCGGCTCGGGCGGCACGCGGGCCTTCGTGGAGCGCTTCGACGACTACCTCGACGACGTCGACGCGGCCCTCGCCCTGCTGCGGGATGAAGGCGGCAAGCTGCCCCTGTTCCTCCTCGGGCACTCGATGGGCGGCTTGGTCGCCGCCCTGTGGGTCCTGGAGCAGCGCGCCCTCGCCGATGGCCTCGTCCTCTCCAGTCCCGGCTTCGCCTTTGCCTTGAAGGTGCCCGCTTGGAAGGCCGCGGCGGGGCGGATCTGCTCGCGCCTCGCTCCCAAGCTGGCCCTGCCCTCGGGCCTCGATCGAGGCCTGCTCTCCCACGACCCCGAGGTGGCCCGAGCCCTCGAGCGCGACCCTCACAGCCAGACCGCCACGACCGCACGCTGGTACACCGAGGCCCTCGCCGCCCAGGCGCGCGCGGCGGAGCTGGCGGCCGGGCTGGAGGTGCCGCTGTTGTGCCAGGTGGCCGGGGACGACGCCCTCGTCGATACCCGGGCCACAAGGAGCTTCTTCGACACGGCCACCTCGAGTGAGCGGGAGTGGCTCTGCTACGACGAGCTCTACCACGAGATCTACAACGAACTGGGGCGCGAGCGCGTTCTCTCGGACCTGACCGCGTGGCTCGGCACGCGCCTGGAAGCGAGCGTGGCGTGAAGGCCCCGAGTGGCATCCAGTGGGCGGTCCTGGCCCTGGTCGGGGGCGTGGCCCTGACCCTCTGCGATAGCGTGCACATCGCCTACGGAGTGCTCGAGAAGACGAACGCGGACTTCGCCGGGCAGAGCTGGTGGACCTTGCCGATGTTCAGCACCCTGTCGTTGTTCATCGTGCCCGTCTACCGGCGATTCCGCTGTCTGACTGGGGCGCGGGCGCTGGCCACGAGCAAGGGCGAGCTCGCCTTCTCGGCCGTCGGGTTTCTCGCCTCCTACGCCTGCACCGGCCCTCTCGGCCACTGGGGCGTCTGGCTCGCCGCCCTGCTCACCGCCGCTTGGGTGGCGCGTCTCATACGCCGCCGCGTGCGCGGCATCATCCTGTTCTCGCTCCTGTTGGCCGTAGCCGGCCCCGCCGTGGAGGCCGCCATCTCCGCCTCCGGCGCCTTCCACTACACCGCCCCCGACCTGTTCACGGTGCCCTCGTGGCTGCCGATGATCTACCTCCACGGCGCTCTGCTCGTCGCCGATCTGGACGGCTTCCTGGGCGGCCGCGCGCCCTCGATGCGCGCCTGGAAGCTCAGCCCGCGCTCCTTCCGCTGGATGCTCAACGTCTTCCCGCCCCTGATGCTGCAGCGCATCCGCGTCGTGAGCGTCGGCGCGGACTTCTTGAGCTGTAGAGTCCGCATCGCCAAGAGTCCCCTGACTCGCAATCTGCACGGCGCGACCTTCGGCGGGACGATCTTCTCCGCCGCCGACCCGATCGTCGCCACCCTCTTCTGGCAGCTCTTCGCACGCCGCGGGATCGTGGTCGAAACCTGGCTCCAGGGCGGCTCGGTGCACTACGCCAAGCCCGCCAAGACCCCGCTCACCATCGACGTTCACTTGAGCGAGGAGGAGGTCGCGTCGGCGTCGGCCGAGCTCGAGGAGCGCGGGCGTTTCCGCCGCACCCATGAGCTCGAGGCTCGCGACGCGGCCGGCGACGTCTGCGCCCGCATCACCACCGAGATCTACGTGCGCCTCGGCCGCGAGGCGCGTGACGGGCACTCCGCCTTCTGACGCGCAAACGGCGATGGACACCTCCAAGATCCTCTCCAGCTACCGCCGCCTCAGCTCCCTGCCGGGAGGACGCTTGCTGTTCGGTTGGCTCCTGCGCCGCGCCGTGCCCTACACCGGCTCCATCCGCCCGCGCGTCATCGAGCTCGAGCCGGGCTTCGCCCGCATCGCCATGGACGACCGGCGCGCGGTGCGCAACCACCTCTCCAGCGTCCATGCGATCGCGCTGATGAACCTGGCCGAGGCGGTCAGCGGCCTCGCGATGCTGACCGGCCTGCCCGACGACGCGCGCGGGATCGTCAAGGGACTGGAGATCGAGTACACGAAGAAGGCGCGGGGGACGATCGTGGGCGAGAGCCGCTGCCACCCGCCGAGCACTAGCGAGGAGCTGGACTTCGACGTCACCGCCGAGCTCTTCGACGACGCCGGAGAACCGGTGGCGCGCGCCGTGGCGCACTGGAAGATCGGTCCGAAGAAGTGAGCGAAGCCGAGCCGGCCGCGATCTCCCTCGACACCGCCTTGACCCGCGACGCCGGCGTCGAGGTGCCGGTGATCTGCGGCGCCATGTACCCCTGCAGCAACCCCGAGCTCGTGGCGGCGGTCAGCGCCGCGGGCGGCTTGGGCATCGTGCAGCCGCTCTCGTTGATGCACGTCCACGGCCACGACCTACGCGAGGGATTGCGCCTGATCCGCTCCCTCACGCCCCAGCCGATCGGCTTCAACGCCATCGTCGAGAAGAGCGTCGCCGCCTACGAGCGCCGGATGCGCGCCTGGGTCGGCGTGGCCCTCGAGGAAGGCGTACGCTTCTTCGTGACGGCGCTCGGTAACCCGCGCTGGGTCGTCGAAGCGGTCCACGAGGAGGGCGGCGTCGTCTACCACGACGTCACCGAGCGTCGCTGGGCGGAGCGCGCCCTGGCCGAGGGTGTTGACGGCTTGATCTGCGTGAACGACCGCGCCGGGGGCCATGCGGGTGCGCACTCACCCGAGGCGCTGTACGAGGAGCTCGCCGACCTCGGCGTGCCCCTGGTTCGGGCCGGAGGTGTCGGCGGATCCGAGCAGCTCGTGGAGGCGCTGCGGCGTGGCTACGCGGGCGTGCAGATGGGGACGCGTTTCATCGCGACCTCGGAGTGCCGCGTCCACGATTCCTACCGCGCCGCGATCGTCGCCGCGGGTCAGGACGATATCGTCCTCACCGAGCGCCTCACCGGCGTCGGGGTCTCGGTCATTCGCACGCCACGCATCGAGCGCCTGGGAACGGACGCCGGCCCGATCGCGCGTCGCCTCCTACGGCACCGGCGCACGCGCCACTGGATGCGGACCTTCTACGCCCTGCGCTCGATCCGCAACCTCAAGCGTTCCTCCCTGCGCGGACTGGACTACAACGACGTCTTTCAGGCCGGGCGCAGCGTCGAGGGGGTGGACGAGGTGTTGCCCGCGGGCGAGATCGTCCGGCGCTTCGCCCGGGCCGTGGAAGCGGCGGGCTGATGGGTGCTCCCGCCATCGACTCACGGCTGATCGTCTACGGGGCCAACGGCTACACCGGCCGCCTCGTGGCGCGCGTGGCGCGGGAGCGTGGCTTCACTCCGCACCTCGCCGGCCGTGACGCCGCCGCGGTCGAGCGGGTGGCGGAGGAGCTCGAACTGCCCTGGAGCGCCTTCGGGCTCGACGATCCCGCGGCGCTCGACGCGGGTCTCGCGGGAGCGACGGCTGTCCTGCACTGCGCCGGTCCGTTCAGTCGCACCTGGCGCGCGATGTCCGACGCCTGCCTGAGAACCGGCGTCCACTACCTCGACGTCACCGGCGAGCTGGTCGTGTTCGAGGGTCTGGCCGCACGCGACCGAGCCGCCCGGGAAGCGGGCGTGACGCTCCTGCCCGGTGTCGGCTTCGACGTCGTTCCGTCCGACTGCCTCGCGGCGCACCTCGCCCGCCGGCTTCCGGAGGCGACGGCCTTGACCCTCGCCTTCCAGGCCACAGGCGGCGTCTCGCACGGCACGGCCACCACCCTGGTCGAGAACATGGGCGCGAGCGGCTTCGTGCGCCGCGGAGGGCGCATCGTGAGCGTTCCGGCGGGCAGCCTCACGCGCAGCGTTGATTTCGGCCACGGCCCGCGGCCCGCCGTCGCCATTCCCTGGGGAGACGTCTCGACCGCGTTCCACACGACCGGGATCGGCGACATCGAGGTCTACGTGGCCGCGGGACGCGGGGCGATCTGGGGCATGAAACTAGGCCGTCACCTCGGCCCGCTGCTGCGCTCGGCGGCGGTCCGCCGCTTCTTTCAGCGGCGGATCGACGCGCGGCCGGCCGGCCCCGACGACGCGGCACGCGGGCGCGGCCGGACCCTGTTGTGGGGCCAAGCGCGCACGGACGATGGACGCAGCGTCGCGGCGCGCATCGAGGCGCCCGAGGGTTACACCCTGACCGCCGACGCGGGCCTCACCATCGCCGCGAAGCTCCTCGGCGGCGACGTGCAGACGGGGTTCCACACGCCCGCGGGCTTGTTCGGCCCCGACCTCATTGCTGAGCTCGAGGGCGTGCGACGCACGGACCTGTAGCGCGCGCCGCGCGCTGCCGCTCAGAAGAGCTCGACCTCCACGAGGGCGAGGTGTGCGAAAGGCGCGACCTCGAAGATCGACCGGTTCCCGTCGCGTCGCGGCCTGAGGCGCTCTCCAGAGAGCAGCTCGCGCGCGCGGGCGCCGGCGGGTGCGAGGACGCGCACGCCCTCGACCGGAGCCCGAGGGGCCGACGTCCCGCGCGGGCGGAGCGTGTCCACCCAGGCGAAGTCGTTGGCGAGTGCCAGGACCTGGCGCGAGCCCTCGCCATGGGAGACGACGTGCAGGGCGGCGGGACCACCGCTCACCACAATCGACCTGCGGTGGCGCTCGGGACCGAGCGCTTCGAGCAGGGCTTGGCCCGCCCGCAGGCGATCCGTCCCGTCGCACCAGTCCCACTCGACGCGATTCGTGATCACTCGTCCGCCACGTCGCGCGAAGCCGGCGACGGCCTCGCGCATCTGCGGCGAGAGGTCGCCGGGGGCGGGTAGGAACAGGAATGCGTAGCCCTCCAGGGCGCCCTCGGCGAGCAAACAGTCGCTCACCAGGCCGACGGGAAGGCGGGCGCGCAGGAGGGTCTCGAAAGCGCCGTTGAGCGGCCCGACGACCTCGCGCCAGGCCGCTGTGTCGTCGGGAGCCAATCGGGCGAGGGCGCGCTCGGGGTGGTGCAATGCGACGAGGCGCGTGGGCTGCAGGCCTGCCAGGGCGGGTCCGGCCCGGTTTCCCAGGTCGAGGGCGGCGGCGAAGGTCCTGCCGTCGGGGATCGTCGCCTCGGGGGGATCGAGGTTGGCGACGCCTCCGTGGGCGATGACGCCGGCGGCTGCGGCCTGCGCGGCGGCGGTGGACCTCAGGCGCGGGATCCAGACGTGGGGCGGGCGCCCTTCGGCTGCGTCGCGACACCAGCTCCAGCCCAGAGCCAGGCGCGCAGCGCGAGGCGGCGCGGCGAATCCCGTGCGGGCGAGCAGCCGCTCGGTGCGCGCCGAGAGCCCCTTCTCGAACTCCGTCTTGACCCCGTCCGCCAGGCGCGGGAGGCGGCCGCTGGTGTGGCTGTCGAGGAGGTCGGGTGAACGGTAGCTGCCGATCAACAGCACCGCATCCTCCCGGCGTGCGCGGATCGCCCGGCGCCAGCGCACAAAGGCCCGCTCGATCGTGAGGTCGTTGAACTCGAGCAGCTTGCGGTAGAGAGGATCGCGATCGTCGATCGTGGTCGGGTGGGGCAGGGCCGTGGTTGCGCTGAAGCGCGCGCGGCAAGCGCCGCACCAGCATCCCGTCGGCGGCTGATGGACCTCGTCGAAGTAGAAGCCGTCGACGCCGCGCTCGACGAGCTCCAACAGGCGCGTTTCGACATGCTCGACGTAGGGCGAATTCCAGCACAGGAGCGGGCGGCCGTTGCGCGTGTAGACGCGGCCGGAATCGTCGCGGGCCGCCCAGTCGGGATGCTCCGCGGCCACCCCGACGTCCTCGGTGTGGCGGTAGTAGGCGATGAGCCGCAGGCCGACGCCGTGTGCGCGGGCGATGATCCCGGTTGCGACGTCCTCGTCGCGCGCCCAGGGTTCGACCGGTCCGACGGCGCTCGGCCACCAGGCTCCCTCGCCCAGAGTGCGTAGGTGGCGGACGATCGCGAGCGCGCCGATATCACGGAGCGCGCGCGCGGCGGTGTGGAAGGTCTCGCGCTCGCGCCAACGCGGGGACAGGCGTGTGTGGAGCGAGGCGCGCACGCGGTCGTACCAGGCGGGCGGCCGCAGTCCACGAACATCGTCCATCCAACTCGGCCGGTCGGAAGCGAGCTCGCGCGAGATCAGGGCCAGCGTCTCGGGCGCGTGGACCACCGGGGCTGGGGGGGCGGCGTGGGTCGGCGGTCCCGCGCCGTCGGTCAGCACCAGGCAGTCGGGACGCAAGGGAGCGGCGGCGAGGACGAAGTCGAGCGGGCCCGCGGCGAGGTCGGCGGAGAGCAGGCGCACCCAGCCCCAGGCCTCGCGGCCCTCCAGGGCGCCGGTCGCCGGTACGAGGCTTCGGGTGAGCTCGCAGCCTACGAGCCCCGCGTCGAGGGAGACCACAGAGCGCGCGGCGTAGCGCAGCCACAGATGCCAGCGACCGCTGCGCGGGACGGTGACGGTGTAGGTGCAGCGACCCTCGCCACCGAAGCGAATCAGGCACTCGCGCCCGCTCGCCCAGCGATCGTAGTGGGCTTGGGCGAAAGCGCGCTCCGAGCTCTCGCGCCCCCGCGGCGCCTCGGCCTCGACCACCAGCTCCTCGGCGTGCGCACCCGCCGAGGCGAGGAGAAGGGAGGTGAGCCCGCTCAACACGAATCGCCCTCTGCCGGCTCGGGCGTCAGCGTCCGTCACCGTCGGCCTCGCGTTCGCTCGTTTCTCCCGCCTCCCAGGGGGCTCCACCAACGGACTACCGACTCCATCCGCGCAGCATAGCGAAACGCCGGTGATGGGCGCCTCGGAGGCCTTGGTCGCGGTCCTCTAGCAGTCCGGTTGGCCGGGGACGCGGCCGCTGAGCGGCCCGAGGCGCTTGAGCTCGCACTCTCGCCGCAGGAGCTTCTTCAGGCGGTTGGCGTGTTCGGCGAAGTGGGGGTTGAGGATCAGGTTGCGCAGCTCCATGGGATCCTCAGTCAGGTCGTACATCTCGTACTCATCCGCGAGCGGCCCCAGCTTGACGTGGTGGATCGCCTCGGAGCTGTGCGAGCCCTCGATCTCGGGCGGGTCATCGACCTCCAACCTCACGTCTCGGCGGGGGTGCGGCGGACAGTGTTCGTCCTCGGGGTGGGTCCAAAACCGCGGGTTGTCGAAGTAGCGCGAGAACTTCCACAGGCGCAAGCCGTCGCCGAAGTCGGCCTCGACGATGACCGTCTCGATGTGTGAGGGCTGCACGATCCCGTCGTGCTCGACGCCGAGGAAATTGTGGCGATCAAGCCCCCGGCTGGGGTCGTCGTCGGTCATGAAGTAGATCGGGTCGCGCAACCCCGTCGGGTCGGTCTCGCCGCTCACGACGCCCGAGAGATCACGTCCCACGGGGAGCGCGGCGTCGCTCTGACCATGGGCCGTCCAGGGCAGCAGCTCCTCTGGCGTGAACCCCGCCATGCCGACCAGGGTCGGGAGCAGGTCGACGTGGCTCGTGACCGCGTCCACCTGCCGTCCCTCGGTCCCGCCGGCCGGGCGGATCACCAGCGGCACGCGGATCGTCTCGTCGTAGGCCGTGTACCACTTCTGGTGCATGTGCCCGTGGGCGCCGAGCATCGTCCCATGGGAGGAGGTGAAGACCACGATCGTGTCATCGGCCGCGGGCGACTTCTCGAGCGTGTCCAGGACGCGCCCCATTTGGACATCGACGTTCTTGTGTAGCTGGTAGTACAGCTGGAAGTAGAACTCCTGGGCGTTGTCGGGGTGCAGGAAGTGCGCGTAAGCGTCGCGGAACGACCACTGCACCGAAGGCTTGGTCAACAGACGCTCACGGTTGGAATGACGGAACATCGGAGCGAACAGCTGCCGGGCCCCGGGCAAGTCGGGATCCACGTCGAAGTGAATCCCCGTGCTGCCCCCGTTGCGGCCGCGATCGAGCCAGTGACCGTAGAGCGCGATGTCTCCTGGGTTGACGAAGGAGCAGACGACGAGCCAAGGGCTCAGGTCCGGGTTGCCCGCCAACTGGTCGACCAAGGAGATCGTCTGGTCGGCGGACTTCACGTCCCGTCCGCACCAGCCGTCGGGAACCGAAGAGCCCGTGTCGAGCGGGCTCGAGGTGTGGGCGTCGGGACCGATCCAGCCGCGGAATCCGTTGCCGTGGAGGCGGTCCGCTTCGTTGTAGAGGGCACGCAGATCGGGATCCCCGAATCCCTGTGCGTCGTAGCTCGTGATCGGCAGGTGCGTGCCGGGCGTGTAGAGGGTCGAGTTCGACGCACTCCAGCGTCCGCGGAAGAACGTCCGGTAGTCGGCGGAGCGGAAGTAGTCCCCGAACGTCGGGACCGTGTCGGGGTCGAGCCCGAACGCCGAGGGATCGAATGGGTCCTTCGCCGCGCCGATCGTCTGGCTGACGCCGTGCAGGGAAGGGTAGTGACCGGTGTACAGGGATGTGCGGCTGGCCTCGGTCCCGACCGACGCGGCGTAGTGGCGGGTGAATTCCACGCCGCTCTCACGCAGGGCGTTCTGGACCGGCAAGTACGTCTGGCGCCAAGCCTGGAGGCCGGCCGCTTCGTAGACCGTCGGGAAGCGCATCTCGTCCACGAGAAAGACGAGGATGTTGGGTGCCGCGTCCAGAGCCTGGTTCCCGCGCCGCCCCGCACCGACCGCGGCCCGCTGGGCGTCCCGCCCAACCACTCCCGCCAGGCCCGCCGCTGCAGTGCCCTGCAGGAACCGTCGCCGAGATGGCTGGCGCGGGCTCTCGTCTCTGGAGTTCATGGATCGGGCCCTGTGGCGCGCGGCGACCCGCTCGTGCAGGCACCACGACCCACGGGGGCGGACTCGATGCGAGGGGGCGCGGACGCGAGTACGTCCAAGCAACATCGAACCCCAATTCTGGGGAAATAGCTATAGGCGTTTCTAGAAAGCATGGACCAGAGCGCAAGAAAGGGCTTTGTTCGATGGCCCATCATTGATGCGCCATCCTAGACCTCTGCGTGCGGGAGCCGGTCCTCGTACTCGGCGCCTCGCTGAGGCCTCCTCAAGCCCAACTCGGCGACGGTCGACCTTCAGGATCGCGGCTGGCCGATGAAGATCCCGCGTCTCTTGTTCTCGCTCGCTCCCCTTCGAGTTGGGCTGCCGTTCTGCGTGGCGGTCGGCCTCACGTTCCTTTTCGGCGCGACCGTCCCCCTGGGGGCGCGCGGCGGCGCTCGGGTTCCCGACCCCGCAGCCCGTCATTCTCGGGGACGCTCGACGAGGACGCTTCCGTCACGCAGGTGGCCGCCAGCCGCTGCTCGTGCGCGAGCACGTCGGAGCGACACCCGGCGAGATGGACTTCGAGGAGGCGGTGGCGGAGGAGGCCGTCGATCGCCCCGTGATGGTCAAGGAGGCGGTCAAGGCCCACAAGGACTTCTTGGGCGCCGGTCCGACCAACACCAGCTACGGGGAAACCGTCCGCGAGCACCGTTGGAATCCGCTCACCTACTGGACACTCGTGGGGTTGGGAGCGGTCGCGGCCGCCCTGCTGTGCCCGATGCTCGTGCGCGCCGGCCTGGTCAGTCACATCAATGGGCTCGAAGCCGCCCCGTCCTTCTCGGCGAGTCCGAGCCGAATGCGGTGTGCGAGTCCTTCGCGGCTGCTCGCGAGGCGGGCCTCACCGGAATCCTGTCTTGGACCGATGCCCACCTCGGCGGTGCCTTCGACTTCTCCGCCGATGAACGCGCCCTGTACCGCCGGATTGTCGAGTCCCTCCAGACCGACTTCCCGCGCTGAGTGCCCGCCGCCCGCGACCTCGGAGGATCCTCCGTCGCGTGCGGCCGCCGCTCTCGCGCCGTGGGATTGAGCAGCACCACGCATCCACGCGAGCCGTTCCCAAGGCGCCACGGGGCCCTTCGCGTGGTCGCGGGAGGTGGGATCCTCTAGGCTGTCCAGCGGTCCACCATCTCTTTTTCGGAGCAAGCCATGCACGGACTCGTTCTCTCGCTCGCGGCCTCCGCGGTCACCGTCCTACCGATCCAAGACGCTCAACCCCCGCCGCCGACTCCTTCGCAAGAGGCGGTCGAGCGCCTCGAGAAGCTCGATCTCGCGATCGAGGACTACGAGCACGAGTGGCAGGAGGAACAGGCGAAGCTGCGCGAGAAGTACGCCGCGGACCTGGAGCGGGTCACGGATGAGGGGTGTGAGGTCTCGATGTCCGCGATGGCGATGTCCCCCGACTACTCGCCCTTCATCGCGACGCTCTCGGAGTGGGTCGAGGGGAGCGAGGGCGAGGACCAGGCGCTCTACCTGACGCGGATCTGCAGGCTCGCCACGTATGGAGATGGCGTCGAGGGACGCGATGCGCTCGAGCGCCTGCTCGTCTCCCACGCCAAGAGCCCCACGTGGGCCCGGCTCGGACAGATGCTGCCGTTCCTCGAGGCTCGCTTCGGCAAGGAGCTCGAAGGCGGCGTCGTCGCCCGGCTCACGGCCAACCCCAGCCCCGACGTGCGCGGCTGGGTTGCGTTGACCTTGCACAGGAAGACCATCGAGAGCGCCGAGCGTGACTCGAAGGAGTACGCAGCGGCGCGCGAGGCCGTTACGGCGGCGGCGCGCGGCGCGACGGACGAGGGGCTGCGCGATGAACTGAAGGGCCTGATCGAGGTTCGCGAGAAGTTCGGCGTGGGCCTCATCGCTCCCGACATCGAGGGCGTCGATCTCGACGGCGCCGCGTTCCGGCTTTCCGATTACAAGGGTCAGATCCTCTTCGTGGACTTCTGGGGAGACTGGTGAGGTCCCTGCCGGGCCTTGTACCCCCACGAGCGGTCGCTCGTGGACGAGATGAAAGGCGAGCCCTTCGCACTGATCGGCGTGAACAGCGACGACCTCAAACGCGCGCAAGAGGCGGTCGAGGAGAACGAGCTCAACTGGCGCAACTTCCAGAACTCGCCCGAGGGAGCCGAGAGCTCCATCTCCGACGCCTGGCGCGTACGCGGTTGGCCGACGATCGTCGTCATCGACGGGAGTTTCACGATCCGCTACCGCGGCCACGACGGCCACGAGGCGACGAAGATCGCCAAGGAGCTTGTCGCGAAGCTGAAGGCGGGCAAGTAGGGGCGGAGGGCGCGCCGCGCGCTGGCCCCCGACCCCTCTGATGGCAAGAACGTCCGCCGAGACCGGCGAGGCGAGCGATCGGGCGCACTCCGTGCCCCCCGGCGTCGGCCGTGCGCCGCAGTCGCCACCCGAGCCCGCCGCCTGCGCGCCGCGCGTCGGTGGGCTCGACCTGGCGCGCTGCCTGGCGATCTTCGGCATGGTCTACGTCAACTTCGAGGTCGTGCTGGCGGCCGGCGAGCGCGAGCCGCGCTGGCTCGGCGTCCTGGCCGCGTGCACCGAGGGCCGCGCAGCGGCGACCTTCGTCGTACTCGCCGGCATCGGCCTCGTGCTCCTCGATCGCCGCGCGGTGATCGCCAGGCGAGCCCTGTTCCTGCTGCTACTCGGCTTCGCCTGGCAACTCGTCTGGCCCGGCGACATCCTGCACTACTACGCCTTCTACCTTGCCGTCGGCGCACTGTCCCTGCGGCTTCGGGCGGGCGGTCTTTGGTGTCTCGCAGCACTGTCCATCGCCGCCTTCGGCGTGCTCTTCGGGTGTCTCGACTACGGCGCAGGCTGGCACTGGGAGACCCTCTCCTACCCTGAGTTCTGGACGCCGGCCGGCCAGCTACACAACCTCCTCTTCAACGGCTGGCACCCGCTGTTTCCCTGGCTCGCATTCCTCTTCGCAGGCATGGCTCTGGGCCGCTGGGGTCTGTGGGAGGTCCGCAATCGGCGCACGGCCCTGGCGCTCTCGGCGGTCATCTTCCTCGCGGCCCACTTCCTCTCTCAGGCCCTGGCCGCCCTCCCCGATGAGCGGCCCCTCGAGGAGCGGATCGGCGAGTGGTACCGCGCGCCCGAGGCCTTCTGGTCGGTGAGCTCCCTGCCTCCGGGACCGCTGTACATGCTCTCCGCGGGCGCGAGCGCGGTCTTCGTGATCGCTCTGTGCCTCGAGGCTTGCGCCCGCCCCTCCTTCGAGCGCCGCACCCGGCAGTTGAGCCGCGCCGGCCGCTACGCGCTCTCGTTCTACATTGCCCACGTGCTGTTCCTCTACTTCGGGGTGATCGTCGTGACCTCCGTGCTCGACGTGGGAGGAAGCGGTCCTGGGGAGCCTCTCGAGTGGGCCGCCGGCGGCACGGCGGTCTTCTGCGCCTTCGCTGTCGCCTTCGCCGCGGCTTGGGGATCCGTCTTCCGCCGCGGACCGCTGGAGTGGCTCATGCGCCGCCTCTGCGGCTGAGGACTCGCGAGCGCCAGGCGAGCTTGACGCGCCCGCCCGGGGGACGCACGGTGAGCTCCATGACGCAGCTCGAGCCCGCAGGCGACCCGTTCGACCTCGCCCGTTTCGTCGCGGCGCAGGAGGGAGTGTACGAGCGCGCCCTCGTGGAGCTGGGCGATGGGCGCAAGCGCACGCACTGGATGTGGTTCATCTTCCCTCAGCTCCGCGGGCTGGGCGGCAGCGAGACGGCTCGACGCTTCGGTATCAGCGGCGTGGACGAGGCTCGCGCCTACTTGGCGCACGCGGTCCTCGGCCCGCGGCTGGTGGCGGCCGGCGAGGCCGTGCTGCGGACCGGGGAACGCTCCGCCCGCGAGGTCCTCGGCGCTCCCGACGATTTGAAGCTGTGCTCCTGCGCCACCCTGTTCGCGTCCGTGAGCGAGGGGCCGGACTCGGTCCACGGGCGCCTGCTCGAGCGCTTCTTCGACGGACAGCGCGACCCCGAGACCTTGCGCCTGTTGGCCGAGGTCGGCTGAGGCGCGTCAGCCTCCGGTGCCGTCCCCGCAGATCGCCGGCAGGATCGAGCCGCAGCTCCCGTGCAGCGCGACCTCGGCGAAACAGTCGTAGTCGGTCGCCTGCAGGTTGACCACGATCAACGGCTTCCCGGCCCGCAGGGCGACGAGGGGGAGGCTCGCCACCGGCTGCACCTCCAGGCTCGTTCCCGCCACGATCAGGAGATCGGAGTGCGCCACGGCCGAGAGCGCGCGTGCGCTCTCGGACTCGATCATCGGCTGGTCGAAGGCGACCGAGTCAGGCTTGAGGATCCCCTGGCAGCTCGAGCAGTACGGCGCCTCGACACCGTTTTGGATCCAGCGGTAGATCTCCTCACGGTCGTACTGGCGCCCGCACTGCAGGCAGGTCACTCCGTGCTCGTTGCCGTGGATCTCGATCACTCGCTCGAAGGAGACTCCCGCGCGCTGGTGCAGGCGATCGACATTCTGGGTCACGACCGCCTCGAGAGTCCCGCGCCGGTCGAGGGCGGCGATGGCATCGTGGCCGGCGTTCGGCTGCGCCGCGCGTAGGACCAGGAAGAAGTCCTGGCTCATGCGCCAGTAGGCCTTGCGGCTCTCCTCCGACGCCATGAAGCGCCCGAAACGGAAGTGATCCGTGTCGTACTGCTTCCAGGCCACCGCGCCCGTGCGGTAGTCGGGGATCCCTGACTCGGTGCTGATCCCCGCGCCGGTCAACAGGACCGTGCGGCGGCTGCGGCTGATGAGCTCTCGAGCGCGCGTGATGCGCCGGGCGTCGGAGGGGGACTCCGCTCCCGCCGCCAGCTCCCCCGCGGCGTCCTGCCAGTACCGCCAGCCGAACTCCCGCTCCCGCGCCCAACGCTCGGCCGAGGCCGGGGAGGCCACTTGGTGGAGGGGGAGCAGGCGCGGCAGACCGGCCACTCCGTGGGCGGGAAGGGCACGCAGCAAGCCGAGCAGGGAGGCACTGGTCAAGAAGAACGGCGCCGTCAGGAGCGGCAGGCCGCGGTCGGTCAGGAACAGCCCGAGGGCAAACCAAGCCAGGAAGGAGAGCGCGACCCCCGCCACTGCGTAGGCCACCGAGCGCCAGCCTCCGCCGGTGAAGACCGCGGCCAGGGCCAGGTAGGTCGGCAGCGCCGTCACGACCACGAAGGAGAAGTCGAAGGCACCGGCCCAGCCCAAGAAACCGAAGCCGGTCGCGCCGCCGAGAGCAAGGCCCACCATGACGTGGGCGAGCAACCGGCGCGAGTGGACCGCGATCCCGCACAGGAAAAAACCGATCAGCGGCCACTGCGAGCCGACGCCGCCGACCGCCGCACGCATCTGCGGGCCGTAGAGCCGCGCGTCGAACAGGGAATCGGCCACGAGGTGGGCGGGCAGCGTCGTCGTAGGCAGGGCGGGGCGGCCGAGGCCGTGGACGAGCCAGAGCGCCAAGGGGAAGCCGATGATCAAGGACGGCAGCGAGAGAACCGGCAGCCCGAGGCGCTGTCCCCAGCGGCCGTCCATCAGCCGGGCGGTGAGCGGAACCGTGAGGGCCGCGGCCAACCCGGCGAGCGGAAACTGCGTGGCCGGCTCGCCCGCGATGGAGAAGACCGCGAAGGCGGCTAGGGCGCCGTTGAACCCGTAGAGGCCCTGCTCGAGCTCGATCCGCGACCGACGCATGGCGTGAGCCGTGCTGGTCGCCGCCAGGAGGCCCCCGAGCACCGCGGTCCCCAGGAGTGGGCCGGCGGCGAAGGTACCCAGGAGGAACAGCGCGCCGGAGACGGGGTGGGGCGCGAAGAAGAGCGCCCCGTAGCCGACCAGGAACGAGCGGTAGAAGTCCTCTCCCCGCCCCCTGGCGGTGGGGCTCCCATGAGCGCTCTCGGCGGCTCGCTCCGGTTCAGTCACGCTCCCCTCGACCCCAGAGGAAGGAGCCCGCCGTCTCCTCGTTTTCGAGGCGCGCCGGCAGGCGCTCTGGCCCCCGCACGTACTCGTCCGTCTCGCGCTCGCGGATCAGGTCGACGCCTCCCTCGTGGGCCATGACGTAGTTGGGCCGCATGTAGATGAACTGCATCGACTGCGAGAAGTTGTAGGCGCCCACGTCCTGGATGACGAGCAGGTCCCCTTCGCGAAGCGCGGGCAGGACGACGCTCTTGCGCAGCACGTCGATCTGCATGCACAGCGGGCCGACGATGCGGTAGTCCTCCACGGGCGCGCCCCTGTCGACGACCGGGCGGATCTCGTGGTCGTACCACCACGCGGTGGGCATGATGTGGACGCCGCAGTCGACCAGCGCCGCCTTCTGTGCCCCCGCCATGCGCTTGACCGCGCGCACGGTCGTGATCATCGAGGCCGCCTCGTCGACGAGGATCCGCCCGGGCTCGATGAACAGACGCGGCTTGCAGGAGAGCTGCCCCACCGCGCGCTGCAGCGGCCCGGTGATCGCGGCCGCGTATTCCTCGGGCGTGGCGCAGATGGCCTCTCCGGGGAGCATGGTGTCGTGCAGGGTGTTGCGCGTGGCGTAGCCACCGCCAATGTCGAGCTGCTCGATCCGGGCGTCCGTTTCGCGCTCGATGCGCGTCGCGAGGCCGATCAGCGCCTCCATACCCCGGCCGTACAGGCCTGGATCGGGGATGTAGGTGCCGACGTGCAGGTGCAGGCCGTTCAGGCGCAGGTGCTCGCTCTTGTCGATGAGCCGTGCGGCGTCGAGGGCGTGGCCGTCCTCGAGCTTGAAGCCGAACTTGTCCCAGGGCGGGTAGTTGACCTGCATGTTGATGCGCAGGCCGACGGTCACCTCGCGGCCGATCTCGGCCGCGATGCGCTCCACGCGCGCCAGCTCGTCGTCGCCGTCGAGGTTGACCGTCGCGCCCTCCGCGAAGGCCTGGCGCAGATCGTCGTCGGTCTTCCAGGGCCCGTTGAACAGGATCTGGTCGCCGGGGATTCCCAGGTCACGGCACAGGCGGTACTCGAAACCGGAGACCACTTCGCCGTAGGCGCCCTCGGCGCGCAGGATAGCGATGACCGCGGAGAGGTAGTTGGTCTTGACCGAAGCGCCGATGAAGGTGTTCTCCCAGCCCTCGCGGAAGGCGCCGATCAGGCGCCGGTAGGCTCCTCGCAGGGCGGCCTCGTCGAGGACGTAGAGCGGGCTTCCGAAACGTTCGACGAGGGCCTCGACCGGGTGGCCGGCGACCGTCGGCGCGGTCTCTGTGCGCCGCTCGTCACCGGGAGGGCGGCCGAGAGGACCGCCGGTGAGGCCGTAGAGCTCCGGAGATGCGTAGGGGGGAGGTGCTTCTTCGGCCATTGGCTAGTCCGCGTTGGTTTGGACGACGTGATCTTCCGCCGTCTGGGAGAAGAGCACGCCGGGCGGCGTGCAGGGGAAGTCGGGTCGAGTGGCGAGGGACTCGCCGAGTGCCCCGGAGAGGGCGCACTCGACCGGGTTGGGTCCGCCGGCCAGGGAGACTTCGACCCACAGGGGGAATCCAGCGCGCACGTCCACGAGGGAGGCGACGCCCGCCTCGCGTGTGTAGAGGAAGTGGACCGGACCCGCCAAGCCGGCGCCGCGGGCGAGGCGTGCGGCGGAGCGCAGCAGGTTGCGGTCGTCGACGGGGACCACCATCCAGGGACGCTGCCGGTCGTCGGAGGCCAGCACTCGCACAGCCGCGCCACACACGGCCGCGCCGGATCCGGTGATCACCAGGGAGACCTCCCACACGGCTTCGGTGTCGAAGGTGCAAAGGCGCACGGCGTCCCCTTCCTCGGCCAGGGCGGTCTGGGCGCGCAGAGCCTCCCAGGCGTCCCCGGCCCGGCGCAGGCCGCCCCGCGCTCCGATCATCAGGACTGGCCAGCGAACGATCTCGGCGAAGCTCGCGAGGGTGGGTGTCTGGGGCAGCACGGCGCTCGAGGCGGTGGCGACACCCCCGCGGCGCGCCGTGCGCACGAGCTCGTCGGCCGAGCAGGCCTTCAAGGCGGAGCGCTCGAGCGGCGCGAGTCCGACGCCGGTGGCGGCGAGGCCCTCGCGCGCCTCCGCGAGGGCTACGGCGGCCCGGGCGCTTCCGGGCAGGACGGCGCGCAGGTCTTCGCTCTCGATCGCGTGGCCGAGGGCCCGCTCGAAGGCGTTCTCGTCGAGAGCAGGAAGCAGCAGGGAACGATCGAGCACGCCGGGCCGCATGGCGCCCGACTCGTTGGGATCGCACATCACACCGAGGCGGCGGTAGCGCTTGGGGTCGAGGCAGGCGAGGACCGATGCCCCCGCCTCCGCCTCCGGACCATCCGCCAGGCCGACGACGGCGATGTTCATGCGCTCACCCATCAGTCCAGCTCCGCCAGGGCCTCCAGGCCGGTCAAGCTGCCCTCGTGGCGGGGGTCGATCGCGACGGCACTCAAGAAGGCCTTCTTCGCGTCGCACTCGCGCCCTAGCCGCAAGGCGGACCAGCCCTGGCCGGCGAAGGGGTCGGCGTAGAGCTCGATCTGTCCCTTGTGCAGGGCCTCCAGGCGGCGGAAGGTCTTCGTGGCGCGTTCGTACTCGCCGGCGCCGTAGAGCGTCCAGCCCAGCTCGGAGAGGGTGGAGGACCACCCGCCCCAGGGATCTTCGATCTTGGGCGCGCCCGCAAGCCACCCCTCGAGGGTCCGCGCTCCTTCGTCGATCCGCCCAGCACGCAGCAGGCACAGGCCCAGGCCGCACTGCGCGCTCGCTTCCAGCGGGTCGCGCTCGCGCGCCAGGCGGAACTGCCGCTCGGCCAGGGCCAGCTGACCCTGGTAGAGCCAGGTCCAGCCGAGTTGGCTGTGGAGCTTCACCAGCTCGCCCCCCTTGTCCATCAGCGCGGTCAGCGTCGGGTCCAGCCCCAGATCGGCGTCGAGGCTGATGGCGCGCTCGAAGGCGATGCGCGCGTCGACGTCCTGGAGTGTCGCCAGGAAGTACAGCGCCTGGCCGAAGTGGGTCGCGGCCAGCCACGGTCCGAGGGCGACCGCCCGCTCGAAGGCCTCCCCGGCGGCGGTGAATTCCCGGTCGGCCAGGAGGGCGCGGCCGAGCGCCGTCCAGGCCTCGGGGTCGTCCTGGAGATCGGGATCCTCCAGCGCCGCCCGCAGGTGATTGGCGGCCAGGGTCCACTGTTCCTGCGCCAGGAGCATGGTGCCCCAGCCCTGCTGTGCCAAGCCGAGCGCGGGGTTCAGCTCCAGGGCGCGCTCGAAGCCCTCGCGCGCCGCGCCCTCGTCTCCCGAGCGCCACGCGACCCAGCCCAAGGAAGCCTCGACGAGATCGAGACGCGTGCGCGGGAACGGGCTGCGTGCGTCCTCGCGGATGCGCTCCAGGCTCTCTCGCGCGGCCTTCCAGTCTCCGACGAAGTACGAGGCCCAGGCAAGCTCGTAGTCGGCGTAGCGCCAGGTCGCGACTGCCTGAGCTCCCGTCTCGGCGTCGGTGTAGCCGGGCAGGAGCGTGAGGGCTTCGTCGAAGGCCTTCTCGGCGGCCGGGAAGTTACCTTGGGCGTAGAGCGCCCAGCCCTCGCCGCAGGCGGCATCCGGCCAGTCGGGTTGGCGCTGGCGAACGGCCCGGAAGTGCTGCACCGCCTCGGCGTAGCGGCCGCCGCGTTGGGCAACCCAACCGAGCAGGCTGGCGAGATTCATCGACACCTCCGCCCCGTCTCCGTGAGAGAGCACGACCGGGAAGGAGCGCGGCCTGTCGCGGGCGCCGGCTGCCCGCGCGGCGGCCGCCGAGGCCTCGGCCTCTTCGTTGCGCCCCATGCGCAAGAGCGCGAAGGCCTGCCCAGCCAGGGCGTCGGCGGTCTCGCAGTCGAGGGCGACGGAGGTCTGGAACTCCGCCAGAGCCCAGGCGGAGAGGTCGGCGCGCAGGGCCGACCAACCGGTGACGTTGTGCAACCTGCGCCAGGTGGGCTCGATCTCGATCCGCGCGGCGAGTTCGGTCGTGAGCGCGTAGGGAGAGAGGGTGAGAGCGTTCTCGAAGGCGGCCAGGGCTCCGGCCTCGTCCTTCAGGCCGAGGCGGCACCAACCGATGCCGCCGTAGGCTCCCCAGGCACCCTCCGCCGAATCCCGCGCGAGTTCGAATTGCGTCCCGGCCCGAGCGAAGTCGCCGCGGTAGTAGTGGCACCAAGCGGCGGTCAAGCGGGCGACGTAGTGCGCGGGCTCGAGCTCGAGGGAGAGCTGCAGCGAGGTCAGGGCGCGCCGGTGCTCACCTTGGGCGTACTCGCTGTAGCCGATCCCGCGCAGGGCGTCCGCGTCCTCGTCGTCGATCTTGCGAGCCTCGCGGAAGCTCTTGATCGCGTCCGCGTAGCGCCCGAGGTAGTACAGGCACCAACCCTCGCCGCGCTCGGCGCTCCCCAGAGCCGCTCTGTCGGCCAGCGTCAGACCCTCGATGATCCGTCGATAGGCGGCGCGCGCCTCGGGGTACTGCCCGGCCGCGAGCAGGGCGTCGGCCTGCTCGAGCGGTTGGGAGCGCGTGGCCTCGATCGCCTCGAGCCCTTGCTTGCTCCACTTGTACTCGGGGTCGATCTCCAGTGCCTCGCGGAAGCGCTCCTCGGCCTTCTCGTACTCCCCGAGGAAGAAGTGGCACCATCCCATCCCGTCGCGCAGGGCGGCCCACTCGCGATACTGGTTGACCTGGCTCTCGAAGCAGTCGAGGGCGGCGGCGTAGTCGCGCTGGCGGAACAGCTCCCAGCCGTCTTCTCCGCTCCCGACGCCGGCGCCCGAGGCAGGTACCAAGAGCAGGGCGCAGGCGAGGGAACCGAGTAGCCGGAGCTTCATTCGGAGCCCTCGTGGATCAGCCGACCGGTGGAGAGCAGCGTCCCAAGGCGACCGATGTCGCTGATCGTCGTGCGCGAGCCGCGCAAGAAGCGTGTGCCCGCCTTCGCCCGGTGCGTGGACGCCACGGGTTCGTCGAGGGCGATTCGCAGCAACAAGTCGGGCAGGTTGAGGCCGGTCGGGGGGCACATACCGATCCAGGCCGGGAAGCGCGCGTTGACCTCGAGCAGGAAGAAGCGGCCGCTCGAAGCCTCACGGATCATCTCGACCTCCAGCGGGCCCTCCCAGTCGAGGGCGGCGATCATGTGCTCGGCCGCCTCGAGCGCCTCGGGGCAGTCGAGAACCTCCGCGCCGATGCCCTTGCCGGCGCGGCTGAGGACCGTCTTCCGGATGCAGATCGCACCGGCGGTCTTCCCGCCGGGGGCGACCACGGCGCAGACGTCCACCTCCGTGCCGATGACCGGCTCCTGGGCCAGGACCGGGTAGCCCCAGCGCGCGACCAGACGGTGGTGGACGGCGATGGCCTCCGAAACCGAGCGCACGCGGATCGCGTCGGCCAGGGGTCCCTTGAGAAAGCAGGGGAAGCCCCAGCTCTCCTGCTCCCAGAAGGTCTCGGGCTTGGTGACGACCTCGGTGCGCGGGCTCGAGATCGAGTGGCCCCGAGCCCACTCGAACAGGCGTTGCTTGTACCGCGCCTTGACGGCCTCGGGGCTGGGGACGACCAAGCGGATGCCGTGCTCGAGGAGTCGGGCGCGGTGGGCGGAGAACAGGGCCAACTCGCTGTCGAGGGCCGGGATGAGGACGTCGATCGGGAACTCGGCGTGGATCTCGAGGATACGGCGCAGGAGCGTCGCCGCGGGGTCGCCGGGGAGGGGCGTGGTGTAGACGCGGTCGAAGAGGTCGGAGCGCAGATTCCCGGTCAGAGTGGGTTCGTAGCTGAAGCCGACGAGCTTGACCTCTCGACCACGGGCGGCGCGCAGGGCGCGTGCGATCGAGATCCCCGGATACGGATTGTCGCGGCCCTCGAGGCCGGTGACCGCGACGACGGGCTCAGCTTGCGACAAGGTCGTTCTCCGACAGGAGGGTGAGGAAGGCGCGCACGTCGTCGCGGGCGGCGAGTTCGCCGACCGCGTGGCGGGAGACGAGTAGGTCGACCAAACCGTCCTCGTCGAGCTCTTGGGCGAGGCCCTCGAGGACGAGCTCGCTGGTCGCGTTGAGGCCGAAGACGCCGCCACCGCGCCGGTCGAAGAGATAGCCGGAGCCCTCGCCGTCGCGCTCCCAGATCACCTGCGGTTGCAGCTTCATCCGCGCACCTCGGCGGGGAGTCCGGCGAGCTCGCAGGCCGTGGCCAGCTCGGGGTGATTGCGCTCGCCGCGGCGGGCCCGCTCGAGCAGGTCGCGCGCCTTCTCCCGTTCTCCGTTCTCGTCCAGCAGTCGCGCCGCGGCAAGGGCCGATTCGGCGCGGGTGGGGGCGATCTCGGTCGCCGCGAGGAAGGCCGCGAGGGCCTCATCGTGCTCCTCGAGGGCGAGGCGAGCTCGCCCCTCGAGCAGGCGCGCACGCCAGCGATCGACGGCTCTGACCGGTCGGGCGTGCTCCAAGACGGCCAGGCTGTCGGCGGGGCGGTCCTCGGTGAGCAGGGCCAGCGCTTCGACCAGAGGACGTTGCGCGAGGCGCTGGGAGTTCTGGCGCGGGCGTGCGGCGTTCGGCGTGCCGATCAGCTCGGCCCAGATCGATGCCAGCGAAGCGCAGCGCGCGTCGGGCAGCACACAGGACGCGACGTCGGCCGCGCTGGGGTGGGTGGGATTCAGCGTCGCGGCCTCTTCGAAGGCAGTCGCCGCGGCCGCGGCCTCATCGAGGCGCCAGAGGCTCCAGGCCAGACCCCAGCGTGCGTCGGCGAGGAGGGGGTTGGCCTCGCGCGCGGCTTCGAATTCGTTCCGGGCGCGGGCGTGGTCCTTGCTGTCGTAGGCGCACCAGCCGAGGAAGGCGCGTGCGTCGGCGAGGCGCGGCTCGAGCTCGAGGGCGCGGCAGAGCGCGACCTCGGCTTCTTCCAAGCGCCGCAGGAAGTAGAGGCTGATCCCCAGCCCCTTGTGCGCGTGGGCCAACTCGGGAGAGAGGTCGATCGCCTGTTCGAAGGCTGCGCGCGCCTGCTCGCCGTGCCTGAGTCCGTGGAGGCTCCAACCGATCCCGGCCAGGGTGTCCGCCCTGCTCTCTTCGGGCAGGCGCCCGCCGGTGCAAGCGAGGGCGGCCCGGAAGGCGTCCAGGGCCTCGGCGGGCCTGCCGCCGTGGAAGAGGTGCCAGGCGCGGGTCAGGGGCTCGAAGCGCCAGGCCCGGATTTCGAGCAGGGCGCGTTCTGCGGCGGCGTGTTCGCCGTCGCGGGCGAGGGCCTCGTAGAGCAGGCCCTCCTCTTCGTCGCGCGAGCCGGGCTCGTCGCTCCCCTTTCGCTCGAGTCGCGCGCAGCGGCTCAAGAGAAAGAGCGGCTCCGCCCAGGCGGGCGCTCTCGCGATCGCCTCCTCTAGGGCCCTCCGCGCTCCGGCGGCGTCGCCGACTCCGAGTCGCTCGCCGGCTTCGCTCACCAAGGTGGCGGGTCGCCACAGCCGCAGCCGCGACAGCGCCCGCAGCAGGCCGGGTAGGGGGCGTTCTTCGAGGCGGGGGGGCATTCGTTCGACGGGTCGGTCGGCGCGGCGCGGATCTGCGAGGCGCTCAACCTCTCGGGCGCGGACGGGTTTCGGCGGGACCGCCCGTGAGCACGACTATCATCGGCTCCCAGACTGCCCGATCGGTGCCAGAACCGGCGGGAACCTCCCCCCCATGCAAGCCGTCGATGGGCCGGCTCGCGCGCGGGGCCCGGAGGGGGGAGCGAAGCGGGCTCGCGGCTGTGGGGGAGGTGCGTCGCCACGGACCGACCGGCGCGGGAGGTTCCCCCAACGGGGGCGGGCTCGGGAGCGGCCGTCCGCCTTCGCGCGCCGTGTTGACTCGGCCACCGGGCGTCCCGATGATCGCGCCCTCCGGCCCGGAGCCTTCCAAGTGGTGGACGACCCTCTCGGCGCGCGGGAGGCGGGGAGGCACTTCGAGGTGGGAGACAGGCAGGGAATCCGATCGCGGGGAGCGCGGCGCGCGCCGTGACCGCCGGCGAGGAGCAGAAGCGGGAGCGCAGGTTCCTGAAGGCTGTCACCGGCCTGACCGGCCTGACTCTCGTGAGTCGCGTGCTGGGGCTGGTGCGCGAGCAGGTGCGCGCCGCCCTGCTGGGCACCGGCGCCGCCGCGGACGCCTTCGGCCTGGCGATCCTGATCCCCAATCTCCTGCGGCGTTTCCTGGCGGAGGGCACCGTCTCGACCGCCTTCGTCCCGATCTTCACCGGCTACCTACGCAAGGGCGACGAGGAGGAGACGCGCGCCTTTCTCTCGCGCTTCGTGACGCTCATCAGCGTCGTGGCGACGGCGACCTGCCTTCTGGGCGTGCTGATCACGCCGTGGCTGATCGAGACCTTCTTCTCGTCACGTTTCGGCGAGGTCGAGGGCAAGGTGGAGCTGACCGTCGCCCTCACGCGCATGATGTGGCCCTACCTGGCCCTCGTGAGCTTCGGAGCTCTGCTGAAGGCGATCCTCAACACGCACGGGGTCTTCAGTCCCTCGGGCGCGGCGCCGGTGCTGATGAACCTGTGCGTCATCGGCTGCGGCCTCGGCCTCGCCGAGCGCCTGCCCGACCCGTCCTACGGCTTGATCGGCGGCTTCCTCCTCGGCGGCGTCGTGCAGGTCGCCTTCCAGGTGCCCTTCCTACTGCGCTCGACTCCGACGCGTTTCCACTTCGACCTGCACTTCGCCGATCCCGGCGTCTGGCGCGTCTTACGCCTGATGGGGCCGGGCGTGTTTGCCGCGGGTGTCTGGCAGGTGAACATCTTCGTGAGCCAGTGGATCGCCGCGACTCTCGACGGCGGCTCGCTTTCCTCTCTGCAGTACAGCGTCCGCCTGCAGGAGCTCGTCTTGGGCCTGTTCGTCGTTTCCGTCTCGCAGGTCAGCCTGACGGCTCTCGCTAGGCAGGTGGCCGCAGGCGAGGAGGAGGCCGTACGCGAGACTCTGCGCCTGGGACTGCGCTTGGTGCTCTTCGTGACGATCCCCGCGACCGCGGCTTTACTCGTCCTGGGCGAGCCGATCGTGCGCTTGTTGTTCGAGGCGGGCGAGTTCGACGCGCGTTCCACGAGCATGACCGTTCTGGCGCTGAAGTTCCACGCCCTCGGACTCCTGCCGATCGCCGTGGCGCGGGTCACCCAGCAGGTGCTGTTCGCCCGCAAGGACCAGCGGCGCCCGGCCGCAGTGGCCGCTCTGGCGGTGGCGGCAAACGTCGCCCTGTGCTTCGCCCTGTCGGCCACGGACTTGCGCCACGGCGGCATCGCCCTCGCCGGAAGCCTCTCGGCCGGGCTGCAGGCGCTCTTGCTTGCGCTGATCGTACGCCGGGACCTTGGTCCCCTGGGCGGGGGCGCGATCCTCGGCCGCGTCCTGCGCCAGGCGCTCGCCGCCGCGGCGATGGTGGCGGCCCTGGCCGCCCTCGCCGGGGTGTGGTCGCCGCCGGACACACGCGCGGCGCTCGCCGGCTGGGTCGCCTTCTCCTGCGCCGCCGGCGCGGCCGTCTACCTCGCCACCGCGGCCCTGCTGGGGGCGGGCGAGCTCGGAAAGCTGCGGGGTAGAGGAGATCCCTCGGCCTGAGTCCCATGCACCGCCGAGGGACGCGGCGGCTCCGTCGGCGCCGGGTGCTTGAGGTCCGCGCCGGCTTCCTACGAGGCTCGCAGCCCGGATCTTCATGCGCCGCGGGCGCCGCCCGCGGCGGAGCGTAGGATGGGGCGATGAGCGATGGGGAGCAGGTCGATCTCGCGCGGGCCTTCAGGGTCGTGCTCGACGCCCTGCTCGAGGCGGCGCGCGAGGACGAGGCCGTGTGCGACGCTCTCGGAGTCCTCCAGGCCTGGATCGGCGAGCGCTTCTCGGATTTCGAAACTCCCTTTGGGGAAGGGGTTGCCGCGGAAGAGGGAGAAGGGACGCTCGGTGTCGCTCTTGACGGGGCGCAGGGCGGGGCCGAGGACGCGGCGCAGGCAGAGCCCTTGGTCGAACGCATGATTCAGATCGGGGGCGTTCGCGCCAGCGAGCCGATCCTGGTGAAGGAAGCGCCGGGGGCGGCGGGCGGCGAGGTAACCGCGTCGGGCGTGGTGGAGCCGAGCGCGCCCGCCGTTTCGTTCACTTCGGACTCCGACCTCGAGGGCGCTCGGCAGCCCGGGAACGACCTGGGCCGAATCCGCGAGCGCGCGCTCCTCAAGAGCGAGGCCTGTCGATGGGCCGTGAAGAGGCGCCGGGCCGAGAGCGTCGGTCAAGACGGCGACCACGACCCCGACCTTCGAGATCGCGCCCGGTCGTTCACAGGTTGTGACTTCTTCGCCTTGGATCGCTCGCGGGCGCTGCCCGATGACGAGAATCTCGAGCAGATCGCCTGCTGCTTCGACGTTCTGGCCCGAGGCGTGGAGGTCGCCCAGCGCTGCGCCGAGAACTACGGAAGGGAGGAGGCTCCCCCAGAGGATCTCCTATCCCTGTTGTCGGAGGTTCAGTCGGCCCTGCGTGTCGCGCTCGAAGCCGCGGATCAGCAGAAGGACTCCGAGCAGTTCGCCATGTACAGCTGGCTGCGCGATCAGGCGCGCGAGCACAGGATCCTGATCCCCCGCCACATGCGCCTCACCGACCCGGCCGATCCCGCGGAGTGGTTCGACCTGCGCGAGCGGATCGACGCCTTGGACCGCCGGATGACGACGGCCGAGGAGGAGCGCCGCCGCAAGACGGCCCTCCTCGACAAGCTGCGCTATCACATCCTCAAGCTGAAGGACGCCCGTGAGGACGAGCGCCACCAACACTGGACCAGCATGGCCGGAGTCATGCGCGACTGGGTGGTCGAGGGGCGCCCGCCCTCGAACCGGGATTTGTGCGACCCGCTGCTGCCCTTGATCGACGACATCCCCGAGGGCGTCGAGTTCGAGAAGCCCGCGCTGCTGGTGCTAAGGGCCGTGGACGAGTTGTCCGCGAGTCTGCAAGACCAGCGGCCCGCGCCCGCCCGTGGGCGCGAGCGCACGCCGGAGGTTCTCGAAGCGGCGCGGCTCCTGCGGGGAAGGGTGGTCGTCATGATCGGCGGCCAGGCGCGCCGCCACTCCAAGCGCCAGCTCGAGGAAGACCTCGAGTTCGGCGAGCTGCGGTGGATCGCGACGACCGCGCATCGCTCGCTCGCGCCGCTCGAGGTCGAGATCGCCAAGCCCGACGTGGCACTCGTGATCCTCGCCATCCGCTGGTCCGATCACGCGAAGGGTGACCTCAAGCCCTGCGCCGAGCGCGCGGGCGTTCCGTTCCTGCGCCTTCCTGGCGGGTACAACCCCAACCGCGTGGCGCACGAGATTCTCTCCCAGGTCAGCGGGCAGCTGGGTCGCTGAGCACCGCGGCGCCTGATCCCTGCGAGGAAGAAAGGGCCGTGCTAGCTTGAGGGGCACCATGCGCCCGCGAATCCCGTGGCTCGTAGCGACCTTGGCCTGGACCCTCATCCCGCCGGCAGCCGCGCAGGGAGGGGCGGACCTCTTGCACGGACGCCACGCGAGCCCGTTCGTCTCCGTGGAGGGCCACGGGTTTCGGCTGGACGGGCGGGCGTTTCACTACGCGGGTTGGAACACCTACTACCTGATGCAGTACGCGGCGGAGCCCGCCCTGCGAGTCCATGTCGATGAGGTGCTCGACGAGGCCGCCGAGTTGGGCCTGAGCGTCCTGCGCACTTGGGCCTTCAACGACGGCGCCGCCCAGTGGAACGCCTTGCAGGTCGCGCCGGGCGTCTACCAGGAGTACGTCTTCCGCGGCCTGGATTACGTGATCGATCAGGCGCGCCAGCGCAATCTGAAGGTCCTCCTCGGCCTGGTCAACAACTGGGACGACTTCGGGGGAATGAACCAGTACGTGGATTGGAGCGCGACCGCGACCACGCACGATGAGTTCTACACCGACGCGCGCTGCCGGCAGTGGTACATGGATCACGGCGCGGCGGTGGTGGCGCGCGTGAACACTTTCAGCGGCTTGGCCTACAAGCACGACCCGACGATCCTCGGCTGGGATCTTGCGAACGAAGCGCGCTGCGACTCCGATGTGAGCGGGGCCACCTTGCAGGCCTGGACGGCGACGATGGCGGCGCACCTGAAGGCGGTCGATCCCTTGCACCTGGTTACGACCGGAAGCGAGGGCTTCTACGGTCCCGCGCACGCCGGGCAGAACCCGTTCGGTTGGATGGCGAACCAGGGCGTGGACTTCATCCAGAACCACCTGGTCGCACAGGTGGACTTCGCCGTCGTGCACACCTGGCCCGACTCGTGGGCCATGGGCCTCGGCGCGACCTTGCAGTGGCTCTCCGACCACGAGAGCGACGCGGCGGTCCTGATCGGCAAGCCTGTCGTCTTCGAGGAGTTCGGGAAGCTCGAACCGATGGTGATCCGCGACTTCTACTTCCAGGCGATCTACGACCAGATCTACTCGAACGCCTCGAGCGGGGGAGCGGCCGCGGGCTCCCACTTCTGGCAGTTACTCCACGACGACTACGCGCCCTACGACGATGGTTTCGGCGTGTTCTACCCCGCCCACGCCTCGACGACGGCGATCATCGCCACCGAGGCGGCGCGCATCCACGCGCTTCCCTGACCCGACTGATCACCGGCGGCGGCCGCCGAGCAGGGCTCGGGCGCCGGTTTCTCGCCCGAGGGTAGCGACTCGCTACGGCCCTTCTCCAACGGGCAGCTAGCAGCCCGTTGGAGAGGGGCCTACTCCGAGTTCGCCCTCTCCGCCGCTGTGGCCCGCGGGACCTACTTCCCGTGGCACTTCTTGAACTTCTTGCCGCTTCCGCAGGAACAGGGATCGTTGCGCCCGAGCTTCTCGGCCCGGTGCACGACCGGCTTGGGTGGGGCGTGGTGGTGGTGGACGTTGCGCCCGGTGCGTACGGTCTCGAGGAACTCGTCGCTGGTGGCTTCGATCGCCTGGGTAACCTCGAAGGCGTTGGTGACGACCTGCTCCCCCGCGAGGTGTTCGAAGAACGCGTGCAGGACGCGGGGTACGTGCGGCGCTCGAGGGTCCTTGCGCTCGAGGCGGCCGGGCATCGAGTGTCCGAGGGCCTGGTGGACGTCGTGGCCGTCCAGCAGGTGCGGCTTCTTGCCCAGCTCCCCGTAGCAGATCGAGAGGAAGCTCCGGGCGATCGCGCGCACCTCCTCCGCCTCTAGTCCCTCGAAACTCCTCGCCTGGGGTGAGTCCGCGAACGCGGCCAGGTCGAGGGCGATGCGCTTCTCGCTCATGGGCGCCGAGTCTAGCGCAATCGAACGGAGAGACCCGAGCCTCGCTCGGCGGGGGCTTGGGTCGGCGCCTACCGCCTGAGGATCGAGATCCAGGAGGTTGCGACCTCCTCGGCGCCGCGGAAGCGGGCGCGGACCCCCACGTGGATCCCCAGTGGGTCGGGTGCGATGTAGGAGTAGGTCCTCTCGATGCGCTCCTCGCTCATCGAACGGGGGAAGGTGTCGAGCAGGGTGAACTGCGGGTTCGTCGGGCCGAAGGGCGCGCTCGGATCGAACAGACCGGCCTCGACGAAGACGATCCCGTCGGAAGGCGTCGCGGAGCCCCAGCCACTGACTTGCAGGACCACGGAGTCGAGGAAGCTCGCCGGGTCGCGCCCGGCCGCGAGGCTCAAGGAGAGCGAGTTGGCGGGTGGCCCGTGGTCGGCGGGCGTCCCCAGCCAGTAGCTGTAGGCGCCGGGCTCCGGATCCAGGCCGCAGATGGAGTCGATGTCGTCCTCGATGGTCAACTTGAGCTTGGGCCCGACGGCTCCGCCGCCCGGATACTTGAGGTCGTTGACATGGGCACCGCCCTGCGGATCGCGCACCAGGGTTCGCAGCTGGGCGAGGGTCGAGCCGGGGCGTCGCTCCGTGGAGAAGATGAGCGAGCCTGTCATGGCGTTGATACCGAGGGCGTCCACCTCGTCGCCGGCAGAGAGTCGCAGCTCGGAAGGAACCGCAACCGGCTGGGGATCGCTCCAGCCCCAGTTCCCCAGGGGATCTTGCTCCCAGGCGATCTTCAGGATCGTCGCACCGCTCGCGGGAGCTCCGCCGAAGAAGCTCGCGGGGAGGGCGCCCGCGCTGGCGCGCGTGACCGAGAAGAAGAGCTCCAATCCGTTGACGAGCAGTACGCTGCCAGAGGAACCCTGGTTCATCGAGAGGAGCGGCACGGCGAAGTCCATCGCGTCGATCTCGGGGGCCTCTTCGGCCGATCCGAACCCCATCGCCGTCGGATCCTGAGCGAGCATCGTCAGCCCCCCGAGGCCGGCGAAGATCCCCGCGGAACCGGCGACCACGTGCGTCAACAGGTGCGCGCCCGGCTCGGCTTGGCCGTGGATGGGGTTCCCCGGATCATTGACGGGCGAGTCGTGGGTCAGGGTGAGTGTCAACGCCACCCAGCGGTTGTTCAGGTCTATCCGCCCGTCTAGGTGCAGGAAGACCAGGTCGTTACCAGTCGACAGGGCGTCGATCTCCACGGCGTCGACACCCCAGGCGCCGAACATGGCCGCATAGCTGTAGTCCGGCACGGCCTGCACGGTCAGCGGCGAGGGCGGCGGCTGCGCCGGCGGCGGGAAGACAGACTGATCGCCGACGGCCTTGATGCGCAGGTGGTCCGGTCCGGAGCCCGTGCCGAGGGAGATCCCGTTGGCGAGGGCGGAGAAGGGGCCGCCGCCCACGGAGACCTGAGGTGCGGCACTCGGCGAGCCCGAGAGGGCCAAGAGCGTGAGAAACGTGACGAGTTCAGTCTTCATCCGTAGCCTCGGTGGTGAGGTAGCCGTTCCGCGCAGCGGGCGCGAGGTGGCGGGCGAGGGCGATCAGGTAGGCGCGAAGGGCCTCGGACTCCGAAGCGGAGAGGTCGGCGGGCATCATCGAGATCACGGTCTCCAAGCGCGCCCAGTTCGAGGGTTCGCGCCGCAGTTGACCGGCCAGCTCCGCGAAGACACGGCCGACGTCGTCATCGAGGATCGCGCGGCAGACAATGGGCTCGGCCCGGTCCGCCGCGCCGCCGAGCTCGACCGCCCGGTCGAAGCGCCGGAGGGCCTCGTCGGCTGCGTCTCGTGCGGCGGCATCGTCGCCGGCCTCGAGCGCCACCACGGCCCGCCCGTAGAGCACTTCACCCTCCAGGGCCAAGCGCATGCGTTCGTGCCGCGCGCCGAGTCCGAAGGGCGCGCGCTCGAGCCAGGCCTGGGCGTCGTCGAACTCCTCCCCGTGCAGGTGGACCTGGATCAGGGTCAGGTAGGGGTTGAGGTCGGTCGGCCGAATCTCGATGGCCTTCAACAGGTGCCGCTCGGCCTCGTCGAGGGCGCCGATCCGACGGTAGGCGATGCCGAGGTTCGACCGCAGGCCGTGGAAGCGCGGAGCGAGGGCGATGCCGTCGAGGATGGGCTCGACCGCTTCGGCGTAGCGCTCCTGGCCGAGGAGCGCGCCGCCGATGACGTGCGCGGTCGTGGCCGAGCGTCGGCCCTGGCTCTCCTCGAGCCGAACGGCGCGTTCGTGGACCGCGCGCGCCGCGGCGGAGTACTCCCCCGAGACGCCGGCGGCGCGACGGCCCCCACCAGA
>NZBA01000006.1 GCA_002686265.1 Planctomycetota bacterium
CGATAGAGGTCGCCGGCGCCGCGGGGGTCGTCGTCGAGCGTCCGCTCGGCCGCGCGCCACGCGCTGAACCCGAGTTCGAGGAGGAGGCGCCCGCCGCGGCGCCGGCGGAGCACGCGATCGAGGAGCCCGCCCGCGCCGGAGATGCGAACGAACTCCGCACGGTCGGGTCGCGGCCCGAACCACAGGAGCAACGCCGGCAGCAGTACGAGGTCGCCGAGGTTCGCGAGCGCCATCGCGCTCGCGGTCACGATGCCGAACTTCATCATCGGTGCGAAGTCGGAGAACGCGAGCACGCTGAACCCTGCAGTGGACATGAGTGACGTCGACAGGACAGGCCACCACACGTGGTCGAGTGCCTTACGAGTGGCCACGGGGCGTCGCAGTCTCCGGTCATAGGTCGAGAGCACGTGGGTCGTGTCGTCGACGGCGATCCCGAGCGCGATGGCGCCCACCATGACCGTGGCGACGTCGAGGTTCACGCCGAGCCACCCCAGTACACCGAACACTACGATCAGCGGGGCGATGTTCGGCACGGCTCCGACGAGCGCGAGCCGTATCGAGCGCAGGCCGATGAGCAGGATCAGCATGACGAGGACCCCGGCGCCGGCGAGGCTCTTGATCTGGCTCTCGATCAGGTAGCTCTGCATCCGGATGAGCATGGGTCCGAGGCCCGTCGTCTCCACCCGGGAGCCCGGCACGGAGGCCTCGAGACGCTGGGTGACGACGTCGATGTCGTCCATGACCTGCCGGAAGTCGGAGACCTCGGTGGCAACGGTGGCGAGGTGGATGCGGACCACGGCTCCCGCTCCGCTCCTGGAGAGAGCGGTGCGGACGAGGCCGCGCGCACCGTTCAGCGCGTCCGCGGGCAAGCCTGCGATGAGCGGGGGCGGGTCGGTGCGGCCCGACAGCGCACCGAGCAGTGGCGCGAGCGCGACTCCCGCCCGGACGGCTGGCGGCGTCTCCGCGGGTACCGCGGCGAGCGCCTGCTCGCGCATCGGAGCCAGCGCCGAAGCCCGTCGGGGGTCCTGCGCGAGGATCGCCGACAGCTCGGCGTCGAGCAGGGTGAGGGTGGCCGGTACGGACCACGCGTCCGAGATCATCTCGACGGCCCGTGCGTCGCGGACCGCGGCCGCGATCTTCGCGAGCGTCGTGGGGTCCTCGAGGATCGTCGCGTCCGGGACTCGGAGCATGATCTCGATCGGGGCGATTCCCGCACCGGAGCCCTGGATGTGATCCCACGCCTGGACCACCGGGTGGTCGCGGCGCAGGAACCGGATGGCCGCGGACTCGATGTCGAGGCGGGTCAGGCCGACTCCGCAGATCGCGAACACGACGAGCGTGACCGGGAGGACCCGGCTCGGGCGCTGGGGCGGTAGCGGGCATGGCGTCGCGCCTTCGACGCCGGGCTTTCGTGCGCGCCGGGGCACCGCGCCGAGCGCGAAGAGCGCTGGCAAGAGGGTCATGGCGGCCAGGAACGACACGGCGATGCCGCACGCACAGAACACTCCCATCTGACGGATCGGTCCGAGATCGGAGATGGCGAGCGAGAGGAACCCGAGCGCCGTGGCCACTGACGCCAGGAAGCAGGGCCGCATGACGTGACGCCGCGCGCGGTCGGCGGCCACGCGATCGGACACGGCCGCCGGATCTTCGTCCGCGAACGCCCGGTAGAGATGGAGTGAGGCCGCGAAGCACAGCACCATGAGCACGGCCGGCATCGTGGTCGTGATCATGTTCATCGAGTGCCCGGTCACGGCGAGGAGGCACACGGCTGAGGGCACGGTCACGATCGTCGTCGCGGCCATCGCGAGGGCCGCGCGCACGCTGCGGGAGAGCACCCACAGCACCACCAGCGCGACGAGGAAGAGGAACGGGAAGAGGGTCCGGCTCTGACCCCGGCTCGCGCGGTCCAGGTTCACGTTGAGGATCGGGCTGCCTGCGGCCCAGATCTTCGTGCCCGGCGATTCTTGATCGGCGAGCCAGGTGTCGACCTCGCCGACGAACGCCGTGCGGTCGGGACCGTTCAGCGGAGATCGGAGCACGGTGAGCAGCATGCCGATGGGGGCGTGGTCGTTCTGGACCAGGAACGTCCCGGAGACGATCGGGAGCCGCTTCAGGGCGTCGGTGTCTCCCTCGGCGACGAGCTCTCGCACTACGGGGAAGGAGTGCGGGCCGCGTATGGTCCCGATGACGGCCTGCTTCACCGTGCCCGCTGCGACCAGCTGCGCGTCGATGGCCCGCAGGCCTGCCTCCAACCCGTCCAAGCGTTCGAGCCCCGCCGTCGTCAGCAGCTGCGGGTCCTGCACGGCCAGGAGCAGGATCTCGTTGCTTCCGAACCGCTGGCGGAAGTCCTCGAATCGTTCGTAGTCCGCGTCGCCCTCGACGAGGAAGACGTCGATGCTGTTGTCGGTCTTCAACCCGACCGCCGCGATCCCGGCGATCGCGATCACCACGGTGAGGGCGACACCGGCGATCGTTCGCCAAGGGTGGGCCGCCGGGAAGGAGAGGATCGCGGTGTGCTTCACCGCGGGAGCGTACCCGCTGGCTGCAGTCACGGGACCTGACTTCTTTGAGCCCCGGGGAAGCATCGACCGAAATGCACCGAACCGTTTGATTGGCCTGGCGACGGCTCCGTGGCTGCGCGCACCCGCGGATACGTCTTGTGGAGGAGGTCAGCCGTTCAGGCCGACCTCCGACCGGTCACGGTCCGGATTGAGGATTCTCCACACCGTTGCCCTCGAAACGCCGAGTTGCCGTTGGAGGTCCTTCTTGGACTTCGCGGCCTGGCTCGCGTGCGCGACGAAGTGAGCCTTGAACGACTTGATCGCATCATCCAGCTTGGCCCGCGGATCGAACTCGAAGAACACCGGGCCCGCCAGCCGCTGTCCAAGGTCATCCGCCCAGCGGGCGAGAAACGTGCTGTTGATGGAGAGGAGTTCTCTGGACGCGGTCTCCCGGTGTTCTATTGCTTCCTCCCGTCGATCGTCGCTGAGGAGTGATTCGCAGAGACCGAGCCGAGCGCCGATGGCGATCTTGCGATAGTCCCGCTCGGTTGCGAATGCGAGCGCGTCTTGGAGTGCCTCTTGCGCGGCGTCGCGACAGTTCTCGCCTGCGGTGCGGGAGAGCCCAAGCCCCACGTGCAACTTGGCTTCCGCTGTCAAACGCGGCGTCTTTCCCGGTGCCTTCTCCAGCTCTCGTGCGCTCTCGAGGTACTCCGACCACTCGCGCGTCCGCCTCGCCGACGCTTGAGCGATCCAGACTCTCGTGAGGTGGATCTCAGCCTGAACGAAGCGCCTCTCGGAATCGTGTCCGCGCTCGATTCGAGGCTTCTCCTGAGTCTTCATGTCGTCGAGGATTTGCTGGGCGGCGTCGTCCCGGCCGGCCTTCGCCAGACATTGAGCGATCTGCGTTCGAACCCGGTAGTAGAGCGGGTGGCGAATGGACTGGAATCCCTGCTGGGATTCGTCCAACCAGGTCAGCGCCAACGGGTAGCCGTACTCGCTGGCAGTCGCCTCTACCCGGCCGCAAACCCACAGAGAATGCGCCAACGAAGGAGCACAGAAGACCTCGTCGGTGCGCAGAATGGACGATGCCTGGTAGATCTTCCGACGAGCTTCGTTCAGGTTCCCTCGGACCCAGTCGTAGCCCGCCCCGAGATCCAGCGCGAACGCGAGCTGCAGAAGGAGGCCGCCCTTCGAATTCGCCGAGGACTCGGTCTTGGGCCGCGGCTCTGCACTTGCATTCCAGACGCGGCTGAGGCGCGTCATGATCAAGTCTGTCGCGGCTTGCAGCACGCGTTCGGCCGCTTCTCGATCCCCTTGGCGCCAGAGAATGCGGCTCAGGTGAATGCGGTTGTTCGAGACCGCGATCGAGAGATCGATCTGCGAGACTTCCTCGGTCATGGAGCCGAGGAGGCGCTCCGCCAGCCTGGCGAGATGCTCCGCCGCCCGGTTGTCGATGGTCCGGTAGTGAAACGCAGACAGTTGAGTCGTGAGTAGGGCCGCGGCGAACTGCGAGCCTTTGCGCGAAAAACGAGCCTCCATCTTTCGAGCCGTCGTCCGGTGGTCCGGGGAGAGGAATGGGGACAGGAGCTTCCGAGCCTGCTCGACGCGGAGCATCAGCAGGTCGCTCCAGGCGACTCGGGCGCGAAGTTCCAATTGGACCGGCCCCGAGACGTGCTGGGAGAGAGCTACTCGTCGGCAGAGCGTCCGCGCCTGGTCAGCGTTTCCTGCCCGCACGGCGACCCGGATCTTCTGCATCGCGCCTTGCCCACTCAACTTGTGCTCCGTGCGCTGATTTGCCATTCATGAAGTGTTTCATGTGTGAGACATCGGTGTCAAGGACTTGCTCCGTTGATCTTTCAAACATGGCGTTTAAGCGTTGACCTGTGTTTCAGTATTGGGATCTAATGCTCGTCCAGCCTCTACCCACAACCAGAAAGAAGGAGGTTCAAGATGCGTCGAATCGTGATGACTCCTGCAGCCGGAGACGACGCCCGTCGTGAGTCACTTGGGAGCGAGGAGACCCGTGATCTGCTGAAGCCGGTTCTGAAGTCCGGACTGGCGGACGGCGGTCTGGTGCCGCTCGTCGTGGGCGGGTACTCGTTCCTGGTCGAGCTGATGCCGACCATGGCCCGCGTCCTGGTGGTCCGGAAAGGGCAGGTCGCGAGAGCGTTGCTCGTGGCCTTGGAAGCGTATCGCCGGACTGAGCGCCTTCCCTACCGAACCGACAGTCTCCTGGGAGTCGCAACGGCGATGCAGCGGCGCAACGTCCTATGGCGGGTCGACAACATGATCGGCTTGGTCGCCGCAGTGTCGCGAAACCCGAAGGCGTTCCAGATGGTCGTCTGGCCGCTGTTTCAGCGTGTCGAAGGGGAGTTTCTCTTCGACAACCGTCCCCTGGCTCGATACAGCCAGCGCTTCGCTGACCTCGAGAAGATCCTCCTGACCTGCCACGACGAGCTCGTGGCCGCCGCTTAACCGGCCGTGGTCTTCGGCCTGGCCATCCCTGCGCGGTGGCCAGGCCGTCGCGGGGGGGGGGCGGGTCCGCGGTGAGGGTGGAGCGGAGAGGCAAACGCCTCGGATTCGCGCGCACGGCACACCGCGGAACCAGTGGTTGTCGCCTGTTGCCGAAGCAGGGCTTGCGGTACAAACCGTATCCAATCGCGATCGATGGCAAGGTCGCCGATCGTGACTGCGGCCTCCAGTACGACCTCAAGATCGGTCGGACCCGCCGGTTCTCGAGCCCTGCATGCGCGTTCTACTCTGTGGATTCCAAGGCACACTGGGTGATCAGGTGGGTTCGGCGATCGCCGACGCCGGCCATGAGGTCGTCGACGCCGGGGCCGCCGATGGGGCGGACGTCGTGGTTGGCTACCCCCGCGCGGATGGCGGAGCCGCCGCCGTTGCCGAGGCGGCACGCGCCAGCTCCGCCACGCGGGTGATCGCGGTGTCGAGCGTCCTGGCAGCGGGGCCGCGCGCGCTGGCCACTGCCGACGCCGACGAGGGGACGTCCCCGGTCCCGACGACTGCGATCGGACGGGCGTGGTTGGATTGGGAGGAGTCGCTCCGCGACGCTCTCGTCGACGTCGGTGCGCTCGTGATCCTGCGTGCCGGTCACACCTACGGGTACTGGCACCATCCGAGTTTCGTCGAGGAGATCCTGGCCGGATTGCGAGAGGGCGGACTGAACTGGGTGAAGCTGAAGGCCGCAGACCATTCGTGGGTTCCGGTTCACACGCGCGACGTCGCGGCCGCGGTTGCTCTTGCCGTCGGCAAGGGCGAGGGGATCTACCTCGTGACCGACGGCACCTGTCCGTCAGTCGGGGAGCTCCTGTCGACGTTCTTTCGTGTGGCGAGGAAGCTCGACTATCCCCACGTGCGGCACCGCATTCCCCGCGGCTCTCTGCCTTCGCCCACCGCTGTCCACTACGAATACCGCTCGGACCGCGCCCACCTCGAACTCGGCTACACCCCTCGGGTCAGCTTCGAGCAGGGGCTCCCCGAGGTGCTGGAAGGACTCCGCCAGCCCGATGGCGAGGCGCACGGGAACACCGCCACCGAGTTTCAGCACGAGGGAGACGAGAGCCAGGGGTCGGTCTTCGAGAACGAGGCGCGGTTCTGGGACGAGCAGAACCTCCACCGCGAGTACCTCTACGCCAACCCGCACGACTGGCGATTCGACGTCCGCCTGGGGAACATCCTCCAGATGCCCGTCTACCGGATGATCCGGCGGGTCATGAAACGCCATCGTCCGCGCACGGCGCTCGACCTCGGGTGCGGCACGGGGATCTACCCGCGCGTACTCGCGAAGCGGTGCGGCCTGAAGATGACGGGTGTCGACCTGTCGCCCGCGCAGATCGCGATGGCGACGCGGCTCGCGGAGCTGGAGGGAGTCTCGGATCTCGTGGACTTCGAGGTGGCCAACGTGCTCGAGTACGAGGGACGCGAGAAGGTCGACATGATCACGGCCTTCGGCGCGCTGCATCACTTCCCCGACATCGACGAGCATCTACCGGGCATCCTCGAGCGCAACCTGAAACCCGGAGGCATCCTGCTGGCGGTCGAGCCGCACTACGAAGATGGATACCACCCGAAACTCCAGCGCAAGATCGGTCGCATCGCGGGCAGCCGGTTCGTTCGCTTCTTCGATGGAGATCGCTACCTCGCCGTGCATGCGGCGGCGGCCGCAGGGGAGTCGCTTCGCGGCGAGAGCCCCGCCGGGCGCATCTTCCACAAGGAAGAGCTCGACCTCGACGCGTTCCTCCGATCGAGCTTGGAGCCGCTCGACGTTCGGTACATCCACGCCTACGCCCCTTACGTGGCGAACATCTACGTCGTCTACATGAAGGTGCGCTGGTTCCGGACGCTGGTGCGCTGGTCGTTGCCGCTCGTGGTCCGCTGGGACGGCTGGGTGAGTCAGCGGAAGTCGTGGAAGCCGTATGCGGCGGAGGCGCTCTACACGCTGCGCTGGGCCGGCCCGGAGTCGCGGTCGTCTGGCAGCGAGTAGGATCTGAGCGACTTGCGCAGTCAACCGATCTGCGTAGCCAGATCCAGAAGAAACTTCACCCCTGACGGAGAGATCCGATGGCGTTCCTGGTCGACTTGTGGCTGCCGATCCTGTTGTCGGCAGTGGGCGTGTTCGCGGTGAGTACGATCATCCACATGGTCGTGCAGTGGCACAACAACGACTATGTGAAGATGGACAGCGAGGAGGCCGTCCTCTCGTCTTTGCGCGACCACGGACTGAAGCCGGGGCAGTACATGTTCCCCCGTGCGGAGTCCATGCAGGACATGGGGACTCCCGAGTACGCCGAGCGCTGCAACCTCGGTCCGGTGGGCTGGGGATGTCCCGGTTTCCGTTGAAACTCCGGCGGTCCGGGTAGCGGGCCGTCACCCTATGCGACGGCCTCCTCGTTGTNGACATGGTTCAGAGCTTGCACGAACTCGGGCATGGACTTGTAGCCGAAGACCCTACGGAACTTGGACTCGGCTTGGAGCAGCATGGTCGCTGCCCAACGGAGAGCCATGTCCGCGCTTTGCCATCGCTTGACGTTCCTGCACAGCTCTCTCGTTCGAGAGAAGATGTTCTCGATGGGGTTGGTGCTTCGCAGGACTCGGCGAAGCGGGATCGGGGCGTCGAGACGATGCAGCGTGAGCGTCTCCTCCATGCCTTCTCGCAGACTGGCGGCGGCTCCGGGGCTCAGGGAGTCGAGCTTGCGCACGACCTTCTCCAGCGCCTTCTTCGCCTCCGCGTACGACGCCATGCCCCACGCCGCATTCAGGGCTCGACGGATCGTCGCCTGATGACCTTCGGGCAGATGGTCGACGACGTTCCGCTGCTTGTGGATCTGACACCGCTGGATCAACGCGTGCTTCCCGAACACCGAGGTGATGCCCTTCCTCAGCGCCTTCGAGCCGTCGATCACGAACAGGTAACGGCGTTCGGCGTCGAGACCCCGATCGACCAGGCTCTCGAGCAGCGCCGTCACGATGGCTCCGTTCTCTTGGGCACCGTCCCAGATGCCGAGGACGTGCTTCTTGCCCTCAGAATCGACGCCAAGCGCCACGACGAGCGCGAATTCGTGGAACCACACTCCGTCGATCATGATCGCGACGATGTCCAGATCGTCGAGAGGACGCTCCATCATGCCCGCCAGTTCCTTGGCCGTCGCCGCCTTCCACTGGCGGCTCACAGAGCTCTTCTGGACTCCGTACCCGTCGCAGACGTCGTCGATCGCCCCTTCGTAGTTCCGCGTCGACACGCCCCGGAGAACACGCTTGCTGACGCTGTCCTCCATCCGCGTCTCACTCTGGAACATCCCGTACCGCTGGAGCGGCACCTCCCCGCCGCTCGCCTTCCTGACGCGCGGCCTCTTCACCGGCACCTTCCGACCGTTGAACACGACGAAGCCCTCGTCCTGGCCCCAGCGGACCGCGTCACGATCCGCCTGGTGCTCGTAGCGCCGTCCGACGAGCTGCTCCACCTCCTCATCGATCAGGGCTTTGATGATCAGCAGGCCTGCCTCGCCAGCGAGCGACTCGACCGCACCGTGCGTGGCAGCCAGCAACTGGGGAACGGGGAGGGCGAGTCGGATCTCCTCACCCGTTGTCGAGACCACGCGACCACGGGCGGTTCGCGACTTCCTTCTGGACCTCGAAGTCTTCTTCCGGTACGTCTTTTTCGACACGGCGGCTCTCCTTGGGTTTCCTGGTGATTCAACACTTCCAGGCTACCCAGAGCCGCCGTTGTCATTTCGGGGTTTCAACAGTCTTCGGGACATCCCCATCGTCGTAGTCGCGACAACGGAACGATGCGCGATAGGGAGTGAATCCGCTGATGACAATACATAGCAAAGAGGCCCCCATGAAATGCGGCGCAACAACGGCAGCTGGGAGTCGTTGCAGATTGAACGCGAAGGAAGGAACGGACTTCTGTCATCGGCACCGAGCGCCGCCCTCTGCTTCACAGGCTTCGCATAGGGAAGCGGAACGAGATAGCACACTCCGTCTCCTGGTAGAGGAAAAGCGTATCTACTTGGACGAACTTCGGTCCTACTCCTCCTTCATGTTCAAATACCTCCCGCTCACCGGTTCCCTGTTCTTGGCGACCTTCGGCTACGCGACAAAGGACGCGATTCAGCTTATTTTCGTATGCATCCCATTCCTATTAATGGTATTTACGAGTGTGTTCCTCTATATCAATTACAACATGATTGCCACAGACGGATATGTGCGAATGCTGGAGAGGGCTCTCAATAAGTTGGCCGGTATGGATGTCTACAGGAAGAATTCGGTGCTCCTCGCCGAGATTTATGGAGGGCATAAGACCTCCGTTCCGTTACCGTTTGTGCTCACTGCAGGAGTCACTGCGATCATATTGGGGCTTGTCTACCTATCAAGCATGATGCGTGGATTCTGGTATCTACTGGACGATCACTCGCCACTATTCGCATGGGGATTCTTGCTATTCGCATCATCCGCCGTCGCAGTGCTCCTGTGGTGCTATTTCTCTATGCATCGCCGTATCAATGTCGCGGTTACTACCACGACAGATAGCTATATTCGCATGGTGGATCGCATTTGCGGAGCGGCAGACACTCCGCGGTCGTGAATAGGAGTATTCGGGCCGAGGACGCATGTGCGAGGCCGCACAGCGAGCTGAGGGGGAGCTTGGACGACGCCCTTGGCGGGCACACCTATGAACCGGAGTGCCCGGGGTTGAGACAAGCGATCCCGGGAGGGCTCGAACCTCCGACCTACGGTTTAGGAAACCACAACTCGCCTCACGCGGAGGACCCGGACAGGAAAGGTCAGGAGCAGACAAAACCTGACAACGCATCAGCTTGGGACGACCCAAGCGACTCGGGGCAAGGTGATGAAACGGACACGAGCGGTCAGAAACTGACCCCATAACCTGCATCTATCTAGCATCAGGGTTCATGGCCGTAGCCTCAGTCGGAGGGGTGGACGCGACGGAAATCGTGTGGACCACGGCCGAGCGGACGGATTTGGTCCATCGACGGGAGAGCGGAGGCGACGCAGCGCTCATTCGGTCCTCCACGGAGGTCCGTCAGGTCAAGACGGAGGAGGACATCGTATCTGTGGGCCAACGCACGACTCGCTGGCGCGGATGCGCGGTCCGGAACTCGTTGACCTCCTACGCCGCCGCGGGG
>NZBA01000007.1 GCA_002686265.1 Planctomycetota bacterium
GCACGGGGGTGATCACCTGGACACCGTTAAACGGGGTGACGACCAGTGAGGCGGTAACCCTGACGGTTGCCGATGGGGGCGAGGATAGCGCTGCCTCAGCCACCGAAGTATTTACCATTGCCGTCACCGCCGTCAACGATGCGCCGTCGATTACCAGCAGTGCCGGCACCACGGCCACCGAGGACCTGCAGTACACCTACGTACCTGCCGCGACGGATGAAGAGAGCGGTAGCCTGACATGGACGTTAACCAATGCTCCGGCAGGGATGGAAATTGTTGCTGGCACGGGAGTGATCAGTTGGACGCCGTTAGACGGAGTGACGACTAGTGGGGCGGTAACTCTGAAGGTAACAGATAATGGGAATCCCACCGCCTCAGCCACCGAAGTGTTTACCATTGCAGTCACGGCGGTCAACGATGCTCCGGTGTTTAGTTTGAGTGGAGATGTGACAGTAGAGGAAGATTTTATCGAGACACAGCAGGTAACAGTTACCCCGGTGACCGTTCCTGTGGATGAAAGTGGTCAAACGGTGATTTACTCTCTTTTGCCGCTGACGGTCGACTTTGCCACAGTTTCAATAGACGGTAGTACAGGACAGGTTACCGTTTCCGCTGTTAACAACGGCAATGGGACACAAGCTTTTACGGTGACTGCCAATGATCAGCAAGCAGATAACAACACGGCAACCCAGACCTTTACCTTGACTGTCAATTCGGTTAATGACATAGCCACCATTGCGGGTGATATAACCGGCATTGGGGATGAGGACGGCGGTGCTATCACTGGAACGCTGACGGCGACGGATGCGGCTGATGGTTTGACCGATAAGACCTACTTCACGCTGACCGGTGACCCCAGCAAGGGAACGGCTACTATTGATGTGGAGACGGGGGCCTGGATTTACACCCCCAGTGCCAACTCCAACGAAGGTGACGCCTTTACGGTGACGATTACCGACGATGATGGCCACACGGCCACACAGGTTATCAGTCTGACCATTAACAAGGTGGACGATGAGATTACTATTACCGGCGATATGAAGGGTATTGGTGATGAGGCTGGAGGGGCTATTGTCGGCACGCTGACTGCGGTGGACCAAGCCGATGGCCTGACGGACGGCAGTTATTTTACTGTTTCAACCCCCGCTGCCAATGGCGCAGCCAGTATTGATTCGGTAACCGGTACCTGGAGTTATACTCCGGATCCCAACGTCTTTGGCACGGACAGTTTTGTCGTAACAATCACCGATGATGACGATCATACAGCCACCGTGAGTATTTCAGTAGTGATGAACCCACCCCCTGCGACTCCGACGGTTTCTCCTGCCACCCTATCCGTGGCTGAGGAGGCCTCGATAGAGATCAGGCTAACGGCGGTAGACGCCCAACACCCGGATCCATCTTTCGTTCCGCAATGGGATAAGATCGACCATTTCCGGATTGTCCAACCTCCTGCTGACGGTTCGCTTTACGGTGTTGGCGAACAGGAGAAAATAGTGGCTACCAATACCGGAACTGAGGGGGGAATAAAGACCGGAACGGCCACCATTACTTACACGCCCAATCAGGACTACCCCAATGCCAGTACCAACGGCAGTGACAGTTTTCAGGTGGTAGCCAACGATGGGACCTCGGATAGCGAACCATTAACGGTGACGGTAACGGTGACGCCGATGCCGGACCCACCGGTGGCTAATGACCAATCGATTGAAACTCAGGAAGATACCGAGATAGCCATCACGCTGACGGGTGCCGATGCGGACGGCGATGAGATTACGGATTTCGAAATCCTGACCGATCCGGCTTTCGGTGTAGTTTCCGGTACCGTTCCCCAATTAACCTACAAGCCGAAAAAGAATTATAACGGCCAAATTACATTTAAGTTTAGAGTCAAGGATGCAACTGACCAGTTCAGCCTGGAGGGAGAGGAGGGAGTCGTTACCATCGACGTTACCGCGGTCAACGATGCCCCTGTCGGCACTGACCAGGAGGTTCGCACCGATGAGGACCGGCCAGTCCAGATTTCTCTCAACGCCAGCGATGTTGAGGGCAGTAACCTGATTTACTCGCTGGTCACACAGCCTGCACATGGAACTACCGTTCGCAGTGGTCGGGTGGTGACCTACACGCCGGCAGCCGAATATAGCGGAACCGATGAATTCACCTTTAAGGTGCAGGAAAGTGGAGCTAATGGGACGGCTGGTAATACGGCTACGGTCAGTATTACGGTCGAAGCCGTCAACGATGCCCCGGTAGCCACTGCCGATAGTTTGGAGACGGCGGAAGACCAACTGTTGGAAATCACCCTGGCGGCTACCGATGTCGATAGTGAAAATCTGACCTATAGCCTGGTCGAGGCCTCCGGCAAAGGCCAACTATCCACCATTACCGACGGCAAGTTGACCTATACGCCAGTTGCCAACTACCACGGCACGGACAGTTTCACCTTCAAAGTCAATGACGGTACGGCTGATAGTAGTACAGCCACAGTCAACCTAACTATTAATTCTCAGCCCGATCCACCGGTGGTTGAAAACCTGTCCCTGGCTGCTGTGACCAATAAAACTAAAACCATCTACTTGAAGGCAACTGATGCCGACGGCGATAGTTTGACTTATACTTTGGTGGAGACACCCAGTCATGGGACGGCGAAACTTATTAGCGGTTCGATTGTTACCTATACTTCCGCCACCGATTACGATGGGTCAGACCATTTTAGTTACAAAGCCAATGATGGTACGGTCGATAGTATCAACGCGGATGATAATACCCAGACCACGGCTACCGTTAGCCTAACAGTGGTCACCAACCAGCCTCCCGCCGTAGCCAACATGAGTTGGTCACCTGAACCAGCTACGGTCAACGAGGATCAGCAATTGTCAATCACTTTAACGGCAGTTGATACGCCTACCGATGGAATAACGGACACAATTTCCCACTATCGGATCGTGGTCCCGCCAGTCAACGGAACCATCGCCGGGCTGGACAACCAATCCAAATCGACCAGTGGCGTCATCACCTATATTCCGAATCAGAATTATCCGGGCACCAGCGCCAGTGGCACCGACACATTTGACTTTGTGGCCAACGACGGGACTTCTGACAGTGAACCGAAGGAGGTAACGGTAACTGTTAATCAGGTAGCCGATGCTCCCGTAGCCGATGCCATTGTAGCCAAAGTGGTGGAAGATTCGAGTAATAATGCCATTACCTTAACAGGATCAGATCCGGATGGAGATGCCATTTCTTCCTTCCAAATTGTTTCTAATCCTAATTACGGCACATTGGCAGGAACGGAAGCTAATCGCACCTACACACCAGAAGCCGATTTCCCGCACGCCAACTACGCCAAAACGGATACCTTTACCTACACGGTGACGGACAGTAGCGGAAGTACCAGTCAGGCGGCCACGGTGACGGTAATGGTGACGCCGGTTAATGACCCCCCAGTAACTTCCGAACCGGAAACCTATGTGGCCGTCCAGCGCTCGGCTAATAACCCGATCACCATGCCGGCTTCGGATCCGGATAACGATCCACTGTTTTTCACCATCGTTGCCCCACCGTCCTCAGGCAAGATCAGCGTGAGTGGTAACATCGCCTTCTACACGCCGGATCCCAGTTTTAGCGGGGAGGACAGTTTTACCTTCAAGACCAGCGACGGTTTGGTGGAAAGTAATACCTCGACGGCAAACATACGGGTAGATTCAATCAAAGAGGAGCTAGTAGATACCGCCAAACTGGCCACAGAGGGGCAAACCACCGAGATTCATCTGGAAGAGGGAAAGGTTGAAATTGAACTGCCGCCGGCATCTGATCCGTCTATCGGCAAAATAGCGGTTGGCATTGCCAAGTCTGATTTTACTGAGATGACATCAGCGGCCAGCAAAGCAGAGAAAGAGGTGGCCGCCAGGGAGATCGTCAACCAGTTAAAAGCGGATTTCGCTGATGAGCTAGGGAGTGTGTCCACTGGAAGCCAGGCGGAAGAGGAGATCAAGACCCACCTCAAGCGGGCACAAGGCGCTATGCTCAAGATAGAGGTTAAAACAGCGACCAATGCCAAGATGAGAGACTTCAGCCGAAAACCGCTACAAATTCGTGTGCCTAGAAGAGGAGGGGCCACGGCTATAGTTCTAGCCGATGCTAATGGCAGTGAATTAATCCCAACTCGGGTAGAAGGCGATATTCTAATTGGTACCATCACCCACTTGAGTCTGGTCTTTACGGTGGTGAATAACGAGCCGACAGCTGAGGACAAATCCATCTCGCTGACTGAGGATAGTAGTGCCAGTGTTACACTGGCCGGGACCGATGCGGATGGTGATCCTATTACCTACACCATCGTTGGCTCACCGGGTAAAGGAGGCCTGAGTGGCACCGCGCCCAACCTGACTTACACCCCTAATTCTAATTATAACGGCACCGATAGTTTTACCTATGTTACTAACGACGGTGCAGTGGACAGCGTTGCGGCTATGGTCTCCATTTCGATTGCCGCCAGTAACGACGTGCCATCGGCCTTCAGTCAAACTGTTAGCACCGAAGAAGACAAAGCCATTAGTATTACGCTAAATGGGTCAGACCCAGATGGTGACACAATCGCCTATAGTATTGTTGACCAACCGACTAATGGCGCTTTGAGCGGAACGACTCCCAATATGACCTACACCCCTAATGCTAATTACAATGGCACTGATAGTTTTACTTTTGACACTGGTGACGGTAGCGGTGCATACAGTCAAAAGGGAATAGTGACTGTTAATGTTTCCAGCATCAACGATATACCCGAACTGTCTCCCCTTGGAAATATTAGTTTGGGTGAAGATGCAGACGATCAGACCATTGAATTGACCGCTAGCGATTCAGATGGTGATGCACTGACCTATGCAATTACCAACTCTAATACAGATTTGGTAACCGCTACTATCGAAGGGAATAAATTGACCTTGGGTTTACAGTCAGACCAAAATGGATCCGGTTCCTTCACGGTTACGGTCAAGGATCAAAACGGGGGTAGCGACAGCCAAACCTTCAGTTTAACGGTCAGTGCAGTTAACGACGCCCCGCTGGCAACAGCGGCCAGTTTGGAGACAGCGGAAGACCAACTGCTGGAAATCACCCTGGCCGCCACCGATGTCGATAGTGAAAACCTGACCTACAGCCTGGTCGAGGCCTCCAGCAACGGCCAACTGTCCACCANTACNGACGGCAAGTTGACCTATACACCAGTTGCCAACTACCANGGTACGGACAGTTTCACTTTCCAGGCNAAGGACGCTGANCTATCGAGTGAAACGGCGACCGTTAACATTACCATCACCTCGGTCAATGACCTACCTGTAGCCACCGGCCAGAGTGGCGAACAACGGGTCGAGTTCACCACTCTGACAGCGGAAATTGCCCTCAGTGGTGAAGATGTGGATGGTGACACGCTCAGTTATATCATTGTCGATCCGCCACAACAGGGGCAACTATCGGGTGAGGCTCCCAGCCTGACCTACACGCCGGGTCCCAGCTTTACCGGTGCCGACCAGTTTACCTTTAAGGTTAATGACGGCACTGTAGACAGCGAAGTGGCCACAGTGGATATTGTGCGTCCCTTCCTGCCGTTTAAGTTCGAGGTTCCGGCAGGCGTTTCCCTGATCCACCTGCCGTTGAAGGTTAAATTCATCAACGGTCAGCCCCAGGAGATCGAGACGGTAGGTGACCTGTATGATGTCCTGGGCAGCGACAATGTCAACTTCCTGATCACCTACCACAAAGAGTTGGGTGCCTGGACCAGTTATCTGGGGCCTAAAAATCGAGGTTTCCGGGCCGATCAGCCCATCACTCCTGACTTGGGTATTGTGGCGGTTATGAAGCAGGCGGTGATACTGGATATCCTGGGTGATCCGCTGCTGGTGGAGGGAACAGCTGAAATTAAACTGCAGCGTGGTCTCAACCTGATCGGTGTGCCGGTCAAAGACGAGCGAGTTACCAATGCCGGTGACCTGTTGGCACTGCCCGGCTTCGCCGATAATGTGACCGCCATGATTATCCCCTCAGAGGGCACCTTCAAGGTTCTGGCTCGTGCCGGTGACCCCGGTGATTTCGAACTGACAGGGGCGGAGAGCATCATCGTGACGGCCAAAGCCGAAGCGGTGGTAAGTCTGACCGGTACCGGTTGGAGTCGTATCGACAGCCAGGAACCGGTTCTGGTTGCTCCCAGCATTGTCTCCCAGTCCCAAGGATTTACGCCTGTGTTGGCCGCTCTAGGTCAACTGACGACGGAATCCAGCGATTTCCGACCTGACACCACCCGGATCTGGATCCAAAACCTGAGTACCGGATTCAGCCTGAGTCAGTCGGTCACCGACGGTAGCTACCAGTTAACCCTGGTGGATCCAGACGCCGACGGCGTGGCCAGGATCGGCGACCTGTTGGAGATCGGTGGGAGGACAGGACAGCAACGGTTCCGTATCAAGCCCTACCAACATCAGGTTACCGAGCAAGATATCAACCAGGGCTGGATCCAACTGCCGGATCTGGTGGCGCGCGAGATTCCGGCCGAGACCCAATTACTACCCAACTACCCCAACCCGTTCAACCCGGAGACCTGGATTCCGTTCGACCTGGCTGAAGACGCCGCCGTCGAGATCGAAATCTACAGCGAGAAGGGGGAATTGGTCAGAAAGTTATCCCTCGGTTACACCGATGCCGGGATTTATCGTCAGAGAGACCGGGCCGCCTATTGGGATGGTCGTAACGCCAATGGCGAACAGATCGCCAGTGGCGTCTACTTCTATCGGATTCAGGCTGGCGATTACAACCAGATCCGCAAGATGGTGATTCTTAAATAACCTAATTTTACGGAGGCAGGCCAACCAACCTGAACGGTCTGCCTCCGACTTTTTTGCAATCGAATGCCGTAATTATAAGTGCCTATGCATCCCCGCAAGATAGCGGCTTTCTCAAATTGCACGATTCTCTTTCTTTCCTACCAGACTGTCGATTTCCATCCAGCTAACTTGAGCAACGAGTACTTTTCTCTTCTAACTAAACTCTCAATTAAGAATATAAGAAATTTCTCACTCAGCGACGAAATTTAACGCAGTAACAAAAGGAGCGAAAAATGAAGGATATGATCAGACTATTGACCTGTTTCTGTTTTTTGGTAATTGCGCTTCATGCATTCTCATTTTACACCTGGGCACAGGACAATTCAGGCCTGGTCTATTTCAACGACTTTGAAACCTCGGCTGGCAACGAATGGTCGAATAACAAAATAGAGCAAACGCCCAACGGTCAAGGGTTTCTAGGCCGTTTCGGCAACGACACCCTTACGCTGACCATCAACAACCTAGCTACACACGAGCGTGTTCGAGTCGGCTTTGACCTCTACATCATTCGCTCTTGGGACGGTGATGAAAGATGGCGTTTTTCTATCGACGGTTCTGAGTTTTTGCATACATCGTTTTCTCACTGGGGGAATCAAGCCTATCCAAAAGACGTAATTCAAGGTGATTATCAAAATCCGCCCCGAACGGGCGCCGCCGAAATTAATACTCTAGGTTATGGAACTGATGGATGGGGCGACGATGTTTACCAGATGTCTTATTCTTTACAGCATTCAGCTAACACGGCTACATTTACCTTCTCAGGTAGCAATATGGAGAATCTAGACAACGAGAGCTGGGGCATCGATAATATTCGTGTTTTAGCCTATTCCGGCATAGTTGCCGACAATAATTTGAAAACTAGATTGAACACAGTATTGAATAAAGAGGAAGGAAGTAATTTAACATCGGCGGATTTGCTTGGTTTAACCAGTTTAGATGCCAATGAATTATCGATCGCCGACTTAACCGGACTGGAGGCAGGCAAGAATCTAGCCACCCTTCACCTGGACAAGAACCGGATTACTGACTTATCTTCACTGGCCGAACTGACAGAAATCGTTGAAATAACGCTGGATGAGAATCAGATCACCTCAGTTGAGGCCTTTGCCACCTGGCGCGGTCAAGTCAAAATCACGTTGAATAACAACCAGATTAGGGACTTGTCACCGTTGGTTGACAACCCCTGGTTAAGCGGTGAGAGTGAGATTCAGGTCAAGGAAAATCCGTTAAGCAGCGCTGCACTCCTAACCCAAATTCCCGCCTTGAAGGCTCTCGGCTTCACAGTTACGCACGATGAGATGCCGGCAGACGCAGTTAAGTTTGTCGATTCTCGGTTGGAAAAGCATCTTCGATCACAACTAAAAAAATCTGATGATTCCTTATTGACCACTTCTGAACTCAAACAGTTGACTCGGCTAGAAGCCAGAAACCTGAGACTGAAAGACTTGACCGGTATTGAGCATTGCACCAACCTGACTTATCTAGACTTTGGGGATGGCAATGACATTATCGATCTTAGTCCATTATCGAACTTAAGCCAATTGCAGGAACTTTATCTATGGCATAACCAAGTTCGTGACGTAAGCTCTTTGGCCAATCTCACACAGTTGACGCGGCTTGATCTCGGCCATAATAAAATCACAGACGTTAGCAGTCTGTCTAGTTTGGTTAATTTAACCTACCTCCGCATCCAGGAGAATCAAATTAGCGATATTTCTGTCATAACTAAACTCACAAAATTAACCGAATTGAGAACTGGTTATAATCCGCTTTCTAACTTGCCAGATTTATCCTTGTTAACTGAACTCACTTATCTTGAGATTCAGAACTGTCAAATCTCAAGCCTGACACCATTTACTGGTTTAGCAAAGCTGGAACAACTACATCTATGGGACAATCAGATTTCCGATCTCTCCTCCCTAAATGACTTTTCTCAACTGCGAGAGCTCTACGCTGGCCATAATCAGATCTCGAGTATTCCTGCCGACTTGGCACTAAATACGCTCACACGGATAGATCTAGGTTACAATCCTCAACTGAAAGATTACTCGCCACTAGCTAGCCTGAGCCAACTGACGTACCTGAATGCACGCAATAATCAACTGTCTGAACTATCGACGTTTTCGAGCTTAACCCAGTTGACCCAACTTGATCTACAAGAAAATCAGATTGTTGATACGTCGGCCTTGGAAAATCTGACATCTTTGAATGAGCTCTATTTGCGTTACAATCGTATTGTCGATGTTTCCCCGCTAGCCAATATTCCGCAAATAGGAAGAATCGGCTTAGCCCATAACCAGATTATCGATGTCTCTCCGTTAGCCAACTTGACAAAACTTCATCGGTTAGGGTTGCGAGATAATCGAATCAACGATGCCACGCCGTTGATTAATTTAGTCAATCTGGATCGTATGGGTTTACAGGAAAACCCGCTGAGTAATGTCTCCTTGACCCATGTCATACCAGAACTTCGAAATCAAGGTGTCGACGTCAACTACAGCAGCAATTGGTCGGGTACAGCACTGCAATTGAAAAGTGCGTTTCTAGAACAATTAATTCGTACGCAGGCGTCAGTTCCACTCCCACAGACTTACAATAATTCAATGAGTCATGTCCTGACCAGCGATAACACGACTATTATCGCCACACTTAATTTGGCCGATAGTAGTGTAACCGACTTAAGCGGCTTGGATGGGTTGAGCAACCTGACATCGGTCGATATTTC
>NZBA01000008.1 GCA_002686265.1 Planctomycetota bacterium
TGGCCTTCTTCTTGGTGGCCTTCTTCTTGGCCTTCTTCTTGGTCACCTTCTTCTTGGCCTTCTTCTTGGCCTTCTTCTTGGTGGCCTTCTTCTTGGCCTTCTTCTTGGCCTTCTTCTTGGTCACCTTCTTCTTGGCCTTCTTCTTGGCCTTCTTCTTGGTCGTCCGCTTGGCGGCTTTCTTCTTGGTCTTGCGCTTCGCGGCCTTCTTGCGGGTGGTCTTCCGCTTGGCGGCTTTGCGCTTGGCTTTCTTGGCCATCAGGACTGTCTCCTCGATGTGTTTTCCGATCGGATGCGCCCGGCGGGCGCAGACTCCACGACATCAAGCGATCAGATCGGTAACGGCGGGTGGCCCCTTGCCCGCTTCCACCCAGTTTTCGCCGCTCGGATCCCTTCCTCGACGGCCCGGCGGCACTGCGAAGCCGAGGGAGACCCGCTCGATGGCGCTCACGCGCCAGGTGCGCGAACCGGCACCTGCGCGGCGTGCCCACTCCCCTCGATTCCGGACGAGCCGCGCGCACACGACAGCATCGGGTCTGTGTAAGGTCTTCCAAAACCGTCGCTTAGGTTGGATTCACAGCCTATCGCGCGAGGGTGAGGGCATACCGGAGGGGCCCGCCACCTACGGGATGCGCAGGGGGGGTGGGGCCCAGTGAAAACCGGGCTCGACGGAGGACGGGGAACAGTCGAACGCGAGTCTCGCAGGCGGTACGATGAACCCCGCGACGATTCCCGTTTGCAGGATCCCAAGCGCACGCAAGGTCCTCGCGAAGGCTGATCGGGCGTTGGCCTAGCTATCGATCTCGGTTCGCGCGCGGACGGCCTCGTCCAGCCGAGCGGTCACATGACGACAACAGCGCGTTGAAAGCGAGTCGAAGCGCGAAGAGCGCAGCGGCCCACAGCTTCTCAACAGGAACCGGCGAACCGCGCGCTGCGCCGGGTGAACGATCCGAGGTCGCGCACGGGATTCATCCGGCGACGACCACTCCGCTCGCAAGGGACATCGCGCACGCAGCCGCCAGAGCCCGGGACCACACGCTTCGCTGGAGCCGGCGGCCGGCGCGCTCCCGTGTGTAGGTTCGCGAGAGAAACGGACTAGCGAGCGATCTGCGCCTGGGCCACGGGCTTGTTGATGACGCCGCTCTTCAGACACCGGGTGCAGACCTTGACCCGCCGGGTCTCACCGTCGATCACAGCCCGCACGCGCTGGATGTTGGGCTTGAACTTGCGCTTGCTCCTGCCCGTGATGTTCAGGCCCACGCCGCCCTTTTTCTTCGGCAGACCACGCCGAGCGATCGAGCCGCCCGAAACCGTACCCTTGCCGCAGTAATCACAGACCCGTGCCATGTCGCTCCGCCCTGTCGTGGAATCGCTCGAGAAGCCCTCCGCGGAGTTCCGACCGTCCATCGGCCGGCCTCTTCCCGCGAGGATTGGGCGAAGAATCTAGCGCGCCGGCGCGGCTCGCGCAAGGCCACGAACACCCGGAGGGGCCTGCGGGGGCCCCTCCGCGCGAGGGAAGCGAGCTAGAACAGCTCGTCGAGGGCCTTGACGGCGCTGGAGGAGTAGTCCTCCGCCAGGCTCGGCGCACCCTCGCCGCCCGCCGGGCGCGCGGCCATCTCGTGCAGGAGGCCCTCGAGGCGCCGGCCCCGCTCGCGGGCGTAGTAGCGCACGAGCCCGAGGTTCGAGCGCTCGTCGAACACGATCGTGAAGAGAGCGCGGCCCCCCACCTGCACGATCTGGACGCTCTCACGCTCGCCCTGGTGGAAGAGCGAGCTGAAGGTCTCCTCCCCGATCAGGCGCGCCATCTCGCGCGTGGCCGCGAAGGACGCCGCCGCGAGGGCCGCCACCGCCTCCGCAGAGCTGGCCACCGCCTCGCCGCGGCGGGTCACGAGGTGACCGCTCTCGTCGATCAACATCGCGCAGCGCGCGCCCGAGGTCTCGAGGAAACCGTCGAGCTCGTGGTCGATGCGATCCACATCCTCGGCGTAGAAGACGAGCCGATCCGCGCGCAGCTGTTCGTCGGAGACCATCGGATGATGCCTTACTGCAGGAAGGAGAGGGCGAGGCTACCGAGGACGGCACCGAGGCCGACCGAGGCGATGACGATGGCTCCGGTCACCAGAGCGCTGCGGTGTCCGCGGCTCGCCACCGGCGTCGGACGCGGCGCCTGACGGCTCTGGCCCATCTCGTCGGCGCCGAAGACGTGGTGGACGGGAGCAGGCCGGCGCGGGGGGGCGCGGTCGGGCTCGGGCTCCAGCGCGGGACGGGCGGAGCCCGCTTCGACGGCCGGCGCGCTCCCGGCGAGGGCCGGCGCGGCTTGGGGAGAGTCGAGCGACGGAGTCGCGGGCGCCACCGGCGCCGGCGCGACGGTCAAGGGCGCCGGCGGAGGCGCAGCGGCCGCGGGCGGTGTGGAAGCCAGAGCGAGCGGAGCCACCGGAGCCGCGGCGACGACTGGCTGCGGCCCACTCTCGAGGGACCCAGGCGTGGGCGTGTCGGCGCTCATGCGGATCGACGTCCGCGTGAGCTGGGGCGCCGCCATCGACAGGGAGGCACCGGCCGCAGGCGGCGGCGGCACGGCGGGAGGCGGGATCGAAGCCGCCGGCGCGACGGCTTCGGCCAAGGGCTGGGCGGCCAGGGGCGCGGCGGCTTCGGCCAGGGGCGCGACGGGCGCGACGGCTTCGGCCAAGGGCTGGGCGGCCAGGGGCGCGACGGGCGCGGCGGCTTCGGCCACGGGCTGGGCGGCCAAGGGCTGGGCGGCCAGGGGCGCGACGGGCGCGGCGGCTTCGGCCACGGGCTGGGCGGCCACGGGCCGGGCGGCCAGGGGCGCGGCGGGCTCCGACGCCACCGGGCGCGGCGGCACGCCGGAACCGGTCGACTGCTGCTGGCGGTGGATGTTCTCGAGAACCGAAGCCGCCAGGGCCTTCAAGGTCGGGAACACACCCTGGCCGGTGTGGGCCGTAGCCTCGAAGCTGGGCAGACCGCGCGGGTTGAGCTGCTGCTCGAGGGACTCGAGCGGGAGGGCGTCCGTCAGGTCGCGCTTGTTGTACTGGATGACCATCGGCACGTCGTCCAGCGAGCGCCCGTACTCGAGCAGGTTCGCCTCGAGGTTGCGCAGGGACTCGAGGTTCTCCTCGACCATCGAGGCCGAGGAGTCGGCGATGAAGATCACGCCGTCCACGCCCTGCAAGACCAGCTTGCGCGTCGAGTTGTAGTAGACCTGCCCAGGGACGGTGTAGATCTGAAAGCAGGTCTTCATGCCCGCCACCGTGCCGAGGTCGAGGGGCATGAAGTCGAAGAAGAGCGTGCGGTCGCCGTCGGTGCTGATGCTGGTCAGCTCACCGCGGTTCTCCTGGGGAGCGCGCTGGTGAACGACCTCCAGATTGGTCGTCTTCCCCGACATTCCCGGACCGTAGTACACGACCTTCGCATTGACCTGCTTCAGAGCGAAGTTGATCTGGACCATCTAGCTTTTCCTACTTGATTCGGGGAGCGAGGCGCCCGTTCTGTCGAGCTGGCCTGCCCCCTCCAGCGGGGACGGGCACGGACCCGGGAACGACTCCCGGGGTTGTTCGGTTCCGGCAAGAGCCAGAGCGTCGCGGCGCGGCGCGGTCGCCGGCCGATCGAAGTGGCGGGCGAGACGGGCGGCAGCCGCCTCCATGGGCAAGCGCAGCTCCTCCGGAGCGGCGCCACGCTCCAACACGACCGCCAGGGTCGCCTCGCGGGCGACGAGCAGGATGAGCCCGCCGCGCTGCGCACGCATCACGCAGCGATGAGGCGCCCCCCAGGCCAGCGGGTCCACCACGCGCCCGATGTCCTGCATCCAGCCTGCCGCCAGAGCCGCCACGGAGGAAGCGGTCGACTCGTCCGCCTCGGGTTGGGCCGCGGCGATCAGCACGCCGTCGGGCGCGACGAGCAGGGCGTGCCGCACACCCGGCTCACGGGTCAGGGGTCCGAGCACTTCGTTCATACCGGCGCTCCCGTCGTTCCGGATTCTCCGGCGAGCTCGCTCACCGAGCACACCTGGGCACGGGTCGGCGGGCCAACGGTCCACACGGCCCCGGCGCCGACCTCGCCGGCGGCGAACGCCAGGGTGCCGAAGCCCCCTTCGATCTGGGCGAACCGCAGCTGCCCCAGCCCCAAGCGACGTGCCGCCGCGCGCGAGTGGTCGATCACGTCGCGCACGCTGCGCGCCGTGCGCTCCGCCGTCGCTCCGCGCTGGCCCTGCACCAAGGCAGTGGATCCACGCACGTAGAACGCGGCCTGTACGCCGCTGTCGGTGGCCAGCGCCTGAAGCGCAGGGCGAGCCGATCCCTCCGTCGGTCGTTCGCGCACCTCGTCCGCTTCGTCCGCCAGGCGTCCGGTGCGCTCGACGGCGCGCAGAGCATCGTCGATGTCACCTCCCCGCTCGGCGAGGGATGCGACCGTCCGAAAGCGCGCCTCGAGCGCGGGGTCTCCGGGAAGGACCTCCAACATGCGAGCCACGGTGCGGCGGGCCTCGAGCCACGCTCCGGAGCGCGACGCCAGAGTCAGGCGCAGGCGCAGAGGCGCGAGATCGCCGGGCATGCGGGCCGCGGCCTCATCGAGCAGCTCGAAGGCCGTCTCGCCGTCGGCACGGCGCCGGTCCGCGATGAAGCGCGCGACGAGGGCGTGAGCCTGGAAGAGCACCGCCTCGGCATCGTTGGGGCTCGCGGAGCGCCAATCAGAGGCCGTCTCCTCGGCGCGAGCCACGCGACCGGCCTCCAAGTGCAGCTCGCACAGCTCACGCCAAACCGCCGGCCGTGGAGAGACGCGCAGCTCGCCCTGTAGCGACCGCAGGCGATCCTCGCGCAGAAGCTCGCTGACGCGCTCGAGCATCCGGCGCAGCTCCGGGCTCTCCGGGTGATTGTCCAGGCCCTCGGCGCAGATCCGACGCACCTCGTCCAGCTGCCCGCTGGCCGCGTGAGCGCGCGCCATGGAGGCGTAGTTGCGGGCCGAGGGATCCTTGGCCAGGATCCGCCCCGCCGCACGCGTCCGCCCGCGCGACAAGAAGCGTCCGAAGAACATCACGGGTTCTCCCCGATCCAGGCCTCGAGGGCCGCCACGTCCGCGAGAACGCGCGGGGTTTCCTGCCAGTTCTCGTCCCCGTAGGCCGCGGAGCGACGCAGGTGTTCGAGGGCCGTTTCGAGCTCACCGCTCTGGACGGCAAGCAGACCGTGCTCGCGCGACGCTTCGGCGATCAGCCGCCTCCGGTCGCGCTTCAGGGCTTCATCGCGGGCTCCCTGGGCGACCCGAGCTTGGAGTGCTTCGATGCGCACCCCGAGGGCGTCTCGCTCGGCGCGGACCCGTAGACCGCCAAGCCAGAAGCGGTTCCCGGCGAGCATGCGCTCGAGGCCCGCGTGGCGGTCGAGCGCGCCGTGGACCGGGTCCAGTTCGTCCGCCAGTGGCAGGGCCAAGTACTCCTCGTGGAGCTGCCGCTCCCGCAGGGCGAAGGTCGAGAGCAAGCCCGCCAACGCCATGGCCAGAACGGCCAACCGGTTGCGGCGCGAGACGCGCTGCCGGCACTCCATCTGCTCGTAGCGCAGGTCCCGGATCATGCGCGCCACGTCACGCCGCGTGCGATCGTGCAGCAGGACCTCCTGTAGGGCGTTGATCGCGTCCTTGTGGCGCCCATCCGCGGCCGCCTCCTCGGCACGATGCAGGAAGCGCTCCACCATCTCCTCGACGTCGCCATTGCGGCGCATGACGCCGGCGAGGTCCGCTTCGACCTCGGAAGCTTGGGGAGCGTGCTGGGCCAGAACCTCCAGCACACCGCGGGCACGATCCGGCTCCCCCTGGTTCTCCAGCAAGGCGGACAGCCGCCGGCCCTCCTCCACGAGGGAGACCCGGTACTTGTTCAGGACTTGCGGGTGCGCGAGACCGAGGATCAGCAGGCTCTCGAGGCGCCGCACATCGGAAGGGCGCTCGCAGAGGCCCTCCACAAGAGTGCGCGCCAGTATCGCCGCCGTGCGCCGGTCGAACTCCGCCGCGGCGATCTGAATCTGATCTCTGAGCTCGGGGCCAGTTCGGCCTCCGCTCCCCCCTACTCCCGTGAGGGAGTCGATCACCTCGTCGATGGACAGGTGCCCCAGTGTCGCTCTCGAGGTCATGCCGGCGTCATCTCCTGATTGCTCTCCGCATCACCCCGGCCTTTGGGAAGGCCGTCGGTGCAAGGGCTGTATCGGGACGTCTCACACCGAATCTGAAGCCAATCGCCCGCTCTGGAGAGAGCCGGCCCCTGCCTGGACGACCGCACCGGCGCGCCCCGAAAGGCGCGCCGGTGCGGTGCGAAACAGGCGCCGGGGTCCCACACGACCTCGCGCGGGACTGACGGTCGCGCCTACAGTTCGGGGGTGACGCTGAGGAGGCCAGCGACGTTGCGCGCCGGATCGGGGAGACCTGCGGAGAGGTCCAACCAATCGCCCGACTCGAGCTCCTCGAGCATCACAACGCGCACGTAGTCGGAGTCGATCGCGAGTACACCCGCGATCACTTGCCCCCCGGAAGCAGCCCAATTCATGGAATCCGTGGCGAAGGTCATCTCTACGTCCTCGTCGAAGAGCACGTCCACGATCAGACCGCTGGAGTCCTCATCGCGGTTGGCGAAGGCCGACACGATCCCCGGCGCGGTCGCGTCGCCGCCGATGACCCCATTGAGCGCAACCGGCGTCGAGGGCATCGGGTTCCCGCTGTGATCCATCACGTTGGCGACAGCGATCGTCAGGAGCTGGTGCGGGTCGAGATCCACGTCGTCTCCGAGGTGAATCTCGACCGTGTTCGAGCCGCTGACGTAGCGGGCGAGCGCTCCGATCAAGCTCACGTCGTTCGATCCGTTCGTCACCGTGTAGTTCGAGAGATCCTGAGCGGTCAGGACTTCTACCGGCTCGTCGAAGGTCACCGAGACCATGTCCCCTCCTCGATCGGCGACAGAGGTGCCGTCCACGAAGAGCAACAGGGGCGCCGCGCTGTCCACCCCAGCGACGAAGTTGACGAGGGCGCCGGTGAAGTTGCCCGCCAGGTCGGTCATGCCGAAGGCGATCGGAAAGCCGATCTGCGGCTCGACCGCGAAGCTCACCCGGACCACGCGCGGCCCGACGAGCACCGCTTCCTGGCCGAAGTTCCCGTTGTTGTAGTTGTAGTTCCCCGGCGTGGAGGCGTACGCGCGGTCGAGCGCCTCATCCGCACGGAACAGGAGCGCGTTAGTGTCCGAGCTCATCATCCGGATCCCGTTGACACCGACGCTCGGATCGGCGAGATCGCCGCTCACGGCGACACCGGGAACCGAATCGGAGGAGCTCATCACCACACCCTGCGCGGTCTGCACGCCGTCCACCGATACCGTGTAGGTGCTCGGCACCTGGAAGCTGTCGGCGCTCATGGAGTCGAGGTCGATCGAGACAGTCGCGGGCTCCTGGAAGTCGAAGCTGGCCGCGGAGAGGTCGATGGGGTCACCGCCGTCGGTGACCGAGTAGTTCGACCAGTCCGTGAGGCTCCAGGGGCTCATGGCCCTGTCGAAGTCGATCGTGACGACGTCATTCGACTCGCCCGAGCGCGCCTCGAGGACATCGACGCCCAAGTTCATCAGCGGCTCCGCGGAATCCTCGGCCGCCAGAGGCATGACCGTCACCGGGAACATGTAGTTGCCCGTCAGGTCTGTCGTACCCCAGACGTCCAGGGTATCGCCGGGGCTGACGACGAACCCGAAGTTCAAGCGCACGCCGAGGCCGTCATCGAGCTCGGTGGCCGTGGAGGGCGTTCCCCGCTCGATACCGAGGGAATCGCGCAGCACGTAGCGGGTGCCTTCGACGTTGCCGGGGAAGTCCCACAGATCGGCGACACCCGAGCAATGCTCGGTGAAGCGCACGACGACCTCGTTCTGGAAGACCGAATCCCGCCAGCCGGAGTGGGCCGCGGGCAGGTTGTCCTCCGCGACGACCATCCCGGTCAGCGGCGCGTTGACGACCTCGTTGCCCGCGATGTCGCGCATGCCCGCGAGGGTGATGCTGTAGTCATCCCCGCGCTGCAGGTTGACGCCCGTGGCGTCGACGAACACGAGTGTCGCCCGGCGCATGGTCGGATCGTAGGTGATCGAGGCGCCGGTGGTGTTCCGCTGCGAGCCGATCGGTGACTCGACGGTCCAGTTGGTGTCGTCGATCGCCTCGGAGACGATGATGTCGTCGTTGAAGGCCACCAGCAACTCGTCGTTGTCAGCACCCTCGATGGCCGACGCCGTGGCGTGGGTGGCCCGCGGGGGAGTCGAGTCGGTCGAGGTGATGGTGATCGTAGTCTGGGGAGCGTTCATCACATTCCCCGCCAGATCCTCGAGGTTGGCGACCGTGAGGGTGTGGTCCCCCGGCGTGGGCGGCGAGTCCGTCAGCACGCGCACCCGGTCGAAACCGGGCTGGAGGGTCGCCGCCAGCACGTTCACGCCACCGCCGACGAAGCTCCAGTTGGAGGTGTCTTCGGCCGCCGCCTGCTCGACATCCTCGGAGAGGGTGACCTCGATCGTCTTGCCGAAGGGGTCGATGGAGCGGTTCTGGATGGCGCTGGTCACGAAGACCTCAGCGTCATCTCCGGAGACGACGCCCGTCGCGCTCCCGATGAACAAGTCGCCATCAACGTCCAGAACGCCGAGAGCGGAGAACTGGTAGGCGTCACCGTTCTTCATGTCGAAGTCAAGCTCGACGAGCACGGTCTTCTCGATGAAATTGTAGGACCATTCCTGAGCTCCCAAGTTCACCGGCGTTGCGTCGACGCTGATCGACCAGTTCGCAGCATCGACGGCCGATTCGGAATCGAAGGCCTGGTCGAAGCTGAACGAGAGGTAGTCCTCGCCCTCGTTCTCGACGGTCGTCGCCTCGCTGGCCGCGAAGGCGTTGGCAATCGGGCTGGGCTGCACGATGGCTTGAGCACCGCCCGCGTGGGCGTTCCCGTGGACGTCCGTGAGGTTCTGCAAGGTGACCTGATCGACGCCCGGAATGACCGCCGTGCTGAAGATCACGCGCAGGGTCTCCGGCGAGGGCTGGGTGACGTTCAGGGCGATGTCAGGCTCTGACAGGAGGAAGTTCGTGACGCTGAGCGACGAGACCGGATCCATGGCCTCGTCGAAGGTGAAGTCCACGATGCGGCCGTACTCGTCCTGGAGCAGGTTCTGCACGGCTCCGTCGGGGAGCAGGTTGGGGGAGGTGCTGTCGCCCGAGGCGGCCCCCGCGACCGGCTGGTCGGAGAGGGCGACGTCCGCGACGCTCCACATCGAATCGACGGCCAACTGGAAGGAGGCGTGCAGGTTCGCGCCGCTGCCGAGAGTCAGGGCCGCGACCTGGGTCGGTGTATCGAAAGTGACGGTGCTGCCCGTGAGATCGAGCTGGGATCCATCCACCCACAGGAGCCAGTTCGTCGGCTCGGTCACCTGCTCCACAACCAGGCGCGCCCCGGAGAAGGTCACCTCGATCGAGTCACCGCCGAATCCGGGGTTCTGCACGGCGTCGGTGACGCTGAAGGTCGGAGACGCCTCGTCCGTCGTCGTGACGTCGACGAACGCGTCATTGAGCTCCGAGATCCCTGTGACGCGCACTTGGTGCGAAGGCGTGACGCGCTCGTCCCAGAGGACGAGAAGGTCACTACCGGCTCCCGAGACACTCTGCGCGGTCTGTCCGTCGCTCGCCTCGAAGTTCCCCGCGACCAGCGTCGCGAGCGGTTCCGATTCGAGGGTCACGCGGGTCGTCAGACCGTCGGGGTCCGCGTCGAGATCCTGGGAGACCTCGATGTTGATGTTTGCATCTCCGCTGGACGAACCGCCGGAGCAACCGGCCGCGAAGAACACGAGACCACAGGCAAGGAGGTGGGTGATGCCGGAGAGGCGCTTCATGCAGAAATCCTCAGGTGAGTCGTTTGGGTGACTCCCGCCGTCTCGCCCCGGCCCGGGTTGGGCGCTGGAAGAGCATCGAGGGAGCCGAGTTTGTCGGGGAGCCCCGTGGTGGGACCGCGGGGCGTACGCGTGCGGTATCGGCTCCCGCCGCACCCGTCTTGAGACGACCTGCGAGTTCCCTGCTTCGGTCTACGCATGCGCCGCCAGAGGCACGGGCACGGGCGCGATCACGGGCGCGAACCCAGCCCCCGGCGCGAGCGGCGGCGTGCGAGCAAAGCGGCTCAGAAGATCAGCGGATCGACCACGGCGAGCGTGAAACTCGAGCCGTTCGGGCCGCGGAAGAAGGCCTGGGCGGAGAGGTCCAGGCCGAGCAGGGCGGGATTGTCGGGCAAGGGCACGACCAGGTCCGCGCGGCCTCCCGCATCCGCGGCGCGGGGGAACACGCGCAGGCGGAGCCCACGGTCGAGGGCCAGGCCTCCGCCGACTCCGGGGAAGACCGTGGGCGCCGCCGCGCGCCTCCCCAGGAGGAACAGACACCACTGGCCGCCGGGAGCGAGGGCCGCGAGCTCGAGCGTGCCTCCCACGCGCGGAGGAGCGAGGAGCGCGAGATCGCGCTCGCCCGTGTCGTACAGGCGCACCTCACCGGTCGATCCGACCTGGTTGGCGTGCAGGTTCTTCGCGGCCAAGGCCACGCGCGCGCCGTCCGGACCGAGAGCGAGCCCCAGGACGCTGCCGGGCAGGTCCACCTCCAAGCGCGGGAGCGCCTGTGCCATGTCGGCCAGGATCAGCTCCGCCCGAGCATCGCCCGCGCCCCAGCAGCCGAAGGCCACTCGCTGCCCGTCGGCGGACACCGCCACCGCCGCCGGCGCGTTCTGCAGTCCAGCCGAAGAGCCCTGCTGCACGAACTCGTGCACGCGCTGGTGCGAAACGCCGTCGTAGGTCTCCAGCCGCACGCCGGTCCCCGACACGTACTCCCACCAGCCGGCCGCGTAGGTGGTGCCGTCGGCGGCAACGGCGCAGCGCAGGGGTAGCTCGCTGGCGACTCCCGCATGCTCGGCAACCTCGACGTAGGCCCCGCCGAGCTCGTCGAGCACGGCCAGACGATCGAAGCGCGGGAAGACGACGCGCCCACCGTCGGCGGAGAGGGCCAGGGTCGGTGCCGGCGCGGGCAGGGTCTCGCTGTGGAGCAAGGCCCCCGCCGCGTCGAGGATCCGGATCTGCGAGCCCGCGGCCAAGGCCAACCGCGAGCCGTCAGCGGAGAGCGCCAGGGCCGACAGGGGCGGCGCGTCGTACTCGGTGGTCTGCGTGACGGTGCCGTCCGCGCCGGCCAACCAGGTGACGTGCACCCGACGCGCGACGTCGTCCCAGGCGGCGATGACCACACGCCAGCCGAGAGTGTCGCAGGCGAACAGGGCCGGGCCGTTGGCGACCAGGGCCAGATCCCGACTCCACAGCGGCGCGAAGGGCTGGCCCGCGGCGGCCGCCAGGGCATCGTAGCGGCGGACCTGAGTGCTCCGCGCCGCACCGCCGGCCACGTCGTACTGGGCCAGGGAGAACAGGCGCTCGGGGCTCTCTGCGGCGCAGACGGACAGGGCTCCGGTGACCGGGCCGAGGACGGCGTCCTCGAAGAGCGGCGCGACCACGCCCTCTCCCGGGGCCGCCAGCACCATCAGTCGCGCCCCGCCCGGGAACCCGCTGGCCCACACCAGCTCGCCTCCGGCCGCGAAGCTCACGGACGCCGGCAGCCAGGGAGCGCTCGGCTGTGCGCCGTGGACCCAGCGCAGGCCGGGCTGGAACGGGTCTCCGGTGGCGGCGGAAGGGCCCGTCAGGAGGCTCATGCCCGCCAGGACGACCGCCAGACGGCGCGCCAGGGCCGCGAGAGGGAGAGATCGCTTCATGGACTGCTCGGAGTGCCCGCCGGAGGCGGACGGCTCACTGAAAGCCTATCCCCGAACGGCGGGCGCGGTCCGGGGAAGGAGAACCCGCTCGGGCTTGGCCCGAGGGCCTGGGTGGCCTACATTGAGGTCCACCGATCACCCGCAGGCCTGCGGGAGAGATCCAGGGGTCCGCCGCCACCGATCGCCGCCGATGCGCTCGGTCGGAGGATCTGCTGGACGCCGAAGGGGCAAGCCGGTCAGAGCACCGTGCGAAACTCTCAGGCACCAGGACCCAGGCCTGTTCCCTCCTGAACACCATCATCCCGGACGCCGCTCGGCGTGCGAGGTGCAGCGGACAGGGGCGCGACGGCCGCGAGGCCGATGCGCCCCCGTTTTTTTTGGCCCCGCCCGATCCTCCCATGAAGCAAACCCCTCTCCATGACGACCATGAGGCGCTCGGCGGGCGCATGGTCGAGTTCGGCGGCTGGCACATGCCCGTGCAGTACGGACCGATCCTCGAGGAAGCCCGCCATGTCCGGGAGCGGGTCGGCCTCTTCGACCTCGGCCACATGGGCCGCGTCCGCATCGACGGGCCGGACGCCCTACGCTTCATCGACAGCATCGCGACCAACCACTGCGCACGCATCCCCGTGGGTTCGATCCGCTACGCGCTCTTCTGTCGCGCCGACGGCAACCCGATCGACGACCTGCTGGTCTACCGCGAGTCGGAGTCCGTCTACCTCGTGATCAACGCCGCCAATTCCGACACCGACCTGGCGTGGCTGCGCGAGCACGAGGCCGGATGGGACGTCGAGATCGCGGACGAGACGGTGACGACGACGATGCTCGCAATCCAAGGGCCACGCTCCACGCAGGTACTGGCCGGCGTCTGCCCGGAAGGTGACATCGACGCTCTCGGCTACTACAAGTTCACCGTGACGACGGTCTGCGGATTGGCGGACACGCGCGTCAGCCGCACGGGCTACACGGGCGAGGTAGGCTACGAGATCTACCTGCCCAACGACGCCGCGCAGGGCGTCTGGGAGGAGCTCCTGGCCGCCGACGCCGAGGTCCGCCCAATCGGCCTCGCGGCCCGCGACACCCTGCGCCTCGAGGCCGGGATGGCGCTCTACGGCCACGAGATCGACGCGACGCACAACCCGATCGAAGCCGGCCTTTCCTTCGCGATCTCCTTCAGCGAAGAGAAAGGCGACTGGATCGGCCGCGAGGCCCTGCAGGCGGTCGCGCGCGCCCCGCGGCGCGAGCTCGTCGGCTTGACCAGCGACGGCAAGCGCGTCCCCCGCCAAGGCTACGGGCTCTACCGCGCCGACGAGCTCGTCGGCGAAGTCTGCTCGGGCGCCGTCTCTCCCACCCTCGACACGAACATCGCGACGGCCTACGTGCCGCCCGAGCTGGCCCAGGCCGGCACCCAGCTCGAGATGGACATCCGCGGCCGGCGACAGCCGGTCGTGCTGTGCGCGCTGCCGTTCTACTCCAGGACACGGCCGAAGAACTGACTCCACCAACCCTGCCAACCCACGACCCCAAGAACACATCATGCGCCCCGACGATCGCAAGTACCTCGAGACACACGAATGGGCCAAGGTCACCGGCGACATCGCCCTGATCGGCCTGACCGATTTCGCCATCCATGAGCTGTGCAGCGGAAACGAGGGCGACCTCGTCTACTGCGACCTGCCGGAGACCGGGCGCACACTGGAGGTCGGTGAGACCTTCGGCGAGATCGAGTCCGTCAAGGCCGTCGCCGACCTCAGCTCGCCCGTCGAGGGCGAGGTGATCGAGGTGAATGAGGCCATCGAGGACCACCTCGAGATCCTGTCCAGCGACCCGTGGGAGCAGGGTTGGATGGTCAAGATCAAACTCACGAAGAAGAGCATGGACCACCTGATCGACGCCGAGACCTACGAGTCGATGCTCGCCAAGCAGAGCTGAACCGCGTTCACGACGCCGCAGGCCGATGCCCTTCATCCCCAACACCGACGCCGACCGCGCCGAGCTGCTCGAAGCGATCGGGGTGCAGTCCGTCGCGGAGCTTTTCGAGAACATCCCCGCCGAACTTCGGTTGGCCGAGGCGCTACCCGTACCGGAGGGCATCTCCGAGGACGAGCTGATGAGGGAGCTCGGCGAGCTCGCCTCCTGGAACAGCACGCCCGCAGGGGGGAGCTTCCTCGGCGGAGGCATGTACCGCCACGCCATCCCGGCGGTCGTGGGCGCCCTCCAATCGCGGCAGGAATTCGTCACCGCCTACACGCCCTACCAGCCCGAGGCAAGCCAAGGGACCCTGACGGCCTTCTTCGAGTTCCAGACCATGATCGCCGAGTTACTCGGCATGGAGATCGCCAACGCCAGCATGTACGAAGGCTGCTCGGCCCTCGCCGAAGCCGTGCTCATGGCCATGGGCCTGCAGCGCAAGCGCGGCAAGGTCGTCGTCTCCGCGGGCTTGCACCCGCACACGCGGCGCACGCTCCAGACCATCCTGCGCTGGACACGGCTCGAGATCATCGAGGCTCCCCTCGGACCGGACGGTCGCACGGCGCTCGGGAACCTGGCGGATGCGGACACCTGCGCCGTCGCCGTCCAGAGCCCCAACTTCGTCGGAGTCATCGAGGACCTCGAGAGCCTGGCCGCGACCGCCGACGGCGTCGGCGCCCTGTCGATCTGCAGCGCCTACCCGATAGCCTGCGGGCTTCTGCAGAGCCCCGGCGAGGCCGGCTTCGACGTCGCCGTGGGCGACGGCCAGTCCCTGGGTGTCCCCGTGCAATTCGGCGGTCCATCCTTCGGTCTCTTCGCGACGAGCCACAAGTACGTGCGCAAGATTCCCGGGCGCCTCGTCGGCGAGACCATCGACCGCCTGGGACGGCGCGGCTTCACTCTGACCTTCCAGGCGCGCGAGCAGCACATCCGGCGCGCGAAGGCCACCAGCAACATCTGCACGAACAACGCACTGATGGCCCTGCGCGGGGCGATCTACCTGGCAGCCGCCGGCCCCGAGGGTCTGCGGGAGGTGGCCGAGCACTGCCTCGCCAAGGCACAGTACGCACAGCGGGAGATCGCGCGCATTCCGGGCTTCGAGCCGTGCTTTCCCGACGCGCCGTTCTTCAACGAGTTCGCCGTGCGCTGCCCCTTGCCCGCCCGTGAGGTCAACCGGGCCATCGACGGCGCCGGCATGCTCGGCGGCGTCGACCTGGCCCAGCTCCACCCCGGGCTGGGCGAGAACGCGCTGCTGCTCGCCTTCACCGAGCTGACGGAGAGGACCCAGATCGACCGCCTGCTGAACACCCTGTCAGGCCTCTCGCAGACCGTCACCGTCTGATCCCATGAACAAGGATCTCCTGCTCTACGAGAAGTCGCGCGCCGGCCGCCGCACCCTGCGCCTGGGCGCGCTCGACGTCCCGGCCGCCGACACGACCGGGCTCCCCCTGCGCCAGAGCCCGCCCGACCTCCCGCAGATCGGAGAGCTGGAACTCGTCCGGCACTACGTCCGCCTGTCGAAGAAGAACGTCTCGATCGCTGACAGCTTCTACCCGCTGGGTTCGTGCACGATGAAGTACAACCCCTTGGCGAACGAGGTCGCGGCGACCATCGCGGGTTTCTCCGAGGCTCACCCGCTCTTGGACGCCGGGCGCTGCCAGGGAGCGCTGGCCGTCATGAAACGCGTCGAGGAGTTCCTGGCGGCCGTCACCGGCCTGCCTTGCGTGACGCTCCACCCCGCCGCGGGCGCCCAGGGCGAGCTGTCGGCGCTGCTGGTCGCCAACGCGCACTTCGCCGCGCGCGGCGAGCAAGCTCGCACCAAGGTCTTGATCCCCGACTCCGCCCACGGGACGAACCCGGCCTCGGCGGCGGTCGCGGGCCTCGAGCCAGTCACCGTGTCCTCGGGGAAAGACGGGCTCGTGGACGTCGACGACCTCCAGTCCAAGCTCGGCACGGACACGGCGGGGTTCATGGTCACCAATCCCAACACTCTCGGCCTGTTCGAGCCGCGCATCGCGGAGATTTGCGAGAAGGTGCACACGGCCGGCGCGCTCGTCTACATGGACGGAGCCAACCTCAACGCCCTGATGGGCATCGCGCGTCCGGCCGACTTCGGCGTGGACATGATGCACACGAACCTCCACAAGACCTTCTCCACGCCTCACGGAGGCGGCGGGCCGGGAGCAGGGCCGATCTGCGTCAGCGAGGAGCTCGGTGTCTACCTGCCCGTACCGCGCGTCGTGGAGAGCGAGAGCGGCTTCCACCTCGAGACCGACGCGCCCGAGTCGATCGGCATGTTGCGCGGCTGGTCCTCCAACTTCGGCGTGATCCTGCGCGCCTACGCCTACATGCGCCGCCTCGGACCCGACGGCGTCCGGCGCGTGGCCGAGAACGCAGTGATCAACGCGAACTACCTGCGCGTCCGGCTGCGCGACGCCTACCACGTGCCCTTTGACGGACTGTGCATGCACGAATTCGTGGCGACGACCCGCCACCAGCGGCCGGGCGGCGTCCACGCCGTTGATGTGGCCAAGCGCCTGATCGACCTCGGACACCACCCGATGACGGTCTACTTCCCGCTGGTGGTCAACGAGGCGATGATGATCGAGCCCACCGAGACCGAGACGAAGGAGACGCTCGACGCCTTCGTCGAGGACATGCTACTCATCGCCGACGAAGCGCGGGAGCGCCCCGAGAGCCTCCACGACGCCCCGCTTTCGACGCCGGTCGGTCGCCTGGACGAAGGGCGGGCGGTCAAGGAGCCGGTCCTGCGCTTCCGGCGTGGTTGAGCCCACCGAAGGGAGCCGAGGCGAGCGCACCTGGCGGCGCATCACGACCTGGGACGCGCCGCCGGGCTTCAACATGGGGCTGGACGAGGCGCTGCTCGAGAGCGACGAGAGCCCGCCGACCTTGCGCTTGTACACCTGGAACCCGGCGACCCTGAGCCTGGGCTACTTCCAGCGCTTCGCGGACGTCCCGGGCACCGAGCGCGCCCAGGTCGTCGTGCGGCGCATCACCGGGGGCGGAGCGATCCACCACGCCAACGAGCTGACCTTCTCCCTGACGACCGGCCTGGACGATCCGCTCTACCGCGGCCCCATCGCGGCCTCCTACCGCCGCGTGCACGGCGCGATCGTGCGCGCCCTGGGGCGCCTGGGAATCGAGGCCGGATTGCGCGGCGAGACGGCCCTGGCCTCGGATCGGGAGGGAACGGGGATGTGCTTCCACGCCTCGACCGCCCTGGACCTCGTGTGGAACGAGCGCAAGGGCGTCGGCTCCGCCCAGCGACGCAGGAACGGCCGCGTGCTGCACCACGGCTCGATCAAGCTGGGAACGACGCCGCTCGAAGGCGACATCGCCACGGTGGGCGAGCGGGCGACGCCGGCACAGGTGTGCGAGATGGCCGACGCCCTCGAGAACGAGCTTGCCGAGACACTCGGGCTGGTCTTCGAGGCCGGTGTCCCCACGGCCGCCGAGCGCGTCCTGGCCCACGAGCTCGGCACGCGCTTCCTCGATCCCGCCTTCCTGCGCCGCCGCTGAGGATCAGGCGCCCCCGGCGGCTGCGGCACGCAGGTGCGCGAGCAGCTCGGCGAAGTCGGCGGGGAGCGGCGCGGTGAAGGTGCGCATGTCACCGAGTGTCGGATGGCGAAAGGCGAGCTCGGCCGCGTGCAGCATCTGGCGCTGTGGGGCTCGCGCTGGTGAAGGCAGGCGGCGCGGCGGCGCGCCGGCGATGCGATAGACGCGGTCGCCCACGACCGGGTGCCCGATCGACGAGAGATGGACGCGGATCTGGTGTGTGCGACCGGTGTGCGGGTGAGCGGCGAGCAGTGCGAATCCCGCCAAGCGCTCGCTCGTCTCGTAGAAGGTCGACGCCTCGCGGCCGTCGGCACAGACTGCCATGCGGTCGGGGTGACGCCGGGAGCGCCCGATCGGCTCCTCGATCCACTCCGACGCAAAGCGCGGCTCACCGTGGACGAGGGCGGAGTAGGTCTTGGAGACCTGTCGCTCGCGGAACTGACGCATGAGCTCCTCCTGGGACGCCTCCCGGCGCGCGATCACCATCAGGCCACTCGTCTGGCGGTCCAGGCGGTGGACGATACCCGGGCGGCCCTCACCCTGACCGTCGGGAAGAGGCCCCAAGAGCGCCACCGCGAGCTCGGACACGGAGGGCTCCCCGCCGGCGGAGGAGCGGTGAGAGAGCAGACCAGCCGGCTTGTCGATCACGGCGATGTCCTCGTCCTCGAACAGGATCGGCAGCTTCCCGGCGGCCTCCTCGCGCGTGAGGACCGGCGCGGAAGGAGTCCCGAGGAGCTCGATGCGCTCCCCGGTCCGAACCGGCCGCGAGGGCCGCCTCTGCGGCAGGCCATCCACAGCAACACGCCCCTGCTCGACCCAACGCCGCGCGGCCGACCGCGAAGGCCCATCGAACAGCCGCAACAGCGCCCGGTCCAGACGCTCGCCGTCGAGTTCGGCGGGAACTGAAGAGCTGACCCTCTTTCGGGCGGAGTCCATGCATTCAGAGTAGTGCGCCCGGCCGGTATTTGACGAGGGCAAAAAAAACGCCGCGCCCGGTCGAGCTGGCGCTCTTCCTTCCGCCCCGTGCGTTTGCTACATGGGAGCGATGGATGCAGGAACCTCCGTTCTCCTCGTGGACGATGACGAGGGCCTCCTTGAGCTGCTCGGCGCCGCGCTCGAACGCCAGGGCTTCCACCTGACCCTTGCCGCGACCCAGGCGCAGGCCCTGCGTCTGTTGGAGACGATCGCCTTCGACGCGGTGGTGTGTGACGTCTGCCTCGACGGGGGCGCCGACGGCGCCGACGTGCTGGAGGCCGCGCGTCGCCTGCACCCCCAAACCGTGGTGCTGCTGATCACCGGCTACCGGCAGGCCTGGGACGTGAACCGGGCCGTGGCCGCTCTCAAGGGAGGCGCCCTGGACTACCTCCAGAAGCCGATCGACCCCGAGACCCTCGGGGCGACGATCCGCGGCGCCCTGCGCGAGGCGCGCCTGCACGCTCGCGACGGCCATCTGGAGTTCATGGAGCTCGTGGACATCCTCTCTGAGATGGTCGCCAACTCGATCGAGCGCGTCGACCCCTACACCGCCGGCCACGGCGAGCGGACGCGCAAGTACTGCCGCATACTGGCGGAGCGCTGCGGTCTGGAGACGACCGTCACCGAGCGCCTCGAGCTGGCGGCGATCGCGCACGACTACGGCAAGATTTACCTGGACGACCTCGGCTTTCTGACCAAGAAGGGACCGCTGACCGCCGACGAATACCGCGCCGTGCAGGAGCACCCCAGCTTGGGAGCTAGCAAGCTCGGCGGCCACTCCCAGCTCAAGGAGGTCTGCCACTACGTGGCGGAGCACCACGAGAGGTGGGACGGCAGCGGCTACCCGCATCGCCTGGCGGGCGAGCAGATCTCCCTGCCCGGGCGCATCCTGGGAGTCGTGGAGGTCTTCGACAGCCTGGCGACGCGGCGCTCCTACAAGGACGTGTGGAAGCTGCCGAAGACGACCGAGTTCCTCGGAGCCCAGCGCGGGAAGGCCTTCGATCCCGAGGTGTGCAACTTGTTCCTCGATCTGCTGGGCGAGCACGGGCAGGAGTGGATGCGTGCGCCTCAAGAGGACTTGCGGGCCGTCGGCCTGGAGTGCCGCGCCTGACGGCGAGCGCGCGGGGCCGGAGGGGACCCAACGATGCCGGAGGGGACTCTCCGACGCCGCCCTCGCCCCGCCCCCCCTCCGGACCTGCCCGCGGCTTGCAGATTCGTGGGCGAGCCGTAACATCTTCCGGCTCGGGACCTAGAGGAGCGGGGCGGGGAGGGAGCGACACTCCCGCCGCCCCGAGCTTCTCCGCCACGGACGGTCGCGAACCTGCTCAACCTGCCCTCTCCCCGACCTGTCCCCCGGCATCTGCTCCGCCTGTTCTCTACCCGTTTTTTTCCGAGCGTGTCTTTTCCCGCGCATGGAGGTGCGCACGTGCTGATCACCCCCACTTGGCTGCCCGCCGCCCTCATCCTGACGTCCATCGCCAGTGCTTCCGCGCCCGCAGAGGATCCCGTGCCCCCTCCCGGACTGGTCCTCGTGAATGGTGGCCGGACAGCGATCGGTACGGACCCCAAGGAACTCGAAGCCCTGCTGAACGAGCACCCCGCGATGCGCAAGCACGCCGGGCCGTTCATCGCCGAGACGCCGCGCAAGAAGGTGGACGTGGAGAGCTTCTTCCTGATGGTCAACGAGGTCACGAACGAGCAGTTCGCGGTCTTCGTGGAGGCGGCGGGCTCGCGGCCGCCCCAGAACTGGGGCGTGGACTCGATCAATGCAGCGCGCGAGCAGGACCTCGCGCAGCAGGCGGAGGTTCGCGAGGCAGCCAAGGATCGCGGGGAAACTCCGCCCGCATGGGTGAGGTTTGAAGCCGCGGAGTGGTGGCGCGAGAACTGGAAGCGCGCCGAGTGGACCGTCCCAGGCGAGCTGGCCCACAAGCCGGTGGTCTACATCGACTACCAGGACAGCACTGCCTACGCGCGCTGGGCCGGGCTGCGGCTGATGAGCGAGATCGAGTACCAGCGGGCTGTACGCGGTGACGGGACCGCCCCCTACCCGTGGGGTGACCAATGGGAGGACGGCAAGTTCGCCGCCACGAGCGAGATGAAGCGCGTCAGCGATATCTTCCCCGTGGGCACCTTCCCCGACGGCGTGAGTCGCGACGGAATCCACGACCTGGCGGGGAACGTGTGGGAGTGGACGCGAAGCCGCTACACGGCCCTGGATGGCTTCAAGCCGGTCACCCTGACCGTCGGGCGGGGGCGGAACAGGGAGAAGATCGACAACCTCCCGAGCTGGAACCCCGACCGGCGCATCGTCGTCGGCGGGTCGATCCAAAACCCCCGCTTGATGGCGCGCTGCACGACCCGCGCCGGGACCGATCGCTTCCAACAGATCAACTCCGTCGGCTTCCGCTGCGCCTCCAGCACCAAGCCGGGCCTGGACCTGGCACTGCTCCTCTTGGAAGCGATGCCGGCCGAGGTACGCCCGGTCGACACCAACGGCCCCCTGACCTACCAGCTTGCCCAAGCGCTCGCCCTGCAGCGCTGGCAGACGCGAGAAACCGAGCTGGAGAAGATCGAGGGATACGAGGTCATCGCAGGACACGACCACGCACTGTTCGTGCCGATCCAGCAGATCCACGCGGTGAACCCCACGGACCTTCGCAAGTCCTCCCTCGAGGAAGGACTGCTCCACCTGGGCATGTTCTCGACCGACCAACCGCTAGTCGAGCCGGCGATCAGCCCCGGGAGCTACCTGGTCACCTTCCGTGGCAAGGGAGAGTCGCCCGAGGAGCCCGAGGAAGACGGCGAGGACGAGCAGTCCGAGGACGAGCAGTCCAAGCCTCTAGCAGAGGTCGTTCAGTTCGACGAGACCGTCGACAACTTCATCCTGATCGACATGGAGGGGGCGCCCGTGGCCGCCCTGCCCGTTTCGCGCTTCGTCTGGGGGAACCCCAACATCCTCGACTCGAAGGTCGAGTTCCGCGACCGCACGATCATCCAGATCGTGGACGAAGAGGAAGTCGAGGTGCAGCAGGAGTGGCTCGAGTTCGACATCTTCGTCAAGGGCCGCACCCGCAAGGGACTCAAGACCACCTTCGGGGTGCGCCTCGAGGAGAAGGGCCGCCCGGACAGCTGGGGCTCGTAGCCCGCACACCGTCTCAGAGGCCGGCCAGGTTGCCGCGCAGCATCTCCGCCTCGCGCTCGAGCTCCCCACGGCGCTCGCGCTCGCCCTCGATCACGCTCGGCTCGGCGTTCTGTAGAAAGCGCTCGTTGGCCAGCTTCCCGTCCACGCCCGCGATCCCCTTCTCGACCTTCTCCAGTCGCCTTGAGAGCTGGCCGCAAAGGCCCCCGAGGTCGACTCCTTCCCCGAGAGGGACGAAGATCTGCAAGCCGGCGGCCACGGCGACAGCCGATGCCGCCGGGCGCTCGGCGCTCTCACAGACCTCGTAGCTCTCCAGGTGGGCCAGGGCGCGCACGGCGGCGCCGTGCTTCGTCAGCGAAGCTCGCTTGCCCTCGTCGGCCACGACCAGGATTGCGGCGAGGGGACTGCGCTCGTCCAGCAAGGTCAGGTGGCGCACCTGGCGTACGGCACCGACGACCACGCGCACCAGTTCCATCGCCGCCTCGGCCTCCGCGTCGACCTCCAATCCCTCTCCGTCGGGCCAAGCGCTGTTCATCAGCATCTCGGGCGGCTGGACGCCGAGAGACTCGTGCAAGCTCCCCCACAACACCTCGGTCATGTAGGGCGTGAACGGGTGGAGCATGGCGAGGATGTCGCGCAACACCCTCTCGAGGGTCGCGCGCGCCTCGGCGCCGCTGGGGTCGTCGGCATTCAGAAAGCGCGGCTTGGCGAGCTCGAGGTACCAATCGCAGAAGTCGTTCCACACAAAACGGTAGAGCCCCATCGCCGCATCGTTGAGGCGGTACTGCTCCAGGGCCTCGGAGGTCGAGGCGAGGACGGCGCTCAGCCGACTCCGGATCCAACGATCCTCGACCCGCGCCTCTCCTGCGCCGCCGTCCCAGGAGCGTTCCCCCCCGAGGTTCATCAGCACGAAGCGGGCCGCGTTCCAGACCTTGTTCCCGAAGCGGTATCCCTGCTCGAGTTTCTCGGGCGCGAGCTTCGTGTCCTGCCCCTCCTTGGTCAGCAGGATCAGGCTGTAGCGCACGGCGTCGGCGCCGTACTCGTCGATCATGTCGATCGGGTCGATCCCGTTCCCCGCCGACTTGGACATGCGCCGTCCCTTCGCGTCCAGGATCGTCGCGTGGACGTTGCAGACGGCGAACGCGCAGCGCCCTCCGGCGGATGCGTCATCGCAGAACTCATAGCCCGCCATGATCATGCGCGCCACCCACAGGTAGATGATGTCGCGGCCAGTCGAGAGGAACTGGGTCGGGAAGTAGCGCTCGAGGTCCTCCGTGCGCTCCGGCCAGCCCAGGGTCGCGAAAGGCCACAGCCACGAGCTGGCCCAGGTGTCGAGCACGTCCTCGTCCTGGTGCACGATCGGCTTGCCGGTCTCGGGGTGGGGCGAGCCGAGCTCCAGGTCCTCGCGTGAGGCGACGGGCACACCGTCCTCGTCGTACCAGACCGGGATGCGGTGTCCCCACCACAGCTGGCGGCTGATACACCAGTCGTGCACGTTCTCGAGCCACTGCAGGTAGGTCTTCGACCAGCGCGAAGGGACGAAGGTCAGCTCACCGTCCGTGACGGCCTTGATGGCAGGCCCCGCGAGCGGCTTCATCTTCACGAACCACTGGTGCGAGAGAAGCGGTTCGACCGGGTCCTTCGAGCGGTCGCTCAGGGCCACGTTGTGCTCGTGGTCCTCGATCCGGTCGAGCAGCTCGAGCTCCTCGAAGCGCTGCACGATCTCCTTGCGCGCCTGCTCTCGGCTGAGTCCGGCGTAGGGGCCTCCGTTCTCGTTGATGCGACCGTCCAGCTCGAGCACGTTGATCATCTCGAGCTCGTGCCGCTGGCCGCGCTCATAGTCGTCCTTGTCGTGGGCCGGCGTCACCTTGACGGCGCCGGTCCCGAAGCCGGCCTCGACCGATTCATCGGCGATGATCGGGATCCGGCGCTCGAGAATCGGGAGCACGCAGTGCCTGCCCACGAGCGAACGGTAGCGCTCGTCGTCGGGGTGCACGGCCACGGCCGTGTCGCCCAACATCGTCTCGGGGCGCGTCGTCGCGACGACTAGGAACTCCCCGGGACTACCCTCGATCGGGTAGCGCAGGTGCCAGAGCTTGGTCTTGCGCGCGACGTGTTCGATCTCGTCGTCGGAGATGGCCGTCTGCAGGACGCAGTCCCAGTTGATCATGCGGTAGCCGCGGTAGACGAGCCCGCGCTCCCACAGGCGCACGAACGACTCACGCACGGCCCGCTTCAGCTCGGGGTCCATGGTGAAGGCGGTTCGCGACCAGTCGCAGGAAGCACCCAGACGGCGGTACTGGCCGTAGATGCGCGAGCCGTACTCCTCGCGCCAAGCCCAGATTTCCTTGAGGAAGGCCTCGCGCCCCATTTCCTTGCGCTTCTGGCCCCTCTCCTCAAAGAGCTTCTTTTCGACCACGGCCTGGGTCGCGATGCCCGCGTGGTCGGTGCCCGGCAGCCAGAGCGCCTCGAAGCCGCACATGCGCCGGTGCCGAATGACGATGTCCTGGATCGTCCCGTTCAGGGCGTGCCCCATGTGCAGGGCGCCCGTCACATTGGGCGGCGGGATCATGATCGTGAAGCGACGATCCGCTCCGGTCGGGTCGGGGCGCGGCTGGAAGCCACCGCTCTCCTCCCAGCGCCGGTAGACCTCGCGCTCGTGTTCGTCGGCCTGATAGCGTGTGGCAAGTTCCATCGATGTCCTCAGGGTGTGGGGCCACACTTCACCGCCCCCGGTCCCCCAAATCAAGGTGCACAGGCACGGGCGGCGCCCTCGCGCAGCCCACGCAAGCGCGTCCTCAACACGACACGCGCACGGCTCGAATCCAACGAGGTGTCCTCCGGTCGCGGAGGGTCGAGCGCGGCATCGGCGCGGCGGGCGGCGCTGACACGCGCCTCGGCGTCCCCCGGCTCCAGGCCACGCGCGATCAGCAGGGCCAGGCCGAGCTGGATGCGACTGACGCGATCGGGGCCGCCCACGTGCAGCAGGCCGCTTCCCGCGCCCCAAGCCAGCTCCAAGAGCGCGCTGGCAGCGTCCTCCACCAGCAGCGGCGTGCGCCACTCGTCGCTGAACAGGCGCGGAACGTCGCCGCGCTCCACCGCCCCCAGGAAGCTATCGGACGCCCCGAGCTCGCGACCACCCGAGGCGCCGTAGAGCAGGGGAAGCCGCACGACGATCGCCCGCGGGCAGGCCGCCAGGACGGCCCGCTCTCCCGCCGCCTTGGTCGCGCCGTAGGCGCTGATCGGCGCGGGCGCGTCCTGCTCGCGGAACCCTCCCGGCGCCGGGGGCGGCGCATCGCCGAAGACCAGATCGGTCGAGACATGGACCAGGCGCGCGCCGTTGCGCCCGCACCAGCGCGCCAAGAGCCCAGGCACCTGGGCGTTGAGCAGACTGGCGAGCAGCGGATCCTCCTCGCAGTCGGCGCCGCGCGCCAGGGCCAGGCAGTTGATCACGCGTGCGGGACGCCAGCCTTCCAGGGCGGCCAGGAGCGCGTCGGGATCGCGCGCGTCCGCACGCTCGAAGTGCGGTTGGCTCCGGTGGCGACCGAAGAGCGGCCCCTCCCCCGGTCCGCGGCTCACCGAGACGACCGGGTGATCGATGTCGGCCCGTCGCAAGGCCATCGAGACCGCGTGCGCCCCGAGGAACCCGCTGCCCCCAAGAACCACGGTCGCTTCGCTGTCCGCCGCTCCCACGCTAAGGGGATTCTGCGCGATCGGGGCGCCGAGAGGTAGGATCTTGCCCATGCCCCCGGAGGCCGCGAGCACCCAGGCTCCCCCGCGTGAGTCCGCCTACCGGCGGGCGCTCGTGATCGCCAATCCCGTTTCGGGCCGGCGCCAGGGCGAATCCGCCGGCAAGGAGCTCAGCGCGGGCCTGCAGCGCTTGGGCATTCCGACCGAGCTCTTCCTGACCGGCTGCGCCGGCGACGGCGAGCGACGCGCGCGAGCCCTCACCGACGAAACGGACTTGGTTGTCTCGGTCGGCGGCGACGGCACCCTGGGCGAGGTGCTGACCGGCCTGTTCGGGCGCAAGGTCGATGTGGGCGTCCTGCCTCTCGGCACGGGAAACGCCCTCTCCGCCGACCTCAAGCTGCCACGCGACGTGGACCGCGCCCTGGCGGTGTTCACCGCCGGGAAGACGGTCGACGTCGACGTCGCGCGGGTCAACGGAAGGCTCTCGTTCCTCGTCGTGGGCGTCGGCCCCGACGCCGCCGTGGTCGAGGAGGTCCACCGTAACCGCAGAGGGCCGATGACGCAGTGGGCCTACCTCCCCGCGACCTTGCGCACGATGCTCCGCCACCGGCCCGTCAAGCTCTCGGTGGAACTCGACGGCGAGCCCCTCGAGGGCACATTCGGCCAGGTGCTCGTGAGCAACACGATCCACTACGGAGGGCTCGTCCCGCTCTGCCCGGGGCGCGTCCTGGATGACGGCCGTTTCGAGGTCTTCCTCTTCCGGCGCGGGAACCTGCTCGGGCTCATCAACTACGCGCTGAAGGCGTTCCTGCGCCGCATCCCCGACAAGACCAGCGAGGTGCGTCTCGCCCGCACGGTCCGCATCACCTCTCCGAAGCCCGCACCGTGCCAGATCGACGGAGACCCGGCGGGTCGAACGCCTGTCGTGTTCGAAGTGCTGGACACGCGCCACAGGATCCTGGTTCCCTAGCAGCCACGACCATGAACGAACACCGAACACCGCGCACGATCGAGATCGCCGGAAGGACCCTCGGCGGCGGGCCCCTGTTCGTGATCGCGGGGCCCTGCGTCCTGGAGTCCGGCTCCCTGACGCGGGAGCTCTCGCGCGCCCTGGCGGAGATCTGCCGCGAGCGCGACGTCCCCTTGATCTTCAAGGCGAGCTTCGACAAGGCCAACCGCACGAGCCTCGGCGCCGTGCGCGGGCCGGGCCTCGCCCGCGGAGCCGCCTGGTTGCAGGAGGTCCGCGAGGACCTCAGCCTTCCGATCCTGACCGACGTCCACCACCCCGAGCAGTGCGCCGCGGCGGCCGAGGTCGCAGACGCGCTTCAGATTCCCGCCTTCCTCTGCCGCCAGACCGACCTCTTGGTCGCGGCCGCACGCACGCCCTGCGCCGTCAACATCAAGAAGGGCCAGTTCCTGGCTCCCTGGGACCTCGAGCACGCAGCGCGCAAGGTCGTGGAGAGCGGGAACCAACGCGTGATGCTCACCGAGCGCGGCACGATGCACGGCTACGGGCGCCTGGTCGTCGACATGGCAGGCTTCCGCCACCTCGCCGAGAGCGGCCACCCGGTGATCTTCGACGCCACCCACTCCGTGCAGACGCCCGGAGGCCTGGGAGGCAGCACCGGCGGAGACCGCACCCTGGCACCGCTCCTGGCGCGCGCGGCGGGGGCCACCGGATTCGTCGACGGCCTGTTCTTCGAAGTCCACCCCGACCCGGACTCGTCCCCCTCGGACGGTCCCAACATGGTCCGCCTGGACGAGTTCCCGGCGATCCTCGACGGCATCCTGGCCGTCCGGCGCGCTCTGGAGGGCGCGCAGTAGCGGCCGACCGGCTTACGTCACGAGGCTTCGCGCGTCTGGGCTCAGGGCCTCGTGAAGCAAGCGCGCCTAGTCGAGCGCGCTGCCGTCGAGGTCCGCGGGCGCGGGCAGGCCGAGGCGCTCGAGCAGGGTCGGGACGAGGTCCGTCGGGCTCGCGCGCTCCCAGCTCGTACCAGCGACGAAGCCCGGTCCCAGAAACGACAGGACGATGCGCCGGTCGTAGGGGTAGGGCGAGCCGTGGTCGGTGCCGAAGCGACAGTCGCGGACGATCCACGGCTTGAAGCGCAGCACGATGTCCACCTCGTGCTCGGGGCGGAAGCAGTTGCGCGCCAGGGTCTCGAAGGCGTCGCGCGGAGGCCCCGACGACGCCAGCTCGTCGAAGGTGTAGCCGTCCTCCACGTAGTCGGCGGCGGCGAGGTACGCGTCACGGGCCAACTCGCGCACCTCGGCGAGGTCAACGCCTGCGGCGGAGGTCTGCTTCTCGTCCAGGATCAACCCGTCGCCACCGGAGCGCAGGCCGAAGAACAGGCCCGCGTAGCGTTCACCGAGCGCCTCGCGCGCCGCCGCCAGGGCGCGCCGAGTCTCATTCACATGCAACCTGCGCGTCGCCACGCCGCGCTCGACGAGCGCCTCGGGGAGCTCCATCACGCCATGATCCGAGGCCAGTGCGGCGATCCAGCCGGCGGGCCCGAGGCGCTCGTCGAGGAGCGCGAACAGACGCCCGAGCTCGTCGTCGAGGCGCAGAACGGTGTCGGTGACCTCGCGGCTGTAAGGGCCGGCGCGGTGCCCGATCTTGTCGCAGGCGGAGAGCCCGAGGGCCAGCAGGTCGACGTCCGCGTCCGCCCCCAACTCCTGGGACGCGATCGCCTCCAGCGCGAGGTCGATGACGAATCGGTCGAGTAGGGGCGTGGCCGAGACGAAGCCCGCCAGGCGTTGGAACTCGATTGCCTGGGGCTCTAGAGGGAGACGCGGAGCGACGCGCGGGAAGGTCACGCCCGCGCCGATGATGGCCTCTCCGGCGCGCTCATCGGGCGCGGTTCCGGATCCATCCAGATCGCCCTTGAAGGAGCACTCCCAGTCGCGGCCGCTGGCCGTGGCGGCCCAGCCCGCGTTCCACGCGAGCACCCAATCGGGCAGACGCTCGCCGTAGGCGCTCGAGGAGGTGAAGCCTCCCGCCCGCCGGTCCCACCACAGGGCCCAGCGCGGGGCGCGCCCGGCGAGGAGGATCGCCGCGCGCGGCTTGCCGGCGATCGAAACGGCGCGCGACGCGGGCCAGCGCGCGCGCAGGTGCTCGGCCAGCCCTTCACGCAGCAGATTGCAAGCCGACGAGCCTCCCGCCACGGGTTCGGTCAGCACACCGCCGGGGGCCAGGGTGAGCACCGTCGGGTCGGTCGTGCACTCGACCAGCTCGCCCGCCTCGCGGTCCAGCATGCCGTTGGCGCTGATGCCGTGGTGCCGCGGCAGGAGGCCACTGCCGAGGGTCGCGTGTCCGGGTCCGGTTTCCGAACGTGAGTAGTCCAGGGCGGCCGCGCGGAAGGAGCGGCCCTGGTTCACAAAGCGCCCGAGCCCACCGTCAAGCCAGGGGGCGAGGCGCTCGAGCTGCTCGGGGATCAGCTGGTCTACGCACAGGACGACCACCAGGCGCGGGGTCGGCTCGGCAAGCCGCCCGGGTTCACGCGATCCCGAGCCCGACGAGCAGGCGGCGAGGGCGGCCGCCAGGAGACACGGGGCGAAAGTCATGGAAAGGGGCGGCGGCCAGGCCCTCCGCNGTGGACCGATCCTACCTCCCCCGCGGCCGCTGGGCGCGCGCAAAGCACGCCCTCCACGGAGCTTGGGGCGGTGCGGAANNAGGTTCTGGGCGAAAGGACGCCGGCGGCGCTTGCCTCTTTGCGATTTCGAAGTACTCTCCCGCGCCTCCGGCACGGTGCGCCGGGGACGAGCCGCCGGATCCCTCCGGCGTTCTCGATCGGCGCTCCCCGCGGGGGGCTCCGGCCGTCCCTCGTCCCCGCGACAGCCACCGCCTCCGCGGGCGAAGACGAGCCTGACGAGATGACGGGAAGCCAACGAAGAGAGTCCGCCGGCAGCGTTGTGGGGACGAAGCTGCTCGGCGGCCGAAGGAGGAGCCGCGTAGGGTGTCGGTCCGTGGGGACAGGCCGCGCCTCTGCGCACCCCGGCTGTTGCGTTCGAGCGCACGCGACTGCGTGGAAGGCATCTACGCGATGACCTGAGTGGGAACCACGCGGTCCGTCGCTCATGGAGAGCGCGCACCGGGACGCGGGGGCGTGGGGCCGTGCCTCACGTCCCCGCTTCTTTCTCTCCCGCCCGACTCTCCCGCGCTCGCCCGCCCGCTCAGTCGTCGGAGACCTGGGCACTGAAGCGCCCCTTGAGGCGCTCGCGCAGTCGCGCGTGGATCTTGCACACGCGTGATTCCGAGAGGGAGAGCTCCTCCCCGATCGTCTTCATCGACCAGCTCTCGTAGTAGCGCAGGTACAGGATGCGGAACTCCTGAGCGTCCGTGGCCTGCAGGACGAGGCTCATGGTCTCGCTCCTGGAGAGCTTGTCGCCCGGTGCATCCCCGTCGGGATCGGACACCGCGTCGAGACTCGAGGGGAGCTCGTCGTCGGCACCGCCGGCGGGCATCGAGCCCGACGGCACGCCCGGAGGCACTACGCCGAACAGGCGCTCGTAGACATCGACGTCGAGGTCCATCTCACCCGCCCCCTCCTCGTCGTGGGGCTCACGTTCGAGGTCAGCCCGCAGGCGCTCGACGATTCGTTTCTGGCGCTCGAGCCGCTGCCGGTGGGGCCGCGGCAGCCAATCCTGGGTCCGCAATTCGTCGCGACAGGCACCCTTCACGCGCGTAGCGCAATAGGACTTGAAGCACACGCCATGACGAGGGTCGAAGCCCACGATGGCCTTCATCAGACCGAGGTGGGCCGCCGTCTCCAGGTCGCCACGGTCGACGCTCCGCGGGAGGCGTGCGGCGAAGCGGCGGATCTGATCCTTGGCGAAAGTGAAGTAGAACTCCACCAGCCTATTCCGGGTCTCGTCGCACTCGTTCTTGCGGTAGGAGAGCCACAGATCCTCGCGCTGGACCCTGCGCTCGTTCTCGGCCGCGTCGAAGCGCGGCTTCCCGACCTCCTGGCGAGTGCGTGTACTCAATGGCTGACTCTCGACTCCGCGGCGGCGAGCGGCGTGCGTGCGCACACGCGGGATACTCATGCGGAGCAAACACCTAGATACGGATTCTGGAGCGCCGTTCAACAAGCAACACGCACACGCGAGATCGGATTCCGCGCGCGGCACGAGACAGCAATCGGTGCAAAGGCCCAATGCGCGCAAGAGACGGCCAATCGCCCGTGTTTCGCATCGGGGTCACGCCCCTCATACGCACACGTTTTTTTACTTTTTTTCTCTCGAAGGAGAGGTCACGTCTTGTGGATCGTCGTCGCGCCCGTAGCCGAGGGCGGCAAGCACTTGCGCTTCGGCGGCGCGCATCTCAAGGCGCTGCGCGTCTTCTCTGTCGTCGAATCCGCATAGGTGCAGCACGCCGTGCACGATGTAGAGCGCCAGCTCGCGCGCCACCGCCGCGCCGCGCTGCGCGGCCACGCGCCGCGCGCACTCGACGCTGACGTACACCTCCGCCTGCGGCCCATCGCCATCGCCGAGGTCGAACGAGAGCACGTCGGTCGGCGTCGGATCGTCGAGGAAGCGTCCGTGCAGCTCGCCGATGGTCTCATCGTCGACGAAGACGACGTCCACGGCGGCGGGCCACCGCCCTCCGTGCCGCAGCGCCGCCTCGACCGCCGCCCGCGCGTCCCCCGGCACGAGTTCCTCGGCCTCGGTCTGCCAATGGAGCCCGACGCTCAAGCACGGCCCCCCCGCAGGGCTCGCTCGGTTTCGCCCCCGCGCATCCGGCCACTTTCCCGCGCCGAGCGCCTCTCACGCGGTTGGGCGAGATCGAGCGGATGGGGCCGCCCCTTGGGGTAAGTCGGCCGCTGGTGGTAGATCCCAGCGAGCACCCGGGCCGAGGCCTCCTCGATCCTGGCCAGGTCCGCGAGGGTTAGAGGGCACTCCGCGAACTGACCGTCCATCAAGCGTTTGAACACGACCTCGTGCACCATCTCGCGCAGGCGCGCGGGGTTCGGGTCGGGCATCTGACGGCTGATCGCCTCGGCCGCGTCGGCGATCATCACGATCGCGGGTTCGACGCTCTGCGGCTTGGGACCCACGTAGCGAAAGCTCGCCTCGGAGACGTTCTCCTCGCCACGCATGTCCTGCGCCGCCCGGTAGAAGAACTCGATGCACGAGGTTCCGTGGTGTTCCGGCATGAAGTTCAGGATGGCCTGCGGGAGGCCGTGGTAACGGCCCAGCTCGACACCGTCGCGCGTGTGGGCGGAGATGATCAGCGTGCTCATCTCCGGCGTCAGGTCACGATGACGCCCGCGAGCATCCGCGGAGTTCTCCGCGAAGTACTCGGGCTTGTTCAACTTCCCGATGTCGTGGTAGAGCGCCCCCACGCGCGCCAGCAAGGCGTTGCCGCCGACGGCCTCCGCCGACGCCTCGGCCAGCAAGCCCACGATGTAGGAGTGGTGGAACGTCCCCGGCGCCTCGAGCAGGAGCTTGCGCAAGAGCGGGTGCTCGTGGGTGTTCCCCAGCTCCAGCAAGCTGATGTCCGTCGTCACGTCGAACAGATCCTCGATGATCGGCAGACAGCCCGAGACGAGCAAGCCGACGAACAGCCCCTCCATTCCCAACAGGAAGAGAGTCCCGATCATCTCGGAGCCGACGTTTTCGCCCGTCCCCATCAACAGGAAGGCCCCGGCGGTGGCGGCCTGCGTGAATCCGATCACGAGCCCGAGGCGCACGAGCGTCTGGCGCCGCTTGACCTCGGCGGCGCCGAGCGCGGCGACGAGGCCCCCCGTGGCCGCGACGACCAACCCCGCCGTTCCCTCGGCGCCCGGCTGGTGCAGATAGGCGTACAGCCCGATCAGGGCCGCGACGAAAACAGTGCTCTCCAGGGCCAAGGCACGCCCCCAAACGAGGGCCATCACCAAGCTGGCAAACGCGAGGGGCAAGAAGGCTGCTCGCTCCAGGCCGATGAGCTCATGGAAGGCGCGCACGCAGCCGAGCACCCCGACGAGCAGCACCGACAGGGCCACGACGCGCGAGAGGCTCGTGAGAGCCGCGCGGCGGAAGTCCACCAGGTAGCTCTCGAAGAGGACGGTCGCCAGGCAGACCAGTGAGAACAGGCCGAACCACCCTGCGGCCTCGAGGCCGGCGCCCACGCCGAGCAGCACGGTCAGCATCAGGGCCGCGGCCGCGGCTACCAGGATCTTCTCGCCCGCCTGCGGGAGCGGTCGCCGGCGGGGAGCGGGACCGACCGCCCGCGCTCGCTCGATGGAGACGCGCCGCAGCCCGGTCTGGGAGGCCCCGCCGAACCAGCTCCTCAGGCGCCTCACCCGCCGGCCTCCCGACCGTTCGCCTCACGGCGACGAGGTTGCTCGTAGGCCCGCACGATGCGCGCTACCAGCGGGTGGCGCACGACATCGGACGAAGCGAACTCCACCAGCCCCACTTCCTCGTAGGATCGCAGGCGCTCCATGGCGTCGTTGAGTCCGCTCCGCTCGCCCTCGGGAAGATCGCTCTGGCTCGGGTCGCCCGTGACGACCATGCGCGAGCCCTCACCGAGGCGTGTCAGGAACATCTTCATCTGACCGACGGTCGTATTCTGCGCCTCGTCGAGGATCACGAAGGCGTTGGAGAGGGTCCTTCCGCGCATGTAGGCCAGCGGCGCGATTTCGAGCACGTGGGACTCCTCCAGGCGAGCGACGTCCTCGTAGCGCAGGAGCGCGTGCAAGGCGTCGTAGAGCGGGCGCATGTAGGGGTCCAGCTTCGCCTGCACGTCTCCCGGCAAGAACCCCAGGCGCTCCCCCGCCTCGACGACCGGACGCGTCAGCACGAGGCGCCGACACGCACCGGAGCGCAGTGCCTTGACGGCACTGGCGACGGCCAGGAAGGTCTTGCCGGTACCCGCGGCGCCGACGCCGAAGGTCAGGTCTCGCTTCTCGATCAGCTCGAGGTAGCGCCGCTGGTTCTCCGAGCGCGGCTGGATCGGTCGGGCACGGAGCGACGGCTCCGCGCCATCGGCCCGCCCGCGAGGCGCCTCACGGGCGGGCGCGGGCCGGGGCGGGGCCGAGGGCCCATTCCCCCCAGCGGGCGAGGCGCCCGACGCACCCGCCGGTCCGCCGAGGAGGATCTCCTCGATCTCGCGTACGTTCAGATCCCTGCGCTTGCGGGACTTCCCGAGCAGGTGATCGATCCGCCGGCGCGCCTCCGCTATGTCCGTCACCTCGCCCTTGAGGCGCAGGTTCCCGCTGCGCGCGTACAGCTCGATGTCGAGCGCGTTTCGCAGGAGCTTCGCGTAGCGGTCATAGGGACCCAAGACGAGGACGGCCTCGTCGTGGGACTGCAGGGGAATGGTGATCTCGGCCAAGAGCTCGGGGGGTTGGGTGCTACGGACGCCGCAGAGCATCGCGGCAAGTGAGCGGATCTGTCAACGCGGGAGGAGGTCAAGGGCGGTCCGCGCCCAGTACGAGGACCCTTCCGGATGCCCTCCCGGAGTCGCAAGTCCTTTCTTGTTCGGCACTAAGCGACGGAGAACAGCAACGGCCAGACAAGGGCGGCGGCCGGGACGCTGAGCAGCAAGCTGTCGACGAGATCGAGCAGCCCCCCCGCCGGCCCCAGCACGGTGCCGGAGTCCTTGACTCCCGCCCAACGCTTGACGGCGCTCTCGAGCAGGTCGCCGGCTTGCGACACGAGGTTCACGGTGCCCCCCGCCAGCAGACCGCCGGCCCATCCCCAGGGTTCCGCGGGCAGCAGTCCGACCGCCACGCACGCGGCCCCGGCCGCGGCTCCCGCGACGAACGAGCCCACGCAGCCCGCGGTCGTCTTGCCCGGACTGATGCGACTGAAGGGGTGGGTGCGACCGATCGCGTTGCCCACGTAGTAACCGGCCACGTCTCCGACCTTCGAGAGCACGATCAAGGCCACCAACCCGGCAGCGCCGAAATCGGCGCGCACCCAGTGGAGCGAGGGCAAGGCGGGGATGATCCACAAGGCCAGGGCGACCGACCTCCAGGCGTCGGCCCACTCGTTGCGGCCGCGCGTGGCGAGGCGCCAGGCGAACGCGGTCGGCAGGGCGACGGCACCGACGCGTGCGTAGAGGGCGAAGGGATCGAGCGCGAAGGCGTCCGGCCCGGCGGCCCGTGCGGTCAGCGCGGCCGCTGTAGCCCCCGAGACGAGTGGGACGACCCACATTGCACGGCCAGCGAAGCGGCCCATGGAGGCGACCTCGCGCAGGACGAGGAGGGTGATGACCGCCGAGATCACGAGCACGAGCGTCCCGCCCCACTCGGCGAAGGAGAGCCACAGACAGCCGGCCGCGAAGGCGCTCAGACCTCCTCCGACCCAGGTTCTCTTCCAGATGCGCGCAGCCTTCGTGCCGCCGCTCAAACGGCCTTCTCCGATCCGCGGTCGGGGGGCTTGGCGTCGATCAGGCCACCGTAGCGCCGCTCGCGCCCGGCGTAGGCTCGCAGCGCCGCGAGCAAGTCCGGCTCCCGGAACTCGGGCCAGCACACCTCCGTCACGTAGAGCTCGGAGTAGGAGGCCTGCCAGAGGAGGAAGTTCGAGAGGCGCATCTCCCCCGCGGTCCGGATCACCAAGTCTGGATCGGGCGTCTGGGGGTCGTAGAGGTAGCCGCGCAGGGTGTCGTCATCCACGTCGTCGGGACGGAGATTCCCGGCGGCGGCGTCGGCGACAGCCTCGCGCAGTGCGTCTGCGAGCTCGGTGCGGCTGCCGTAGGAGAGGGCCAGCCGCAGCACCATGCCGGTGTTCTCGCGCGTGAGCTCCTCGGTTTCGCGCAGCTTGCTCAAGGCGTCCGCGGGCAGTTCGTCGAGGCGTCCGATCCCCATCAGGCGCACACCGTTCTCCATCAGCGTGTCGCGCTCGGCGACCAGGTAACGGCGCAAGAGACGCATCAGGTACTCGACCTCCTTCCGCGGGCGCTTCCAGTTTTCGACGGAGAAGGCGTACAAGGTGAGGCTCTCCAGCCCCATGCGTGCGCAGGAGGTCGTGACCTCCCGCACGGAGGCGATGCCCTCGCGGTGCCCGAAGATGCGCCGCAACCCCTGGCGCTGGGCCCAACGGCCGTTGCCATCCATGATCACGGCCAAGTGCTCGGGGAAAGGACCGCCGAGGTCCGGGCGCTCGACGGGGCTGGGTGGATTCGAAGCCATCAGAGCCCCCTCGAGATGACCTGTTCGCGCTCGGGTCCGATGGAGAGCATCACGATCGGGGTGCCGATCAACTCCTCGACCCACTCGACGTAGCTCCTCGCGCTCGCCGGCAGGTCCTCGTAGCACCGCAGGCCACTGATGTCTTCCTGCCAACCGGGGCGGGTCTCCAAGCGGACCTCGCAACCGTCGAGTGCCGGAAGGTGGGCGGGGTACTCTCGCGTTTGTTCGCCGTCCATGACGTAGGAAGTCGCCACCGACAGCTCCTCGAAGCCCGACAGCACGTCGAGGTTCGTCATGACCCACCCGTCGGCTCCATTGAGACTCAGCCCGTAGCGCACGGCGACGGCATCGAACCAGCCGCAGCGCCGGGGGCGACCAGTGGTCGCACCGTACTCGTTCCCGGCGGCGCGGATCGCGTCGCCGGTCTCGCCGCGCAGCTCCGAGGGAAAGGGCCCCTCGCCGACGCGCGTGCAGTACGCCTTGGCGATTCCGATGGCGCGATCGATGTGGCCCGGAGGGAAGCCGGCCCCGGCCGGGATGCCCGCCGTGCCGGTGTTCGAGGAGGTGACGAAGGGGTAGGTGCCGTGATCGATGTCGAGCATGATCCCCTGAGCGCCCTCGAACAGAATGCGCTTGCCGGCACGGTAGTCCGCGCGCAGCTCGGCGCCCGTGTCGCCCACGAAGGGCCGCAGCCGATCACCGAGAGCCGTGGCGCGCTCGAGCTCGGCGGCGAGGTCAACGGGATCGGCCCCGTGGACGCCCTCGATGGTCGCGTTCTTCTCCGCCAGCACGGCGCTCAGGCGGGAGTGACAGCGCTCGGGATCCAGGAGATCGCTGACCCGCAACCCGACGCGCGAGGCCTTGTCCGCATAGGCCGGACCGATCCCGCGCCCGGTGGTCCCGATGCGACCCTCGCCCAACCAGTGCTCGGAGAGCTGATCCATCCGGCGGTGGTGCTCGAAGATCAAGTGCGCCCCCGCGGAGATCCGCAGGCTCTCGCCCGTGACCTCCACGCCGCGCTCGCGCAGGGCATCGACCTCCTCGAGAAGCTGAACCGGGTCGATCGCCACGCCGTTGGCCACGACGTTCTTCGTTCCCCGGTGCAGGACCCCGCAAGGGACGAGGTGCAGCACGGTCTTCTCCCCGTCGACGACCATCGTGTGGCCGGCGTTCGCGCCGCCCTGATAGCGGACGACGACATCCGCGTCGGCGGCTAGGCGATCGATGATCTTCCCCTTGCCCTCATCGCCCCACTGAGCACCGAAAACGCTGAGAGAGGGCATGGAGGTCGTGGTTCTTCCCTGCTGGATCCGGGCTGGGTTCGAAAGCGTCCAAGCCCCTCCGCGCGGAGGGAAGCCGCGCTCCCGACCGCGGATTCTCACTCACCTTCCGGGGCGCCGCAAGCTTGCACCGGAGCGGGCGCGACCATGGCCCCCGCCGCCGGGGGTGAGCAGCTCGAGCTCCGAGCCGGCGGCGAGGGTGAGCGACATCTTCCCGCCCAGGGCGCGGTCGGTCGAACGCCCCGCCAGGCGCACCCGCGCCTGGCCGGGACAGCCCCGCCGGCCCCCCGCGAGCCCCCACGGGCCACGCTCCTGACGCTCAGCGACCCAGCCGGCTTGCGCATCGACGAGGAAGCGCAAGCGCCGGACCACGCCGTCTCCACCGGGGTGGCGGCCCCCGCCTCCTGAGCCGCGCCGGACGGTGTAGCGCAGAACGCGCACGGGGAGCTGAGTCTCCAGGGCCTCGATGGGCGTGTTGCGCGTATTGGTCATGTGGGTCTGGATGGCGTGCGCCCCCGGCCCCAGCGGTCCGCCCCCCGCGCCCCCGGCAATCGTCTCGTAGGCGGAGAAGGGCCGCCCGCCCGAGCGCCCACCAAACGTCAGGTTGCTCATGGTCCCGGCGCTGGCCGCTGGGATGCGCCCGGGCAGGGCCCGCTGGAGGGCACCGAGCAGGACGTCCACCAGGCGCTGGCTGGTCTCCACGTTGCCCCCGGCGACCGGCGCCGGATAGCGGGCGTCGACCAGACTCCCCGGGCGCGTGAGGACGTCGACGCGCCGCATGACGCCCTCGTTGGTCGGCGTGCCGGCGGGCAGTAGCAGGCGCACGACGTAGAACACCGCCGCCTCCGCCACCGCACGAGTGGTGTTCACCGGGCCGGCGACCTGGTCATCGGTCTCCCGCAGGTCGACGCGCAGGCGCCCTCGCTCGCGACTGACGATGACGCGGATACGCGGGCGCCCCGCGCCCTCCGCGGCGGCTTCCTCCAGCTCGTCTTCGAACGACCACGCTCCCGCGGGCAGGCCGCGGATCAGATCGGAGGTCAGCTCGGCGGTCCAATCCATGAGCTGGCCGGCACGCCGATTCAGCTCGCGTGCGCCGTGCTCCAGCCCCATGGCGACCAACCGGCGCTCGCCGATGCGGTTGGCCGCCCACTGGGCGAGCAAGTCGCCCTCGCGCTCCTCGGGCACGCGCATGTTGGCCAGCAGGAGGCGCAGGACGTCGGGCTCGACGTTCCCGCCGCGCACGAGGTGCGTGGGCGGGATGCGCAGGCCCTCGCCGTGCACGTCGCGGGCCGGCGCCATGGAGCCGGGGTGCTGGCCTCCGACGTCCGCGTGGTGCGCGCGGTTGACGCAGAAGAAATCGGGTTCGCGCGCGCCGCGCAGGAAGACCGGCGAGACCAGGGTCAAATCCGGCAGATGCGTGCCACCTCCGAAGGGATCGTTGAGCAGCACGGCATCCCCGGGCTCGACCTCGAAAGCACCGCGCACCGCGGCCACCGAGAGCGGAGCGGCACCGAGGTGCACGGGCAGGTGAGCGGCCTGTCCGATCATGCGCCCCTCCCCGTCGAACAGGGCACAGGAGAAGTCACGGCGCTCCTTGATGTTGGGCGAGAAGGCGGAGCGCATCAGGGACACACCCATCTCCTCGGCCGTGGCCGCGAAGAGGTGGTGGAAGACCTCGAGACGCAGGCGGTCGGATCCGGAGTCCGCCAAGGCGCTCTCAGCGCTCCTCGTCGGGGAAGTCGAGCACTTCGAGGGGCACGTAGTCGAGGATCTCCCAGGGGATGATCGGCAGAAGCTCGATCTCCTCGCCACCCGTCCGACGCCAGACGATCATGCGCACGGTACGCACGAGCGCTCCGCCCGACTGCTCCTCCATGCGGGCGGCCTCGGACGCGGTCATGGCTTGCTCCTCGAAGCGCTCCACGCCCGTCTCGATGCGGGCGGTGATGTAGATGGAGAAGACGTTGCTCTGGGTGGTGAGAAGGTCCTTGATCATCTCCTGGACCTCCACGTCCTGGTCTTCCCAACCGCGCAGCTCTCCGAGCTCGTCGAGGGTGTCGAAGACCTGGCGCTGGATGATCTCCTCGCCGTACTCGTCGTAGAAGGGCTCGTCGTCCTCCTCCTCGTCGTACTCGTCCTCCTCCTCGAGGTTGCGGTACTCGATGACCTCGTCCCAGAAGCGGCTGGAGACATCGCGGTCGTCCAACAGGGCCTTGAGGACCGCCGGCGGCGCCGTGTTCAGGTTGACCCCGAATCCAGCCGAGGCCGGGGTGGACTCCGATCCGCTCCCCCCCCCGGCACCGCCCGCACCGGACGCGGCCGCGGCGGCGGCCCCCGCCCCTTCACCTCCGTCGGCCCCCATCGCTCCGTCCCCGGAAGCGGTCGCGGTGGTCACCTCCCCGCTCGCGGCGCTCAGGGCTCCCGCTCCACCGGCCTGCGGACTCCCCGACTGAGTGGGAGCGCTGGAGAGGGTCGCCGGGGAGGAGAAGACCGTCAGGAAGGAGCCGATCGAGTGGACCGGCGTGCCGTCCTCGTCGCGGTAGTCACGGAAGTGACGCTCCTCGAAGTGCATGAGGGTGAGAAACTCGCGCAGAGAGAGGGGCAGGCCGAGGTTCTCGTTCTCCTCGTCGTCGGTCAGGAGCTCGGGGCGCGGCAGCAGGGACCGATCGCGCTCGAGCATGTGGTCGCGCATGGTCTCCGCCATGTCCTCGGCATCCCGGCCGTTGATGTCCTCCAGGGTCCCCTCGCGACACAGATCGAGGACGCGCACGACACGCTGGAAGGCCTCGTCGGCCACCTCCTCGTCGGCGTTGAGCATGTTGAGGACGTTGACCTTGCTGTCCTCGTCCTGGACGAGGATGCGCATGTCGACCTCGTTGATGTCGTGCCGCTGGGGACGACCCCACTCGTCCTCGTGGGAGTCCGAAGCCGCGGGCTCCCCGTCGGTTTCGCCGCCCATCCCCGCCTGCGGATCGCCACCGCTCGCGGCCGCGGCCCCCATCCCCGCCGCCGGGTCGGTCGGGTCCGCGGCCCCGTCCTGAGCCGCCTCGCCGTCCGAGCGCAATTGCTCCAGCACATCGAAGACCGCCGACTCGATCGCGAGGTCCATGGTGGTCAGGCGCACGTCATTGCGCGCGATCCTGGCATCGGTCATGGAGCCGATGCTGATCTGAAACACGATCGTGATGACCACGAACAGCACCAGGATCGAGAGCAGAAGGGCCGTCCCGCGCTTGTGGAACTGGCGCCCCGAGCGGCCCAGGAGAGGTCTGAGGGGAGTCATGGGCTGGTGGAATCCTCCGACGCCCAGGGTAGCGTGTTTCTTCCCCCGCACGCCTGTCTTCGCGTGCCGACGCCAGCCCCCGGAGCGCTCAGAACTCCCTGTTGAGATCGACGCCCTCCAGGACGCGCGGTCGGATGAAGAACAGCACCTGGGCCTGCTCGATCGAGTTGAAGGTGGAGCGAAAGAGGCTGCCCAGGATCGGCAGGTCCTTGAGGAGCGGGATCCCCTTCTCGTCGTCGACGGTCCGCTCGGTGATCAGGCCGCCGAGGATCACGGCCTGCCCCGGCTTGAGGTAGACCTGGGTCGTCGCCGAGCGGGTTGCCACGACCGGGTTCGAGATGATGTCACCTGAGTTGGTCAAGACCGTCGCGGCGCTGCCCGTCTGCTGGGAGGCCGAGATGTCGATCTCCAGGGAGACGGTGTTGCTCCCGACCAGGCGCGGCGTGACGAAGAGCTGCACACCGACCTCGAGGTACTTGGCCGCGGTGGTGAACCCCGTGGCGGTGATGATGACCTCCGAGTAGGGGATCCTCTCGACCGACTCGATGCGCGCCTTGCCGCCTTCCCGCACCGCCACCTTTGGCCGCGAGATGATCGAGACGTTCTCGAAGGTGGACAGGAGCTCGAGCATCGCGGAGTAGGTCACGCCGTCGTGGACCGTTCCGAGCATCCCCAAGAACTCCCCGGGGCCGAAGCTGCCCTGGTTGGGGAAATCCCACGTGGCACTCTCGAGCAGGGTGTCATCTGGAAACTGAAGCAGGGGCGAGCCCGGCTGCGCGCCGATGCCCATGTCGAAGCTGTCGCGCGTCACCCACTCGACGATCTTGGCCTCGATCTCCACCTGGCGTGGGCCGGCGAAGAACGTGTCGATGAAGTACTCGCCCTCGGTCAGCAACTCCGAGCCGGTGGTGACGACGACCCAGTCGGCGATCGGTAGCTCCACCCCCGCGGCCGGCGCAGGTGCGCGCAGGTCGGGAGACATGACCTCCGAGTCGAACTTCTCCATCAGGTCCATGCGCACGGTGGCCGGCCCCTGGGGACCGAGCTCCGCCGCTTTCTCCGGGGTCCACTCGACGAAGTCCCCGTAGGCGCGCAGCAGGTTGACGACGCGGCTGCCCGTGCCCACGCGGAAGGAGTAGGGCTTGGTGATCAGACCCGTCTCCTCGTGCACCTTGATGCGCGTCCCGAAGGTCTGGTAGGGGTTGGTCGAGGGCACATCCGCCTCGGAGGGCTGCGCTAGGGGCGCGGGCTCCTCGTCATTCCCGAGCTCGGGTTCCTCGTCCGTCCCGAGCCCAATCTCAGCTGCATTCCGCGCCGCCGCCGCAGCCTGCGCCGCCTCGGCCGCCTCGCGCTCCTGGGAGGCCAAGTCCTCGGGCGTGCGCCCCATGGCGGGCACGATGTCGGCGAATGGGTCGCCCATCGTGTCCACGGGCGTGAGGGTTCCGCGCTGCATCAGCTCGCGGAACATCTCCATCGTCAGCTGCCGGGGCGGCGTCGGCCGGGGCGGCTCGAGGGAGCGGCAGGAAGAGCCCGCGGCGCACGCGCCGACCAAGGCAGCCCACCACACCGCGGCCCGGAATGCTCCCACGGTTGGGCTCAGAGAGTCTCGCTGGACGCATCGCATGCCGTGCTGCTCGGGATGGGAGTGTTGCTCGGGGCGGGAAGGTGCTCGGGGCGGCAGCAGCCGCCTAAACGCGAAGCAGAGACCCACCGTGGGGTCTCCGCACGTTCCGTGGAGGAGTTGACGAGATCGCGACCGCCCCGGCGTGGGCGCCGCCAACACCCCGGCGAGTGTTCATCGCCCCTGCAAGCGACTAGGCGCTGACGTCCAGCTTCCTGCGTACCTGGTCGGTGATCTCCAACGCCCGCCGCTTGGGGTCCTTGTTGGAGATAGCCTTCCACACGCTGTCCAGCTTGCGGTCCTTCATGATCGCCGCGGCGGCGCGCCGGACTCGGTCGACCGCCTTGTTGTAGAGCACCTGGCCCTCCGGCGAGTCCCGGTCGATGCCCTTGCGGGCCATCTCGCGCATCTCGCTGGTCGCATTCAGGACCGTGTCGTACTTCATGACGCCCGGCCGGGTGAGGTGTCGCGGGTCGGTCAGGCCGCAGACGTTGTCGGCTTCATCGACGACCCAGTCGCTCGCCGGCGCCGCTGCCTGCAGCGCGCTTACGCTCGCCACGCCTTCGACCTCGGCCGGGGTCGTCGCCCCACCGCTGCCGCTCGCGAGTCCGACCGCGATGCAAACTGCCACCACTCGTGCTCGTGTCTTCATCCTGCCCGTTCCCTCTCTGTCAGCTGCCCTGCCATGGGCCATGCGGCACTGTGTACCGCATGTCCACCGACGGGTGCAAGTATCCGCGTGCCGTCCGTCAGGAGTAGCGATTTCCACTCTTTCTAGTCTATCAAGACTACGAGGTCCTCTGTTTACAGAGCCTGTACTCGAACCGCTCTCGGGAGCCTTCCAGGCCCGGGGACATCGGGGCCGGCGAGGCCTCGGGCAGGGCGATCAGCTCGCCCTCTCCTCCACCTCTTCCTTCTACGACCGCGGCGAGTCACCAGGACTCGCCGCGGCACGCATGTAAGAACGGGAAGTGGGCTGAAAGGGAACGGCGCAATCGTTCGCCCTTCGCGAAGAGCGGACGGAGTCCCCGCCCCGGGACGCTCAGTTCGCGACGGTCTCGCTGTTGACCGCCTTGGCGGACAGCTTGACCTTCCCGCGGTCGTCGACGTTGATCACGACGACCTCGATCTTGTCACCGACGTTGACGACATCGCTGACCTTGTCCACGAACCCCTCGCGGAGCTCGGAGATGTGGCACAGGCCCTCGACTCCGGGGAGGATCTCGATGAACGCACCGAAGTCGCGCGCGCTCTTCACCTCGCCGGTGTAGCGCGTCCCGATCTTGGGCGTCTCGCACATGGCCTGAATGGCCTCGGCGCAGGCCGTGACCTGGGGGCTGTCGGTCCCGAAGACCTGCACGTGCCCGTCGTCGTCGAGGATCGAGATCCGCACGCCGTACTGCTCCTGCATGCCCTTGATGTTCTTCCCGCCGGGGCCGATCAGGAACCCGATCTTCTCGCCGGGGATCTTGATCGCCTCGAAGCGCGGAGCGAACTCGGAGATGTCTGCGCTCGGCTGGGGCACGGCCTCCAGCATCTTGCGCAGGATGTAGCGTCGGCCCTCGCAGGCCTGGCCGAGGGCGGCCTCGAGCAACTGCCGGCTCACGCCCTTGATCTTGATGTCCATCTGCAAGGCGGTGATACCCAGACCCGACCCGGCTACCTTGAAGTCCATGTCGCCGTTGTGGTCCTCGGAGCCCTGGATATCCGACAGGATCGCGGTCTTGTCGCCCTCCTGCACCAGCCCCATGGCAATTCCGGCCACGGGCTGGCTGATGGGCACGCCGGCCAGCATCAGCGACAGGCAACCACCGCAGACGCTCGCCATCGAGGAGGAGCCGTTGGACTCCATGATGTCCGACACGATGCGGATCGTGTAGGGGAAGGTCTCCTTCGAGGGGAGCACACCCGAGAGAGCGCGCTCGGCCAGCATCCCGTGCCCGATCTCGCGCCGGCCGGGGCCCATGATGCGCCGCGTCTCGCCCACGCTGTAGGGCGGGAAGTTGTAGTGCAGGTAGAAGTTCTTGCGGTACTCCTTCTCCAGCCCGTCGATGATCTGCTCGTCGTCGGGGGTGCCGAGGGTCGTGCTGACCAGGGCCTGGGTCTCGCCGCGGGTGAAGAGCACCGAGCCGTGCTGGCGCGGGATCAGGTTGGGCACGATCGTGATCTCGCGAATCTCGTCGGTGGCGCGCCCGTCGGTGCGCTTGCCCTCGAGGATGCACTCGCGCTCCACGCTCCCCTTCAGCTCGCTGAAGGCGCCCTTGACGGCCTTGGCGCGCTTACCGAGTTCGACCTCGTCGGTGATCCCCGCGGTCAGGGCCGCCACGCACTTGTCGCGGACGGTCTTGATGGCGGCGTCGCGTGCGTGCTTGCCGGAGGTGAAGATGACTCCCTTGACCTCGTCGCGGTAGGGCGCGACTTCGGCGGCAAGCTGCGTGTCGGGCTCCGGCTTGGACCACTCGAGCGCAGGCTTGTTCACCTGCGCGTTGAGCTCGTCCACGAGGGAGACGATCTCGCCGATGACCTCACCGGCGAGCTCGAGCGCATCGAGCATCTCACCCTCGGTCAGCTCGCTGGCCGAGGCCTCGACCATGGCGACGCCCTTGGCGTGGCCGGCCACCACGAGGTTCAGCCGCGAGTTGCCCCGCAGGTCCTCGTCGGAGGGGAAGGGAACCAGCTCTCCGTCGACGTGCCCGATGCGGACGGCGCCGAGGGTCTCGTCGAACGGCAGGCCGCTGATCCGGACCGCGGCGAAGGCGGCGATCATGGCCGCGATGTCGTTGCTGTTCTCGCCGTCGTAGCACAGGGCGGTGCACATCACCTGGGTCTCCTGCTTGAACCCGTCGGCGAACATCGGCCGGATGGACCGGTCGATCATGCGCATGGTCAGGATCTCCTTGGTGTTCGGACGACCCTCGCGCTTGAAGAAGCCGCCGGGGATCTTGCCCGCCGCCTCGGTCTTCTCGCGGTAGTCGACCTGCAGCGGGAAGAAGTCCAGCCCGTCGCGGGTCCCGCCCGCGGTCGCCGCGGCGAAGCACATGCTGCCGTCCACGGCGCAAATCACGCTGCCGTTGGCCTGGCGCGCCACAAGGCCCGTCTCCAGGGAGATCTTTCTCCCGCCGATCGTTCGCTCCACTCGTTTTCTCGTGTCTGTCATCTCAGTGTCTTTTCTCTTTGTCTTTTCTCGTCTGTCACGGCCTTCCGCGCCTGTTCATTCGCTTCTTGGCGACGCGGTCCGGCCCCGGGCGAGGGCTCGGCCCCCACCGGGTGTCCGTCGCCGGCACGATGCACGGCGACAGGGTCGCCTCGCCGAAATCGCCGGCGAGGCATCCCCGCTCGCTCCCCCGGCCAGAGGCTCCGGCCGGGATCCGAGCGGGATTGGTTCTGTTGTGCGCGCCGGCTAGCGACGCAGCTTCAGCTTCCCGACGATGTCCTGGTAGCGCTCGGGCGACTTACGCCGCAGGTAGCGCAACAGGCGGCTGCGGCGGCCGACCATCATCAGCAGGCCGCGCCGGGAGGGGAAGTCCTTCCTGTGCACCTTGAGGTGCTCGGTCAGGTTCTTGATGTTCTCGGTCAGGACGGCGATCTGGACCTCGGGCGAGCCCGTGTCCCCCTCCGCCTTCGCGTGTTCCTTGATCAGCTCGGTCTTGCGCGCGGCTTCGATGGCCATGACGGTGGTCCTCTTCTCACGGCTGTCGCTGGACGACTTGCCCGGATCCCAGGGAGGCCCCCAAGTCCCGGGTGCACCGGCGCCGCCAGGGTGGCGGCAGGAAACCGGTAGCGGGCGCGGCGCGATGCCTCCGCCCGGATCAGCGCCAGAGAGTGTAGGCCTCCGGCACGGCGCCACAACCCCCGGGCGAAAAACCGTCCCGCGGCGCCCTACGAAGGAAGCAAACAGGGCGCGCGAGGGGCATGAAGCGGTCCCCAGGAGCCCCGTGGAACGAGCCGCGCCGCGCGGGAGCGCTCAGGTTCCGGGGGTGCGCGCGGGCATGACCTCGAGCAGATCCTCCGCCAGGCGCTCGCAGACGACGTCGATCAGAGCCTGCTCCGTGGGGTAGGAGGCGCCCTCGAAGCGCGTCCTCACCCGGCGCGTGATGCGCCCGCCCCACAGCTCCTCGCCGTCGCGGGCGTCGGTCAGCCAGGCGTCCATGACCACCGAGAGCACGCCGTGAGAGACCCACAGGGAGGTGTCCCAGGACTGGACCTCGATCCGCAGGACGCCGTCCTCGTCGAGGGCGCCGAAGCGGTAGGAGGCCTCGACGACCTCGCGATCGACGTACTCGAGGGCCAGCGGGCTGTAGCGCCGGCGGACCAGAGCCTTCATGAAGCCGCGGCGCAGGCTGGCGGCCGGCACCACCGTCGGTGTCTCGGAGCTGACCGTCACCGGCGCGAGCACGATGTCCGCCGGCCTCACGCTCTCGATGGCGCCGTGGTGCAGGACCTCGATATCCTCGCCAGGGTAGTCCGGGACGGTCTGGCAGGCGACGAGCAGCGCCAGCAGGGAAAGCGGAGCGAGGGCTCGGCGGGCGGAATGTGTGCGCATCTCGAATCTCCCCTGAGGCGGTGTGGTGTCGGCGCCACGCGACGCCGACGGTTCCAGTATAGGCAACTCGCGTCCCGGAGAGAAACGTCCCTCGGGACGGGCGCTCGTCAGGAAGACCGAAAAGCGGCTCTCAGGGCAGGAGCAGGACCTGCTCGGGCCCGTGGGCGAAGAGCTCGTGCAGGCGCTCCGCGTCCGACCACAGGAACTCGCCCGCGTCCAGGCCGGGCCAAGCGAAGAGCGAGACCGAGAGGCTCACGAAGCCCTCCGCGAGGGGGGTGGGGTCGCCGAGGAGCGAGAGGTCGGGAACGTGCAGAGCGACCTCTCCACCGGCTGCGTCCGCTGGATCAAAGCGCCACAGCACCCAGCGGCGGCCGAGGGCATCGCGGACCGTGGCCCGGTAGAGCCCGGGCTGGCCCTGAGCGTCGGGGAGCACGTCGTTGAACTCGATGTCGAAGGCGTGGCCGCCGGTGTTGGCGACGGGCGAGGTCACCACCGGTACGGCGACGGGAGTCAGAGTCGCGGTGGGCACCGCGGGCAGTCCCGAGAAGCGCGGCCGCACCCCCGTGCGGGCGGTGCCGCCGTCGAGCTCGGCGTGCAGGAACAGGTCGCCGTCCACCACGCCACCGGTCACGAGCGCTCCCAGCTCATCCTCGGCGTCATCGGCGATGCCGTCCACGACGCCCGGGTAGGCGGCGCGCAGGAAACTGGAGCCCACCGGGACCGGGCTGTCAAAGGCCTGTCCGAGGCCGACGACGACCGGGGCAGTGACTCCGGCCACGAGGGCTTCGACGCGCACGGACGGGATCGGGCTCGCCAGCCCCGAGGCGGTCGGGTCGAGAATCGGCAGGAGGGACAGGCCGATAGGGCTTCGCTCGTCGGGGAGGGCGTCCAAGATCGTGGGCTCGTTCAGGGTCACGCCCTCGGTGCCTCCCGAACCCGGCGCCAGCTCCGGACGCGGGAAGGAGAACAGAAACGCCCTCAGAAAACCGTCGGGCGTCCAGTCGATGATGGTCCCGGCGAAGTCCACCGAGAAGAAGGTCAAGGCCCCCAGGGTCAGGGGCGCAACCGTGTAGGGGTTCGTGGTGCAGACCGTCTGCCCCAGGAACGGATCGAACACGCAGGCGTCGCCTTCCATGACCACGCCGCCCCCGGTCCCGGGCAGGGGGACCTCGACCAGGCGCGAGCGGCTGTCGGCGAAGCGGCTGGCGAAGTTCACCAGCTCGGCCGAGCTCGAGAGCACGCCGGCGGTGACCGGGGTCAGCGCCAGCCCGCTGGGGGTCATCGGGACGTCGAGCCGATCGGTGGGCACGCCCTGGAAGGTGAACAGGTCGTAGCCGGCGGCGTCGACGGTGACCAGGGTCTCCCCCGCCGTCGCGGCGTCCAATACCGCGCGGCCGTCCGCGTCGGTGAGCTCCATATCCAGCGCTGCGGGGTCGATCTTGCCCCCGATCTCCTCGTGGGTGAATACCTGCGCTCCGACGAGCGGAGCGTGGGTGTAGGTGTCGAAGACGGTCACGAAGACCTCTCCGCCGGGGAGCGCCGCTCCCGGGCCGCTGGCGCCCAGCTGGACCAGCTCGAGCACCGCCTCATCGGCCGAGTTGAGGGCCCGATCATAGATGCGTACCTCCAACAGCGCGGGCTGCTCCGCCGCGGTCAGCTGTCCGATCGACACCCCCCTGGCCACGAAACGACCGTCGGAGTCGCTCCCGGCGACGGCCGGCAGGACCCCATTCGAGAAGGCCCCCGCGTCGGTCGTGACGCTGACCTCGACGCTGCGCAGCTCCTCGCTGGCCAACCCCACGACCGCCAGCTCGCGCAGGCCGAAGCGAACCTCGGAGAGTTGGCTACCGTCGGAGCCCAGGCCCAGAAGGCTCGGCGGAACGGTGTCGAGCACCGCGTCCTGCACGCCGCCCGCTTCCGCGACCACATCCAAGAGGGTCACTGGTCCGGCGGCGTTCCCGCGCCGAACCTGAAAGGCGAACGCCAGGTCCCCGTCGCCCAGGACCGCCTCGAGGGGATCGCTCGTGACCAACAGCCCGAGCTCCTCGGCGTCGAGGATGCGCGAGGTCGAGCCCTCCGCCAGGGGCGCCGTGCGCTCCAGGGCGATGATCAGGCTCGACTCGTCGTCCGGGTCCGCCCCGAACAAGAAGATGCCCAGCTCGTCACCGGCGGCGGCTTCGACATCCAACAGCACTCCCACCTCCAGGGGCGTCGTCCCCAGCAGGTTGTCGATCCCGATCGCGTCGAAGGGCACGCTCAGGATGGAGGCGGAGAGCGGGGACGGGAAGTCGACCAAGTCGAAATCGAAGGCCGTGTTGGGCAGGGCCTGCCCCGTCGCCGCGGTGATCGAGGAGCCGCCGAGAGGGGAGAGCTCGACGCGCACGGTGGCTCCCGGCGCGCCGAGTCCCACGCGCGAACCGGCGGAATCGACGCTACGCCAGGTGTAGATCCTCGGCTCGACGACCGGCGTTCCGCCGAACTCGGTCAGCACCAGGACCTCGGGGTCGGGATCCTCGACGGGATCGGCGCCGTCGACGGTCACCTGGAATGAGCTACCGGTGACGGTCGTGGGGTCCATCACGCGGTCGAAGACGACCACGACCTCGGTCGTGGCGCTCTGGTCCACGGTGTCCTCCGGCGGCCAGGTCGCCACGATCTGCGGGTCGGTGGGCAGATTGAGCGCGACGCCGAAGGTGCCCAGGACGCGGTCCGATGCGGCGAGCAGACCGTGGCCGGTCAGGTCGTGGGGCGAGCCGGTCTCGGCCACGCGCAGGGTGTAGGTCGTCCCCGCCAGGAGGGGCGGCGGGACGAGCACGACGACGCGCCCGTCGCCGAGCAGGGCGCTGCCGGCAAGGGGAAGGGGCAGACCGCCGCCCGCGCCGTCGTCCTGCAGCAGCTCGAAGGCACCCTCGAGCGAATCGGGAGCCATCGATTCGGAGAAGGTGATCACGATCGGACTCGTCGGGCTGGCGTCCGCCGCGGGGAAGACCGCCTGAACCGTGGGCGAGGCGGACTCCAGCCACTCGCCGTCTTCGGGGAAGACGGCCGGGAACTCCTGGCCTTCGGAGCCGGGATCGCCCGAGCCTCCCGCGGAGCTGCAATCGCCGCCGAAGACACAGGCGGGGTTGTCACAGCCGGACAGGGTGCACAGAACCGCCAGGACGCCCGTGCCGAGCAGCATGGCGAGGGCGTCGATTCGCTTCGGGGTCGATTGCATGGGACCGATCTGGGATCTGGAACGGCGGGCGCCGACGAGGCGCTTCTCGGGCGCAGGCGCGGCACTCCCTCTGACTGCCCGCCGGCCCGGGATCTTCCCACCGACCCAAATAGTCCCCGGTCATCGGTGGTGGTGGAAGCAGACAAGCCAAAAACTGTGACTCACTGGCCTCCGAGAGCCTATGAGGGGCCCCTGCGACGAGCGCGGGCTCGCGCCGTACAATTCCCGCGCCCGCCGCCCCCCACCGCCACCTCGCTCGACCCAGATGCGCCCGACCAGTTCCCTGCTCCCGCTCTTCGCCGCCTGCGCCTGCGCGACCTCCACCGAGGCGACCGACCCCGAGAGGGCGGCCTGGGGGATAGCGGCAGCCATCGAGGCCGGGGACTTCTCCCGCGCCCGCGCCAAAGTCACCGACCTGTGGCGGGCCGACGAGTTGCGCGGGGTCCGGCGCGCTCTGGCCGCCGGCGACCTGCGCGGTGCCTGGGGGCACGCCCGGCGCGCGCGCGACCTCGCTCCCGCCGATCCCGATGCCCGACGCACGGCGGGAGAGGTCGCCGCCTTGCTCCTGACCGACGTCATGGGGGAGGGCCGCGCCCTCCTCGAGGCCGGCGATCCCCACGGAGCGATGGCGGTCCTCGACGAGGGCCTGGAGCTGAACGCCGAGGCCGGCGAGCTGCGCTTCCTCCGCGGAGTGAGCGCCCTGCGCATGGGCCTCGCCGCGGGCGACCCCTTCTTCTTCGCCGACGCGCGCACGGAGTTCCTGGCCGCCGCCGAGAGCGGGCGCGTGCCCGCCGCCTGGGCCGGCGCCGGAAGGGCCGCCTACCTCGCCCACTTCGATGGCGGCGACCCCGCCCTTCTGGAGCAGGCCCTCGCATACGCGCGACGAGGGCAGGCGGAGGTCAGCGCCTCCGGCGCCGACGCCGCACTCCTCGACCCGCCGCCGGTGCGCTCCTGGGCGGAGATCGTCTCCTTCGCCTACACCAGCGCCCGCCAGGACGGGACGGACGCCGCGCGCGTCGCCGAGCTCTTCGCCTGGAGCATCGAGGCCCTCGAGAGCCTCGTGGGCGAGGTTCCCGAGGAGCCCTGGGCCTGGAACCAGCTCGCCAACCTCTACTCCTGGGAGAGTCGCGACTCGAAGGCGCGCGAGTGCATCCTGCGCGGCCTGGCCCTCTGCCCAGAGTCGGTGGCCCTGCACGAGGCTCTGGTGCGCACCGCCCGCTCCCTCGGCGGATCGGAAGCAGTCAGCGCCGACTACGCGTCCATGATCGAGCGTCGGCCGCGGCTCTCCCTGGCCCACTGGTACTTCGGCGTCGAGCGCCTCGAGCAGGCGCTCGACGCCCTACAGGCCGACGCAGCGCCCGCCGGGGGCCTGTTCGCCGAGGCCGAGCAGGCCTTTCAGAGTTGCCGCGGACTGAACGAGTCCTACGCCGAAGCCTGCCTCGGGCGCGAGGCCCTCTGCCGCAGCGGCCTGGGCTGGACGCGAGCCAACGCGGACGACCTCGAGGGCGCACGCGACGCCTTCTTGTCCATGGAGGAGCTGTTCCCCGGTGGCTTGCAGTGGGGCTACCCGGGCAAGCTCTACGATGGCATCGAGTCCCTGCGCCGGGTCGCGACGGCCTACAAGCGTCGCGCCGAGGACCCCGAGATCGGCGAGGACGAGGCGGTCCTGGCGGCCTCGCGCGCGGCGGAGATCTGCAGGACCCTGCACGAGCTGCGGCCCGAGGATCCCGATATCGCCAACGACACGGGCTTTTTGAATCGTGACGCAGGCGTCGCCCTCGAGCTGCGCGCCGAGCAGCTGCTCGCCCGCTGCACTGGGCTGACGGCGGGCCCCGAGCCTCTCGACGACACGACGCGCGCCTCCCTGCGGGCCGAGGCGGAGGCGCAGCTGGCGCGCGCCCACGAGCACATGGAGACGAGCTACCGGGCTTACGTGAGCGCGGCTCGCCTGGCGCCCGAGGACGCGCGCGTGATCAACGACACGGGCCTGATCCTGGCCTACTACCTGCAGCGCGACGCCGACCGCGCGCGCGAGTACTTCGAGACGGCGATCGCCGTCGGTCAGGCGCGCATCGCCTCGGGTGTGGACGAGGGACGCGACCTCGCGAACCTGACCGAGGCGATCGGGGATGCGCACCAGAACATCGGCGTCCTGCTCCTCACGCTCGAAGGCGACGCCGCCGGTGCGCTAGAGTGGTTCGAGAAGAGCTTGGCCATCGGGCCGCCCTCGGTTACGCGCCCCGAGGTGAAGCGCCTCTACCTGCCCGCCTGCCGCAAGGTCATGGCCGGTGATCTGTCCATCGACCTGATCGCCCGAGCATCCTACTGGAACGACCTGGAGCCCGAACGCGTGCTGGAGAAGCTGACCGCCGAGCTTCGCCTGCGCGACGCCCTGCGCTAGACGACATCGAGACGAGATGAACCCGATCCTCCCCTGGCTGCTGTCCGCCGCGGCGAGCGCCTCCCCATTCGCTCCCCCACTCCCCTCCAACTCCGTCGTCGTCATCGACGAGCCGAGCGCGGAGGTCGCCGACCTCGTGACGAGAGGTCGCGCCCTGCTCCGGGGCGGCCGTGCTGAGCAGGCCCAGGCCCTGCTCGACGAGGCCCTCTCCCTCGACGTGGGCCGCGCCCGCACGCGCGTCTGGGTCGTGCGCTGCTGGATCGCCCGCGGGCGCATCAACGACGCCCTCGACGCCTGCGACGAGCTGAGCGCCGCGGGCGAGAGCGGCGCCCATATGGACTACCTCTACGGCCTCGCCTTCCACGGGCGCGCGAAGGAGTACATCCGCCTCGCCAGCAACGGGCAGATGATCGAGATGAACTTCCGGGACTCGATGACCTACCTGCGCGCGGCCACCGAGGCCGACGCCGCCGCCTACCCCGATGCCTATCGGGCCCTGGCGGAGTCGGCGTGGTACGCCCAGGATCTCGCCGTCGGCCGCGAGGCGGCGGCGCGCGCCCTCGAGCTGCGCCCCGAGGGTGTCTTCGAGGCCTACATCCTCGGCCGCCTCGCCCTCTCGCAGTTCTCGGCCGCCCGGGGTGACGAGGCGCGCGCCGAGGAGGCCCAAGCCGCCTGGCAGGCGGCGGCGGACGCCTTCCGCCTCGCCATCGCGAACGCCGGCGAGCCAAGCGAGGCGGCACAGCGCCAGCAGCTGGCCAAGGCCCACCTGCAACTGGCCTACGCCCACCAGTGGAAGGCCGAGACGGAACCCATGCTGGCCGAGTACTCCCAGGCCCTGCGCTGGGATCCGAGCATCGTCGATCTCTCCAGCCTGTGGTCGGCGGTCACGCCTGAGCAGTTCACCACCTGCGTCGCCGCCGGCCGCACGGGCTTCTCGAAGGTCTGGGGCGGTGGCAGCGGCGACGGAGCGATGGCCTGGTGGCTGGCCTACGCGCGGCTGGCCGAGAAGGACCACGCACAGGCGCAGGCCCTCTTCGAGGAGGCGCTCGAGAAGCTGCCGACCTACCACGCCACCTGGTGGTACCTCGGGCTCGCGCGCTACCACCAGCAGGACTTCGACGGCGCGATCGAGGCCTTCTCCGAACTGCAGGCCCGCGATCCCGCGGCGGGCGGACCGCTGGTCGCCGCGAACCGCGGACTGCACCTCTCGATCCTCGGATTCCTGGTCGGGCGCTGCGCCGAGGAGCAGCGCAACGCCGAGGCGGGACGGCTGTGCGACCTCTACGTGGCCGCCGAACCGGCCAATGCCCTGTACTGGAGCTACGTCGGCCTGTTCTACCGCGACGCCGGCGACGGTCTGCGGCGCGCCAGGCAGGCCGCCGACCGCACGCGGCGCGAGGCGTTCTGGGAGCGCGCCTGGGTCGGCTACTCGACCGCCCTCGAGCTCGAGCCCGCCAACCCCGCCTACCTCAACGACGGCGCGGTCATCCTGCACTACTGCCTCGAACGCGACCTCGACGTCGCGGCCGACATGTACGAACGGGCCTTCGCGCTCGCCGAGGAGCTGCTCGCCCGCGACGACCTCTCCGAGGAGCTGCGTGACCTCTACCGCATCGCCCGCCGCGACAGCCGCAACAACCTCGCCAAGCTCAAGGCCGGCCGCGGCGGAGGCTGAGCCGGGAGCGCTCGTGGGGGCGCTGCCCGTCGGGGGGGGCTCGTCTCAGGAGTGCCTCGTCCCGGAAGTACAGGGTCGGTGACGCGAGCGCGCAGCACCGCGGCGCGCGGTCAGTTGCGGTAGCCCTGCAGCGGCGCGGGGATGCGCCCGCCGCGGCGCTGCAGGAGGCTGCAGCCGCCCGCGCCGGCCCGCTGCACGATGGCCGTGCCGAGCAGGCCTCCCCACTCGACCGTCTCCCCCACGCCCTTGCCCGGGACCGGGATCAGGCGCACGGCGGTCGTCTTGTGGTTGACCATCCCGATCGCCATTTCGTCGGCGATGATGCCCACGATCACGTCGTGGGGCGTGTCGCCCGGCACGGCGACCATGTCGAGGCCCACCGAGCAGACCGAGGTCATGGCTTCGAGCTTCTCGAGGCTCAGGACGCCCTCGGCCACGGCGCGGATCATGCCGCCGTCCTCGGAGACGGGGATGAAGGCCCCCGACAGGCCGCCGACGCTCGAGGAGGCCATCGCTCCGCCCTTCTTGACCGCGTCGGTCAGGAGAGCCAGAGCCGCGGTCGTACCCGGCGCCCCGGCGCATTCGACGCCCACCAGCTCGAGGATGCCGGCCACCGAGTCCCCCACCGCGGGCGTCGGAGCGAGGCTGATGTCGACGATCCCGAAGGAGGTTTCGAGGCGCCGTGCGGCCTCGCGGCCGACGAGCTCGCCCATGCGCGTGACCTTGAAGGCCGTGCGCTTGATCGTCTCCGCGACGGCCAGCAGATCGGCATCGGGTCCCAGACGCTCGAGGGCCGAGCGCACGACGCCCGGACCGGAAACGCCGACGTTCAAGACGGTCTCCGCCTCTCCGACGCCGACGTGCGCCCCGGCCACGAAGGGGTTGTCCTCCACGACGTTGCAGAAGCAGACGAGCTTGGCGCAGGCGAGGCCGCCGGTCTCCGAGGTGCGTGCGGCGGCGTCGAGGACGGCCGTCGCGAAGCGATCCACAGCGTCCATGTTGATGCCGGCACGCGTGCTCGCCACCGAAACCGAGGCACAGACGCACTCGGTCGCCGCGAGAGCGGCGGGGATCGAGTCTACCAGCGCCCGGTCGGCGCTCGTGAAGCCCTTGTGAACGTAGGCCGAGAAGCCGCCGATGAAGTCGACTCCGACCTCCTCCGCGGCCGCGTCGAGGGCGAGGGCCAAGGGCGTCAGGTCCTCGGCGCCCGACGGCCCGGCGATCCAAGCCACGGGCGTCACGGCGATGCGCTTGTTGACGATCGGAACACCGTAGTCGTCGGCGATCGACTCGGCGACCTCGACCAGATTGCGAGCGTGCTGCACGATCTTGGCGTAGACCTTCTCGCAGGTCGCCTCGAGATCAGGATCGGCGCAGTCGAGCAGGTTGATGCCCAGGGTGGTCGCCCGAATGTCGAGGGTCTCCAGCTCGACCATCCGGATGGTCTCGAGGATCTCCTGGTCGGTGAAAGCCAAGCGGTACTCCTAGACGCGGTGCATGAAGCGGAAGACGCGCTCGTGCATGATCCGCACGACGTAGTCGTTCTCGCCCCCGAGACACTCGAGGTCCGCCTTGAGCTCCTTGAAACCGCTCCCCGAGGCCGAGAGCTCGACGACGAGGACCATGTGGAAGTAGTCGTCCACCATCTTCTGCGACACGTCACCGATGCTGCAGCCGTGGCGCGCGATGGCCGTCGTGAGCTCCGCCAGCACTCCAGGCCGGTTTCGGCCGACGCAGGTGACCACGACGCCGGTGGCCGAGGGATCGTCGACCGGCTCGGGCATGCGCGGCAGGTGCTCGAGCGCTCCGGGCGCGTCGGGGCCGCGCGCGGGCGCAGGTTCGCGGTAGGGGCCGTCGCCAGTGCGAATCGACACCCCGGCGGCCTCGGCGGCGGCGAGGGCCTGAGGCGTGACCAGGGTGTCGGGACCGACGACGATCTCGGCGGTATGTGCGCGGCGCACGTCCTGGGTGGTCAGGTAGCGGCGGGGCATGCTCGGCCGGGCAAGAGCCTAGAGGTGGCGGACGAGGTCGGCGTGGGGACGGGCGATGACCACGTCGCGCACGAGTAGGCCGCGCTCTCCGGCCAGCTCGGCGCCGGCGGCCACGGCCGAGCGGACATCGCTGACCTCACCGGTGAGGGTGAAGAAGCTCTTGCCGCCCAGGCCGTTGGCGATGCGCAGCTCGATCAGGTCGACGGTCGAACGCTTCAGGGCCGCGTCGGCGGAGAGGATCGACGAGGCGACGGTCGTCGTCTCGACGATGCCTAGCGCGTCGAGCGTGCCGTTGACCTTGCCCTCGCGCTGCAAGATGGCCGGGACCTGCTCGTGAATCTGCTGGATCAAGAGGCGATCGACGAGATCGCAGCCAGCCGCCTCCGCGCCCCGCGCCAGAGCGGCCTCCAGATCCTGGACGCCGCCCGTGAACAACATCACGAACTTGCCCGGCTGGACCGGCTCCGCGAAGAGCAGCTCGATGTTCGCCGTCCAGAGGATGGCGTCGGCGGTCTCGACGCCGCGCGCCACCGAGCAAAGCTCCAAGAGCCCGATGGCGGGCTCGAGTTCGACGTCGGTCCTGAACTGGGGATTCCTGTCGTTCATGTCTCGCTCCTCAAGGATTGCCTCACGTAGCGGCGCTCGGGCTTGGGCCGTCCTCTCCGGCCACCATGCCCACCATTCTGCCGCCTTCCAGCTCCATGCGGTCGATGATCCCGACCACGGCCGTCTGGAAGCCGATCTCCTGTCCGCGACCGATGGCGTGCCGCGCCGCGCGGCCGAAAACCACCAAGACGCGCTCGCCGATTCCCGCGCCGAGGGGGTCGACGGCGACGAGGGTCTCAGCCGACTCGCGCTCGTCCGTCGTGAAGGGTCGGATCACGAGTAGGCGCAGGCCGTCGAGAGAGCCCTCCTTCTTCGTGGCCCAGACCTTGCCGACGACCGTCCCGACCAGCATCAGGCGCTCCCTCCTCCGCCGGCCGCGGGCGACGTCGGCGCGCGCCAGTGGTCGGGAGCCGAGGGGATGTCGAAGTCGTCCACGATGCCGACGATCGCGGCCTCGAAGGGCAGGTCGCCGTCTCCGCCGCAGGCGACCCGCGCCGCCTTGCCGAAGGCCACGAGCACCTGTTCTCCCAGCGCGCTCCCCAGGGGATCGGCCGCGACGACCGGGGTGACCTTGGGCGCGCCGGGCTCGCGGGCCTCGTCGAGGGCCTCGACGACCAACAACCGCAGACCCTCGAGGTCGGCGAGCTTGCGGGTAGCCCAGACCTCTCCGACGACGCGCCCGAGGAACATCAGCCCCGCCTCCCGCCGCCCGCATCGCCCAGGCCGTCGAGGGTGCGAGAAACCGCCGCCACCGCTTCGTCGATCTCCGCGTCGGTACCCGCCAGGCGCAGGCGCCCGACGGCGCCGTTGTTCTCCAGGCCGATCAGGCGGATCGGCGAGGCCTTCTCGGCTTCGTTGGCGGCCGCGAGGGCGAAGACCGCCGGGGTCACCTCCAAGGTGTAGAGGGTGTCGTCCCCCAGGACGAGCATCCCCGAGCGGCTGCGGTTGATCAGCATCGCCTGGTGGCTGTGGATCTTGCGGATGACCTCGTGGGTGAGGACCTCCGGCTTCATCCCCGCGCCCTGTTCGGCGGCGCCGCTTCCCAGGGCCCCCAGGATCACCTCGCCCGCGCGCCGCACCTGTCCCTGGTCGGGGCCGTGGACCTCGAGGGTCCCATAGGAGCGCTCGGTGATCAGGGCGCCGGGGGTCACGTCGCAGGACTTGAGCGCGAGGTCGAGCAGGCTGGTGACGACGATGCCCGGCTCCACCTCGACCCAGAACGCGCTCTCCCCCTCGACCTGGAAGTAGCCGTCCGAGTTCGCCGCGACGGTGGCGGCGAACTGCGGCTGCATCTGGTCGATCAGGACGGCGCCCCGCAGCCGGGCTCGAAGGGTGGTGTTGGACAAGGGCGGACCTCACGGTGCGCACCGCGCGAGAGCTTCACGGCGGAGCGCGGGAGGAAGATCAGGCCTCGTCGGGGACCGGAGGCAGGTACTCCTCTAGGTCGACCGCCGGGCGCGGGATGACGTGGGTGCTGACGAGCTCGCCCACGCGCTTGGCCGCCGCCGAGCCGGCCTCGGTGGCCGCTTTCACCGCGCCCACTTCGCCGCGCACCATCACGGTCACGAGGCCGCCGCCGGAGATTTCCTTGCCCAGCAGGGTGACCTTGGCCGCCTTGCACATGGCGTCCGCCGCCTCGACCGCGCCCACCAGGCCGCGGGTCTCGATCAGGCCCAGAGCGATCTTGCTGTCCATCTGCGTCTCACTTCTCTTCGGGGGAACACGGTTCGGGGGAACACGGTAGGGGGTGTCGGGTCAAGCGGTGCACGACCCGGACGGAACTTCGTGGTGCGGGCAGCCCTTGCAGGGGCCCATCGGACAACCGGAGCCGGCGTGGGAGAGGATCGCCTCGATCTCTCCGGTCGAGAGGGAGGAGCCCACCGGCTCATGACCGCGCGCGGCGCTCCCGCCGGGCGCGATAGTCGCGGACCGGGCCAGGGTCGCGGTCCCTGCGGGCGGCGCGCTCACCGTCGGGGCGGGAGCCACGATGGCCGACACGGGCCGGGTGAACGAGGGCGGAGCGGCCGCCGCGGCCTTCGGCGCACGGTGCACTTTCGAGCGCGAGGAGGTCGCCTCGCCGCGCGCACCCTGCCCCCGGCTCGTGTTCGGCGAGCTCGCCCGACGGGGCGAGGCGCCGGCCTGCGCCGCCGCCAGACCAGGATCGCCGGGGAGCCCCGAACCACGCGGCGCGCGCTCGCCCCCGAGGGTGGCGGCGCGCGCGTGGTCCGCGCGCTCGGTCTCCACCCAGTCGCGCAAGGGATAGGCCACGCGCTTGATGTTGATCAGGTGTCGCGCGCTGATGTTGTCGGAGCTGATGTTGCCCGCCTGCGGACCGCAGCCCAGGCTCATCGACGGCACCAGGCCGCTGCTGTAGCCGACGGCGCCCATCGAGGTCGGCCCGTTGGCGAGGATGCGGCTGGCGGGTTTCTGCAAGAAGAACGCGTCGAGCACGTCCTGGTCGTTGGCGTGGATGCCGAGAGTGTGGCCGAGCCCGCCGAACTTCAGAGTGGCGGTGCAGACCTCGCAGCCCTCCTCCCAGCCGTCCACTTCGTGCACCGACAGCAGCGGGCAGAGGATCTCGATCGACAGGGGCCAGTCGCGGCCGACGCCGCCCTGGGGCGCGAGCAAGACCGTCGTCGCGTGCGGGACCTCGAAGCCGGCGGCCCGCGCGACCTTCCACGGATCCTGACCGACGAGGTCGGCGTTCATCATGCCGCCTCGATTGCAGTAGGCGGCGAGCAGGTCGACCTCGGCGGGCTCGCACAGGTGCGCTCCCCTGGCGGCGAGCTCCGCCAACATCTTGCGCGCCACGGGTTGGTCGAGGACGAGGGCCTGCTCGGAGCTGCACAGGGTCGCGTTGTCGAAGCTCTGGCTGGCGATGATGGAGCGCGCGGCGCGCGCGAGGTCCGCCGATCGATCGATGTAGACCGGCACGTTTCCCGGCCCGACGCCGTAGGCCGGGCGTCCGGAACTGTAGGCCGCCTTGACGAGTCCCTCCCCGCCGGTGGCGAGGATGACCGCCGTGTCGCGGTGCTCCATGAGGGCGGCGGTGGACGAGAGGGTCGGGTTCGCGAGGCACTGCACGATGTCCGCCGGAGCGCCTGCGCGCTCGGCGGCGCGCCGCAGGACCTCGACCGCCTCGCGGATGCAGCGCCGCGCGCGCGGGTGCGGGCTGATCACGATCGTGTTGCGGCCCTTGACGGCAATCAAGGCCTTGAAAGTGGCCGTGCAAACGGGGTTGGTGGTCGGGACGATACCCGCGACGATCCCGGCGGGCGTTGCGATCTCGACCATCCCTTGGCGGTCGTCGCGCCGCAGGACGCCGACGGTCTGCTCGTCCTTGATCGACTCCCAGGTGCCCTCGGAGCCGAAGAGGTTCTTCAGGATCTTGTAGTGGACGCGGCCGATGCCGGTCTCCTCGACCGTCAGGCGCGCGAGGTCGGCGGCGGCCGCGGCCCCGGCGCGAGCCATCGTCGCGCAGACGCGGTCGATCTCGGCCTGACCGTATCCCTTGAGCACCCCCAGGGCGGCCTTCGCTCGCCGCATCCGGTCGCGCACCTCCTGCAGGGCGCGCAGGTCGGGGTCCAGCTCGCTCACGGTCGGCCGGCCCTACTTCTCCGCCTGCTCGCCGGTCGCGACCGGTCTCAGCGGCGGCAGGACGCGCCACAGGTGGTCGTGGGGTCGCGGAATCACGTGTACGCTGACGAGCTCGCCGACGCGCCGCGCGGCCGACGCACCGGCGTCGGTCGCGGCCTTCACGGCGCCCACTTCGCCCGTCACGAACATGGTGACGAACCCGGCGGTGACCTTCTCCTTGCCGAAGAGGTCTACCATGGCCGCCTTGACCATGGCGTCACCGGCCTCGATCGAACCCACGAGACCCTTGGTCTCGACCATCCCGAGAGCGACAGGCTTCATCGGATCCCCTACTTGCTCGGAAACAACACGGTAGCGGGCCCGCGACGGAGCCCGATCATCGGATGGACGACGCAGTCCACCCCGGCGCGGGAGTGTAGGTGGGCGGCCCGCCGCTGTCCACGGCGGGGGGGGATTCCCGCCCCCATCCGGGCTGGCGGCCCATTGGCGTTTCTCTTGCGGGCTGCTAGAGCCCCATGCTGGCCGGCGCCTCGAAGGCCCGCGGCGAGAAGCGTCGCCCGCTGTCGGGATGGCGCAGGGTGCGCTTGAGGGCGAAGTCGAACAGGAGCGGGTTGTACTCGTACAGCTCCCCGAGAGCCTCGCTCTCGGGGGCACTGAGGAACCCGCGACGAACGAAGGTGCCCGTGTGCACGAGGACGTTCATCGCGGGCATCGGGTAGTCGCTTCCGAAGAGCAGGCGCGGGTGCAGGTCCTCGCGCCCGATCAGGGTGCGCAGGCGATCCCCCGAGCGGTTGACCAGCACGGTGGCGGAGAGCTCCCCGAACAGCAGCCCCACGTAGCGCTCCTCGTCCATCATGCGCAGGAACAGCTCGAAGCTCGACACGCGGGGATGCTCGGGGTGATCCAGGTCGATGTCGGTCCCCAGGGTCGCGCAGTGGGCGGCGATCACGCGCACTCCGGCGTCGAGGGCGCGGCGCAGCAGAAGCGGGTTCCCCAGGCACTGGTCCTCCGCAGACTCGACCGCCATCTCCAATCCCGTGTGGCTGAGCAGGGTCATGTCCCAGCGGCGCAGGCGCTCGTAGTAGGCGTCGCAACGCTCGCTCGAGGGATCGATGCCCATGGCGTTGGGCAGCCACTTGACCAGCCGAACGCCACGCTCGCCCCAGCGGTCGAGCTCGGAGAGAGCGTCTTGGCGGTAGGGGTGGACCGAGATCGCCGGCACGAAGAGGTCCGGCCGCGCGCTCGCGGTTTCCCAAACCCATTCGTTGGGGACGTGGAACTCCGTCGCCTCCCGGTCGAGCGATCCGTCGGGATCGTAGTGCCGGTCGAAGGCCAGGAGGCAGACTCGGATCGGGGGATCGATGTGGGCCGCGAGGGCGGTCAACCGCTCGGCGACCTGTCGGTCGGCGTGGGCGGGGTCGGTCACGCCCGCCGCCGAGAGGTAGAACTCGAAGCGCACCCGGTCGGCGGGGTGCAGCCAGGAGCGCATGCGCGGATTGACCTCGCAGCCGCTGCCGTCGGTGCCGACACCGGCCAGGTGCGCGTGGACGTCGACGAGGCGGGCGGGATCGACGCCCGTGAAGGCGTCGTCGAGCAGGGCGCGCGCCGCCTGGGACAACCCCCCGGCCAGCTCGTGGGGCTCGTGGTCCCAGGCGCCGCCGAGGGCGGCGAGCAACGGGCCGAGGGCCAGACGCGCAGCGAGCAGGCTGAGCAGCACGGCCAGGGCCAGGCGCCGGGACCATAGCAGGGCCCGGCTCACGACGACCCCCTCCCGCCGGCGGCTCCCGCGGAGGAAGCTGACGGGCTTGGCGTGAACGCGGAGGCGGAACGCACCGGAACCTCAGGAGTCGAGACCGCCGGCGACGAGACGATGCGTGCGACCACCTCGTTGGCCTCGCTCGCGTAGTGCCCCGGGCCAGGGGCGAAGAGGGCTTGCGGCCCGACTCGCTCCCCGGCGAGAGCCAGGGAGGCCTCCAGGTGCGCCCCGAGGCTCTCGGCGAAGGGAGCGCCGTTCCCATGGGCGAAGGAGTCGCCGACGAGCACGAGACGCCGCACGCCGGGGGTCGGCTGAGGAGAAGTCGGCCGAGCGGGATCGGCGACGCGCACACCGAGCGCGTCGTAGGCATGCAAACCGTCCTCGGAGATGGCGCCAGGACGCGGGCGCCAACCGAGCTCGGGGGAGTGAACGAGGACCGGCGGTCGGACCGAGTCATCGAGCAGGGTCGCCAGGCGCTTGCCGGGGAAGCTGTAGGGGAGCAGCCGGTGCCCGTTCAGGCTCACGTTCCCGTCGGGGTCCTCTCGCCCGCCGAGACGGACGGCGCCCTCCCCCAGGAGCAGGCAGGCGGCGAGGGAGATCACGAGGCGCGAGATGGGCATTGCGCGGCAGAGTGTACGGTCCTCCGCATCCGGCGCGCCGGTCCCTTTCCGTGCAGATCCCTGCTACCGTACCGCCCGCGCAGTCCGCTCACGGAGCCCGGCACCCCTCTCGCTCATGTCTCACCAGCAAACACTCCGAGACCTCATCGACTCGCGCGAGGCGACCGTCGGCGTCATCGGCCTCGGCTACGTCGGTCTGCCCCTCGCCGATGCCCTGCACGAGGGCGGCCTACGCGTGGTCGGTTTCGACGTGGACGAGAGGAAGGTCGAGATGCTCGCCGGGGGCCGGAGCTACCTCAAGCACCTAGGCGCCGCGATGAGCGAGCGCCTCGCAGCGAGCCAGCGCTTCGAGCCCACCTCGGACTTCGCGCGCCTGGACGAGGCCGACGCGGTGCTCGTCTGCGTCCCTACGCCTCTCGGCCCGCACCAGGAGCCCGACCTCTCCTACGTGGTCGCCTCGGCACGCAGCATCGCCCGCTCCGGACGCGCGGGCCAGCTCGTCGTGCTCGAATCGACGACCTTCCCCGGCACCACCCGCGGGGTTTTCCTGTCCACCTTGCAAGAGGAGAGTCCCGACCCAAAGCGCGAGTTGTTCGTCGCCTTCTCCCCCGAGCGCGAGGATCCGGGCAGCAAGTCATACGTGACGCGCTCGATCCCCAAGCTCGTGGGCGGCATCGACGAGGCCTCCACCGAGCTGGCCGCGCGCCTGTACCGCACCAGCTTCGAGGAAGTGGTCGAGGTCGGCTCCGCGGAAGTCGCCGAGGCAGCCAAGATCCTCGAGAACGTCTTCCGCTCGGTGAACATCGCGCTGGTCAACGAGCTCAAGCTGATCCTCTCGGCGATGGACATCGACGTCTGGGAAGTGATCGAAGCGGCCGCCACCAAGCCCTTCGGCTTCATGAAGTTCCTGCCGGGGCCGGGCCTGGGCGGTCACTGCATCCCGATCGATCCGTTCTACCTCGCCTGGCGCGCCCGCGAGTGCGGCCAGCCGACGCGCTTCATCGAGCTGGCGGGCGAAATCAACAGCCGCATGCCCGCGCACGTGGTGGACCGCGTGTCGGAAGCCCTCAACACCGACGGCAAGGCCCTCAAGGACGCACGCGTGCTCGTGATCGGTCTCGCCTACAAGGCCGACGTGGACGACAGCCGGGAGTCCCCCGCGGCGGAGATCCTCGAGATCCTCGAGGGGCGAGGAGCAGCGGTCAGCTACCACGACCCCCACGTTCCGCGCTTCCCGCGCATGCGCCGCCACCAGAGCACACTGGAATCTCGCGAGCTCGACGCCGCGGCCCTGGAGCAGAGCGACTGCGTCGTGATCGTCACCGACCACGAGGCCGTCGACTGGCCCCAGGTAGGCCGCTGCGCGCCATTGATCGTGGACACGCGCAACGTGATGGCGGGAATTGAAGGCGTCGAGGCTCGCGTGCTCAAGGCCTGACGAGCCGTGAGGCGCTCGTTTTCAGTACTCCTCGCCTGCGCCGCGGCCTTCACCGGGGTGCGCTGCAGCCCCCCCGCCGCGGACGGAGAGCTGGTCCTTCTGGTCGTCGTCGATACTCTGCGCCGCGACGCCCTGGGCTGCTACGGCGGCCCTGCGGACGCCTCGCCGCACATCGACGCCTTGGCGAATGAGGGCGTGCGCTTCGACCAGGCCATCGCCACCTCGGGCTGGACCCTGCCGTCGGTGGCCTCGCTCTTGACGGGCACCCTGCCCGTCGTCCACAAGGCACGCGGCCAGAAGACCCGCTTGACTCCGATCAGTCCCGACGTGCCCACGGCGGCCGAGCTCCTCACGGAAGCGGATTTCGCCACCGGGGCCGTGGTGAACGCCGCCTTCCTCTCACCGCTGTTGGGAATCGACCGCGGCTTCGAGCGCTTCGACCACCGCCACGCCTTCAACCGCGAGATTCGGCGCGCCGACGAGACCGTGCGCGACGCCCTGGCCCTGATCGACGAACGCCCCGCCACGCGCCGCTTCCTGCTCGTGCACCTGTTCGATCCGCACCTCGACTACGACCCGCCGGGCTGGGGCGAGGCTCTCTCGCGCCGCCGCTGCCTGGAGCTCGGCGCGGCCGGGCTGGACACCGTGCGTGAACGCTACGCCGGCGAGGTACGGGCCGTCGATTCCGCCGTGGGCGAGCTCGTGGAGGGTCTGCGCGAACGCGGGCTGTGGGAGCGCACGACCCTCGTGCTGTGCGCGGACCACGGCGAGGAGTTCTGGGAACACGGCGGCTTCGAGCACGGCCACAGCCTGTACGACGAACTGATCCACGTTCCTCTGATCGTCCGCCCGCGACCGCCGGCGCCCATCGCCTCGCGCCCGATCGCCTCTCCGGTGAGCCTGATCGACGTCATGCCTACGCTCTTCGAGTGGGAGGGCGTCGAGGCCCCCGACACCTTCCTCGGGCGCTCCCTCACCGGCCTGATCGCCGGCGAGACGGCGAGCACGGCCGCGTCGCCGCCGATCTTCAGCCAGGGGCGGCTGTATGGCTCCGACCTGCTCTCGTGGCGCACGGAGCGCTACCACTACCTGTTCGACCGCGGTGCGCTGGCGCAGGGAGCGAACAGCCTCTTCGACTGGCGCGCCGACCCCGGCGAGCAGAACGACCTCTCCCAGAGCCACCCCGAGCTGGTGAGCGAGTTGCACGGCGAGTTGGCCCGCTTCTTCGGCGACCTGCAGCACCGCAGCCGCCTGCTGACGGTCCCCGACGTGCGGGACATGAGCCCCTCGCGCGTGCGCGAGTGGACCGAGAGTCTCGACTCCCTCGGCTACACCGATGACGGAAACGGGCGCTAGGGCCACCACATCCGCGCCGCTCAAGCTCAACCTGCTCGACGCGACCCTGCTCGTCATGGGCGGCATCCTGGGCGTCGGCGTCTTCTTCAACCCGGGCCAGGTCGCCGCCCTACTCCCCCACCCGACCGCCTTCATGGCCGTTTGGTTGGTCGGCGGGCTGATCGCCCTCTGCGGCGCCTTCACCTTCGCCGAGCTGGGCGCGACCTTCCCGCGCGCCGGCGGCTGGTTCGTCTACCTGCGCGAGTGCCACGGCCCGCTGGTTGCCTTCCTCTTCGCCTGGGTCGTGCTGTTCGTCGTCTCCACCGCCGCCATGGCGATCATGGCCGACTTCTGCCTGGGCATGCTGGAGGAGCTCGTGCCCTTCGTCGGTGCCGCCGAGAGCCCGGGCCGCGCTGCATGGAGCATCGCCCTGCTGGGAGCGGTCACGGCCCTGGGCCTCGGCGGCGCCAAGCTCTCGGCGACCTTCCAGAACGTCTGCATGGCCCTCAAGATCGGCGCCTGCCTGGTTCTCGTCGCCACCGGCTGCCTGCTCTTCTCGCCCGACGCGGCCGCCCCCCTCCCCACGCCCAGCGGCGCGTCCGTCTCCGCGCCCGAGCTCTCGAGCAACTTCGTTCTCGCGCTCCTGCCGGTGCTCTTCTCGTTGGGGGGCTGGCAGATGCTCGGCTACGCCGCGGGCGAGGTGGCGGACGCGCGGCGCGTGCTCCCGCGCGCGACGATCCTGGGCGTCGGCGCCGTAACCCTGCTCACGCTGCTGCTCAACCTCGACTACATGCGCGTCGTCGGCCTCGAGCACATGGCCACGCACCCGATGTTCGCCGCCGACGTCGCCCGCCGCTCCCTCGGCCCCGCCGGCGAGACAGCCCTGCGCCTGGCGATGGCGATCTCCGCCCTGGGCGTCCTGACGGTCACGGTCATCGCCTCGCCCTGGGTCTACGTCGCCATGGCCCGCGAGGGTCTGTTCTTCCGTCGCTTCGCCCGCCTCCAACACCGCACCGGAGCGCCCGTCGAGGCGCTCTGCCTACAGGCGCTGCTGGCCTTTGCCTACGTGTTCGTGGGCGATACCGACGCCCTGGTGAACTCCGTCGTCTTCGTCGAGTGGATCTTCCACGGCCTCGCCGCCGCCGGACTCCTGTTCCTGTTCCGCCGCCGCGCGGACCTCGCGCGCCCCTACGCCAGCCCGGCCTTCCCGCTGTTCCCGTTGGTGTACCTGCTGGCAGCCTGCATGGTCGTGGTCGGCAACCTCCTCCAGAACGACGCCCGCCTGAGCTGGATCGGCTTGGCAGTGGTCGGATCGGGGTGGGGCGCCTACGCGCTGTGGACGCGCCGCACGCGGCCGCGGAGCCCTCAGTAGCTACGGAAGGCGTCGCGGTCGAGGGCCGGCTCGTGGCTGGCCCCCAGCCCCAGGGCGATCCCCAGGGCCAGGAAAGTCACGAGCATCGACGAGCCCCCGGTCGAGAGCAACGGCAGGGTCAGGCCGGTCATCGGCAACAAGCCCAGGTTGACGCCGGTGTGGAAGAACAGGTGCGCCGCGAAGTAGAGGCCCACTCCGCCGACGGTCAGGCGCGCGAAACGGTCACGCAGACCCGCGGCGCTGGCCATCAGAAGCACGATCAAGAGCAGGTAGAGCAACACGAGGGCGCCCGCGCCCACGAGCCCGCCCTCCTCGCAGATGACCGCGAAGACTGAATCGGAATCGCGCTCGGGCAGGATCCCGGTGCGATTCGCAATCCCGCTACCGAGCCCTTGGCCGAGCAAGCCACCGTTCCCGATGGCGACGCGCGCGTGGTACTGGTGGAAGGCCGCGCCGCGCCGGCCCTCGATCAGGGAATCGGCGTCGAAGCTCTCCTTCCAGGTCTCGATGCGCTCGGTCTGGTAGCCCTGGAAGCCCACGTCCCAGCGCCAGGCGCCGAAGCCCGTCAGGGCGACCAGCATCAGGAATCCGCCCAGCACGCGGCCTCGCGCTCCGGCGAGGTGCAGCATCCCCAGGGTCACCGGAACGATGGTCAGGGCCGTGCCAAGGTCGGGCTGCAAGACCACCAGCCCCATGGGCAGCGCCGCCAGGAACAAGGGTCGCCCCCAGTCACGCCAGCGCTCCAAGCGATTGCGCTCGAGCACGCGCGCCAGGACCAGGATCAGGGCCAGCTTGGCGAACTCGGAGGGCTGGATGTCGAAGACCGGCGTCTCGATCCAGCGCTGGGCGTTGTTGCGCACGTCGCCGACGAAGGGCACGGCGACGAGCAGGGCGATCGCCGCGGCGTAGAGGTAGGCGGCGTTGTGCCGCAGGGTGCGCGCACGAACGAGGAGCCCGGCGATGAGAAAGGGCAGGCCGACGGCCAGTTTCTTGAGGTGCGCGTCGATGCGCACGTCGTCCCGCCCCTGGTCGCCATCAGCTAGGGTCATGGCATTCAGGAAGAGCAAGCCGAAGACCAGGAGCGCGAACGCGACCAGCAGGATGTGCCAGTCGAACTCGCGCCAGCGCAGGCGTGCGAGGAAGAGCGGACCGCGCCCCACCGACGCGCCGCCACCTCTGCGCAGGGGCAGGCTCTTCATCGCCGCGCCTCCACGACCAGGGCGCCGACCTCGTCGCTGCGCAGAAACTGGCTGGCGACGTGTACGGCCGTGTGACTGGAAGTGAACCCGACGTCGTGCAGGTAGACGACGACCACCGCCACCGGATCGTCGGCCGGGAACCAACCGGCGAGCCAGGCGTGCTTGCGCATCCCCGGGCGCTGGGTGCCGTTCAGGCTCGCCGCCATGACGTCGTTCATCTGCGCGTAGTCCGCGCTGCCGGTCTTGGCGGCCAGGTGGAAGCCGAGGTGGGCCACGCCCAGGCCGCGACCCGCGGCCGTTCCCCGGACGACGACGTCGATCATCGCCTCCCGCACGGCCTCGAGGGCCCCGGAAGACAGGTCGACGGGGCGCTCGACGACCTCCAGGGGCACCCCGGCCACGGACTCGACCAGGCGCACCTCGCACAAGCGTCCGGTGGCCAGGGCGGCCGTGGCGCGCGCGACCTGCATGGGCGTGCCCTCGACGACCGCCAGGCCGTTGGCCCCGCGTTGCAGATCCGCGGGCCCCAGAGAGCGGCCGGCGGCGAAGGCAGGCATGGACGCGTCCTCCACCACGCCGGTCCGACCACCAACCGCACGCACGCCCGTGGGGCGATGGAAGCCGAAGGCCTCGGCCGCCTCGAGCAGAGCGTCGCCGTCGGGGTAGGTCGATCCGAGCCAGGAGAAGTAGGCGTTGCACGAGCGCACGAGAGCCTCGTGCAAGTCGAGGGGACCGTGGCCCCAACGGGCATGACAGCGAACGTGCCCCCAACTCGCCCAGTCGCGGCCCTCGCGCACGTCGCAGGCCTGCTCCGCCTTGGGATCGAGGCCCAACCGATCCAGAGCGTAGGCGGCGACGAAGGGCTTGAAGACCGAGCCGATGGGCTGGAAAGTGAAGCGACGCAGGGTGCGCTCGTGGGCGAAAGCGCCCTGACCGTCGCGGCCGGCGGGCACCCGAGCGCCTGGCACGGCGGGAGAGGAGGCCGCCGCGAGGACCGCCCCGTCGGGAGTGATCAACACGATCGCCCCCACCGGGTTGGCGAACCAGACCTCGTCCCGCTCACGTTCGGTGGCGGGGAGGACGGGGTGACTGATCGCCCGCTGCGCGGCTGCCTGCAGGTCGAGATCGACCGTCATGACCACGTCCGAGCCGTCGCGGGGAGGCTTGAAGAAGCCCGCCGCACCGCTCCCGCCGCGCTCCTCGAGGCCCTCGCGCTCGAGATAACCATTCTCGCCCCGCAAGTCGGCATCGAAGAGGCCCTCGACGCCACCGGTACCGTGCAGCTCGTCGTTGCGAAACAGCTGCGCCACGAGCTCGCTCATCACGCGGCGGTCTTCCTCGCTGCGCAGGGTCTTGTGGCGCAGATCGAACAGCTCCCGGCGGCTCGGGAGCTGGCCGACGACCTCCGCCAAACTCGATTCACGCACCCGTCCCACGAGGTGCTCGGCGACCGCGCGACCGCCGGCCTCGACCGCCACCGCCACCCGGCGCGTCGTGTCGCGCACTCCGAATCCTTGGAAATGCTCGGGGTAGCGCGTGAGCATCAGCACGATCTCGAAAGAAGGTCGCTCGCTGACCACGACCGGGCGGCTGCCCAGGTCGCGGATGATGTAGGCCGCCTGGTCGCGAGCACGTTCGAGACGCTCGGGGGCGAAGGGCAGGGTCGGGCCGTCCGCGGCCGCCACGCTCGCGAGGGCGAGACGCTCGGCGAGCCGATCCTGAAAAAGCCGCTCCCAGCCCCCGGTCAGCCAGAGCGGGAGCTTGTACCGGTCGTCGGCCTCTCCCGAGGATTCGGGCGGCGCCCCCTCGGCCACGCGCCTCAGGCGCAGGGCCGCCTCCAGCGGATCCAGAGGTGGGTTCCACGGACGGGCGGGGTCCTCTTCCGCCAGGAAGCGCGCCGAGCGTTCGTCGGGCTCGCCCGCCATCGCGCCCAAGAGGGCCCACGGATCGGCGTCGACGCTCACGCGCAACTCGGGCGACTGGAAGGGCAGGACGGGCGCGGCGACCGCGGCGAGAGACGAGGCGGGCAGGTCGAAGAGAGTCGGCAGCTCATCGAACACGATCAGGCGCTCGATGCCGCGCCAGCCGGCATCTCCCCCGTCCCGTGCTCCCCGCGCCCCGACCGGGGCGCGGTAGAGCTCGGCGAGGCGGCTCGCCAGGCGCTCCCCAGCGACCTCGCCGCCACCGTCGAAGCGCGCGCGGATGGCGGCGCCGGGGACGAAGTACGTGCGCCAGTTCCGCTCCCAATCCGTGCGTAGGCCGGCGACCCACAGCTCCAAGCGCGCATCGCTCCAGCGCAGGCTCTCGGCGATCCAATCCAGGTCGAAGTGCTCCTCGAGAGTGCTCGTCTCGACGCGCCCCGGAGCGAAGCCCGCGGCTTCGGTGAACAAGGCCCGGGCGATGGCGGCCTCGGTGCCCTCGCGGATGCGCTGCATGCCCTCGAGGAGTCGGCCGAGGGCCTGCGCCTCGCCCTCGCCGCCTTCGCCCGCGTCCGAGGGCGCCAGCCGAGCAAGGCGCCCCAGACGCACCATCGCCCCTTCCAGATCCTCCACGAACTCGGCCTGGAAGGCCAACGGGTCGCGCCCGCGGAACTCGGCGGCCAAGGACAGCCAGGAGCCCTCTACAGTCGCCTGCTCGGCCTGCTTTCGCAGGCGCGTCCACTCGCGTTGGGAGAGCCCGAGAAGCTTGCGCAGGTAGAAGCCGACCTCCGCCGCGCGCTCGGCTCGACGCGCTCGCACGGGATCCTCGGCGGGAATGACGACACCCGAGGGTTCGAGGGTCACGGAACCACCGCGCCGAAACTCCTCGAGATCCGCCGGAGTCAGGGAGACGAACTCCAGGGCGTGGTCTACCAGACGGCCGGCCGTGTTCTGCAGGGAGGCGGCGCTCATCGCCAGCGCCGAGCGCCCGTGCGTCACCTGGCCGAGGGGATGCTCGCGCCGGAAGGTGCGGTAGACGAGCTCGACGGAGTAGGTCTCCCTGTCCTCGACCAGCACGCGACCGCGGCGATCCAGGATGCGGCCGCGGTGATAGGGCAGGGTCGTGGAGCTGCGCAGGAGGTTGGCCGCCTCGCGTGCCCAAAGTCGGTGCTCGACCACCTGAACCTGCGCCATGCGCGCCCAGATGAAGGCCGTCGCCAGGAAGACCGCGGCGATCAGGGGACCGAAGCGGCGTCGATTCACCAGCTCTGCCTTCCCAGGGGGAAGAGGCCGGGCAGGCGCGCGGCGGCTCCGCCGAGGATCAGGGCCACGAGGGCGCTCGCGGCCAGCATCGGCGCCATCCCGGTGGGGTCGAAGCCCGCGGGCGCGCCCCCGCGCACGACGCGCACGGCCTCGATCCACAAGGCGAAGCCGCCGGTGGCGAGGACGGTCGCGAGGGTCCGTCCGAGCGGGCCGGCGACGTCGACGACGGTTCCGAGGGCTCGCATGAGCCCGCCGACGGCGAGCAAACCCGCCAAGGTCGCGGCCGCCGGGTCGACTGAGAAGCTCTGGCGCGCAAGGAGCGCGAGCGCCAGGAGCACGGGCAGCTCGCGACGCGCGAGGGCGCCCGCCAGGCAGGCGACCAGCACCATCGACAGGTCCGGCGCCAGGGGCGCGAGGGTGCCGACGTCGGTGAGCCAGGCCTGGAGCCCCGCCGCCCAACCCAGCCAGACCGCGAGCATCAGCCGGGCGACCCAACGCGCCGAGAAGCTCACGGTGTCGCTCCGCCCTCGGGCGCCCGGCGCCAGACCTTCAGGTGCGAGAGATGGGCCGCGCGCGGGTCGAGTTCCACCGCCAGCTCGTGCACGCCACCGCCGCGCGGCAGGAGCGTCGTGCCGACGAGCAACCCTGCGGGCACGCCCGGGCGCCCCGAGCCGGTTGACAGCTCGGCCTCGAGCGGCCCGGCGGCGGCCCCTCCCAGAGGCAGGCGCGCCTCCCAGCGCAGGCGCAAGGCACCCGCGGCGTTGCGTCCGAGGACCACGACCTCTCCCAGGGGACGCGGAGCGGGCTCGTCGGCGAGGTGCGCCAAGAGCGTCAGATTCAGCCCCGGATCGGTCAGGAGTCGGACCTCGGCGGTCGCCCAGCCGGCGTGCTCCACGACGCCCACCAGCCGCGCGCCGAAGGCTACCGCCGCGCCCTCGCGGATTCCGCTCCAGCGTCCCGCCGCCAAGCGCAGGCCCGCACGGCGGGGGGAGAGCGAGGTCGGTGCGAGCACGCGCGTCGTCAGCCAACGCAGCGGGTCGAAGGCCCAGAGCGGCGCCCGCACGTCGGCGGTGGGATCGTCCTCCCCCCCACTCTCATCGATCGGGGCGAGGGCAATCACCTGGTGCAGGCCGCTGTGGTAATCCAACTCCGGCCGAACGCGCAGCAGGCGCCGGCCGGCACCCACCCCGGCCGCCTCCAACCTCCCGAGCCTGAAGCCGTTCGCCAGCCACGACCAGCGGTCGCCGAACCCGCCCAACTCGGTGGGCCGCGGCTCGTCCACGCGTACCTCTCCCGCGCTCACGTTGCGCGGGCTGGGGTTGTGGACGGCCAGGTGGTGGGTAACTTGGTGGCGCCAGGACTCAGAGCGCGGGGCGACGGCCTCGCTCGTCAACCGCGGGGCGAGACCGCCGACGACCATGCGCGCCAAGCCCTCGGTGCCCGCCGTCGCGGACGAGTCCACCAGACGCGCGCCCACGAAGAAGTCCGCCCCGGTCACCAGGTCGACGGTCACCTCCCCGTGGCGCTCGGGGTGCAGGGCAACGACACGGCCGACGTAGGCGTCGCCGGTGACCACCGGCATCCCCGGCTCGATGCCCCGCAGGCTGGACAGGCGAACATCGATGCGATCGAGACTGCTGGCGCCGCGCCGCACGACCTCGCCGTGGATGCGTCGGCGTCCGACGAGCAGGCCCGGCTCGGTCGGGAGGGAGGCGCGCCGCCCCTGTTCGAGCCAAGCCGCGGCGCGTCCCCGGGCAGACTCCTCCGCCCCCGCCAGGGAGGCCTGCGCCGCACGCACAGAGGAGGAGCGCGGCCAGTGCAGAGGAGCCGCCAACTCGGGCAGGATCCGCGTGGGCAAGAGGAGGGCGTCGAGGACGCGCTCGGCGGGCGCGAAGGGCTTCAACGCCAAGGCCGTGGTCCCCAAGAGAGCGACCAGGTACACGGTCCCCGCTGGGGAAAGCAAACCCCCGCGACGAGTCCCCCCCGCGCTCACGCCGCGCGCCGCTTCCTACTGGTCCTCGTCGGAAGCGAGGACCCGCGCGAAGACGTCCAGCTTGTCGAGGAAGATGCCCGTCCCCCGCGCCACGGCGGTCAGCGGATCTTCTGCCAGACGCGCGGGGATACCGAGGTACTCCGCGACCGCGTCCGCCATCCCGTGCAGCAAGGCTCCTCCGCCGACCATCGTCACGCCGGTGTCACACAGGTCGGCCGAGATCTCCGGCGGCGCCTCCTCGAGGATGCCGCGCACGGCGTCGCAGATCTGGTGCACCGGGTGCTGGAGAGCCTCGCGCACCTCGATCGAGGTGACCGTGCTACGCCTGGGCAGGCCGCTGACGCTGTCGCGGCCCTTGACCTCCATGGAGAGCTCCTGGTCCATGGGCCAGGCCGAGCCGATGGTGAGCTTGATACGCTCCGCGGTCTGCTCGCCGATCAACAGACTGTGCTGACGGCGCAGGAGGGCGATGATCGAGTCGTCCATCTCGTCCCCGGCGATGCGCAGGGAGGTCGAGACGACCGCTCCCGCCAGGGAGAGCACGGCGACCTCCGTGGTCCCTCCGCCGATGTCGACGATGAGCGAGCCGCGCGCCTCGGTCACCGGCATGTCGCAGCCGATCCCGGCCGCCATCGGCTCGTCGATCAGGAACACGCGCCGAGCGCCCGCTCGCTCGGCCGAGTGGATCACCGCCCGCCGCTCGACGGCGGTGATGCCCACCGGCACCGCGATCACCACTTGGGGCTTCACCCAGTGCCGGCCCTCGTGGACCTTGGTGATGAAGTAGCGCAGCATCTTCTCGGTCACGTCGAAGTCCGCGATGACGCCGTGCTTCAGCGGTCGGATGGCCTCGATGTTGCCGGGGGTCTTGCCCAACATGGCCTTGGCGGTGTTGCCCACGGCCATGCCGTCCAGCAGCCCTTCGCCGGTCTCCTTCTTCACGGCGACGACGCTGGGCTCGTTGAGGATGATGCCTCGCCCTCGCACGCTGACCAGGGTGTTGGCGGTCCCCAGGTCGATACCCATGTCGACCGAGAAACGTCCGAGTGCCCACTCGAAGGGCTTGAAGGGGTTCCCCATGCGCTTACTCCAGGCCGTTACAGGAACGCGCAAATGGCGTGGAGGGCCACGCTACGCTCCCGCTCCCACGGCGGTTGCTCGCAGTCTAGCGGTGGAAGGGGACCGTTCAAGGACGCCGACGCCTCGCCGACACGATTCGCGAAGACCCGCCGGGAAGCCTAGAGCATGCTCTGCTAGAGCATGGCCTGCTAGAGCATGGCCTGCGCGCCTAGAGAACCGGCCCGGGCCGGCGCGAGCGCCGAACCGGGCCGGGTGGGTGCGGTGACCGGCGGGGCGCGGGGCGCTCGCCGGCGGGCGGACTACTTGAAGAACAGGCCCGTGCCGTACTCGGTGCCCAGGGTGTAGTCGGTCAGGAGAATGGCAACCAGGAACAGGATGGTCGTCCCGATGGCGATGCCGTCGTTGACTCCCAGGCCCTTCTCCTCTTCGACCACCTCGATCTCGGCGACGGCCGCCCTGTCCTTCTTCGACCCGCCCTTGGGGGCCGCCTTGCGGCCGGACCGACGGGATGCCTTGCGTGCCATGGTTCTTGCCTCTGTTCGGGGGGTCGGACGGCCTAGAGACGCGTCTTGGCGCTGTCACCCTGCCCGATGGTCTGGCCGGGGACGGTGAGGTGGATGATCGCGGTGCACATGTCGGCGCGCACGTTCTCGACGCGCACCTGGCCCTTGTAGGCGGTGCCGTTGTGGATCTCGAAGGTGTGGCCGCGGACCACGTCGTTGTTCGAGCCCACGTTCAGGGCAACCATGCCCGGCGCGATGTCGTAGAGCGCCTTGACGACCGTACCCTCGATCAGGGGCTGGGAGGTGATGTCGCTGATCGCGACGCCGGTGACGTCCACGAGGGTCGCCAACTGGACCTCGAGGTTGGAGACCTCGGAGGCGAGGCTGGCGATCTCGGCGTTCTTGTCACCGATGGTCTTCTGCAGCGAGGCGTTGAGCATCTCGACCTCGGAGGTACGCGACTCGGCGTCCTGCTGGTCGCGCTGGGCCGCGTCCCGCTCGGTCTCCGCGTCGTGCTGGGCGCTGACGGCGGTGTCCTTGGCGGTCTGCAGGCCGCGGTTGTTGGCCTCGAGGTTCGAGACCGAGTTGGCGATGTTGTCGTAGTTGGACTGCAAGTTCGAGTTCTCGGCCTGCTGATCGTCGGCGGCCTTCTCCTGCAGGCGGGCCGCCTGCTGGGCTGAGTCGCGCTCACCGCGCGCGAGGTCCGCGTCATTCCGGGCGGTGTCGCCCTGCGCGCGGAGGTCGACGATCGCGCCGTCCAGCTCGCCCTTGGTCGCCGCGTGAGCCGCTACCTCGTCGTCGTACTTGGTCTTGAACTCCTGGCTGACGGCGAGGAGGTTCGCAGCCCAGGCCAGGAAGAAGGCGGCCAGGACGAGGTTGATGACACTGAAAATCCGTCCAATGGGGCTCATGCTTGATCGGTGGGGATGAGGGGGTCCGGGGCGCTCGGAGAGGCGGTCCGCGCTCGGTCGAGAACCAGTAGCGAAATCCAGAAACGAGGCCCGGCAGCCGGCCTCTACCTTCGCGTCACCCGCGCGCGCTGGGCGCGAGGTCGACGGTCGGCGGGTGAGTATAGGGAGCGCCCGGAAGGCGGTCAAGCGACCCGGAGCCCCGACACGTCTCGGTCTAGGCCGCCGGCGGAGCGGAGTTACGGAAAGAAATGAGCCCTCCCACGAGCCCCGCGAGGACGAGAACCCAGGCTAGGTAGGGCTGCAAGAAGACGTAGGGCGGGCGCTCCTCGGGATCGGCCGGAACCGGCGGGTGGACCTCGAGGGTCCCGGACACGTCGCGGTCGGTCCCTGCCGCCGTGAGGCGCGCCAGCTCCCGGCCGGAGGGGTCGATCGCGCAGCTGATGCCAGAGTTGGCGACCCGGACCACCGAGCGGCCCGTGGACAGGGCCAGAAGGCGCGAGAAGGCCACCATCTGGTCGAGCTCGAAGCTCCCGCGATACCAGGCCTCGTTGGAGACCACCAGGTGCAGATCGACCGCCGTCTCCCGGACCGGGTCGGTGTAGACGTCCTCGAAGGCGTTGTCGAAGCAGACCGAGGCGGCGATGCGCCACTCCCGGCTCTCCCCTCCAAGGGTCAGAATGCCGGTCTCCCGCCCCGCCAGGAGGTCGGGAACGTAGCCCGCCAACTCGTGGACGAACCCGCGCAAGAGCGGCGAGTTCTCCAAGCCCATCAGGGACTCCGCTCCCGGGACGAGGTGACGCTTGAGGGCGCGCCCCACGCGCCGGCCGGCGGCATCGTAGAGCACGACGGCGTTCGTGCGGCGGGCCCACTCACCCTCGCGCACGAGGACCTCGGCCCCGGTGAGGAACCACGTCTCCGACGGCAGGGCGCCCGTCCGCTCGGCGGTGATGTACCGGAGCAGCAGACTCTCCAGGCGGCCTAGGCCAGCGAGGAACTCGGGGATCCCCTCGTCGGTGATCTGCGCCCAGGGATCGAAGTGTACCTGGCCGGCGGCATCCTCGAGCTCGCGCCCGACGAGCAGGGTACGCAACATCGTCTCGCCCCAACAGACCAGCTCCGGAGCTGGACGTCCCTCCCGTTCCAGGCGCTCGAGGCCCTCGTGGGTGAGGTCCAAGGAGGCGCGAAAGACCTCCTCGAAGGGCGCCGACCGCTTGCGCTCCTGGGCGATGGCCGGCTGCACCAACAGCAAGCGCGGGCCCGCGCGGGTCTCCGGCGCGGGCAGGGCGACGGCGAGGGCGAGGCCGGCGAGCAGGGGCCCGACCGCCCACAGGGCCGGGCCACGGGTCAGGCGGCGGCGGGCGGCGAGCTCCGCCAAGCCGCCGGCGAGGGCGGCGAGCACGAAGGTCAGGCCTTCGACGCCCCAAACCCGCGCGCTGCCGGCGAGCAGCGGCAGGTCGAGGGCGAAGTGCCCCACGCGCAGCCATCCCAACCCGAGCGGCGGCGGAATGAGGGTCCGCAGGCACTCGAGCGAAGTCCAGGCCAGGGCCGTGGCGGCGGGAAGGGACAGGATGCGCGTCAGCCGTCGCAGGAGCACGCCCGCGAGGGCCGCGGTGAGGCCCAGAACGAGCCCACCGAAGGGCACCGCCGGCCACCAGATGAAGCGGATCCAGGAGAGCTGGAGGGCGAAGAAGACGCCCGCCGCCAGCCATTCGCAGGCGAAGGCGCGCCGTCCGCGGCGGCGCGCGTGGAACGCCCACAGCCCCACACCCGCGACGCCCAGCGGCGAGGGGGCGCCGCCGAGGATCCCCGGTCCGGCCAGGAAGACCAGACCCCAGGCGCAGGACAGAAGGCCCAGGCGCGGCAGGGGAGCGAGGGGTTCGGGCTCGACGCTACTCAAACCAGGGGACGGTAGCGGCAGGCCTCGCCGGGCGCGAGGGTCTCCCCCGGCTCGATGACCGCCAGGCCCGCGGCGCGCGAGAGGCCGACGACGTCCGCGGAGGAGCGCCAGGGCACGGCCCGCAGCCAGTCCACGCCGTCGGCGCCGCGGGTGACCGCCACCGGGATGTTCTGCTGGCGATCGCCGGCGCGCGGCGACTCGCCCTCCCAGAGCCCGACCCGGAGGTCGAAGCCCTGCTCGTCCACCGCTCCCCCGCGCCGGGCGAGGGCGGGCCGCACGAAGACCTCGTGGCCCACCAGACAGGAGACCGGGTTCCCGGGGAGCCCGAAGACGACACTCTCACCGCGCACGCCGAACCAGACCGGCTTGCCGGGCTTGATGGCCACCTTGTGGAAGACGCGCTCGACGCCGCAGGCCGCCAGGGCCTCGCCCACCAGGTCGTAGCGGCCCATGCTCACGCCGCCGGTCGAAACCAGGAAGTCGGAGTCACCCAAGGCGCGCTCGAAGGCGCGCGCAAGCAGCGCGCTCTCATCGCTCAGGACCTCCACGCGCAGGACGTCCGCCCCGGCGGCGCGCGCGAGGGCCGCGAGGTGCAGGGTGTTCCCCTCGCGGATCTGCCCCGGGCCGGGCTCCTCGGCCGGAGACACGAGCTCGTCGCCGGTGGTCAGGATCGAGACCCGCGGGCGCGGGAAGACGGGAACGGGTTCGCAGCCCACCGCCGCCAGGACCGAGAGGTCGGCCGGCCTCAGGCGCCGGCCGCGGGTCAACACGCGCTCACCGCGGCGCACGTCCTCCCCGCGCTCGCAGATGTGCTGGCGCTCACGCGGAGAGTCGCTCAGAAGGACCGTGTCGCCCTCGCGCCGAGAGCGCTCGACCATCACCACCGCGTCGCAGTCGCCGGGGACCACCGCGCCGGTGTAGATCGCGACGCACTCCCCGGCGCCGACCGTGCCCGCGTGGGGTCTGCCGGCGCTCGATTCGCCCGCCAGGCGCAGGGCGACCTCGCCGCCGTCGGCCCGCGCGAGGTCCGCGCGGCGCACCGCGTAGCCGTCCATGGCGCTCTTGGGGAAGGGCGGCAGGTCTCCGTCGGCGGCGACATCGGTGGCCAAGACGCGCCCCGCGGCCTCGGCCAGAGCGCAGTCCTGGGGTGCGCCCGGACCGGCCGTGCGGTCGAGAATCTCGGAAACAGCCTCCCCGGGGGTCCGCATGTCCGCGGAGTCTAACCTGCCGCCCCCACCGGCGCGGCGACTCCGTGCCCGCTCCTCCCTCGGACCCCGAGTGCTCCCCAGCTAAGATGGACACGATGCGCCCGCCCCCCCTCCCCCTCGCGGCGGCCACCGCTCTGCTCCTCGCGGGCTGTGGTCGCGGCCCGTCGGACACCGACGCCTCCCCCGCCTCCACGACCCGCCGCCTCGAGCCGACCCGCGTGCGAACGGCACGCGTCGAGCGCCGCGAGATGCGGCGCGTGCTCTCGACGACCTCGGTGGTGGAGAGCGAGCGCCAGGTCACGATCCTCCCGCGCACCTCGGGAATGGTGATCGACCTGCGCGTCGAGGAGGGGGACGCCGTGGAGGCCGGGGCGGTGCTCGCCGTGCTCGACCAGCGCGACGCGTGGGCGGCCTTGGAGGAGACGCGTCTAGCCCTGGCGGAGGCCACCGACAGCGTCGAGCGCGCCTCTCTCTCCCGGCGCGAGGCCGACGCCGACGCCGAGGGTCTGCGCCTGAGCCACGGACAAGCTCAGCGCCGGCACGAGCGCAACGCCCGGGCCGGGCTGATCTCGGACCAAGAGCTCGAGCAGCTCGCCTTCGACCGCGACAGCGCCCTGCGCGCCTTCGAGTCGGGCAAGCTGGCGGCGGAGCGCGCGGCTCTCGACGAGCGCGCCGCGGCGACCGCCGCCAGACGGTCGCAACTGGCTTGCGACCGCGCCGAGGTCACGCTCTCGCACACCGAGATCAGCGCCCCCTTCGCCGGGGTCATCGCGCGTCGGAGCCTGCGCGTCGGGGACAACGCCGGGCCGGCGACCGAGGCCTTCGTCCTGACCGACCTCGAGCACCTGCGAGCCGTCTTCCCGCGCCCGCAGCGTGAGCTGGCCGTCTTCACCGCTCTCGGCGCGGTCGCCGACGGGGCGGGCTCGGCGGCCGGCGACGCGCGCATCCGCGCCAGGGCCGAGGCGATCCCCGCCTACGAGTTCCCCGGCGTGATCGAACGCATCAGCCCGAGCATCGACTCGGCCTCGGGCTCCTTCCGGGTCACGGCCCGGCTCCTCCCCCACGCTGACGGGACGAGTCTCCTACCGGGGATGTTGCTACGCCTGGAGATCGTCCTCGAGCGTCACGCCGACGCCTTGGTCGTGCCCAAACGTTCTCTGAGACGCGAGGGCGACGTGACCGTCCTCTTCAGCGTGCGCGACGGCGTCGCCCGGCGCGTGGAGGTCACGCCCGGGTTCAGCGAGGGCGACGCCGTCGAGGTGGTCCCGCGCGAGAGCGGGGCCTTGAGCGGGGGAGACCTCGTCGTCGAGGTGGGCAACCGCGACCTCGAGGATGGCGCCGAGGTCGAAGCGGCGAACGCGCCCGAGCGCGACGGCGCGAGAGAATGACGGCGCGGTGACGTCTCCTCCCCACGCGCAGGCCCAGCCGCCCGCCGAGCGACGCTCGCGCCTCGCCTGGGTCACCCGGCGGCCGGTGGCCGTGACCATGTTCATGGTGGCCATCGCGGTCTTCGGGGCGATCTCGCTCTCGAAGCTCCCGATGGACCTGCTGCCGGAGATCAGCTACCCGACGCTGACCGTGCGCACGGTCTGGCCCGGGGCGGCCCCCGAGGACATCGAGGATCGAGTCTCGCGCCGCATCCAGGAGTCCCTGGGCTCCCTCGCGGGCCTCGTCCGCACGAGCTCGATCAGCCGCGCCGGGGCCAGCGACGTCGTGCTCGAGTACGAATGGGGCACGACCATGACCTTCGCGGTCCAGGGCGTGCGCGACCGGCTCGACAGCCTGATCCTGCCGCAGGGCGCCGAGCGACCCCTGATCCTGCGCTACGACCCCAACCTCGATCCGATCCTGCGCCTGGGAGTGACCGGCGTCGCCTCCCCTGACCTGGCACACCTGCGCTGGACCGTCGAGCACAAGCTCGAACGCGAGCTGGAGTCGATCCCCGGCGTCGCTGCTGTGCAGGTGCGCGGCGGGCTCGAGGAGGAGATTCGGGTGCGGGTCGACCCACACAAACTGGCGGCCCACTCCATCGACCCGGCACAACTCGCCCTGCGCTTGAGCCAGGAGAACCTGAACGCCTCGGGCGGCGTATTGCGCGAGGGCTCGACCGAGTACCTCGTGCGCACCCTGAACGAGTTCCGGGACCTGGCTGAGATCGAGTCCCTGCCGCTGGTCGAACGCGGGGACGCGGTGATTCGCATCGGCGACGTCGCGACGGTCGAGCGCACCCACAAGAAGCGCGAGGTCATCACGCGCCTCGACGGCGAGGAGGCGGTCGAGATCGCTCTCTACCGCGAGGCGGGGGCGAACATCGTCGAAGTGGCCGACGCGGTCCGCTCGCGCACGCTCGGGACGGACGCCCAGCGCACCCACACCGAGCGATTGGCCGACAGCGGGGCCGACGGCGGGCTCTGGAAGCACCGTCACCTCGAATCTCACCTCGCCTGGCGCCTGCGGGACGAGGTGCACGTCGCGGTCCTCTCCGACCAGTCCCAGTTCATCCGAGCCGCCATCGAGGATGTGCGCCAAGCAGCCCTGTTCGGGGCCGCTCTGGCGATCGTCGTGATGTGGTTCTTCCTGCGGCGGGCCGCCAGCACCCTGATCGTCGCCCTCTCGATCCCGATCTCCGTCGTCGTGACCTTCGCGCCGATGTTCCTGCTCGACGTGTCCCTCAACATCATGTCCCTGGGCGGCTTGGCCCTGGGGATCGGGATGCTGGTGGACAACGCGATCGTCGTCCTCGAGTCCATCACACGCTGCCGCGAGGAGGGCGACGAGTTGGCGGCCGCGGCGGTGCGCGGGGTGAGCGAGGTGGCGGGCGCGATCGTGGCCTCGACCCTGACGACGGTGGCCGTCTTCGCGCCGATCGTCTTCGTGCAAGGCATCGCGGGGCAGATCTTCGGTGACCAGGCGGTGACGGTCGTCTCGGCCCTGCTCGTCTCGCTGCTGGTGGCCGTGCTCTTCATCCCGATGCTCGCCTCCCGCCGCTGGTTGGCGGGAGAGCCGAGCGCGCATCCGGCGGCCGCCATCGCGCCCCCGCCCGCCGCGCACGGGCCCTGGACGTGGGCGACGCTCCTCCCGCGCCTGCTTTCGCTCGCCGGCCGAGGTGCACTCCTGGTGTACGAGTTGACCGTGACGCTCGTCGCCGCCGCTGGCGCCCTGGCTTGGCGCGTGGGAAGCGTGGTCAGCGCGCCCCTGCGCCTGCTCTTCGACCATGCTTGGACGCGCACCGAGCGCCTCTACGACCGCACGCTCTCCAGCGCCCTCGCTCACCCGGCGGTGGTCTTGACCGGCGTCGGCCTGCTCGGCGCCGCGGCCGGGGCGCGCGTCCCGCACTTGGGCGCGGAGCTCCTGGGCGAGATCCGCCAGGGCGAGTTCACAGCCCACGTCGGCCTGGGGGTCGAGACGCCCCTGTTCGACACCGCGCTCGTCATGGAGGCCATCGAGGAGCGCGTGCGTGCCCTCGACGGCGTGGCGGTGACGGCCCTGACGGTGGGAGTAGAGGCCGACACTCTCTCGCGGGACATCGAGGGCGAGCACACCGCGCGATTGACCGTGCGACTCACGCCCGAGGCGCGCCCGGCGGAGCGCGAGGGTGCGCTCGTAGGCGCGGTGCGCGCCCTGCTCGAGGCGCGCGCCGAGGTGCGTTCGGTGGATGTGACGCGACCGACACCCTTCAGCCTCGACGCACCGATCGCCGTCGAGGTCACCGGTCACGACCTGGTGCGCATGCGCACGATCGCCGCCGAGGTCGCACGGCGCATGGAGGCGGTCGAAGGTCTGACCGACATCCGCACCACGATCCGGCCGGGCCATCCCGAGGCGCGCATCGCGTTCGATCGTGACAAGACCCTCGAGTACGGCCTCGACCTCGCGGCCGTGTCCTCTCTCGTCCGTGACCAACTCCTCGGCAGCGTCCCCACGCGCTTCGTCGAGGGTGACGACCGCATCGACATCCGGGTGCTCGCCGACGAGCGCTTCTTGAACGACCTCGACGACGTACTCGACCTGGCGGTCAACCCCGCGGCCGCCACGCCCGTGCCCCTCAACGCCGTGGCCCACGTGCGGCTGGTGCAGGGCCCGGCCGAGATTCGCCGCATCGGCAATACGCGCGCGGTCGTCATCACGGCTTCGGGCACCGGCATCGACCTCGGCGGCCTCAACCAACGCGTCGAGCGCGCCCTTGCGACCCTCGAGCGCCCAGCGGACATCCGGGTCGAGCTCGGCGGCCAGAAGCGCGCCCTGGAAGAGGGACTCGACAGCCTGCGCTTCGCCCTGCTCCTGGCGATCTTCCTGGTCTACGTGGTGATGGCCAGCCAGTTCGAGTCTCTGCTGCAGCCCCTGATCATCCTGCTGACGGTTCCCCTGGCCGGGGTCGGGGTCGTCTTCGCCCTCGACTGGCTCGACACGCCGCTCTCGGTCGTGGTCTTCATCGGCCTGATCCTCCTGGCGGGGATCGTGGTCAACAACGCGATCGTGCTCGTCGATCGCATCAACCGCAAGCGCGCCGCGGGCCTGGCGCCGCGCGAGGCGATCCTCGACGCCGGGCGGGCCCGCCTGCGCCCGATCCTGATGACGACCGCGACCACGGTGCTGGGGCTCCTGCCCCTCACCGGCTGGCTGGCGGGCCTGCCCCTGTTGGGCGCGCTCGGCTCCGGCGAGGGCCGCGAGCTGCGCGCGCCGATGGCGATCACCGTGGTCTGCGGCCTGGCGTGCTCGACGCTCCTGACCCTGGTGGTGATCCCCGTCGTCTACTCGCTCCTGGCCGGCGGGCGGGCGGACTCCCACGGAGAGCGGGCACGGCCGTGAGCGCTCGCACCGGCCTGTTCGAGGGCGCCGTCGCCAGGCCGGTGACCCTGCTGGTCTCCTTCGCGGCCCTGATCGTCGTGGCCGTGATCGCCTACTCGCGGATCCCGCTCGAGATGCTCCCCGGAGGCATCCAGAGCAACGGGCTGACGGTCATCGCCTGGAACCCCGGAGCGAGCGCCGAGGAGAACGAGGCCAAGGTCGTGCGTCCGCTCGAGGAGCAGATCCGCACCATGGCCGCCGTCGCCGACGTCTACAGCTGGTCGGCCGAAGGTCAGGCGCGAGTCGAGGTGATGTTCGAGCGTGGTGCGGACATGGACCTCGCGCGCGCCGAGCTGCGCGACCGCATCGAACGCACGCGCCCCGAGCTCCCCGACGAGCTCGAGCGCGTCCAGATCTGGTCCTGGAACGACGGCGACTTGCCCTTGATGTGGTTCGCCCTCCTGCACGACGGTCAGAGCGACCGCACCGACTACCTGGTCGAGACCCTAGTGCAACGGAGGCTGGAGGCTGTCGACGGCGTCAGCCGCGTGCAGATCTGGGGTCGGCTCGAGGATTCGATCCGAATCCTGCTCGACGAGGAGAAGGTCAAGGCCTCGCGCCTCGACCTGAGCGCTCTGGTGCTGCGCTTGAATCGGGACAACTTCACCGAGCCTCTCGGCGAGGTATACGACGGTCGGCGGCGCGTGCTGGTGCGCTCCGACATGCGCTTCGAGACCCTCGAGGAGGTCGAGCGCTTCCCTATCGGCGGCGGACTGGTGCTGGCGGACGTAGCGCGCGTCGAACGCGTCAAGGCAGTCATCGACAACCTCTCGCGAATCGACGGCGCGCGGGCCTACTTCGGGCAGATCGGCCAGGAGGGCTCGGCCAACGTGGTCGAGACGTCGAAGGCGGTTCAGACCGCCTTCGAGGAGCTCGAGGCCTCGGCCGAGCTGGAAGGCCGCATGGAGTTCCTGAACCTGTTCAGCCAGGGGGAGTTCATCGAAGCCTCGCTCGGCCAGCTGCGTAGCACGGCGCTGTGGGGCGGTGCCCTGGCCGCGTTGGTCTTGCTCTCGTTTCTGCGCCGCGTACGGGTGACTCTGTGTGTCGCGCTCTCGATCCCAGTCTCGTCCTTGCTGGCCGTGGCCTGGGTCTACTTCGCGGGCGGGACCTTCAACATCCTGACGATGACCGGCATCACCCTTGGGATCGGGATGCTGGTCGACAACTCGGTGGTCGTGATCGAGAACATCGCGCGCCTCCAGCGCGAGGGTCTCTCCCCGCGCGAGGCGGCCGCCGCCGGCGTCGGCGACGTGGGTCTGGCCGTCTCCCTGGCGACGATGACGACGGTGGTCGTCTTTCTGCCGATGATCTTCATGACCGGTGACCCCACGGCACGGCTGATGTTCGGCGCCATCGGCATGCCCCTGTGCCTGTCACTGGTGTTCAGCCTGCTCATCGCCCTGGTCTTCCTGCCGGTGGCCGCGGCGCGCATCGTCGGGCCGCGCAGGCCCGGCGCCGAGGTCCTCGCCCGCTCGTTGGCTCCCTTGGGAGCGCTCCCCGCCCGAGTCGCCACTGGGATCTTTGGAGCTCTCGCCCGCTGCGGCGGGCTCTCTCTGCGCGCCCTGCACGCACTCGAGCGCGGTCTCCTACGCGTGCTGACGCCGGCGCGACTGCTGCTCGCCGGCGCCCTGGCGGGGCTCGCCGCCTGGCGTGTGCTCGCACCCGGCGACGACGCCCTGGCCCCATTGCGCGTGGTCGGCCTGGCGCCCGCCGCGGCCGCCGTCTCCCCGCGCGTAATGGCCCTGACCGTCGCTGTGCCCGCGGGCCTTCTCGGTGCCACCCTGTGCCTGCTCGGCCTCGCACGCTGGCGCGCGCGCCCGGACGCGGCTCCTCGGCCGGCCGGCGGCGGGCTTGCCGGCGGCTCCCTGGTCGAGCTGCTGGTGAGCGCAAACGGCCGCTTGCTGGACTGGACCCTGCGCCACCGCCTCCTGGCCTCGGTGCTGGCCATCGGAGTGATCGCCTCGGCCGTCGTCCCCCAGAGCGGAATGACCTTCGCCGCCTTCGGGGCGGAGGAAACCCGCAGCCGCCTCACCCTGCGGGTCGAGCTGGAGGACAACTTCACCCTGGCCGAGGCCAGCGAGGAGATCGCGCTCTACGAGGCGCCGATCGCCGAGCGGCGCGGGGAGTTCGGGCACGACCACGCCTCGACCCGCTTCGATCGCGGCGGCGGGACGCTCACCATCTACTGGAACGAGGCTCAGACCCCCGAGCACATCGAGCACGTGCGCCAGCGCCTGAAGGAGATCTGGCCCGCCCTTCCCGGCCACCGGGTGCACTACTCCGAGGCGCAGTCCATCGACACGCGCAACCGTTCGGTGGTGACCTTCTCCCTCGAGGGCCCGGATGCCGACGGGCTCTCGGCCCTAGGGCGTGAGGCTCTCGCCGCCCTGGAGGAGGTCGAGGGTCTCGAGGACATCTCGTCCCCTCTCGGCGACGCCCCCGAGCAGGTGCGCGTGGCCATCGACGCCGAGCAGGCCTGGCGCCTGGGCGTCAGCGCCCAGCTCGCCCTGCAGAACATCTCCTGGGCCCTGCGCGGCGCGGCGCTGCCCTTCTTCCAGGAGCCGGGGCGCGAGGTGCCGTTCTACATCGAGTACGACGAGGAAGAGGCTGCCGGGCTCGACACCCTGCGCGATCTCGACATCCAGACCCTCAGCGGGCCGGTGCCCCTGGCGGCTTTTGCCAGCCTGCGCTTCCAGCGCGGCGCGCGCAGCATCTTCCGACGGAACGGCAAGGCCTCTTTCACGATCCAAGGGCGCGTCGCCGACCCGACGCGGCAGCAGGAGGTCAGCGAGGCGGGCCTGGCGGTCTTGCGCGGACTGGACCTGCCGCGCGGGTTCTCCGTCGGGGGCGACGATTCGGTCGGCTCTCGCACGGCAACCGAGCTGGGGCAGATGCAGCGTGCCCTCGGCCTCTCGGTCGTGCTGGTGTTCCTCTTGATGTCGATCCTGTTCGAATCCCTGCTGCGCCCCTTCTCCGTGCTGTTCACGATCCCCTTCGCCGCCACCGGCGCGCTGTGGACCCTGTACCTGACGCGCACGCCGATGGACTCGGTCGGCTTCATCGGCCTGATCATCCTGGTGGGCGTCGTCGTCAACAACGGCATCGTCTTGATCGACCGCATCCACCGCCTGCGGGAGGGCGGCATGGAGCGCCGCCTCGCAGTCCTCGAGGGCAGCCGCACGCGCGTGCGGCCGATCGTGATGACCGCCATGACAACCATCTTCGGCCTCTTGCCGATGGCCTTCGCCGAGCCGCCGGCCGAGGGCATCGACTACCGCGCCCTCGCGACCTGCGTGGCCGGCGGCCTCGCCATCAGCACCTTCTTCACGCTCTGGGTCGTCCCGCTGGCCTTCACCCTGCTCGACGATCTCGGGCGCGTGCTCTCCGAGCGCGGCCGCTCGGCCTTCGCCCGACTCGCGCGCCTGCGCCGCCTCGCTCCGAGCGCGCCCGAGGCCTGAGAGGGGCGATTGGGTTGGAGGAGCGGCGCGCACGGGCTAAGCTAGGTCGCCCCGATCCGTATTCCGATCCTTCTCAGCCCATGGTCCAGGACACCCAGTCTCCGTCCGACGACGTCCCCGACGGCAGCGGCCGCCGGATCGCATTCTGCGTGTCCCGCTTCCATGGGGAGCTCACCGACGCGATGCTCGACTCGGCTCGCGCGGAGCTGCGCGCCGCGGGCGTGGCGCCGGACGCCATGCCGGTCTGCTACGTTCCCGGCGCCTTCGAGTTGCCTCTGGCCGCGCGGCGCTTCGCCCGCCAGGAGCGGGTGGACGCGGTGATCGGGATCGGCCTGGTCCTGAAGGGCGAGACGCGCCATGACGAGGTCGTGGCCCACGGTGCGGCCGCGGGGCTGCGCCAGGTCATGCTGGAGTGCGACAAGCCGGTGCTGCTCGGCGTGTTGACCTGCGAGACCCTCGAGCAGGCGCGCGCGCGCGCCCTCCCGCCGGATGCCGGAGGGAGCCAGGACAAGGGCCGCGCCCTCGCCAGGGCGGCGCTGGAGACCCTCGCCGCCCTTGATGGGATCGAGGCGGCGGCTCCCTCGGCTGGCACCTGCGGATTCCGTGTCTCCGCGAGCGACGGAGCGCGGTCATGAAGAAGCGCACGCGGGCACGCGAGCTGGCACTCCAGTTCCTCTACCAGGTCGACTTGGTCCGTACGCGGATCGACGAAGCGGATGCGTTCCTGCGCGGGGAGGAGCACGACGAGCAGACGCGCAACTTCGCACGCCGGCTGGTCCTGGGCGTGAACGAGCACTCGGCGCTGATCGACGATCGCATCCAAGCCGTGGCGCAGAACTGGAACATCTCCCGCATGGCGGTGCTCGACCGCAACATCCTTCGCCTGGGCGTCCACGAGCTCCTGCACTGCTCAGACATCCCGCCCAAGGTGGCCATCAACGAGGCGATCGAGATGGGCAAGCGCTTCTCGACCCAGAACTCGGGGGCCTTCATCAACGGGATCCTGGACAGGATCATGAACGAGGCGCTCGCGGCCGGCGCGCAGGGCAAAGTCGACCGCGCGGACGAAGACTGAGCGATGGGACTCCTCGGTCACCTCAGGAATCGCCTGGGACGCACACGCTCCGCGATCTCCGACGGCATCTCGGGCCTCTTTCGCGGGGGCCGTGAAATCGACGCCGCCCTGATCGGGGAGCTCGAGGACCTGCTCTACTCCTCGGACCTCGGACCGGTGGCGGGGACGCTCTGCGACGAGCTCACCCGCCTCCACCGGCGGGGGGAGCTCCACGGCGAAATGGACGTGCGCGAGACCCTGCGCACCCTGCTGCTCGAACGCCTCGCCCAGCCCACCGAAGAGGTCGATCTCACCCACGGTCCAACCGTGGTCCTGATCGTGGGGGTCAACGGCTCGGGGAAGACGACGACCATCGCCAAGCTCGCCCACCGCTTCGGGGCCCAGGGCAAGAGCGTGTTGCTCGGGGCCGCGGACACCTTCCGCGCGGCGGCCGCGCGCCAGCTCGAGATCTGGGCCGAGCGAAACGGAGCGCCCATCGTGCGCCCCGAGCGCGACGGCTACGACCCGGCGGCGATCGCCTTCGACTCCTGCGAATCCGCCGTCGCGCTCGGCATCGACGTCGTGTTGATCGACACCGCCGGGCGCCTGCACACGCAGAAGAACCTGATGAGCGAGCTCGAGAAGGTGCGGCGTGTGATCGCCAAGCGCGTCCCGGGCGCACCGCACGAGACCTGGCTGGTGCTCGACGGCACCAACGGCCAGAACGCCGTGCTCCAAGCGCGCGAGTTCACCTCGGCGGTGGAGGTCACCGGCCTGATCGTAGCCAAGCTCGACGGCACGGCGCGCGGCGGCGCGGTGTTCGGCATCAAGGAGGCACTCGGCCTACCAGTACGCTTCATCGGGACCGGAGAGTCGCTGGAGGAGCTCGAGGCATTCGACCCCGAGAGCTACGTAGCGGCGATCCTCGGGGAGCGAGACTGAGGGCCGTCGGAGAAGCGACCTTGAAGGGCACGCCCCTCGCCGTCCTGCTGCTGCTCCCCGCCTTGGGAGCGGTCACCGCGGGAGCCCTGGGCGCGACCGACCCCGCCGCCGGCGAGGCGGCCCTCGGCGGTTGGGTCGGCGTGGGCCTCGTGCCGCTCGCCCTCCTCCTCCTCGCCCGCCCACCCGCCTCGCGCCCGGGAGCGGCCGCTCTCGCGCCCGCCCTGCTCGCCGTCGCTCTGCTCTCGTGGCTGGCGAGCAACGGCGAGGGGGACGGGTTGGAGCGCGCGCGGGCGTTGATCCTGCTGGCTGGGGGCGCCTTGGCCGCCATCGCGGCGGCGGGGCTCGACGAGGGCGGACGGCGCACCCTCGTGCGCGGCGCCGTCGTCCTCGCCCTGCTCGCCTCGGCCACGGATCTCGCCGGGCTCCCCGGTGTTGCCGGCGGCTTCGCCGGCAACACCGGGGAGCTCTCCGACGCCGTGCTGCCCGGCGCCCTGTGCGGAGCGGCCCTCGCCTGCACGGGCCACGGCGCTTGGCGCCTCGCGGGAGGCGCGGCGGCGGTGCTGCTGTGGGTGCACGCCGTGCGCACGCCGGTGAGCGCGGCCTTGGTCACCGGGAGCATCGCGCTCGTCGGCGCGAGCCTGGCGGCCTTGCGCGGTCCCCGCCGCCACGCCCCGGCCCTTGCGACCGCGGCCACGGTCTTCGTCGCGGGAGCCGCCTTCCTCGTCGCCGGAGCCCTCGGCGAGCGCGGAGCGGCACCGGCCACGACGCCCGCCGCCGCCGCGCCCGGAGACACCGGCGGCATCGAAGTGCGGGCGAGGATCTGGACGCGCACGGTAGCGATGACCCTCGAGGACCCGTGGCTGGGCGTGGGGCCCGGGCAGTTCGCGGTGCGCTTCCCGTTGCACCGCGATCCGATCGAGATCGAGCTCTCCTCGCACGGTCGCCGTCAGGAGCAAGAGCGCGAAGTCGAGCACCCGCACAACGACCTGCTGTTGCTCGCCGGCGAGTCAGGCCTCCCTGGCGCCTTGATCTGGCTGGTCCTGGCCGCGGCGGCCGGCGCCTCGGCGCTGCGCGCCCTGCGCTCGGGAGACGAGGTCGCCTGCGCCCTGGCCCTGGGAGGTACGGGAGCCCTGGTGGCCGGGCTCTTCAACGCGACGCTGCTCTACAACCCGGTGGCCTCGGTCGTCGGCTTCGCCCTGCTCGGCGCCCTGCTCGGCGGCGGGCCGCCCGCGCCGGGCGCCCGGTCACGCCGCCTGCCCGTGCGCCTCGCCGGTCTGGCCTTCCTGGCCTTGGCCGTCTGGCCGGCCCTCGGCCTCGCGCGGCACGGCCTGGCCCTGGCGTCGATCGCCGGCCCACCCCCGCCGACCGCGGTCGAGGTCGAGCGAGCGCTGGAGCGAGCCCTGGCCGCCCGCGCGGATTCCGCCGTCGCTCTGTCCCTGCGGGCGCGCCTGCTGGAACGCACCGGCGCCGAGGAAGAGGAGGTCCTCGCCGCCTGGCGAGCCGTGCTGGCCCTTCGCCCCCATCGCGTCGAGCCGCTGCTTCAGTCGGGCGTGCACCACGCCCGACGCGGCGATCTGAGTGAGGCGCGGGAGCTGTTCGAGGCCACCCTCGCGGTGGATGCCCGACACCCCGCGGCGCTGCGCAACCGCGCCTGGCTCGAGCTCTCCGCCGGTGACGGCGAGCGCGGCCTAGCCGCCCTCGAGACCGCCCGCGCCGCGGGACGCACCGACGCCCTGTGGCTGACCGAGACCGGCGCCAAGCTGCTCTTGATGGGACGCGAGCACGAGGGAGCCGCGACCCTCGCCCTGGCCCACGAGCGACTGGGTGGACTGACCGGCGAGACGGCCTGGGCCCTCTCGCGCGAGTACCGCACCAAGGACGCGGCCCTGGTCGCCGACGCCCTCGAGAGCCGGGCCCATCTCCTGTGGGCGCGCGAGCATGCCGACGACGCGCGCTGGGAGGACGCCTACCGCTCTCTGCGCCAGGTCCTGCGCATCGCCCGCCGGCATCTCACCGGCGGCCCCGCGCCCGTGCGCCTGGAGCTGGGGGCGGCCCTGTGGCGCGCCCGCATGCCCGAGCAGGCGCGGGCGATGGTCGCCGACCTCACCGACCGCACACCGCTCCTCGCCCGCCTGCCGGCCTGGGTGGCCGAGGCCCTGGCGGAGATGTAGTACGCTCTGCCATGGGCGCGGCGGTTTTCCTGGCCCGAGACCGAAACTCGGCGCCGGGCGCCCGTATCTAGGAAAGACCCCGCGGGCGGGTCGCACGTGCCCCATCGACCCTTCAAGACCACTCATGCAAGCCTCCCAGAGCAGCGGCGAGAGCGCGAACCGCCACGAGCGAATCCTGGTCGTCGAGGACGAGGAGAACCTGGCCCTAGGCATCCGCGACGCCCTCGAGCACGCCGGCTTCACGGTCGAGGTGGCCCTCGACGGCCCCTCGGGCCTCGAGGCCGCGCGCTCGGGCGCCCACGGCCTGATGGTGTTGGACCTGATGCTGCCGGGGATGAGCGGCCTCGAGATCCTCGAGCAGGTGCGCACGGAGAAGCGCGATTTGCGCGTCTTGATCCTGACCGCGCGGGCCAACGAGGCGGACGTGGTGCGCGGGCTCGACATGGGCGCCGACGACTACATGTGTAAGCCCTTCGCTCCACGCGAGCTGGTGGCGCGCGTCGCGGCCCAGTTCCGCCGCCGGGAGATCGACACCTCGCCCCCGCCGCAACTGGAGCTACCCGGCGGCATCTCGGTCGACCTCGAGCGCCTGGAGGTCCACCGCGACGGCGGTGTGCAGCAGCTCACTCCGCGCGAGGGCGACATCCTGCGCTACCTGATCCAGAACGCTCACCGGGTGGTGACACGCGACGATCTCCTGGTCGATGTCTGGCACTACAGCAACGGCAAGGTGGAGACGCGCACGGTAGACATCCACATCGTCGGACTCCGTCGGAAGGTCGAGCCCAACCCCTCCAGCCCGTCGCTGATCCAGACGGTGCGGGGCAAGGGCTACCGTTGGTACAGCTGAGCTTCCAGCACAGGCGGACGGCGCTCGCCCTCTACGGCCTGCTGCTCGTGCTCCCCACGGCGGTGCTGGGAGTGCTCCACTGGCGCCAGCTGATCCAGGACCACGAACACAGCCTGGAAGCCGTTCCCTGGGAGGTCTACGACGCCGGTCGCCGCCTCGCCGAGGCGGTACACGATGAGCTGCACCAGCTCGTGGGGAACGAAAACCACCGTCCCTGGTATCACTACCGTGAGGCCTTCTTCCCGCCGGGGACGATCGGCACCGACTTCGCCCTGGTGCGCTCGCCCCTCGCCTTCGAGCCGGCGCCTTTGGGGATCCTGGCCTGGTTCACCTACGAGTTCTCGGCCGGAGCGGAGGCGTCCGTGACCCTGTTCGGCGGAGCCGACGATCCGGAGGAGTGGGAGCGCCGACGGGGCGCGCTGCTGGCCACCGCCGCCGAGCTGGTGATCCACGACCACGACGGCGGGAACTTCCAGAGCGTGACGCGCTTCCCCGCCGGGCGCGAGACGCGCCTCACTCTCTCGGTGGCGGCCATCAACCACAGCGCGGAGACGGACGTGCAGTGCATGCTGGCCGAGCTAGTCCACCTGCGCACCCTCGAGAGCAGCGAGATCGACGTCAACCAGTACGGCTTCCACCTGCGCTTCTTCCTCGAGGACGACGGCACGCCGCGCCTGATCGCCACGCGCCGCGTGCTACTCACGGGCAGCTCGCTCCTCGACGAGATGCCCGACTGCTTCTCGACCTTACGCGAGGGCGCCTACATCGTGCAGGGCTTCTTCGTCGATCCCCAGTGGCTCTTCGCGGAGGTCCCCGCCGAGGCCGCCGCGCGAGTGCTCGACGGCTCTCAACGCTTCTTGCCGGCAGGGCACGAGCCGCCCGCGGCCGCCATCGACGAGGAGATAGGACACGTCCACCTGGTCAGGGAGCTGGGATTCGAGACCTACTCCCCCACGGATCGCGCCTTCGGCGCCCTGCACGTAGCGATCGACACCGGGGACCTCGAGCGGCGCTTCGAGCTCCAGGCGCGCCGCTTCCTGGGAGTGGCCGCGATGCTCGGCTTGTCGCTCGTCACCGGTCTGGTGCTCCTGTTGCGCTCGGTGCGCCGCGACCTCGAATACGCCCACCAGACCGAGAACTTCGTCGCTTCGGTCACACACGAGCTGCGCACGCCGGTGTCCGCCATCCGGCTCTACGGAGAGATGCTGCGCGACGGCTGGGCACGCGACCCTGAGCGCCAGGCCGACTACCACCGGCGCATAGTGGCCGAGGCCGAGCGCCTCGAGACGATGGTCCAGCGCGTGCTCGAGAAGGGCCAGCTGGCGGGAGTAGGGCTCGAGCCGGAGCCGGCGGACCTCAACGCCACCCTGGAACCAGTGCTCGAAGGCCTGCTCGAGGAGCGCGAGGGTGCGGCGGATGATCTGGACCTGGAGCTTGCCGAGGACCTGCCTCCGGTGATGCTGACCGCGGAGGCGGTGAGCTCGATCGTATGCAACCTGGTCGAGAACGCGCGCAAGTACGCCTCGGCAGCCGAGGGTCCTGCGGGCGAGTCGATCCTGGTGCGCACGCGCCTGAGGCGTCGGCGCGTCGTTCTGGAGGTCTGCGACCGCGGCCCTGGAATCCCCCCCGAGCAGAGGGCGCGGGTCTTCGAGGCCTTCGGGCGCATGGGCAACGAGGCCACCCGCACCTCGCGCGGAACGGGCCTGGGGCTGCACCTCGTGCGCACCCAGGCCGAGGCCCTCGGAGGCGGCGCCGAGGTCCTCGATCGGCCCGGTGGCGGGAGCATCTTCCGGGTCCAGTTCAGGACCGCCCACGGGCGGGCCTGAGACCGAGTCGTTCCTCGAGGTGTGCTCTGGGGGACGCGAGGGAGCCGCGAGCGACCGCTAGGAAGCTCCGGTGGGCGCGAGCCTGAATCCCGCGGGTTGATGAGGGAGTCCCTGCTCCGGGAAGCGGCGCGGCGCGGACACAAGCTGCTCGGGCATCGCGGACGATGAGGACTTCAGGCGCGAGTCGTCGCGGGTCCACCGGACCCACGCCCCTCCGTTCTCCGGCGACCGCGCCTCGCATCGAGAAGCGCACCCTGATCTCCCCCCCGTCCGTCGGTCCGCGCGGTTCCCCCACCCGCGGGCCGGCGGGCTCTTCAGGTGCCGGGGAGCGAGCCCTACTCGCCGCCTTCGGTCTGGGTGACCTCTCCGGCCTCCTCGCCTTCCCAACTCGCGAGATGGAGCTGGTAGCGTGCCTTCAGGTAGTCGACCGAGTCGAACGCGGCCGCGCTGAAGCTCTGCACGGCCAGTTGCATCTCCAAGCGCTGGACCGACTCGTAATCCGCCGGCGTCATGCCCGAGAGGTCCGCGGCCCGTGCACCCGAGTGGCGCACCAAGTAGGCGAAATCCCGCCCGCCGTCGAGGGCGGCCGCGGGGACCTGCCCCTCCTCGGCGGTGTAGAGTGTGTTCGACGAGTTCAGGAATCCGGTGATCGAGTCCGCTTCCTCATCGTCCCCCGTGGGGGGAGCAAAACGTTCCTGGAAGTCGCGGAAGCGGACGTCGAAAGCCGCCGCGGAAGCGGCCGCCTCGAACTCCTCGGCACTTGCGTTGGGTAGAAAGGGCGTACCCTCGATCTCGGGTCTCTCGCCGAGGCCGTCGCGGACAGCCTCGAGGCGCTCGAGGGCGAGCTCGCCCGAGGTCTGCTCGACCCACGCCTCTGCGACACGCTCGCTGATCTCCTCGAAGGGCGGCAGCTCCGACTCCCGCACCATTCCGATGCGAGCCACGATCAAGGCGCCCTCTTGGACGGTCACCGTCGGCACGAAGCTGCCGGGCTCGCGGTTGTTCATGGCGGCGGCCACCGAGGGCCCCGCGAGGGGCCCCTCACCGTCGCTCCACTCCTCCAGGCTGCGCTCAGCATCCGCGGGCGCGAAGGAGAGGCCGAGCTTGGCCGCCTCGGCGGCGAGATCCACGACCTCGAGGATCGTGCCCTCGGCCAGGCGGGCATTGAGATCGGAGAGCCAGTCCACCATCGCGTAGTACGCCGGCGCCTCCCGGCGGCAGGCGTCTGCGACGCTGTCGAAGGGCAGGTAGAGGCGCTCGCGTCCGGTCAGGCTCTCGTCCTCCTCCTCGCGGCGGAAGCGCCTGTGGGAGAAGGACTCGTAGTAGCGCCGGGCGAGGTCATCGGGGTCATCGCCATCGGGACGCGGGTAGGCCTCCAGGAGCCCGGCGAGCTCGCCCTCCGCGGCTTCGGCGCCGGTAGTGAAGTAAGCGATCTCGGCCGACCAGCGTCTCGGCGTGCGGTAAGGCTGCCGGTCGGGCTCGCCGAGGGCGGAGAACCAGGCTTCGAGGTCGGCCTCGGTGAGGCGCGCACGGGCCTGCTCCTCCTGGTCCGCCACGGCGATGCGCACGAGGTGGAAGGCGGTCTCCTGGTGTCGCCCCTTCCAGGTCTCCTCGATGCGAAGCGGGTCGGTCCTGCTCGCGCCGTAGTCGAGGTAGAGCCGCAGGCGCCCAACGGTCAGAGCGCGGCGCAGAGCCACCTCGAAGGAGGCCGCCGATTTGCGCACGTTGTTGGCCACGAAGGCGCGGTAGGCCTCGGGATCGGGCCAGGTGCGTAGGATGAAGCTCGCCAGGGAATCGTCGGTGACTCGAATGCCCTGGTGGGTGGCCACGTCCTCGAGGATCAAGAAGCGCGCGACGTCCTCGTCGAGGCCGGGATCCATCCGCCCGAACCCCAGAAACGGCAGGATGCGCGAGGTCTCGAGGATGCGCAGCGCGCGCTTGTGCCCGACGAAGTCCGCGTAGGTGTATTCCGTCGGCGTCCCGTCCGGTCCCGTCCAGCGCGCGTAGGTCTCCCCCACCTGATCGTTGCCGGCGCCCAGCGAGCCCATCAGGGCGCTGGGAACGACGAAGATGATCAGCAGAAAGATGACCAGGGCGAAGCTCAGGTAGAAGCGCAGGCGGCTCTGCCCCTTGGGGACGATGACGAGGTCGTCGTCGGAAGCAGCGGGGGCTGCGGTCCCGACTTGCTTGGTCTTGGCTGGTTTCCTGGACATTGGGTTCGGTTCGCGCGGGACCCGGGAGAGGGAACGGGAGAGTGTACGCAGGCGCTGACGCCCGAAGCAAGCTGGAGGCGTGGGTGAGGGGGCTCAGCCCAGCAGCTCGCCGTCACGGGGCAGGTCCCCGAGGTCGGCCAGGCCGAAGCGGTCGAGGAAGGCGCGCGTGGTCCCGTACTCCAGGGCGTGCCCGGGCTGGTCGGAGCGCCCCGTGACACGCACCAGGCCGCGATCGGCGAGCCCGCGCAGCATCGGGCCGCACTGCACGCCGCGGATGGCCTCCACCTCGGCCTTCGTGACCGGCTGGCGGTAGGCGACAACCGCCAGGGTCTCGAGGCCGGCCGGCGAGAGGCGCTCGACCTTGCGCGCCTTCTGCAGCCGGCGCACGACCTCGTCGGCGTCCCCTGTCGTGCCCAGGCGCCAGCCGCCGGCGATCTGGCGTAGCTCCAGGGGCAGGCCGCAAGCCTCCAGGCGTCGGCCGAGCTCCCCGAGGGCGCGCCGCACGCGCGCGGGGCGCGGATTCTCGAGCAGGCTGACGAGGCGACCCACGCCGAGGGGTTCAGGAGAGGCGAAGACCAGCGCGGCGACGGAGCGGACCAGGCGCTCCTCGTCTTCCGGCGTGGGGGTGCCGTCGGCCTCGCTCTCGGTTTCGCTGCCGGTCTCGGTCCCCGGCTCGACCTCGGTCTCGCTGTCGATCACCACTTCGGTTCCCGTGCCGGGCTCGTTGCAGGCCGCCATGTCGAGTTCCGCTTCGGCACCGGCCTGGGCGTCAGCACCGGCTTCGGGGGACGGCGACGCCTCGGTCTCGCCTTCCTCATGCTCCTCGCGCTCCCCCGCCGCGGCCGCCGCCGGCGGGCCGTCGGCCGGTTGTTCGGCTCCCCCGCCGACCTCCTCGGTCTCCTTCATCGCCACGCCAGCCTCGCCGTCCTCGGCCATCGCGGGAGCATCGCGGAGTCGAGGACCCGATGCAAGGCCCATCCCCGGCCGCTCTCAGCCGTCAGAGCTCTCGATCAGCTCGAAGAACGGCGCGAGGTCGATCGGGTAGCGACGCGCCATCTCGGCGGTCCACTGCAGGTACTCCGGTTCGCTCACTTCGCGCTCGTCCAAACTCGTTTCCACGGTGGATGCGATGCGCGGCCACAGGCCGATGTTCGCCTCGGAGCGCCCCTCGACGCGGATCAACATCCAGCGGTCCTGCTCCCCGAAGGGGCCGGCCAGCTCGCCGACCTCGGTCGCGAAGGCCATGCGCGAGAGGGGAGTGCGCGCGCGGACGACCGGCGAGACTCCGCCAAAGGTGGCGCGGGGAGTGATGTCCAGGCCACTCGAGGCTTCCTCGAAGGACGCCCCCGCCTCGATGGCTCCGCGGATCCGCTCCGCCTCGTCGCGCGTCTGGGTGACCGCCATGCGCACGAGGGCGTGCTCCGAGCCCAGGACGAAGGCGCGCACGACGCGCTCGGCGAGCAGGCCGCGCACGACGTCGCCGCGCACGCGCTCGCGATAGTCCGCGGGATCGAGCCCCTGCCCGGTGGCGATCCACTCATCCAGGGTCACCTCGCCGTAGCGTTCGGTGACGTCCTCCGTCAGGCGCGCGAGGGCCTCCGCCTGGGCCCGGGCGATCCGCTCCGGGTCGAGCTCGACGCCCAGGCGCCGCGCCTCGAGCTCCACGGCGCGCTCGGCGACCAGTCCGTCGAGGAAGCCGCGCACCTGTGAGGGATCGGCGTGCATCCAGGCCGCGAGGAGCTCGCTGGTGGTGATCGGGGAGCCGTCCACCAGGGCCACCGGGGGATCGGCGGGTCCCGCAGCGTCCTCGGTCCCGGTCGCCCCCGGTGCCGGCGGTGCCGGCGGAGTTGCCGCGGTGGCGCCGGCGGAGGGATTCGAGGTCGCGCTGCAAGCCCCCAAGAGCAACACCGGGAGCAGACCGACAAGCGCCTGTCGCTCGGGTTTCATCGACTAGCGGTAGCGCACGCGGCGCGTACGGCCGATGCCCTTGCAGGTCTCGCAGGCGACCAAGCGCATGCCCGAGGGCGGTCCTCCGGAGCGCGCGCTGCCGGTGTAGAGCACCTCGCGCGTCCCCGTCCCGCCGCACTCGCGACAGTTGTGGAGTTCGGGCTTCTTACGCAACTCCACCTCCCCGGAGTTCTCCGCGTAGTAAGCCACGATCCAGTTCTTGCGCGCCGCGTAGGAGAGACCCGCCCAGAAGGCCTCGAGGTCCTCCTCGTCTTCCTCGCTGCCGCGCGCCGCCTTCGCCATCTCCTGGTTGCGCAGGAAAGCGGCGATGCGCTCCTCGAGAGCCGCACGCTCCTGGTCACGCTCGCTCGCCGGCGCCGCCTGGGCTTGCACCGGCCCGCCGGCCAAGGCACGTTCCTCGCCCAGGAGCCAGGTGCCCAAACCGTAGGAGGCGGGGCGCCAGCGCCCCGGCTTCCTCTCCAGCCACATCTGGCGCACCTGATCCGACTCCACCTCGGCCCACAGGCCCAAGACGCTCTCGTAGGCGTAGGCCAGGATTTCCTCGCTCATCGTCTCGTCCAGGTAACCGAGGGTCTCCTCGTAGCCCTTGCCTCGGGCCGCCACGCCGGAGAGTCGCTCGACGGCCAAGTACCAGCGGCGCTTGACCTCCTCGCGCACGTGCTTGTCACGCGCCTTCACGATGCGATCGGCGAGCTTGAGGCGGTCCACGTGCAAGGGCGACTCCTCGAAAAGCCCGTCGAACACCTCGAGCTGCGTCAGGGCCTCGTCGTAGTTCTTGCGTCGCTTCAACTGATCGACGGCAGCGAGGAAGTCGAGCTGCTCCTGTTGGCCCACCTTGATCTCGACGCGCGGGATGATCACCGCAAGCTCATCGGCCATGAATTGCCCGTCGAGAGACTGCGCCGCCAAGTAGTGCTCGAGCGCGTGGGAGAAGGCCAGGATGCGTTCGCAGTAGACGGCCAGATCGAAGTGCGCCTGCGCGTCCTCGATGTCGATGCCGACGAACTCCTGGTTGTAGAGCTCCTCCTTCGTGTAAAGCTCCAGGGCGGAGACCCACAGGCCGTCGCGCGTGTCGCGCACGAGTGCCTTCGAGACGTAGCGTGTACCGCTCTGGTCCTTGACGATGATCTCCTTCTCGGTGTAGCCGAGGATCTTCCCCACGATCTCGCTGCCGTCGATGAGCACGAGCAGCTGGGCGGTCATCATGATCTCCTCGCCCTCGACCTCGATGTAGCCGAAGCGCATGCGCAGATCATTCTCCTGCACGGGATCGAGAAGCCCCCAGGGCGCGCGCACGAGCCCGCCCGTATCGATGCGCTCGAAGCTCACCTCGTCCGATGTGTGCTCGAGGATCCGGCCCCATTGGATCGAGCCGTCTCGGAAGCGCAGCATCGAGAGCGGAGCCTGGGGGACCGCCGGCTCGAAGGGCGTCCCACCATCCTGGAGCGCCGTGGCTGTCCCGGCGAACGTCACGGCGAAGGCCAGGGCAAGGAGCTGTTCGTTGATCATCGTCATCACTGTTCTACCGCCACGTCGGCGGTCTTCTTCTCGAATCCCCCGGTCTTCTCGACGAACTCGCGTCGCAGGCGCTCGCCGAAGGAGAGCTCGCGCAGGTGCAGGGTCGTATAGGACCGCGCCCGCTGCACGCCGGCGCTGTTCCAGCTGAACCTCACGTCCACACGGTACTCGCGCGGGTGGTCAGGGTTCTGCACGGCCTTGGCCGAGTAGACGACGCCCGGCGTGTCGGGGACGGCGCGGGCGGTGATCTCCACCGGCTCGCCGACGCGCCCGTCCTCGAAGGGGAACAGGACCTGCTCGAGGTCCGCCTCCACGGCGCTCACGGCCGAAGCGGCCGCCGCTCGCAGCTGAGCGCTGCGCGTCAGGGCCGCGCCGAAGGTCAGCATTCCCAGGATGGCCGTCGCGCCCAAGAGCAGGATCCCCATTGCGAGCACGACCTCGACGATGGTGAAACCGTCGGCCTCGCCCACTCCTCCCGATTGCCCCGTGCCCGAGGCCGGCTCGATCCGGCGCATGTACTTCACAGATCCCAGTCCTCGCGGTAGAGGGTGATCGGCACCTCGCGGACGACCCTCGCCCCCCAGTGAACCATGGAACCGGGGTCGTGGGAGACCGGTTCGCTGCCCCGCTGCCCACGGCGCACGGTGACGCGACCGCCGCTGACCCCGATGACGAGCATCCACTCCCCGTCGAGGTTGACGTAGGCCTCCTCGCCGCGGGGGATGCGCGTGGAGTCGTCCACGCTGAAGCTGCCGTCGGAGGCCGCGAGGTGCTCGGTCAGACGCGTGCGCGCCTTGCGGTCCGTCTCGCGCTCGAGCTCGAGTTCGATTCGCACCCGGCGGGGGAGCAGGGGCCGCTCGTGGGCCTCGGGCATCCCGCTTCCCGGCTCGTTGAACGGGTGCACACTCGTGTCCGGGCGCCCGCGATTCCAAGCGTCCCAGGAGCTGGCCGCGTGTTCGAGCCGATCGCCGAGGTCCCAGCCATCGTGGACGATCGAGGTCTGGGTCGCGAAGCGCAGACCCACCCACAAGAGGCCGCCGGTCACATCCTCGAGCTCGCCTGCGTCCGGCTCGTGGCTGGTGACATTGAAGAAGCCCGGATCGAAGAACGTGCGCCGCGTGTCGTCGAGCGCCAGGCGCGCGCCGCGCCAGGCGATGCCCTCCGCCCGCGCATCCGCGTCGCCCGGCGCGGGAGTGAAGGCCCAGCAGACCTCGAGCGTAGCGGCGGCCGTGGACGGTTCCTCGTCACCGGCGGTCAGGCGCGCCACCTCCGCCGCCGAGGCCTGACGCACCATGCGCAGGCGCGGCCAACCGGTCTCCGCCAGGCCGTCGCCGTCGGCGTCGAAACGCACCCACTCCACGAGAACGTCCCCACCCGCACCCGGTTCGAGCGACCCCAGATCCGTGGCCAACAGCTCCAGGAAGCCGCCGGCGTGCTCGCTGAGGTGGCGGCGTGTCTCGGCCCTGCGCCAAAGGTCCAGAGAACCGTCGAGCAGGGAGAAGACGGCGATCATCAACAACGTCAGCAACCCAGTGGCGAGCACCAGCTCGACCAGGGTCAGGCCGGCGCGCGGTGTGCGGCGCGCCCGTGCGCCCCGAGGCCTCATCGCGTCACGCTCCGCAGGGTCACGCACGGAGCGAGGTAGAACGCGCCGAACTGCTTGAGGTGCGGGGTAGTCTTCCAAGCGTGCGAGAGGCCGCTCTCGAGGTCGAAGGCTCCGGGCTGGTACTCGACGAACGCCCGCCACTCGACGCGGTCGGACTGCCGGCCGAGAGGGACCGGACCGCCCTCCTCGGTGCCGCTGCGCACGAGAGTGAGGCCGTTGGAACCGAGGGGCTCCTCGTCCCAGGGCGTGTTCGGGTCGGTGCGTACGAGCATCGCCAGATCGCACGCGCCGTGGCCGGGCGCCTCGTCGATCCAGAAGAACGAGCGCCAGAAGGCGGCGGGTTGGGCGAGCTCGAAGCCGAAGTAGGCGAGCTCGGGAGCGTCGGCGCGGTCGGCCCAGCGATCCCAGTAGCGGAAGGGGAAGAGCACGACCGCTTGCCCGGCGACGGCCACCTCCGGCGTCGTCCCGTAGCGCCCGCGGAAGATCCCGTCCCCGCGCTCGTCACGCATGCCCGGGCTGGATGAAGCGCGCGGCATCTCCAACGTCCCGCTGCGGTGACGCGTGTAGTGGATCAGCTCGCGCCCGATCAGCACCGTCCCCTCCAGGGGGAACTCCGCCAGGTCCTTGACGCCGATCTCCGCATCGCCCGCGCCGATCCCCTGGGCCAGGGCCGTCACCGTGACGCCCTCGAGGAAGCTCAGGTTCTCACCGATCGCGTGGGGCTGAGGTTGGGTCCCGAGCATCCCACGCCCGCCGGGGGCGATGGTGATCGTTCCCGCGCTCGCGTCCCAGTCGTCATAGGCGACGAGCTCGTCACCGATGCGCAGGAGTCCGGCATCCTCCTCCAGCTCGTTCAGGAAGTCGTAGGGAGCTCCAACCTCGCCGAGGGGAATCCGGATCGCGCGCGGGCGGACCTCGAGCAGCTGTGTCTGCTCACCGCACTCGGTGCGCATCACGAGCTGCGCGCCCTGGATCTGCTCCAGGTTAGGCAGGGGCACGCTCATCCCGAAGTCGGTGTGACCGAACACGACCTCGTCGACGACGCACGAGGGGACCGTCCCCTGTCCCTGGCGGAACCCGCCGCCGACGGCGGCGGTAGTCACCAGGCGCGGACGCTCGCCCGAGGGGTGCAGGAGCAGGCGCGTCATCAGGCGCGTGTCGTAGATGTCGGCCTGGCCCGCGAAGGTCCCCGCCACCATCGGCTCGGGAGCGGGCGTGTCGAGGGCCACGTGCACGAGCCCTTGAGAGCCGACGTTGGGGATCTGACCGAAGTCTCCCGGCGACGCGACCGGCGTGGCCGGGTCCTCCTGAACGAAGTCGTGGGCCGTGACCTCCAAGCTCGGAAGGTGGCCGCGATGGACGCGCACGGGCCAGCCGACGTGATCGGGAGAGGCGCCCATCAAGAAGGCGTAATCCCCCTTCCCCGGCCGCCCGCCGTCCGCGCCACGGTTGGCGGTCAGCCACACCGGATGGACCTCCACGCCCGCCGGGTGGGTGTGGGAGAAGGTCCCCAGCGCGCCACGGAAGAGCATGATCTCGCGCACGGCGCGCGTGACCGGAAGCTCGATGTCCTCGGCCTCGCCGAGGAGCGGTTGCCACTGAGAGCCGAGGACCGGCGCGCCGGCCACGCCGGGCGGCTCGCTGGGCGGCGCGGGAGGAGCGGGCGCGGGCGGCGGCCAGGGGCCGGGCGGCTGCGGGGGGCCGGAGGGTCCGGGGAAGATCGGCTCCTCGTCGAACTCGGTCCAGTCGAGGTCCCGGGTCAAGATCGCGTAGACCGCACCCAGGGTGCCCACGCGCGCCAGCTGACGTCGCGAAGCGTCGAACCAGTCGTAGCAGACCCACTCCGTCAGCTCGCCCGCGTCGGTGCGCGTGAGCTGGGCGAACTGGGGCACCTCGATGCTCGGCGCCAGGAAGGTCAAGGCGCTGGCTCCCGCCACGGGCACGGAAATCGGCAGTACGAAGGGTCGGTAGTTCAGGAACTCGAGAGCGGGCTGGCCGTTGATCGAGGCCATCCAATTGGTGATGAAGGCGCGCCGGACGCCTTCGGTGACGGTCTCGCCCTCGCCCTCGCCATCCTGAGGCACGGGTATCCCGCTCACGCCGTCGCCGCGCGTGGCGATGCGCAGGACGTTGTCCTGCCAGCCGGAGTACTCGATGATCTCTATCCCACCGATCACGTCGCCCACCAGGGAGTCCTGCCCGACGCGCACCTGGACGATCGCCGCCAGGCCCCCCGACGGGCTGAAGGCGCGCATCACCTCCGCGGGGTCTCCGCCGCCGTCCGGATCCTCGGCGGGCGCGAGGAGCAGCCCGGTCACCTGGCTGTCCGCCCCGACCATGCCGTAGCCGAGAAACAGGGGCCCGAAGGTGGTCTGGATCGAGATCGGATCGCCCAGCGTCGTACTGCCGTTCTCGACACCGATCGCGACGCCCACACGGAAAGCACCGAGCTCCTGTTCGAGGGTCGCCATCCCCGTCGGCACGTCGCTGGCGATCGGCAGGGAGTAGCCGTATTGCTCGACGGTCGTCCCCGCCGCGTGGCTCATGTCCACGACGTCGATGTTGTCCGGCAGAGCGGGATCGGTTCCCGTCCAGCGCACGCGTGCGTTGCGCCCACCAAAACCCGCCTGCTCGCCCGCCTCGATGTAGGTGCAGACCAGGGCGCCCGCGTCCAGTACGTACTCGACGAGCTCGTCGCCGACGCGCGCCACGCCCGAAGGTGCGAAGCCCTCGGTGGAGTCCCCCCCGAGCACGTTGGATTCCGGCCCGACCGAGCCGGTCAGGCGCGTCAGCCCGGGTGTCCGCACGCCGTGGGTCGTTCCGTCGACGAGCATCGTCATCTGGCTCGGGCGCGTGCCGCGCACGTCGATGTTCACGTGGGTCCAGGTGTCCACGGGCAGGCCGGGGCCCTCTCCCGGAGCGAGGGCGAAGCGCAGCTCGCCCCGCTCGGCGAAGGCGCTCTGGAGGTGGTCCCCGCCGCCGTCGAGGACGCGCAGGACGAGGTCGGCGCCCTCGATCAACAGCGACAGGCGGTCCGCCTCGGCGGAGCTCGCGCCCACGTCCAACAGGTGCCCCCCGTCGAGGGCGCGCGGCTGGATCCAGGCCGAGAAGTTGATGGCGCGCATCAGGCCGCCCGCCGGCGCCCACGCGACGAGGTCCGAGGTCGTGGGGCGCTGCACGGTCTCATCCGGCAGGTAGCGGCCCTCGAGACGGCGCGTCTCGTGGTCGAAGTGCAGCACGCGCCCCTCGCGTTGGCCCATCTCGTCGGTGCGCGAGGCCCACAGCTGGACCCAGCCATCGGCCTCGTCGGAGGCGAAAACGTGCTCGGGGACCGGCTGTTCGGTCGAATCGGTCACGACCGGCGCGGTCACGCCGGGCAGGAACGCACGTCCGGCGTAGGTTCCCAGGTGCGCCCACACGCGCGAGGGCGGCTGGGAGCCGTCTGGGCTGTGGCGACTGGTCGGCTCGGGCCCGGTCTGCCACCAAGGCGCCTTGCGGTGCAGGCGCAGGGTCTCGTCGAAGTCGACCTGACGCGCCACGACGTGCATCAGCTCGTTCTGCGGCACGACGAGCTCGACCTGCTCGCGCGCCAGGGAAAAGCGCTCGACCCCGCTGGCGGCGTTGACCGTCGAGCGCAGGTCCAGGGCGTAGGTGTCGAGCGTCACGAAGCTGAACGGCATGGTCGAGAAGACCAGGCTCGCGTCGTTGGCGTTCAGCCCGTTGGTGTAGAGAGCCAGAGCGTCGTAGGGACCGATGATCGTCCCGCCCGCGGCGAGGGACTCCGGCGCCGCCAGGGCACCGGCGGGGAGCTTCTCGATCCCGGCGGCGGGCAGGACCAGCCGCCGCATGAAGTCCTCCATGCTCTGGAAGGGCCGCGAGGCGACGATCGCCCCCGTCAGGTCCCGCGCCTCCCGGCCGGTGATGCGCGAGTTGCGTCCGCGCAGTTGGAGGTTCGCGAACAGCGCCTCCAGAACATCCGGCGGAGCCGTATTCAGGTTCACCGGCCGGCGAGCCTGAACGAAGATGACCGCCTCATAGGCGGTGAAAGCCATGCCGAGGGGCCGGTCGAGGTACACGCGCCCGCTGTTGGAAACGGTCTGCACGATGGCCACCTCCAGGTTGGTGCCGTCGGTAATCAGCACCGTCGAGCCTTCGTTGAACCAGCGCGCCGAGTCGACCCGCAAGGTCCCCGTCTCCCCCGCCCGGGAGCCGCTCGTCACGCGCGCGGCCCGCTGCCAGCGGTCGCCCGCGCGCACGCCTCCGTTGACCGTGCCCAGCTCGAGGATCCGCTGCCTCGCGTCCGGGCCGAGACCGCCCTCGTCCAAGACGAACTCGTCCACCTCCTCCAGGCGCTCCGCTGATCCGTAGCCACGAACATCGCCCTCGAACATGCGCCAGGCAGCCAGGGCAAAGGCGCGCTGGTCGAACAGCGAGGCCCCGACGCCGTGGTTGCTCGGCGGGCGCGGACCGGGCAGGACGTTGCCCTCGCTGTCCTCCATCACGCCCAGGCCGCGCTCGAGGTCGGCGAGACTGTTGCCCTCGATGCGCCCGTAGTGGATCAGCTCGCCCCTCACCCATACGAAACCGGAGTCCTCGAAGCCGCTGACCGAGGCCAACGGGATCTCCTCGTCGTCCTTGGTCACCGGCTGCACGACGCGCGAGGAGACGCCCAGCATATTCGCCAGCACCTGTGGCGGCGCACTGTCGAGGTCGATGCGTCCGGCGATGTCGGCCACCTCGAGGTCCCACATCACACCGACGGCGTCGTTGGCGTCGAGGAAACCGTCGGCAAACTCATTCGTGACGGCGATCTCGCCGAGGGAATCGGCCCAGGGACTCTCGTCCATCGAGAAGTGCGTCCTCTCGAGCAGCGCGCGCGCGTGTACCGCCCCGGCGTCGATGGCGAGCTCCGCCTGGCGGCGGTCGAACTGCTGGGCGCTGGAGCGGTCCGCGTTCCGCGCGGTCATCAGGAACGGCGTGCAGAGCACGAGCAGCGCGGCCAGCACCAGGATGACCGTGATCAAGGCGAACCCCCGCCGTTCTCGCCATCCGATCAGCCGCATCACTCGACCGTCCCGAAGAGGTTGACCTGGACCGAGCGGCGCCGGCCGTCCGCGAAATCGACCATGATCCTGACCGGCTGATCGTGAACCGTGCGGTCCAGCCCGCCGCCGGCGGCGAAGACGATCTCCTTGGGAGTGTCAGACGGGAAGGAAGTGTCACCGGGCAGCTCCACCTCCTCCTCGCTCCCCACGGCGGTGATCACCAGGTTGTCGATCGAGCCCGGCCACGGCCGCCGCCCGCCGCCGAGTACCAGCGGCCCGTCGATCTTGGTGACGCGCGCCTGCTCCTCGACCCGCGCCACGGCGACGCCTTCCACGAACACGACCAGCTCGCTCTGGTCGTAGCTGACCGTGATCCGGTTCCAGCGATCGGGGCGCAGCACGCCCGCCGGCGTCTGGACGGTAGCCTTGCCCGCCGCCACGGGCTGGCCGAACTCGTCGAGGCGCTCGGCGCTGAAGAAGGTCTCCAGGCCCAGGCGCGAGGTGACGTCGATGCCGACCGAGCCGCCCAGGCGCAAGACCTGTCCGGCGGCCACCTTCTCGGGGCGCAGGGTGCAGTGCACCTGGAAGCCTGTCGAGACGTCGTAGGAAGGATCGCGCTGTACCTCGATCTCGTGGCGGGCGCCGGCCTGCAGACCGTGGAAGGTCAGCGCCTTGCCGATGAAGCCGTCCTCGACCAGTTCCGCTCCCACGACGCTGCCGTCGAGCCGGAATGCTCCCCGCGGCGGAAGCTCCTCGAAGTGCCAGGTCCCGATCACGTCCATGCCCTCGGCGCGGATCACGCCGCGCGCCGGGTCGATCCGTACGCGGGCCGGGGCCCGACGCGCCACGGCCCAGTTGTTCGCCTGGCGCAAGGTGCTCTGCACGACGCCAACCGAGGCGCGCCCCCCCAAGTCCAGGGTCGCGAGCGAGCCCAGGCCGACGCCGAGCACGATCGCAATCAGGGTCATGGTGAAGAGCAGTTCCACCAGCGTCATGCCGCCCCGCGCGACTCGCCCGTGTCTCCGCTCCGCCACCCTCAGTCCCGGCTGAAGTTGGAGATGTCGTCGTCGGTATTGAACACACCGTCGATGCCGGGGGAGATGAGCTGGAAGCCGCGCGGATTGTAGAAACCCTCGGTCTTGGGATTCTGACGGGCGCTGACGAGGGTCTCGAGGAGCTCCCCGCTCGCGTTGTTGTAGGAAATGTAGAGGTCCTTGCGACCGTAATCGCGGTGATGAAAGTAGGCGATCGGGTTCCGCCACTGGTCGCACAGCTCGAACAGATCGCTCTTGGGGAATATCGTCAGCGAGCGGCGCGTGCGGTCGCCGTCGGTGTTGTCGAGGTTGTCCTCGTGGATGTTCATGCCGCCGAAACGCTCGGCGAAGAAGGCGAGGTAGAGCATCTCCGAGCCCAGGTTGGTGGCGTTGGGGGCGCTCTCATCGCCCCGGTTCCAGTCGCTGGAAGGGTAGTCCCCCAGCTCGTCGTGGACGCTACCGAGGGCGCCGGTCACCTGGCCGCGCAAGAAGGTCTCGGTGGCCGCGCCGCGCACCCCCTCTCCCATGCCCGTCAGGCGCGGCAAGAGGAATGCCAACAGGATGGCCAGGATGATCATCACGGCCATCAACTCGATCAGGGAGAAGCCGGCGCGCGCCCGCGCGGCGGCTGTCGTTCGCTGGTTGATCCGCATCTAGCGCTCCCGCTTGACGACCTCGATGTCGTCGATCTCGACCTTGACCGAGCGGCCGGGCTCGCCCTCGGCGAAGACGCCGACCCACAGCTTGCCCACCGTGCGCCCGAGCGTGGGCACCGCCACGTCCTGGATGACCGGAATCCCGTCCACGAGCAGTCGGAAGCGCGTGTCCTTGGATTCGCCGTAACGCTCGATGCGCACGACCTTGGGCTCGCCGTCGGCCCAGTCGATCACATCCACGTCGGTGTAGGGCAGGTCATCCTGCCCGCGGCGCATGAAGCGCGTCTGACACTTCCCGTCGTGATGGCGCGAGAGCGTCACTTCGCTGCGAACATGGTACTGACCGCGCACGAACTGCTCGAGGGAGACGAACAACCCGGAGCGCACGCGCGTGCCCGGGTGGATCGTGATGACGGCCTCGAGGGAGACGAAGTCCCCTGCGTTGTACTCGCGCTTGAGGCGCGCTCGCTGGGCGGAGGGGAAGACGCCGTCGATCCACATCGCACCGTCGACCAGCGCCACCGAGACGCGCTCGGACTGCTCTATGAGCCAGGCGTTCTTGAGCTGCTCGCGCTCGAAGCGGTCGGCCCACACGACCTTCTCCTCGTGGTCGGCGATGCGTTCGATCTGCTCGCGGGCGTAGGCGCGGTGCGGATCCTCCTCGGAGAGCTGCCGGCGTGAGTCGTCCACCTCGCGGTAGATCGTCATCGCCTCGGTCGAGTCTCCCAGAGCGTAGGCGCACCACGCCAGGCCGTTGCGCGCCACCGGATGCGTGCGCTCCAGGGCGAGGGCGCGCTCGAAGCTCTCCTGGGCCAGCTCGGGCCGGCCGAGATCGAGGCGGTTGAGGCCGCGCAGGACATGGATCCCCGCAACGGAGTCGTCGAGGCTGATCGAGCGCTGCAGGTAGCGCTCGGCGGCCTCGTGGTCCCCGCCCGTGTAGGTGAGCTCGCCCATGGCAGCCAGCACGTCGGGCAGGTCCAGCTCGCGGTCGAGAGCGGCGCTGAACGCCTCGAGCGCCCCCTGAACATCATCACGCTGGGCCAGCAAGCGCCCGAGTCGAATCAGGGAGTAGACGTCGGTCGGATCGTTGCGGTTCGCCAGCTCGGCGAAGCTCAGGGCCTCCTCGGGGTAGCCGGTGAGCTCGGCCAAGTAGGAGAGGGCGCGCCAAGCCTGAAATGCGCGGCGCGGGTCGCTGCGCGCGGCCAGCTCGAGCTTCTCGCGTGCCGCGGTCCACTCGCCCTCGCCCAGCGCGGCCAGGCCCGTCGCCAGCAGGAGCTCGAAGCCGGCGCCCTCGCCGCCGACCGCCGCCACGGAGGGCGCGCTGCCGTTCAGCCGGGCGCCGCCGAGGTAGTGCACGGAGGCGACCCCGGCCAAGGCGCCCTGGTGCGCCTCGTCCGCGCCGAGCGCCTTGGAGTAGGCGCCGAGTGCCCCTTCAGGGTCCCCCGTCGCCAGCAGGGCGTCGCCCAGCTCGGCCCGGATGCCCGCGCGCACACCCTTGTACTCGGGGGTCGTCGGCTCGAAGCGGTGGGCGACCTGCAGGTGCTCGACGGCCTCGACGGCGCGCCCACGCTCGAGCAGGAAGCGCCCGTAGGTCCGCTGCACCTCCCAGGAGGAGCGCCCCAGACGCTCGGCGGCGGCGAGGTGCTCCTCGGCGCGGTCGAAGAGGCGGAAGCGCGCTTCCAGCCGCGCCAAGCGCGCCAGCACGGCCGGATGGTCGGTGTGGTCGCCGGAGATCAGGTCGTCGTAGGTTTCGAAGGCCCGCTCAAAACGGAAGCCGGCTTCATAGCAGCTCGCCAAGCCCAAGGCGGGGGCGGGATCGCCGTCGGCGATCGCCTCGGCGCGGCGGTAAAACTCCTCCGCCACGACGAGGGCGCGTTCTGTCTCGAGGCGCTGCGTGACACACCAATCGGCGAAGGCCAAGGCGGGCAAGAGCTGCCCGGGCGTGAGCTGCTCACCGAAGGTCAGGCGCTTGAGCTCGAGCTCGTTGGCGAGTGTCTCGGCGAAGCCGAACTCCTCGATGCGCTCGCGCGGATAGGCGATGGGCTCCTGGCCGGGGAAACGCTCGATGCCCGTGGCCGGGTCGAATTCGACGAACAGCAGCGGCTCGTCCCCGCGCTCGGCGAGCCGGTATCGATCGCGGTTGGCGATCCGGCCCCACTTCAAGTCAGCGAAGCGCACCCAGTCGTACAGGCGCCGGTAGCCGGCGATGCGCGCCATGCGTTCCTCGGGCGTGAGGTCCTTCCAGGGCACCGGGTCCCCCAGAGCGAGCTCATCGCCCAGCTCTCCCCCGAACTCGTCGCCGCCGACCTCGTCGAACAGGCCCGGCACCTCCAGGGATTCGGCCCCGCCGCGCAAGAGGCTCCCGAACAGGCGCGGCTCGGGTCCCGCGGCCGCCGGCGGCCGCAGAGCGGGGACAGGCTCGAGCGGCGGGGCCTCCAGCGCCAGGGGCGGGAGCGGACGTGTGTCACGCGGCGCCTCGAAGAGGGCACGCGAGAGCCGCGCTGGGTCGCGCTCTCCCGCGAGGGCGCGGTCGACCTCGGGCGCGGGGTGGTGGGTGAACTCCACCGCTCGGCCGCGCCGCTCGCGTTCTCGTCCCCCGTCGCCGCCGGTCAGGGTGCCGCGCAGCATCCAGCCCAACAGCGCCAGGCTGGCGATCAAGACGGCCTGTTCCTGTCGGATGCGCACCTAAGCGGCCTCCTCTTCCCGCTCGGCACCGACGCCGTGCAGGCGAATGACGGTGAAGGTGATCTCCATCCAAGCCTCCCCGGCCTTCAGCTTCTCGGGGGCCATCGCCAAGTCATCGATCGACAGCGAGGCTCCGCGGGCGGGAGACTGGGTCTCGGCCAACAGCCGCACAAGGGCAGCCGAGGGGCCGGTCAGGCGCATGGCGACGCGCGTGCGCTCGAGCTTCCCAAAGCCCTTGCGCGCGTTCAGCCCCGGGTCGAGGCGGATCTCGATCTTGTCGATGCGCGGCACGCCGACCTCGAGGCCGATGTCCACCACGCGCTCGAGCAGGTCGAGGGCTTCGAGATAGCGCTCGATCTCCTCGGGGCGCGTCGGCGCCAGGGCCGGCAGACCGAGGTCCTTCTGCAGGCGCATGTTGTGGCGGCCCGCCTCGCTCAGCAGGCGGTCGCGCACAACGCTGACGCGCGCGAAGTACTGGTTCCCCACGGAGCCGCGCGCGGGATCGAGGGTGAACCCCGGCCGTGGGACGAAGCCGACGCGCTCGGCGAGGGTCTCGGTCGCCGTGCTCAGGGCCTCGTTCTCGTCGCGCGCCAGGCCGAGGTCGGAGCGTCCGAAGCGCGGCTTGGCGATATCGGAGGTCAGCCGCGCCACGCTCGCCCGCTGCTTGGTGAGCTCGCCCCCGATGTACTTGCCGATCAGGAGTTCGCCGATCAGAAACAGCAGCGCGCCCCCCGCCACGGTCATGACGAAGCGCTTGTTCTCCTGCCAGTAGTCGTTGAGGTCCAAGGGATCAGTTCTCCTCGTCTTCGACCGCCTCGGGGGCGGCCAGCAGGGTCAGGTCGACCTCGAAGCGTGTACCGTCGGCGCTCGGCGCGGCCTTCAGGCGCGCGCCCGGCAAACCGTCGCGCAGGGAGGCCAGGAAGGTCTCGTGTAGCTGCGCCATCGAGCGCGTCCCCTCCCGTGCGCGCCCCTCGATGCGCAGGATCGGCCGCTCGAGGGCGCGGTCCACGCCCAGCTCGTCGTCGAAACTCCAGGTGCTCTCCAGGCGCGAGAGCCAGAACTCCTCGGGCAGCTTGCTGTCGAGCACCTCGAGGGCGCGCGCGATCTGCTCGCCACAGCCGAGGGCCGCCATCAGGTCCGAGGAGATCGCCGCCAACTCCGTGTTCTCCTCCAAGAGCGCGCGCGTGTCGCGGTCGGTCGCCTCCGCCGAGCGCAGGCGCGAGGCCAAGCCGCCCTTCTGCTCGCGGAGCGCGTCGAGGGACTGTGAGTCGTTCCACGCGTCCCAGCCCAGAAACAGCACGGCCAGGAGGCCCGCCGCCACCAGGAAGGCGGTCCCGCCCCAGAACTCGCGCGTGCGGCGCACCTTGGCGGGCAGGATCTCGACCGAATAGCCCTCGGGGTCGGAGCCCATGGTCGCCAAGCCGAGAGCGACGACGCTCTCGAGCTTGTGGCGCTCGAGCTCTTCGGCGTCCTCGGCGTCGAGGGCGCTCGTGTCCACGACGCGAAAGGGGTCGAACCGCTCGACCGGGACGCCCATCGCCGACTGCAGCCACTCGGGCAGGCCGTCGAGAGCGGCGCCGCCGCCGCACAGCATCACGCGATCGATCTTGAAGCCGGGGATCTTGAGCTGGCTCTTGCAGAACATCAGCGTCGACTGCAAGAGGCTCGACAGCTGTCCGGCGGGGGCCGAGCAGGCGCGGCTGGCCTTCTCGGCACTGGCGTTGTCGAAGCTCGCGCCGGGCGCCACCGAAGCGTGGTTCTTCTTGACCCCCTCGGCCTGGGAGAGGCTGATGTCGAAACGGTCGGCGATGGCGCGGTCGAACAGGGCCGAGCCGCCCGAGAGGTTGCGGGCGAAGACCAGGTCCGGTCCGCGGCAGATCACGACGTCAACGTTCTCGTGGCCGATGTTGGCTACCAAGACCGTGTCGCCTTCGATGACGCCGTAGCGCAGCCAGGCGTTGTAGAGGGCCAGGGCGTTGGGCGCGAAGGCGTCCAGACCGGCCCCCAAGCCGGCGAGGCCGTGCATGTGTTCCTCGAGCAGGCTCTCGCGCGCCATGGCCAGGACGACCACGTCCTCGCCCTCGATCTCGGGCAGCTCGGGCAGAAGGTTGAAGTCGGACGCGACCTCCGAACCCGACTGGTCGCCGATCTCCTCGACCTCGAAGCGCATCAGCTTGCGCAACTGCCAGTCGGGCACGCGCGGCACGCGCGTGTAGCGCAGGTTCACCTCACGCCCGGTCAGGCCGATGCGCGCGGTCGAGGGCTTGAAGTCGGGCTCGCAGGCCTCCCAGCCCCCATCGAGGTCGCCGCCTTCGTTCGTCGCGGCGGTGAAGTGCGTGGCGTGGAAGGTGTTGCCCTTGTACTGCCCGCGCAGGAGCTGGACGGTCTTGGAGCCGATGTCGATGCCGGTGGTGGTGCGTGCCATGGACTACTCGCTCGCTCCGAAGCGCTTCTCGAGGTAGGAGCCGACCTCGGCGGCGAGACGCGGAGACTCGCTCGCGGCGAGCATCTCGCGGATGGCCCGCAGGCGGGCGATCTCGTCTTGGAACAGGTCGGTCTCGAGGGTTCCGAGGGCGAGGTGCACCTCGCCGACGAGCCGCTCGGCGGCGGCCTCGACCTCGCTCCCCTCGAAGCGCCCCCCGATCGCCCGCGCGCGGTCGCGGCACTGGCGGTAGAGATCGACGAGGCGAAAGAAACGCGCGCGCTCGAACTCGGCGCGGACCTCGGTCAGCTCCACCATGCCCGCCTGCACCAGCCGGCCGGTGGCGTTCTCGGCCTCGGCCACCAGCGCCTCCTCGAAGGGGAACTCCGCCAGCAGTCGCGCCCAGGCCGCCAGACAGGCGCCCAGGTCGTCGGCCCGCTCCGCCTGCCGCGCCTCGTAGGCAAGGGTGTTGGCCTGCTCGCGCTCGCCGCTGAAGTCGAGTTGGATCGCGAAGGCCGACGAAGAGTCCAGCTCGGCGCGCAGGCGCACGCCGCCGCCCTCTTCCACCCCGCGCAGGTCCACCGGCGCGTCGAAGCGCAGGGCGACGAGGTCGCGGTCCTTGCCCAGGAGCACCCCCCTCACGCCGCTGCGCTCGAACACGGCGCCGTGGACGCGATGGCCGCCCTCGCCAATCGACGCCAGACCGCCCTCGAAGGCGACGGGCTCGACCCGCAGGGAGAGGACGCGCCGCGCGCCTCCGCCCTCGGCGCCAACGGCCAAGCGCCCGCCGTCGGAAGCGACGGAGAGAGAGACGCTCACCGGCGGACCCGAGCCGTTCGCCGCCGAGGCGACGAACAGGTCGCCGATCAGGGGTCGACCGACCTTGTAGAGGGCGACGGCTCCGGCCGGAGTGCCGAGGGTGAACAGGCGAAACTCGCCGTGCTGCGCCGCCGGGCGTGCCGCGCCCGCCGCGCTGATCAGACTGGCGTCGTCGAGGTCCACGCTTCCGCCGAGCACGTCGCCCGCGCGAGCCTCGACCAGGAGGCGCGCGGCGGTCGTCTGGGGGGGCACGCCCGCCGTGAGCTCGACCGTCTCGAAGCCGCCCGTGGCGCCGCTCCACTCGCTCCAGGCCACGAGGCTTCCGGCGCCGTCGGCGCCGCGCAGAAACTCGATGCCCACACGACCGCCGGCTCCGTCGGCGGCGGCCAGGGCGGCGGCGGCGATCAGGGTGCGGCCCTCGGAGGCGGCGACGGTCGGAGAGAGGTGCAAGGCGCGCTCGCCGGGGGCCAGCTCGGCCCGCAGGCCGGCGGTCCCCGAGACACGCGCGTCCCCGCTGCGCAGGAAGGCCGCGGAGGCGGATTCGAGGCCGCTCCAGGAGCTCTCGGCGCCTTCGAAGGAATAGCCGTCGGCCAGGAGGTTGCCGGCGACGGGCACGACCTCGACCTGCGCCGCAGCGCCCCCTCCGCCGCGGCCGAGGACGTACCAGGCGGCGACTCCGGCGACCGCGATGGCCAGTGCGGCGATCCCCGCCCCCATCCGCGAGCGCTCGCCGCTCTTGGCGACGCTCTGGGCCGAAACGTGGCCGACCGCCTCGCCGGCGTCCGCCGCCGGCGCGGCAGCCGCGGGCACGGTGGAAGCCGCGGGTGCCTCTCCCAGGCTCGCGTCGAGCAGGGGCAGCTCGATGTCTCCGAAGACGATCTGGTCACCGTGCGCGGCGGTTGCGGTGGTGATCTTGTTCCCGGCGACGCGCGTGCCGTTGGTGCTCGAAAGGTCTACGACCTCGAGGCCGCCCTCTCCCGCGCGCAGCTCGGCGTGCTTGCCCGAGACCGAGCCGGCGGTGATCTGCAGGGTGTTCCCGGGCCGTCGGCCGACGGTGCAGCCGCCGGCGGGAATGGGGACGGTCTCCCCCTTGCGCTCTCCGCTCTCGAAGCGCAGCGAGTAACGATCTTGCATGGAGGAGGTTCGGCGGGGTGCGGGCGGCGGGGAGGGCCCGTGGGAGCGGCGTCCGGGGGCGGCAGGCGGGCGAGAGCGGCGGTGCGCGCCCGCTTCTCGACTACCCGCTTCCCCCGTCGCGGTTACGCCGGAGGCCCGTCGCCGCGCCCGTGTGGGTGCGGTCGTGTGCCCACCATCGTAGCGGGCGCGGAGGGGCCCAGAAAGCGTACAGCCCGCCCCAATCCCCCGCGCGGGGGCGTCCTGCGCGGTCGGGCGCCCGCGGGCGCTTGAGCCCGCGCCCGCGGGCGGCGAGAATCGGCCCGTGCCCCGCTCCCGGCCCGACCCCGCGCCCGTGCGGCGCTTCCTCCTGGCGGGCGACCCCGAGCAGGGCGCGCCGACCCTTGCTCCTGGAGAGCTCCGCCACGCCCTGCGCGTGATGCGCCTGGCCCCCGGCGACCGGCTTTGCGGTCTCGACGGCCGCGGGGCGAGCTGGCCCCTGGAGGTGACGGCGGTCGGGCGCGACCGGCTGGAGCTCGTGCGCTGCGGCCCGCCGGTGCGGGAGGCCGAGCCGGGGGCGGGGGGTGCGGGGGGCGAGTGGATCGAGCTGGCGCTCTCCCTGCCGCGCGGGGCGCGCACCGCCGCGATGGTCGAGCGCCTGGTGCAGCTGGGCTTGGCGCGCTTGCGGCCGGTGGTCTCCGAGCGCAGCGCCCCCCACGCCCGCGAGGCCGGCGCCCACCGGCGCGAGCGGTTGGAGCGCACGGTCGGCGAGGCGATGAAGCAGAGCGGGCGTGTGTGGCCCACGCTCATCGAGACGGCGGCTCCCCTGGCGGAGGCGACACCCTTCCCCGCCGGGGTGCGCGCGGTACTGCTCGACGGCGGCGCCGGTGCGGCGCCCCTGGGAGAGGTGCTCTGTGCCGGTCGCGCCACGGGGCCCTGGACGCGCGCCGCGCCCCTGGTCCTGTGGGTCGGCCCCGAGGGCGGCTACAGCGACTCCGAGCGCGCGGTCCTGACGGCATCGGGCGCCCTAGCCGGCAACCTGGGCCCGGCGACCCTGCGCACCGAGACCGCCGCCGAGGCGGCGCTGGCCGTGGCGGTGCAGGCGGCGCTGGCGGACTCGCCCTGAACGGAGTTCCCCCCTCGCCCCGATCGGCGTAGGCTCGGAGCGTGGCCGAGACCATCAGCTCCAACGAGTTCCGACGCATCCTCTCCGGTGCGCGCGGGGGTGACGAGCTGGCGGGGGAGCGCTTGTTGGAGCTGGTCTACGTCGAGCTGAAGGGCCTCGCCGCCCGGGCTCTGCGCGGCCAGCGGCGCAACCACACCCTGCAGAACACGGCCTTGGTCCACGAGGCCTGGTTGCGCATCGCCGACCGCGCGCCGTCGGACTGGCGGGACCGGGCACACTTCCTCAACGCCAGCGCCCAAGCCATGCGGCACGTCCTGGTCGACCACGCCCGGCGTTGCAACGCGAACAAGCGCCCGGGGAGCGACCGCCTGCGGGTGGTCTTCCGCGAGGACCTCAAGCTGGGCGGCGACGAGGGCGTGGACCTGGTCGAGGTCGACGACACGCTGCGCAAGCTCGAGCGCCTCGACCCCCGCCAGGCGCGCATCGTCGAGCTACGCGCCCTGGCGGGGATGACGATCAAGGAAATCGCCGAGGTCCTGGAGACCCCCGAGGGCCTGGTCAAGGCCGAGTGGCGCATGGCCCGCGCCTGGCTGCGGCTGGAGTTGAGCGGGGGGCGCTGAGCCGGATCAGCGTCCGGTCTCGGCGACCAGATCGTCGAGTCGGCGGCGGGAGGCGCGGGTGATCCTGTCGTCCTGTCCCAGGGTGCGCCCGGCGGTCTCCCAGCACTCGCGCAGGAGCGCCTCGGCGACGTCGGTCTCGCCGCTCTCGACGAGCAGAATGGCGACGTTGTAGATCGAGATCAGGGTGTCGGGGTGCTCGTCGCCGAGGACCGCGCGGCTGTGGTCGAGGGCCTCCTGCATCAAACGCCCCGCCTCGTCCATGTCCCCGCGCTCCCGCTCCAGGCTGCCGAGGTTGTTGATGCAGATCAGGGTCGTGGGGTGCGTCCCGCCCAGGACGCGGCGGCTGGTGGCGAGGGCCTCGCCCAACAGCTCGCCGGCCTCGTCCAGTTCGCCGAGGTCCTTCAGCAACAGGCCGAGGTTGGCGAGGCGTTCGACGACGTCGGGGTGATCGTCGCCGAGGACGCGGCGGCCGATCGCCAGCGCCTCGCGCAGGTAGAGCCCGGCCTCCTCGCCCTTCTCCTGGCGTTGGAGCAGGGAGCCGAGGTTGCTCAGGGCCACCTGGGTGTCGGGGTGATCGTCGCCCAGGACGCGACGGCCGATCTCCAGTGCCTCGCGCACGTACGCGGCCGCTCTCTCCGCGTCCCCGCGGGCGAGGTAGAAGAAGCCGACGTTGTTGATCGCGACCATGGTCTGGGCGTGGTCGGTCCCGAGCATCTCGCGGCTGGTGGCGAGGCCCTTGAGCAGGAGCGGCTCGGCGCCGTCGAGGTCGCCGCGGGCCTGCAGGAGCAGGCCGAGGTTGTTGATCAGAGTCAGGGTGGTGTGGTGCCGCGGCCCCAGCGCCCCGCGGGCGGTGGTCAAGCCCCGGCGCAGGCACTCCTCGGAGCGCTCGAACTCTCCCAGGCGTTCGAGGACGGCGCCCAGGGTGGCGCGGGCCGCGAGGGCCTCGGGGGGGTCGGCACCCAGGGCGCTCTCGTACAGCTCGAGGGAGCGTGCCGCGTGCGTCTCGGCGCTCGCCGATGCTCCCAGGGCGAAGTAGGAGGAGGCGATGGTGTCGCGAATGCCGGCCTCGACGAGGGGCTCGTCGGCAAAGCGTCCCTCGATGCGTTGCGCCGCCTCGTCGAGGGCGGCGCGCATGGTGACGTCCTTGCCGCGGCCGGCCTCGGCCGAGGGGACGAGGGCCGCGAGCAGGTCGAGGTTGAGGAAGGTGTTGATCTCCTCGGTGATGCGCCCATGGCGCAGGGCCTCGGAGGCGCTCCGCCCGGCCTCGACCGTCTTGGCGGCCAGGTCGATGTTGGCGGCCTCCAAGAGAGAGCGCTCCCGGGCGAGGTCGCTGTTGGCCCTGACGTTCTTGACCAACAGCCAGGAGATGACGCAGAAGGCGACGGCGGCGACGGCCGTGGCGCTGAAGCGCGCCGGGTGGCGTCGGACGAAGCGCGCGACGCGCTGGGCGGTGCCCGGCGGGCGGGCGAGGATCGGCTCACCCTCCAGGTGTCGCCGCAGGTCTGCGGCCAGCGCCGCCATGGTCGGATAGCGTCGCTCGGGCGCCTTCTCGAGGGCCTTGCCGCAGATGACCGCCAGGTCGTCGGGCACTCGCGAGCGGATCAGGCGCGGATCGGTCGGGTCGTCGCGCAGGATCTTCTGGGCGATCTGGTGCGAGGTGTCGCCCTCGAAAGGCCGGCGCAGGCACACCAGCTCGTAAAGGACGACCCCCAGGCTGAACACGTCCGCGCGGGCGTCGACGTTACGCCGCCGGGCGAGGATCTGTTCGGGGCTCATGTAGGCGTAGGTGCCGACGAAGTCCCCGCTGACCGACAGGGCCTGTTCGTCGAGGACGCGGGCGAGCCCGAAATCAGCGACCCGCGGCTGCCCGCTCTGGTCGAGCAGGATGTTGCCCGGCTTGAGGTCGCGGTGGATGACGCCGGCCTCGTGGGCGCACTCCACGGCGTCGGCGACCCGTGCGACGAGGAGCGCGGAGCGCGAGAAGTGGTCCGTGTCGAGCTCGGTCGCCTCGTTCGCCTCGCGCACGGTGTCGCTCAGGCTGCGGGCGCCTTCGACGAGCTCCATGGAGATCCAGCGCTCGCCACCCTCCCCCCGTCCGATGCCGTAGACGGTGACGATTCCAGGGTGGTTGAGTCGGGCACCCGCCCGTGCCTCGCGTTCGAAGAAGGCGACCGAGCGTTCGGAGCTCGCGCCGGGGAGCATCAGCTTGAGGGCGACGCGCCGCGCCAGGGCCGGTTGTTCCGCCTCCCAGACCTCGCCCATGCCGCCGACGCCGAGCAGGCGGCGCAGGCGGAACTCCCCGATCTCCTCCCCGGTCTTGCGCGTGCTCCCCGCCGCTGGTCCACAGGCCTCGTCCAACTCCGCCGGCCGGCTCCCCCCCAGCGCCTCGTCGGCGGCCAGGAGCGCCTCGATCTCGGCCCGCACCTCCGGGTCGTCCCCGCAGGCCTCGTCCAGAAACCGCACCCGCGCCTCTCCCTCATGCGCGAGCGCCTCCCCGAACACCGCGGTCACCCGCCGGTGATCCCGCCCTCGTGGCGTGGGAGTCGGGACATCGGTCTCCACCGACCTACTGTACGGTGTCGCACGCCCGTCGCCACCTCGCCGGCAGCTCCGTACCGCACACCGCCCACGCTGCCCGACGCGGTCCTCCCCGCCCCCCCCTACCGCCGTCCGCTCGCCGACCGAGCGGACGGCTCGGTGGGGATCACGGACGGAAGGTCACCGCAGGCGGCGCGGCGTGACCGGGAAACGGCGGAATACCGGTGGATTCCCCCCGGGGGAGGTGCGAAAGGCAGGCGCAGAGCGGACGGGGGTGGCGCGGAGGCGAGGGGCCTAGTACACGCAGAACACGTGGTCGGCCTCGAGGCGGTAGAGGCTGAGGACGAGGCCGTCCTCCTCCTCGGCGCCGATCGAGAGGCGGCCGTACACGGCGAGAGGGACGATCGAATAGAACTCGCAGCGCTCGTCGTCCGCCAGGGTCACGTAGAGGAAGTGGTTCAGCTGGGGCGTCGCGCCGAAGCAGCAGAACTGGGGGTCCGCCACCAAGGTGAACTCGCTCACCCCGTCGGCGTCGAACATCATCGGGTTCATGAAGCCCTCGACCGCCACCAGGCGGCCGTCGAGGGCCGTCACCTCCTCGGGGAGGTCGGGGGCGGTCACCTCGCCGTCGGTACGCAGGAAGCCGGGGAACTCGAAGTCGGTCAGGGTGGCGAAGTCGACCCACTCGTAACGGGTGGCCTCCTCGGGAGAGAGCAGGTCCTCGTAGTCCACTCCGAGGTCGGAGGCGGCCCCGGCGGCCTCCGGGTCGTCGTCCGCCTCCCCCACGGCCGACAGGGCGGCGTCCGGGGCGGCGTCCGGGGCGGCGACGGAAGAAGCGTCGGACGGCTCGCCGACACCGGACGCGGGGGTGGGGGCCGTCGCGCCGCCGGCGGCCTCGGCGGCTTCCCCGACCGCCACGGCGGCGGGGGCCTCGACGGCTCCCTCGGCCGCCGCGTCGCCCGGCACGAACAGGGGCGCGCCTCGCACCTCGCCGATCACCGCGGGGGCGGGGTCACCGCCGCCGCAAGAGGTCGAGCAGGCGAGGGCGCACCACAGCGCACCGGTCCCCGAACGCATCGCCATCGGGCCCACCCTATCAGGAGGTCGGAGCCAAGTGGGTCGCCACGTCCGTGCGGTAGGCCTTGAGCGCGGGCACGACGCCGGCCAGGGCGCCGAGAGCGACCAGACCCGCCGGAGCGAGGAAGAGGACCGGGTGAGGAGCGAAGACCTCGAGCGCGATGCCGGTCCGCTCGCGCACCGCGGCCGAGGCCGCGCCGAGGATCGCCCCGTGGACGGCGAGCCCCGCGACGCCACCGGCGAGGGCGATGGCCGAGGATTCGCACACGATCGCCGCGAAGACCGTCCCCCGCCGCGCACCCAACGAGCGCAGGATCGCGAACTCCCGGCGGCGCTCGTTCATCGTGTTGTAGAGCGAAGCCGTCACCGAGCCCGTCGCCACCACCACGACCAGATAGGCCACCAAGGTCAACACGCGGTGCATCCAACCCAGCTTGTCGAACAGCTCCGCCATCACCCGCGCCACGGGCCAGGCGAGCGTCGCCTCCTGCTGTTGGTAGTTGATCTCGCGGAACAGAGACGCGCCCATCATCCCGCCCTTGAGCCGCAGGAGAACCGCGCTCACCTCCTTGTGCTCGTCGGGAATCGGTTGGGACGGGTCGGCGTGGTAGTCCTCGCCCCCGCCGCGCAGAACGTGGCCGCCCATGCGGAACACGGCCTCGATCGGGATCCAGATCACCCGGTCCGCCGGCGTGTTGGTCGGCTCGAGCACGCCGACCACCACGAAGTCCTCCTCGTGATCGTGAGCCCCCGCCTCGATCACGCCGTGGGCCGGCTGGAAGTGGGAGCCGTAGGCCAAGCCGGCGCGCCGCGCCACCGCACTGCCGATCACCGCCTCGCGGCGGCCGGCGTCGAACAGGCGGCCCTGCCCGGAGAAGCGCGCCGCGCCGCCGTGAGAGAGGGCGAAGGCCTCGGGGGCGGTCCCCACGATCCGATGACCGCGGTAGCTGTCCCCCACCGCGTAGGGCACCGCCGCCGCCACCCGCGGGTCGGCGGCGATGCGCTCGTAGAGCGACCAGGAAACGTTGCCCGGCGAGGTCTCCAGGTGGAACACGGCATTCAGCACCAGCTGGAGCTGGCTGCCCCGCGCACCCAAGACGGCATCGAAGGCCCCCGAGCCGCCACCGAAGGCCCCGCGGGCCTGGCGCTCGATGGAGAAGATCGCCGTCACCAGGCCGCAGGCCAAGGCCAGGGAAGCGACGGTCACCGCCGTCGAGAGGGCGTGCTGGCGCAGGCTCTTGCGCACGATCAGCCACAGGGCGCTCACGCCGAGACCTCCCCGGCGCGGCGCAGGCCCTCGAAGGACTCGACGCGCCCGAAGCGCTCCAGGATCCCGCGGTCGTGGCTGACCAGCAGCAGGGCCGAGCCGGCCTCGGCCGAGACCGCGCGCAGCAGCTCCAAGGCCTCGCTGGCGCGGGTGGGATCGAGGTTGCCCGTCGGCTCGTCCGCCAAGAGCAGGCGCGGGCGGTTCGCCACGGCCCGCGCCACGGCCACGCGCTGCTGCTGGCCCACCGAGAGCTGGCGCGGGCGGTGGTCGAGGCGGTCACCCAACCCGACCTGCTCCAACAGGCCGCGCGCCCGCACCCGGTCGGGGCCGGGACCGAAGTGCATGCCGAGCAGCACGTTCTCCAAGGCCGAGTAGCCCTGCAGGAGGTGGAAGCTCTGAAACACGTAGCCGATACTCCGCGCCCGCAGGCGGTCGCGTCCCGCCTCGGCCAGGGCCGCCATGTTCTCGCCGTCGATCAGAATGCGGCCGGCGTCGGGTTCGAGGATTCCCGCGATCAGGTGCAGGAAGGTCGTCTTGCCCGAGCCGCTCGCCCCCTCGATCGCGACCTGTTCCCCCGCGGCCAGAGAGAAGGCCGGCACGTCCACCACCGCCGTCCGCTCCCCGTCGGGGGCGGTGAAGACCTTCTGAAGGTCCTCGATGACGAGGACCTCGTCTTCGCGGGGAGCGTCGGACATGGGCGGGCAGGATACGGGCTCCCGACGGTCTTGTCCCCGGCGGACCGACCCGAACACGGCTCGTACCGGCGAACCGACGAGAGGTGCCCGCGGCGCGCGGGATTGGGGCGCGCCATCCTCCGCGGCAGCGAGCCTGACAGCCCCTCAGAAGAGGGCCGTGGCGAGGCGATGACCTCGTTCGTCGCTGCAAGGCGGGCGCGGTCGAGACGGCGCGGGCGGCCGGCACCGCCGCATCGTCTTGGCGCCGGCCGCGGCGGGCGTGTCAGAAGGTGATCCGCTCACGGATCGAGACGTGGGCGGCGTGGCCGACGACGACGTGGTCGAGGAGCGGGATGCCGATCAGGCGACCGACGCGCGCCAGGCGGCGGGTCACCTCCAGATCCTCCCGCGACGGCTCGGGATCGCCCGAAGGATGGTTGTGGACGACGATGACGGCTGCCGCCGCACCGCAGATCGCGGGGCGGAACACCTCGCGCGGATGCACCAACGAAGTGGTCAAGGTCCCCTCGCTCACGCGCTCGACACCCCGCAGGCGGTGCTTCCCGTCGAGGAGCAACACGTGAAACGTCTCGACCTCCAGGCCACGCAGGCGCGGCGCCATCAGCCGGAAGACGCCGTCGGCCGAAGCCACGCTCCCCGCCACCTCCCAGCGCGCCTCCTCGACGTGCCGCCCGAGGGCGAAGACGGCCGCCAGGCGACGCGCCCGGCGCGGCCCCAAAGAGCAAGTGGCCACGATCCGCGCCCCGCTGGCCCGCGAGAGGACCGGCAGGTCCATGCGCTCGAGCAGGGCCTCGGCCCAACCGCCGCCCACCCCGGAGGGGCTGTCGTCGCCCAAGGCCGCGCGCAACAGGCGCGGGGACCGGGCTCGATGGGAAGCGGCAGGCGCCGGCGGCGCCACGGAGGCGGGCTCCCCGGCGAGGGCGGCGCCCACCGACTTCTCCTCCCCGCCGCCACCTCGCCCACATCCGCGCGAATCCCCGACGACCGTGTTCCTCACGCTCCCTGGACCGAAGCCGGAGCCGCCGGTGGCAACCCGAATCGGAGCGAGTCCGCCGCGGGTCGCCTCCTCCGCGCCAGGACTGGGACCGCCGGGGGGGGAAGGGTCAGAAAAGCCACGGCTATTCCGTCAGGCCCAGGCCAAGAGGGCGTTTACCGGACCAGGGGGGTGACCGCTCTCCGCCGCAAGCCCCCCCCGCGCAGAGGCGCGAGTTCCACGCCGGGACCGAGACCGCCCCCGGCAACCCCTTCGACGACCCGCACAATCCACCCATGGAATCCTGGCCACTCATGGAGTCCTGGCCACTCATGGAGTCCTGCCACTCATGAACACCTGGACCGCGGTAGCCCTCGCCGTGCTCGCCCTGTGGACCGGCGAAGCGATCGTGTTCCTCGTCTCCTACCTGTCCTCGCGTCGCAGCGAGAACTGAACGGTCCCCACGCGCAGGCGAGATCGCGCGGGCCCGGGGCCCGGCGTCACCCGCGCCACGGTGGCGTGTCGGGCGCGGGAGCCTCGAAGCACAGGCGCTCGGCGCGCGTGGGGTGGTCGACCTCCAGGGAGCACGCGTGCAGAGCGATGCTCCGATCCGGCAGCCCCCGCGGGGCGCCGTACTTGACGTCGCCGAGCAAGGGCGTCCCCAGGGACGCGCAGGCCACGCGCAACTGGTGCGCGCGGCCCGTGAGAGGTTCGAGCTCCAACAGGCAGCCCGCCCCCAGCGGGCGCACGACGCGCCAGCGCGTACGCGCCAGCCGCGCCCCCCGCCGTCCGTCGGAATGGCGCTCGACCTGGTTGCGCTCGGCGTCCTTCGCCAGCCACTGCTCCAGCTCGCCCTGCGCCTTCTCGGGCCTGCCGACGACGACGCCCAGGTAGCGCTTGCGCGCCCGCCCGTCGCGGAACTGCTCCGCCAGGCGCGCGGCCCCCTTGCTCGTGCGGCCGAAGACCACCACGCCCGACACCGGCCGGTCGAGGCGCTGAACGACTCCGAGGAAGACGGCGCCCGGCTTGGCGTAGCGCTCCTTGACCCAGGCCCGGGCGCGGTCGAGCAGACTCGCGTCACCGCCCGCGTCGGGCACGCAGAGCTCGCCCACCGGCTTGACGCAGGCCAGGACGTGGTTGTCGCAGTGCAGCACCTCCAGCGCGCCGGTCATGGCCGAAGGTCGATCCCGCGCCACCAGCGCGCGCAGAAACCGGCCGGGAGCGGTCGCCCGCCCTCGGGCGAGCCCTCGGGCGAGCCCTCGCCCCCGGCCTCGGTCAGGGCCAGCTCCCCGGCCTCGATGCGACCCGCGGGCAGGTCGGCCAGGAGGTTCTCGAGGGCCAGGGGCGAGAAGCCGACCGCATAGGTCGAGAGGACCAGCAAGGAGCGCTCGGCCAAGAGGGCGCCGGCGACCTCCACCAGCTCCGCCAAGTCGTCCTCGAGTTGCCAACGCTCACCCTTGGGACCGCGTCCGTGGTGCGGCGGATCGAGCAGGATCGCCTCGTAGCGGCGGCCGCGGCGTCGCTCGCGGCGGGCGAAGGCGAGCGCGTCCTCGAGCAGCAGGCGCACCGGCGCGCCGGCGAGATCGGAGGCGGCGAGGTTCTCGCGCAGCCAGGCCAGGGCCGTGCGCGAGGCGTCGACATGGGTCACGCGCCAGCCGGCGGCCGCCGCCAGGACGCTGGCGGCGCCGCTGTAGCCGAAGAGGTTCAACAGGTGCGGCGGCTCGGGGCCCAACATCGGCCGCACGCGGCGCACGAGCTCCCAGTTGGTGGCCTGCTCGGGGAAAAGGCCGACGTGCTTGAAGGGCGTCGGGCGCAGGACGAGCCGGGCGGGGGGATAGGACACGCTCCACGAGCCGCCGTCCTCCAGGAGGGACACGCCGTCGTCGCCGCCCGGCTCCCAGCGCCCGCCGCGGTCGGACTCGCGCACGAAGATGAGGTCGGCGCGCTCCCACTCTTCCGCCAGACGCTTGCGCCACAGGGCCTGGGGATCGGGACGGCGCAGGACGAAGGCGCCGAAGCGCTCGAGCTTCTCCCCGCCGCCCGAATCCAAGAGGGCGTGGCCGGGGAAAGGCGGGTGCTCGAAGGAAGTCGGCATCGCTGCGGCAGAACATAGCGCGCCCTGCGCACGAGAGGTTGGTCAGGGCGTTTTCCTACTCCCGGCCGGGAGTGGTACGGTCCTTGCGACGCCCTTCGCCAATCCGGCGGCCGTCGAGGCGAGCACCGCTCCCGCCGCCCCGCTATCTCAGCCCCCGTCCACACCCCTTGCCCTCCACACATTTCCTTCCGCTGCTCGCGGCCCTCCTGGCCGCCGGCTGCTCGACCACGCGCGACCTCGCGGCCGTCCTCGACCCCTACCGGGCGGGCCAGGTCGAGCTGGCCGCGGACCTGATCTCGTCGGAGGAGTTCGAGGCGCAGCGCTCTAGCGAGACCGACGGCGTAATCTGGCTCCTGGAGCAAGGCAAGGTCTTGCAGGACGCCGGGCGCTTCGAGGCCTCCGAGCGCGCCTTCGCCCTAGCGGACGGCCGCATGCGGGCCTTCGAGCGCGAGGCCGAAATCAGCGTCACCGACGAGCTCGCCGGGGTCCTCGCCGGGGCCGGGCTACGCGACTACCGCGGCCGCGGCTGGGAGAAGATCCTGCTCGAGGTCTACCGCTGCCTGAATGCCCTGGCCCTCGGCGACCTGGAGGAGGCCCGGGTCTTCTCCCGGCGCGCCTTCGTGCGTCAGGCACAGGCCGTCGCCGCCGGCACCGACGAGATCCGAGCGGCGCGCAAGGCCGCCCGCTCCCAGGGCATCGATGCGCGCGAAGTCCTGGGGCAGGAGCGCCTGCGCGAACACACCGAGCAAGTCGCGACGCGCGTCACCTCCGCCTACGCGGACTACGCCAACCCCCTCGCGAGCTTCCTCGCCGGGCTCTTGGCCTGGATCGACGGGGACGAGTCGGGCGCCCTGGTCGACCTGCGCAAGGCCGCGGCCATGGTCCCCGACCACCCGACCCTCGAAGCTCTGCTGGGCGAGCTCGAGGCGCGCGCTCCCCCCCACGGCGCGGGCGGGCGCGTGATCGCACTTCTCGAGACCGGCCTGGCGCCCGCGATCGTCGAGGACAGCGTCACGATCTACTCCGACAACGGCTGGTCGCGCCTGGCCCTGCCGGCCCTGGCCTTCCACGGGCGCGAGGTCGCCTCCCTGGCGATCGAGAGCGCTGATGACTCCGTGCGCACCGTCGCCCTCGCCGACGTGGACGCCATCGTCGCCGCCGACTTCCAGCGCCGCCTGCCAGGCATCGTCCTGCGCGCCCTGACCGCCGCGGCCCTCAAGGAGGTGGCGACCACCCAGCTGCGCCACGAGCACGGCGACTGGGGCGTGGTCCTGGGAAGCCTGTGGAAGGTCGCCACGGCGCGGGTCGACACGCGCACCTGGCACACGGTGGGCGCCGGATTCCAGCTCGCGCACCTCGACCGCCCCGCGAGCGGTGTGCTGACCCTCGCCGCCCTCGACCGCCACGGCGGCCGCCACCTCGTCCACGACGTGGAGCTCCCCGATTCGTCGGTGGTGATCCTCCTCGTCCGCTGCCCGAACCTGCTCTCCCTGCAGAGCCACGTCATCTCCACGAGACCGCTGAAACCCAGACCGTAACCATGAAGCAATCCCTCGCCCTGACGATCCTCCTCGCAGCGACCTCCGCCTGCGCCACACCGCCGGTGAACACCGTCGAGCCGACCCCCCCTGAGACCGGCGGAAGCGAGGTGTGGATCACCAAGATCAACAGGAGCTCCACCCTCGAGCGCCAGGTCGCCGTGCAGAACGCCCGGGTGGACCGAAGTAGCGGCGCCCTGCGCGTCCAGCTCGAGGTCGCCAACGAGGGCGAGAGCTCCCAGGACTTCCGCTACCTGTTCGAGTGGTTCGACGGTCAGGGCCTGAAGCTCTACGAGGCGACCGAAGGCTGGCGGCGCGAGACGATCGAACCCGGCCAGCACAAGTACCTGTCCGCCACCGCCTCCTCACCGGAGGCCGGCGACTGGCGTTTCACCGTCCAGAAGTGGTCGCGTTGACCGCTCCCAAGCACCCTCTCCTGCGAAAGCGAACCGCGATGAACCAAGTCCATCTGATCCTCTCCACGGCGAGCCTGATCCTCGCCGCCTCCTGCGCCAGCGGCCCCGAGCGCATCGACCCGCACTCCGACGAGGCGGTGACCTCCATGGGCGTCGACTACAGCGAACTCGTCGAGTGGTCCGACACGCTCACGAACCGCATGCTCAACAGCGGCTTCCTCGATAGCGGCGCCTTCGGCACTCAGCCGATCACGATGGTCGTCAGCGACATCGAGAACAAGACCGACATCTCGCAGTTCCCCAAGGAGATCGTCCTCTCGCGCATCCGCTCGGCGATGCTGAATTCGGGCAAGGCGCGCTTCACGACGGTCTACGGCGACGACGCGATCGACCGCATGACGCGCGAGACCCAGGACAAGTGGGAGGACCCGCTCTTCGACGCCACCCAGATTCCCGAGGGAGGTCAGGCGAGCGTGGCGCGCCTGTCGCTGCGCACGCAGATCCTGTGGGTCCACGCCCAGTCCGGCAGCTCCCTGCAGAACACCTACGAGGTGCGCATGTGGGTCACCGACGTGGCGTCGGGGACCGCGGTCTGGGAGGGCTTGTCCGACCCGATCGCCAAGAAGGTCTCGCGCTCGAAGGTCGGCTGGTAGGACGCGCGCTCCCGTCCGGTGCAAGGGCGGCCCTTGCGCGGGCGGGCGGATGCGATACAAGGGCGCGATGAGCAGCACCTCCTCCCTGCGCGTCGGCACGGTCCCCTACCTGGTCGGCCGGCCCCTCGACCTGGGACTGGGCGACGAGGAAGGCATCGACCTGACCGCCGCGGTCCCCGCGCGCCTGGTCGAGGGCCTGCGCGAGGGAAGCCTCGACGTCGCCCTAGTGAGCTCGATCGAGCTCTTCCGCCGCGAGGGCTACGGCTACCTTCCGGGGCTGGCGGTCAGCGGGCGGGGCTACGTGGCCAGCGTCCAGCTCTTCCTGCGGCGGGCGGTCGAGGAGGTGCGGAGCATCGCCCTCGACCCCTCCAGCCGCACGGCGGCGACGCTGGTGCGCGTGCTGCTCACCGAGCGCCCCGGCGGCGCGCCCGAGTTCAAGGAGGTAGCCGCGGGGGACGACCCGCGCGAGGCGGACTGCGACGGGTGGCTGCGGATCGGGGACGCGGCCTTGCGCGAGGTCGCCGCGCCCGACGCGCCGGCGGTCTTCAACCCCTCCCAGGTCTGGTGCGAGCGCACGGGCCTGCCCTTCGTCTTCGCGGCCTGGGTCGTGCGCCCCGGCGTCGACCCCTCGCCTTGGCTGGCGGCCTTCGAGCGCGCGCGCGAGCGCGGCCTGGCGCGGCTGGACGAGCTCGCGGCCGGCGCGGCGCGGGACTGGCACCTCCCGCCCGAGCTCTGCAAGCGCTACCTGCGCGAGGAGTGCGTCTTTGAGTCCCTGCCCGACATGCACGCCGCCCTGCTGGCCTTCCGTGACGCCGCCGCCGCCCTCGGCCTCTGCTCGGGCGCCTTCGATCCCCTCCCCCTCGGTGACCTGCGCCCGCCGCCCCCCGTGCCGTGTCGCCGAGAGTGATCGAAGAGGAGCGCTGCCCGCACTGCGGGGCGGAGCTGGGCGGTGAGAAGCCGCGCGTCTGTCCCCAGTGCGGTGGTTCGCTCCAGCGCCGCTACCTGAGGGCGGGCTGCCTCTCGAGCAAGCCCGTCGGCCTGCTGCTGGTCTGCGCCCTGCTCGCCGGAGCCGACGGCTGCCGCGAAGGTGACGAGCGGACGAGGACTGTGGAGCTGCTCGGAGAGCCTTGATCCCATCTCCCGACGCTCCAGGCGCTTGTGGCCGCCACCCGAAGGGCCGTTGCATCATTCCTCCCGCGCGCCTACAAGAGGGCCCGCACACGCTCCCGACGCCAGTCGACGCCCGCGAGGATTCCCTTGGACCGTCCCAGCCCCTTCCACACGCCCTCGCTCTTCGGCGAGGCCGAACCCCAGACCCCCGTGGCCACCAAGAAGAAGCGCGCGAAGAAGACCGCCGCCAAGCCCAAGCGCGACGCCGCCGGGAAGAGGAAGACCGCCGGTCGCAAGAAGGCGGGCAAGAAGGGCGCCGCCTCCCCGGCCCCCAGCCCGGACGGCTCGCCCCGGCGGCGCGCGACGGCAGAGACGATGGCCTCGCGCCAGCGCGAGATATCGGTCTCGGAGTTCTTCACCAAGAACCGCCACCTCCTCGGCTTCGACTCGCCCCTCAAGGCGATCCTGACGACGGTCAAGGAGGCGGTCGACAACTCGCTGGACGCCTGCGAGGAGGCGGGCATTCTGCCCGAGATCTCGGTCGAAATCGCAGCCACGGGGACCTCCACCTTCCGCGTATCGGTCGAGGACAACGGGCCGGGGATCGTCAAGGAGCAGACGGCCAAGATCTTCGGGAAGCTGCTCTACGGATCGAAGTTCCACAAGCTCTCCCAGAGCCGCGGGCAACAAGGCATCGGGATCGCCGCCGCGGGGATGTACGGCCAGCTCACGACCGGGAAGCCGGTGCGGATCGTGACGCGCACCGGGAGCAAGCGCACGAGGGCGCACGAGTTCCTGCTGACGATCGACACCGCCAAGAACAAACCCGACATCCACAGGGACACGGAGGTCGACTGGGATCACGGCCACGGCACACGGGTCGAGATCGAGATGGAGGGCCGCTACCAGAAGGGCATGCGCTCGGTCGACATGTACGTCAAGCAGACGGCCATCGCGAACCCGCACCTGACACTCCACTACACCGACCCGACCTCTGACGAGGTGACCTACGAGCGGACCTCGCGCGAGCTCCCGCCGGAAACCGCCGAGATCAAACCGCACCCCCACGGGGTCGAGCTCGGGCGCCTGATCGCGATGCTCAAGGAGACGCGCTGCCGGTCCCTGTCGGGCTTCCTGCAGGAGGAGTTCTGCCGCGTCGGGCCGAAGGTCGCCAAGGAGATCATCAAGAAGGCCGGGCTCTCGGAGAAGGCCTACCCGACGCGCACCGCGCGCGGCGAGGCATCGTCGTTGCACGAGGCCATCGAGAGCACGCGCATCTCCTCCCCGCCGACGACCTGCATCGCGCCGATCGGCGAGGAGCTGGTGCTCGCGGGCCTCAAGAAGGAGATCGACGCCGACTTCTACGTGGCGGCGACGCGCCCGGCCGCGGTCTACCGCGGCAACCCGTTCCAGATCGAAGTCGGCCTGGCCTACGGCAAGCCCGGCGGCGTGGGACTGGAGCTGACCGATGAGGGGCGCATCAAGAAGAAGGCCAAGGTCGACGTCACCGAGGACCTCGTCGGGGCGGCGGACGAGCCGATCCGCGTTCTGCGCTTCGCCAACCGCGTGCCCCTGCTCTACCAGCAGTCGGCCTGTGCGATCACCAAGGGCGTGATCCAGACCAACTGGCGCTCCTACGGCCTGCAGCAGCCGCGCGGGACCTTGCCGGTGGGGCCGATGGTGCTGTTGATCCACATCGCCAGCGTCTGGGTGCCGTTCACCTCCGAGTCCAAGGAGGCCATCGCCTCCTACGAGGAGATCCTCAAGGAGATCAAGCTCGGCCTACGCGAATGCGGCCGCAAGCTCGGCACGCACGTGCGCAAGGGCAAGCGGCTCAAGCGCGAGTTCGAGAAGCGCAGCTACATCGAGAAGTACATCCCCCACGTCGGGATCGCCTTGCAGGAGATCCTCGACCTCTCGGACACCATGCGGGACGAGACGACGGCGACCCTCGAGGACGTCCTCCACAAGAGCCGCAGGTTCTAGCAGCCATGGCGAAGAAGAAGGCGGCCAAGAAGACCGCGAAGAAGAAGAGCGCCAAGAGCGCGACCAAGAAGGTCTCGCCCAAGGCGCTCAAGCGTGCTCCGGCGCAGCTGGACGACCTCGACGTGAAGACGCTCGACTTGATCGAGGCGACAGCCCGGCGCGTCCGCTCGTCCATCGACCGGCGCGTGCTGCCGGAGCTGAAGTTCCCGATCCGCTCCCTGGCGAACGTCCGGTATCGCAAGGAGGTCGGTTACTTCGAGCTCGGCAGCGGGCGCAAGGCGCGTGCGTTGTCGGTGAACACGGTGAAGACCTTCGCCCAGACCCTGCGCCTCATGTCCATCTCCAAGGACATGGTCGAGAACCACGACTTCGCAACGAAGCGAGAGGCCTACTACGTCAGCAAGAACTGGGGCGACTGCAAGTTCAACGAGCAGACCGAGTCGGATGCGGTGATGGACGACATCGAGGCCCTCGCGAGCCTCGACGGTCTCTCGCGCGAGCAGCTGCGCTACTACCCCGAGGAGCACGGTGGCTCGGTCGCCGGCAACCTGGTCGTGATCGACCGCGACACGGAGACCGGCGACCCGATTGAAATCGACTGCACGTCCTTCGGCACGGGTTCCTACTCGATCCCCCACTCGGTCGAGCACTTGCAGTTCAAGACCAAGGCCAAGTTCGTGCTGGCGATCGAGACCGGCGGCATGTTTCAGCGCCTGAACAACCACAAGTTCTGGAAGTCTGCCGGCTGCATCCTGGTCGAGATGTCGGGCGTCCCCACACGCGCGACGCGACGCTTCATCCGCCGTTTGAGCGAGTCCCAGAAGATCCCGGTCTACTGTTTCGTGGACTGCGACCCCTACGGCATCGCGAACATCTACCGCACGCTGAAGGTCGGCTCGGGCAACGCGGCGCACATCAACCGCTTCTTCTGCGTCCCCAAGGCGCGCTACCTGGGGGTGACGCCCCAGGACATCGTCGACTTCAAGCTCGAGGATGCGACGCACCCGCTGCAGGCGGTAGACATCAAGCGGGCCAAGGATGCGCTCAAGAACGACCCCTTCTTTCAGGCCCACGCGCCGTGGAAGAAGGCCTTCCAGCAACTGCTGAAGATGGGCGTACGCGCCGAGCAGCAAGCCCTGGCGAAGTGGGGACTGAACTTCGTGATCGAGGAGTACCTGCCGCGCAAGCTCGCGAAGAAGAAGGACTTCCTGCCCTGAGCGAGCCAGGCGTGACCGCCGGGGGCTCCCCGAGGCGGCCGGCGGGGCGTATCCTGGCCGGCACCATGAACCACCGCCGGCTGCCGCTCCTCTCCGCCGCCTTGCTCTGCGCCGTATGGGCCCCGGCCTCGATCGAGTGGAGCGAGGGATTCGATACGGCTCTCTCGCGCGCGCGCTCGGAGAGTCGGGTCCTGTTCATCTCGGTCACCTCCGACGGTGAGGCTCGCAGCGAGGAGGCGATCGAGCTCTACGGCGAGCGTGCAGTCGTCGCCCAGGCCGAGCACACGATCAACCTCGCCGCCTGCAACGCCGAGCACAAGGCGAAGGGCGAGTGCCCGCGCTTCGAGGGTACCGACTGCTCGAGCCACCGCCGCAACCTGGGATCGGCGACGGATGCAGTCCTGGTGGCCAACTCCCAGGGCGAAGTGCCCGTTCCCCAGCACCTGTGGATCGCCCCCGACGGCAAGGTCTTGATCAACGTGCCATGGGAGATCACCGCCGAGGAGCTGGTGTGGTGCTTCGTGACCGCCCGCCGCCGCGCCGGGGAAGACGGCGTCGAGATGCCCGAGGACGCGCGCCCGCCGCGCCGCCTGCAGCTTGGAGCTGTCTGGGCGCCGTGGGAGGAGGCGCGCCTGGCGCGGGGTCTGACCCAGGACGAGCTCTCCGAGCACCTCAAGCGCATGAAGAGTTCGATGGAGTACTCCGAAGCGCTCCTGGCCGATTGGAGCCGGGTGCTCTTCACCGATGAGGAGGACGCGGTCAAGTACGCCCGCGTCCAGTTCGGCGCTCTGGAGTACCTGGGCGTGGACACGGTCGTGACGACGCTGACGGGCATCGGGATGAACTCGCCGCGTTCCTTCTGGGAGGTCTTGGAGTACTTCACCAAGAACGGCAACGTGCGCATCCGCAACACGGCGGCGGTGGCCATGGAGGAGCTCGCCGCTCCGGACGCGCGCAAGGCGGTGATCTCGGCTCTCAAGAAGGAGAAGGACCCGGCGGTCGAGAAGAACTGGCTGCGGGCGGCGGGCGCCTGCGGTCGCGACGACAGCTCGACACGCAAGCTCCTCTTGAAGAGCGCGACGCGCGAGAAGGACGCGCTCCTGCGTCGCAACGCCCTGATCTCCCTGGGCTACCTCGCGCCCCACAAGAGCATCCGCGCGGCCCTCGCCGATGCCCTCGAAGGTGACGACGCCGACGACCGCCTGGCCGCCGCTTGCGCGATGGCCTTGACTCGCGACGCGGCTTATCTGCCGCGCCTCGAAGAGGCCGTCGCCGCTGCGGACGCAGGTCAGCGCGCGGACCTCGAGCCCGCCCTCGCCGTGCTCGAGGGCGCCAACCTGCGCCGCATCGCCGAGGTCTTCGGCCGCGTCAGCGGTGACGAGACCATCCGCATCCGCCTCTTCTTCGGCGAGATCGTCCCCGATCGAGCCGATGAAGGGCCGGAGGGCGAGGACGACTGACTCGGGCCGGCCGGTCGCATGCGTGGAGCGGGCCGCCTCGAGACCGGTGACAGGCTGGCAGGTCTCCGAGGAGTGGTCCAGGCTTCATGAAAAGTCCACTCCGCTCCGGGCTGGTGTTTCGCGAGGAGGCGGCGCGGCTCCCGGGAGCTGGGAACCCTCGAGGCCGGCCCGCTGCGTGCGGAGTCCGCGAGCGACCAGGGGGCTGAGGTCGATGTCAAGGAGCCGAGGCCGCCGTCGAGGCCCCGGGGCGCGCCGTGGAGACGGTCGTGATCGGCATCTCCTCCACCTGGGTCGGGAGTCGAAAGAGGGCCACACAGTCGTCGGGAGGAAGTAGGCTCGACGGTCCCTAGGGGTCGCCGCCACTCGCCCTCTCCACCAGGAATGACCGGAGTGAAACCGTGACTCGATCCCTTACGTCTATCCCGTTCGCGCTCCTCCTCGCCGCCCCCGTCGCTCTCCCTCAGAGCTTCGGCCCGCAGCAGATCATCACGACCGCCGGCGATCATCCCCTCTGGGTGTCCACGGCGGACTTCGATGGCGACGGCGATCAGGACGTGCTCTCGGTTTCCTACCAGGACCACACGGTTGCCTGGCACGAGAACACGGACGGTGCGGGGACCTTCGGGCCGCAGCAGATCATCTCGACGGCGGCCCAGGGAGACCATCTGTTCAGGATCACCACAGCGGATCTCGACGGCGACGGGGACGCCGATGTGCTATCGAGCTCGGCCCAAGACGACAAGGTCGCCTGATACGAGAACCTCCTCCCCACTACGCCGGATCACTGCATCACACCGGAGACGATCGCGGGCGAGGGCGTGTTCTCCATTGACTTGACGGGAACGACCACCGGCAGCGAGGGTCAGAATGAGTCGCTCTGCTACTACTGGGGGACTTCGGGCATCGAGGCCGACATGTGGTTCTGCTGGACGGCCGACGCCACCGGCGTCACGACGGCCACGACCTGCGCCCTGGCGAGCTTCGATACCAAGCTGGCGGCCTACCCCGGCTGCGACTGTCCGACCGACGGAACGGCCTTGGCTTGCAACGACGATGCCTGCGGCGGCTTCCAGTCGTCGATCAGCTGGCCGACGACCTCCCAGACGACCTGCACACTCCAGGTCGGCACCTTCCCCGGGGCGACGGGAGGGCTCGGCGCGATCGACATCTCGACCGCTCCCCCGCCCGGACCGGGGTTCGCCCTTTGTTTCGGCGACGGCAACGGGACCCCCTGCCCGTGCGCCAACAGCGACGGGCCCGGGGCCGGCTGTCGCAACACGACTGGGGTGGGCTGTGAGCTCGCGGCAACGGGCTCCAACAGCGTACTCGCGGATGATCTCGTGCTCACCGCCACCGGCGCCCTGGCCGCGCAGCCCGGTCTGTTCTTCCAGGGCGAGAACTTCATCAATGGCGGCAACGGCCTGGCCTTCGGAGACGGCCTGCGCTGCTGTGGCTCCAACGTATTCCGCGTGCAGATCGTCTTCCCCGACGCGAGCGGGACGGCCTCCACCAGCGAGAGCGTCGCGGAGAACGGCGGCGCGCAGAGCGGCGACACCCGGTGCTACCAGTCTTGGTACCGCGACCCCTCCGGAGGCGGTGTGTGCGGCTGGGCGTTCAACCTGAGCAATGCGTACTCCGTGAGCTGGACCTTCTGATTCACGCGGACCGAGCCTGCGTGGTTCACAAGGACATGCTCCCGACGCAGCAGCTCGTTTCCTGACGGTGCATCTGGGAGTCTTGACGCTGGGGGCGACTGTGCGCGCTGGCGCAATCTGATGCGCGTGTTCATGAATCGCGCGAGGGAGAGCTGCCGCTCCGCCAGGCTCGCGTTCACCGGACCGCGCCGAGCATGTGTGACCCCGGCCGACAACGGCCGGGGCCAGCCACCTGCCGTCTCTCAGGGACAGATCACGAACACCAGGCCGTTGGTGAGGCTCAAGTTCTCAGGATTGGTGAACCCGGGATCACGGCTGACGTACTGGACGTAGACCGTGTCGCCCGAAACGAATCCCTGAGCGCTCATGAAGGCCTGGCTCACGTGGCTCGAGTAGGATCCCGAGCAGGTTCCCGGATTGCCCCCCGACCACTGGATCGCCCCGAGCATCGAGGGCTGGTCGAGGCACAGCGTTCCTCCCCCGAAGGGCGTCGACGCTTCCGTCCCGCTCCAAAGCAGACGCCCCACTGGTGTCCGATCATGTGCCAGGCATCGACGAGAAAGTCGTCGTCGCCGGCAAGCGTCGGTGAGCCTGTGAAGCGGATCGCGGGAGAGCATCCGAGGGAGTTCACCTTTGCGACGCAGAACGAACCGGGATCGGGGCAAGTCGAGGTCATCTCCTCATTGGTCTCCCCGTCCATCTCGGCCTCGGTGACATTCAGGTGAACACCATTCGCGAAGTCTGTCGAGTCCCAGAGATCGAACTGCATCCCGGCCCAGTCGAGGTGGCCGACCAGTACTTGGTTCGGACTCGCGGGGCCTATGATGTGGTTGATGTCGGCCGGGATCCCGGTTTCAGCACTGTCATTGTCCTTGTCCCAGTCAACGGGACCGCTCTCCACCACGATTCTCCTGGGCGCCGGACCGGCCAAGGTGATGTTGCCGGCAGAGCCGCCGATGCCGACGGGCTCGTCCAGGGAAGTCTCGTCGAGCGTGCCGAGGTGTGTCTCCGAGTAGAACAGGCCCAACTGCCCAGCCGACCAGGGATAGGGCAGCTGCCAGGTGTAGTTCATCACACCGCGGTAGTTCGGCTTGAACTGGATGTCGTCGGCGCCACCGTGGCGCAAGCCGAGTGAGTGCCCCAGTTCGTGCATGAACGTACCGGCCTGCTGGTTGGGCGTGCCGCCCGGAGTCGGCCAGCTCGAATGCCCCAACGACACCATGAAGTCGTTGCCGCCGATCTCCGCCATTCCCGACGAGCTCCCTCCATCGATCTGATCCGCGAAGACACAGTAGCGGAAGCACTGACGGCGCGCCGCTCCGATGTTCGCCCAGTTGGAGTCTCCGCGTTCAGCGGCCGTCCCGAACCGGACGGCCTTCACGGCGTCGAAGCCCGCCCACGCACTCGGCCACGGGGCGAGCGGGATATCGGTCTCGTCGACCATCGCGTGCAGGGTGATCCCGTGGCTCGCGAAGGCGGAGACGACGCCCCCCAGGTATGCCGGAGCACGACCGATCATCGTGTCCACTTCGACGAAGATGTCGGAAACGAACGGGTCCGCGCCCATCCCTGGAAGATCGAGGTCGATAGCGCCGTCTTGGTTGATATCAACCCCGCGTATCTCCCACTTGTCGAGCAGGCCGTCCCCGTCCGTGTCACCGTCTGTGCAGAAGGTCATGTCGTCGAAACCGAAGTAGTTGGCAACCGCCCCCTCCAGGATCACACTCCGGATGCTCGGGGTGGGGGTAGTGAGCGTCATGAGGTCCCACAGGCAGTAGTTCCCCTCCGGATCACCCACGCACGGTGCCCCTCCCTGGTTCTGCCCGATGGTCATGCCGTAATCGATGGCAACCACGTTGCCCGTACCTCCCGGACCGTCGTATGCGGTCAAGGACACGGGCACCGATGACGAATCGGCGGAGTAGCACACCTCCACGAAGCTGACTGGCAGGCTGAAGTCGATCGGATCAGCGGCACTCAGGAAACAGGAAATCGTGTCCGGCGACGGCTCATTGGCGAAGTTCCCGCCGCCGCCGGCATCGGCATCGACAAGCCCCAACCAGGTTGTGCCGAAGGAGACGTCCGGCGTCCCGTTGACGGTCCCGATCACCCCACCATTCCCCACGCCCTCGAAAGTGATCACGTTGCAGGTGATGCTGCCACAGCCCCCCGCGGGAGGAAGGACCTTCTCCGCTCGGATCCGATTCGGAGGCTGTGCCGAGTTCAGCGGCTGGGTCGTGTTCGGGGACAAGCTCCGGGATCCACCCGAGGCCTCCATACCGCCCGATGTGGTTCCGAGACTCGGCGGGACGGCGCGCCGAGCGTCTTCGTGCCGCGAGGGCACCCTTCACTCGCAACATCACCATGCACCCGGGTTTCTCGGGCTAGCGGGTCCCCGGCCAGACGGGAGTGGAGCGCAAGCGGCAGGTCCCCACCGGCACAGGGCCTTCCGTATCGGGGCCGTTCGAAGCGGGTTCGCGGCGGCGAGCCCGAACGAGAAACCGCCCGAACGGAAAACCGGCTGTCGAGCCTTCAGGAGGCCCGGCAGCCGGTCCCTTGGTCCGAATCGAATGGACAGCCCTGGTCGAACGGCCTCCTCCCCAAGAGGGCGCTCGCGTCTGTGGCCCTAGGGGCGATAGCGGGCTGTCGTCGATGCGACCTTTCTACTCGGTTCATCGGCAGCCGACGCGGGTTTCGACCCCCGAATCCGACAAAGGTGGACGAGACCCCAATTCCGGCTCGCCCAGAAGCACGGCGCGCGGAACACGCTCCCGCCTCCCGCGCTCCCCCCGTCACAGACGTTGGGGATCGTCGGTGGACTCGCCCTCGCCCAGGCGTTCGCGCTCGCGTTCGCGTTCGCGTTCGCGCTCGCGCGCTTCCGCACGGGCGTCGAAGGACAGGATGGCGCGCTCGAGCTCGGCGACCAGGGCGCTCCCCAGCTCCGCCAGGCGCGCCGAGGCCGCGACCGCGCCGGTGCGATCCCCACCGGCGAGGGAGACCAGGCCGAGGTTCAACCAGGTGGGCCCGTGGTCGGGGGCGAGGGCCAAGGCCGCGCGGTAGGCGGCAGCGGACTCGGACAAGCGCCGCTGCGCATGGCGCACGATCCCGAGGTCCTTGTGGGCGTCGAAGTGGCGCGGATCGACGGCGATCGCCCGCGCGAAGTGCCTCGCCGCCTCCTCCAAACGCCCGGCGCGAGCCATCACGCGACCAAACTGCACGTGGACGTCCCCCGGTGAACCCGCGCTCACCTCCATCCCCGCCAGCTCGAGCTCGCGCGCGGCTACGGACAGCCCGCGCCGGCGGAAGCGGCCGGCGTAGTAGGCGAGGGGCGCCCGGCCCGGCGGAGAGAACCACCGCCCCGCGAAGGGAACCGCCGCGTCGCGGCGCGCCGCCGGGTCGAGGTCCAACAGCGCCAGGTCAGCCAACACCGCCGTCGGCGAAACACGCCCGAGGTACAGCACGCACAACCGCCCCGCGCCATCGACGAGGAATGACGACGGCAGCGGCAAGCGGCCCTCGCGATCCAAGACGGCACCGTGCAAGACATCGAGCACATCGAGCGCCGCGGCGCCCGCGAAGGCGCGCCCGAAGGGCCAGTCGAGCTCGTCCAGAAGAGCCCGCGCCCCGCCGCGGGTCGCCTCCTCGTCCGCGCACAGAGCCAACACGCCTAGACCCGCCTGCTCCACGCGCCTGGCCGCGCCGGCCCACTCTCCCAACTCCGCGCGACAGGGCGCGCACCAACCGGCCCAGACCGACACCCAGACAGGCGCGCCCGTGCCTCCCCCGCCCACCGGCGGCACGCCCAGGAACGAACGGGCGCCGGCGGCGGCGCCCTCCAAGCGCAGGGTCGGCACCGGGACCGGCGCCGAGAGCACGATCCTCGCCGCCCCCTCGAAGGCCCGCGGAAGGTCCCCCGCGGGCGAGAGGGCGCTGGGCGTTTGTGGCGGGGACCACTCGCGCGCCTCGCCGCTCCCCTCGACCAGGACGTAGCGCCGATCACGCTGCAGCGCGCCGAAGCGCTCGCTCTCTCCGCCCGGCCAACGCACGTTCACCGCCACCGGCGTCCCGCCTCCCAGGCCGAAGTGCAGCCAACCGCTCGACTGCGACAGAAACCCCTCACCCGCCCGCGCCGTCGCGAGCTGCGCCAACCGCCCCTCGCCCTCGAGCTCGAGCCGCAGCCGCGCGCCGATGGCGGCCGTGTTCGCCCCGCGACCTCGCAGGCGGAAGGCGACGAAACCCGCGCCCGAGGTACTCCCGTTGCGCAGCAAGCGCACGCGCGGCGCGGTGCGGTTGGAGACCAGCAGATCGAGGTCCCCGTCCCAGTCCCAGTCGATGCGCGCCGCGCCGCGGCCGTCGTCGGCGTGGTCGAGGCCGGCGACGAAAGAAGCGTCGACAAACCGCCGCCCTCCGTCGTTCACCAGGGCGCAGTTGCGCTCGTGCCCGCTCCAGGAGAAGCCCCGCCGCAAGAGCGAGTTGATCGCGTACCAACCGGCCATGTACTTCTGGTCCGTCGCCTCCGGGCCGTCGGGCGAGTGCGACACGACCTGCCGCCAGAAGAAGCTTCACAAGTCGTCGGAGCGCCGGCTGGTCACAAAGCCGTTGGGCACGAACAGATCCCGCCAGCCGTCGTTGTCGAGGTCAACGAACAGGGCGCCCCAAGCCCAGCGGCCCATCTCGGCCCCGGCCGCCAGGGTCACGTCCTCGAAGGTGCCGTCGCCGCGGTTGCGGAAGAGGCTGTTGCCGCGCGCATGGCGCTGGAATCCGGCGCGCGCGGCCTCGTCCCCCCCGGGCCGGAACTGCCGCTGGTAGGTCACCCGCCGCCCCGCCGAGGAGTACATGTTGCTGACGTACAAGTCGACGCGGCCGTCGCGGTCGACATCGCCCCAGGTGACGCCCATCCCCGCCGAAAGGTCCTCCACGCCCGCGCTCGCCGCCACGTCCGTGAACCGGCCGCCGTCGTTCTGGTAGAGGTTGTTACGACCGAAATCGTTGGCAACGTAGAGATCGGGATCGCCGTCGTCGTCGTAGTCCTCCCAGGAAGCGGCGAAGCTGAAGCGTGTGTTGTTCTCGTCGAGGCCGCGCTCGGCGGTCGCATCGTGGAAGCGAAACTCCCCGTCGTTGGCGAGCAGCAGGTTGGCCTGGCCGTTGTTCGCGTCGTGGTAGGGAACGGGCGCCGTCTCGTCGGCGTAGGGCGAGACGTAGCAGCACACGTAGAGGTCGAGATCGCCGTCACCGTCGGCGTCCGCCGCGGCCAGGGACATGGCGAAAGGCGCGTCGTGGACGGCGCGCGGTGCGAACACTCCGCGGCCGTCGTTGGCCGACAGGAGGATCCGATCCCCCATCGCCAGGGCCAGGTCACGGTCGCCGTCACCGTCGAGGTCGATCAACAGGGCGCTGGTGGAGAGGTCTAGGTGGTCGACGCCCGCCGCGCGCCCGCGCTCGACGGCCGTGCCGTCGCCACGCCGCAGAAAAAGGAGGTTGGGAAGACCGCCGGGCTGGGGCAGGAACACGTCCTCGAGACCATCGCCGTCGACGTCGGCGACCGCCACGCCCTGGTGCCCCAGGGAGGAGGTCTCCAGGGCGGCGTCCATGCGCCCGCCCCACTCCTGGACCCCGTGGGCGAGCTGTGCCGCGTAGGCGGGCTCGCCGCCGAAGGCGGAGGGCGCGCAATCGACGAACAAGGGCGCGGGCGGCCCGCTGACCGCGTCGTGGCCCAACACGCGCAGGGCGCGCAGGCGCACGGGCTCGCCTCGTGGTGCAGCGGTCCAGTCGCACTCCCACAGGGCGTCGTGCTGGCGGCGGCCGACGGCGCTCTCGCCCTGGGCGCTGATGCGCGCGCGGATGCGCAGGCCAACCGCGAGGCGTTCGACCGCGATCACCTTGACCTTCGGCGGCGCGCTCGGCGAGGCGCCGAGGTCGCGCAACCACGCGCCGAGAGCGCGCGCCCAGTCGGCCCGAGCGAGGGCGGGGACCTCGCCGCGCCCGTCGCGCTCGGGAGCCGCGCGGAGACGGAACGCGCCGCGCGCGAACTCGGGGCCGAGGGCCGGCAGTGGAGGGTCGCCCGCGAAATCGGCGCTCAGGAAGGGCTCGAGGGCTTCGACGCCACCTTCCGTCCATGCCGCCAGAAGCCCCTTCAGCCGCTCTCCGGCCCGAGCCCCGAGAGCCTCGCCCTCGTGCTCGTCCGTGCCGACTTCGCGGTAGCCGAGGCGCTCGGCCACGGCGGCCTCGCGCTCGGCTGCCAGAGTCCCGGGCAAGACCGGAGTCCCGTCGCGCTGCCCCCACGCCCCGCCCGCCAGGGCGAGGATCGCCACTCCACACCGTCGGCCCCGCGCCACCCGCCGCCGTCCAAGCGCGACGCAGCACCCCCGCCGCTCACTCACGACCGCCAGATCCCTCCTCGAGGACCAGCTCGAAGCAAACTGCCTCGACATCGTTGCGCAGCAGGAGGTAGGGCGCGGCCAGAGCCGGGCTGTTCCAGGTCTTCTGGCCGAGAGCATCGACGCGGGCAAGCTCGCGGTGCTCGTCGGGGACCGCCTCGACGAGCACCAACGAACCGTCCTCGGCGGTGACGAGCAGGAGGTCGTCCACCAAGAGCAGCTGACCGTGGCCGTAGCGCCCGCCCTTCCAACCCCGGCGCCCGCCCTCGATTTCGACGCAGGTCAGGATCCCGTCGTCGATCCCGTACAGGTGCCCCTCGCGCAGGGCGAAGTTGGCGAACTTGGCCTTGAGGGCACGGCTGCGCCAGACGCGCTCGACGGAGAAGGCGCCGGCGGCATCGCGTAGGATTCGCAAGCGCTCCGCGCCCACGCCGTAGCCGCTCGACAGCACGAGCTCATCGTCGGCGACGGACACCGGCTGGGCCACGTTGGGATTGCGCTCCGACCACGGGTAGCTCCACAGGACTCGGCCGTCGGCCGGGTCGTGGGCGGCGACCGAGGAGGCGTTGAAGGCCACGATCTGCCGAGCGCCGGCGAGCTCGAGGAGCTTGGGCGAGGAGTAGCCCGCGCCGTCGTCGCCGCCGCTCCAGGCAAGCTCGCCGCTCTCGAGGTCGTAGGCCACCAGGGAGCGCCCGCGCGAGCCTCCGGTGGAGACGACGACGCGACCGTCGACCACCAAGGGCGAGCAGCTCGTGCCCCAGGTGTTCATGCTGCCGTCATTCTCGGTGATCACCGAGTGCGACCACAGGCGCTCGCCGGTCGAGAGGTCGAGGCAGTTGAGGATGCCCGTGCCGCCGACGGTCAACACGCGACCGCCGTGGACGGTCGGCGTGGCGCGCGGGCCGATGCCGCCGATCACCGAGTCGAAGCGCGCCCGGTCGGCGTGGCTCCAACGCACGGCGCCGGTCGTAAGGTCGTAGCAGACGACGAGCTCCTCGGTCTCACGCTGCTCCTGGGTGATCGCCGCCGAGCCGCGCACGGCGAAGCCGGACCAGCCCGGGCCGATGGCGCGGCGCCAGACGAGGCGCGGCGGGGAGGCATCCCAATCCCGCGCGAGGCGCACGCCACGCACGACGGCGTCGCCGTCCGGCCCCAAGAAACGTGGGAAGTCGAGCCACGGACTGGCCTCGGCCCGCGGCTTCGGGGCGGAGAGGGGCCCCGGCGCGGCGGGCGGCTCGAGGCTCGCCTCGGGGTCGGAGGCCAAGCGCCAGCGCAGGAGGGGAACGAGGTCGCCGCTGACACCGCGCACCTCGATGAGCCAGCTACCGAGGGCTGCGGCGAGGGGGACGCCCACCAGCACGACCAAGCGGGTGCGCGGGGTGAAGCGCGCCAACATCACGGCCCAGGCGTACAGCGCCGCGCAGGCGCCGAGCAGCATGCCGCCGGCGGTCATGACTCGCTCCTGGCCCGTCGCTTCGCGCACGAGGCCGTTCCAACCGAGCGCGGCGGCGAGCGAGATCACGATGGCGACGGCGATCCACCAGCGCACGGAGCGTTCGGAGCCGGTGGCGCTCATCGCGGCCAAGCTACGGTTTCCCCGCCCCGGATGCACGCGCTTCGCGAGGCGCCGCTAGCCATCTGCGTGCAGTAAACTACCATCTGCGCTCGCCCGCACCCCATCCACGGAGCTGCTTCGTGCAACGCATCTCGATCACCACCTCCCTCCTCGCCTTCTCCCTCGGCGCCTGCGCCTGGGCGCCGCCCGCCGACGAGACCGTCGCCGAGGAGAGCGTCGGCGAGGACCTCAACGGTAGCTTCCTCGCCGACGACCTCGACGTCGGTCGTTTCGCGCGCATCTTCGAGGGTGAGTCGCGCGAGGTGTTCCGCCAGCGCGAGCGCATCCTCGCCACCCTCGGAATCCAAACCGGAATGGCCGTCGCCGACGTCGGCGCCGGGACCGGGCTGTTCATCGGTCCGCTCAACGAGGCGGTCGGCGAGAACGGCGTGGTCTACGCCGTCGACATCTCCCCGGGCTTCGTCGATCACCTGCGCGGACGCGTGCGCCGCGAGGGCCTCGAGGCAGTCGAAGTCGTCCTGTGCGACGAGCGCTCGGCCTCCCTTCCCGAGGAGTCCGTCGATGTGGTCTTCGTCTGCGACACCTACCACCACTTCGAGTACCCGCGCTCGACCGTCGCCAGCCTCCACCGTGCCCTACGACCGGGAGGCTCCCTGGTCGTGGTCGACTTCGACCGCATACCCTACGTCAGCCGCCCGTGGATCCTCGGCCACGTCCGCGCGGGCCAGCAGGCCTTCGTGCGCGAGATCGAGGCGGAGGGCTTCGAGCTCATCGAGCGCCCGCGCGTCTTCGGCCTGCTCGAGAACTACGTCCTGCGCTTTCGAAAGTCATGAGCGATCCGCCGGAGCACTCGGGTTCTGGGCCCACTCGCCGGGAGCGTAGGCGGCGACGCCTGGCGGCGCTGGGGGTCTCCCTCGTCGTCGCCTGCGCCCTGGGCGAGGTCCTGGTTCGAGCGACGATCGGCAGCCCGCTCGCCGAGCGGCCACCGCTCTTGCACGTCCGCTCCCACGCGACCCGCGGCTGGGAGATGGTGCCGGGCGAGACGCACTTCACCTACCACCATTCGGTCTCGGTGAACTCCCTCGGCTTGCGCGGGAACGAGGTTCCCCAGACCAAGGGCGACGAGCTGCGCGTCCTCGCCCTGGGGGACAGCCTGATCTACGGCCAGGGGGTCGCCGACTACGAGACGCTGCCGCACTACCTCGAGCAGGCCTTGGCCGCGGGCGGCGGCGAGGGGCGGACTTGGCGCGTGATCAACGGGGGCCTGCGCGGCTACGACACGACACAGGAGCTCGCCCTCCTACGCGAGCTCGGCGAGCGCATTGTCCCCGACGTGGTGATTCTCCTGTGGTACTGGAACGACCTTTCCGGATCGCCGATCGAGCAGCTGGCCGCTAACCTGGCGCCCTGGGAGTCGGTCTGCTTCGACCTCGGGATGCCCTTCAAAGGGCGCGCGCGGAAGATCTGGCGCGCCAAGGAGATCCTGAGGCGCAGCGCCCTGCTGATGCTGGCCCACGACGCTTGGGTCGCCCGCGGGGACGACGGCTTCCAGGCCGCACTGGGGGGCGTGTCACCCGCCGAGGGCCTCGCACGCCTCGCCGCCCACCTCGATCGGTTCGTCGCCCTGGGAGAGAGCTTGGGCTTCCGCCCCATCTTCGCCGTCGTCCCCGAGTCGGCTTCGCTCCGTCGGCCCCACCCATCCGAGCCCTCCGCGGAGCGTGCGGCCGAGCTCGCCGCCGAACGCGGCCTGGGGGTGATCGACCTGCGGGCACCCCTGGAAGCGTTGACCGAAGCAGCGGGCAAGGTCCCGATCATCCCCTTCGACGGCCACTACCTACCGAGCGCCAACCGCGCCATGGCCGAAGCCGTCGCCGCCCACCTCTTGGCCCCAGGGCGGGCGGGCGGGCGTTGAGTGCTCCCCGAGGCGGGAGATCGTCACAAGAGGCGCTCGCTCGTCTGGTGCGGAAGGGGGGACTCGAACCCCCACGCCGTGAAGGCACAGGAACCTAAATCCTGCGCGTCTGCCAGTTCCGCCACTTCCGCAGGCCGGCAAGGGTAGCTCACCGAGCCCGACTTGCCCATCCATTGTGGTTCCCACCGCCGCCGGCCGCTCGGGAGCGCCGCGCGTCCTGGGTCACCAACGGCGGACAGTCGTGGAAGGCGAGCCGGGTGATCGTGGATAATCAGCGGCGATGTTCGCCGATCTCGCCCCGGTCTTGCTCGTGATCCTGCCGCTCGTCCTCGCGGCGAGCTGGGGACCGGGCCATCACCTCGAGTTCGCCGAGCGCACGCTCCGCCGCAGGCGAGAGCTCCTGCCCGCCAAGCTCGCGCGCCTGTTGGGTGAGTACAAACCGGCCTTCGCCTACGGCAACATCGCGGCCGACATCATCAACTTCAAGGCCTGGGGCGGTGAGTACAACCACTGCCACCGCTGGGGCGTGATCGAGCAGATGCGCGAACAGGCGACGACGCCGCGGCAGGAGGCCTTCATCCTCGGCTACCTCGCGCACCTCGCGACCGACACCATCGCGCACAACCACTTCGTCCCCTACCACCTGGCGCGCTTCGCACGCACGCGCGGGCTGGGACACCTGTACTGGGAGCTCTCCGCCGATCGCTTCATCACCGAGCGGCGCTGGCTGATCATCAACCAGCTCAAGAGCCAGCCCGCCCTCGACGAGCTCGACGAGTTGGTGAACGCAGCGGTCCCCCGCAAGGCGCTCTCAATGCGCACCAACAAGCTGATCTTCAACCACGTCCTCTCGGTCAGTGAGCGCGACCGGTGGCGGCGTGGGATGAGCCGCCTGCACCCGCGCGAGCGCATCGCCCTCAAGAAGGGCTTTCTGGCCAACTTCCAGCGGGCGGCGATGGGCCGCATCCGCCTCGCCCTGCACCCGCGCGGGTTCAAGCGCATCCAGGCCTACGACGCAAATGGGAAACTGGCCCAGCGGCGTGCCCTCAGCCTGCGCGAGAGCGTCCTGCACCGCCTGGCGCCCGGCCAGATGCGCCGCGAGGAGTCAGAGCGCATCGCGGCGCCCTTCCTCGAGGGCATGGACACGCCCAAGCCCTGACGGGCGGCGGCGATCGCCACGAAGGCCCGCAGCACCAAATGGGAGAGGTTGGAGAGGAAGCCCAGCGGCACCGGCGCCGCTTCGGCGCGAGCGAGCACACGCCGCACGAGGCCGTGGGCGAGGTTGGCGGCGAACCAGCCGATGACGAGGATCGCCAGGGCCTGCATCACCCGCGGGCCGTCCTCGACGGGCGTAGTTCCCCGCGGTCTCCAGCCAACGGGCGCTCAGATCGGAGGCACGGTCCGTCGCGGTCTCCTGCGTGGCGCTTCTCCTGGAATGAACGGCGACCCGGGCGGGTTACCCTCACCCGGCGCTCGTCCGAAAACACGGACCGCGTCCGCTCCTACCAGGCGAAATAGCGCACGGCGAAGCCGTCGGCGCGCCCGTCCCCGTTGGCGTCCCCAGCCTGGGCCTCGTTGACGATCCAGGCGCTCACATCCACATCGCCGCCGTCCTGCGTGACGACCGCGGCCGCGTCCTCGGCGTTGAGGATCGAGACCACATGTGTCAGTCCCCCGGGCAGCTGGGTGCGCCACAGGAGACTGTCGAAGGTGTCGCCGTCGCCGTTCCAATCCGCTCCGTCCTCGGTCTCCGAGACCCGGTAGAAGGCCCACTCGTTCTGGATCACGATTCCCGCGTTGTCGGCATCGACCGCAACGGCGAATCCGGGGAACAGGAGCTCCTCGGGCGAATCCTCGAAGCGTGCGAAGGTCGGGACGCTGTCGACGGTATCCCCGTCCCCGTTGATGTCCCCGCTCAGCTCCTCGCCGAAGGCCACGCCGAGGCGCTCGCGGCCGTGCTGCTCTCCCATCCAGGAGGCGGTGGCGAAGACCTCTCCCGCGCCAGGCTCGTGGTCGAAGACGAACGGGCCGCCGGCCGCCGGAGAGAGCCACGCGACGAGGTCGCGGTCTTCGCCCGCGTCGCTGTCGTGGTCGCGCCCGTCGGCGGCCTCGTCGATGGTGACGACGAAGCGCCCGTCGAGCTCCGCCACGCCCCAGCTCCCGCCGGGGACCGCGGCGACGGCCAGCAGGTCGTCCACCGAATTGGGCGGTGAGACCGGAGTGCTCGCCCTCACCCAGCGCAGGACGTCATCGTCTTGATCACCGTCGCCGTTGAGCGAGCAAGTGCCCTCGCCGTCCTCGGGGCTGAGGGTCGCGAGGTGGTCGCCGACGATGGCGATGCGCCGCGAGCCCACCAGACCCGTGTTCACCGGCGACGAGCCCGCCGGGTCGGCGTCCCACGCGGCGAAATCCAGGAAGAAGAGCACCTCGTCGGTGGCGTCCTCGTCCTCCTCGCCTGCGCAGTGCGCGGGCTGCCAGCCGGCGGTGAAGGCGAGCGGGTCATTGAAGTTCGTCTCGCCCTGATCCGCCTCATCCACGAGGAAACCGACCAGCCAATCGTGCTCTCCCGTCGCGCGCGCGCGCAGGGGCGTGGAGGGCGAGGCCGGCAGGGCCAGCTCGGTACTGCGCAGGGCGAATCCGTAGCCGACCGCCACATCGCCGGTCCCGTCGAGCAGAGCCAGGACGCGGCCGTCGTCGCTGTCCCCGTCGCCGTTCAAGTCGCGCCCCTCGCGCGGCTCGTCGAGGGCCAGGAAGACCAGACCCTCGTCGACGCCGACGAGATCCGGCGAGAGCTCGGCGACGACGTCGGTGGTCAGCACGTCCCGCACGATGGTCGGACTGGCCTCGAGCACGACGGCCAGGCTCGACTCCATCGGCCCGGTGAGGGTCTCGGCGCGCGCGAGCAGCAGGAGATCGTCGTCCACGAGCAGGATCTGCTGCTCGCCGTCGGTCGAGAGGTTGGCGATCCAGGAGAGCTCGGCCGTCGGGCTCCAGTGCAGGAGCACGCGCTCGTCGTTGTCACCGTCTCCGTCCCAGTCCGCTTCGTCCGCGGACTCATCGGTGACGACGAAGAGCTCGTCGCCGACCCAGACCAGATCACGCGCGGCGACGTTGAGCGAGACCTCCTCGGCCGTCCGTGCGTCTAGGGCCACGGGGATCGAGTCGAGGGTGTCGCCGTCGCCGTTGAAGTCGGTCCCGCCGTCGCCGGTCGTCCCCTCGTCAGCCAGAAAGGCGATGCGCAGGCCGGAGACAACGATCTTCGAGGTGGGCAGGAGCGCCTGGGTGGCGGTGAGCTGGGTGATGTCGAGGGGATCGTCGTCGTCGCTCCCACTCGAGCAGGCCGAGAGGACGAGCAGCGACGTCAGGGCGAGGGCGCGGGGCGCGTTCGGAACGCATCGGCGCGGGGCGGTGGGCTTCATGGCGATCGTGGGGCCACGGGGGGAGGCGGTCGCGTAATGTAGCCCCCACGCCAATCCCGTCCCACCCACAAGCCTCATGCACGCGCGGACCATCGTCCTCACCGCCGCCCTGGCCCTGCCCGCCTTCCTCGCCTCTCGACTCCTGCCCGCCCAGGAGATCGGCGCCCCCGTGCTCGGCACGGGCAAGCAACGCTTCGAGTGGGTGCACGACTGGGCCACGCTGCCCGAGGGCGTGAGCTTCGGCAACACCCACGGCTGCATCGTCAGCGACTCCTCGGGCCGCGTCTACGTGAACACCGACACGAAGCGGGCGGTGATGGTCTTCGAGGCGGACGGGCGCCTCGTCGATTCCTGGGGCGAGGACCTCGCCGGCGGTTTGCACGGCATGTGCGTCGTCGAGGAGGACGGCGGCGAGTTCCTCTACCTGACCCACACGGCGCGCCACATCGCGGCCAAGGCGACCCTCGGCGGCGAGATTCCGTGGACCCTCGGCTACCCCGAAGCATCGGGGCTCTACGACTCGGCGGACTCCTATCGGCCCACGAGTATCGCCGTGGCCCCCGACGGCGGCATCTTCGTGGCCGACGGCTACGGGAAGTCCTGGATCCACCAGTACGACGCCGAGCGCGAGTACCTGCGCTCCTTCGCCGGCCCAGGCCCTGAGCCGGGCCGGACGCGCACGCCCCACGGCATCTCGATCGACCTACGCGGCGAAGAGCCCCTGCTAGTCGTCTCCGATCGAGAGAACCACCGCCTGCAGTGGTTCGATCTCTCCGGCGAGCTCGTCCGAACGCTCGCGGAGGAGCTGCGCCGCCCCTGCCACACCGACTTCTTCGGAGAGGAGCTCCTGGTCGCCGACCTCGCCGGGCGCGTCTCGCTCTTCGACGGCAAGGGCGAGCTCCTCGCACACCTGGGCGACAATCCCGACGCGAGCCTGCGCGCCACGAACGGCGCTCCTCGCGAGCGCTGGACGGACGGCGAGTTCCTCGCTCCCCACTGCGCGCACTTCGACGCTCGCGGCGACATCTACGTCATGGATTGGAACGCCCTCGGCCGGATCACCAAGCTACGCCGCGTGGACTGACGCGGCGACAGCCGCCGCGGGGGTTGACGGCTGCGCGGTCTGCGCCGATGCTGCCCGTCATGAACGAGCGATGGACCGCGACGGCTCACGGGATCGCCGCCCTCTCGTGCGCCGCAACCCTGCTGGCCGCCTCGGCGAGCTGGCGCGGCGCGCGCGCGGGTGCTGACGACGGAGTGGAACCCGCCCCCGCGCCGCCGACATACGACGGCGTTCCCGCCATGCTCGAGGGCTGGCGCGAGCTCGACTGCGCCCGCTGCCACGAAGCCATCAGCGAGGAGTGGGCCGGATCGCGCCACGCCCTGGCCTGGGTAGACCCTCACTTCCAGGAGGCCCTGCGCGGCCTGCGCCGGCCCAAGAGCTGCCACGGTTGCCACGTTCCCCTTCCCCTGCACGTCGACCGCCTGCGGCAGAAGCCACGCCCGCGGGCGACGGACCTCGACCACGGCATCGGCTGCATCGCGTGCCACGCGGGCCCCGACGACACCATCGTCGGCCCCTGGGGCGAGCCCACCGACGCCCACCCCTCGGTGGTGAACGAGAGCTTCACCGCCGAGGGGCAGAGCCGCGTCTGCATCGCATGCCACGCGACGAACATCGGTCCGGTGATCGGGATCGCCAAGGACTTCGTGCGCACCGAGCAGGCGGCCAAGGGCGAGAGCTGCGTCGGCTGTCACATGGCGAGCGTCGAGCGTTCCGCCGCCGTGGACCCCGAAACCGGCGAGGCTTCTCCGATCCGCCCGGGACGCAGCCACTCCCTGCGGACCCCGCGCGACGCGACCTTCCTGCGCAGCGCCTTCGACCTGCGCTTGGTCCCCGGTGAGTCTGGCATGATCCTGTCGATCGCCAACCGCTGCGGCCACCGCATCCCGGGGCTCGAGGGGCGCACGCTCTCCCTCGCGGTCGAGGCCTTCGACGCCGCCGGCGCCTCCCTGGACCAGCGCTCGGTCACGATCGACAAGGAGAACCACCTGGGCGCGGACGAATCCGTCGATCTCGTCCTACCGGCCGACTCCGCGCGCGTCCACGTCCACGGCCTGCACGACGCCCCCGGCTTCGAGACGCCGGTCCCGTTCGTCGACGAGGCCGTCCTTCCCTGAGCGGGGAGCCCCGCCGGCCCGACGCTCAGTCGAGCTCCACCGCCCAGCCGCGGCGTTCGCCCTCGATACGCTCACTGCGCACGAGGTGGCCGGTGACGGTGCGCGAGACGCCGTCCTCGAGGAGCTCGACCTCGACGCGCACCTCGCCCTCGGTGAAGAACAGCACGCCGCCGGGGGCGACGTTCTCGGCGCGCCCCTCGATCGCCTCGGCGCCGAAGCGCAGGCGGACGGTCGCGCTGCTCGGCCGGCGGAGGTTGCGACGGCGCTCGCCGAGCTCAACCGGATCGGGATCGGACATGGCCATGGTCATCTCATCGTCAGGGTCCGCGGGCACCGCCGACATCGGCCGGAGGAACCGGTGGACTTTACGGATTCCGCGCGCGACGCGCCTCGCGCCACAGGATCAGCCCGTCGCGTGCGTAGAGGGCTGTGCTGAACACGACCAGGACCGCCGAGAGTCCGACGAGGACGCCTACGAGATCGGTGGGCGCGCCCGCGAAGACCGCCGCGAAGAGGGCGAATGCCAGGACCGTCGAGACCTTGCCGTGCCAGCGGTGCTCGCCCTCGACCGGCCCGCGGCGCAAGCGCAGAGCGGCGAAGCCGGCGGCCTCGAGGAGATCACGGCCCGCGAACAGGACCAGGAACCACAAGGGAACCGAGGGGAAGGCCGGCCCGGAGGCGAAGACGATCGTGGAGAGGATAGCCAGTTGGGCCAGCTTGTCGGCCACGGCATCCAGGCGCGCACCGGCGCGCGTGCGCACGTCGAGCCAGCGGGCGAACATGCCGTCGAGCACGTCGGAGGCACCGATCGCCACCAGCAGCAAGATCACCCAACGGCGCGAAGCCGCGGTCGGATCACCGGCCTCGGCGGCGGCCTGACACTCGACCCAGCCCGTCACCAGGACCGGGATCAACCCGATGCGCACCAAGGTCAGAAACCAAGGCAGGGCGACCCAGGCCGAGATGCGGGCGGGCTGCGGGGTCTGCTCCCCAAGGTTCAACCCGGCTTTCGAAGTAGCGCTCATCATCACTCCCGCAGCCATCCTCCGCTCGCTCCCCCACGCTCCGCAAGAGCGCGCAGGCCGATTCGCGGGCGAAGGAGTACAATCGGCAGGTCGCAGCCCCGTTCCCCAGCGAAAAAGCCTCATGCCTTCCCTGCTCTTGATCGCCGCCGCCGCCCTCCCGGCGGCCGGCGAGGGTGTCGCCTTCCCCCTCCAGCCGGGTGACTGCACGGCAGGCGTCCTCGGCGTCGAGCTCTCCCCCGACAACGATGCGATCGCCGCCTTGAGCGGGCGCACGAGCGTGCGCCTGCAGGACGGGCCCCTGCCCGGCGGGCGCCGGGTCGAGCTGCTCCTGCGACGCGTGGAGGCCGAAGCTCCACGCGAGCTGCGCGTCAACGGGAAGCCGGCGACGAGCAGCCTGGAAGCGAGTGCCCTCTCGGTATGGGCGGGTACCGTCGCCGGTGAGAGCGACTCCGAGGTCTGGCTGGCCTTCTCGCTCTTTGGATCGCGGGGATGGATCCGCACGCGCGGTGAGCTGTTCCACCTGCTCGCCGCCGCCCCCGGCGGCGACTGGAGCCGCTCCACGGGGTACATCGTGAGCGAGGACGACCTCGCGGCCTCCGGGGCGAGCCCGGGCGCCTTCTGCGGCGCCGATCCGCGCTCGGCGAACGGCCCGTCACGCACCTTCGAGACGCCCGAGAGCGACTCCCTGCCGATGGGAAGCGGCGTGCCGCTGTTGTGCGACATGGCCGTCGAGACCGACTGGCAGTATTTCACCCTGTTCGGCGACCTCGCCGCCGCGGAGGCCTACGCCGTGATGCTCTTCGCGGCCGCCGCCAGCCGCTTCAGCTACCAGCTCGACGTGTTCCTGCGCATGGCCTACCTGGGGCTGTGGGACACGCCCAACGACCCGTGGGTGACCGGCGACAACGGCGGGAGCATGTGTGACATGCTGGGCGAGTTCCAGGGAGCGTGGGCGGGGAACATCCCCGCCAACGCTCACCTCGCCCACTTCGTCAGCGGCGCCAACCTCGGCGGAGGCTGCGCCTACCTGGACGTGCTCTGCAACGCCAGCTACGGTTTCGCCGTCAGCGGCAACATGGGCGGAGCGATGCCCTTCCCGGTCAAGCAGAGCCCCTATACCTGGGACTTCTTCGTCTTCGCCCACGAGACCGGGCACAACTTCGGCTCACCCCACACGCACGACTACTGCCCACCCCTGGACCAGTGCGCCGCCCCCGGGCCGTGCCACAACGACCAGATCTGCACGGACCAGGGAACGAACATGAGCTACTGCCACGGCTGCGGTGGCGGCATGAACAACATCACGACGATGTACCACCCGACCGTCGCGGCCTTGATGCGTGCGCGCTCGGAGAGCTCGTGCCTGCCGACCGCGTGCGACGTCGGAGTGAGCTACTGCAACGCCAGCCAGAACTCGACCGGCTCTCCGGCAGTGATCGCCTTCCAGGGCACCACGAGCGTGAGCGCGAGCGATCTGACGCTCTCGGTCTGGAGCGCACCCACGCAGCAGTTCGGGCTGTTCTTCTACGGGCCCGAGCAGGTCGATGTGCCGTTCGGTGACGGCGTGCTGTGCGTCGGCGCGGGCAGCTCGGGCCTGTTCCGCTTTCAGCCCCCCCAGCTCACCGACGACTTCGGCGACCTCGACCGCCCGGTGGACTTCACGGCGCCCCCCGCGAACGCGGGTCCCGGTGCCCTGCTCCCCGGCGGCGCCTGGCACTTCCAGTTCTGGGTCCGCGACCCCCTCGGCCCCGGCGGGAGTGGATTCAACTTCTCGGACGGCCTGACGCTCCTCTTCTGCCCTTGACGACCTCGGAGAGGGCGGCCGCGAGGTCGTCGCCGAACCCGGCACGGTCGTCGCCCGCGAGGCGCACCGTGCGCGCCTCGCCGCTCTCGAGGTCCTTCACCTGGCAGCTGCCCGCCTCCCACTCGTCGTCGCCGACGATCACCGCCAGCTTGTGCTTGCGGCGGTCGGCGTACTTCAGCTGTGCGCCGAGCTTCTTGGGCTCGGGGTAGAACTCCACGGCGAGGCCCGCTGCTCGCAAGCGCGCGGCGAGGGCCAAGTAGTCGTCGAGGCGCTCGCGCGAGAACCACGGGAGGAAGACGTCGGCGGGCGTCGTGGAGCCCTCGATCATCCCCAGCTCCTCCATCGCGGCCAGCAGGCGATCGACCCCCAAGGACGCGCCGACACCGGGCAGGGGCGTCTTGGTGAAGCGCTGGGCCAAGTCGTCGTAGCGACCGCCGCCGCAGACGCTGCCGATCGAGGGCAGTTCGTCGAGGATCGTCTCGAAGACGATCCCGGTGTAGTAGTCGAGGCCGCGCGCCAGGGAGGGCTGGATCCGAAACGCTCCCGCGGGAGCGCCGGCCGCCTCCACGGCGGACACGAAGCGCGCCAAGGCCTCGCCCCCCGCCGCGCCCGTCTCGCTGCCCGCGATCAGGGCACCGACGCGCTCGAGCACCGCGCCCGGTGCGCCCTCGATCGCGGCGAGCTCCAGGACGCTCTCGGAACGCGCGCCGTCGACGCCCGCCTCGCGCTCGAGCTCCGCGGCCATGCCCTCCGGCCCGATCTTGTCGAGCTTGTCGAGGGCGCGCAGGACCGCGGGCGCGTGCTGCACTAGATCGAGGGTCTCCAGCAGCCCGGCGAGGACACGCCGGTCGTTCACCCGCACGGTGAAGCGCTCGAAGCCGAGCGCCCCGAGCAGGTCGGCGATGACGAGGCCCGATTCGATGTCCGCGGCGGCGCTCCGGGTGCCGACCGTGTCGAAGTCGCACTGCAGGAACTCGCGGTAGCGGCCCTTCTGCGGCTTCTCGCCACGCCAGACCGGGCCGATGTGATAGCGCTTGAAGGGCGTGCCGAGCTCGTGGGCGTACTGGGCGACGAAGCGCGCGAGGGGAACGGTCAAATCGAAGCGCATGGCGACCCGTCGGCCGCCCGCGTCCTCGAACCGAAACATCTGCTTCTCGCTCTCCTCGCCGCCCTTGCCCGCGAGGACCTCCTCGTATTCGAGGGCCGGCGTATCGATCGGGCTGAAGCCGTAAGAGCGGTAGACCTCGCACGCACGCGAGATCAGCCACTCGCGGGGGATGGCGGCCGCGGGCAGATAGTCCCGGAAGCCCTTCAGCGTACGCGGCTGGATCCTCTGTTTTCCGTCTCCCATGTCTCACTCCGCGCTCGGCCGGGCCGGGTCCCCGCCGCCGCGCGCAGAGAGTATGTCGGTCCGCGGCGCCCATCTCACCCCGGCGCGACCGGAAAACCGCCCGCGGCCCGAGGGCGACAAGCCGCCGAGCGTGCTGCTGGTGACCCTAGGCACCACGCGCACCGATCGGTTGGGCTGCTCCGGCTACGAAGCTGCCAGGACCCCCGCCCTCGACGGCCTCGCGGCCGAGGGCGAGCGGGTCGAGGCCGTCACGGCTGGTGGTGACGGCCGTCCACCAGGGCGACCGGCCGACGTGCGTCGAGGAAGCACTGCGGTCGGCCGTTGCCCAGTTCCACGGGAGCTGTGGCCTGCTCCAGATCGAGGTGGAAGCTCCGCGCCCGGTGCGAGGGGTCGAGGGTGATCTCGAGAGGTCCGCCGGACAGCTTGGTGGGTGCGAGCTCGTTACAGGGAGCGTCGAGGAAACGGCTGATCTCGGCCTGGTCACCCTGGGCCACCAGGCGCCGAATCGTGTTCCAGTTCCAGTTGCCCTCTTCATGGAGAGAGGGCAGGCGCTCGTCCCAGAGATCGCCCCGGTCGAGCGAGGGGCGGATGGTGTCTCCGCTACCCCAGAGGAGTCCGCCGGTCAGGCCGTTGCCGAGGGGCAGCGCCTCGTCCCCGGTCTCGATCGAAACGGCCAGCTCGAGCCGGCGCTCCCCGCCGATGTCCCGGGCCGTGAGTGGCGCACGGGCAGGGAGCAGAAGGGCCAGGCGCAACGCGCAGGTGGACATGTTCCTCATGGTCGATTCCCCGGGCACTTCACTCGCGCCGGTGTTCCTGGGCGCCATGGGCCCGCGCGATTAGGGGCAGTCGAGCAGACCACCCCCTGCGACCAACCTAGGCGCCCCCCGTTCCCGGCGTTGCGCTCGCCCCGGCCATCGGGAAGCTGACGGTCACCGTGGTGCCGTGGTCGGTCTGGCTGGACACTTCGATGCGACCTCGCTGCTCCTCAACGATCTGGCGGCAGATCGGCAGGCCCAGCCCGACGCCATCCTCCTTGGTGGTGAAGAACGGGTCCCAGATCTTGACCATGTCCCCGGTCGGGATGCCCCTGCCGTCGTCGATGACCCTGACCGCGGCGCCGATCGGAGCAGCCCCCTCGACCTCGTCGGACGGCACCGCCGAGATCTTCAGCATGATGCAGTCGCTCTTCGGACGCGCATCGGCGGCGTTGAGGACCAAGTTGATCAGCAGTTGGCGCAACTGGTTCACGTCACCCTCGATCGCTGGCACGCCGGGGTCGGCGTCCACCCCGATCAGCAGGCCTCGCTGGCGGAGTTCCGGCCCAACCAGGGTCACGACACTCTCGACGACGGCCGCCAGGGAGGTCACCTCGGCCCCGGATCGACTGGTCTTCGCCACGTGGGAGAAGGACTCCAGGATCGCCTTCAGCTTCTCGACCTCCTCGAGCAGGTTCTCCCTCAGCGCTCCCGCGGCGGTGTCCTGACTCGAATCGCCGGTTGCCCGGATCTTGTTCTCGAGTGCGGTCAGCGGATCGCGGAACTCCTGGACCATGCCGCTGATCAGCTGCCCGAAGGACGACGACCTCTGCGCTTCCGCCGGTCCGATCTGCAGGCCCTGGAGGCGGGACTGCGCCTGTTCGAGCCGTTGGGCCATCAGGCGGAACTCCCGGGACAAACCATCGATCTCGTCCGTGGGATCGGGGTCGGAGAAGCGCAGACCCGCCCCACGATCGGTGGCGATCTGGCGCATCGCCCTGCGCAACTCGGTCACCGGTCGTGCGAGGGTGCCTGTCACGAAGACGCCCACGCAGGCAACGATCGCGAGCACGGCTGCCATGATCACCGACAGGTCCAGCGTCAAGGCGCGAAGCGGTACGCCGAACTCGGCTCGGGACTGTGTCACGATCAAGCGCCACTCACGTGGCGACTGGCCGGAGGTGGTGGCGATGGAGGCGATCGAGACTAGCTCGTCGGCGCTCTCGAAGTGGTCACCGACATCGCTCGGTGCGAGAATCGCGCCGACCTCGCTCGCTGTGAAGTCCTCCCTCAACTCGCGCTTCTCCGCTAGTGAGTAGCGTGCGCGCTTCTCATCGGACGGACCGATGTAGCTCAAGTAGGTCCCCTCCTGATCGACGAGGAAAGCCTCGGTCCCCCGCTGCAAGGGCTCGAGCAGCCGGAACAGGTGCGCCGCATTCAGGTTGAGGATCAGGATGCCGGTCCGCTCGCCGCTCGGGCCGAAGAGCGGGGTGCCGAAGCGCAGGACCGGGCGGTGGGGAACCTCGACGCGGCCGTGCTCGGCGTTGAGATCCATGGGCGACGTGTAGATATCACCCTCGGCGAGCTTCAGGGTGGCCTCCACGTACGGGCGGCTACGCTTGTCCTGCAGCTGCGAGACCGGCACCGCTATGGGGAGGCCCTCCTCGACGTTGAGGCGGACCACCTCGCGGCCGTCGGTGTCGATGTAGCGGACCTGGTAGAAGGACCGCTTGCCCTGGGAGAACAACTGCAGCTCTCGCTCCGACTGCCTGCGCAAGGTGTCCACGCGCTCCGCGTCGCCCGCGGTGCGCGCTCCGGCCAGATCGTTCAGGAGTTGAGTTCGGCCGAGGAAGAGCAGATCGGTCTCGAGCCCGCGCAGGAACTCCTCGAGGGCTCGAGCGCGCGTGGTGGTGTCGAAGACGTCTCGTTCGATGGCGTTGGCGCGCATGGCGGCCTGCATGCGCGAGATCGCGAAGACCCCGATCCCCGTCGCGGGCAAGACCGCCAGGGCCACCATCGGCAACACGATCTTGCTTCTGAGAGACTTCGGTCTGAGGCGTGCGAGGAGGTCCACTTGGTAGGCGCAGGGTGGGGCGCGGTCGAGATCGTACGTATAGTGTGTACCTGCGGATCAGCAGCTCCGCTTTCCCGACCGTACGCTTCATGTCCCCTCGACTCCAGCAGCCAGTGGTGTCCCTCGAGGGTCTCGGCCAGGGGCGGAGGGTCCGATGAGACGCGATCCCGCCCTGGTCGGAGTTTGCAGCGTGGTCCTGGCTCTGGGGATCGGGGTCTCCTGGTCGAGGGGGCGGGGTCAGGGGAGCGCGCCGCGCCAGGTACTCGGGGAGCTTGGGGCGGACTCCACCTGGAGTCCACGTTCGCTGGAGCCGGTGGCCAATCTCGACCCCACGGCCGAGCCCCAGGCCGCGCGCTGCCGCCCCTATCGCGTGGCGACCACCCCGGACGGGCGCAAGGCCTACGTCTCCCTGGCCGGCAAGGAGATCAGCCCGGGGGATGAGGTGGTCGTGCTGGACGTGGCCGGTCGCAAGGAGCTCTCGCGGATTCCGGTCGGTAGCCAGCCTTACGGGCTGGCGATGCACCCGTCGGGACGCTGGGTCGTGGTGACCAACCGCTTCTCCAACTTCCTCTCGGTGATCGACGTGAACAGCGATCGGGTCGTCGCCCGGATCCCGGTGGACTTCTACTGCGAGGACCTGGTCTTCGCGCCGAACGGCCGGACCGCATACGTCTCGAACTTCTTCCTCGACCAGGTGCTGATCGTCGATCTGGCGATCGGGCACGACGGCCCGAGCGGCTCCTTGCGGCGGCTGGACTTCGATCGCGAAGCGTTCTTCGGCAGCACCGAGAGGCGCACGATCATCGGCGTGTCCTGTCCCTCCTGCGGCTATCGCACGGATGTCCCCGACCACGCGCTGCGCTGCCGGCGCTGCGGGCAGGAGCGGGTGTCCATCGAGACGCGGCAGCAGGCGGTGGGGCCGCTCGGCGGAATCTACGCCAGGCTGCGGCTGAGCTGCGGCACGGCGGGCTGCCACATGTATCCCGCCGGGGGGTACGTCGCCGGTCCGGACGTAGAGGCGAGCTTCCTGAGCGCCAAGATCCAGGCCTTCCCCCGCGACCCGGAGGACTCTCCGCTGCTGAGAGAGGTGACCTCGACCCTCCACGGCGGGTGGGCCGATGCGACCGACGGCAACCACCATCCCGGCGGGGTGGTGTTCACCGATCCGACCCTCGACGAGGACTACATCGCCCTGCGGGATTGGATCGCCGAGGGGCACCCTGGGCCGGGCATAGCGGTCGGTGACAAGCCCCGCGACTTAGTGCTCTCGGCCGACGGACGGACGCTCTACGTGGCGAACACCGGTTCGCTCGATATCTCCGTAGTGGACCTTGCGACTCTCGAAGAGACCCGGCGGATCACCACGCGCTCGCCGGTCAACGACATGGTGTGGGTCGGGGGCAAGCTCGTGTTGGCAACCCTCGGCGTGGGATCCGGGCACCCCAAGGCCCACCACCCAGGCCGCGAGAGCACCGACCGCAACGACCCGGACGCGCAGTTCACCCTGTTTCGCGACCCACAGAGCAACAGCCCAAGGCCCCTGCCCCTCGAGCAGCAGGAACCTCTGGGACCCTACGACGACGTCGACGGCACCGCCCAGGAGAAGTTCCGTGACATCACCAACGATGTCGTGCTCTTGGAGCCCACCGTGGCCAGCGTGGCCAGCTACCGGGCGACCGAAGGCTTCACGCGCTACACCTCGGATACCTTCGAGGCTCTGGCCGGCGACATCCGCGGGGACGTGCCGACCGGCCTGCTGAAGGTGGTCGGGGCCTTCCCCGAGCAGATCGCGCGGGTCGGGGAGCGCCTGTTCATCACCATGTCGGGCACCTTCCAGGTGCAGGAGTGGCTGGTCGACCGCGACGCCGCGCCGGTCGAGCGCCTGCTGCCCGGCCGGGTCTTCGAGACCGGCTTCAAGCCGGTGGGGATCGCCGTTGCCGGCGCGCAGACCCTGGTGGTCGCGGACCACCTCGGCGAGTCGGTCACGTTCATCGATTTGGAGAGCGGTGAGGATACGCGGCTCTCGCTCAGCCGACTGTCGGAGCCCTTCCCCGTCAACGACTTCGAGCGCGGCGAGTTCTTCGTGCAGACCAGCGTCTTCTCCGTCGATCAGGACCAGAGCTGTGTGCACTGCCACTACCGGGACACCTCGGACGGGCAGAAGTGGAGCGTCAGCCAGGTGATGGGGCAGAACCGGGCGGGCGACGAGGTCACCGGCGGTAGCCGCGAGGTGCCCGACATCCGTGCGCTGGTCCACAAGACGCCGTTCTTCCTCGAGGGCATTCTCTCCATGGACGAGCCCTTGACGATGATGATGGAGCACAACCCGCTGGTGGACTTCCAGGGCGAGACGCCCGTGGGGAACTTCGCGGGGATCGCGGCCGACGAGAGCGAGGCGCAGAGCTTCGCCAAGTCGGCCGACGTCGTGTTGGTCGCCACGGACCGCGCATGGACGAACATGAACACGCGGGTGGTCGATCTGGTGAAGCGGCGGGAGGTGTTCTTCCGCCGGCAGACCGAGCGCTACTTCGGCAACGCCTACAGCTTCCGCGACATGCAGCGGGCGATCGGCGTCTACCAGGGCGGTGAGCCGCGGCTCCTGCCCAACCCCGTCGATCCGTCGGAACCGATGGTGCGCCATGGCCGCGGGTTGTTCGAGAGCCCCGAGGTCGGCTGCTCGAAGTGCCATCCGGCGCCCACGTTCACCGACAAGGTCAACGTGTACAACCAGAACAGGAGCTTCCGGCCCCTGGTCAGCACGCGGCCCAGGGACAACGTCCACACCCTGATCAGCGCCGACCGCCTGGATCAACTCAATGGCTTCGTGCGCTACTGGGACGAGGACGACGTTGGACGCTACGAGGAGCGCGAGGGCGCCTTCGTCGCCCCCTCCCTGCACGGCCTTTGGGCCAGACCGCCCCGCTTCCTGCACCACGGCGACGCCATCAGCCTGCGCGAGGTGGTCTGCACTCCCGAGCACCCTGCCCTGCGCCGCCTGCCCTTCCCCCGTGCCCAGGCCGACCGCCCCGATCGCTGGGAGCGTGGTCTCAACGAGCTCGACGGGCTGTTCGATACCCACGGCACCACATCCCACCTGTCCACCTGGGACATCGAGTGTCTGATCAAGTACCTCCGATCCATCGAATAGCGGCGGCCGTGACGGGCCTGATCGCGATCGCGGTCGCGGGCTACGCGGCCCGCGGCTGCGGCGAGCCGTCGGGTAGCGTCGCCGCGCGTCCAGATGGACCCGGATCCGAGCTGGGCACCGACGCCGGTGCCGTCGTCGAGGCCACGCGGCCGCTCATGGGGACCCTCTTCGCCGTGAAGGTCTGGGCTCCCCCCGGCCGCGGTCCGGCCGCTGCCGAGGCGACCCACGCCGCGCTCGACGCAGTCGGCGAGCTCGAGGGGCGCATCAGCAGTTGGCAGGCGGGTAGCGATACCGCGAAGATCAACCGTGCCGCCGGTCGAGCCGTGGTCCCCGTCCACCCCCAGCTACGTGAGCTGCTCGAGGTATCGGCGCGCTGGGCGCGGCGGACGAAGGGCGCCTTCGACGTGACGGGGGGGGCGCTCTTCGAGCTTTGGGGACGAGCCCGTGAACGGGGCACCCTGCCCTCCGAGCAGGCAATTCGCGCGGGCCTGGCGCTCGTCGATCATCGAGGGGTCGAGTTGCACGGAGACGGTGTGCGCCTGTCCCGCGCGGGGATGAAGCTCGGCTTCGGCTCGGTCGGCAAGGGCTTCGCGGCCGATTGCGCGGCGGAGCGCTTGCGCGACAAGGGCTTCGCGGACTTCGTCATCGATGCCGGAGGAGACCTCTTGGTCTCGGGCAGCCGGAACGATCGCCCCTGGCAGGTCGGGGTTCGCGACCCCCGCAGGGGGCGGCTACTCGCCACGGCGCAGCTCGGCGAATGCGCCATCGCGACCTCGGGGGACTACGAGCAGTTCCTGATCGTCGACGGCGAGCGCTTCGGTCACGTCATCGATCCACGCAACGGGTGGCCCGCACGGGGCGTGTCGAGCGTGGTGGTCGTCGCCTCGAGCGCGGCCGACGCCGACGCGCTGGCAACCGGCCTGTTCGTGCTCGGCCCGGACGAGGGGCTCGCCCTGGTCGAGAGGGCCTCGTCGGTCGAGGCGCTCTTCGTGCTGGAAGGCGGCGAGGTGCGCGCCTCACAGGGCCTGGCCCTGAGAGACGATATCCTGGAGCGAGTCCAATGAAGATGTTCCTCGCAATCATCGCTCTCACCATCGCGGCCCTGGTCGCCGGCCAGTTCTGGCACGCCGAGCCGGTGCCCGGCGGGCCGACGCCGAGCCTGACCCCCCGAGAGCTCTTCGATACGCAGGTCAGCGCGGTCCTCGATCGTCATTGCAGCGCCTGCCATGGGATCCCCACGGAGGCCTACGGGGCCCATGCGGCGGGCCCGGAGAGCGCCTTGTTGCTGCGCTGGCCGGTCGATCCTTCCGGACGCATCTCCAACGCGGAGTTGCGCGAGGTGGCCTACCAGCGTTGCAGCGCGGCCGGCGCGACGGCGCCGCCGATGATCGACCGAGAGGGCCCGGCCTTGGCAAGCCCGATCCTGATCGCACCCCTTTCGGAGACCTACGCCGGAAGGAGCGTGGTCCACCCGCCGAGCTTCCCCTCGCCGGATGACCCCGACTTCGTCGTCCTGCGGCGCTGGGTCCAGGCCGAGATCGACGCTGCGCCCAGCTCCCAGAAGGGGCAGCGCACCGCGGCCGAGCGCTTCTTCGGCGAGGAAGTGGTTCCGGTCCTGACCCGCAAGACGTGCTTCGGTGCCAACTGCCACGGTGCAGCGGCCTTCAACGATCTCCGGTTGCACTCGGGAGTGCCCGCTCTCGAGGGCCGCTTCACGGACGCGATGCACCGCCGGAACCGGCTGTCGATGCTCGGCGAGGTGACAGGGCAGACCCGCATGGTGCACGTCGCCGGCGACGTCGAGCAGTCGCGTCAGCTCCTCAAGAACATCCCGATCGCCCAGGGGGGCATCCTGCACAAGGGTGGCAACGAGTTCCTCGAGAGGGGCGATCCCGACTACGACACGCTCGTGCGCTGGCTCGAGCTCGAGGCCTCCGAGGCGCGCCAACGCACGGGCGCTCCCCTCGGTGAGGAGCGCGGTCTGGTCTTCGTGCGCCGACCGCGCGATACGCCCCAGCGCTACTTCGAGGACGATGCCTTCCTGGCCGGTGGCGACCTGTTCTGGTTCCACCAAGGTCGAGAGCTCAACCTGACCGCGGCCCTGCACCCCGACGGTCCGGCCGACATCCGCGCCCCCGACGTCAGCTACGACGCCCGGAGGGTGGTCTTCTCGATGCGGCGGGCGGCGAGCGAGCCCTTCGACGTCTGGGAGCTCGAGCTCGATACGGGCGCGGCCCGTCAGTTGACCTTCTCCTCGGATCCGACGGTGCACTTCCAGGACCCGCAGTACGTTCCCGATCCACAGGATGCCTCGGGAGAGCAGTTGGACCGCGTAGCCCTGGTCATGGTTTCCAACCGGTCGGGTGAGTGGGCGATGTCGAGCCCCGAGGGCATCCTCGGCGAAGCCGAGGGCGGCGACCGTCTGCGCATCGTGGACGAGCAGTTGAGCGAGAAGCCGGGGACCTACGACGGGCACATGATCCGAGTCGTGCGCGGGACCAACCGCGGCCAGACGCGCAGGGTCGAGCACCAGACGGTTGGGGAGGTCGTGGTTGACCAGCCCTTCCACGAGCCCTGCGACAGCACGACCCACTACGTGATCGAGGTGGAGCCGCGCGTCGCTGCGAGCTACGACCTGTACGCGATGAAGATGGCGGCCTCTGGCCAGGAGCGGGAGACGTTCGAGCGATCGTTGTCCCGTCTCACCTTCGGGCTGGGTCAGATCCGCCGGCCGAGCGTGCGCAGCTCCGGGGAGATCATGTTCACCACCCTGCGCACCGGCTGGCAATCGGAGCGGCCCTTCTACAACGGTGCGATCTTCCGCACCTTCCACAACGGTGCCAACTACCACACCCACTATGGCAATCGTTCGGTGGTTCCGATCCTCAGCGACGACCGCGAGTTGCCCAACGGTCTCCAGGTGCGCGTCGGCCGGGATGCCGACTCCTATTGGGGCGGGGCCTTGATCATCTCCGACCACCAGTTCGGGCCCGCGATCGATCCAGCCAACCCGTCCGACGATCTAGATCACCCCTTCGCCGGGGGCCTGCCGGAGAACAGCCTGCACCAGTTCTTCCGCGGTTGGATCGCCCTCGACGAGCGCGTGATGACCCACGGCGTTTCTCCCGGCGGGGCGTATCGCGACCCCTGCCCGCTTCCCGATGGCAGCTTGCTGGTCGCCCGAGCCCCGGGTCCGGTGGATCTGGCCGACGCCGGAGCCGCTCCCGACTTCGACATCGTCCGCTTGGTCCCCGATCCGGCCTTTCAGTCCGCCGACGGGCTGGGGGCCGGCACGTTCTGGAGCGAGGTGGTCGTCGGCGGCGAGGACTCCAGCGAACTGTGGCCGCGACCGGTGGTCGTCCGCGCGAAGGAAGGCCCGATGAAGAAGCTCAAGTGGGCCACCGCGCTGTTCGGTGAACCGGAGACCGAGCCCGGGCGCTCCGGTTATCCCCAAGGAACCCCCTCGCAGCTTCTGGTCTTCGACTTGATCCTGCTCGACGCCTTCTTCGAGCAGAACCTGCCCGCGGGCGTACGGCACCTCCGAGAAGCGATCTGCACGGTCTGCGGTGAGCCGCAGGAGCGGGACGAGCAAGTTCGGTTCGCGCGGGTGATCGGCGCGAAACCCCTGCGCGAGGGACAGAGCGGCCCGCCCGGACGCTACGTCATCGCCGAGGTGCCCCTCGAGGAAGACGGTTCCTTCAACGTCGTGATCCCATCGGAAGTCAGCTTCGATCTGCAATCGCTCAACGCCGACCGCATGGCGCTGAGCTCGCCCAACCGCTGGCTCTACACCCTGCCCGGAGAGAAGCACACCCTGTCGATTCCGCGGACGCTCTACGCGCAGACCTGCAACGGTTGCCACGGGATGCTCTCCGGCGAGAAGACGACCGGCTTCGGTCGCCCGGACGCGCTCACGAGCGCCTCGAAGACGCTGGCGGTCTGGGACGCGCCGGCCCACCGGGAGCGCCCGCCGGCGAACTACGATGTCGGCGCCCGACGCTACCTCACCGACCCCTACTCGGTGGGGTTCGATGAGGACATACGACCGATCCTCGAGCGGCGTTGTGTCCGTTGCCACCCCGGTTCGAAGGGGGATGCTGGTCTGGACCTGGAACGCGAGGGAGCCTTCGAGGCGCTGCGACGGTTCGTGGATCACCGACAGGCCCTGGCGATCAAGAGCTCCCTGGTCGAGATCCTGCTCGGCCGCGAGCTCTCCGCGCCGGAGGTGCCGAGCGACCTCGAGCTCCACCCGCGTGAGGCACGGCTGGAACCCGAGGAGTTGCGCCAGATCATCCGCTGGATCGACCTGGGCGCCCGGCGCGAGCGTGTGATGATCCGATGAAGTGGTGGGTTGGAACGTTGCTCGCCCTGGTTGTCGCGACGGCCGCGTTCGCCGCCGCGCACTGGGCCCGCATCCCCGCTTCGCACACCGCTTCGATGCGGCGGGATTGCTCCACCTGCCACGCGGGCTCCGCACCCCGGACCCACACCAGGGACTTCGTCGAGCGTGAGCACGGACCGGCGGCGCTGGCCGGCCGACGGGAGTGCCTCGGTTGCCATGAGGAGGTCGAGCGGGCCTGTGATCTGTGTCACCTCAGCGTCGCACCCGAGTGGCACACACCGGACTTCCTCCAGCCGGCGCTCGGCGCCCTGGAGTTGGGAGAGCACATCCGCATCGCCCGCGGCCACCGGGAGTCGTGCGGCGAGTGCCATGCGACGACCTACCTGTCCCGCTGCGCCCACTGCCACCGCGCCGACGAGGAGTGGCTCGGACGGGGTAGGGGTCGGAACGGAGCCCTCGCAAGCCCCACTCAATCCGGCGAAGGGCCCCGTTGAGTCCCTTCGGCCGATTGCTGTCCACCGCCCGGGAAGCCTTGTACGGTCGGGGCATCCCGCGGCTGAAGTCCACAGGCGATGCGCCGATCATCCCTATCGAGCCGCCGCAGCGGGTCCGGTTTCCCATCGGCGGGCTGGTGGCGGTGGTCGCGCCCGGGCAGACGGTCGAGGCCGGCGCGTTGATCGCGCGCACGCCCGAGGCCAGCCGCTTCCAGCGGCGGATCCACGCTTCCTTGTCGGGGACCGTCACGGCGCTCGACGCCGGGGAAATCGTGCTCGAAGGGGAGGTGCCCGAACGCCCGCCGGTCACCCACAGCGAGCCCGATTGGATCCTGCCCGAGGCCATCGCGGACACCGCGCGCGAGGCCGGGCTGATCGGCATGGGCGGGGGGATGTTCCCCACGTACGTCAAGCTCAGCCGTGTCGCCCCGATCGACATCGTGCTGGTCAACGGCTGCGAGAGCGAGCCCTACCTGACCTGCGACCAGCGCGTGCTAGAGGAACACCGCGACGAGGTCGACTGCGGCACCGTCCTGGCGATGCACGCCGTCGAGGCTGGGCGTGGACTGATCATCGATCGCGAGACCTACTACCCTGGGGGCTACGAGCGCCTCCTGATTAGCGACGTGCTTGGGCGCGTGGTCCCCCCCCGTGGACTGCCGCGGGACGTCGGGGTACTCGTGATGAACGTGCAATCGGCGCGAGCCCTGCACGACGCCGTCTGCCTCGGGCGTCCGCTGATCGACCGAGTGGTCACCGTTGCCGGAGGGGGCGTCGGCCGTCCGGGCAACTACCGCGTGCCGATCGGTACCGAGGTCGGACACCTGCTCGAGGTCTGCCGGGTCGACCTCTCGAAAACCGCCGCGATCCTGACCGGAGGACCGATGATGGGGGAATCGGCCAGCCCGGAGACGCCCGTCACCGGCGGCACCGGGGGCCTCCTGGCCCTGACCGCCGCGGAGCGCAGCCAGTCGCTGCCCCAGCCGTGCATCCGTTGCGGGCACTGCATGGAGGCCTGTCCCTTCGATCTGCCTGCGGCCTACCTGGCCGAGAGCCCCCACAAGGCGGTGCTCGGTTGTGTCGAGTGTGGGGCCTGTCAGTTCAACTGTCCGGCCCGGATTCCCCTGGTGAGCAGACTGCGGAAGGCCAAGGCGGTCGTGACGGCATGGGATTGACGGGCAGCGTGGACCGGGGGAGCCTGTGGACGGCGGCGATGCTGATCGCCGCGCTGGTGCTCGACCTGTCCTGGGCGCCACCCGATCCCGAAGGGCTCCTGGCGCAGCGCTGGCTGGGCGCCGGTGGGCGACGCATCGAGCTCGAGTGTGGTCCGGCCTTCCAACTCGGCGCACGCTGGCTCCTGTTCTTCGAACAGCGCGGCAAGGTCGCGCCGTTCCGGGGTGCGGTCCTGATCGAGGACGAGCGCATCCGGGACCTCCTGCTCTTCGAAGCCTACGAGGGCGTAGGGCGCAGCGCCTTCTCCGACCGGCGGCTGGCGAACTCCCTTTGCGACCAGCCCGCCAGGGCACCCGTGGACGCCCTGGTGGTCAGCGGAGCGACGGTCTCCAGCCAGCTGTTGATCGACGCCATCGACGACTGCCTCTCCCTGTGGAGGTCCGCTGTCCGATGAAGGCCGCCGCTTCGTCCAGGCCCGGGGAGGAGGAGTGGCGCTTCGGCCGGGTCGCGTTGACGCTCGGTCTGGTCAGCCTGGAGGGGCTCCAGCAGGCGCTCGATGCCCAGGAGGAGTTGCGGGCGGCGGGCATCCGCACCCTGCTCGGCGACGTGATGCTGGATCTGGAGCTGATCGATGAGGAGCAATGCGAACGGGCGCTCACCCGGCAAGATCGCCTGCTCCACGAGGCGGGCCTGGTGGGCAGGGTGCGTGGTGCCCCCACCGTCGGCTGGCTCGTCGCGGGGATGGTCCCGGCCCTGTGCCACATGCCTCCCAGTGGCGTGTTGGCTTGGTCCGGGGCCATGCTGCTCGGCCTCGCAGCGAGCCCCCCCAGCGCCTTGCGCTGGGTCGGCCTGGGCTGGATCACGACGATCGTCGCCCCCCTGTCGAGC
>NZBA01000009.1 GCA_002686265.1 Planctomycetota bacterium
GCCGAGCGTCCGTGCGCATCTATTTGAGTTGATCGGTTTTGAGGCGTAGGAAAAACCTGACGATGGCCCTCGCGCGGTCTTGGGCCGCGACTGTTCAGTTCCTCCGTCGCGCCGCACGGCTTCGTTTCTTGATATCGTGGCGTGAGCGATGGTATCATCTGAGTCAAGCTGGAGTCCTGGCGGTCTCAAACAGAATGACGTATCTCTGGGGAGAGCAAGTCATGAATCGACGGTCATTGGTAGCGGTTTCTTGCGGGTCTGTGTTGTCTGGGAGCCTTTGGGTCGGATTGACTTTGGCGCAGACGGGCGATGATCCTTCGGCCGCGGCGGTTGCGAAAGCACGCGACGAACTGGCGGCGGCTCAGAAAACGTTCGACGGGCAATCGGCGGCGGCCGAGGAGGCGCAGGCGAAGCTGAGGAAGGCCCGGCATAAGCTGTTCGCCGAAGAAGCTTGGGCGGCGCGTCAAGCGGTGGTCAAAGTGGAGGCCCTGAATACGGCTGCGAATAAAGCATTGGCTGCGAAAAAGGCACAAGTCAAAGCAGCACAGGCGAAAATTGCCGCTGCCACGAAGAACGCCAAGAAAGCTGTTGCCGAAAAGACCGCTGCTGAAAAGACGCTGACAGAGCTGAAGAATAAGGCGGACGCGCAGGCCGCAACGAAAGTCCCGCAGGCCGAAGCGAAGAAGATTCTGGAACAGAAGACTGCCGCTTCGCGAAAGGCCGACGAAGCAGTCGTCTCGGCTAAACGGGCGGCCGAGAAGATGTCTGCGGAGCAAGCCGCCGCCGAGAAACTGCTGGCGGAGGAAAAAGTACGGTTGACCAGTTTGCGCGATGCCGCCGCAATCTCTCACGCCAATGCCTTAGGCGGTTTGAAGCCGATCACCAGTCAGCAGTGGGACTACGCCAAGGCCCGCCATCTCTTGTTCCGGGCTGGGTTTGGCGGCACACCTGAAGAGGTGCAAAAGTTGGTGGACATGGGGCCGCACAAAGCCGTGGAGTATCTGGTGGAATACCACGGCCGACCCGTGCTGAATGTCGAGTTCAACATCTTGTCGTGGGAGCGGCGGTTGGCGTATGAAGTGCATCTCCACGGCGCCGCGAAGAACCGCTTGGCCGAGCGGGACGAACGCCGCGACGCCACTCAGCATGCGAAACTGGTCGACTGGTGGGGGAACCGACTGGCCGAATCGCCGCGGCCGCTCGAAGAAAAACTGGTCCTGTTTTGGCATGACCATTTCGCGTCAAGCTACCTGACCTTGCGCAACGCCTACATGATGTACCAACAGAACCAGTTCTTTCGGCACTATGCCGACAACTTCGACGCCCTGTTGCACGGGATCGTCCAGGATCCGGCGATGATCCAATATCTCAACAATGACGCCAACGTCACGGGGAACAATAACGAAAACCTGGGTCGCGAGGTGTTGGAACTGTTTTCGATTGGCGAAGAGAACAGCGCGGTGCACAAGCCAGACGGATACACTGAGAAAGACGTCCGCGACGCCAACACCCGCGCTTTGACGGGAGCCACGTTCGAACGCTACTCCGGCCAGTTCCGTTTCCACGCAGTGCGGCACGACAGCGGTCCGAAGACGCTCTTGGGGAAGACAGGCCAGTGGGGCCCTCACGAGGCGATCGACGTGATCCTCGAACATCCGGCCACGGCGCAGTACGTGGCGAAGAAACTCTGGCAATACTTCGTCCGCTGGGAGCCGGACCCGGAGGCCATTGAACGGCTGGCGCACGTCTTGCGGCAGAACGGCTACCGGATCCGCCCCATGCTCAGCAACTTGTTCCTCTCCGAGCAGTTTTACAGCAAGGAGTCGATGGCGAGCCACATCAAGAGCCCCGTCGAGCTCTTGGTGGGAACGGCCAAGATCGTGAAGCTGCCCAAGCCCAACTATTCCAAATGGCGGTATCTCCTGTCGAACATGGGACAGGCCCTGTTTGATCCGCCAAGCGTCGCGGGCTGGCCCGAAGGCCGTCATTGGATCAACGCCAATTTGTTGATGCTCCGCTACACGTCGGTGGCCGATCTCGTCAAGGGTGGAGGGATCGACTTTGTGGCTCTGCTCAAGAAATACAAACTGAAGAACACCGAGGAAGTGGTGGACCACCTGGCCCAGCGCTGCTTGCTGGCCGACTTGAGCCCCGACAAACGGCAGGCGCTGATCGAATGCCTGGGGCCACTGCCCTCTTCGTCGGAATGGGACAAACAGAAGAAAGAAATCAACGCCAAACTGCAGGAGGCGGTCATGCTGCTTTTGAGCAGCCCGGAGTACCAGGTGAGTTGAGGCAGTCTGTCAGATTCACGTGCCTACCTTAGAGGAGTCATTATGTCGGGCATCAAGATTGCGACGCGCCGAGAGTTCTTGACTAGCGGTTTGGGCCTTGTCGGCGTCGGGACGGCGCTGCCGAGTTTCTTGGTCCGCTCGGCCCTGGCCGGGCCGAAGGCCGAACCGGGTCAGCGCGTGCTGGTGGTCTTGCAACTCGACGGCGGCAACGACTCGATGAGCACCCTCGTCCCTCATGGGCATAAGCTCTACCACGAATACCGCAAAAAGGCGACGCGCATTCCGGAGAAAGACGTCCTCAAGATTGACGAGGAGTTGGGACTTCATCCCAACCTCACAGGATGGAAACGGCTGCTGGATCAGGGCCTCATGGCCGCGGTTCAAGGAATTGGCTATCCCAACCCAAACTACAGTCATTTCACGGCCACAGATACCTGGCTGATGGGCGACCCGCGCGGCCGGCAGGTTCCCTACGGCTGGGTCGGCCGGGCGTGCGATGCCGGCTTCCCCGACAACCCGGACGCGAAACTGGCCGTTGCTGTGGGGAACAGTTTCGGGGCCGGTCTGGCTCTGCGTGGCGAGCGGCATTCGGGGATTCTCATCAGCAAACCTGAATCGTTCGGCTACGGCAGCGCGGACAACGAGCGGCAATTGACGACGTACGGCCGACTCAACAACACCGGCACTTTGACCGCAGCCGGCGAACTCGAGTGGATTACGAGCACCGCCATCACGGCCAACGCCGCGGCCGACGAGATCCGCGCCTTGGCCACGACCTATAAGCCCAAGGTCGAGTATCCCGATTCGGCGTATGGCCGTCATCTGCGGACAATCGCCGGCCTGATCACCGGCGGCCTCTCGACCCGCATCTACTGGACCGGCCGCGACGGACGGTTCGAGTTTGATACGCACTCCAATCAGAAGCCGCGGCACGACAGCCTGCTCAAGGAATTGGACGAGGCGCTGGCCGCATTCTGGAATGACCTCCGTCAGCAAGGACAGGCCGAACGCGTGCTGCTCGCGACGGTCAGCGAATTTGGCCGGACATCGAAGGAAAACGGCAACAAGGGCACCGACCACGCCGCCGCGGCNGCNCTGTTCCTCTTCGGGCCGGGCGTCAAACCGGGNATNCACGGNACNCATCCCAGCCTCGAACCGGAGGACNTGTTGCCCATCGGATCGAGCCTCAAATTCAGNATCGACTTCCGCAGCCTCTACGCCACNNTGCTGGAGAAATGGCTGGANATCCCCAGCGANNCGCCNCTCGGCCGGAAATGGCCGCTGATNGATTGCATTGCCTGAGCNGCGGACGNTGAGTCATTGTTCGACGCGCGCGAAGGATTTGCCTGTCCTTTGACAACACCCGACCCACAGATGTATGATCAAGTTGCGGAAAAGGATCTAAAGACGGTTTGGCTTAATTTGTTTATCACCATGTGGAAGTTCACCATCGATGTACCTCCCGGACGTGTCGCCGCACTGTTAGTGGTCGCAGCGGCAATGGTTGGACCGCTGCCAGATTCAGGCACGGCTGATGAATTGGACCAAGCGCGGAAGGCCGCACAAAAGGCGTTGACGTTCGAGGCTGAAACGCATGAGCAGTGGTTCTCGGTTTCCTCGGCGCGCGCGGCCACTCAGGCCATCGCCGAGGCGTCGCGCGAGGCGGCCGGGCGCGCTCTGGCCGAGTTCGAAGCGGCGGAGACCAAGAGCCGACTGGCCGAGCGGCTGACTGCCTTGCGCGCCGCAGCCGATCAGATGATCACCGATCATGAGGTGGCCCAGCGGGCGATCGAAGCCGTGCCGCCGATGGAAACGCGGATGTGGCAGGTGATCGCCGACACCCAGGTTGCCTTGCGAAATGTTGCGCAGTTAGAGGCCAAACAGGCTCAGGCGTTGGCCGACGGTGCTGTCGAAGACACCGCCGTCAGTGCGGCCGAACAGGCCCGCGTCGCCTGGCGCAAAGTGCGCCAAATCGATGCCCTGACGGCTTGGAAGGCCGAGGCGTGGAGCCGCACGTTCCAACAGTCGACGTTCAATCAGATGCGCCGGATGCACGCCGAAGCGGGCAAACTGGCCGAGGCTCTGGCGGCGGTGGAGACCGACCCTCGTCGCCAACAGCGTCTCAAGGCCTTGGTCGCCAATTCGACTGAGAAGCAAAGCAAAGCGCAGGAGCAGTCCCTAGCGCTCGGCCGCACCGCCGAAGCCGCTGCCGACGAGCTGCGCAAACTTCAGAACTTAGTTTGGGGCGGACTGAAGCCGCTGACGAAACAGAAGTGGGACCCATCCAAAGCTTGGCATTTGCTGGTCCGCGCCGGCTTTGGCGGCACGCCCAAACAAGTGGCCGAACTTCACGCCATGGGGCTTCACCGGGCTGTTGAGTCTCTCGTCGATTTTCAACGCAAACCGGCAGCCAAACCGGTGTTTGATGCGGCGCCGCCGCAGCCCCGGCAGCCGTACGAAACGATGATCCGTCTCGACCGGCTTCGACTGCGCGCGGCCAACCGACGCAAGCGCAGCGAGGAGCAACAGTTGGCCCGACTGCGCCATTGGTGGCTCCGGCGATTGATCGAGTCGCCGCGGCCGCTGCAAGAGAAGATGACATTGTTGTGGCACGGCCACTTTGCCGTGCAACAAAGCGTGGTCGAGAACAGCTATGCCCTCTACCGCCAGAACCAGTTGTTCCGCGAACATGCGGCGGGCAATTTCGGCACCTTGCTTTACGGCATCGTTCATGACCCTGCCATGCTGCGCTACCTCGACAACAACACGAACGTCAAAGGGCACGCCAACGAAAACCTGGCCCGCGAGATCATGGAGTTGTTCGCCGTGGGCGAATACCAGGGATACGGCGAGCAAGATGTTCGCGAAGCGGCTCGGGCGCTGACCGGGTACACCTTCGACGTGCGCAGCGGCCAGTTCCGTTTCCAGCACGCCCAGCATGACGAAGAAATGAAAACGGTCTTCGGCCGGACTGGAGCCTTTACCGGCGACGATCTCGTGACGCTGATTCTCGACCAGCCTGCAACGTCGCGGTTCATCGCACGCAAACTGTTCGAATTCTTCGCTTACCAGGATCCGGACACCGAGACAATCGAGGCTTTGGCCACCGTCGTACGCGATGCCGACTACGAATTGGCACCGGTGCTGACGAATCTCTTTTTGTCGGAAGCGTTTTACAGCGACAAAGCGGTGGGCATGCAAGTCAAGAGTCCTGTCGATCTGGTTGTTGGAACGCTGCGCAGTCTGGGAGTCGCGCAGGTTTCCAATCCGGCAGCGATCGATACGGCGTTGCAAGAGATGGGGCAAGAGCTGTTCGAGCCGCCCGATGTCAAAGGTTGGCGCGGGGGACGCTCGTGGATCAATTCCAGCCGACTGCTCGCTCGGTACAACACGGTGACCGAATTGGTGCGCAACGTAAACCAAGGTGGCCAGAAGAAGAAAGGGGTCGACGTCGTCGCTTTGCTGCAAGGGGCGGCGTGTGAAACATCTGCCGACGTTGTAGACTCGCTGGCCAAACTCTGCCTGCCTCGCCCGCTGGAAGCGTCAAAACGCCAGGAGTTGATCGACTACACCAAAGACCTGCCGCCGGTTTCGCAGTGGACTAGCCAGAGAGAAACCATCAACGTCCGCTTGCAGGATCTGCTGGTCCTGTTGACGAGTATGCCGGAGTACCAGTTCCAATGATTGACTTCAAAAAGGGGTCAGGCACCGTTGCCGGAACGGCCCACAGGGTGCTTCGCACAACGGTGCCTGACCCCTTTTTGAAGCCTGATTGAGGAGTCTAATCGTGTTGCGCATCCGAATCGTTACTCGTCGTGAATTGCTGAGCCGCGGACTCGGTCTTGTTGGAGTTGGCTCGGCGCTGCCAAACTTTCTGGTCCGTTCCGCGCTGGCCGGTCCTGCGGCTCAATCGGATCAACGGATCGTGGTGTCGCTGCTGTTAACCGGCGGCCATGACGGGCTGAGCGGTGTGCCGCCTTATGCCCACGAAGACTACTACCGCTACCGCAAGGCGACGCGCATCGAAAAGAAAGACGTGATCAAGCTCAACGACGAAGTCGGCCTGCACCCAAACCTGGCCGGTTTCCGCGAACTGCTCGACGAGCAGGCCTTTGCCGTCGTCCTGGGGGCCGGCTACCCGAACCCTGACCTGAGTCACTTCGTGTCGCGCGACATCTGGGAAGCCGGGCAGCGCGGCGCACGAACCGGTCGCCCGGGGGCCACCGGCTGGCTCGGCCGATACCTCGATGCCGTGCTGCCGAACGAGGTGGATCCGGCGTTGTCAGTCGCGGTCGGCCGAGGCCGACTGCCACTGGTCGTCAGCGGCAGCAGGCATCCCGGACTTGGATTCAGCGATGCCGAGAGTCTGCGCTATCGCGGCGCGCGTTCAGACCGCGACCGGATGGCGTACGAACGTTTGCAAGGGACGGATTCGGCTCCGGCGGGGGATTCGGATTTGCAGTTTGTCACGCGGACGGCCGTCGGCACCAATGCCGCCAGCACACGGATTCTCGATCATCTGGCCCGCTATCGGACCGACGTAACTTATCCAGACACCGAGTTCGGCCAGTCGCTGCGGACCATTGCGGCGCTGATCGGCCAGGGGCTGACAACACGTGTCTATTATGCCGCACAGGGGATCGCCCGCTTCGGTGGCTACGACACCCACGCCGAGCAGAAGCCGCGCCACAGCCAGCTTGTCGACGAGTTGTGCCAAAGCGTCTGCGCGTTCTACAAGGACTTGAAGCGGCAAGGCAACGCCAACCGCGTGCTGACGTTCACATTCAGCGAATTTGGCCGCCGCGTGCCGGAGAACCATAGCGGCGGCACCGACCACGGCACGGCGGGACCCGTGTTCCTGTTCGGCCCAGGCGTCAAGCCCGGCATCCACGGCAC
>NZBA01000010.1 GCA_002686265.1 Planctomycetota bacterium
CACGACGTCAGTCCGGTCTATTATCCCGACGGTCGCATCATCTTCACGTCGTCACGAGCCGAGGGCCACTCCTACTGCCAGGACTTTCTGGCCAGCGCTTTGCACATTTGCCGCGCCGACGGCTCGGACATTCGTCGGATCGATTTTTCGACAATCTGCTCGACGTCGCCCCACGTCCTTTCCGATGGTTCGATCCTATTTTGCAGTTGGGAATACAACGACAAGTCCATTTTCACTTGGCAAGCGCTCTACTCGCTTAACCCCAACGGCAGACAGCTGAAACTGTTCCACGGCTTTACCTTCGCCGTTCCCAACGCAGTTTACGGCGCCAAACAGATCCCAGGGTCCAACAAAGTCGTTGCCACGATGGCCGGTCACCACAGGGTCCCCATCGGCGACCTGGTGATAATCGACCGTGGCAAAGGGCTGGAAGCTCGCCAATCGATGAAAAGATTGACCCGGGCGACACCCTGGAGGATTACTCAAGCTCCGAAGTGGTACTCGGGACACGATTCGGTGCAACACTGGCAACACGGCGATATCCTTTACCCCTATGCATACACGGATCCGTTTCCAGTCACCGAGCACCTCGTGCTTGCGTCTTACCAGGGGGCGTCGGGCGGAAGGGCCAACCGTCACCACAAGCTGGTTCTGCTGAAACACGATGGCAGCATGGCGACATTGCTTGAGCTGCCGAATGCCTCGTGCTTCTGCGCCGTCCCGCTCAATCCGCGTCCGCTGCCCCGCGTCATTCCGGGCGACGTTCCCACGGAACCGGGTGAAGGCCGGTTTTTTGTCCAGGACCTTTACCAAGGCCTGCTCGAGCAGGGTGTCAAGCGAGGTCAGGTCAAGCGGCTTCGCGTCATGACGCAACCGCAAAAGAAATACAACACCGAAGGTCCCCGCTATCACGATCACTATCCGCTTGTCGGGCAGGGCAGCTACTACATCAAGCAGAACCTGGGCACCGTTCCCGTTGACGAAGGCGGCTCGGCCTACTTTACCGTGCCATCAAACGTCGAACTATACTTCATCGCTCTGGACGAAGACGGCAAGGAAATCCAACGCATGGGAGCCGTCACACAGATCACCACGGGCGAGACTGCCTCGTGTGTCGGCTGCCACGACGACCGCCGTAAGACGCCTCCCGTCACCAAGAATGCGTACGAACTGCTTGCGAAGGACCCCGACAAGATCACACCGCCGCCGTGGGGAGCCGGCTACGTCGACTACTCCAAGCAGGTGCAACCCGTGTTGGACAAGTTCTGCGTCAAATGCCACAACGGACCCGCGCCCGACGGCGGCATCAACCTTTCTGGAGACAAGACGCGATTCTACAACATGTCCTACGAGGCACTAGTATTCAACGGCTTCGTCGAACACTACTACCTTTTTGACGGACCCAACGGCACATTCCCGGCCATGAAATCCGGTTCGTGGGTCAGCAAGCTCACCAAATTGCTCGATGAGAAACACGAGGGTGTTGACGTCGATCCCAACGGCCGCCGCGCAATTTACGCGTGGATCGACTCGAACGTTCCCTACTATGGGACTTGGGAAATGACGCGGCCGCACTCGATCGGCGGGCGCGACGCGTTTATGAGACCCGGCGACGGGGACCCGCTCAGACCTGTCTATTTCCCGTGGGTCGAGAAGTATCGCAAGTTCGTCAAAGAGAACAGCATTGCGATCTACGATATCGACACGTTCGGCAGAATATCGAAGCACGATCACCCCGGGACAGCGGCCATCATGATCAACTTCACCCATCCAGAGTGGAGTCCGATCCTGTACAGAAATCTTGCCAAGAAGGCAGGCGGTCTGGCCGACAATCGGGCGGCGCTGTTTCCCTCACAGGATGACCCGAAGTTCAAGCAGCTATTGACGATTCTCCGAGATGCCAAACAGTCGCTCAAATCCGTCCCTCGGATCGACATGCTCGGAGCCGAACCGATTCCACAGGTACGAGATTTTGGCAAGACGTTTCGCTAACGACGTCAACGGCAGCAACGAGCTGGAGTGCGTTCGGCCTCGGCGATGAAGCGACGTCGCTCAACGGGTCGACAGCACTGGCGAGTTTATTCTCGTTATGGCTGCTTGCGGGTACATTGTATCCAGCCAAACTCACGGATGGAATCGTCGATTCACGAACTAAAGTGCTGTCAGATTACACAGAAGGTGCGAGATGAGGCCGGTAAGTCTCTTTGCGTGTTTGGCCGCTTTGCTGCCCGCTTTCGGCGGCGCGGTTTACGGTACCGAGCGGCGTGTACCGTTGTTGAATGTCAGCAAAGGCGAATTGCCGAACGATACGGCCTTGGAAGGACAATCCAAGCTGACGATCGAAGATGCGCCGCGAGAACTCGGCGGAAAGGCGCTCAAGGTTGTCTATGCTGACGGCGACTCGTTTGGCATGAGCCGCGGCGCAAGCGAACGGAATTGGAAGCCCTTCGCCGCGGTCGGTTTCTCGGCATTCAATCCCTCGCAGCGGAATGTCAGACTCTCATTCGCTGTGCGTCATCGAGGGACGGCCGGTTTTCGGACACGAGTTGATTTGCCGGTTACGCTCAAGCCCGGCAAAAACGATGTGCGGCTGAGCATTGACGAAATCATGAACGTCAACGGTTCAAAGCCAGACTTGTCAGACGTCGTGCACTGGTATTTGGCCTGCGAATCTGGGCAAACGCCGACGCTGTACTTCAGCGACTTCTGGCTCGTCGGTGGTGATGCAGCGCTGACGGCGGGACGGACGGGTAATCCAACGCTCGGCAAGAGCGATCCAGCAAGACTTGCTCGCATCCGCGCGGCCAAGATGCCCAAGTTCACGCAGCCGCTGATGTTCAACACATCCGAGGCCGACGCAGTTCTTTCGGCGCTCGAGGTCTTTCCGGCGGACAACGCCTTTAACCAGCTCGTCAATGACTGGCCGCTTCATCCAGATTCTAAGAACATCATCGCGTCAATCGGCGCCGACAAACCGTTCCGCTACAACCCCGACATGGGGTTCATCCTCGTGCCGCCAGACCAGCCGCGCGTGGCTGTGAAACTTGTTGAGTACCCCGGCGAATCCGATGCCGGACCTTATCCGGTACCCGAAAACATCCCGATCGAAGGCTGGCCGGCGTGGCATCAACGCGCGAACACCGATCCGCCAACTTTGGCCGAAGTGCAACGTCGTCCGGCGCAATACGAAGGCGACCGCCACGCCATCGTGGTAGATCCGGTGAACCGCATGATGTATGAATTCTTCACGTTCGGAAAGACAGCCAACGGCTGGGCGGCGGGCCAAGCATCAATTTTCGACTTAAAGACGAACAAATTGCGGCCAGATGGTTGGACGTCGGCGGATGCAGCCGGCTTGCCGATCTTTCCCGCCGTCGTGCGTTACGACGAAATTCAACGCGGCATCGTCGAGCACGCCATGCGTGTGACCGTTCGACGCACGCGCCGCGCGTACGTTCATCCCGCGACACACTATGCCAGCCGGCTGACCGACGAAAACCTGCCGCGAATGGGCGAGCGCTTGAGGCTGCGGGCGAACTTCGACATCAGTGAGTTCTCTCCGCCGGTTCAAGCCATCCTGAAGGGCTTGAAGAAATACGGCATGTTCGTGGCCGATAACGGTATCGACTGGGCAATCTCCGTCGCTCCTGATCCGCGGATTCCCGTTTTGCACGAGGAACTCCGCAAGATCAGGGGGTCCGACTTCGAAGTCGTCGTCGCACCGCAATGATTCGTGAAGGTGGGTGAAAAGCACGGCGATCTTTGTCTCGCGACGGCGCGTATTGCCGCTTTGTTGAATTCATCGGTGCTGTTTGCCACAACGTTCTGGAGTCTTCCGTGTGAGTTTCTCAACGCCGGACTGAGCAGCCACGCTGCCTACTTTATCAATGTGTAAACGGATGCACTTGCTTGTACGTGAAAACAGCGACGTCCGGCCGATGTGGTGCTGCAACGGACAGCCCGTCGGTCATTAGTTCCGCTCCCCGCATTACGGTTACACCGGCGGCGTCTAGATTCTTGAATTCGTAGCGCAAGTCGGGCTCTAAGCCTCTTAGTTTCAGCTGTATCGTCGCCTCAGGACAGTCGGCCCGACGGAAAGCCTGCACCATCCCTTCACCGAGTTCTGGGCGGTGGAACTGCCAGGCGATCCAGATGTTGTTCGCCCGACTGTATTCCGTGAGTGGGTAGTAATCACCATAATAGTTCGCGTTGATGTTGCGCCACTGCCCGATCAGCCGACGGAGTGCGTCGTAATCGATTTCTTTGACGCGGATGTCGATACCCGAGCCGAGACTGGGGGCCACGTTGCTCCAGAACGCATAAGATTCCACAGGCGTAAGACCACCGCCGTAGTATCCCGCGTTGGCGCAGGCCACAGTGCCCGTTCCGTGGTACGGTATCCAGAGCGAGATCCCGTAGGTCATACATTGATGGCCGACGGGCTCGAACGCATAGTCGCTTCGCCACAAAGGAACGGCTCGCCGCAGAGTCTCCAAATCGTTGCGACGGCCTCCCGAGGCGCACGTGTCGATCAACATGTTGGGATGCCGGCGTCGCAACTCGTCCCAGTAGGCGAGCAGGCCGGTGACGTGCCGGATCTCCGTGATGCCCTGCCGGTCGGTCGCGTCCGCCGCTCGCCAAAACGCCAGCGGATCCATGTTGAAGTCCTGGCGGTAGAGGCCGATGCCCTGCTCGACTAGGAGCGTGTCGATGTGTTCGGTCAGCCACTGTCGAGCAGCCGGGTTGCCCAGATCCAACAGCCGCACGCCATGGTCGTCTGCTTTCGCGGGACGATCGTAAGGAATGAACGTGCCGGCGTCGGGAGTGGCCTCGGGCTTCAGATAGCCATAGCTCCACAGGCCTCCAGGATTGTCTGCTGCGTGAAACTCCTTGGCCCCGCTGTAGATGTTGCCCGACGATCCGGTCAACTCGATTTCCAGGCCGGTCGAATCGCAGATGTGCGTACCGTTACCCCATCCCACCACGAAGTCCAGCGTGTCTCCTTTCGCCAAAGTGAGGCGATTGTCGTACTTGGACATCTTCTTATCGTTTTCCGCACGGATTGACCCGCCGAATACGGACCGGCCGTGGTGCAGCACATGGACGTCGGTGGTCGTTTTCTTGTCGATAGCCAGAAACGTGGCCCGTACCGTGTATTGACCGGCCTGTGGCGCGGTGAAACGCACCGCGCTGTATTCGCCCTTCGGACCCGGATGAAAGGCCAGCCGGCCGGGCTCCCAGCGGATTTCCGCCATGGAGCGGGTGTTCGGCGTCGGGTTGTGTGTCACGCACGGATCGCTCCCGCCCAGACGACTCGACGACCACGAACATAATCCGGTGCGGGGATCCTCACGGCCTGGCGTCGGTCGCAGAAGCCACTGCGGACGATTCTCGTAGAGCCACGTACCGGGCATGACCCGTTCCGGCTCGAACCACAACAGGGTTTTCAGCCCCTTGGCGTGCGCGTGATCACTGATCGGACGCAGGCCGCGGGGGAACCGTTTGGGATCGACCTCCCAGGTGCCGACCTGCGGCCAGCCCTGCTGCTGGATATACCAGCCAGCGTCCATCCACCAGTAGTCGATCTTCAACGATTCTTCCAGATAGCGGTCGATATGCATGATCTGGTTGGCTTCATTCGCCCCGATCATCTCTTTGTACGCTCGCGAACTGGAAGCAACGAACTGGGGCGGTGGAAGTCTGCCACCCGGCTTGGGCATGCTGTGGGCCATCATCCAGCGTCGCCACAGATTTTGTGCTCGGATCCAGTCTCCTTGCCAGAACAGTAGAGCGATCAGCGGAGTGCGAACCTGCTCGCCCGGCAGCAACTTGAAGTGGGTTAGTTCCTGCCCGGCCCGGACGTGAACTCTGATGTTATCGTCCCGAGCGAATTCGGCGGCCCATTGCCCGGGCCATCCGACGGCAAGTATCACGCCCCGGGTGCCCCACTCCAGATTGAAGTAGGACAAGTCCGAGTTGGTCGGGCGCCCGCCTGCCGCGGTGATTCGTTTTCTTGCTCGCAGCGGGAGCGGCGTCTGAAGCGGCCCGTAGTCTGAGCTGTTGGCGGGCGAGCCGACAGCGTGATGCAGCAGGAATTCGCAGTCGCCACCACGCTGCCAGGTCACGTCCAGTGGCTGAATGTCCTGCAAGATCGGCGTATCGGTCGAGCTCGTGTTCTTGAAGTAGAGTGTCCACTCGACGGTGGGAAAGTCGTGGCATACGATCGCGACGCAACGGACGACGAGCCCGGATTCAGGATCCGCCCAGGCCAAAGTGTGTTCGCTCCGCCGATCATCGAGTTTGCGAATGCGACGTGTCTGTTTCCAACTCGGCAACAGTTCCGCTGACGACCTGCCGCCATACGTGAAGGAAAACGGAGGCACCGATTTGCCTGGCTCGCCGACCTCATCGAACCGTGCCGCCACCCACTGGCGGACCGTCGCCATCTCATCATCTGTCACGGTCGTGGCCATCACAATGCTCGGCAGTCCCAACAAACCGACGGCTACCGAGACGAGCACGAACGCAATTGTTTGCCTCTTGTGGTGTTGTCGCATGGCTCATTCATTCCGGGCATGTGGATCGGCCAGTTGTAAGATGATGCTTCTCAATTCCGGTTTCGTGGCGCAAACGATCTTGTACGATTCGCGAGGCGATCGGGCAATGTGGACATGCTCTTGCGGCCGGCCGGCTTCCTGCCATCGGTAGGTTATCTTCACGGGATGAAATCCTCCAGATGGCAAGCGGTAGTCGGCGTCGATCCGAAGGCTGAAGATGGCCGTCGTGTTGCGTTGGGCGCCCACAAACCGAACGCGTGCATTCGTTGTCCCGGGCGGCACGTCGACGGTCACATAGTGGCAACTCCCTTGCGTCGGCCCCGTAACGGTTTCGACGGTGCGAAAAGTCTGCCCTTCGTCGAACGAGACCTGCATTTCCCATTGATCGCGAGCGTCACGGCAGCGATAGTGCATGCCGAAGCGCAAGCGCGTCATGTCGCCTGGTGTGCTGATCGGGAATGTGACGCTNCCGGGTTTGCCGTATCGCTCGTCGCGCAGGTATTNTGGTCTCACGCCGTCGTACTGCGGACGNAAATCAAACGGTTGAATCTGTCTACCCGCNCCGTTGCCTGTGGAACTCCCTTGGATCGTGACGGTACTCTCGTGCGGGCCAGCTGAAAANGCGATCGTATTGTCNCCCGTGTCGAGCGCGGGAAGNGCACGCTGNGAACACTGGATATCGTGCGTGATCTTCAAACGGTCAATCCACGAATCGCCGCCNAGTAAGGCCAACCGCAGGCGATAGTCGTAGCGACGAAACGCNAAACGCTGCAAGTCGATCGAGAAGTNGCCAGACTCAGTGATCCTATCGACGTTCTTCCAGTCGAGTCCGTTGTTATCGGAGAATTGGACAACGATTGCCTCTTCATCTTCGACCCGAGTGTTCAGCTCGAGTTTTCCCGTCAGGTAGACGTAGCTCGAAGGCATTTGGAACTCCAACACACCATCGGCGTTGGCATCCTTCACCCCCAGCGATTGGCCAACTGCGATCAGATTCTCAAATCGTAAAGCGGTACGGCGCATTGAATCGTCCGCTAATGGCGGTTCGTATTCCAGCGTTCCGCTGCCGATCCGTGATTGCGTCAGGTCGCCATGCTCTCGTGAATACGCCAGAAAGCCTTCGCCGACATTCCCTTTCAGGCAACCCGGTGCCGCGCCATCCTTACCGACGCCATTGACGTGCAAGCCGTTGTGGTACCAGTTTCGCGTCAGCCGCTCGCCGGGACGCAATTGAATGTTGACCTCGTAACCTTGCGAATATCCATACTCATAAATGAACGGCGTACCTCCGCGGCCGTCATATTCCAGCATGGTCGAACTCCATCCGTGCGTTTTCGCCGGCCACCAGCCGCCGTCGCTATAGAACGGCGATCGAGTAATCAGTGCCGGCCCCCTCCGCCAGCCGCTCCAACCGTTCTCGCGTTGAAACTGATCAAGTTTGCCGGAGTCACCCTTGAATCCGGGGTTTTTGTCGTACCACTCGCTGACCGCTGCCTCAATCTCTTCGACACTGGCAAGTTGGCCATCCGCCTTCGGGAAATAGTTGATCAATGATGAATCGAGCAGATGCCAGGCGTCGTCCCATCCCACTTCGCTGACACTATGCGCGTTGATCGCCCAACCTCTGGACTGGAGCCCCACTTGCCGAGCCAACGCTTCGACATTGGACGAAGCGCAACAGCACATCCCATAGCCATAGACATTGAAACTCTTGATCGGATCATGAACGCAGGCGGCTTCCTGTAAATACTCCAACGGCGGCGGGTCCTGATGCGAAAACATGACCTTCGTCTCGAAGATCGCCAACGCCTTTTCTTGCGGTGACATGTCCTCGCGGATAAACGACTTTTCCCAAGCCTCGATGCTGCTCACGTCGGGTACGTGCTGTGATAGCACTTTCACATGACCGACGATGGCGACGGAAACGTCCCGTGGCTCCGATCCACCGACAAGAGAACAATTCACAGCGCACCAGGAAACAATCGCGATCGTGAACGCAGCAGGTCGTCTTTTCAAAAAGTCTGCAGCACATTGGAAACCTCTTTCTTACTGGTACTCGATCGTATGTTCATCACGATCGAATTGGTCGTGATTATACACTCGTCGATCGAGCGTCGCGATCTTAAGTCGCGGGTCGACAAGGACGGAGGTTGTCGTCGTCGCACTTGCCGTCAATCCGAGTGATCACCCCGACAGGGTGAGCGATGTGTGAGACTGGCCGCTAAGCCGGGTGTGGAAGCCGTGGCGACCTTCAGCGGATGTTCCGGTGGCGCGCCTGGAGACAAGCTACCGAATTGGGGCACGTGCTGCAGGCAACGAAGCCCGGTGTCAGCGCCCGCGCCTTGGCCAGGCAGTACGGTATGGACGAACTGCGCGAGTACATCCACGGTAGCCCACGCGAAATTGACAAGATACGGGCAACCAACTCGCAATGGGTCCCACTGAGTAGCAAGTGATGCGTTCAAAAGGCGATCTGGATTCTAGATGGAAATCTTTGTATGAAGCAAAGAAGATGACCGTTAGTAGCACGAAAGACAATCGGCGTGGCGACTCGTGACGTGCTGTCGTGCCTGGCACGTGTCGTCTATATTGAGATCGAAGACGTTGGTGAAGACTTGGTCCGTGTTCGTCTCAAGCTCGGGCGAAGCCGTCCTTTAATCCAGTCCCTCCACTTTCTCAACAACTCGTGGGAAGGGCATTGATTCTTGAAAGTTCTATCCAACCACTGATTCCTGACGACCTCCGGACTTCCGATGCCAACATACCGCTGAGTGAGGAGTGATCATGCAAAGAAAATGTTGCGTCGCTGCGATGGTGTTGCCGGCTCTCATCAGCGTGGCGCTGTCGCACGCTCAATCTCCCCGGGCGTCGCGGCAAGTAGGTCGCCCCGTTCGCATTGTCAGTTTCAGCTTTCGCCCGGGCAAACCACTTGACCAGATCCTCAAGCTCGTGGATCGAGAAGGCGCCAAAGGTGCGGACCTGATCGTGCTACCGGAAACTTGGAGAGGCCAGAACGATCAGAGTGTCGAAGCGATCGACGGTCCAACGAGTAAGGCTCTGATGAGGCTGGCCACGAAACACCAGACCTACATCGTCAGCCCGATCGATGCCATCTGCGACGACAAGAAACGCTGCAATACTGCCGTCGTCATCGACCGTGAGGGCAAGATTGCAGGAACGTATAACAAAGTCTTTCCTTACTGGAGTGAGTACCGCCACAAAGTTCCCGTTCATCCCGGCCGTGATGCATCCGTGATCGAAACGGACTTCGGCAAGCTGGGAATGGCGATCTGTTTTGATGTAAATTTTCCGGAGGTCTGGCAGGAACTGGCCGATGGCGGCGCGGAACTTGTCGTTTGGCCGAGCGCCTATTCCGCGGGCCGGCATCTACAGGCTTACGCCCTGCTACATCATTACTACATTGTCACGGCAACGTACCAAGGCGATTGCCAGGTCTACGACATCACCGGTGAGCGGATTCTCGACGAGAGAAGCGAAGGTATCCATGTCTCGCGCATCATCCTCGATCTCGATCGCGGCATCTATCATCGGAACTTCAATGGAGAGAAGCTGACAAAACTGCTTGCCGCGCATGGCGACGAAATCTCCAAGGTCGAAGATCTTGATCGCGAAGCGTGGTACGTGCTGCAGGCCACCGAGCCCGGTGTCAGCGCCCGCGCCTTGGCCAAGCAGTACGGTATGGAGGAACTGCGCGACTACATCCACCGTAGCCGACGTGAGATCGACAAGATGCGTGCAACCAACTCGCAACGAGTCCCGCTGAGCGGCAAGTGAAGCGTTCAATAAAGGGGTCGGGTACCGTTGTGCGAGGCACCCTCTGGGCCGTTCGGGCAACGGTACCCGACCCCTTGTTTAACCCATCAGCCAACCTCTTGATTTGCCCGATGTAACAAGGCGCGCATGTAGGCGATGCAGTAGGCGGTGCCAATGGGTCTGGTTCCCTTGTCGCCAGCCAACTGTGGGATATGGTCTGGGATTGCCAGACCGTTGTAGCGAACTTCGCGCAGCGTCTTCATCACTCGATACATGTCCTGATATCCGTCGTCCGGGAAGGTCTCGACGAAGTGCGGCAGCGGCGAGGTGACGTTGCGGAAGTGGATGACAAAGATCTTTCCGCGCCCGCCAAAATCGCGGATCATCTCGAAAACGCCCTTACCCATCTTATCGCCACCCTCGGACCAAGTTCCGACACACAACTCCAGGCCCCAGTGCTTACTCTTGCCGGCGATCTTCTCGGCCCGCTCGTACCCGTTGTAGTGAGTGAAGAGCTTCGCCACGCCGTTCATTTTTGCGAGTGGTGGGTCGTCAGGATGTAAGGACAACTTGACGTCGGCTTCCTCGGCCACCGGCAACACGGCTTTAACGAAATACGTGTAATTGTTCCAAATCTCTTCGGCCGAATACTCACGATCGAATCGTTGCTTTTCGATCTTCTCACGGAAATCCTTGAGATTGAACTCGCGTGCGGCGTATCCACGCCGCTCGACTCGCGCCGTCGTATACGTGTTGGCCGGGTGGAAGTCGTAAGACGAAACCGGAATGCCAAGTTTGCCAAGATTCCGCAGAAACGTCTGATATTGTTCGATATGCTGATCGCGCCCAGGCTGTCCGAGTTGGATTTTCAGATTGCGATAGGCAGAGTGCCGGCCTGCATAAATCTTGATTCCCAACCGGGTGAACCGCTCCTGAGTTCGGCGCATGCCGTCTAAGTCCTGGTTCGTCCCGAAGCTCACGCCGGCCCAGCGTAGGCCGATCTGTTTGAGCAGCAACAGATCGTCATCACTGATGTTTGCCGACACCCGCCGTGCGATCTTGATATTGCTCGGATCATATTCGTCGATCACTTTCCTGCGTGTTTCGGCAGCTGGATTTGTCGGCTCCCCTTCGTCGGCCCGCACGTTAAACGAGGAGCCGGAGCTAAGCACCGCCCCGGCGGCACCCGCCACGAGAGGCGCCTTCAGAAAGTCTCGTCGACTCGTCTCACCACCCAACCGCAGAGTTCGCTG
>NZBA01000011.1 GCA_002686265.1 Planctomycetota bacterium
CTGCGCCGACCGAGATCCTGGACACCGCCGGGTTTGAGCTGGAAGGGCCGGCTCTCCTGGTCATCGCGCCGGGAACGAATGGAGTGGCAGGCGCGGAGCAACTCTCCCCCGGGGCTCTGCGGGCGGAGGGCCGCGTGTCTGGCAGACGCGAAGCCGACGGTACCGTGTACCTGGCGACGGAGGAGTTCACCCACCTCACCGGAACTGATTCAAGGGGAGCTCCATTTGTCCTCAAGGCGGCCAGCGGCCTGGAGGCAACCGGCGGACAGGACGCCTTCAGGTTGCGGCGCGCGGGAGATGTGACGCTCCAACTCTTGGGCGACGAGAAACTCGATGTGCGTGCCCGGGAACTGCTCGACCTCGATTCGGTCGCCGAGACCTTCACGGCCACCGGCGCGGTGGAGTTGACCGGCCCAACCTGGAAGGTGAACGCCGACCATGTAAAGCGCGGCGGTCCCCGAGAGTTGGTCATGACCGGCACGGCCCAGGCGCCGGCCCACTACATCAATACAGCACACCGCGCCGGGGCTGAGCTTTCCCTGCGCGAAGTGCGCGGACAACGCATCGAGTTGGCGGGCGAGGAGGCTCGGGCCCAGGGAGAAGTGAGCGCGGTGATCTGGGAGCCGGGCACCCGCAGCCAGATTGAAATAGCGGGGGGGAGCACGGGGCGCCTCGTCATGCGTGGCGATGGAACGGGCTTTCTGGAAGGTGACGGAGAGTCGGTGGTGGCCCGAGGTTTTCTGGGCGCCGGTGGTATTCCCTGGCATGTGACCGGGTCGCGCATTCTGTTTGGGCCGGAGCACTTCGAGGTCTTCGACGCCGACCTGACTTGGGACTGGGAGAACAGCGCCGCCAACGGGCGGGCGGATCGCATGCCACTCAAAGCCCGCGCCCGGCGCTTTCAGGCCAGCCGCGAGCACCTGTTGCTGGCTGGCGAGGCCCGCATCAACGGTGTTCTGGCGGATGGCAGCGCCTGGGACATCTCCGCCGGCCGCCTGTACCTGCTGCCCAGTGATCCGGAGCTAGTGGACGCCCCGCCCTTGCCCTTCGAGCCGCGCCTGCGGCGCATGGAAGCGCGGGGCGGCTATGACCTTTGTCTCGGCTCGCGTTTGAACGCATCCGGCGCGACCCTGGAGCTGACGGGCAAGCGGCTGCTCACGTCCGGCACGGCCACCACAAATGTGCTGTTCACGGGTGGCGGGCTGCACCTGGAAACCAAACGCCTGGAGATCGACTTCGCCACCTTCCTTCCGACCACGCCCTTTGGTCGCATCAGAACAACCCCGGCGGCGGGCGCGGCCTGGTCCGTGGAGTTCGCCTCCCTCGGACCAGTTTGTGATCAGGCTGATGGGGGCGCCGATGAAGTGGCTGCGGCTGGCGAAGTGGCTGCGGCCGGCGAAGCGGCTGCGGCCGGCGAAGCGGAAACGATTCTTGCTCTAAGCGAAGTCATCCATCGCCAGGGAGAGCGGGCGATCCTGGGCAGTTGGTTCTTGGCCTGGCTCGACGGGCCGGCCTGGCGCGCTCGGGGACGGGAGCTGTTTGGGATTGGCGGGAAAGGGGACAAGAAGTCCAACGACGGAGCGACTGGAATCCGAACAGGGGCGGTCGGAGCGGGATCTGGGACATCACGCATTGGCGGAGCCGTCCGTGAAGCCAGCGCGCGGCGCGCAGCGCAAGACGGCCCCCAGGCGCCGCTGCTCGGCGGGTTGGTGTTGCCCCCAAAGACAGGCCTGGTGGAGGCGATCTACGCCGAGGGGGAGTTGCAGGTCCTAGACGGCGCCGTGCGCCGGGCGCGCGCGGCGCGCCTTTGGCTTGATCTATCGAGCGGGGGGGGCTGGTTGGATGACGCGGACCTGATCCTCGATGTGGAAGTGCGCGACAAGCCGGAACGACTGCGGGCCCAGGCGCGCCACATGGTCCACGCCGCCGATGGCTCGTTGCACGCAGACAATGCCACGATCACTTCCTGTAACCAGGATCGGCCCCACTACGTGATCGAAACCGGTGACCTGACGGTCACGCCCGCCGGCAAGCCCAGCACTCGTCGGCCCGGGGAAGCCAACCTGCCCAGCAACGCCAGTTGGGCCGTGGCCGCCCGCGACAATGTCCTGCGCCTGCCCATCGGTCCGGCCTTGCCCCTGCCGCCATTGGTCTACGCCACGGACGAGGACGGCGATCCGATCATCGAGAACATCATCCTGTCGAACTCGGCGCGCTTCGGCACGGCCCTGGGCGCCACGGTCAATCGAGAAGCGGGGAGCTTGGCCCGGGGCCTGGCGGGATTGCTCGGCGCGCCGCTCGAAAACCTCGACGGTCATTGGCGTTACCGGGCCTCCTGGCTCGGAGCCCGCGGCCTGCTATTGGGCACGGGGCTGCGCCTCAAGGCGCCAGGTGAGTTTTCCCTGGCCATCGATGGAGACGGCGTCTTCGATGGCCACAGCGACCGCGGCCTGGTGCGTGTCGAGGAAGAGGCGCGCGACGATTTCCGTGGCTGGCTGCGGGGCCGCGGACGCTGGACTCTGGGGGAGGAGTCCTGGCTGGATTTGGTTTTCAGCAACCAGACCGACCCCGGCGTGCAGGCGGAGTTCTTTGAGAGCGAGTACCTGGCCTTTGAGGAACGGGAGACATACCTGCACGGGCGCTGGTCCGCGGGCAACCTGTTCGGCACGGCCCGGGCGCGCATTGCCGCCGACAACTGGCGCTCGGAGATCGAGGAACTGCCCGCGGCGGGCCTTTCCCTGGCGCCCACGCCCATCGCCACCTGGGATGGGGGACAACTGCTCTGGAGCGGCGATTTGGACGCGGGACTCTTCCGCCGCATTCAAGGAGATGATCGCTATGAGCTGACCTTCGACGACGGCCCGCTGACAGTGGAGGGCGATCCGCGGGTGGCACGCCTGGACCACGCCCAACACCTGGAACTGCCTCTGGCCCTGGGCCACACGGGCCTGAAGTTGACACCGCATCTGGCCGCCAGGGTCTCCGCCTGGGACCGCGGCGTGGACGAGGACCAGTCCCCGCGACGCCTTGTCACCAGCGGCGGACTGGATCTGGCCACCACCTTCAGCCGCCGCTTCGCCTCTGGAGCACTGCACCAGGTTTCTCCTTTCCTCGGCCTGGGGCACACCTTCGCTTGGAACGAAAGCGGCGGCGATCCGGTGCCCATGGATGAGATGGAGACCGACCCGCGGGGCACGGCCCTGGAGTTCGGCTTTGTGACGCGCCTCTTGCTGCCCGGCGGCCAAGAGCACTTTGACCTGGACCTGCGCGGGGCCTTCGGCGAAGAGACGCCGCGCGCGGCCCGACGCTATCTGCCCATCTCAACCCTGGCCCAGTGGCGCGGCAACCTGTGGGGAGCCCCGGTGGGCCTTTTGCACGACGGGATCTACGACAGCGAAGAGAGCCGCACGGAGTACTCGCGCACGGAGTTCGGCCTGCGCCTGGCCAGCGGTCTTGGCATCGAGCTCGGCTACCGCAGCGCCAGGAACCAGGACAACGACCGTTTCTACGAAGCCGCCACCGCCGCGGCCCGCTACCGCGCCACACCCCTGTGGGAGGTGGAGTTCCGCGAGACCTTCTCCCTGATGGACGACCAGGCCCTGCACGAAAAACTGACCTTGCGCCGCCTGGGGCACGACTTCCTCTTCGAAATCGGCATCGGCAACCGCCGGGGCGAGGGAGGCTCAACCATTTCGTTTACCGTCGAACCCCTGCTCGGCTGGCGGCGCCGGAGCTTGGGCCTGCTCGACCGCTGGAGCCTCGGCTCCTGGTAGACTGGACGCCATGCTGGCCTTCTTCGGCAATCTGGATCTCATGGAGCTGGCGCTCATAGCTGGCGCGGCCCTCTTAGCCTTCGGCGGCCGCCTGCCGGAGGTGGTCCTGCGCGGCGCCCGCCAGGTGGGGCGCGCCCGACGGACGCTGGAGAAGATCTGGCGCGAGGCGGGCATCGAACAGGAGATGCGCGACCTGCGTCGGGAAATCGATGTGACCGCCCAGACCGTCGGCGGAGCCCAAAAGGCCGTGCGCACGGCCCTCGATCCCTACCCGGCCAAGAGCTTCGAGCCATCTTTCGATCCCGCCCTGGGGGATGGAGAGGGCGCGGTCGCCGCAGACGCGGCTAACCGCGAGCCCGCAACCGAGCCCGCTGAATCAGGCTCCGCCGCCGAGCCAAACCACGACCCAGCCAGCACGGGCGTCGACCCCGGTTCCCTCGGCCCGCCAAGGGAAGCGGCCAGCGATCAAACAGATCGGAGTCCAGGCGCGGCGGATGAACAGGCCCCGGCCTCTCCCGAACTCGCGGACGATGGAACAGCCACCGGCCATGCCGACATAACCGACCACACCGACCACGCCGACCACGCCGGCCAAGCCGGCCAAGCCGGCCAAGCTGGCCACGCCGGCTCCACCGAAACCGCTGACTGAACAACGGCGTGTTTCGCCTCGGCTACAACACCAACGGTCTGGCGCACCACCGCCTCGACGACAGCTTCCGCTTGCTGGCGGACCTCGGCTATGAAGCGGTGGCGGTCACGCCCTGTGTCTCCGGCCTCGATCCCCTGCGGCCGGTGGCGGGCGAGGCCCAGGCACTGCGCGTCCTGGCGGAGGACCTGGGCCTGGAACTGACATTGGAATCCGGTTCCCGCTTCCTCTTGGACCCGCTCCGCAAACATCGGCCGACGCTGATCGAGGAAGAGCCGGGCGGCCGCCTGATGCGCCGCGAGTTCCTCGAACACCACATTGACTTGGCGGCGGAACTGGGAGCGCCCCTCTTGTCGATTTGGTCCGGAGCCGCGCCCGAGAAGGAGGGCGCTCCGCCAGAGATTCTCCAGGCACGCCTGATCGAAGAACTGCGCCCCTTGCTGGAGCGCTGCGACAAGGCCGGCGTGTCCCTGTCCCTGGAGCCGGAGCCGGGCATGTTCATCGAGACCTGCGCCGACTTCGATCGCCTGACAGCAGAGCTCGGAGGAGATGGAGCCAGCTTGGGCCTGACGATGGATGTGGGCCACCTGCTCGTCACCGGCGAGGCCCTGCCAGAGGACGAGTTGCGCCGTCGCGCCGGAGCCCTGGCCCACGTTCATTTGGACGATATTGCAAAAGGCGAACACATCCACCTGCCCTTTGGTGTCGGTGACCTGAATCTGGCCGCAGTTATAAGCGCCTTGTTGGAAACAGGTTATAGCGGCGTCGCGGCGCTTGAGTTGAGCCGTGACAGCCACCGGGGAGCCCAGGCGGCGGCCGAGGGCCTGGCGGCTGTTCGCAGCGCCCTCTGAGGTTGCCACGGAAGGGCCGGGGCGGTCAGAATACGCGCCCGCGCGGGGCCGAGGCCGAGGCCGGTACCGCCCGCCCGCCCGCCGGCCCGCGCCAAAGCGCGGGCTTCAGAAACACGCCGCCCGATCTAGCTCACGCCGCCGGACACCGAGACCAGTACCACGCCATGGGATCACAGCAGCAGAAGAACAACGGCGGCCGCAGTTGCCCCACGCGCACGGACGGCGCCCCGGCCCTCTTCGCCCACCGCGTCAGCCGCAGCCAATGCCAAGATCGCCAGCGAGAGCGTTACCACAAGTGCTACACCTGCGCCTGGAACAACGCCATCGTCGCCACCCATGGCGAACCCGTCAGCGTCGCCCAGCGTGACGGCGAGTCTGAACCTGGTGACCAAGCGCTAGAGGAAGGGGAAGAGTCCTCTCCCGCGGCGCGCACTGCGGTGGCCCACTGACTCAAACGCCGCTCGCCTCAGCGCCCCACAACTGGCCAAGGCCCGGGCCGGCTGACCGAGGGCCCGCGCCCCTACCCGCCGCCAGGCTCGGCCGCGGCAAGTTCATGTAAGTGGACATCCCTTTGGGGGTTGGGGAAGGAGATGCCGGCCGCGTCGAAACCGTCCTTGATTGACCGCAGCAAGTCCCAGCGCACGCCACCGAAGTCCCCGGTGTTCGTCCAGACCCGAACGACGAGGTTGACCGCCGACTCGCCCAACTCGTTCAGCCGCACGAGCGGCGCCGGCTCTCCGTGCACCTTGGGATGTTCGGCGCAGAGCTCCGTCAGGATTGTCACGGCGCGTTCCAGGTCATCCCCGTAGCCAATCCCGATCACCAACTCCAGACGGCGTTTGGGGTTGGCGGTGACATTGGTGATGCGTCCGCCCCAGATCTTGCCGTTGGGAACGGTTATGCGCTGGTTGTCACCGGTCAAAAGCGAAGTGGAGACCAGCGTCATGGATTCCACCTTGCCCGTTACGCCGCCGGCCTCGACCCAGTCGCCGATGTCATAGGGCCGGTAGAGCAGGATCATCAATCCGGCGGCGAAGTTGTTGAGGGTTTCCGAGAGGGCGAAGCCCGCCACGATGCCCACGGCTCCAAAGGCAGCCAAGAAAGGTCCCACGGGAATGCCCACGGCGGAGATGGCGAAGAGCGCCCCGAGCAAGAACCCCAACTTGCGCGTGGCGTTGGTGGCGAAGTTGCGCAGCAGGTCGGAGATCTCCAGGCGCGAAGCGTCCAAGGCGCGTCCCACGAGACGGGCGGCAAGGCGCGCCGCCAGGGCGCTGGCGAACAGGAGCAAGACGACCACCAAGGCCTTGAACAGCACTTCCGGTCCCGTCTCGATGATCCATTGGCGGATTGCTTCCACCCAACTCGCCATCAGACCGGCGGGTTCCGCCGTCGTCGATGTTTGTACAGGCGCCATGGCCGGAAGATACTCCGCCCCCGGGCTCGTTGCGAGGATGTGTGAGCCGGCGCCGTCCAGGAGATGGGCCTAGGAGCCCGTTGACAGACTCCCAACAGCGGCTTGGCCGTCGACGGCGGCGACGCCGTCAGGCTCGTCGCGCCGTGCTCAATGTTCCGGCACGGCCCCTTCCGCCATCCCGCCATTGCCGTCCTCGCCTCGCCGCCGATGGCTTCGCTTCGCGGCGAAACTTTTTTGGGCGGACTCCTAGACGCCGGCGGCGCTCAGGATTTCCTTTTCCGTCAACATGCGCGGCGTGGCCTTGGCCAGTTCCAGCACGGCGTTGACGGCGCCTTCGGTGGGCTGGTGGCCACGCTTCTCCAGGTACCAGGCCACATTTGACTTGCCGCTCATGGGGCCGACCTGGATGACTTGCTCCAGGCCGAAGAGGTCGGCCGGCACGCCGGAGTAAACGCGGTTGGCCAGCCAGGTGTCCCCCTTGCGCAGGGCTTTGACCACCGCCGAAGCATGGACGCCGGTGCCGGTTTCAAAGGCATCTTGACCGAAGACCGGGTAGTTGCGCGGGAAGGGCATGCCCACGGCCTCGGCGGCCAGGCGGCAATACTCGCCGAGCGCCGTCAGATCGTTGTCGATGATCTCGTCCAGACGCAAGTTGACCAGCAGCAGATCCATTTCCGCGTTGCCGGAGCGTTCACCGACGCCGAGGGCCGTGGCGTGCAGGCGCGATGCCCCGGCCTCCATGGCGGTCAAGGTGTTGATCAGACCCAAGCCGCGATCGCGGTGTCCGTGCCAGTCGATGCCGACCTCGACACCGAGCTCATCGATCAGGCCCGCGACGGCGCCGACCACGCGCTGCACGCCATCCGGTGTGGCATGACCACAGGTGTCGCAAACACAGACGCGCGCCGCGCCAGCATCGATGGCGGCGGTGTACAGGTCGCGCACCTGTTGCGGCTGGGCGCGGGTGGTGTCCTCGGTCACGAACATCACCGGCAGCCCCTCCCGCGTGCAGAACTCAATGGCCTCGCGCACCATGGCGAGCATGGCATTGAAGTCCCAGCTCTCCGCGAATTGACGAATGGGGCTCGAACCGATGAAGGCACAGACTTCGATGGGCGCGCCGCTCTGCTGCACCATGTTCACCACCGGCTCGATGTCGGAGATGACCGTGCGACAAGCAACATTGGGCGTGATGGCCAAGTCGCGCATCTCCCCGCACAGGGTCAGGATGTGATCCCGCGCCCGCGCCCCGGCGCCGGGCAGCCCGATATCCGCCGTGTGAATACCCAGGGCGTCCATCAAGTGCACAAGGCGCACCTTCTCGTCCAGGGTCGGTTCCTTGACCGAGGGGCTCTGGAGCCCGTCGCGCAGGGTTTCATCGTCGAACATGACCGTGCCCTCGAAGACCGGCCGCGGCGCATTCCAATCGTGGATCAAGTCCTTGCGTTCCATGGCGGGATTGTAACCGCGGCATGGCCTGACGGGCGCCGCAGGACTCGGTACAATGGTGGGTCATGTTGCTCTCGAGCGTATTCAAGTTTGGCGGGGCCGCCCTGGCCGACGGACCGGGGATTCGGCGCGCGGTGGAAATCGTGCGCGCCCACCTGGAGCGGGAGGGAAGCGGCCTGGACGCCGGCCTGGACGCGGGGACTGGCGCCTCGGACATGACCGCCAAGCCCCCCGGCGGCCCCGGGGAATCGCCCCCGCCTGCCGAAAACCGCCTTTTGGTGGTGGTCAGCGCCCACGCCGGGGTGACGGACCTCTTGGAAACCGTGGCCCAGGCGGCGGCGGAGGGCCATCTGGAAGCAGACCGCGTGCGCATCCGGCACCGCACCCTGCTCTCCCAGCTCGGCCTGGACCCGGAACTCCTCGACCGCCACCTGCGCGAGCTCTACCAGATCCTCGGGCGCATCCAGGAGACCGGCCGCGTGGCACCGGAGGAACGCGACTACGTGCTCTCATTCGGCGAGCGCATGAGCGCTCGGATTGTGGCCCGCACACTCACCGAGGCCGGCATCCCCGCCACTCCGGTGGACGCCTGGGACCTGGGCCTGGTGACCGACAGCCGCCACGGAGAAGCGCGCCCCCTGGAAGGCCTGGAAACCGCCATCCGCCAGGCCCTGGCGACGGTGCCCGGCGTGCCGGTGGTGACGGGCTTTCTGGCCAAGGACGAGGCCGGCAATCTGACGACCCTCGGACGCAACGGCTCCGACCTGACCGCTTCGATTCTGGCGGCGGCGATGGGCGCCGGAGAGATTCAATACTGGAAGACCGTCGGCGGGATTCTGACGGCGGACCCGCGCCTGGTGCCTGAAGCCAGGGTTATCGAACGCCTTTCCTATTCCGAGGCGGCGGAGTTCGCCCTGCACGGAGCCGAGGTGTTGCACCCCGGGGCAGTGGAGCCGGCCCTACGAGCTCAGATGCGCGTGCGCGTGCGAAGCGTCCTGACCCCCGACGAACCCGGAACCCTGCTCGAACCGGATGGCGAAGCTCGCGCGAGCACCGGCGGCCGCGCCCCCGTGGGCCTGGCGACCCGCTCCGGTCTCGTGCGCTTGGTATTGGACAGCGGCGGCACCCAAGATGGCGGCCAACGCCGCGCCCTTTTGGCGGAGTTGTTCGCGGCACTCGAGCGTCACGGAGTGGACCCCGCCGCGGCCCAGGTCTCCGCCGCCGAGTTGGGCATCGTGGTGGCGCCGAATACACACGAGATCGCCACCACACTCGCGGGTGGGTCGGGCAGTGCCACCGCAAACCTCGCGGCCAGCGGCCCGCGCGGTTTGGCCGGAGTGTTGGAGGATTTCGGAGGACGGGCGCACCTGGAGCGAGACCTGGCCCTGGTGGCTCTGGTGGGTCGTGACGAAGGAAGCGGGCCGCGCCAGTTCCAAGCCAGCCTCGAAGCCCTGGCGGCAGATAACATCCCGGTGGAACAGGCCGTCTTCGCCGCCGGAGCCCTGAGCCAGAAGTTCGTGGTGGCGGAAAAAGACAGAGCGCCCGCCGCCCGTGCCCTCCACGCCCACTGGTTCCAAGCCCGGAGAGCAGAGTCCGTCCAAAACTGAGAGCGGTCTGTCAGCTCGCCCTCCCACGCCGCCGATAGGCGCGCGGTCCCCGGGTGATGTCCAGGCCGCAGAGGATGGAACCCGAATGCCAACCAGGGGTGGCGACGACAAGCCGTGTGTCGCCCAGGAAGGCAACGGCCTGCGGCGAGCGATAACCGCCGGGCGAAGCGCACGGACGGGCCCGGAGGCGAAAACAAGCGTGGCTGGCTGGAAAAGCGGCGCTGGCCGGGTCCCGGAGCCCCTTGGTGGGAAATATCCGCTTGATTGTCGACACCATGGTACCCTTGGGTTTGCGCTGCTGGCCCAGGTAATAGGAGACGGCAGCTCTAAACCAGACCTCCAAACCGGAGAGCCCCATGGCCAGCCCACCTCCCACCCGTTTTCAATATCTCGGCTCACTGCTCGCTACCGCGCTGGTTGCGGGGCCGCTCTCGGCCCCGGCGGGCGCCCAGGGCCTGGGCACGAACTACTGCACGGGTGCCGCCAATTCCACCGGAGCCGGTGCCCTGATGGACGCCACAGGCTCGCGGGATGTGGATGACAACAACCTGACGCTCAGCGGAGCGCCCATGCCCACGGGCCAGATGGGCATCTTCTTCTACGGCCCGAATCAGGCCATGGTGCCCTTTGGCGATGGCTATCGCTGCGTGGGCCCCGGCAGCCTGGGCCTCTTCCGGCTCTACCCGCCGTCTTCCACCGGAAGTGGCACCATGACCTACACAGCGGACCTGACCGCGCCCCCCCAGCCGACGGGTTTGATCGTGAACGGCTCGACCTGGAACTTCCAGGCNTGGTACCGNGACCCGGCGGCACTTGGATCTGGTTTCAACCTGTCGGACGGGTACGAGATCGCCTTTGCTCCGGTTAGCGCCTATGACGGCATGGCGCTTGTGCCGACGGGCAGTTTCGAGATGGGCCGCCATGTGGGCGGCGGAGATGGCGGCGAGCTTCCGGTCCACACGGTGAACCTGGATGCTTTTTACATGGACACCCATGAGGTGACGATTCTCGAGTACGCGGATTACTTGAACAACGCCCTGGCCCGGGGCGAGGTGACGGTGAATGGAAGTTCGGCGGTAGTACAGGTCGGCGGCGCGGGAGAGGAACTGTGTGACACAAGCACGAGCAGCATCTATAGCCACCTTGTTTGGGACGGAACGAGCTTCAGCGCCGACCCGTCTCACCCGGTGACCGGCTCTTGGGCAGAACATCCGATGGCGGAGGTCAGCTGGTATGGAGCCTGTGCCTATGCCAACGGGAAGAGCCGGGGTGCGGGTCTCGATCCCTGCTACGACGAGTCGGACTGGTCCTGTGATTTCACGCGGAACGGCTATCGCCTGCCGACGGAAGCGGAATGGGAATACGCGGCGCGGGGCGGGGAACACAGACCCTATTACATGTACCCGTGGGGGGATTCGCTCGACGGGAGCAAGGCGAACTACTATTGGTCGGGTGATCCATACGAGGGTGCTGCATATCCATGGACGACCCCGGCGGGCTACTACGATGGCAGTCAGACCCCGGCCGGCGTTGACATGGCCAACGGCTACGGCCTCTACGACATGAGCGGCAATGTGTGGGAATGGTGCTGGGACAGGTATGACCACAGCTACTACTCAAACAGTCCGGCGGACAACCCCACTGGGCCAGCCACGGGCTGGGCCCGCATGATTCGCGGCGGGAGCTGGGGCAGCAGCGCGTCGATCCCGCGTTCGGCCTTTCGCGGCTTCACCGGCCCGATCGACCGCTACGGCGACCTCGGCGTGCGGGTCCTAGCAGCTCGCCCCTGAGGGGCGGCAGGGGGCGCCACGCTGTACCACGGGCAGGATTTGTGGAAGCTGGTACACTCAGGACTCGCGCTGCTGCTCCATTTTGCTTGAGGTGGCAGTTCCAACCCCGACTCCCACACAGGAGAACCCCATGGTTTGCCGGATTGCGCCCCGTTTTCATTCCATTTGCTCACTCTTCGCCACTGCGCTGCTGGCCGGGCCTGTTTTGGCCCAGGGGGCGGATGATTGCGGCAATGCCCAGGCCATTAGTGGCGCGGGCAGCTATGCGTTTAATAACAGCGTCGCCATGATGGATGGCCTGCCCGACGGCCTCTGTGACTTCAATGGCAGCCAGGACATCAACAACGATGTGTGGTTCGCCCTGACGACCACGGAGACCGGCACCCACACGCTGTCGATCTGTGGCCAGAGTAGCGTGGACACCAAGGTGGCCGTCTATGACGGGGCCTGTGGCGCACAGGTCCTGGCCTGTGACGACGATAGCTGTGGCTTACAGAGCGAGCTTGAGTGGGAGGCGATAGGGGGCGCCGAGTACATTCTGCGCATTGGAACTCCGGCAACCGTTGCCTACGGCGGCAGCGGGACCTTCACAATCACCTTCGTGCCGGATCCCCTGGGTCAAAACTACTGCACGGCGGCGGTGAACTCGACGGGAGCGGGGGCGGTGATGAACGCCAGCGGCAGCGTGGACATCGACCTGAACAATCTGGTGCTGCACGCGCAACCGGTGCCCGCGCAGCAGATGGGGGTCTTCTTTTACGGCCCGGCACAACTCTCGGTGCCTTTTGGGGACGGCTACCTGTGCGTTGGCTCGGGTGGCGTGGGCCAGTTCCGCCTGTACCCGCCCCTGTGGACTGGTACGGGCTCGGGGTCGATGTCGCGGGCGGTTGATTACACGAACCCGCCGCAACCGTCTGGCCAGATAACCGTGGGCTCGACCTGGAACTTCCAGGCCTGGTACCGGGACCCGGCGGCTGGGGGCTTTGGCTTCAACCTCTCAGATGGCTATGAGATCCTGTTCCAAACCGGCCCGGGCAGTGGCGTGTACGACGGCATGGCGCTTGTGCCAGCAGGCAGCTATGAAATGGGCCGCCATGTGGGCAGCGGAGACAGCGACGAGCTTCCGCCCCACACGGTGAACCTTGACGCCTTTTACATGGACATCCATGAGGTGACGATTCTCGAATACGCGGAGTACTTGAACAACGCCCTGG
>NZBA01000012.1 GCA_002686265.1 Planctomycetota bacterium
GGGCCGCCCCCCCCCCCCCTTGCAGACCCCTATTGACCGAATCCTGACCGCTCCCGCACGCGAGAATCGCCCCGTAAGACTGGCACCGGGGTTAGGATATGAGTGTATCGAGGATCGGGTTTGCCGTGCGAGCTTCCGCCCGGGGACTCGGTGCATCTGAGCGACCTTTCTTCATTCTCACTCCCGGTTGATATCGCGGACGGACGCATCCCCACCGGAAGGTGGCCACCGCGGCCTCTCCCCCCCTCATCCCCCCCAGGATCCGCCCGGCCAAGCGCCGCGGCGAGTCCACGGGCGGCGCGATGGGAGGAGGGCCCTATCTTCTCTCTTCATTTCATGCGACCGACGAATCCAGATCACAGAGCCGACGGAGGGCTGATCAAGACCATGAACAAGCTGACGACGAATACGATCTTGCAGGTGTGCCGCAGAGCGCTCGCGCCCACCGCTCTCGTGGCGGCCCTTTCGACCCTCGCGGGGGCCCAGGGCTTCGGTAACGAGTGGGTGCGCTTCAATCAGGACAACTCCAAGCTGGTCGCGGGCAACAGCGTGGGCCTCGGTGACACCGAGGAGAAGGACTACATGCAGGGCGACCTGGACAAGGACGGCTGGACGGACCTCGTGTGTGTCCGCAAGCAGCCGTTCACCACGTCGGGCCGCCGCCGCAACGTCCTCTTCATGAATGAGGGCGGGACATTGGTCGACCGGACCTCCCAATACGCCACGGCATCCACCGTGGGCGGTGATCAGGGCTTCCTCACGCTGACGAACGACCGGGACGTCGTCATCGTCGACGTGGACCTCGACGGATGGTTGGACGTGGTCACCTGCACCACCCTCACCTCCGGGCAGGCGAAGCACATTTCGCACCCTCGCGTCTACATGAACCTGGGCGATGACGCGGGCGGGAACTGGCAAGGCCTGCGCCACGAGGATCCGCGCTTTCCCCAGCTCCTCCTCTCGAACGGTTCGCCGTCGTTTCCAATGTTCTGCTCGGTCGATGCCGGCGATGTCACTGGCGACGGCTACCCCGACCTCTACTTCGGCGACTACGATTCAGGCACTCCCGGGGGCGGCGGCGACATGAACGATCGCCTGCTCATCAACAACGGGAACGGGTACTTCACCGATGAGAGTTTCAGCCGCATGACCTCGCAGATGCTCTCCTCCGCCTTCGGCAACTCGGTTGCCGTGGCGGACATGAACCTCGACGGCGTCAACGACATCGTCAAGGACACCTCCCTGAACGCCCCCCAGTATGTTTCGGTCTCCTACAACGACCCGGAGAACGAGGGCTACTTCGACCTCTTCGACGCCTTCCACGACTTCGCCCCCTACCATGTCAACATCGGTGACCTGAACAACGACGGCCGCATCGATGTGGTCGTCAGCGACGACGGCAACGACCGCTACCGCTACAACCTCGGCACCGACACCTTCGGCCGGGTGACCTGGGGATCGGCCAAGACCTTTGATTTCCTCTCGGGCGGTGACGACGGGTTCGCCAGCGACAACTACATCGTCGACCTCGACGAAGACGGCTGGGCCGACGTCCTGATCTGCGACGTGGACGTGGACATCTCCGGCTGCAGCCGGAGGGCCCACATCTACCACAACCCCGGCGGCAACGTCGGCCAGCAGATCACCCTGCGCGAGGAAGCCCAGCAGGCGGGTAACGGCGGCTGGAAGGGGGCCGTCGGCATCTCCGGCAGCGCCCTGCAGGGCATGCACGACATCTGCGCCTTCGACATCGACAACGACGGCGACAAGGACATGGTGTTCGGGCGCTGCTCGGGAACGGACGTGTGGTTCAACACCCTCGACCCCACGCCGGATCCGGTCGGCACTCCGGTCTGTTTCTGTGACGGCAGCGGTACGGCCGCGCCCTGCGGAAACACCGGTGGTGCCTTCGAGGGCTGCGCGAACTCCACGGGCTCGGGCGCGAGCCTGGCCGGCTTCGGATCGGACAGCGCCTCTGCCGACGACCTCGTGTTGGACGGCCTGGGCATGCTGCCCAGCCAGCCCGCCCTGCTGTTCGTGGGCAACAACACCCTCAATGGCGGCAACGGCGTCACCTTCGGCGACGGCCTGCGCTGCGCCGGCGGCAGCGTGGTTCGCCTGGGCGTGCAGTTCCCCGATGCTGGCGGCGGAGCCTCCTGGGGTCCGGGCCTGGGCGCCACCGGCGGCTGGGGCTCCGGCGACGGCCGGACGTTCCAGGGCTGGTACCGCGATCCCTCGGGCAGCCCCTGCACCAGCGGCTTCAACCTGACGTCGGCGGTGCGGGTGGTCTTCGGTCCCTGATCGAAGCCCGATCCCGATCGAACAGGCGGCGTCCCCGGTGGGCGCCGCCTTCTTCGTGGGCGGCGGCGTGCCCGCAGTGCGCTCCGACGCCGGTGCCGGCGGGAGGCCGATCAGGGAACCCGGATGACGTAGGCGCCGCTGGCGCGCTCGGACTCTTCCAGCGTGCGCCCCAGGCGTTCGCCCGAGCTCATGGAGACGACCTTCACGTCGAGTCCGGGGCGGCGCCGCAGCATGCGGGAGACCGTGCCCTCACCGCGGTCGGAGTGGAAGCGCCCGCACCAGTGGACGACCAGAGGGTCGTCGTCCTCGTACTGCTCCAGGGCGTCGATGATGCTCTCGGCCATGCGGTCGTCCTTGATGCACTGGGCGGCGAACCAGTTATCGAGGGACTTGTCCGCCCCGTCTCCGTGCCCGCCCATGGCTTCCTCGAAGCGTGCGCGGTAACTGGGCTCGTCCACCGTCAGGCCCCAGGGGGCGTGGCGGTCACCGACGACGCGGCTGGCATGGCCGCGGCTTACCGAGCGTGCCAGGGGGCGGGGGATGTTGGCGGCGACGACGGGGACACCGTTGGCCTTGGCCCACTCGACGGCGGGCCGGTAGTGCTCGAAGTAGTTCCCCCAGGGCCGCGAGTTCTCCAGGAAGGTCCGCTCGTCGATCTCGCCGGCGAGGTAGGCGTCGAGCGTCTCCTGGACATCCGCCTCGAACATCTCCATCGAGAGGATCACACCGGGGCGGTGGGCGTGGAGCATGCGCGTCGTCCAGAACTGCACCTTGTGCCCGACGTCGTTGTCGTGTTCTTCGCCCAGGAACACGACGTCCGCGCCGGCCATGCGCTCGGCCATGTCGGCCAGCTCGACGGGTCGTGCCGTCGCCGTGTCGAAGGCGATGTAGCGTCCGCCACGCACTCCGGTCTGGCAGGCGGGTGCGGTCAGGACGGCGAGCAGGAGCAGGGAGGTCGTGCGCTGATTGAGAGTCATGCCGCCAGGGTAGTGCGGGGCGCCCTAGGCGTCGAGCCGTTGGCCCTGGCCCACGAGCTCCTTGCGGCGCCGCTCCAGCCAGCCCTCCGGCGGTGCCGCCCCGACGAGCTCCATCAGCCGCTCGTCGGGACGCCCGACGCCCTCCAGAGCCCGGGAGGCCAGCGCGTAGAGGTCCGTCTCATCCCTCTGGGAGTCCAGGAGGGGGCGCAGGGTGCAGATGGCGTCCGCGGCCCGGCCGAGAGCGAGCTGGGCCTCGGCGCGCACGTACAGAGCCGGGAGCGCGTAGACGCCGTCCAGCTCGTCCACCATGTGCAGCGCCTCCTCGGCGCGGCCCTTGGTCAGCAGGACGTTCGCCAGGCGCAGGCGTGCCGCGCGGTCGGTCACGCCGGGGCTCGCGGGCACGAGGTGCGCTCTGCCGCCCAGAGCGAGGCAGTCTCGAAGGCAGCGCTCGGCGCCGGTGAGCTCGCCGGCGCGCTCGAGTGCGACGCCTTCGAGGAAGGTCAGGTCGGGGTGCGGGTCGTTGGTGCGCCGCGCGGCCTCGCGCACGGTCTCGAGGGCGGCGCCGTGATCGCCGCGCTGGAGCTGGCAGAGAGCGAGGATCGCACCGAGGGGGATTGGAGAGGGCCGCAGGAGATGCTCGGGGATCTCGTCCAGGGCGGCGAGCCACGGCCCGAGGGCGTGCTCCGCGATCTCGTGCGCTTCGTCGGGCATGCCGCTCGCGAGGTAGGCGCGGGCAAGGTGCGCGGCAAGCTCGCCGTCCTCGGGATCTTCGGCCAGGGCGCGCTCGAGCAGCGCCGTGTCGCGTCTCGCTCGGCGGTGTGGGCTCTCGACCTCGAGTGCGTCGCCGTAGCCTACGATCGGTGCGTCGAGCTTGTCGATCCGTCCGCCGTCGGCCGTGAGCCGGAGGTTGGCTCCTTCGACCACGCTCTCGTGGATGCGCCGCCGGAAGCGGACGCGCGGGTCGTTCACGAGCAGGCGAGGACTCCAGACGGGATCCCACCGTCGCCCCGTGCCTCGCGCCACCTCGGTCGCGGTGTGATCGAGGGAGCTCGCGTCGTGGACGGGCAGGAAGGCGAGGACGAGGTGCTCGTCCAGTGCGGCGGAGGCGAGGGCCTCGCCGGCGGAGGGGGTGAGGACCTCGTCGGCGTCGAGGATCAGGACGTGCGTCCCGGTGGCGCGCTCGAGGCCCGCATTGCGCGCCGCCGCCAGGTCGTTGCGCCATTCGTGGTCGACGACTCGCGCTCCGTGCGCGGCGGCGCGACGGCGCGTGTGGTCGGCACTGCCGGTGTCGACGACGATCGCCTCGAAGGCGACGCACGAGGCGCTTTCGAGGCAGGCGCCGATGCTGCCCGCCTCATCCTGCGCGATGACGCACACGGAGATCCTCCTCACGCCGGGGAGGATAAGCCGTGGGAGGAACCTCCACAATGCGGGTCTGGCAGGGAGAAGGGCGTGGAGTCGGGGTAGCTGTCGTGCGACGCCCACTTGGTCGAGGCTTCCCTGGCTACCGACCTGCGAAGTGGGCCAGAGCGGCGTCACGCTCGGCTTCGGCACCCGTGACCCTCCCCCGCTTCGGTGGACACCGGACTTGGGGTGACAGTCTGATCGGAGCGCGCAGCGCGTGAGGGCCTGGGGCGTGAGGGCGTGGCACACCCCTGCCTCACTTCAAAGAGGAGGGAGATCCCAAGCAGGGCTCCCGACATGTTGGTCAGGTGTGGATCCAGCTAGAATCAACCCATGAGACGCCTGCGGTTGGGATCCCCTCTCTACATCGCAGCCGGTGCTCTCCTCTCATTGGGCGTCTCTGGCTGTGGACGCACTGAGGGGGAGCACACCTCCGAGAAGGAGTCGCGAGAAGAGCTGCCTGGTCTACGCGTCAATGCTCCAGGAGCTTTCCAAGGCTACACCTTGGTAGCCCCTTACTTGTCGACCTCGACCTTCCTCCTCGATATGGAGGGAGAGGTAGTTCATCAGTGGGAAGCCGACGAGACCCCGGCAGGAGGAGCATACCTGCTCGAAGACGGGAGCTTGTTGCGCTGCGCCGACACGGAGAATCCACGCTTCCGAGCCCATGGCACGGGCGGTCGCGTCCAGCTCTTCGACTGGGAGGGCGAGTTGATCTGGGACTACCTCATCTCCGATGACCGGCGGATGCAGAACCACGACTTCGAGCCTCTTCCGAACGGCAACGTCCTCATCGCAGCCTGGGAGTACCGGAGCCATGAGGAGGCGATCGCCTCGGGCTACGACCCCGAGAAGGCTGACGAAGAGGGCCTCTGGCCTTGCGTGCTTGTCGAGCTCGAACCCTCGCCGCCGAATGACGCCCGCATCGTCTGGGAGTGGAACGCGTGGGATCACCTCGTCCAGGAGCTGGATCCCAGCAAGAGCAACTACGGAGAGATCGCGGCCCATCCCCACCGACTGGACATCAACAATCGGCCTCACCTGGACCGGATGAGGAGTGAGCGGGACCCCGAGAGCCTGGCGGCGATGGAAGGAGAGAGGGGACGCCTCGAAGAGGAGATGCGCTCCATCGGGTATGTGGGAGACACCGCGGAGGGGGAACAGGACGACTTCGACCTGGGCCTCGGCCCGGACTTCTTGCACGTCAACGGCGTCTCGTACGAACCCGACCTCGACCTCATCGTCCTCTCGTGCTGGGAGACCAGCGAGATCCTCGTGATCGACCACTCGACGACGACGGAGGAGGCGGCTGGAAGCACTGGAGGAGCCCACGGCCGAGGAGGCGACATCCTCTACCGATGGGGCAACCCGAAGAACTACGGGGCTGGAGTTGAGGATGACCAGCAGCTCTTCCATCAGCACGACGCCCGCTGGCTTCCAGGACCACGCCTGCTCGTGTTCAACAATGAAGCGGGACGTGCAGACGAAGGCACCCCGAGGTCATTCGGGAGCGGATCCTCGGCGGTCGTCGAGCTCGAGCTGCCCTTTGAAGAGGGCGAGGGCTTCTCGTGTCAACCCGGCTCACCGTTCGGGCCCGCAGCTCCCGCCTGGTCCCATCGATCGAAGACTCCTGGGGAGTTCTACGGGTCTTTCATCTCCGGGGCCCACAGGCTCCCCAATGGCAACACCTTCATCTGTGAGGGTCCCAGGGGGAGGCTGTTTGAGGTGACGCCAGATCACCAGGTGGTCTGGGAATACGTCATCCCCTTCGAGGGGATGTCCGTTTCAGACTGGTGGGAGCGCTTCGGTTGGGGTGACATGGACATGGAGTCGGAGGGCGAGGGCGAGATGGAGGACTGGGATTCCATGGCTGACGATTTCATGGTCTCCCAAGCTGCGTTTCGAGCCACGCGAATCGCGCCCGATCATCCCGGACTTCGAGCGCTCGACCGCTGAGGTGATACAGGTCGAGTGGCCCGACCATGGACCATGACCTGCCTCCCGCCAACGGAGGACTGGGTGAGACCACGCCGGTCCCAACTGGAACTTCCAGTTCTGGTACCAGGACCCGCAGGGTGGAGGCTGGGGCTACCACCTTTCAGACGGTCTCGAGGTGACGTTCTGCCCGTAGGGGCGTGGCGCGGGAGGGGCTAGGGGCGGGGAGTCCAGGCCTGGGATGCTCACCCGGCAAGCCAGCACGAGTATGTGATGGCCGCTCACGCCCGCTCTGAGGATGAAGAAGAAGGACAGTCACGGAGCGAATCCGTCCACCGCCAGGCCCGCGTCCAGGGCGGCGCGCACGTAGGCCCGCGCGTGGGCGAAGGTGAACCCCAGCTCCTGCACGGCCGTCGCCCCGGCCTCGCGGATGTGATAGCCGGATATGCTGATCGTGTTCCAGGCCGGGAGCCCCTCGGCGCACCACGCCATCAGGTCGGTCGTCAGGCGCATGGAGGGCTCGATGGGGAAGCGATAGTTCCCGCACGCCACGTACCCCTCGAGGATGTCGTTCTGCACAGTCCCGCGCAGGGTGCTCGGGTCGATGCCGCGCTTTCGGGCCAGAACCACGTAGCAGGCGAGCAGGAACACAGCCGAGGCGTTGATCGTCACCGAGGTGGAGACGCGCTCGAGGGGAACGCTGGTTGGTCTCCCGGGCGCAGGTGGACCCGGCGTACCGGCGAATGGTCCACAGGCGGCCGCGGTACATGGTCGGCCGGATGCCGCGCGTGAAAGGGAAGTGGCCGGGGAAGCCGCCGTCCGCCGCTCCCCCGTAGAACGGACCGCGGGCGAGATCCGAGGGAGTCTCGAATACCACCCGCCACTCGGGGCGGCCCGCGCGAGCAGGACCCCAGGTGCCCTCGAGCCACTCCCGGAGGTCGGGATCGTCTCCCTGCCCGGGGGGCTGGGACGGACCGGCGTTCACGTCGTGTCCCATGGAGCCGGGGGGATCCAATGCCCCACCGCGCGCCTCGATCCACACAGACCGGGGCGCACCCTCACATTGCATGGATGCCTTCCGCGCACCGTTCACAGCGAATACCCTGGGCGTAAGGCCGTATGCAGCACTCCTGGTGCCGCCTCACCGCTCCCCCTGCGCATCAAGGACTGACCACGGGGCTCGCGGACGAGGCGCCTTCCGAGCCCCCATCGAGCTAGAGGATGTGACGTGAACAAACCCCTGGTCCTCCTGATCGCCGTCGTTCTGCTGCTTGGCGGAGGTACCGCCCTCCTGCTCTCGACGCTCTGGGGTACGGGAGAAGACGCCAGCGTCTCGACCGCTCCCCTGCTCCATGACGATCCCGCCGAGGGAGCGGAGACACCGGCGAAGGGAGCGCCCCTCCCAGCCCCCGCGGGGCTCGCAGGCGAGGCCGATCGGCGAGACCTGTTCGCGGGCGAGCGCGCCCCGGGTCAGCGTGTCTCTTCGGAACACGCGGGCTGGGTCGCGGGGCGAGTCCTCTTCCCGCCCGGCTCACCGCCCGACGAGAGCCTGCGCCTGGTCGTCTCCGTCCCCGACCCGTCCGGCGCCACCACCGACGAGGGCGAAGAGCGGGAAGCGCTGACCACCCGCCATGCGGTCGAAGCGGACGGCTCCTTCCGCGTGCCCGTGGTCGCCTTCACACCCGGCACGACCCTCGATGTGGACGGGCGCTTCCTCTACCTCGAACAAAAGCTCGACCTGCCCGCCCCCGCCGAGCACGAGCTGCTCCTCGAACCGCTCCTCGGAGCCTGCCTGCGGGTCAGCGCCTCGCCTCCGGTGCGCGCGAGCGAACGCGCGGCGGAGCTCGTCGGCACGAGAGTCCGCCTCGTCAGCGGTGCCGCCGGTGCCGGATTCCTGTTTGGAGCCGTGGGGCGAGGCGGCTCCGGGTCGAATGCCCTCGAGCTCGACGACCAGCTGCAGTGCGAGTTCCGCGGCCTGGTCCCCGCGCCATCGGCCGTGCTCGAGGCGGACCCGGAGGTCTTCGTCCCCCGCCGTGAACTGGAGCTGGAGACCCGACCCGGCGAGGTGCTGGAGATCACCCTGCGCTTCGAGCTGGGTGCGCGCATCGAGGGTCTGGTCCGCGACGCCACGGGCGATGCCGTACCCGATGCGCGCGTCGTGGCATCCCCGACAAGTCAGTTCGCGAACTTCCTGGCCGGGGCCCGGCGCGAGACGACGACCGATTCCGAGGGACGATTCACCATCCAGGGCCTGCGCCCCCGCAAGGTGCGCGTTGCCGTGGAGAGCGACAGCCTGTGGCGCGTGGAGAGCGACGAGCTGCATCCCTCGGACGGGGAGGTNATCTCNGGCTTGACCCTGACCATGGGCCGCGGCCTGGCGATCTCGGGCGCAGTGCGCTTCGCCGATGGCCGGCCGGCGACCCGCGCGGGGATTACCGCGGAGAAGACCGACGGTGACGAGCCGCAGCAGGGCTGGTTCGGCCGTGGCGGCGCATCGACGTCCACCATCACCGACGCCGAGGGCCGCTTCGCGATCACGGGCCTGCCCCCCGACGCGAGCTTCGATCTCGTCGTGCGCTCTCTGCCGCCGGGGGTCACCGACACCGACAAGGACGAGAGCTACCGGGCCTTCCTGAAGGGAGTCGAGGCTGGGACGCAGGACCTGGCGCTGGAGCTCGCCCCTCCCGAGGGCCTGCGCCTGCGGGTCGTCGACAGCGACGGCGTGGGCGTGGAACGCTATGAAGTCGTCGCGAATCTGGTGCAGAGCTCCGTCGCCTCCGAGGGAACTGCCCGGGCGAAGGTCACCGGAGGCGACGGTACCTGCGTACTCGAGGACACCTTCGCAGGCGAGTGGAGCCTGAGGGTCACGGCCGAGGAGCTGGTCACCCTCGAAGCCAAGGTGCCCGTCGGCGTGCCCCAGAGCGATGAGTGGCTGGTCGTGACGATGATCCCCGCAGCGACCCTCCGGGGCCTCGTCGTCTCCCCCGCGGGCACGGGCGTCGCGGGAGCCACGGTGCGCCTCACCTCCAGCTCCGCCGACGCTCCCTCGACCCGATGGGGTCGAGGCGGACGACGGGCCGAGGCGGACGCAGAGGGCGCCTTCAAGCTCCTCGGCCTGCGCCCAGGTGCCTACGGCGCCACAGCCGACGGCGAGGAGTGGGCCCCCGGAGAGTCCGAGGAGGTCACGCTCTCCTCCGGCGTCGTGACCGAGATCACCCTCTCCCTGCGCGAGGGCGGGAGCCTCACGGGCGAGGTCTTCGGCGATGACGGGAACCCCGACGCGGGAGTCACGATCAACGCCTTCAGCATCGAGGGCGGGGGGGGCGATTCGGCCACCGCCGACGCGGCCGGGCGCTTCGAACTGCACCACCTCGCACCCTCAACCTACACCGTCATGGCGCAGCCGAACCTGCAGAGCCTCTCGGACAAGGTGGAGAGCGAGGAGCAGATCAATCCCATGTCGTTCATGTCCGAGATGCGCATGACCACCGCCGAGGTGCGCGAGGGTGAGGCGACGCACGTCGTCCTCGGGGCGCCGCCCGCCCATCCCGTACGTATCTTCGGCCGCGTGAGCGAGGCCGGGGAGCCCGTGCGCGAGGGGATGGTCGTGGCGCTCGGGGAGGGCCGCTCGGTCCTCGAGGCCTTCTCCTCCGCCGCGCTCGACGAGGACGGCTCCTACGAGTTGGTGATCGACGAGCCGGGCGACGTCGTCCTGAATTACCAGGAGGTCGGCTTTCAGTCCGGCGGCGTGGAGTTCCACGTCCGCACGGGTGAGGTGGACGAGCTGGAATTCGACCTCGAGCTACCGACCGGGCGCATCGAGGGCGTGGTGCTCGGGCCCGAGGGCACACCCCTCGCCGGCCAGCGAGTCGGGGTTGAACGGGAGACCGGCCTCGCGAGCCTGGCGGGCATCGACGGCCGCGGGGGCGAGCGCACTGACGCTGACGGCCGCTTCGTGCTCGCGCGCCTGCAGCCCGGCACCTACGCCCTGCGCTACGGCGGCGGCAAGTACGGCAGGTCCGTCCTGGCAGGCGTAGAGCTCGCCGAGGGCGAGGCCGTCGGAGGCCTGCACCTGCGCCTGACCCGTCCCGGAACGCTGGAGGGTGTGGTGCTCGATACCGACGGTCGCCCTGTGGGCAACGCCGCGATCTTCGTGCGCGGCGCAGGCGGCCACCTGACAGAGCGCATGGCCAGCAGTGTCAGCGACGATGAGGGCCGCTTTGTCGTCGAAGGCGTCGCCCCCGGCGAGGTCACTCTCACGGCCCGCACGCGCGAGGCCTCGAGCGCCGAGAGCCGCTCGGTGATGGTCCGCGAGGACGCCGCGACCAACGTCGAGCTGATCCTCGAGAGCGGGACGATCCTGCGCGTCGTGGTCGAGGACGCAGAGGGCAGCCAACTGCGAGCGCGCGTCAGCGTCCGGGACGCGAAGGGGCGCGAGCACGCGGGCATGCTGACCGAGGCGCTCCTGCGCGGCCTGTTCCTCGAGGGTTTCTCCAGCACCGAGCAGCGCGTGGGCCCCTTGCCTCCGGGCAAGTACCGCGTCACGGTCACTGCCGAGGACGGGCGCTCCAAGGAGCGCAACGTGCGCCTCACCGGGCGCGCGGAGCGCAAGCTGCGCTTGCGCCTCGACGACTGAGGCCCGGCGCGCGGCGCCTCAGCGCGGGACTCCTTCAGAAGACGCCCTTAGGAGTTCCTATCCGCCCAGAATCAACTTGGGAGTTAGTAGTACTCGAGTCGGTCCATACCGCAGATTGGAGAACGTCTCATTCGAGATGGCCCTGACACAGGACGCACACCCACTGGGAGCAGCACCTCTCGAGCGGGTTTCCAGAGGTGCCGAGCCAGGCACCTCCACTGACCGAAGTCACTCAACCGCAGCCGAGTCCCATGCACGTTCCTCTGGAGTTCACGTTCCTCCTTCCCTTGTCCCTTGGGCTCCCGTGTCTGGCCGCCGCCCAGCAGGACGACTGGGTTCCCTCCCACGAGCAGAGTGTTGAGCTGGCGGAGGACATCCAGGATGTCCCCTCCCTCGACCTGCGCGTGGACGAGGATCCCTTCAAGCGCGCATTCCTGATCGGGCTGGATGAAGAGAAGAAAGCCCCGCGGGGGGGCTACGGGGTGATCGTCGTCCTGCCGGGCTCCCATTGGGGGCCGAGCTTTGCCAGCTTCGTGCACCGCATCCACAAGCATGCCGTGCCCGGAGGCTTCTTGACCCTCCAGCTGGTGGCGCCCGAGTGGAAGCCCGGCCAGCACGACTCCCTGACCTGGGTCACCGAGCGCAGCGGACTGAAGGAGGCCGAGTTCACCACAGAGGTGTTCGTGAACGAGGCTCTGGCAGAGGTGGCCCGGCGCACGCGCATCAACAAGAAGAAGATCTTCAGCCTCTCCTGGTCTTCCGGGGGGCCGCCGGCCAACGACCTGTCCCTGCAGAGGAAGACCCCCCTGTCGGGATCGGTGATCCTGATGTCGGTGTTCTACCCGAGCAGGCTGCCCTCACTCTCCCGTGCCAAGGGCTACCGCTACTACCTGATGCAGTCTCCAGAAGACAAGGTCACGCACTTCTCCCAGGCCGAGAAGGCCAAGGAAGCGCTGGAGAAGAACAAGGCCGAGGTGCACCTGGAGAGCTACGAGGGGGGGCATGCCTTCCCGCTGCCGGTGTACCCCAGGCTGGCGACCGCCTTCGAGTGGCTCCAGGAGGGCTAGCCCGGATCATTCATGAACACGCACATCCGTTCAGTTCCCGCCACTTGTGCTCGGCGGCTTGAGCGAGCTTGAAGACCATCGCCAGGCACGCGATGCGCGAGCGGGAGCCCTTCGTTCGCCACGCGCTCGGAGCATCGCTGCTCCTTGTCTGGGTGTCCTCTGCGGCGGGGGGAGGGGGCCGTCAGAGGGACCACTCCAGCGGGGGCAGCGGCGCCCCCCCCAGCCTGCGCGGATCGTCCTCCAGGCGGCGTCGCAGGCGCCGGCGCGCACGGCGGACGGCCCGCAGGAGTGAGCGGGCCTCGACCCCCCGGCCCTGGGCGCCGCGCGCGCTGACGTAGGCATCGAAGAGCAGCGCCGGCTCCTCGCCGCGGAGCAGCTCGGGGCCGTGTAGGAACAGGCAGCCGAGGTCGTGAGCCGGCCCGCGCAGCTGTGAACGGGGACCGCCGCGCCAGGCGTCGATGAAGACGATCCGTCCCCGTGCCCGCCGAGGAGGGAGGACGAGCACGTTGCGCGGGAACAGGTCGCGGTGGACGAAGCCGACAGCGTGCATGCGCCCGATCTCGCGGGCGAGCTCCGCCAGCACCTCCTCGCGTCCGATCTCCTCGTCGACCAGGAACTGCCTGAGGGTGCGGGCGTCGCGGATCTCCGAGGTCACGAGGAACTGGTAGCGCGGGAGCCCCGCGCGGAAGAGGACCCCCGCGGCCAAGGGCGGAGCGACCTGGAAGGACCGGCGCGCGAGCCAACCGAGGTTGTGGAACTCGTTCACGCGCGGCAGGTGCAGGCGCAGCAGGCGCGAGCGCACTCCGTGGCGCCAAGCCGCCTTCCCACGCAGGGGCTCGCCCTTGAACCAAGCGGGTCCATCGACGAACGGGATCGCGACCGTGGCCGAGCGCCCCTCGCTGGCGGCGGCGAGGCCCAGGTCTCCGGCCGCCTCGCCGGTCCTCGAGTCACGGGCGACGAGGCGGAGGACGCCGGCACGCGACCGCAAGCGCAGGAGGCCCACCGGAGCTCAGGGACGCACGCGCGCCACGGCGAAGGCCTGCATCGACAGGAAACGCAGCGAGTGCGTCGTCTCGATGATCGGCGCGCCCGCCCGGGCGAAGCACCGCGCGAGGACGCGCTTGGGGATCGGGCGCCGTCCGCTGGAGTCAGGGCGGAGGCCCATCGAACGCCGCCATCCCGGCCAGCTGTTGCGATCCCAAAACGACGCGAGGACCAACCCGCGGGAGACCCGCGCGAGCTCGGCGATCGTCCGCTCGAGGGCATCGTCGCTGGTGAGGTGGTGGAGCAGGCGGCAGCAGACGACGGCGTCGAAGCTACCCTTGCGGAAGGGCAGGCACTCGGCGGCGGCAAGGAGGGACCGCTCACTTGGGTCGCGCGCAAGCATCGCCGGGGAGATGTCGGCGCCGGTCACCCACAGGCCGAGTCCCTCGAGCGCCGGCCGTAGCCGACCCGTACCAGAGGGAACGTCGAGGACTGAGTCGGCCCGCCGCACTCCATGCCGGGCGAGCAGCCTTGCTACGGTGCGCGGGTCGCGTTCAGCCGCCGCCCGCGACCGGAAGCGGGCGGTCGTGTAGCGCTCGGCCGCGTGCTCGCCCTGCCACTTCTCCCGCGGCTCGAGGACCGCCCCTCTTCCTCCCTTGCCCAAGGCGCGTCAGTATAGGCGATCGCGGGAGGCGCTCCGCGGATCTCCACCATGGCAGACGAACGCGAACGATGGGACGCGCGGCACACCGCGGCTGTCGCCTCACCCCTGGCCGCTCCCGACGGCTTCTTCCTCGACGCCCTGGCGGTGCTGGAGGGGAGCCCGGGCACAAGCGCCCTCGACCTGGCGTCGGGGCGCGGTCGCCACGCCCTGGAGCTGGCCCGCCGCGGGCACGCGACCGAGGCCTGGGACGTCAGCCCCGTAGCCCTGGGCGCCCTCTCCCAGGCGGCAGCGGCACGCGAGCTCCGGGTCGTTACGCGCGCCGTCGACCTGTGCGACGGCCTGCCGGAGGGAATCGTCGCCTTCGATCTGGTCGTCGTCTTCGACTTCCTCGACCGCGGCCTCCTGGCGCGGCTGTGGCGCCTGGTGCGCCCCGGCGGCCACGCGCTGGTCTCCACCTTCACGACCGACCGCGGCGGGGAGCACCCGAGCGCGCGCTGGTGCCTCGAGCCGGGGGAGCTGGCGGCGGGGCTCCCCGGGCTGGAGAGCGTCCTGCACCGGGAGCGCGACGGCCGCGCGGGGCTCCTGGCGCGCCGCGGGGAGGCGGGATGATCGGCCGCTGCGTTCTCCTGGCGGCGTTGCTCCCCGCCGCCTGCGCTGCTCCGCTCCCCGTCGAGCTCGAGGTGATGACCTACAACCTGCGCTATGGCACCGCGCTCGACGGCGCGAACGCCTGGCCGTTTCGCAGCGACGCAGCCATCGCGGTGATCGCCGCGAGACGACCCGATGTCGTCGGCCTGCAGGAGGTGCTCGCTTTCCAACGCGAGGCGCTGTGCTCTGCGCTCCCCGACTACGAGGCCTTCGGTGTGGGGCGCAAGGCGAGCGGCGGCGGGGAGCAGTGCACGATCCTCTTCCTCCGCGAGCGCCTGCGCCGCGTCGACGGCGGGACCTTCTGGCTGAGCGACACGCCGGCGGCCGCGGGGTCGAAAGGCTGGGACGCGAGCTTGCCCCGCATCTGCACCTGGGTCGCCCTGGAGACGGCCGACGGCGTGCGCTTCACGGTCTTCAACACCCACTTCGATCATCGCGGCGTCGACGCGCGCCTGGAGAGCGCACGGCTGCTCGCTCGTCGGGTCGCCGATCGAGCGCAGCCGGGGCCGGCGGTGGTGATGGGGGACCTCAACGCGGCCGAGGATTCGGCCCCCATCGCGACCCTCACCGAGGGGCTGGTCGACACCTTCCGCGCCCTCGAGCCCGATGCCGTCGAGGTTGGGACGGCCCACGGCTTCGGGGGGCGCACCGGGGGAGCGAAGATCGACTACGTCCTGGTCACCCCGGGCGTGCAGGCGCTCGCGGCTGGGATCGTCCGGGACCGCCCGGCGGGGCGCTGGCCCTCCGATCACTTCCCCGTCACCGCTCGCGTCCGCCTGACCAGGTGAGCTGTCGTCCGCGGCTTCGAGAATCTACGAAGTCGGAACACAAGGAAAAGGGACCGGATGGTCGCAATGCCCTACCATCGAGCCCGTAGCGCGGAGCGCATCCCCGAGCCGAACCACTCCAAGGTAGAGAACCATGAGTCCCAGACACACCCTCTCGGCGGGCATCGCCGCCCTCGCCCTGTGCTCCTCGGCGGCCATCTGCAAGGCCGAGCTGCCGGCCGTCGGCAGCGACGCGCCGGTGATCAGTGGGGAGCGCTGGTACAACCACATCGGCCCCGACCCCAGCCTGGAGACCCTCAAGGGACAGGCGATCCTGTTGGAGTTTTGGGCAACCTGGTGAGGACCCTGTAAGGGGTCCTGGCCCCACCTGCAGGAGCTGCAGGACGACTTCGGTGCGCGCGGCCTGGTGGTTTTGGCGGTCTCCGACGAGGGCGACGACCTCGTCGCGCCCTACGTGGACCAAAACGGCGTCGGCGTGCGCGTGGCCTCGGGGTCGGGCGCAAACAAGGCCTTCGGTGTCGCAGCATACCCGAGCGCCGTGCTGATCGACCCGGAGGGCAAGATCGCCTGGACCGGCCACCCCTCCAGCCTGACCAAGGGCACGGTCGAGAAGGCGCTGAAGGGCGCGAAGGCCCGCGCTCTCGATGAGTTCATGGCCATGAGCTTCGATCGGGAGTTCGATCGCAAGCTGGCCTCCGCGGTGAAGTCCGCCGAGGCCGGCAAGCTCGGCAAGGCGCTCACGGCGGCGAGCCGGGTCGCCGCTAACGAGAAGCTCACCCCCGCCCAACGCGAGGAAGCCGTTGCCCTGGCGGGCGAGATCGAGGCTCATGCCCGACTCCTGAGTGAGCAGGCCGAGGCGTTCCTCGCTCGGCGCGATGTGCTGACCGCGATCATGGTGCTCGGGACGCTCTCGAAGGAGCTGAAAGGCACGGAGGCGGGGAATGCCCTCGCCGCCCGCCTGGATGAGATTTCCAAGGACCCCGCGATCATGAAGGAAGTCGACGCCGCCGAGGCCTTCGAGAAAGCCCGCTCCCTCTCCGCCAAACGCGGCGCGAAGAAGGCCGTGAAGAAGTACGAGGCGATCGTCAAGAAGTACCCCGGGACCAGGGCCGCCGAGCGCGCGGCGATGATCCTGCGCGAGCTCTGATCGTCGCGGCCGATGCGCCGAGCCACGAAGCGGGGCCCCGACCGGAGAGGTCGGGGCCCCGCTCGATGCCGGCGGCGGCCGAGGGTCAGCGCAGGCTCTCCCAGTAGGCCGCCGGCATGTCGTGGGCGACCTTGAGGGCGCCGTTGGCACCGCCGTACATCGGCTCCTCGATGCGGATGACATCCCCGCTTCCGAGGGTGCGCCGCATCTCGGCCTCGATGGCCTTGTCGAGGCCCTGGATCTGACTGCCGCCGCCGGCGAGCAGCACGCGCCCCTTCAGGCGCTCCTGGAACTCGGGATCGAAGGTCGCTATCAGCTTGCCGAGACCTTCGACGATGGGCGGGACGATCGTGTGGCAGGCCGTGCGGACCGCGTCGGTCAGGTCGAACTGAGTGGGCTTGCCCTCCACGGGCAGCATCACCAACGCCTGGTCGATGCGCTCGGAGACCGATCCGAAGCGCTCCTTGATGTTCTTCACCATCTGGCGCGTGAACTGCGCCTCGGGGCAATTGGCCGCGAGCTCCTCCTCGAGCTTGGCGTCCACCGCGTCCCCGGCGGCGTCGAGGGTCAGCTGGTCGGATTCATCGGGCATCGTCCCGTGCATGCGGCAGAGGTCCGTCGTCCCCGCGCCGATGTCGATCACGAGCACATCGTCGAGCATGTCCAGGCCGTAGGCCACCGAGAAGGGCTCCGAGCACAGCATGACCGAGTCCACGCTCTCGCGGGCGGCCTCGATGATCGCCTCGCGGTTGTTGATCGAGGCCTCGGCCGGAACGCCGATCACCGCGTACACGAGCTCGTCGGAGCGCGGCTTGGCGAGACGAATGGCCTCCCGGATCAGGTCCTTGGCGGCCTTCACGTTGCCCTCGTAGTCCGCCTCCTCCTGCTCGCTGAACTTCAACACGCCCTTGGATAGTGGGCGGAAGAGGTTCAAGGAGAGGCGCTTTTGCAGCGCCTCATCCCCGAAGAGCACGTCCTTCTTGAGGAGCTTGCGGCTGACGACGTCCTTGGGGTAGCCGACGTAGGACGCCAGGGTCACTCGTTCGCCGTTGCTGGCCGTGACGGAGGTGCGTGACGTACCCAGGTCGATGCCCAGGTACAGCACGCCGTTCTCCACCGCCGCCGGTGCGCCGTCGTTCCCTTGCTCGGTGTTCTCCAGTAGGTCGAGATCGGTCATTCCAATGCTTCCTTCAGGGCTGAGTTTCTGTCCGTGATTCGAGGCACGCACCCGTTGCGCGCCGCGGTGACTGGATTCGGGGTCCGCTCCCTCAGGAGCCGCCATGCTTCTGCAAGGCCACGTTGGCCTCGAAGATGCTCGCCATCATCTCGGTCTTGGCCTCGACGTCGTCCTCGTCGGCATTCAGGCCCTGGACCGTGCGGAAGACCGAGGCGACTCCGGGATCGACCTCCTTGCGCTCGGCCATGCGCCGCAGTTCCTCCTCGGTGAGCTCGAGCGAGCGCGTGAGCTTCGTGATCCGCCGCTCGAAGTTCTCCACCGACTGGCGGTGCTCGGACATCTGGGCCGCCACGACCTTGTCTCGCTCACACTGGACGGAACCCAACAGCAGTGTCGTCACCTGCTCCCGCAGCTGCTCCGCGGCGGCCTCGCCGGCGTCTTCCTCGAACAGCGCCTCGACCCGGCGTGCGAGGGCCTCGTCCTGGGCGTCTCCGCTGCGCCGGGACTCCTCCTCGAGCGCCTCGCGTGCGCGCAGCATCTCATCGCGGCGGGCGTCAACCTGGTCCATCAGCGCCTGCAGATCCTCGCTGGCCTTCTCGCGCTCGGCGACGATGCGCCGGCGGTCCTCTTCGGCCTCCTCGAGGAACTTCTCCTTCGAGAGGCCGCGCACCGCCTGGGCGCCGGCCTTCAGCAGGGCGAGCAGCTCCGCCTGGGTCGTCCGGGCGATCTCGGACAGGGTCGTGTCGTCCACGCCGTCGAGGCGTTCCGCGAGGCCGCGGCGGACGGCCTGTTCGATCGAGCGCACCAGGTGTGTCTGGTTGACGAGGTTCAGGCGCCGTGCGCGCTTGCCGAGAACCCTCTCCTTGCCCTCGCCCTCGTTTCCGGGCTGGGGCTGGGCGGGCGCCGCTTGACGAGCGCAGGCGCGCTGGCGGGGTCGGATGGACTCGAACATTCCTGGGGGCCGCGGAGAGAGAAGGGGGCCGCCCCCGGCGACCGGTGGAGTTCCCCGCGAGCGTTGCGCTCCCGTATCGGCCTCGAGCGGCGGTGCTCTTTAGCCGAACGAAGTGCGGGAGTCGGTGGGCCCTCGCGCGGCGGTCGCTACAATGCGCCGTCCCCATGGTGGACTGGATGGACGTCAGAGGCCTGCAGGCCGGTGCGGGCGAGGCTCCGCGCGCGCCTGAGGCGATCGAGGGGCTCCTCGACGGGCTCAACGAGCCCCAGCGGGCGGCCGTGACCCACGCCGAGGGCCCGCTCTTGATCCTGGCCGGGCCCGGCTCGGGCAAGACGCGCGTGGTGACTCACCGCATCGCGTGGCTCGTGACCGAGCACGGCGTGCGCCCCGACGAGATTCTGGCGATCACTTTCACCAACAAGGCCGCGCGCGAGATGCGCGAGCGCGTGGAGCGCATGCTCCCCCTCGGCGGGTCCTGGATCTGCACCTTCCACTCGATGTGCGCCCGCTTCCTGCGACGCGAGATCGAGGTCCTCGGCGGCGGCTGGACCCGCGACTTCTCGATCTACGACACCTCCGATCGCAACGCCCTGATCAAGAAGATCCTGCGCGAGAAGAACTACGACCGGACGCGCTTCCGCCCGGCGGCCGTCGGCGGATGGATCAGCGACTGGAAGAACGGCCCGGACGCCGGATCGATGCCCAACGAAGGCGACGGGATCGAGGAGGAGGTCCTCAGCCGGGTCATGAGAGCCTACGAGGAGGCTCTGCGCTCGAGCAACGCCCTCGACTTCGATGATCTGCTGCTGAAGACCCTGGCCGTGTTCGAGAACCACCCCGGCGTGCGCGACGCCTACTCCAGCCGCTTTCGGTTCGTGAGTGTCGACGAGTATCAGGACACAAATCGCGTCCAGTACTTGTTGACGCGACACCTCTCCAGCTACCACGGAAACGTGGCCGTTTGCGGGGATCCCGACCAGTCGATCTACGCCTGGCGGGGTGCGGACCTGCGCAACATCCTCGACTTCGAGCAGGACTTCGGCGCTCCGCGCGTCATCAAGCTCGAGCAGAACTACCGCTCCACGCGCACCATCCTCGCGGCCGCCCAGGCGGTGATCCGCAACAACTCCGAGCGCAAGGAGAAGGACCTGTGGTCGGAGGCACCCGAGGGCGAGCGCGTCTGCGTGCTCGAGTGCGGTGACGAGAACGACGAGGGCCGCGAGGTCGCCATGCAGATCCGCTCTCTCGAACAGGCCGGTGCGTCCCTCGACTCGATCGCCGTCTTCTACCGGGCGAACTTCATGCAGCGCGCCCTGGAGACGCAGCTGAGCCTGGCAAAGGTGTCCTACCAGGTGGTCGGTGGCGTGGAGTTCTACGCGCGGCGCGAGGTACGCGACCTGATCGCCTACCTGAAGTTGGTCGTCAACCCGACCGACGACGTCGCCTTCATGCGCGTGATCAACTCGCCGCGCCGCGGCGTGGGGGACCGCAGCCTGGAGAAGCTGGCCGCTTGGGCGGCAGACCGGCGCCTGCCCCTGTTGGAGGCTGCGCGCTCGGCGGAAGTGTGGGAGCTGCTGCGCGGGCGGGCGCGCAAGGGCGTGATCGCTTTCTCCGAGCTGATGGACCGACTGGGGGGGATCGGTGACCTGCAGGCGGCCACGGCGATGGACGCGTTGCTCGAGGAGATCGACGTTCAGGCCTGGCTAGCGCAGCTGGACGACGGCTTGGGCACGGAGCGCGAGGCGAACGTGGACGAGCTCCACTCTCACGCGTCGGAGTTCGACAAGCTCTACCCCGAGGGCGGACTGCGTGGTTTCCTGCAGGACATCGCCCTCGTGGGGGAGACCGACGGAATGGACGGGGAGCTGAGCCAGGTCACGCTGATGACCCTGCACGCGGCCAAGGGCCTCGAGTTCCCGCATGTCTTCATCATCGGCCTCGAGGAGGAGCTCCTTCCTCACTACCGCGCGATCTTCGAGTCCGACGGCGACGAGGGGCTCGAGGAGGAGCGCCGGCTCCTGTACGTCGGGATGACCCGCGCCCGCGAGCGCCTGTTCTTGACCCACGCGGCCTGTCGCCTGCACTTTGGCCAGGAATCCACGCGCATCGCCTCGCGCTTCCTAGAGGAAATCCCCTCGGAGCTGGTCGAGGGCTTCGAGGACGAGGAAGAGGAAACGGGCCTGGGGGCCTTCGAATCGCCCAAGGACGAGTACGCGAACCTGCGCGTCGGCGAGGCGGTCGTTCACGACCACTTTGGCCGCGGAACGATCGAAGCGCTGCAGGGCTCGGGGGTCAACGCGCGGGCGACCGTCCACTTCCCGGCCTACGGAAGCAAGCACCTGCTCCTTGCGTACGCCAAGCTCCAGCGCCTGCGATGAGCGCCGAGAGGGAACTCCGCGAGCGCCTGCGCGCGCTCGTCGCCGAGGCTCGCGAGGAGGGCGCCTGGGAGGCGTTGGTCGAGGAGTGGCGCGCGCTTGGCGCCGCGCCCCAGCGCAGTCCGGCGTCCGGCGAGCTGCCGGGGCGCTTCGGCATGGTCGGTGCAAGCCCGCCCATGGAGGCCCTCTTCGACCTCCTGGAGAAGGTCGCGCCGAGCGATGTGGCCGTCTTGATCCTCGGGGAGACCGGTACGGGCAAGGAGGTGGTGGCGCGCGCGCTCCATGAGGCAGGCGGCCGCGCCGAGCGTGTCTTCCTGGCGGAGAACTGCGCCGCCGTGCCGGCCAACCTGCTAGAGAGCGAGCTCTTCGGGCATGTGCGCGGCTCTTTCACCGGCGCCGTCGCCGACCGCGCGGGGCACTTCGTGGTCGCTGACAAGGGCACGGTCTTCCTCGACGAGATCGGCGACATGCCCTTGGCCATGCAGTCCAAGCTGCTGCGCGTGCTCCAGGAGGGCGAGGTCCGCCCGGTGGGCTCCAACAAGCTCAAGCGCGTCGACGTGCGCGTGATCGCGGCCACCAACAAGGACCTGACGGCGATGTGCGCCGAGAGGACCTTCCGCGAGGATCTGTACTTCCGCCTCAACGTCATCACCATCGAGTTGCCGCCCTTGCGCGAGCGGGGGGGGGACGTCGCTCTCCTCGCGCGCCACTTCCTGGCGAGCACGGGCGAGCAGGTCGGTCGCGATCTTTCTCTGGACGGGGACGCCCTCGCGGCCCTGGAGGCCTGGACCTGGCCGGGGAACGTGCGCGAGCTCGAGAATGAGATCTGCCGCGCCGCCGTGCTCGGCGGTGACACGATCCGCGCGGAGGACCTGTCGCCTCGCCTCTCAGGGGGGGTATAGCCGCTGTCCGGCCTTCTCGAGATCCCGCTTCGATTCACGAGGGGCTACCCTGGCCCTCCCATGAGCCGTACCACCTCTCTCGCCCTCGCCGCCTCGTTCTGCCTGCCGTTCGCCTGCGGCGGGGACGGCGATGCCGTCGAGGCGGCGCGCTTTTTCTACGCGAAGGGGAACCTCGAGCGGGCGGAGGCCTCTCTTGGGGGTCTGGCGAATGCGGACGGGGCGGCGCTCTCGATCCGCATTCGTGCGCGCCGTGACGGGCGCGATGTCCTGGCGCAACGCATCGCGGAGCTGGCCCGGATCGAGGCAGGCCAGGCCATGGCCGAGCTGGATCGGTTGGCCTTCGACGCCGACGACCCGGTCGCCCGCGAGTGGGTCGAGCTCGCCCTCAGCGAGACCTACGACCGCCTGGCGGCCGGCGGCCGGCCCGAGCACCGGACCGTTCATCCCACCGGCTATCGTCCCGAGGAGCTGGCCGAAAACGAGATCGCGGGCGAGCCTCCCGTCGTCGTCCGCCACGGGCGCTTCGATGAACCGGCACCGAGGGACGAGCGCGGGCGCCGCCCGCGGTCGAGCGTGGCCGGCGCGAGCGCTTCCGCCGGACGTGCCTCCCGCGAACCCTCCGCGAACCCGACCGAGGCGGCCGGAGGAGGGGGGGCGGCCGCGCCGGAAGCCGACGCACAGCCGGAGCGTTCAGCCGACCTGCTCGTCGCAGCCGAGCGTTGGATCGAGAAGGCCTTCGCCGTTCGACCCGGCGCCCAGCGCCGAGCCTTCATCGCCCGGGCGCGGGGGCTGGAGCGGCGGCACCGCCTGCGGGAGGAGGTTGCGGCGGGTCGCTCGGCGGAGCCGGTCCTGTTCGCGGAGCGCTGTGACATCTCCGCCGCCGGGCCCGAAGGCCTGATCGTGGGCGGTGATTTCCTCACTTGGGAGGCCCTGTCCTTGCCTGCCTTGGAGGAGGCGGCGCGCCTCTCGCGCCTCTCTGGGGAGGCCGAGCTCGGCCTGTTCGACGAGCGCTTGTTGCGCAGCGACGAGTCACGGGGCGAGGAGCTCCTCGCGGAGCTTCCACGTCTGGTCGAGCGCGAGCTTCTGAGGGAGGAAGAGGCCTGGGACCTCGTCGCCCGCGTGCGCGCCGAGGAGCTCCCCGACGACGGCTACGTTTTCGACGACGGCCGTTGGCTGGGGCGCGTGGAGTACGAGCGCACGCGCTTGGCGGCGAGGATCGAAGAGCTAGAGGCGGCGCTCGAGAGGGCGCGCGCGGCGGAGCGCGAGAAGGCCTTCGAGGCCCTCGACAGCCTCGGTGAGCCCTCCCGCCCGGCACTCGTGCGCGCGCTCGACGCGCGCATGGAGCGAGCGATAGGAGATCTGGGGCGCGGCAAGACCTTGCGCAGCCTCGAGCGCCTCGCGGAGCGGCGCCGGGTGCTCGATTCGCGCCGCGAGTTCGCGCTCGAGCTGATCTTCGACACCGATGAGTACTTCTACCCCTATCGCACGCCCGACGTGCCGTGGGAGAAGGCGAAGCTCTACCCCGAGGTCCAGGCGCGTGTCGACGGGCTGGTGGCCGTCGTGCGCGAGGCGTGGGAGCCGGGTCGCGCCGTCTCCCTCTCCCGCGTCTTTCGTGGGGGTGCCCAGGAGCTCGCTTGGGTGCTCGAGCGCTTCGCCCAAGTGGAAGTCGACCGCGAGTGGCCGGCGGAGCTGCCCGAGTGGCTGTTTGCGGTCGAAACCCGCCTGGAACGCCTGACGCTGCACGACTTCGCCTGGACACCCGAAGAGCGCGAGGCGCTCGCACGCAACCGCGCCGTCGTGGCGCTGAACGAGCGCAACTGGGCCTCCGACTCGTGGCCCGATGAGCAGCGCGCCGCCAAGAGCGAGCGCGTGCAGGTGGAGATCACCAACGCCTATCGCGTCATGTTCGGCCGCCGTGCGCTGGCCTGGAATCCGAACATCCAGGCCGCCGCGGTCATGCACTCCGACTACATGGCCAACACCGGAGACTTCGGGCACTTCGAGCCCGATCCCGAGCGCCACGCTCCGCGTGACCGCATGCGGCTGTGCGGCTATCCGAGCGGCGTGGGCGAGAACTGCCACGCGGGGTCGGGAGATCCCGGTGGCGCGCACGCGGGCTGGATTCGCTCCAGCGGACATCACCGAAACATCCTCTCCCCCGGGCACCACGAGATGGCGACCTCCCAGAGGGGCCGCTACTGGACCCAAAACTTCGGCACGGGCCGAGCATTCGAGACCGACCTGGACAAATGGCAAGACTGACCCTCGAAGAGGGCGGCACCCACCGCGCCTTCAAGCTGAACCCCGGCAAGATCACCATCGGTAGCGCGGAGGCCTGCACGCTGAGGCTCTCCTCCGCGGATGTGGCCGAGGTGCACGCCGAGCTGGAGATCACCGCCGATGCGACGATCCTCACACCCCGTCCGGGGGTCGCGCCGCCCACCATTCTGGGCAGGCCCGTGAGCGGGCCGACACGCGTTCCGGGCAACGGGGAGTTCCGCATCGGTGGCGCGCTCTTCAAGGTCAGCGACGGCACCGATCTCCCCGCTGCTTCCACCGCCGCTCCGCGCAAGTCCGCCTCGCGGCCCGCGGTCACGCGCGCCCGGCGGACGGTCAAGCGTGGCGTCCCCACTTGGGGGATCGTGTTGGGTTTGGCTGTCGGTGGGATCATGATCTACTTCGTCGGCCGGGGTTGGCTGGGGGAAGCGGCCGAGGTCGTCTACAACCCGAACGAGCGCCTTCGCGTCGCCACCGAGAACTTCAACGAGGGCGCTATCGGTCGCGCGGAGCTGGAGATCGAACGCATCGACCTCGCCCTCGCGCCGGAGCTGCGCCCCCAGGTAGAGGCGCTCCAGGCCAAGATCGCCGGCCGAAGCGCGGCCGCCGAGGTGGCCGCCTGGAACGTCGAGGGCAACAAGCACTTCGAGACCCAGCTCAAGGGATTCGTCAGCAAGTACATGCTCGGCGACAATGTGCCCCGCGAGCGGGCGCGCGTCTTCATCAAGCGTTGCGAGGATTTTCGCAAGCGCTGGCCCGCACATCCCGAGCTCACCTGGGTGAATCGTTATCAGACGCGCTACGCATCCATAGCGAAGATGCATGAGGCGCCGACGTTCACCGACGTTGCATACGAGATCAAGACGCTCACCTGGGCCAAGCCCCGCGACTACCGGAGGTCGTTCGAGATGCTCGCTCAGTTCGAGCAAGGGGCTACGGGCGCGGACTACGACGCGTGTACCGAGCTGCATGACACTCTCGTGACGGAGCGCGATGCGTACTTCACAGACCGGATGCAACAGGCCAAGTGGCACTGGGAGCGCAAGGAGACCGGGCAGTCCGTCGCGACCTTGGTCGAGCTTGTCATCGGGATGGGAGACGCCGAGATGGCGGACCAGGCGGCCTTCGAATTCGTGCGCCTGCCGGGCATCGAGGAATGGCTGAAGGGCTACCGGTCGCGCAAGCCCGAGAAATTCCAGCTTCTGATCGAGCACTCCTCGATCCGGGACTTCGCCCGCGAGTGCGGCCTGCTCTAGTAGGGCCGTTGAGCACGGATCGACGAGTCCGACGCCGCAGCGGCGGAGAGGGCGGAATCGGAGTAGGGTTTCTCTCGGCGGCTGCTGGCCCGTTCGTCTCGCGAGCCTGCGAGCTCCAAGCTCGCCCAGGGCGCGACCTTAGACCACGGCCGGTCGCAGCTCTTCGTACAGTTCGGTCAGAGCGCGCCGGTACGCCTGCGTTCTCCGGGCTTCCAAGGCGGCGGTGCGCGCCCGCAGACCCATCTCGCTCGCGCCGTCGGGGTCGTCGAGCACCGCGGCGATGCGCTCGGCCAGCTCGGGGGCGTTGCCGGGCTCGTAGAGCAGCGCGTTGCGCTCGTCGGTGATCTGATGTAGGGAGGAGCTGACTGCCGAGAAGATCGACGGGATGCCCAATCCGAGGGCGCGGTCGGCCAGCCAGCCGGCGCCACCCTCGAGGGTGCAGGACGCGTGAAGGTCCAACTCGAGCATCAAGCCGGCGAGATCGGTCATGGCGGGCGCGGCGATCGTGAAGGTGTCGTGGACACCCTTCTCGCGCACGCGCCGGCGCAGGGCCTCGTCCCGCGGCCCCTCGCCCAGGACCACGAAGCGCAGATGCCGTCCCCGCGCGCGCAAGAGCTGCGCGGCGTCGATCAGTGTCTGGGTGCCGTGATCCTCGTCGAGATAGCCGAGAGCGCCGATGCAGGGCAGGCGCTCGTTGTCGAGATCATGAGGCTCCCAAGGGCGCTCGATACTCGGACCGTTCTCGAGCACTCGCAGGAGCGTGCGGTCCGCCCGGCCGCGGTTGACTGCGCGCTCGACGAAGGTCGGGCAAGGCAGAAGGATGGCGCGCAGGAGTCCGTGGGAGCGAAGGGTCGGCTTACGCACCTGGCGCGCGACCTCGAGCAGGTAGGGGATCCGCAAGCTCGCCGAGAGCGCCGCCGCCAGGCCCGCGAGGCGGTCGTCGGTGACGTGCAGCAGGTCCGGTGCGAGGCGGCGCACGACCGAGCGCGTGCGCCACGCGGCGAAGGGCTCGCGCCAAGCGGGTTCGGGCAGCTCGACGTGGAGCAATTCGGCTCCGGTCTGCTGTAATGCGAGGGTGCGCGAGCCGGGGCGCGAGAGCACGGTCGCGCGCAGGCCCGCTTCGCGCGCGGCGCCGAGCGAGGCCAGCAGGCGCTCGGTCGTTCCGGAGCAGACGAGGGCGGGGTGCAAGTAGACGACGTGCACTACGCGGCAGTGTCCCACGTCGGGCCGGACCTTGCCAAGGATCAGCGTCCCGCGAGGGGGATCGCCGCGAGCTCCTCGGGCTTCGTGCGCCAGCGGTGCTGGTGCCAGGCCCACTGCTCGGGCGTGTCCCTGATCCAGGCCTCGAAGCGGCGGTTCAAGCGGCCCATCAGCTCTCCCGCGCGCTCCGAGCGCGGGAGGGTCGCGTCGGTCGCGAGCGGCTCATCGAAAGCGAGGCGGTAGCTGCCGCCCTCGGGCGCCACGCAGCGCGCGGGTAAGAGCGGTATGCGCGCCGCGCGGGCCAGGGCCGCCGGCGCGGTCATCGTCAGCGCCGGACGCCCGAAGAAGGGCAGGAACTCGCCCGCCAGCCGGCGCACCTCGAGGTCGCAGAGGATCCCGAGCACGCCGCCGTCGGCGAGCACGCGCAGCAGGTTGCGCGGGTTCGTGCGCTGGGGGAGGGTCTCGACTCCGTAACCCCGCCGCATCTCGGCCAACCAGCGCGAAGTCGAGTCTCGCGGGCGCTCCAGTCCGACGACCGCGCCCCGGTGGCCGCGTCGGCGCAGGCGTGCGCACAACAGCTCCCAGTTACCGATGTGCGCGGTCACGATGATCCCCCCGCGGCCGCGGGCGACCTGCTCGTCGAGGAGCGCGACCGAATCGTCGAGGGCCACGGCGTCCTCGATCCAGGCTCCGCGCCCGGCGCGCGGTCCGCTCGGCGGCGCTCCGCGTGACAGGCGCAGCCACTCGGCGAACTGGCGGGCCGCGTGCCGGCGGACGAGGGCGGCGAGGCGGCGACGCTCGGCCGAAGAGGTCGCGGGACCGAGGGCGAGCTCGAGGTTGGCGAGCGTGCGCCGCTCGTAGGTCGTGTAGCGGACGAAGTGCGAGAGTCCGCGCAAGCCGCCGAGCAGCAGGGGGGCGGGGAGGAGTCCGGCCATCGACGTCAGGTTCTCGAGACCGCGGCGGCGCAGCCTCCGGCGCAGGGGCTCAACCACCGATCAGCTCCCGCCGCAGCTCTGCTCGCTCGCGGGCCGTCCCGCGACAAGCGCGCACGAAGCCCGCGACGAAGCAGGCCCGCTCCCGGCGCGTGCGGGGCGCGGGAAGGCCGACGAGGCGGGGCCAGCGCCCGCGGGAACGCGCCCGTAGCCGCGGCCCCGGCCCCAGGAAGAGCTTGCCGCCGGGACCCACCCACAGGGCGTCCGCGCGCAGTTCGGGAATGTGCAGGCCGCGGTCGCGCAGGGTCCCGAGCAAGTACCCTGCCCTGAAGAAGAGCCGTCTGTCCGGAACGAGCGTGAGGTGGTCGAAGCGCGCCGAGCCTTCCGGGAAGCCGAGCAGGCCCTCGCCCTGGGGCGTCTCGAACCACTGGAGGGGACTGGCGCAGGGGATGCCGTGGTCGCTCGCCCGGCCCGAGTCGGCCCAGCGCGGTGCGGAGTGGACACGGACGAGCACCGGCCGCTCGCCGAGGCGGCCCGGCCGGCGGGTCTCGAGCACGCCGCGACCGTCCGCGATCGTCCGGCGGCACACGCCGCTCTCTCTGAGCCAGCGGGCGCGGTTGCGGAGCACCACTGCCCGGCGCCGCGTCCGCCCGCGCAGCTCGACTCCCTCGATCAGGGCGCGGCGTTCGGGCAGGCGAGCGCGCAGGGCCTCGGGGAGCGCGCGCCACCAGGCGCAGAAGAAGCGCGTGCGGAAGCGGGCGGGAAGCACCTCGCGTACGGCGGCGCAGGCGCTGACGAGGTCGCGTACCATCAGCGGCGCGGTAGACCGCCTGCGGAAGCGCACTCCGCCCAGGTCGATCAACCACACGTTTCCGGTACCGTCGATCAGGACGTTGCCGGGGTGCAGGTCGCGGTGGTCGACACCGCAGGCGTGGATGCGGGCTAGGAGGCGTCCGAGCTCACGGACGAGGCGTGGATTGCGGGCGACGGAGCGGGAATCCGCGCGCAGGAGGTCGGCGAGGGAGCGTGAGTCGCGGATCCACTCCAGCACCAGCTCCCAGGCGCCGTCACGCCGACGCCAGGCGAGGGGAGCGGGCACCCGCACGCCCTGCGTTCGCAGGCGCACGAGGGCGGCGTGCTCGCGCCGTGCGCGCCGTCGGTCCCCGAGTCGCGCGAAGGCTCCCGCGGCGTGGAAACGCTTGACGACGACCTCGCTCCCGCCGGCCTCGCACGTGAGGCTGACCGTGCGGTTGAGGTTGCGCTTGAGGGTGGCGGGAGAGGGGTGAGCGGGCACTCGGGGATGCTAACCGGACCGTGGTTGCACGTACCGATTGGATTCGCCAACAGAGCCTGCGAGACTCTGCGCCGCCGCCCGCGCGGAGACTCGAGGCGGGCGTCGCTGCGATGAAGCTCCAGACTTACATCTTGCGGATGCTCGGCCTGGCGTTCCTTTTCGCGGCCGGGAGCATGCTGTTCGTCGCCCTGCCGGGGATCGCCGTGGGTGCCGTACACCGCCTGCCCGGCGTGAGCACGGTCGCCGTCCTGACCTTCCTCCCCATGGCCGTCGCGGCCTTCGTTCCGTACGTCCTGCCCGTGTCCTTCCTACTGGCCGTCGTGGCCACCTACGGGCGTTTGGCCGTGGACAACGAGTGGACCGCCATCCAGATGGCGGGCCGCAACCCTTATCGCATGCTCGCTCCCGCCGCGTCCTTGGCGCTGATCCTCTCGGCGGGGATCTACTTCCTGAACTCCCAAGCCCTGCCGTGGTTGCTCCACTACCAGCGCTCGTTCCAGGTGTCCGTGCTCCAGGACTCGATCCGGAATCTCAGCCCGGGGCAGACCGAGGTGCAGTTTGGGGACTTCTACCTCGCCTCCAACCATCGCGAGGAGAACACCTTCCACGACGTGTTCCTCGAAGTTCCCGACCCCGAGAGCAAGGGGGGGACGCGTTCCCTGGTCGCCCACAGCGCGCGCTTCGAGTTCACCGACGAGCTGATGACCATCCACCTGCGCAACGTCGAGTTCATGCGCGAGGGCGGGCGGGGGCGGATCGAGTACACGCGCACGGACATACCCTTGGTGGACCTCATCCCTCCTTCCCGAGCGAACTACGAGAAGGCGCGCTACAAGAGCTCACGCCGGCTCTCCGAGGAGCTCGCCGCGGGCTCGCTGGATGCCGTGACGCAGCGCAAGTACACCTACGCGCTCCACAAGCGTGTGACCAACGCGGTCACTTGCCTGCTGTTCATCCTGCTCGGGGTCCCTACGGGGATCCTGTTGCGGCGGAGCACCCAGCTCGCCGCGATGGCCGTGGCCGTTGGCTACGCGATCCTCTACTGGGTGTCCTCTCTGCGCCTGGGCGAGGAGCTGGCTGAGTCCGGTGCTCTGGCCCCGGCCATCGGCGCCTGGGGCCCGTTGGCCGTCTGGCTCGGCATCGCCGCCTTCATGACCCACAGGGCCTTTCGCCGATGAGCAGGCGCCGGCTGATGATCGGAGGCCGCATCGACCGCTACGTCGGCTCCGCCTTCCTGTGGTCCTACGCCACCGCGTTCCTGGTGGTCGTCGGTTTGGTGTTCTTGATCGACATGGCGGCCAATGTGGACGACCTGCTCGAAGGGAACGGAGACGGATCCCGGCAGCCCATCGGTCTGATCCTGCGCTTCTACGCCCTCAACCTGCCGTTCCTCTTCCTGCAATCCGGACCGTTCGTGACGCTGACCGCTGGCCTGTTCACGGTCACCCGTTTGCTGCGGCACAGCGAGATCGCTGCTTGTCTCTCTGCCGGCATCAGCGCCCGTCGCGTGATGGGGCCGGTGTTCGTCGGAGGCGCCTTGGCCGCGGTCGCGATGTTCGGTCTGCGAGAGTGGGCCTCCCACACCGTGATCCACAAGCGGGACGCAGTGCTCACCAAGCTCGAGAGCCGCGAGAGCGAGCGCGTCTTCGAGGACTTGTGGGTGAGGGATCTGGCCGGAAACGTGGCGCGTCTGGACGAGTTCCGACCGGCGACCGGAGACCCGCCGATCGCGGAGATCCGCGGCTTGCGGGGGACCGTGCGCCAAGTCGGGCGCATGGTGAACATCGACGCCGAGCGCGCCGTGTACACCTCGCGCGGAAACGGGGAGGGATGGCGGCTGGTCAACGGCATCCGCTACGAGGGCGGCGCGAACCGCGCGGAGAGCGAGGTGGAGTGGCTGGAGGAGATCGAGTTCTCCCCGGCGGTTGCGGTGAGCTTCCACCGTGCGCGGACCAATCCACTCGAGCTCTCCTTCAGCGAGGCGCTGGAACTCGGGCGGCGCGACCCCGACAACGTCGTTTACCAGACGCTGATGCAGTACCACCTGACCTTCCCGCTGGCCAACCTGGTGCTCCTGTTGGTCGGCATCCCGCTGCTGATGCGGCACGAGCGCGCACGGGGCGTCGAAGGGCTGGCGCGGGCCCTCTTGTTGTGCGTCTTCTACTTCGGCGCCGACTTCATCTTCCGCAATCTCGGCATCGGCGGTTCGCTGGACCCGCTGCTCGCCGGTTGGACGCCCGTCCTGTTGTTCGGGAGTCTGGGAATCGTGCTCTTCGACTCGATGCGATCCTGATCCCGTACCCGTAAGCTCCTGATGCGTAAGATGTTGAGAAGTTGCTCTCTCCACGGACGAATCCCTGACGGGCGGGAATCTCACGCCGCGCGGCGCGTCCATCCCAGCTCCGATGTGACCGACACACCGAAATGACCAGCACACGCCCGCCCGCACGCCCGTCCGCCTCGCGCCCTTCCTGGTTCTCCCTGTGCCTCCTGGTTCTGTGCGGCTGCAAGGGCTCCGGATCCTCCGACGATTTCGGCGGAGACGTCGCCTGGCTCGTGTCCCACGGTCAGTTCGCCGAGGCCGTGGCAAACGCGGAGGGTGCTTGGGCTCGGAACCCGAATGACGCCGAGGCCGAGGCGCTCTACCGCGCGGCATTCGTTGCGCAGCTCCTCGACCGTGCGCGAGAGCTCACCTTCGAGAACGAGGACGAGCTCGCCCTCGAGGTCCTCGATCGCGCGCTCGAAGTCGACCCCGAGAACGAGGTGGCCCTGGCCTGGGAAGCCAAGACGCGGTTGAAGATCGCGGATCGCTGGCTGGAGATCGGCCGGGAGTGCCACGCCGAGGGTGACCTCACCTCGGCCCAGGCGGCCTACGTCGAGGCCTTGAAGTTCGATCCCGAGCACTCTGCGGCCCTTCGGAATCTGGGGCAGGTGACGATCCAGGCCAACTACCGCGAGGGCCGGGGGACGGGCTACTATCACGAGGGTGTGCGCGCCCTCTCCGATTACTGGCTGGAGCAGGCACGGCGCGGCTTCGCCGCCTCGGGCAAGTTCCAACCCGAGAACGAGCGGGCTGGGCGTCGCCACGATCAGGTGGAGGTGATGATCGCGGACCAGCGGCTCGCCATCGGGAGGACCTTCGAAGCCGAGGGTCTGTTCGCCGCGGCGGCGAACGAGTACCTCTGGGCTCTCGCTCTCGATCCGCAGAGCGCGGACGCGGCGGAGGGTCGGGCGCGCGCCGAGCGCGAGACGCAGGCCGGGCGTTTGTTGAGTGAGAGCCGGATGCTGATCTTCCGCGACGAGATCGATGCCGCCAGTGAGTTGCTCTCCGAAGCCATGGAGCTGAGCGAAGTCCAGGACGAGAAGGCCGCGGAGCTGCTGGCCTCGATCGACGGGCGGCGCCTCGACGTGCTCTACGGCCAGGCCATCAACCTCGAGCGAGATCAGCTCTTCGCCGAGGCGATCGCTGCCTACGGCGTGCTGCTCGAGGCGACCGACTACCACAAGGACGCCGTGGCGCGCCGCGAGACGCTCCAGGAGTACATCGGCATCGCGGCCGAGTACTACGATCGTGCCATGACGGCCGAGCTGCCCGAGGATAAGCTCGAGAGCCTGCGGGCCATCTCGCAGTTCTGGACCGACTACCGCGACATTCAAGACCTGATCACCGCTCTCGAAGACGACCGCTGATCAAGGGCGCGCGGCCGAGGCGGAGGCGAAGATACGGCGACCGTCGGCGGCCGGCGAGCTCCGGTATCGCAACGGTGCGCTGGGGCTGGCGTCGGGCCGCGCTCAGTCGCTCATTCGCTCCTCGAGGCGCCGCTCGCGCAGGGCGAGGAGGAGGAGCACCGCCCCCAGGGCGGAGGTTTCGATCCAGGGGTGCAAGCTCACCTGATCGACGCGGCCCTTCCAGACGATCAGGAGCCGGTAGAGGTAGGGCAACCAGGCACCGATGGTGAGCGTCAGCCCCAGGTGGACGAAGTTCGGACCACCGCTCGCGGGCGGTTCGGGCTCGGGCAGGCCGAGCTCCTCACGCTGGCGATCCAGCTCGTCCAGGCGCGCGGCGGCCCGGTCGATCAGGCGCTGGTTGTCGAGCAGGGTCTTGGCCTCCACGCCGAAGGCAGCCAGGTTGCCGACGACGGCGGTGATGCCGACCAGCATGTGGACGATGGGCGGCAGGGCGAAGCTGCGGTTCGCGTAGCCGAGGACCGCGGCCGTGGCGATCAGCAGAACGGCCAGGAGGGCGGCGGGGTAGCCTGCCTTGCGCGCGAAGAAGGCGTTCAGCTCCGCGAGGAACTCGTCGCCGAGGGGGCGGGCGATCATGGCCTCTCGCAGGACCCGGCCGGTCACGACCATGAACAGGATCAGGGCTGAGTGGGCGGCGACGGTCAACATCGCGGCCAGCAGACCCACCGTCAGGTGGCCCGAGGCGGCGGTGACACCCGTCCAGGCCGTCGTGAACAGCAGCAGGGCGGCGGCGAGCGCGAGCACGCCGAAATAGTGGATCATCCGCATGACGAGAAGAGGTCAGGGTCGTCGGGTCCAGGCCGCGAGGGCGTGCGCATCGCTTCGGATCGGGGAGTCTACTGTTCTGGAGTCATCGCCCGAAAGCAGGGCCAGGACGACCTGCTCGGGATCGATGCGGCTCATGCATAGCGGGCCCACCGCGCGAACGCATCTGCGAGCCGTGCACGGGGCGCAGGCTTCGGTGGGCTCCGCGGTCAGGATGTGATGGCTGCTCGGAGGCCAGGGGCCCGTACGGGCCGGATCCTGCGGGCCGCAGAGGGCGCTCACCTCGACACCGCAGGCGGCGGCGAGGTGTAAGGGGCCTGAGTCGCAGGCCAACAGGCGTGCTCCGTTTCGGGCGGCAACGCAGAAGAAGGCCGTCAGCTCGCGCAGGCCGCGCTGGCCGATCCAGTGTCGAACCCCGTCGCCGCCAATCGCGGCCAGCCTCCGACCGACCTCCGCCTCCGCGGGGCCAGATAGCACCAGCACCCCTCGGCCGTGCCGGTCCAGTGCGGTAATCAGGCGACCGTAGTGCTCTTCCGGCCATGTTCGGGCGTCCTCGGGAGCGCCGAGGTGCACGATCCACGCCGGCCGGGGATCGGGGCCGACCTGCTCGGAGTAGCGCCTCTCGGCGCGTTCGAGCACGTCGATGCGAGGTTCGAGCCAGCGCTCGGGCAGCCGATTCGACTCGAATCCCCCCACGAGGTGACACGCGAGATGCAGGGAACGCTCGACGGCATGGCGCGCTGTCGCCTCCAGGCGCGGCGCGGGGTCGTTGAGGACCCAGGCTCCGGGGCGCTCGGTCCAGTCCACGCGGGCGAGCCCACTCCTCCGGCGGGCTCCCGAGCAGAGGGTGACGAGGGCGCTCTTGAGGTTCCCTTGGGCGTCGACGGCCCAATCGGCGCGGAAAGCCGCGAGCTCCCTCCGCAGGCGCGGCCAGGCTCGCCAGCCTCCCCGGCGGTCGAAGGTGAAGACTCGGTCGAGTTCGGGGAGGCTCTCGACGCCCTCCCCGAACTCCGTCTGCACGACCCAGGCGATCTCCGCCTCCGGGTGTGCCGCGCGCAGGGCGTGGTAGATCGGCAGGGAGTGCACTACGTCGCCTAGGTGGGACAGGCGGACGATGACGATTCGCTGAGGCCTCACGGGCGCTTAGGATACGGCCAGGATGATCCGGCGCATATCGACCAAGTGGGTCCTCGCCGTGCTGGCCGCGGTGGTCGTTCCCTTCGTCGGTTTCGCGTGGTACGTGGACGGCAAGCTGGCGCATCGCCTGTCTTGGGACGTCGTCCACTACTTCCTTCTGACCCGCGCGGCGGATCTGGCCGATCAAATCGACCGCGAGGTCCTGCGCCAAGGGGACGACGTGGCGCGTTGGGCGGGCGATCCGCTCGTCGGCTGGTGCGTGGCCGTGGAGCAAGGGGAGGAAGCGGCCTTTGACGAGGTGCTGGAGGCGCGCTTCAACCAGCTGGTCCACTCCGACGGCACCTTCGACCTCCTGCTCGCCATCAGCGCCGACGGGGAGTACCGCGCCTCAAACACGCGCGACGAGCACGACCAGCCACTGCCGGCGGCGACGCTGGACCGCATCTTGGGCCACGACTACCGCATGGACGGTTGGTTTCGGCGCGCGAGGGCGGGGGAGCTGGTACTCGTCGACCACCACGCCTCGCCAATCCTGTTTCCCGGCGCCGGCGCGGGGCCCGCCGATCCCGCCCGCCGCCACATCGGCTTCGCCGCCCCGGTCCGTGACCAGGTGCGTGGTCAGGAGGTCGTGGGCGTAGTCTTCGGGCTAGTGGGGTGGGACTTCTACCAGGCGTTGATCCTCGACGCCCGGCGCCGCGACTACTTCCAGGGACTGATCGGGGCGGACATCTACTCCTCGACCTACGCCTGGCTGTGGGGCGCGGACGCTGACACGGTCCTGGCCCATCCCAGCGTGGAGATCCTGGGGACCCGTGTTTCCGTGCCGCCCATCGGACTCCCCCAACTCGCCAGTGCCGCCCGTAGCGAGGACTGGGCCATGTACCCCGAGTACGAATTCCGCGGGGTACTCAAGAACGCGGCCTTCAAGCACTGCCGCTCGGAGAACGAGCGCGGCTTCGGCTGGGTCGTGGGGATCGGCATCGACAACGACGACATCTACGCCACGGTCAACGAGCTGCGGGACCTTCTGATCAACGCGACGACCCTCCTGCTGGGCGTCGTCGTCCTCTGGACCGCCTTCATCGCGCGTCGCACGACGAGGCCGATCCTCGACCTCGAGCGGCACACGCGGCGGATCGCCTCGGGAGACCTCGACGCACGGGTCGAGGTCACCACCGGCGATGAGCTCGGCCAGCTCGCCGAGGCGTTCAACAAGATGACTGCCGATTTGCGCGAGAGCCGTGAGCAGACTGTCAAGGCCGAGAAGGAGGCCGCCTGGCGCGAGATGGCGCGCCAGGTTGCGCACGAGATCAAGAATCCCCTGACGCCGATCAGCCTCTCGGCGAACCTCTTGAAGCGGGCGCGGGATGAGGGGAGCGAGGACTTCGACCGGATCTTCGATCGCACGATCGACCTGATTCAGCGCCAGGTCGTGAACATGCGCCGTATCGCGAGCGAGTTTCACGCCTTCGCGGGGGAGCACGAGCCTGATCCGTGCGTGTTTGACTTGAACGAGTTGATCGGGGAGATTCTCGACCTGAATGCCGCCTGGGCGGAGGAGCTCGGCGTGAGCGTCGAATTCACGGGCGAGATCTGTCCGGCGTTCGCCGATCCCAACGACGTGCGGCGCGTATTGATAAACCTCGTCTCCAATGCGCTCGAAGCGATGCCCGAGGGGGGCCGGTTGGAGGTGACCGTGCGGAACGTGCCGGGGCGTGCACAGATCGAGGTGCGCGACACGGGCGTGGGCCTGACCGGCGAGGCGCGCGAGCGGCTCTTCCAGCCTTACTTCACGACGCGCACTCACGGCACGGGCCTGGGCCTCGCGATCTGCAAGCGCATCGTCGACGACCTCGGCGGCGAGATCGAGATCATGCCCGCCACCGAGGAAGGCGGTGGCACCCGCGCCCTGTTGGCCGTTCCCTGCGCGAGGGGAGCGCCGTGAAGCGGGTCTTCCTGACGGGAGCGAGCGGGTTTGTGGGTGTGTACATCGCCCGTGCCCTGCGGGCGCGCGGCCATGAGGTGCACGTCCTGGTGCGCCCGACCACGGACCGTACCCGGCTCGAGGGTCTCGAAGTCACCTGGCACGAGGGCGACCTCGCCTCGCCCGAGGACGTGCCCCGAGCCGTGGGGGTGGCGGCGCAGGGTGCAGAGAGCCTCGACGTGATCCACTCCGGCGCTCTGATCAGCTACCGCACTCGCGACGCGGAGCGAGCGCGACGGGTGAACGTCGAGGGCACGCGGCATGTTCTGGATGCCTGCCGGCGTCACGAAGTCCGGCGCCTCGTACACGTCAGCTCGATGGTCACCGTCGGGCATTCGAGCAGTGGTCGCGTTCTCGATGAGGAAGCGGCTTTCAACGGTGCCGAGCTCGGCGTCCACTACGTGACCACCAAGCGCGCGGCGGAGGAGCTGGCCTTGGCCGCCGCCGATGAGCTGGACGTCGTCGTCGTCAACCCCGGCGCCGTTTTCGGTCCCGCGCCCGAGAGCTCCAACAGCGCCTGGTTCTTGCAGCAGATGGCCCGCGGCCGGGTGCGTGTGGTTCCCCACGGTGGGGTCGCGGTCGTCGGAGTCGAGGACGTAGCGGAAGGTTGCCTGCTCGCCCTGGAGCGCGGCGAGCGCGGGCGGCGCTACCTGCTGTGCGAATCCAATCTCGACACGCTCTCCCTCGTGCGCTGCGTTGCGGGGATCGCCGGGGTCCGACCGGCCCGCGTGCGCGTTCCGCGCCCGCTCTGGTCCGCGCTGCGGAGGATCGTGGCCCTCGTCGACCGCATCCACCCCCTCGAGCGCGCCACGCCACAGGCCATACGGATGGCCGCGACTTGCTTCTACAGTGATGCCTCGCGGGCGCGGGAGGAGCTGGGTTGGACTCCGGGGCCCTTCGAGGACGTCGTGCGCGAGGCGGTGGAGGAGCTGGACGGCTGCTAGGGAGCGTTGAACTCGTAGGTGCGCGTCCGCATGGGGCCGCTGATCACCGGCGTAGAGTCGAAGTACTGGTACTTCTGGTAGAGGCGCCCGACGCTTGCTTGGCCCACGACGTCGCTGTCGAAGTCGAACTCGTGCGCCGTCCCGTCGGTAAAGGTGATCGTGAACGTGAACCCGGACAGGTAGCCGCTGTTGGGCACGTCTAGGTCGAAGTTGCGGTAGCGCTTGTGCGCCGCCTGGTGCCCGGGCGGGAGCCCTAGCCCCGTGGGTGTCTCGTTTACGCCATCCTCCGACCATACATGGCGGCTGAACAGCGTGTCGGGCCCGTTGTCGCGGATGCAGCCCTCCACGCACAGGAACAGCGGCCGCACGTAGTCGAAGCCGGAGGTTCCCGCTTGGTCGTAGAGTCGGGTCCAGGTCTCCTCCAGGTTCGTGTCCGCGGGAGACGGAGGTTTGTCGATCCGCAGCTCGTGGATGCCCACGCCCCCGAGCCCGGCGATGTTCTTGATGCGTACCAGGAAGCGAAGCACGTTCTTGCCCCGGTAGCGTTCGAGCCGCAGCTCAAAGGCGTGGGTGGCGTCGACGTGCGGATGGAGCGCCTCGATCCCGTCGAGCCGCAGGCCCTGCGCGCTGCCCGCCGTATTCGTCAGGCGCACGCGGGTCGTCATGTCGTGCCCCGCGAGATCCATGGTGAAGTGCTTCACGCCGGCGAAGTCCTCTTCATGGGGGTGTGGGTAGTTCGTGCACCCGTCCGCCGTGTCGAAGGTCCCCAGGGAGTGGAACTGAACGCCGTCATCGCTGACCTCCACACGCACCACGGCGTTGTCGCTGGCGCCCTGGCCGCCCACGAAGGCCGAGATCACCAGGTCGTCCGAGCCGGCGATGTCGCGCGCGGGCCGGGAGAGGACCAGAACCGTCGCCTCGCCGACGTCGAAAGCCTCGGTGCCGGCTCCGAACCCCAAGCCCTCATCGTTGGTGAAGACGTAGTCGGGAACGCCGAGGGCGGCTGTCACCGCGCCGGTCGTGGAGCCGGGCTCGTCCACCGCGGCCATGGCGTAGGACGAGAGCGGATGCGCCGTGTCGAGCTGTTGGGAGGCAGCCGTGGGCGCCGCGGCGGCGCAGAGCGCGAGCGAGGTGACGGCGCAGAGCGTGGCGAGGGAGCGCATGGTTCAGGGAAGCAGGGTCACGCGGATTCCATTGGTGAAGTTGAAGCCGGTGCCGCAGCGCCCGTCGGGATCGCGATACCAGACCTGGAGGTAGCGCGTCACTCCCGGATTCCAGCCGGCCGCGCTCGGCAGATGCGGGCCCCAGCTCGCGCGGCGCGTCCCGTCGACCAGGGCGAGCCCGAGGCGCACGACGTTTGTCCCGATGCACAGGATTCCGTCGCCGAGGGGCGTTCCCACCCCGTCCGCGAGGGCCTGATCACCCGCCAGCAGGAGCGCCGGCGCGCCTGCGACGAGCCCGGAGGCGTGGATGGAGAGGTCATCGTCCGCGGCACCTGATGAACCCGAGGCGGTGGCCAGCCCAGCGGAGCCGGTCGAGTTGCGGCAGCCCGCACCCAGGGGCGCGGTCCGAGAGCAGGGACAGGGTGGGCCGGCTCCTCCGCCGCAGAAGGGCGCGATGGCCATGCCGGCGAAGACGCTCGCGCTCCCCGAACGCTCGCCGTTGGGATCGTCGCCAAAGGCGCCCACGACGAAGTCGTCGAGACCGTCGTTGTTCACGTCTCCGGCGCCGCCCACCGAGCAGCCCAGCCAGTCCCCCGAGCCCTCGCCCCAGCCCGCCTGCAGGACGCTCCCGTCCGCCCCCGAGAACACCCGGTAGGCGCCGCAGTCGGCCCCCGCGGCGCCGTCGGCCTGCAGGAATCCGACGATCAGATCGGCGTAACCATCGCCGTTGACGTCTCCGGCCCCGTCCACGGACCCGCCGAACCAGTCACCCTCGTCCGCGCCGATGAGGGTGAACAGGACGCTTCCGTCGGTGCCGGAGAAGACCCGTGCGATGCCCGCGCAGGACCCGCCGTTGTCGGCGCCGTGCGCTCCGACGATCAGGTCGGGGGTGCCGTCGCCATCGACATCGCCGGCCGCGGCCACGGACGTTCCGAAGCGGTCCCCCGCGCCGTCGCCGTGGAACTCGTACAGCAGGCTTCCGTCGGCGCCTGCGTAGACGCGGGCGCCGCCCGCGTCCACGTCGGGCACGTCGCCCCCGGGAATCCCGATCACGAAGTCGGCGCGGCCGTCCCCGTCGATATCCCCGGCTCCGGAGACTGCGGCTCCGAAGTGCTCGCTCGTGGCTCCGCCGTCGTAGTTGTAGAGGACCGTGCCGTTCTGACCGGAGTAGACCGTCGCTCCGCCCTTGAACAGGAAGCCGCCACCGCGGGTCGGGCTGCCGCAGATCACATCGTCGAAGCCGTCGCCGTTCACGTCTCCCGCGCCGGCGACGGCCGCTCCATGTCGCTCGCCGTTCCCCGCTCCGGTCCAGGAGTGCAGGAGGGTGCCGTCGCTGCCCGAGTACACGAAGACCGCTCCGGATTCGGTCCCACCCGAGGGATCGTGCATGGCGCCGACGATCAGGTCGTCGAACCCATCGGCGTTCACGTCTCCCGCGCCGTCGACCGCGACACCGAAGGAGCCCTCGGAGGCCGCACCGTCGAAGGTGTGGAGCAGGCTCCCGTCCGCGCCCGAGTACACTCGCGCCCGGCCGCCGTTGAGAGCGCCGTCGTCGTCGCGCCAGGCACCCACGATCACGTCGTCGTGGCCGTCGGCGTTCACGTCGCCCGCGCCCGCGACCGCGCGCCCGCACCGGTCCTCGGTCGCGTCTCCATCAAAGACGAAGAGCGGACCTTGGGCACGGGCGGCCTGGAACCCGCCTACGCAGAGCAGGGCGAGCGGGGTCCACGCGCGCCTGCGGCAGGCGGTGGTGGCGCGGTGACACATGGCGGTGAGTGGTGGAAACCAGCCTGAGAAGGGCCGATTTTACGGGGTTCTGCGCTAACCGGATACAGGGCTCGTGCGGCGTGTAGCGACACGCACTCTCCAGAGGCCGCGCTCGGGGATCCCCACGCCCGACTCGAATCTGCCGTGAGACCGTCCGAATCCTCACCAGCTCGCTGCGTCATACAATGTGCGCGCCCCGCTCTCCCTCCCCGCCCAGATCCCCGCCATGTCTCTACGCTCTCCCGATCGCTCCTGCCGCGGCGCCGCCATCAGGGCGCTCCTGCCCCTGGTCGCGTTGCTCGCCGCCTCGTTGGCCCTGCTCTTGTGGTGGGGGAACTCACCCGAGCGGGTCGAGATGGCCGGTGTCGCCCCCGAGAACGGTTCGGGTGCGGCCGTCGTCGATGGGCTCGCCGACCCGAAGGCTGCCCGCCTGGAGGGTGCTACCAGCGTTCTCCACGGAGAGGGAATCGCCGCCCGCTCGGGTGTCGGCGTCGGCGTGCGCCTGGCGGGCCCGGGGCGGCTGAGGGGACACGTCATCGTGCGGGCGAACGGGGACGGTGTCCCCGGTGCCCGCGTCGAGCTGCTTCCCATGCCGCCCATCGGCGCCGACTTCTTCTCCCGCGTTCTACCGCTGACGGGCCTCGACGCCGGCTTCATGGTGCGCACCGAGCCGGTCGCGGTCGCCGAGAGCGGCGAGCTGGGCGCGTTTTCCTTCGAAGGCGTGATGGAGGGGACCTGGTACATCAACGTGGAGAGCCCCTACCACGTTCCCGAAACGCCGGGACGCGCCATGGTGTTGGCCTCCGGCTCGGGTGGGCCGGTCGAGGTGTTCGTGCGCGCCGCCGGCGTGGTCCTCGGTGTCGTTCGGCGGCGTGACGGCAGCCCGGTGGGCGGGGCGAAGGTCGTGCTCGAACCTGGCTTGGGACGCTTGGTCGACTCGGCGCGGGACGGGTCGATGCGCATGTTCGAGACCTTCGCCGATGGTGAGGGGCGCTTTCGTCTGCCGGGCGTCGCGCCCGGCCGTGGCTACGAGATCAGCGCGTCGGCTCCGGGCATCGCCCTCTCCCACGCCCTCGGCATCGAGGTGCGGCCAGGCCGAGACACGCAGGTGGTCGTCACCGCCCGCGAGGGCGGATCGCTCACCGGCCGCGTGTTGGCTCCGGCGGCCGAGGATGAGGGGGGAGCAGCCGTCCCCATCGCCGGTGCCCACATCGGCGTCGTGCCGCGCGGTCTGCGTGACCTGCGCCTCGCAGGCGATCTGCTGCGCGCCACCCACCGTGTGACCGACGAAGAGGGGCGGTTCGCGACCGACCACGTGCCGCCCGGCGAAGTGGATGTGTTGTGCTACGCCCCTGGCTACCTCATCGGCCGCAGCGAGGGCGTGCTCGTCTCCGACGGCGGCACGGGAGAGGTCGCCGACATCGAGTTGGCCACGGGACCGATCGTGACCGGACGTGTCGTGGACAGCTCCGGGGGACCGATCGCGGACGTCAACGTGCACTGGGATCTGGTGGACTGGGACGAGAGGGATGAGGGTGGCTTGGAGCTCTCCTTCGCGCCTTTTCTCTCTCAGGCCGTCGAGGGTTTCGTGTTCCCCAAGACCGCCGTGGACGGCAGCTTCAGCGCCGGTCCCTTCGCGGGCGACGCTCCCCATCGCATCGATCTCTACAAGCCCACCTACCGCGACAAACGGCATCGTTGGAAGCCGGAGGAGGAGGGCGATGAGATCGAGGTCGTCCTCCTGCAAGGCGGCGGCGTCGAGGGTGTCGTCATGGATCGTGAGCGCGCGGAGCCCGTCACACGCTTCACGATCACCACCTCCGATCGGATCGAGCTGACCGCCGATGCGCCGGGGCGCCTCAATCCGTTCACCGGCGGCCAGCTCGTCGAGGATGCCGGCGGGCGCTTTCGCGTCGAAGCCGTCCAGCCCGGTGACGTGAGGCTGACCTTCCAGGCGGAGGGCTACCTGCCCGCGACCGTGGAGGACATCGCCGTGGCGGAGGGCGAGACCGCACGCGGAGTGATCGTGATGATGAGCGCCGGCGGCGTCGTGCGTGGGCGCGTCGTCGATTCGCTGGGCGTGGGCGTACCCGGCGCTCACGTGACGGTCCTGACAAAGGGGGACGGGCGCTTCTCAGGCGGCGGCCGTCGCCGTCAACGGGGGCGCGAGCAGGGAGAGCGCCGGCTTCCCGACCTCGCGCGCGACATGCCGCCGGCCTTCTTCGGCTTCGCGGCCGGGCTAGGTCTGCTCGGTGACGAGACCGTTCGGAGCGACGGGGAGGGCGCCTTCGAGCTCACCGGCGTTCCCCCGGGCGAGCTGACCGTCGTCGCCTTCCATCCCGACTACCTTGCGGGGCGCGTGGGCGAGTTGGTGCTCGAGGAGCAGGGCGTCCTGGAAGGCGTGGTGGTCGGCCTGCTCGACGGCGGGGGGATCTTCGGAACGGTCGAGGATCGCCACGGCCGGCCCCTGCCCGATTCGATCATCTTCGCCATGTCACCGGCGCAGTTCGCCGGAGGCACGACGCGCAGCGTGGGGACGGGACTCTACCAGGGACTCGCCGACGAGCTGGGCGAGTACCGCATCGAGCACATGGCGCCCGGAGGCTACTTCGTCGTGGCGACTCGCGGGGACTCAGCGTTGAACCCGATCAGTTTCCTGACGAGTTTCGATTTGGAGATGGTCACCGTCCCGCCTGAAGAGGACGTGCGCTTCGATATCGTCGACGAGTCCGCGGGTGGGACGCGCGTCTTCGGCGTCGTGACCGACCGCGGCGAGGAGGTCGAGCGCGGCGGAATCACGGCCCTGTGCTTCGAGAGCGACAACATGCTCGGCGTCGACGTCAAGATGGCGCGCGTCGAGGCCGGCGGTAAGTACGAGTTCAGCGGGCTCGCCCCGGGTGAGTACCAGTTCCGGATCTCCGGCTCCGGCCGCGAAGTGCGCGTCAGCGTGGACGTGCCGGACCTGGCCGAGTATCGCTGTGATCTCTTCTTCCCCGAGGGCGGCGTCGAAGGCCGCGTGGCCGAGGAGGTCACGGGGGAGCCGGTCGCCGGCTGCGAGGTCGTCCTGCGTCCCACCGAACAGGTGGAGGCGGGAGGGCTGATCGGGTCGATGCTCCAACGCGCTGGAGGAGCGGTGTACCGCGAGCGGACCGATGCCGAGGGCGAGTTCGCCTTTTCGAGCGTGCAGGCCGGGGAGTACGAGCTGCACGTGCGGGCGCCCTCGAGCCCGCGCGAGGCGGGCCATCGTCTCGCCTCCGCCGAGCCGCGGACCCTCGAGCTGGCCGAGCGCGAGGTCGTGCGAGGGATCGAGGTCTCCCTGCGGGCCGCCCTGGCCTTGGAAGGCACCGTGCGTGATCCGGAGGGCGTGCCTGTACCCGGCGCGTTCGTGGCCGCCTCTCGGCAGGACAAGGACGACCTCCAGCCAATGCGCGCGAGCTCGGACGAGGCGGGCGAGTTCCGGCTCGAGTCACTCGCGCCCGGCATCTACACGATCACGGCGGCGAGCGGTGGTTTCGCGCCCGCGCGGAAGGAGGGTGTCGCCGTCTCGGCGCAAGAGGAACCCGAGGCCCTCGAGTTGCGGCTGGGAGCGGGGATCGAGGTGTTCGCCCTGGTACAGGGCCCCGATGGGCGCCCGATCTCCGGAGCCCGCGGCCGCCTGCAGCGGACCGCCGCCGACGGGCCCGATCCGGCGCAGGCCAGCGGGACCTTCAGGAGCTTCTTCTCGGGCGAGGGAGCGACCGGCGGTGACGGGCGCCTCTTCCTCGGACATCACGGCCCCGGGGAGTACGAGTTGTCGGTCTGGAGCGGCCTCGCGCGAGCCACGGTCGAGGGCGTCGTTCTCGAGGAGGGTGCGAAGCAGGTCGAGGTCAGCGTCACCCTGGACTGAATGCGGAGGATGACGAGTGATCGGCCTCCAACTCCTGCTCCAGACCTCCGCACTCATCCAGCCGCTGTACCTCGCGCCCGAACCACCGCGCCTGCGCTCGGCGCGGCACATTCTGATCCTGGAGAAACCCTCGGGTGAGCCCGGCGACCGCGGCCGCTCGAGCGAGGAGGCCCTGGCCCTTTCCCAGCGTCTGCTCGCGCGCCTGAGGGCGGGCGAGCCCTTCGACGCCGTGGCCAGGGAACACTCCCAAGGCCCGTGTGCGCATCTGGGTGGGGAGCTCGGCTCCTTCGCCCCGGGCATGCTCCCCGCCGAACTCGACAGGTTCCTGTTCGAGGCGGAGATCGGCGGACTGAGCGGGCCGCTCATCACCCGCGGCACGGTGCACCTCCTCCAGCGCGTCGAGACCCACGCCGCCGTCCTGCAGATTGTGTGCGCCGGTTCCGACGACGCCTCCCTCGCGCGTGCGCGCGCGACCCTCACCGACCTGCGGGCGGGCGCCGACTTCGCCGGCCTCGCGGCCGAACGTTCGGAGGACGAGGCCTCGCGGGGGCGCCGAGGCCAGCTCGCCATCTTCGAGCGCGACCGGCTCGAGGAGCCCCTGAAGAGCGCCGCCTTCGGGGCGCGGATCGGTCAGGTCGTAGGCCCGATCAAGACGGCCGTGGGGTACCACTTGATCAAGCGCGTGCCCCGTGCGGAGTTGGACGAGAGGCTCGCCGAGAGCCGCTTCGTGCGCCTGCGCGCCGTGTTGGTCTCCCACGTCGGTGCGGTGGGCGCGGCCGAGGACCTGACGAGGACCCCCGGGGAGGCCCTGGCCCTGGCGACGGCGCTACGCCGCCGCGTGAGCGCGGGTGAGGCCCTCGCGAGGGTGGCGGCCCGCTTCAACGAAGACCCCGGCGGCAAGGAACGGGGGGGCGATCTCGGCTGGGTCCACCGCGGCAACCCCGCGCTACCGGGTTTCCTGGAGGAGATGTTCGCCGTCGAGATCGGGTTCGTGAGCGATCCGCTGTGGACCTCGCGGGGCTATGTGGTCGTTCGCCGCGAGGGTTGACTCTGTCTCGCGGCCCGACGCAGATCCTCGTGAGGGAAGCCGGCCCCTAGGGCAGGGGCGCATCCGCGATGCGCGTCAGTCGCTCCTCCGCGCCGACCGTGCTCTTGGCCTGGACGTACAGCGTGTCGCCGGAGGGTAGCGCCGGCAGGGTGATGGTGGTCTCGAACAGGCCCGTGCCTCCCACGTCGCGCTTGAGGAACGTGTCGCCGCGGCCGAGGTCGATCCCGAATCCGCCCGCGGGTCCGTGGCCGGGGTTCAGTCCCGTCGACCAGGCCATTACGGCGCGCTCACCGGGCATGCCGAACAGGCCCGCGGTGAGCAGGGGCGGGGAATCGCCGGTGGCCTCGATCCACAGAGCCGGGCGGGAGTACTCGCCCTCCACGGTCATCGGTTCGTCATCACTGCCAGAGCCGAACAGCTGGAGGTAGACGTCCTCCTCGCCCAGCCGCTCGGCGCGCAAGAATCCGCTCAGGTAGCGGCGGTGCAGGCGGTGCTGCTGGAAGTGGGGCAGAGGATCGATCTCGAAGGGGAAGTCGAGGCCGCCGTTGTGCCCGCCGCCGACGATCTCGGGGTAGACGCGCCGCTCGGCCGAGATGGCTTCGTCGTAGAAGACTCTCGAGTTGTGGTGCGGCGGGGCGACGTTGTCGTGGCTCCCGCCCAAGGACATCAGCGTGCCCTCGAAGCCGGCAATGGTGGGCAGGTCGAAGTGCTTGCCCTCCATGAGCGCAATCACGTCGATGCGGTCCTCGTACTCGAGCATGTGGAAGATCGCCGCGCCCCCGAACGAGTGCCCCCAGGCGGCCCAGGCACCGCCGGCCGGCATGCCGTAGAGGAAGCACCCGTCGTCCGCGCCCTGTTCCTCCGCCCAGTACAGCAGGGCGTGAGCGTCGTGGGCGGCGTTGGGGATGTTCATGATCATCCCGATCTCAGTCCCGACGCCGAGCACCAGGAATCCGTAGCTCGCGACGTGGTCGAGGAGCTTGCGGTAGAAGGCGGGAGGTGCGAACCAGCCGTGGATGAAGACCACCACCGGATAGGGGCCGTTTGCCGTGTCGGGCTGGGCGCCGAAGCCATCGTCCAGCGCCGGGTAGTGGATGCGCGCCGAGACGTTGTTGTTGGCGGCGAGCGGGTGGCTGAAGTCGACGCTCTCGATGCCGACCGGATGGGGGCCGGGATCCTCGGGGAGCTGGCTCCACCCCGGCGCCGCGAGCGCACAGATGAGGGCGAACGTGCGTGTGGTTGATAGGCCTGTAAAGCGTCGCATGGGGAGGCGTCGAGGGCGGAGGGTACCCGAGCCGCACGACCGAGGATAGGCTCCAGCACGGATCCGTGCGCGTTCCTCTCTCGACAAGACACCGTCACGCGAAGCTCCTCGCCTTGGTCGTTCTCGGCGGCTGCTCTGCGTCGGACACCGAGCCGATCGGCCCTCAGGCGGCGCCGATGCTCGGCGAGCCGCCGAACGTGATCTGGATCATGGCGGACGACTTGGGATGGATGGACCTCGCCTGCCAGGGCAATACGCGCATCGAGACACCCAACCTCGATCGGCTGGCCGCCGAGGGGATGCGCTTCACCGATGCCTACTCCGCCGCGCCGGTCTGCTCACCGACGCGTGCGGCGATGATGACGGGGCAGTCGCCGGCGCGCTTGGGGCTCACGAACCACCTGCCGGAGAACGCCTCCTACGCTCCGCCGACCTCGCCGATCGCCGCGGCGACGATGCTCGACCATCTCCCCCTCGAGCAGGTCACGATCGCTGAACGCCTGCGGGAGGCGGGTTACGCCACGGCCTTCATGGGCAAGTGGCACCTGCAACGTCAACTCGCCTCCGGCGGCCGCGGGGACAGGAGGTTCGTCCCCGAGCGCCAGGGCTTCGAGCTCAATCTGGGCGGCTGTGCTTTCGGCGGGCCGCCGACCTTCTTCGATCCCTACGGTATCCACAACCTGCCGTCGCGTCGCCCCGGCGAGTACCTGCCCTACCGTCTCGCCGACGAGGCGATCTCCTACGTCCGCGAGCACCGCGACCGACCCTTCTTCCTCTGCCTGTGGAACTACGCCGTGCACTGGCCCACCCAGGCGCCGGGTGAACTGATCGCCAAGTACACCGAACGCGAGGGGCCTGGGCTGCTGGATCCGGTCTACGCTGCGATGGTCGAGGCGCTCGACCGTGCCGTCGGTCGCCTGCTCGCCGAGCTCGACGCCTCGGGCCTCGCCGAGCGTACGCTGGTGGTGTTCACCTCCGATAACGGCGGCTGGCTTGAGGTCGCGGACAACCGCCCGCTGCGGGGCGGGAAGGGGTTCCTCTTCGAGGGCGGCATCCGCGTTCCCTTGATCGTGCGCTGGCCGGGCGTCGTCGAGGCGGGGAGCGTTTGCTCGACGCCGGTCGTCAGCATGGACCATTTCCCGACCCTCTTGGAGGTTGTCGGCTTGGCGCCCGACTCCGCCGTTGCCTTGGACGGCGAGAGCCTGATTCCTCTCCTGCGCAACACGGGCGAGCTCGGGCGGGACGCGCTCTTCTTCCACTACCCCAACTTCGCCTGGCACGGCGAAAACCGCCTGGGCGGCGCCGTACGCGAGGGACGCTTCAAGCTCATCGAGCGCTACGCCGACGGTTCGCTCGAGCTGTACGACCTCGAGAATGATCCGGGCGAGACCACCGACCTGGGCGCGGAGCGACCCGAGCTGGCCGCGCGCCTGCAGGGCGAACTCGGCCGCTGGCTGGCTCGGACGGATGCGCGCATGCCGCGTCGGCGCGAGTAGCCGCGTCTCAGGTCTCGGTGCCGTCCGGGCGCGAGACGTAGAAGCCGCCGATCGCCAGGCCGTCGAGGCGGCCGTCGAGGAAGGCGCGCACTGCGTCCCGCGGTGTGCAGACGATCGGTTCCTCGTGCATGTTGAAGCTCGTGTTGATCAGGCACGGGATGCCCGAGAGCTTCTCGTACTCGGCCACGATGGCGTGGTACTCGGGGTTGACCTCCGAGCGGACCAGCTGCGGCCGGGCCGTCCCGTCCACGTGTACCGCCGCCGGGCAGTTCTCCTTCATCCAGTCGGTGCAGTCAAAGGTGATCGTCATGAACTCCGCGGTGTGTTCGGCGCCCGCGAGCCCGTGGTAGCAGCGCTCGCGCGCCTCCCAGAGGGTGACAGGGGCGAACGGCATGAACTCGGTCCGGCCGAGCCGCGAGTTCAGCCACTGGTTCACCTCCGGCTCACTGCCGTGGTAGAGGATCGAGCGGTTTCCCAAGGCGCGTGGGCCGTATTCCATGCGACCGGCGAAGCGCGCCACGACGTCACCGGCGTGGATCCTGCGCGCGACTTCGGCCGCCATGTGCGCCGGGCGCGTGAACTCGAGGCCCTCGGCCTTCAGGCAGCGCTCGATCTCATCGTCGGTGAACTCCGGCCCGAAGTAGGGCATCGCGATGGTCGGCCCGACGCCGCCGGGCCAGCTGCGGTGCAGGGCGACGCCGGTCCCGCAGCCGCCGTCTCCCATGTTCGGGTAGATGAAAATGCCCTCCACGCCGTCGATCTCGTGAATGCGCTGGTTCATCTTCACGTTCGCCGTCACGCCTCCGGAGAGCACGACGTTCTTGCAGCCACTCTCGCCTATCCAGTGCTCGACGAGCTCCGTGGCGATCACCTCCAGCACCCGCTGCCAGGCGGCGGCCACATCCACCATCGGGTAGCGCACGGCGAGGTGGCGGGCGAAGAACGAGTTCATGATCTCACGGATGCGGAAGTCGCCACGTGAGCGGTCGAAGCGATCGAGCAGGAGTTCCTCGAGGACGGTGGCGTCGCCATAGGCCGCCAGGCCGACGATCTTCCCCGCGTGGCGGTCGGGGCTGAAGCCGAGCGCTCCGGTTACGTTCTCGTAGAAGGTGCCGAGTGAGTGGGGGAAGGCGAGGCGCTGTCGGCGCGTGATCACGCCTCCCTCGCCGACGCTGACGGAGCCGGCGAGGCCGCTGCCGTATCCGTCGAGGGTCACGATGAGGGCGCGGTCGAAGCCGCTCATCAGGTAAGCGTTGGCGGCGTGCGAGAGGTGGTGCTCGCTGTGGTGCAGCTTCCCAGCGAGGCCCAGGGCGCGTAGACCGGCATGGAGCTCGTCGTTCCAGTGCTCGTGTGCGGCGACGGCGCGCGCTCCCCAGGCGCGGGATTCGCGCAGGGCCACGCGCCGCGAGAGCGCCGATGCGCCGAGCCACTCGTAGGCTAGGCGCTTGTGGAGGGGTTTCCCCATGCGCTGGTTCGGTGAAGCGAGTCCGTGGACCGGCGCCGTCCGCGCTTGGCGGCTCACACGGGCGCGCGCGTCGGCGGCGCGTAGGGCCGGACGCAGGGGCGGCGCGCCGCCGGAGAGCAGGAAGGACCGCTCCTCGCCGAGGCCGGCGCGGATCAGCTTGGCCTCGACCTGCCACTCGAGGAAGGGGTACTCGACCGAGTCGATCTGCTCGGGCTCCGTACCCGTCGCCTCGAGGGCGGCGGCGATAGCCAGGGCGGGGAAGCCGGCGTGCTGCTTCTGGCGGCTGTAGCGCTCTTCACCCGCGGCGAACAGGATGCGACCGTCTTCGACCAGTGACGCCGTCGCGTCCTTGTCGAGGGGGGAGATGCCGAGGATCTTCAAGCCTTCGTGGGGGGCTGGGAGGGTTCCGTGCGATGGGTGTCGAGGCGTTCGCGGAGCTCACCGGGGGTCGTCGCTTCGCCCCCGAGCCGCTCCAGGAACCACTCAAAATACTGTCGGCAGGAGCGGATGAAACGCTCCAACTGAGCTTGTGAGCGGACGTAGGGCGTGCAGCCGGGGCGCAAGGACGGGCTGTGGAGGCTGAAGCTGAAGACCCGTACGCCGCGGGCGAGCAGAGCAGCGGTCAGGCGGAGGTGGTGGGCCGGCTCGTAGCCCTCGGGCGAGAGCATCAAGCGCTCGACGGCGCCCGAGCGGGAGAGCAGGGCGCCCGAGCGGATCCAACTGAGCGGGGGGCGCCCGGCGGCGCTGTGGAGGGCGGGGCCGGCCTTCGACAGCCAGCCGACGAAGGCGCCGGTCGTCGGGATGCCCAGCAGGTGTCGGCCACCGCCGAACCAGTAGGGGGCCGCAGACCAGCGCGACCAGTCGGGGCCGCCGTCGGCGGTGAGGTCGAAGGCCGGGCAGGCGCTGAGATCGATCTCGTAGCCGAGGCGCTCGAGGAGCGTGGTCGTGTGGGGGCCGAAGCCGTAGCGCCCGGCCTTGTAGATCGTCGGCCGCCGGCCGAAGTGCTCCTCGATCGTCTCGGTCAGCGCCTCGAGTTTCCTCGCTTCGAGCTCTCGCGGTAGATTCCCGGGGTAGGACGAGACACTGGTCACTCCTTCTTCGAAGGGCGGCGAGACCCAGGGGTGTAGGTGGGCGCCGATGACCGCCCGTCCATCGGCGGCGTACTCGCGCAAGAGGCGCTGCCCCCGCTCCTGGGAGGCGACGGGGTGATCGATGACGTAGGTCGGGCGGATCCCGAACTCGTCGCACAGTTCCTGGAAGGCGCCGATGTCCTCCATCGCCTCGACCGACCGCGCGTCTCGGTCGAAGGGGGCGTTCCAGTCGAACTCCTCCTCGGTGTCGAGGACGACGAGGAGCTGCGGCGCGAGGTCCCCAGGCGCGCGCGCCTCTTCGCGCTCGGCCATCAAGACCGTCGGTCGGGAGGACGCCTGCATGGGCGGGAGTGTACGGCGGGAGCGGGCGCTACGCTCGCGCCAGCGAGCCCTCGGCCTCAGTCTCCGCCTTCTCCACCGTCCTCCTCGCGCTCCCGTAGCTCTTCGGCGGTGGGTGGGCGCACATCGCCGACTTGCACCTTGTAGGTTACGCGCTGGCCGGCGAGGGGGTGGTTGCCGTCGAGCACGATCGCCTCGTCGTCCAACTGGACCACGCGCATGTGCACCTCGTAGTCCTCGCCCTCGTCGGACTCCTCGTCCTCCACGGTGACCTGGATCCACTCGCCGACCTCCACCGCGTCGCCGTCGGGGAACTCGGCGCGCGGGACGTTGATCAGCGCCTCGGCGTCGTAGGGGCCGAAGGCCTCCTCGGGGGCGAGGGTCAGCTCCAGCGCGGCGCCCAGCTCGCGGCCCTCCAGCTCCTGTTCCAGGGCCGAGGGGATCTCCTTCAGCCCGTGCAGGTACTGCAAGGGGCCCACTTCCTCGTGCGCGCTCGATTCGACCAGTTCTCCGGCGGCGTCCAACAACTCGTAGTTCAGCTCGACCAGCAGGCCAGACTCGATCTTCATGGTGTGCTCGATCCTGCCGCACTCGCGGCTCGCGCCCGCTTCGGTCGGCGCGAAAGGTAGGTGTAGGCGTGCAGCGCTTCCTCGAAGCGCTTCACGATCAGGGCGGATTCTTCGTAGGACAACAGGCCTCCGTCGAGGGCGTCCTCGACCCGACGCCGGAGATCCCGGACGAGGTCGCGCTCCTCGAAGTCGACGTACTTCAGTACGTCCTCGACGCGATCGCCGCGGACGATGTGGGCGACCTTCGGTTTTCCCGAGGCATCGAGGTCCACGTGCGCGATGTTCGTGTCTCCGAACAGGTTGTGCATGTCGCCCAGGATCTCCTGGTACGCCCCGACGAGGAAAAACGCGACGTAGTACGGCTCGTCGGTGTCGGGCGCGTGCAGGGCGAGCGTCCGGCAGGCGCCGCGGCGGCCGATGAAACGATCCACGCGCCCGTCGGAGTCACAGGTCAAATCGGCGAGGACCGCCGGTCGCCTCGGCTCCTCGTCGAGGCGTTGCAGGGGCACGACGGGGAAGAGCTGGCGGATCGCCCAGGAGTCGGGAACGGACTGGAATAGGGAGAAATTGAGGAAGTAGGTGGCGGCCGTGTCGCGCTCCAGGTCCTCGAGATCCTCGGGAATCTCATTCATGCGGCGCGTGATGCGCTGGATCCGCTCGCAGGCGCGCCAGTAGAACTCCTCCACACGCGCACGCTCGGTTAGGGAGAGCTGCCCGATGTTGAACATCATCAGCGCGCGCTCGCGCAGCTCGCGAATGTCGTGGTAGCTCTCGTGGTAAGAGCGGCTGTCGATTCCCCCGCAGACCTCGGCCAGTTCGCGCACGATCTCCGCCTCGCCCGCCGCGGCTGGATCGGGGATCCCGACGGTCGTCGTGTCGGCGGTACTGAGGACCTCGGTCACGAGCACGGCATGGTGCGCGACCAGGGCGCGCCCCGACTCGGAGAGCAGGGTCGGGGGCGGCACGCCGGCCTCGGCACAGATCTCGACCAGGTGGTAGACGACGTCGTTGGCGTACTCCTGCAGCGAGTAGTTCATCGACGAGTCCGCCTCGCTGCGCGAGCCGTCGTAGTCGATGCCCAGGCCTCCGCCGACGTCCATCCAGCGCACGGAGACGCCGAGCTCGTGCAGGCCGGCGAGGGTGCGCGAGGCCTCCCGCAGGGCGGTCTTGAAGGCCCGGATCTGGGTGACCTGGCTGCCGATGTGGAAGTGCAGGAGCTGCAGGCAGTGCAGCTTGCCCGCCCGACCGAGGGTCTCGACCAAGCTCACGATCTGCCGCGTGGTCAGGCCGAATTTGGAACGATCGCCGCCGGATTCCTGCCAGCGCCCGGAGCCTCGCTGGCCGAGCTTGGCGCGAACGCCGACCACCGGCTCGACTCCCAGCTTCTCGGCGACCGTGAGGACGCGCTCGATCTCGTTCTCCCTCTCGATCACCAAGATCGCCTCGGCGCCGATCTTGCGCGAGAGGAGCGCCAGCTCGACGTACTCGTCGTCCTTGTAGCCGTTGCAGATGACGAGCGGGTGCTCGGGGCCGTGAAGCGTCATCACCGCCATGAGCTCGGGCTTGCTGCCGACCTCGAGGCCCATCCCGTGGCGCGCGCCCTCGGCTAGCACGGCCTCCACGACGTAGCGATCCTGATTGACCTTGATGGGGTAGACGGGCTGGTAGGGTGCCTCGTAGCCGTACTCCTCGCGGGCGCGGTCGAAGGCTGCCTGCAGGGCGCGTACCCGGGCGCGGATGATGCCGTCGAAACGCATCAGGAGGGGCGTCTCGACGCCGCGCCGCCGGAGCTGAGCGACGAGGTCGTGGATGTCGATGCAGGCCGAGCGTGTGCCGCCGTCCGGCGTCACCTCGATGTGCCCCTGCTCGTTGATGCCGAAGAACCCCAATCCCCAGTCGGGGACTCGGTAGTGGGATTCGCTGTCCTGTCGTGTCCAGGGCGTCATCGTTGGCATCCGGCGCCGGGCGCGGCGGCGGGCGCGCAAGTATAGGCTCAGGCGCCAGCGAGGGCGCGTAGGCGTTCGAGCAGGCGGGCGGGGTCGCGCTCGGCAAGCCAGGGTCTCGGGTCTTCGCCCACGAGTCCTCCGGCCCGCCAGCAGCGCAGGAGCTGCTTGAGGCGCCCCGCGATGCGGCTCGCGCTCGCGGCGTAGCGCGCATGGAGGGCCTCGGCGTAGTCCAGGAGGAAGCGCGCCGCCTCGGATGCGCCCACTTCGGCTCCGCTGAAGATCCAGGGGTCACCGAGAGCCGCGCGTCCCACCATGACGAGGGCGCAGCCCGTTTCGCGCCGCATGCGCTCGAGGTCGGCGTGGACTAGGACGCCGCCGTTGCCGCAGACGGGGATCTCGACGCTCTCGACTGCACGCGTGAGGCGGCTCCAGTCCACTTCGGGTTGGTAGCCCTCGCTTCGCGTGCGGCAGTGGACGGTGAGCATGGCGGCGCCGCCCTCCTCGGCCGCCTGAGCCAGCTCCGTGAGGCGGACCGTGTCGTCGATGCCGGCGCGGATCTTGGCTGTCAGCAGGCTCCTTTCCAGGGCGCTCCCCACCGCCCGCAGGATGCGCTCCAGGCGCGCGGGCTCGGCGAGCACGGCCGAGCCTGCGCAGCCGCGCAGGGCTCCCTTCGCCGGGCAGCCGAAATTCACATCCACCAGAGGGGCGCCGATTTCCTCGGCGCGCCGCGCCGTCTCCCCGAGAGCTTCCAGATCGGCGCCCATCAGTTGTAGGCCGATCGGGCGCTCGCCTCGGTGCGGGCCGAGGTGTGCGCGCAGCACGCGGCGGGGGAGGGGGAGTTTCACGACCCGCGCGAACTCGGTGAACGCTCCGCCCAGGTGCTCTGGAGGGTTGCACTCCAGCAGGAGGTCGCGGAAACACGGCTCGGTGACCCCCTCCATCGGAGCCAGGAGCCAAGGCGCGGTGAACGGCAAGGCCGGCGCGCCGTGCGAGGTCGGCGAGGTGCGGGCGGAGTCGGGAGAAGTCACGGAGCGTAGGGTACTCTACGCCATGTGAGCGGATCCGAGACGATGCCTGGGGAGTGGGGAGCGTTCGACCACATTCGCGTGGAGGACGCTGCGGAGCGCCTGGAGGGTGTCGTCGAGTGCACGCCGTTGGCGCCCTTCGCCGGCCCCGACGAGCGCGTCGAGCTGCGGCTCAAGCTGGAGAACCTGCAGGTCACGGGCTCCTTCAAGGCGCGTGGAGCGTGGAACCAGGTTTCGCGCCTCGCCGCCGACGAGCGTCGTCGCGGCGTCGTCGCCTGCAGCTCGGGGAACCACGCCGGAGCCCTGGCCTGGGCCGCGCGGCGGGCTGGAATCTCGGCGGTGGTCGTGATGCCCGCGGACGCCTATCCGAACAAGATCGCCGCTTGCCGGGAGCGCGGGGCCGAGGTCGTGCTCACGCCGACGCGCGAAGGGGCCCAGGAGCGCTGCGCGGCCCTCGTGGAGCAGGGACGCGTTCTGATTCACCCCTACGACGCGGCTCGCACCGTGCAGGGTGCGGGGACCGTTGGCCTGGAGATCGCCGGCGAGTGGCCGGAGGTCGAGGTCGTGGTCGTGCCCGTGGGCGGCGGCGGTCTGATCTCGGGGGTCTCCCTCGCCCTGCGCGCGCAGTTGGGCGGAGCGGTGACGGTCCTGGGGTCCGAGCCAGAGGGTTCTTCCACCTTGAGCCGCGGGCTGGAAGCTCGCTCGCCGGTGGTCCTCGAGGAGATCACGACCGCTGTACAGGGTCTGTGCCCGTTGTTCTCGGGGCAACTGAACGTGGACATCTGTCGAGCAACGGTGGACGAGGTGATTGAGATCTCCGACGAGGCCGTCTTCGGTGCGCAGGCGCGCCTGGTGACCGCGGGGATCGAGGCCGAGCCGGCGGGAGCGGCCGCACCGGCGCTCGTATTCGGCGGGCTCTTGCCGGCCGCGCTGCTCGCGGGCCGCAGTGCCGCCGACCCCCTGCGCGTCGCCGCCGTCGTCTCCGGCGGGAACGCGGACCCGGCCCAGCTCGCTTCCTTGCGGGGGAGGGCTTGAGCCGTCCCGTGCGCGTGTCCGGCGGCTGCCGTTGGCTCGTCTTCACCGCCGCCCTAGCGGTGTTCGGAGGGAGCTACCTGTTCAAGGGTTGCGATCAGCGGCCGGGGGCCGACGAGGTGCGCGCGGCTTGCGGACGCGGTCACGAAGTCGTGGCGCTCATCATCTGGGACGGCGTGGACGTCGGTGAGCTCGACCTGCTCAGCACCCAGCGGAGCGCGACGCCCACGCTGGCGAGCTTGGCCGAGGGTGGGCGCGCCTTTCGAGCGCACAGCGCCTCTTCCAGCGGGACCAACGCCGCCTTGGCTTCCCTGCTGACCGGCCTCTCGCCGCGCCGCCACGGCGTGGGCTCCGTGCATTCCCTCGGCCGTCAGACCCTGGCCGAGGAGTGCACGACCATGGCCGAGCTCTTCCGCGCCGCGGGCTACCGTACCCTGGCGGCAGTCTCCCTCGGCCAGCTCGATGGCGCGCTCTCGGGCCTCGACCAAGGATTCGATGTCTACGAGGGTCCGGCCCTCGTCCATCCGCCGCGCTGGCCGCGCTCCGCGGCCGACACACTCGCATCGATCGCCGTTCCCCTTCGGGAGGCGTTGAGCTCCAGCGGCAAGGTCTTCCTGTTCTTGCATCTCGCCGACTCGCGTGACCGCGCGGCGCCCGACGCCCTCGCCGTGCGGCCCTTCCTGCGGCGTGCGCTAGAGCCGTGGCGGAGTTCCTCCGCCGCCATCGCCGGCGCCCTCGACCGCCTCGAGGATGATCCGACCGGCGCCCTCGACGCCCTCGGAATCGAGCTCCTGCGCCGTCGCGGCGATCCGGCGCGGGGCGCGTTCGTGCGCGCTCTCTACGCCGCCCGGCTCGCCCGCATGGACGCCGTGCTGCGGGAGGTCACCGACGCCATCGACGGAGCCGGGCGCCGGGACGAGGCGCTCGTGGTCGTCACCGGGGGAATATCCGGTGCACTCCCCGCGCCCTTGCGCCCACTCCCCGCACGCGGTGATCCCGAGCCGCGTCTGCATGCTCCGCTCGTCCTGCGTTCGGCGGGCCTCCGATGGGGCGCCGTGGGCGGGCTTCCGACTCGGGACGTGGACGTTTTCGCAACGCTGACCGGGGTCTTCGGCCGCGAGGGCCGCGATCTGTGGGCACAGAGCTCGGGGCGTGGGGGCGGGCGCGACGCCGTCCTGATCGAGGATGCCGAGTTCTCGCGCCGGGTGGCCATGGGGCGTGAGTGGATGTGGTGTTCGTCGATCACAGGCGACAGTCTCGTGCGCTCCGATGGGGCCCCGGTGCTGCCGGGCTCCGCGCTGGAACTACCCGAGGCGCAAGGTGGGTTTTGGTCGCCGGCCCAGGTTCGTGACTCCTTCGCGGAGGTGCGCGCCCTCGAACGACTCCTCGAGGGAGAGCCGCCCCTCGGCGTATTGCGCATCGCCGGGCGCGCCGGGGAGGAGGGTGTCATCGAGGTCCGTGCGCGCAGCTTCGGCGGGCCGATCCTGGCGCCCTGGAGTGGCCTGGCCCTCGACGGCCCGGCGCCGCGCGCGGCCGGCATCCAGGCCTTCGATCTGCCTCCCGTGCGAGGAGGAACCTCCCCGGCGTGGACCCACTTGCGCGCTTCCCGCCGCGGGGAGACCCTCGAGTTGCGCCTGCGCGCCTCGACGGGAACCCTGGAGGCGGAGCGGGTCTTCATCGGCGGCCGATCTCTCGCTGAGCTGGACCTGCCCCTCGTTCCCGATGAGCGCGCTCCAGCCTGGCCGGGTCTCGAGGACGGCCAGCCGCGCCCCTGCGCGGCCTCGATCGCACGCGGCGGGGGAGGGCGGCTGACCCTCTCCGTACCTGGCGACGGCGTGGGTGTGCGCGCGGTCTTGGACATGCACCCGGCCTGCGATCCACCTCTCGTCGAGCTTCTAGCCGTCCCCAACGGCGTGCAGGTCGCCGTCCACCCTACGCGCCTCGACGCTGTCGTCTTGAGCGGCGCGACGCCACTGGAGGTGACCATCGCGCGTCCGCGCAAGACTCCACGTTCGACCTTGTGTCTGACCCTCGACCTCGACGGGCGCCGCGTTGCACGCGAGCGCGTGTGCTACCTCGATCGGTTCTACGGCATTGATGACGAGGTGCGGCTGGCGATTCCCGCGACCGCCTGGAACGATCCGCGCCTCTACGGCCGCCCCGGGATCGAGCGGCAGGGCGGGGGGGGGGTCTGGATCGAGCTGCTCGATCCGCGTCCGCCGGCGGAGCTAGCCGCGGCACTCGATGTGCGTGGTGAGGCGATCATCGGCTATCTCGGGAGGTCGGAATGAGGCGCGTCGTTCTCGTTCGGCCGCGAGGGCCGCGCAACGTGGGGATGGTCCTGCGCGCCTGCGACAACTTCGGCCTCTGCGAGCTGGTGCTCGTCGCCCCGGATCGCCCCGCCCTACTGCTCCACCCGGAGTTCGCCCAGATGTCCCATGGCGTCGCTGACGTGCGCGAGAAAGTACGCGTGGTCGACGAGCTGACCGAGGCCCTGGCGGACTGCTCGGCCACGGTCGGCTTTACGGCGCGCGTGCGCGACAACCGCATCAGGGATAATTGGAACGAGGTGCGTGAGGAACTGGGCGTCCTGGCCGCCGATCCCGGCGAGCGCCTGGCTCTCATCTTCGGCAGCGAGGAGTCGGGCCTCTCGGTTGAGGACGCCTCGCTCTGCCAGCGCCTGCTCCACGTGCGCACGGCGGCCGAGCACACCTCGGTGAACCTCGCTATCTGCGTGGGGATCGTCCTGCAGGGTCTGTTCAGCGGTGAGCAAGTGCACCGGCGCGAGCCCGGCGGGCACCCATTGACCGGCGCGGAGCGCGAGTTCCTCAAAGCCAACCTGAAGCACACCTTCGTCGAGCACGTCGCACGGAGCGCCGAGGCCAAGCGAGTCATCGCGAAGTCGATCGACCGCATCTTCTCGCGCGCGCCCCTCGAGACCAGCGACGCTCGCGCCTGGCACATGATGATGCGCTCTCTGGGGAGCGCGATGAGGCCGTCGGATTTTGGCCTCGACCCCAGCCCCAGCGCCCGCCGGGAGGCGGGTGATGAGGGCTGAGCGCCCGCGCACGGAGAGGGGGGCGGAGCGCGGCTGCGCTCCGCCCCCCCCGTGGAGACCCTCACGCCCGCGGGCGGCGTGAATCCGTGACTCAGGGCGTGAAGCTCACCGAGAGGCCCTGGCTCAGGTTGAAGCCCGTGCCGCAGGGGCCGCCCTGCGGGTTGCGGTACCACGCCTGGAAGTAGCGCGTGTCGCCATTCGACCAGCCGCCCGCGTTGCCGAGGCCGGGGCCCCAGGAGGCCTGGCCGCCTCCGTCGGGGACCTGGACGCCCAGTCGCGTGACCGTTCCACCGGCGCAGCGCAGGCCGTCACCGAAAGAGACGCCATTGCCGCCGTTGAGGGATGCGGTTCCTGCGAACAGGAGCGCCGGCTGGCTGGCTAGCAGGTTCCCTGCGAAGAACGAGAGGTCGTCGGCTCCCGCGCTGGTCGAACCGCCGCCTGAGAGGGTTGCCCCCGAGCCGGTCGAGTTCTCGCAGCCTTCGCCGCTCGCGCCGCCGTTGCCGCAGGGGCAGGCGCTGTTCGTGCCGAAGCAGAACGCCGTCCCCACGCTCCCGCCGCCGAGCTCGACGACTTGGAAGCCGTTGACGCTGGAGGGCGTGGAGCCGTTGGGCGCGACTTGGATCGTGATCGAGCCGTTGCTGACGCTCACCTCGTCGGACACGTAGTGGGCGCCGTGGACCCAGCTGCCGCCCCAGTCCGCGCCGCCGCATGATTGGGTGCCGCTGGAGCCGCCGACGACGGTTACGTTCGTGGAGAAGCTCGTCGGATCGTCGGGCGCCCAGGCGTAGACGTAGACGGCGTAGCTGCCGTTCCCCAGGCCGGAGATCGTCCAGGTGGACGTGTCCGCGTCTTGGATGTCGTCCATCAGGCGCTGGACATCCCCGGTCGTGGCGGAGTTGTTCGAGGCGAAGTTGCCGTTGCCTCCGCTGACGCTGATGGTCGCGCCACTATCGCTCCCGTCGAGCTGATCGAGGGAGACGTTGTTGGCAGTGCCGCTGACCTCGTTCCAGGTCCCCGGTTGTGCGGCCGCACCGCCGAAGCTGGATGCGGGGGCGGGAAATACTCCATTGGCTCCGACATCGATGTTGATCGAGGCGACGTCTCCGGGCGGCGGCGGGGGCGGGGGCGGCCCGCTCCCCCCGTACACGTCCGGTCGGTAGTTCTCGAGAGTGCAGCGCATGCGGTTGGTCTGCTCGAAGGTGAACTCCCACATGCAGGAGTCGTCCGAGTAGTCCATGTAGTTGTGGATCGGGTCCGGAGAGCTGCAGCCGGCCTTGTTGCCCGGGCAGCCGTAGGTGGGCTGGCTCTCCCGGTTGGTGTCGCAGATCAGGTCCCCGCTGTTGTAGCAGGCGCTCGCGCTGCCGCAGCCGTTGTCGAAGGTGTGCCACAGCCCGAGGTAGTGGCCGACCTCGTGGGTGGCCGTCCGCCCGAGGTTGTAGGGCGGGCCGATGGGTGCGTTGCGGCCGAACGCCGACCACAGGATCACCACCCGATCGGAGTTGTTCCCGACGATGCCGCCCTGGGGCAGGTCGGGCACGTAGCCGAGGTACCCGCCGCACGAGTTCGTGTAGAAGTTCAGGTAGCGGTTCGTGTCCCAGGCCAGGCTGTTCCAGTAGGAGCCGTTGTCGTTGTACCACTGGTTGTTGACGCTGGTGGTGATCCCGTTCGTCGCGTTCCCCTGGGGATCCTGGGTTGCGAGCTCGAACTGGATCATCACGTCCGTCCCCGGCGCGCCGTTGGAACCCGCCAGGGCACGGAAGTCCTCGTTGAGGACGGCGATCTGGCTCTGGACCATCGCATTGGAGATGGCGCCCTGACCGTTGGTGTGCTCGATGACGTGGACGACCACCTGGATCGTGTAGACGACCGTCGGGTCGTAGATCGGGTTGGGGTTGGTCGAATAGTAGGCGCAATCCGAGGGCGAGAAGTTGAAGCCCGTGGAGGGATTGATCGTGGGGTTGCGGGAGGGCGTGATGCAGTGCATCGAGTTCTGCTTGAACAGCGGAGACTGCACGTAGGACTGCCAAGTCGCATAGGAGCGTCCGCCGACCGTGATGACCGGCTGCTGGGTCTGGGCCGGACCCTGTGAGGCGGGGGCTTGGAAGGACAGTGCCGCCAGCATGGCGGCGACCGCGATTCTCATTCTCATTGGGGTTTCAGATCGTTGGGGGGACTTGAGGGGTGGCCGCGCAGGGCGCTGCCGGGGGTCAAGACACATGCTTGGGCCGAGAACAGGCGCTCGACCTCTCCGACGAAACTGCTAACTACTGAAGTGTCACCCAGGTTGGCGTCGTACGGGCGGGTGATCCGTGGGGTTTTCCCCGGATTCCCTGCGATGGGCAGCCCGGAGAGGGGCGGGCGCATTTCTGCGCGCCTAGGCCCCCCGCAGGCGACTAAGATCGCCCATCCCGCCATGCCCGACCTGCCGCTCCCCCTGCTGATCGGTGTCGTCGTGCTCGACGCCTACGCCATCGCGCGCGTCCTCCTGCGCCACCACGGCGTGAGCACGACCGTGGCCTGGATCCTCGCCATCGCGGCCCTGCCGGTGATCGGCGCCGCCCTGTACTTCCTCCTGGCCGTCCCCCACGTGCGGCACGCCATCCGCAAGCGGCGCCTGGATGCGGTGGGAGCGGAGGACTACCCGACCAACTCGGAGGGTGCCGTCGAGCTCGGAGGGCAGGAGGGGGCGTCCGCCGAGATCGCGTCGCTGTTTCGCCTGACGACGCGCCTGACGGGCATGGCTCCGACGAAGGGCAATCGGGTCCCGCTCCTGACCGAGGACGAGCGCGCCTTCGAACGCATCGAGGAAGTGCTGGCGGGGGCGCGGGAAACCGTCTGGGCCGAGTACTACATCGTCAAGAACGATGTCACCGGACGGCGCTTCCTCGGGTTGCTCGCACGCTGCGCCGCGCGGGGCGTGGAGGTGCGCTTTCTCTACGACGGCGTCGGGTCCCTCGGGCTCGATCCCACTCTGCTGCGAGCCATCGAGAGCGCGGGCGGGCGCACCGAGGTGTTCTTCCCTCTCAACCCCCTCCGTCGGCGCTGGTCCTTCAACCTGCGCAACCACCGCAAGCTGATCGTCGTCGACGGAGAGTTCGGATTCACCGGTGGGATGAACATCGGCGACCAGTACTCCGGACGCTCGCGCCTGCGCGGGGCGCGCCATTTTCGCGACACTCACCTCGAGGTATCGGGCCCTGCCGTCGCGGATCTCGCGCGGATCTTCTGCGAGGACTGGACCTACGCCACGGGGGCGCAGTTGCCCTTCACCTCGCCCCCCGCGCCCGCTTCGCCCGGACCGGAGGGGAGCGCCGTCGCCGTGCTCCCCTCCGGTCCGGACCAGAGGCTGAACGCCAGCGGCATGGTCTACTTCAACGGCGTGGCGTCCGCGCGGGAGCGGGTCTACCTGACCAGCCCGTACTTCATTCCCGACGAGCCCTTGGTGCGTGCCATGACGGCGGCGGCCCTGCGCGGGGTTGACGTCCGGCTTCTGGTCCCCGCCCGCTCCGACGTCCCGATCGTGGCCGCCGCGGGGCGCTCGAACTTCCTGAACCTGGTCCGCAGCGGCGTGCGGGTGTTCTGCTACCAGCCTTCGATGCTGCACGCGAAGTCGCTCGTGGTCGACGGGAGCTGGGGGCTGGTCGGGTCGGCCAACGTGGACATGCGCAGTTTTCGGCTGAACTTCGAGATCAGCGTGGTCGTGGCCGAGCGTGGATTCGCCCGGCGGCTCGAGGGGCGCTTCTTGGGAGCTCTGGAGAGCAGCGAGGAGCTCGACGGGGTGGCGCTGGCCGCTCGCGGCACCTTCTCACGCCTGCGGGACGAGGCCGCGCGCCTGCTCTCTCCCTTGCTGTGACCGGCCGTGCGGAACGGTATGATCGAGCCGCTCGGTGGCGCGCATGGTCAGGTTGAATCGCATCTACACGCGGACGGGAGACGACGGGACGACCGCCCTCGGCAGCGGGGAGCGGGTCGGCAAGCACCATCCGCGGGTTGCGGCCTACGGCAGCGTGGACGAGCTATCAGCCGTCTTGGGCATGGCCCTGGCCGGAGGGGTGGAGGAGCCGTTCCGCGCCTGGCTGCGGGCGATCCAGAACGACCTCTTCGATCTCGGCGCGGACCTCTCGTGCCCCGGTGAGGGCGGCGGGGGTTTGCGCGTGACCGCGGCCTACACCGAGCGCCTCGAGGGGATCATCGACTTGGTCAACGAGGATCTCGAGCCGTTGAAGTCCTTCGTCTTGGCCGGCGGGACGATGCCCGCCGCCTGGATGCACCTGGCGCGCACGGTTTGCCGGCGCGCCGAGCGCCACCTCGTCGAGCTTCTCGGGAGCGAGGCGGAGGAGGGGCGAGTCGGCCCCGAGCCCCTGCACTATCTCAACCGTCTCTCCGACTTGCTCTTCGTCATCGCCCGCGCCCTGAACGACGGCGGCAGCGCCGACGTGCTCTGGGAGCCGGGCGCGGGCGGCGGATGATCGAGCTCGCCTGGCGCACACCGTCGGAGTGGGCCGCCCGCGCTGCCGAGCAGCCGTTGGCGCTGCTGGCGGACCACGCTCACTGCGAGCTGAAGGCTGCCTCCTCCGCGCAGGCCCTGATCGCCCGCAATCCCGACGACCCATGCGGGGTCGAGCGGCTGGCGGTGATGGCGGAGGAGGAGATGCAGCACTTCTCGGCGGTGGCGCGCCTGCTCCACGCACGCGGCGGAGTCCTGGGTCCTCTGCGGCCGAACCCCTACGCGGAGGGGCTCGCGCAGGCGGCGAAGGAGGGGAGGGGCGACGTGCTCCTCGATCGCTTCATCGTCGCCGGGTTGATCGAGGCCCGCAGCCTGGAGCGCTTCCGGCTCCTGGAGGAGCGTCTCACCGATCCCGACCTCGTCGAGCTGTATCGCGCTCTGGCTCCATCGGAGGCGGCCCATCAGGGGATGTTCTTCGACCTGGCGCGGCGGCGCGCCGGGCAGGGGGTCGCCGACGAGCGCATCGAAACGCTCCGGCTGAGGGAGGGGCGCGTGGCTGAGAGCCTGCTCTTCGCGCCGCGCGTGCACTCCGGCGTGCGCTGATCCGCGGCCGCGGGCCGCAATCGACCGCTGCGGGGTGGGAACCGGCGCCCGTGCCGGGTGGAATACTCGTCCGCCCCGCCCACCCGCTACGACCCGACCGAGCCTTCGAGATGGACGCATTCGATCCCCGACCTGAAGACAAGTTCTCCTTCGGCCTGTGGACCGTTGGCAACCCCGGCCGCGACCCCTTCGGCGGGCCGGTGCGCCCCACGCAGGATGCCTGCGAGATCGTGCGCGGGTTGGCGCGCTGTGGCGCGTGGGGCGTCAACCTCCACGACGAGGACCTCGTTCCCTTCGGCTCCTCCGCGGCGGAGCGCGACCGGATCGTCGGTCGCTTCCAGCGGACCCTGGCCGAGACCGGCCTCATCGTCCCGATGGCGACGACGAATCTGTTCAGCCCCCCGATCTTCAAGGACGGCGCTTTCACCGCCAACGACCCGCGCGTGCGCGCCTTCGCCCTGCGCAAGACGATGGATGCGATCGACCTTGGCGTGGAGCTCGGTGCTCGCATCTACGTCTTCTGGGGAGGGCGCGAGGGGACGGAGGCCGACGCCTGCCGAGATCCGCAAGAGGCGCTTAAGCGATTTCGCGAGGCGCTCGACTTCCTCTGCGCCTATGTCCTGGACCAGGGCTACGACCTGCGCTTCGCCCTCGAAGCGAAGCCGAACGAGCCGCGTTGCGACATGTATCTGCCCACGACCGGCCACATGCTGCACTTCATCGAGACCCTCGAGCACTCGACGATGGTCGGCGTGAATCCCGAGGTCGCCCACGAGACGATGGCGGGCCTCTCGTTCACCCACGGCGTCGCCCAGGCCATGGAGGCGGGGAAGCTGTTTCACATCGATCTGAACGGTCAGCGCATCGGCCGCTACGACCAGGACCTGCGCTTTGGCTCCGAGGATCTCAAGCAGGCTTTTCTGCTCGTGCGGCTGTTGGAGGGAACAGCGGGGACGGAGGCCTACGGGGGACCGCGGCACTTCGATGCTCACGCCTACCGCAGCGAGGACGTTGAGGGCGTCTGGGACTTCGCCCGCGGGTGCATGCGCACCTACAACATCCTGCGCGCGCGCGCGCGCTGTTTCGACGCCGACCCCGAGGTCGTCGAGCTGCGCGCCGGGCGGAGCGAGCCGGAGATCGACGCCCTGCTCGGAGGCGGCTACGGCGCCGAGAAGGCGGCCGCCCTGCGCGAGCTGGAGTGCGACGTGGACGCTATCGCGGCGAGGGGGCTGCGCTACGAGCGCCTCGACCAGGTCATGATGGAGCACTTGATGGGAGTGCGGGCCTGAGGCCCGGGGGAGCGTGTCCCTCTTCCTCGGGCTCGATGTCGGGACCCAGGGCACCAAGGGTGTGGTGCTCGATGCGGAGAAGGGCTGCGTGGTCGCCCGCGCTCTTGTGTCCTACGGCCTCCTGGAGGGGCTCGGGCCCGGCGCCTGCGAGCAGCACCCGCAAACGTGGATCGACGCCGTGCGCTCCGTGGCGGCCGAGCTTCTCGACGCAAAGGGCGTCGATGCGGCGCGTTTCGAGGGCGTCGGAGTGTCGGGGCAGCAGCACGGCCTGGTGGTCCTCGATGCAGCGGGCGCGGTCGTGCGGCCCGCGAAGCTGTGGTGCGACACTTCGACCGCGGCCGAGGCGCGCGAGCTCTCTGAGGCCTTCGCGAGCCCCGTCCCGGTCGGCTTCACAGCCTCGAAGGTGCTCTGGCTCGCGCGGCACGAACCGGAGAGCTGGAAGCGCGTGCGGCACGTGCTTCTGCCTCACGACTACGTGAACTTCGTGCTCACCGGGGATGCTTGCATGGAGGCCGGCGACGCCTCGGGAACTGGGTTCTTCGATCCCCGCGCGCGCACCTTCGACGAAGCGCGGGTTGCGGCCGTCGCGCCGGGCCTCGCGGAGCGCCTACCCTCTCTGCTCGCCAACGGCGAGGCGGCGGGTCGCCTCAACGCAGACGGTGCGGCGTTGTTGGGTTTGGAGGAGGGGGTTCTGGTCAGCGCTGGCGGTGGCGACAACATGATGAGCGCCGTGGGCAGCGGTGCCACGCGGCCGGGCGTGGTCGTCGTCAGTCTGGGGACTTCCGGCACGGTCTTCACGCACGCCGACGTACCCGTGATCGACCCGGCGGGGTTGATCGCTCCGTTCTGCTCTTCGGTGGGCGGCTGGCTGCCGCTGTTGTGCGTGATGAACCTGACGGGTGTCACCGAGGAAGTGCGGCAGGCCTTCGGCGAGGATCACGGGCGGTTGACGCACGCGGCGCGCTCGGTCCCGATCGGTTGCGATGGTCTCCTTTGGCTCCCCTACCTCGCCGGAGAGCGCGTTCCAGACCTGCCCGAGGCATCGGGGACCCTGCTCGGCGTGCGCGCCGGACATCTGCGTGCCGGCACCCTCTACCGCGCCGCGCTCGAGGGCACGAGCCTCAACCTGGCCTGGGGCGTCGAGCGCATGCGAGGCCTGGGGATCAGCGTCGAGGGCGTGCACCTCGTCGGCGGTGCCGCGGGCAACGAGCTCTGGCGCGAGATCCTCGCCGACTTGCTGGGCTGCCCGGTCACCCCGCTCGCCGAGCCCGAGTCCGCGGCCATGGGGGCGGCGCTCCAAGCCGCATGGACCCGCAGGCGCGCTTCGGGCGAGCGGGTCGGTCCCGACGAGGTCGCCGCGCCCTTCGTGCGTGAGAGCGCCGCGCCGACCGAACCGGAAGTCGGGCGCGCCGGAGCCTATCGCGAGCTCGCGGCCCGTTTTCGGGAGGCGGTGGCTGTGCTTCACGGGGCGGGCTGAGGGCGGTGACGGTGGGCCCGGCCGCGATCGGAATGGGCGTCCGGCGGCCTGGGGACGAAGGGCGTCGGCTGCTATGCTCCCCGGGTGAGCGGTGCGTCCACGGTGCCGCTCTCCGCTTCCCGACGCGCACGCCGCGCGCGCCGATCTCCCGAGCCCCTCGTGCATTGCAGACCCTGCGATCCCTCGCTTTGCCGACCGTTCTCCTAGCCCTGGTGGCTTGCTCCAGCTTGCCCGGCTTCGCCGAGGACCCGCGCCCACGGGTGCGCGGCCCGCTCCCCGCGCGCAACCAGCATCCCCTGGCCTTGACCCAGATTTCCCTGCGCCCGCGCCGGCCACTGACCACTCCTCGCGGGGACGCGACTCTGGCGGTCGGCGTCAGCTACAGCAGCATCGAGGAGATCGGGAGCATCGACGAGCAGGCCGTCAGCTTCGATGGCGAGCTGCTGCGCATCGACTCTCGCCTGCGCTACGGTCTGAGTGGGCGGTCGGATCTCGAGGTCGAGCTGCCCCTGCTCTTCACGACCAGCGGCTTCCTCGACGCTTTCATCGAGTCCTGGCACGAGCTGCTCACTCTTCCCGGAGGAGGCCGGACGTATGTCGAGGACGATCAGTGGCAGATGACGATCTCCGATGGAGACGACGTGCTCTTCGAACTCGAGGAGGACCGCCTCGCTCTCGGTGACCTCGCGCTCATCTACACGAGTCTCTTCCAGGAAGAAGGCAAGCGCGTCCCGGCCATGGCCTGGCGCGTGGGCGTCGAGCTCCCGACCGGCTCGGAATCGGCGGGATTCGGCAATGGCGCCCTCGACTTCGGCCTGGGGCTGGCGGGTGAGAAGAACCTCGGCCGGGTGACTTCCACCTTCGGCCTCGCCTGGCGAATGCCGGGGCAGTCGGAGGGGTTTTGCGCCTCGAGCGCCCATGAGCTCGAGAACGCGATCGACCTGCAGTTGGGCGGCGAGTACCGCTGGAACGACTCCTTGTCCCTCCTCGGCCAGCTCATCTGGAGCGGGCCGATGATGAGCTCGATCCCCGTCGAGGAGATTGATCAGGAGATCCTCGACTTGGGGCTGGGCCTGGCGTGGGACACCGGCGAGGAGTCGCGCCTCTCGTTCAGTTTCCACGAGGATCTGGTCGCCGCCACCGGCCCCGATTTCTCTCTACTCGTTTCCTGGCACAGGGACTTCTAGGCCGCTATCCCCGCGCGCCTGGGGACCGGGGAGCTGGGGACTAGCTCAGAAACTGAGCGATCTCCTCGGCGCGTTCCTCGGCATCCCGCTCGCCGGTCGCGATGAGCTGCTCGATGTAGTCGGGTTGGAACATGATCAGGCTCAGTAGGTCCTGGTTGCGGCTCGAGCGCGTACCCAACCGCCGGGTCAGGAAGCGGAAGAGAGGGGGCAGGGAAGGTTCGTACTCGTTCGCGAGCTTCCCCAGATCGCGTGAGGGGCGCAGGACGAGCAAGTCGATCTGGCGCAGGTCGCCGCGTTCCTGCTCGGGGACGCGCTTCAGCAGGTCGTTGACGCGCTCGAGGTTGTAGGCGTCCTGATCCAGGAGGTCGAGGAAGATCGAGTTCAAGAGGATGCCGGCGACTTGGGCCGGGGGCGGATAGAGATCCGTCTTGCTCAGGTCGACCTCCGCGTCGTTGCGGCCGTAGCGCGTCGAGATGGCCAGGATGCGATCCGCGCCAAGGTGGATGGCCGGTGCGAGGGGAGCGTGCAGGCGCACACCGCCGTCGCCGTACCAGTTCTTGCCGATGCGCACCGCCGGGAACAGCCACGGGAGGGCGGCGGAGGCCAGCACGTGCTCGACGCGCAGCTTCCCGGCTCGCGCCAGGCGCTGCGGGCGCTTCCAGACGGAGATATCGCGGCCCTGGGTCCAGATCACGGTCTGCCCGGTGTCGTAGCGCGTGGTCGTCAGAGCGACGGCGCGCAGATCGCTCTGGGAGAGGTTGCTCTCGATGCCGGTCAGCTCTCCATCGGCGCCGCCGGTCAGGCCGCGTTGGAGCAGGGCGCGCAGGGGAGCGGTGTCCACCATCCCTCTCAGTTGCCTCGCGCCATCGCGTCCGCCGAACCAGGCGAACTGCGCGAGCCCGCGCAGCAGGTGCGAGACCAGGGAAGAGCCGTCCACCCGGAAGACCTGGTCGACGGTGATCGAGAGCCACCACTCCAGGAGCGTGTCGACCTTGCGCGCGAAGGAACCGGTGTGGTTGGCGAGGAAGGCGGCGTTGATGCCGCCCGCGGAGACGCCGGTCAGGATTGGGACCTCCAGCTCGGGGAAGCGCCGGGAGAGGTGACGCAGAAGGCCGAGTTGGTAGGCGCCGCGGGCTCCGCCTCCTCCCAGCGTCAGCGCCAGTTCGGGCGTGCCCGTCACTCGGTCCGTGGTCGCCATTCCAAGAGCGTGGCCTCAGCCCACCGCCGGGATCTGCAGGGACATGTGTCGGTCGTTGTCGATCACGATCTCGGCCTGCTCGAGGCCGCTCTCGTCGGCCAGGTCCCGGAGCTCGCCGGCGGTGAAGGCCGCGTGCAGGCTGTCGGTGAACAGGGTGCGCTGGTGCTCGGTGCACCCGGCGGCGTGAGACTCGACCAGGGCTTCGAGGGCCTCGCGCGTGGGCGGACGGAACAGGTCGCGCACCAACAGCGCGCCGCCCGGACGCAGGACGCGCCGCGCCTCGCGCAGGAATGGCCGCGGGTCGGGTATGTGGTGGAGGATCGTGTTGGAGAACACCGCGTCGAACTCGCCGTCGGCGAAGGCGAGCCGTTTGGCGTCCATGTGCCGATACTCGACGCGCGCGACGTGCGGCGTCTTGGCGAGGTTCGCGTTGGCGGCGGAGATCATGTGGCGGGAGAGGTCCACGCCGACGACCGTGACGCTCTCCTCGCGCGCACAGATCATGGGCGGCATGTGTCCTGGTCCCGTGCCGATGTCGAGCATGTGCCCGCCGGCTCCGAGGTCGAACAGCCGCCCGACGAATGACGCGTTGGCCTCGGTGTGGTCCATCGAGTCGTAGCTCTCGGTCTCCGAGAGCGTGTCCATGGCTTCGGGTTCGAGAATGCGGTCGAGCATGCTCAGATCGTGAAGTAGCGGGCCTCGGGGTGGTGGACGACGATGGCGGAGGTCGATTGCTCGGGCCACAGCTGATGCTCGTCAGACATCTGGATGCCGAGCTCGTCGGCGTGCAGGAGGGCAAGGAGTTGCTCCTGGTCCTTGAGGTTCGGGCAGGCAGGGTAACCGAAGGAGTAGCGTGCTCCGCGGTAGCCCTGCTTGAACAGTCGGTTCATCTCGCGCGCATCCTCGTCGGCGAAGCCGAGCTCGCCCCGGATCTGGCGGTGGACGTACTCCGCCAGTCCCTCGGCGGTCTCGACCGAGAGGCCGTGCAGATGCAGGTAGTCTTGGTAGCGATCTTCGGCGAACCAAGAGCGGGCCGTCTCGGAGGCTTGCTGCCCCACGGTGACGACCTGCAGGGCGACCGTGTCGGGCGTCCCGTTGTCCGCGTGGAAGAAGTCCGAGATGCAGAGGCTCTTCTTGCCGCTCTGGCGCGGGAAACCGAAGCGCGCGACCTCCCGGCCGGACCCGTCCGGATCGAAGAGCACGAGAGCGTCTCCCTCGGGGGAGCAGGGCCAGTAGCCGTAGGCCGCTCTGGGCTGGAGGATTCCCTCCTCGGCGCAGCGCTTCATCAGGGCGTGGTAGATGGGCCGGACGTGCTCGTCGGTGAAGCGGCGGTGCGCTTCGACGGAGCGGTTCTTGCGCCGGTAGCCCCACTGGAAGTGGAAGAGCGTCTTCTCGTTGATGTAGGACATGACGCTCTGGAGGGAGACCGCCTCGATGAGCCGGTGCCCCAAGAACGGGGCCGCGGGGTACTCGATGTCGCGCTCGATTTCGGGCGGCACCGGCAGGCGTGCGTCCTCCTGCGGTTCGGGTCTCACACCCACCTCGGCGACCGTCCGCGCGACCTGCGCGATGCTCCCCGTGGGCTCCGCGGTTGGCTCTGCGGCGGCCTCACCCGCGGGAGCCGGCCGCTCCTCCCCCGCGACGATGCGCGCCATCGTGTCCAGGCCCTCGAAGGCATCACGCGCGTAGTAGAGCGGTCCCTCGTAGGCCCGTCGGCAGTCGTCCTCGACGTACTTGCGAGTCAAGGCCGCCCCGCCGAGGATCACGGGGAGGGCGACTCCGCGGTTGTTCATCTCCTCGAGGTTCTCGCGCATGATGACCGTGCTCTTCACGAGCAGTCCGCTCATGCCGACCGCGTCGGGATCGTGCTCGTGGACGACGTCGAGGATGTGCTGGATCGGCTGCTTGATGCCGATGTTGTAGACCGTGTAGCCGTTGTTCGTGAGGATGATGTCGACGAGGTTCTTGCCGATGTCGTGGACGTCACCGCGTACTGTCGCGAGCACGATTCTCCCCCGCGTCTCGCCGTCGATGCGGTCGAGGTGCGGCTCGAGGTGGGCCACGGCGCCCTTCATCGTTTCGGCGGATCGCAGGACGAACGGTAGCTGGATCTCGCCGCGCCCGAAGAGGTCGCCGACGACCCCCATGCCGGCGAGCAGCACGGAGTTGATGATCTCGAGCGGCGGGCGCGAGCGCATGGCGAGGTCGAGGTCGTCCTGGAGACCCTCGCCCTCGCCCTCGACGATGCGCCACTCGAGGCGCTCGAAGACGTCCTCGGGGACGCTGCGTTCCGCGCGCGCCTGCACGTCGACGCCCTCGAATAGTCGCATGAACTCCTCCAGCGGATCGTAGTCCGGTCGCCGGCGGTCGAAGATCAGGTCCTCGGCGACCTCGCGCACGCGTTCGTCGATGCGGTGCAGGGGTTCGATGCGGCCGGAGTGGAGGATGGCGGCGGTCAGGCCGGCCTCTTGGGCGTGGTGCAGGAAGACCGAGTTGAGGACGTGACGCGCCGCGGGGTTCAGGCCGAAGGAGATGTTGGAGAGGCCGAGCAGGAGGCCGACCCCGGGCAGCTCGCTCTTGACCCGGCGGATGCCCTCGAGGGTCTCGAGGCCGAGGCGTCGGTCGTCCTCGTTGCCGGTGCAGATCGTGAAGGTCAGGACGTCGAAGAGCAGGTCCTCGGGGCGCAAGCCGTGCTCCTCGACGCACAGGTCGTGGATGCGGCGTGCGATGCGGACCTTGTCGTCAGCCGTCTTGCCCATGCCCTCTTCGTCGATCGTCAGGGCGACCACCGCCGCGCCGTGCTCGCGGGCGAGGGGCAGCACGCGCGCGCAGCGATCGGGGCCGTCCTCGAGGTTGATCGAGTTGATGATGGAGCGGCCGCCGCAGAGCTCGAGTGCAGCGCGCAGGACCTCCTCGTCGGTGCTGTCGATCATCAGCGGCACGGCGACATCCGTGCGGTAGCGCTCGATGAGCCTGGTCATGTCGGCCAGCTCGTCGCGGCCCACGTAGGCTGCGCAGACGTCGAGCACGTGGCTGCCGTCGCGAACCTGCTCGCGGCCCATCTGGACCATCCCATCGACGTTCTCGTCGAGCAGGTGACCGCGGAAGGCGCGGCTGCCGTTGGCATTGGAGCGCTCTCCCACCAGCAGCACCGACGACTCCTGCTCCAGGGTCGTCGCGCCGTAGATGCTCGTCACCTGGGGCGGAGCGTTCACCGTGCGCGGGCGGGGCGCGCGCTCCCCGATGGTCCGCACGACCGCCTCGAGGTGCCGTGGCGTCGTGCCGCAACACCCGCCGACCAGGTTCATGCCGTCCTCTTGTACGAAGCGCTGGAGCCAGTCGGCGAGCTCCTCGGGCGTCAGCGGGTAGAAGGGCTGGCCGTTCACCAGCTGAGGCAGGCCGGCGTTGGGGTAGACGCCGATGCGCTTGGTGCAAGATTGGCCGAGGAGCCGCACGTGCTCGCCCATCTCACGCGGCCCGGTGGCGCAGTTGATGCAGATGAGCTCGACGGGGAAGGGCTCGAGCAGGGCCAGTGCGGCGGCCATCTCCGTGCCGACCAGCATCGTCCCGGTGACCTCCATGGTCACGCTGACGAAGATCGGGATCTCGGTTCCCGCTTGGGCCCGGACCGCCAGGGCGGCGCCGATGGCGGCCTTGCTCTGCAGCGGATCCTGGCAGGTCTCGATCAAGAAGGCGTCCACGCCGCCGTCGGCGAGGCCGAGGGCCTGCTCCGCGTAGGAGGCCTTGAGCTGAGCGTAGGTCGCCTGTCCCAGGGTCGGTAGTTTCGTTCCGGGGCCCATCGATCCGAGGACGAAACGCGGCCGCTCGGGGGTCGAGAAACCGTCCGCTGCCTCGCGGGCGATCAGGGCCGCGGTGCGGTTGATCTCGCGTGCACGGTCGGCGAGACCGAATTCCCCGAGGACCAGCGTGCTGCCGCTGAAGGTGTTGGTCTCGACGGCGTCGCAGCCCACGGCCAGGTAGGCCTCGTGGATGGCGCGTATGACCTCTGGTCGTGTGAGGTTGATGATCTCGCAGCAGTTCTCCAGGCCGTGGTAATCGCGCCCGAGCTCGAGGTCGGCGGCGTGGATCTGCGTCCCCATGGCGCCGTCGGTGACGAGGACGCGGCGGTCGAGGGCGGAGAGGATCGCGGGGACGCTCATGTGCGGGTTCCGGTGGCTACCAGGGTCATGAAGTGGGGGGGTTGAGGATCGCGGGCCGCGCGCTGGACGCGCACGTCCGCGAAGCCAGTGCTCGTCAGGATGTCGGCCAGGGCGGCCTCGGTGAATCCGAGGTGTGCGTGTTGGTGCTTGTCGCGCACCCACTCCTCGGTGTGAGCCAACAGGTCCAGGACGAGGATGCGCCCGCCGGGGGCGAGCACGCGCCAAGCCTCCGCCACGGCTCGCTCCGGTCGCGCCGCGTGGTGTAGGGCCTGACTGAGGACGGCGCAGTCGTGAGAGGCGTCGGGCAAGGGCAGGTCCTCGAGCTCGCCCTCGATCCACTCGACGTTCTCGATCCCCCGCTCTCTGGCGCGGCGCTCGAGTTGTGTGAGCATCTCCGGGGAGATGTCCACGGCGCTGACCGTCTCGGCGACCTCGGCCAGCATCAAGGTCAGCAGGCCGTCGCCGATCCCGACGTCTAAGTAGCGCCCGCGTGGCGCGAGCTGCAAGAGGGCGCGCGCCAGGCCCTCCCAGGTGCGGCCCGGCAGGAGTACCTCGCCGAAGTGGGCCGCGACGCGGTCGAAGTAGGCGCGCCGGGCTTCCTGCCGTCTCCCGCGCAGAGCATCCAATCCCGCCAGATCGGCCTCGAACTCAGGCGTCGGGCCGCCGGCGGCGAGGGCCGTCTCCCACAGACCGGCGGCGGGGCCGGGGGCGATCGAGTGGTGCGTGCGCCGGCCGACGCGCCGGTCGGAGACCAGGCCGACTTCCTTGAGCAAGGTGAGGTGCGTGGAAATCCGGCTCTGGCCGACGTTGAGGATCTCCATCAGGTCGGTGCCCGACAGCTCCTCCCGAGCCAGGAGGTGGAGGATGCGCAGGCGAGTCTCGTCCGCAAGGGCCTTGAGCAGGCGCGAGGTGCCGGTGAGACCGATCATGGGGCGTGGATATCGAGGTATCCGGATGAAATGATATCACGGAAGGCGAGGGCGGCACAGCCTCCGCGGGGGATTCTGGGGTTCGCGGCGGGCGTCAGGGGCGGGGGGGCCGTGCCCAGGTGCTCTCCGCCGAGCGTCCTCAGCGCTCGAACAGGCCTTGCTGCACCAACCAGCCTCCGATGCGTCGCGCGATCAGGGCGTTGCCGGCTTGGTTGTAATGCACGAAGTCGTTGCGCTCGACTCGCAGGGAGGAGGGGCGGTTGGCGCGCACGGTGGTGCGCATGGTGATCACTTCCACGCCGGCGTGGTCGGCCTCCGCCTCCACCATGGCGTAGGCGCGGTCGTAGAGCACGTTCAGTCCCGCCTCGCCGAGGACGGGGATGATCACGATCAGTGGCCGGAAGCCGTGCTCCACCGCCAGGCGTGCGAAGCGCTCCAGGGAGGCGCGCAGCTTGCCGACGTGGGGTGCCGAGGCGTACCACGGGAGGTGGGCGTGCCCGGCGGGGATCTCGAACTCCCTGACCAGATTCTCGATGTCGCGCATGTGCGCCAGGGTGATCGGATCGTCATCGAGGTCGGCGATGAACCCCGCGTTCTCCAGGCGGAAGCGCTCGGGATCGTTGCTCGCGGCGAGGTCGCCGATGAGCTCGATGGAATCGCTCTTCACCCGCAGCCACTGGGCGCAGCGCAGGCGGTAGATCCACGATGCGTACTCGTCCGCGGCTTCGATGTAGGTGCGCGAGAGGGAGACGGTGCCGATGTCGTTGACGCAGTAGCCGAGGACGACGACGTCGGGATCGAGGGCGAGCCCGGTGCGCTCCAGAAACCGCAGGCTCTGCAGGAGGTCGTAGCCTCCCACGCCGAGGTTCAGCACTTCCGCGGCGTAGCCGTTGTCGTTCAGGGCCGCCTCGAGTTGTGCCGGGTAGGTGTGCTCCGCCGGGAGCTTGTTGCCGAACGTGACCGAATCACCGATGGCTGCGATGCGCAGGGTGCCCGCGACCGCCTCGTGAGCGACCTCTCCTCCGCGGAACCCGCGGCCGTTGATCTCGATCTCACAACCCCAGCCGTAGCCGCTGGCGCCGGGGGTGAGCTCGTAGCGTAGGACCGGGTCCTCTGAGGTGCGTAGGAACGACTCGTGCCAATCCTGCGCATGGAGGTGGCGCAGGGGGTAGTAGTGCGCGATCCGCAGGCCGATCTCGCCCGCGGCTCCCAGCGCGGCGAGGGTGCCGATCACCAGGGCCACGCGCGTCGTGACGGTGGAGGGTCTTCTCAACGCGTTCCTACGGCGTCTGTATCCCAGCGGCGTCGAGCTTGTGGGGCAGGTTCAGCAGGCGTTCGCGCTCGGTGAGCTCGGCTAGGGGAGCCACGCCCATTGCGCATCGCTCCTCGTCGGTCGTGCGCGGGTCGAGCGGGTCGAGGCGCCACTCCTTCAGCACCGGCACGAAGCTGATCTGCGTTCCGTATCGTTGGGGTTCGCCCTTCAGCCGCAGTCCCTTGTCGATGGCCTCGGCGGCGATGCGGAAGCCGCGCTCCTCCCCCTGCTCGCCCGCCGCCAGGCCCATGGAGCGCGCCAGCTCCAGGTCCTGGGGTCGGGACGAGGAAGCCAGGAGCAGCCCGGCGTAGTAGTGATCGGTCGCGCTCTCGATCCCACCCGAGCGGGATATCTCGTACACGCGCTCGATGCGGCGGGCTTGTCTCTCGCCGTAGTCGTCCCCGAGGGGGGTCAACAGGTCCCCTCCCTCGAGGTCGCGCATGCTGTTGTTGTGCATGCTCTCGAGCTCGGTCGAAGGGGATTGGCAGGCGGCCAGGATCAAGGCTGCGATCCCGGCTACGTCGCGGGCGGCTTGGTTCACGGTGGGGCTCCTCGTGGTTTTCTCGCACCCGAGGGCTCCTCGGGTCGCGTGGGGGTTCATGGTGCGGTCGCCCTCGCTCCCGTCAAGTTCTCTCGGCCTCTCCGCGCCCTCTCAGGCACACGTCGAGAGCGCCCCCGTGGCTCTGGCGGCTGAAGGACTTGACGCCCACGAGCCGCGCCTGTTCCTCGCGCAGCCAAGCTTCCACCACGCCGCGCAGCACCGCCACGCCGGTGTCGTTGCCCCAGCCGCGGCCGGTGATCACGACTACCTCGGTCCAGCCTCGGACGCGGGCGGTCTGGAGGGCCCCGAACAGGCGCCGCAGAGCCTGTTCGGGCCTCAGGCCGTGCAGATCGATCTTCCGGCCCGCCTGGGAGGGGTCACGCTGCTCGTCCATGGGGTGTATCCGACTTCACAATCGATTTACGCAAGTTTGGGATCACGCGGCGGACTTGTCTCCGTAGCTTAAGGACGCCTGGGCGAAGGTCGCTCAGGGTTTTTGACAACGGCTCGGCGCGGACCCCGCGGCGCGGGTTTCCCGGAATGGGACTCCCTGGCGCGGCGCGGCAGCGGCGACCGACACGACCCCCTCGGCCGGCTCATAGCCTCGGCCGGCTACGCAACGGAAGAACATGAAGAAACTGATCCTCGGCTTCGCCCTCGCCGCCACCTGCTTCGCCTGCGCCTCGAACGACTCGACCCAGGTCGAGGACGCGAGCACGGCAGCGGCCCCCGCCAGCGACTGCTGCGCCGACAGTGCCGACGGCACCGAGTGCTCCGACGTCGACAAGGCCGCTTGTGCCACCACGGGCGAGTGCCCCAAGGCCTCCGCCAGCGAGTGCGCCGGTAAGGCCAAGAGCGAGTGCTCGTCGGAAGGTGCCTCGGAGTGCTCGAAGAGCAAGCAGACCTGCCCCATCACGGGCAAGGTCATCGGTAGCTGAGCGTTACCACCGTCGAATCCAACGAGAGCGGGCCCCTGGGGGCCCGCTCTTTTCGTGGCCTCTCGCCTTGCTCGCCGCACACCGCCGCCAGCTTCGTCCGCGCGCCGTTAGCGGTCGTCCCCGTCGTCCTCAATGGCGACCTCGATCAACTCGATCAGGAAGACCAGGGGTGTATCGGGCGGCACCAGTCCGGGCAGGCCGGCTTCGCCGTAGGCCTCCTCGCTCGGCACGAAGAGCTTGCGCTCGCCGCCCTCGCGCATTCCCGGGATCCCCAGATCCCAGCCCATCAGGGGAGCCTGGCCAAGGACGAAGGTCACCGGCTGGCCGCGGTCGAGGCTCGCATCGAAGCGCGTCCCGTCCTCCAGCCAAGCGGTGTAGTCCACGGTGATCGTGCGGCCCTTGCGCGCTGCGCGCCCAGCGCCCTCGACGACGTCCTCGAACTCGACCCCCGAGGGATGGGCGACGCGCCGCCGCTCCACCTTGACCGGCCGCGAGAAGCTCGAGCACGCCGCGAGGCAGCAGAGCACGCACAGCGAAGCGAGAATCCCGCGGGTACTCATGCCGAGAGCACCGCCGCGATGCACGCCGTGTCCACGATCTCCTCCGCCGTGCAACCGCGCGAGAGGTCCATGTAGGGTCGGTCGAGCCCTTGGACGAGCGGGCCTAGGGCCTTCGCTCCGGCCAGGCGTTGGGTGAGCTTGTAGGCGATGTTGCCCGAGTCCAGGTCGGGAAAGACCAACACGTTGGCGCGCCCGCCGAGGGGGGAGCGCGGGGCCTTGGAGGCGGCGATCTCGGGCACCAGGGCCGCATCCACCTGCAGCTCGCCGTCGGAGCACAACTCCGGCACGCGGCGCGCCAGCTCTTCCGCCGCCACGCGGACCTTGTCGACCCGCGGGTGCTCGGCCGAGCCCTTGGTCGAGAAGGAGAGCAGGGCCACCCGCGGAGCCTGGCCCGCCAGGCGGCGATGGCTCTCGGCGGAGGCGAGGGCGATGTCCACGAGCTGCTCGGCGCTGGGCTCGGGCACGACGCCGCAATCGGCGAAGGTCAATGCCGAGTCTCCGAGCAGCATCAGGAAGCAGGAGGAGACTGTCTCGATTCCTCTCGCCGTGCCCACCACTTGGATGCCGGCGCGCAGGACGCTCGCCGTCGGGCTGGCGCTCCCCGCCACGGCTCCCTGACAGTCGCCGCTGCGCAGGAGGAAGGCGCCGAACACGAGCGGGTCGAGCACGCGCTCGCGCGCCTCGTCCTCGGTCGCGCCCCGATCGCGGCGCAGGTCGAGGTACTCGCCCACGAAGCTCTCGAAGCGCGGGTCGCTCTTGGGACGCAGGACCTCGACGCCCGCCGCGGCCGCCGCCCCCGTTCCGTCGTCGATCAGGACCGGCTCGCACAGCCCCTCGGCCGCGAGCATGGCCGCCGCCTGACGCACTCGGGCGTCGGAGGCCTCGGGCAGGACCACGCGGCGCCCCAGTCGCCGGGCCTTCTCGCGTGTCTCGAGGGCGAGGTCCATCACCGCCTGGGTTCGGGAGTGGCTTGCAGCACCGACTCGGGGACTTCCAGCTCCATGCGCAGCACGGCGAGCCCGTGGGTCTTCCCCTGGGCGTCGGTCAGGAGGGACTCCGAGCCCCCGCCTCCCAGGCTGTCGGCGAGCAGGAAGTTGAGCACGCGCATGTTGTCCGCAGTGTAGCGGGTCACCGCGCCGACATTGATGGCGCTCATGTGCTCGCGCACCCTCTCTTCCGTCAGGGTTTCCTTCAGGAAGGCGTAGGCCGCATCCGAGCGTGCGAGGATACCGACGTTCGATCCGCGCCCCTTGTCTCCGGAGCGGGCGGAAGCGATGCGTGAGAGGGAAACCGTGGTCATGGCCGTCGTGGAGCAGTCAGGTGCCGGGCGCGTCGAAGATCTCGACCCGCGTCTCGATCCGATCCTTGTTCACCAGGGCGGGCCAGAAGCCGATGATCTCGGTCGCCTTGGGTCGGCCGCCCGCGAACCCGGTCACGCCGGGAGGACCGCTGGTCACCAGGGGCACCAGCTCCGGGCCGAAGCGGTTCACCTTGGCGCGGTCGGGGCCCTTGACGCCCATGCGCAACACGACCTCCGAAGGGTCGGCCCGCTCCGCCGCGGCGATCCCGGCGTGGCAGGTGTTGGCGCCGACGATCTCGACCATGCGCTCGTCGGGCCCGAACTCCACCCCGTCGAGGCGCAGGCGATCCCAGACGATCTCGGCGCACAGGCGCGCCTTCTCGCCGGCGTCGGGTCCGGCGATCGTGAGCTGGCCGGTGGCCTTCCAGCCGTCGGAGTAGGCCATCGAGACCTTGTAGGTCGGCGTCGGCGGAGCGCCCGTCACGCCGCTCACCTTCACTCGGTCCGCGCCCTCCTGCTCGAGGCTGAAGCTCGTGAAGGCGGCGATCACGTCGGGCGTCACGTAGTTGGCCGGGTCGCCCATCTCGTAGGCCAACTGGTGGGTGACCGTATCGACGTCGACGCGGCCGCCGGTGCCCTCGTGCTTGGTGACCGCGAAGTCTCCGTCGGCGCCGGCGTCGATGATCGGGTAGCCGATTCGTGCCAGGTCGTCGATCGAGCGCCAATCGGTGTAGTTCCCGCCCGTGCACTGCGCCCCACACTCGACGATGTGACCGGCGACGGTGCCCGCGGCCAGGAGGTCGAAGTCGCCCGTGCTCCAGCCAAATTCGTGGATCATGGGCCCGAGCACGAGCCCGGGGTCCGTGCCTCGCCCGGTGATGACGATGCGTGCGCCCTGGTCGAGGGCCTCGGCGATCGGGAAGGCGCCCAGGTAGACGTTCGCGCTGGTGACGCGGTCGCGCACCTCGGAGAAGGGGCGGCCCGTGTCCATGTTGACGAAGGCCTCGCCGGCGTCGGTCAGCTCGTCTAGTTGTCCGAGGATGTCGTCCCCCTCGACCACGGCGATGCGCACGCCCCCCAGACCGTGGTGGGCGACAACCTCCAAGAGGGCGTCCTTGCAGGCGTGGGGATTGACACCGCCTGCGTTGGCGACTACCCGCACGTCGCGCTCCATGAGCGTCGGGAGGATGCGGTCGATGAGCGTCACGAAGTCGGTCGCGTAGCCCTTGGATGGGTCGCGCGAGCGCAGCTTCTGCATGATGCTCATCGTGACCTCGGCCAGGTAGTCGAGGGTCAGGTAGTCCAGCGGCCCTTCTTCGACCAAGCGCACCGGCCCCAGGATCGAGTCGCCCCAGAACCCCTGTCCGTTGGCGATCAGCACCTTGCGTCGCTCATCGTTGGTGGGGACCATGCGCACAGTCTATGGGCCGGCGCGCGGGCCGTCACTCCCGGTAGGCCTGTCCATTCCGGTAGGCGCGAAGGCGCGCCTCCACCTGCGCGACGACGGCCGCCGAGAGCTGGCCGCGCGCGAGGGCGAGGGCCTCCTCGGCCGTCACCACGGCCGCTGCGAAGTCGCCGGCGGCGGCCAGGGCGGCGGCGTGGATGTCCGCGAAACGCGGGTTGGCCGGCGCGCTCTCCCGGGCGGTCCGGGCGAGGACCACGGCCTCGGCGGGCGATTGCGCCTCGGTGTGCGTGCGCGTGGCCAGGAGCCAAGCCAAGGCGGCGGCCAGGTCGGGGTCGTCGGGGAGCGCCTCGTGGGCGGCGCGCCGGGCGCGCAGGGCCTCCTCGCGCCGGCCGCCGCTCTCCAGGATCAGCGCCAGGCCCACGTGGGCCTGCTTGCAGGCGGGATCGAGGCGCAGAGCGGTGCGCAGCTCGGCGAGGGCGCTCTCCGCGCGCCCGCTCTGGGCCAGCACTCCGGCCAGGTTGCAGTGGGCGTTGGGGGAGTCGGGCTCGAGCTTGGCGAAGCGCCGCAGGGAGGCGATGGCGGCGTCGGTTTCGCCCCGACCCGCGCGCAGCAGGCCCAGGCGACTGTGGGCCTGGCCGTGGTTCGGATCGAGCCGCACACAGCGCTCGTACGCCGCGATCGCCTCCTCCACGAGCCCTTGCCCGCGCAGGGCGTCGCCCAAGCCCAGGATGCAGGGCGGGAGGTCGGGGTTGCGGGCCAGGCTCTCCTCGAAGGCCTCCGCCGCGCCGGCGAACTTCCCGAGCTTGAGGCGTGCGCTGCCCAGAACGGTCCAGATGCGCGCCGACTCGGGGCTTCGGGCGATCAGGGGTTCGATCAGCTCGAGGGCCTCCCCGTGGCGCCCTTCCTTCAGCAAGTCGGCGGCGTACTTGGTCTGGTAGTACACGTCGTAGGCGTCTCGCGGGTCGCGCAGGTCCTCGAGCGCGGCGCCTTCGGGGAGCTCGAAATCGCTCTCGAGGTAGCCGAGCATCGCGAGCTCGCGCGCCTCGTCGGTCCCATCGGAAGTCTCGGTCACTTGCCGCCGTGGCGTCGTCTCGCGGAACTCCTCCAGGGCGGCCCGCAGCCGCTCCGCGATTCCCGGTCGCTCGTCGATGAGGTTCACGGTCTCCCCGGGGTCGTTCTCCAGGTGGAACAGCTCTCGCGTGGGAGCCTCGGTGTACTTCCAGGGGAACTCGATCCAGCCGCGCAGGGGCGCCCAGCCCATGGTGCGCATGCCGTACTCGCTCTCGAAGTAGGCCGCTCCGCCTCCGTCGTCCTGTCCGGCGAGCAAGGGCGAGAGGTCGCGGCCCTCGAGCTCGGCCGGCGCGGCGATGTCGAGCTGGGCCAGCACGGTCGGCATGACATCGACCAGACCCACGGTGGCCCGCGGCCGATGGCCGGCGGAGACCGCGCCGGGACGCGAGAGCACCAGGGGCACGCGCAGGGTCGTGTCGTAGACGAACAGACCGTGGGTCGCCTCGCCGTGCTCGCCCAGACCCTCGCCGTGGTCCCCGCCGAGGACCACGAGCGTGCTCTCGCGCAGCCCGCTCTCGTCGAGCCAGTCGATGAGCCGGGCGACCTGCGTGTCGACGAACGCGATCTCGCCGTCGTAGGGGTGGTCGCCGATGTCCTCGAAGCCCTCGCGGGGCGTGTAGGGATCGTGGGCGTCGAAGAAGTGCACCCAGGCGAAGAAAGGCCCGTCCGTGCCCCCGTTCAGCCACGCCAGAGCGTCGTCGCACACGAGGTCACCGGAGCGAGCCAAGCGCACGGGAGCTTCGGGATCATCCCCGGCAAGAGGGCCGATGTCGGAGTAGTGATCGAAGCCGCGAGCGAGGCCGCAGTGGTCATTGAGCACGCGGGCGGCGATGAAGGCGCCCGTGCGGTAGCCGCGCGCCGAGAGCACGTCCGCCAGGGTCGGCACCTCGTCGGAGACCGCCACGCGCCCGGAGTAGTTCACGTGTACGCCGTGCCCCGGCGGGTGGTTGCCCGTCATCAGCGTCGAGTGCGATGGCAGGGTGAAGGGCGTGGGCGCGAAGGCGTTCAGGAAGCACGTTCCCGAAGCCGCCAGCTCGTCGATGCGCGGCGTGACCGCCGGCTCGTAGCCGTAGCACCCCAGCCGATCGCCGCGCGTCGTGTCGAGGGTGATGATCAGCAGGTTCGGCGCATCGCGCGCCGGCCCGCCGTCTGTGCACGCGCCGCCGATCGCAGCCGCCCCTGCCAGGGCGGCCCACACCAGGGTTTGGCGACTCATGCGAGGGACTATAGCGGTTCGCGCGTCGCCGTCGACGCGCGAACCATGCTGGGCGGGAGCTCCTACAGGAAGCCGAGCTCGGTTTCGATCTCGAGCGGCTCTGGGAAGATCGTGCCCAGTCCCTGGGAGCCAACCCCGAAGTGATCCCGGACGATCTCCTTGTAGATCGAGCGGAAGTCGAGGGCGTAGGTGAGGCTCTCGGTGGCGGTCAGATCCGTGTCGTTGAGCGCCTCGCCATAGACGCCGCCGACGACCGAGCCGCCGAGGGCCAGCATCGTGTTGGCCGCGCCGTGGTCGGTCCCGAAGGAACCGTTCTCGAAGCTGCGCCGGCCGAACTCGGTGACGACGAGCACGATCGTGTCGTTCCAGGCGCCCATCTCCATCAGGTCCTCGGAGAAGGCCCCCAGGGCACCGTCGAGGAGCCCGAGCAGCTCGGCGTGCAGCGGCCCTTGCGCCGCATGCGTGTCGAAGCGGCCCTTCGCGATGCAGAAGACGTTGGTTTCGAAGCCCCCCTGGATCAGCTTGGCGATCGTCTGCAGCTGCGTCGCGATGGCGTTGTTCTCGGGATAGGCGACGGTGCTCGCGTAGGTGGCCTCGGCATCGCCGATCGAATCCACCAGGTCGTTGCTGACCGCCTGCATGTCACGCACCGAATCAGCCAAGGCGGACGACCCCTGGAACTGGTCCAAGATGGCCTTGACCGTGGCCTTGCGGTGCGGATCGTTCGTGTTGCCGTGGGGCCAGTCGACGCCGTACTCGAAACTCGACAGGGAGGAGCCGATGCTGAGCAGAGGCGAGCTGCTGCCGCGGAAGTCCTCGGGATGTCCCATCCCGACGGCGATCGCCGAAGTCGGCGAGGGGCCGATCGTGTCGGTCAAGCGCGCGAGCCAACCGCTCGTGTCAACCCCCGTTCCCGTGCTGATGTCCCGCCGGGCGCGGCTGTAGATCGACTCGCTCTCGAAGTGGCTCTCGTTCGAGCCCGGATAGCCGACCTTTTGGAATACGGCCAAGTCGCCGCTTGTGAAGGCGGCCTGCAAGGCGGCGAGTTGCGGATTCATGCGGTACTGCAAGCTCGCCCCGGGGCCGGTGTTCATCGAGAGCGTCTGGCCGCTCGTGAGGGCGAGAGTCGGACGTTGGTCGTGGTAGCTCTGCAGGTCGACGGGAACGATGGTGTTCAGGCCGTCGTTGCCGCCCTTGAGATTCACGATCACCAGGCGCGGGCCGACCCACGGCAGTGGCTTGGGCCGAGTCGTGGCGGCGCGTGCCAAGGGGGCGAGCGACGCCGCTCCGACGGCTCCGAAGACGCCGGCGCCCAGGCGAAGGACTCCGCGGCGAGAGAGGCCCGCCAGCTTGCTGACACCTTGCTGTTCGTCTCGGTCAGGTCTTGTGTTCGTCATGGTGTGTCTCCTGTCAACTCAGCAGGAAGGTCGGATGTTGGGCGAGGATGTACAGCAGCCCACGTAGGCGTTCGTCGAGATGACCGGCGTCACTCGGATCGAAGGGCGAGTTCTCCACGTTCCCGTTCGCGTACCGGTAGGTGTTCATGTAGTCGAGCAACAGATCGCGCTCGGCCGTGCTCACTTCCAAGCACAGCAGATGGACCCAGTGATCGATGACGTCTGCGGCCTGTTGCGGCCCGTTGGGGAGCAGCGTGGTGATGTCCAGACCGAGCTCCTGCTCCTGGTAGTCGCGGTTGATGATCGCGTCCCTGGCGATGTTGGCGATCTCCAGCACTGCGACCGACGAGAGCAGCTCGAGGCCCTCGCTCCAACCGTCCACGTCCGGAGGTTGTGTCGGGAGCATCCCGGCGCTGTCGAGCGTGGCGGTGATCGTGTGGGCCGAGACCAAGAGACCCGTGGAGCGCATGAAGCCGATTCCCGCCGCTAGGGGGGTCTTGACCATTGGTTCGCGGGCGGCTTGAGAGTAGAAGGCCTCGGACTTGAAGAGCGTGGCGAAGACGGGCTCGAGCTCCCAGTCGTCGCGCAGGATCTGCGCCAGGCCTTCGATCAGCTCCGTGGGCGGGTCCACGGAGTAGTAGTGCTCGAGGATCTTGCCGCAGATGAAGGTCGCGGAATCCCCATTCGGCCCGGTGAAGCCGAGGGTGATGTCGATCACCTCGGTGACGTCGTCGTGCTCGGAAGCGCCGGCGCCGTGTTGGGCGGTGACCGTGGAGCCGAGGAAGGTCTTCGCACCGTCGTCGTGCTCCTCGGGGTCGAACACGACGCTCTCCAGGCTCGTTTGGGAATCGTCGACGATCTTCAGGCCGGTGTGGGCCCGGGCGGACTCGACGATGTCCTGATGGGTGTAGCCGTTGTCGACACCGAGCGAGAACAGCTCCCAGAGCTCGCGGGCGTAGTTCTCGTTGATGTTCTCCTCGTCGTTGTCAATCTGGTCGAGGGACTTGGCGACCGCCGGGTCGCGGCTGATCGCCTCGAGGAAGTCGCGGAAGTTGCCGGTGCCCTTCTCGCGCAGCAGATCGACGTAGTTCTTGACCCAGTGGCGCTGGTCGTGCTTGAAGGCCGCCTCGGGCACGGCGAAGTGGTCGTGCCAGAAGAACGCCAGCTCCTCCTGAAACGGATGCTCGCTGTACATCATCAGGTGGACCCACCACCTTGCGAGGTCGATCGTCTCGGGGAACATCCCCTCGAGACCGGGCGGATCGGTCTCCTGGGCGAGCCACTCGAAGGCATCCGCCTCGGCCGCCGTCGTTCCGGGCTCGGGCAGCACGAGCATCGCGTCGACGTAGGCCGGCACGCCCATCGCGATTACCTGGGCGTACTCACTCTCGCGCACACCGAAATGCGTGCGGCGCAGCAGGTGCAGGATGTCGCCGGCGTCGAAGTTGCCCTTCTGTTCGAGCGAAGTCGAACTCGAGCCTCCTCCGCCGCCCTCGCCTCCTCCGCCGCCGCCGCCGCCGCCCCCGCCACCGCCACCGCCGCCACCGGGAGGCGCGGGCGAGTCCACTCCAGAGCTGCACGCCCCCAGGGCGAGGCACGCTCCCACGAACCACGCACGGGTCCAACCCGTTGCGCGGCGTTCGATGATGATGTTCGTTTCTCTCATACTCATGGCTCCAAGCCCTCCGATGGCCGTTTCCGTTTTCTAGCGGACCTGATCGGGCGTGATGGGATGAGGTGCCCGCGGACAGGGGCGGGCCAGCCTTGACCCGCGCTTCTCCGTTCGTGTTTTCGTTCCCCCGGTGGCGCTATCGTCCCGCGCCGCGCGCCAAATGGAGGTGATGTCGGGAAAAGGCGCCGCCTTACTCGGCATCGATGAACTCGATCAGGGCGGCGTACTTCGGCGCCTCCTCGGTGGGCTGGTCCTGGCGCTCCAGGACTCCCCAGCGGCCGTGGTCAACCCACTTCTGGAGGTAGTTGAAGGCCACGAAGACGCCTCCGCCGGCGTCCTTCCAGCCGTTGAGCTGGTCGAGGTAGATGTCCTTCATCCGCGGGTGGCGCGTCGTCTCCTCGAAGAGGGCCACCAGGGTCGGGTTGTTCGCGTAGCCGGCCAGGGCCAGGCCGCCCTCGTAGGCGACGGTCGGCAGCCCGTGGGCCGCGGCGGTCTGGATGCTGGGGATGATGCCTCCCTCGCGGTGGACGACGACCTGCTCGGTGCACCAGTCGAGCATCTGGTCCACGGGCCACTGCTCCACCTCCTCTATCGGGTACTCGTCGAGCCCGCGGCCGAAGTAGGCGGCGATGGCGAAGACATCGGCGTGATCGTAGGCGTCCTGCCAGGAGCAGATGATGCCGGTCGAGCCGACCGCGCCGCGCTGGCCACCGAGGACGCGCACGAGGCGCTCGGTGCCGCCGAAGACCTCCTCGAAGATCGTGAAGACCTCGACCGAGCGCTGGGAGTAGAAGCGTGCGATCTGGATGTAAGCGGACTCCTCGGGCCACAAGAGCTGTCCCTGGGCGTAGGCGTAGTCCGCCTGGCCGAAGCCCCAATTCCAGACTTCGTTGCTGTACTCGATGTAGCAGCTCAGATCGGGGTCGAGGCGGTCACGCACGACGGTGGCGAACTGCGTGATGTAGTCGTCGGACGCGAGGTGCGGGATGCAGAGCCAGGGATCGGCATGGAGTGTGTTCGCGAGCTCGATCGCGTGCTCCACGGCCACGCCGGAGTCCACGCTCTGCTGGGCGTACTCGGGTGTCGTGCGCTCGCTCCACTCGACGATCGGTGAGTGGTTGATGTTCTGCCAGGGCATGAAGCGCAGGACCGAGAACTTCGCCGCACGCGCCAGGAACAGAGGATGGAAGGGCTCGTCCTCGTAGACGTCCTCGAACCCGGGCATCACCAAGCGGATGTTGCGCAGTGGGTCGGCGGCGTCGGTGTAGCTGACGCGCAGCGTGATGCCGTTGGACGGCGAGACGTCGAGCAGCACGTGCCCGACCTCCTCGGAGACGACTTCCGCGTCGCCGCTGAACTCCAGAGTCCCGTTGCCGTCGTAGAACACGTTGTAGGCGCCGCCGGGATACTGTCCGCTGATGCCGAGGCACATGTAGGTCACCGCCTCCTGGCCGGGCTCGAGGGAGGCGACCCAGCCGTCGGGCGTGAGTTGCACCGGATCGGCCACGGGGCCGCCGTTTTCGTACAGCTGCCAGGGCCGGGAGGTCTTGAAGATGTCGACGAAGCTCCAGGCCTTGGAGTGGTAGGAGAGCGCTCCGAGGTTGATCCCCACCGGCGAGTCCTCGTTGGGCCAGGCACCCGGCTCGCCGGAGCCGTCCTCGTAGACGGTCAGGTAGTCCGTTCGCGTCAGCTCGCCGGTACCGCCGGGGCCGCTGACCGTGAGCGTGACCGTGTAGGATCCGGGCTCGGTGTAGGTGTGCAGTGGCGCGGGTTCGCTCGAGGTGGCGCCGTCGCCGAAGTCCCAACTCCAGGAGTCGACCGCCCCGGTCGACTCATCGCTGAAAGCGACTTCCGCGGGCGTCAGGGCCACCAGGGGGGAGGCGCTGAACGAGGCGCTCGGTGCCGTGCCCGGGGCGTCGCCACCACCACCGCCACCACCGCCGGTCCCGCCACCGCCGCCACCACCTTCGCCGCCGGCGTCGAGGTCGCCTCCGCTGGAACAGGCGGCCAGGGATGCGAGCGCCAGGCCCGCGAAGATGCTGAGTGTCTTGCTCGTCATGGGGTTTGGCGGCTGTACGCCCTCCCTCGATCGGTTGCTCCGCCGCCCCCGGCGGCCTCGGCTCTCTGCCGCTTGCGCGGCGTTTTTTCTCCCCTCGTTTCCGGCGGCGCTGCGCCGGGTCCGTCCACCGTTCGACCGCGGCCCGCGCCGGACTTGAGCCCACGGCTCGGCGGCGGTCGCCACCCGCCGGTAAGGGTGCGCCGGCGGGGTCAGTCTCCCCGTCGTCCACCTCGGGCGCGGCGAGGTTCTCCAGCTGCGCGGTCGCTCGAGGGCGAGCGGGGCTGCCGGCGGGCAGTACACCGAGTAGGGCCGCGCACAGTTGGCGGGCGGGAGAAACCAGGCCCGGCTCCGCCAGCAGGCTCGACGCCTGGAGCGTGTGCTCCGCGGTCTCGCCGAAGCGCTCCGCCAGGACACCCCGGACCCGCAGCCGCCGTTCGAGGCCGAGCAGAGGCAGCCCGATGGCGGTTGAGACCTTGCAGGGCGCCTTGCCCGGCTCGGGCCGTGCCGGAGTGCACGCCCCGCTCCCGAAGCCGCGTAGAATCGCGTCGATGGACCGTCGCTTCCTGGCTGGGGCACTGCCCTTCTTGTGCGGAGCGGCCTTCTCTCAGGAGGCCCAGGCGCCGCGTGTGCTCTTGATCGGCGATTCGATCTCCATTGGCTACACGCCGCTCGTGCAGAGCATGTTGGCCGAGGAAGCCGACGTACACCGCATCCCCACGAACGGCGAGCACACCGGGACCGGCCTGCGCGAGCTGGATACCTGGCTCGGTGACGAGCCTTGGGACGTCATCCACTTCAACTGGGGCCTGTGGGACCTCTGCCGGCGCGGCGCGGACGGGCGGCGCAAGGACCGCGCGGGTGCGGTCACGCACACCCCCGAGCAGTACGAGCAGAACCTCGAGGAGCTCGTTGAGCGCCTGTCGCTCACCGGCGCGCGACTGATTTGGGCCAGCACGACTCCGGTTCCTCCCGGCGAGCCGGGGCGCATCGAGGGGGACGCCGTGCGCTACAACGCCGCGGCGGCGCGCGTCATGGCGCGCCACGGTGTGATGATCGACGACCTGCACGCCGTCGCCGCCGAGCGCATGGAGGAGCTCGCCGTGCGCCCGGGAAACGTCCACTTCACCGCCAGGGGATCGCGCGAGTTGGCGGCGCGCGTCTCGATCTCGATCCGCCGGGCTCTCGGCCTCGCGGCCCCCAACGTCGTCTTGGTCCTGGTGGACGATCTCGGCTGGTCTGACCTCGGCTGCACCGGGAGCGATCTCCACCTTACCCCGCGCATCGACGGCTTGGCGGCTGAGGGTGTGCGCTTCTCCAGTGCCTACGCGGCCTGTGCCGTGTGCTCGCCAACGCGCGCGTCGCTGTTGACCGGCCGCACTCCCGCGCGCGTGGGGGTCACCGATTGGATCCACGATGCCGGCGAAGAGGCGGCGGAGTCCGCGGCGGCCGGAGAACACGTCGGTGGCTTCGACCGCCCACGCGGCCGGGCGCTGCTCACCCCGCGCAACCGAGCCTGGCTCCCCGCAGAGGAGGTCACGATCGCGGAGTTGCTGCGCCCGCGCGGGTACGCGACCGCGCACATCGGCAAGTGGCACCTCGGCGGCGAGGGGCACGAACCGACCGACCAGGGCTTCGACGTCAACGCGGGCGGTTGCTCCTACGGCCAGCCTCCGAGCTACTTCGATCCCTACGGCAGCGAGCGGCGACGGGGCATCCCGAACCTGCCGCCGCGCGCGGAGGGCGAGTACCTGACCGACCGCGAGGCGGATGAGGCGGTGCGCTTCATCGAGGCGAATCGCGACCGGCCGTTCTTTCTCTACTTGGCTCATTACGCGGTCCACTCACCGATCCAAGCGCCGGCGGAGGCGCGGGAAGCCAGCGCGCAGCGGCTGGCCGACGGCGTCGAGCGGCGCCACGATCACCCGGCCTACGCCGCCATGGTCGAGAGCGTCGATCGGGCACTGGGGCGAGTGCTCGACGCTCTCGACGCCCACGGCCTAACGGACGATACGCTGGTCGTGTTCACTTCCGACAACGGTGGTGCGACCCACTTTCGCGCCACGAACAACGATCCCCTGCGAGCGGGAAAGGGCTTCCCGTATGAGGGCGGCTTGCGCGTGCCGCTGATCGTCCGCTGGCCCGGCACGGGGCGGAGTGGTGCAGTGTGCGGGGAGCCGGTGTCGAGCATCGATCTGTTGCCGAGCATCGCGGAGATCTGCGGCGTCGGTCTGCCCGAGGGGCGCATGATCGACGGCGAGAGCTTGGTGGCGCTGTTGGGCGGTGGCGGGGAGTGGGAGCGCGAGGAGCTTTTCTGGCACTTCCCGCACTTCTGGTGGGGAACGCGAGTCGCGCCCTACGGCGTCCTGCGCAAGGGCCGCTGGAAGCTCATTCGTCGCTACGGCGGCGGTGGGCGCGAACTCTTCGATCTGGAAGCGGACCCCGGCGAGACCCGCGACCTCGCGGCCGAGCGTTCCGCGCTGGTCGAGCGCCTCGATGCACGTCTGAGTGAGCTGCTCGCCGAGCAGGGAGCGCTGATGCCCCTGGCAAACCCGGAGTTCGTGGCGCGGGAGCGTTGAGGTACGATTCCTACATGCCGCTCGCTCGCATTCTGGTGACTGGCTTCGGCCCCTTCCTGTCCGTCGAGGAGAATCCTAGCGGCAGCCTCGCGGGGGCCCTGAAGAACGACCCGCCGGAGGGGGTCGAGGTGACCGCCCGCGTGCTCCCGGTCTCCTTCGAGGCCGCCCCCGCGCACCTTGCCGCGGCCCTCGACGCCATGGACGGCGCGCCCGACGCGCTCCTCGCGATGGGGGTCCACGCCGGCGAGGGCTTCCGCCTCGAGCGGCGGGCGCGCGCCGTATTCGACTCGCACAAGCCCGACAGCGAGGGACGCTGGGGCGCGGAGATCGCCGCCCTCCCCGAGGGCACGCTCGAGAGTTCGCTGGACTTCGAGGATCTGCGCTCGACCCTCCTGGCGGCCGGCGCACGTCAGGCTTCGATCTCCGAGAACGCCGGCGGCTACGTCTGCGAGCGCACCTATCACGCCCTGCTCTCCCACGGCCATCGCCTTGGCGTGGCGAGTCTCTTCTTGCACGTTCCGCCGGTCGTTGCGCTCTCGACCGCCGAGCAGCTGCCCATCGTCCGGTCCCTCGTCGCGAGGGTCGCCGCCCCCCGTCCGGAGGCCGCCGGAGCGCCTCCGATTCCGCCCCATCTCTCCGAGGAATCGTGAACCGATGGCCAGACGCATCGACTGGTACTACCACCGCAAGGGCTGAACGGGCTGCACGAGGGTCGACGACTGGTTGGAGGGTCGGCCGATCACCATCCGTGAGCTGGTGGATGCACGCAAACAGCGCTTGGGGAGCGAGGATCTCGCACGACTGGCCGAGGGCGCGCGGCGCATCGTCTCCTTGCGCGGCAAGCGCGTCGTGGACCTCGACCTGACCTCTACCGCCGTGGACCGGGTGGAGTTGGAGAAGTCCGTCCTGGGGCCCAGCGGCAATATGCGGGCGCCCGCCCTGCGCCTGGGCAAGACCTGGATCGTCGGGTTCACAGCAGCGGCCTTTGAGGAGTTGCTCTCCTGAGCCCCGTGGGCCGCTCACTCCTCGCGGCCGCCGTGCTCGCGTGCGCCTCGTGCGCGGCGCCGGAAGCGGCGCGTGTATCCGTGGCTTCGCCCTCTTCCGCCGCGACGGCTCGCCGTGCGACGGTCGAGGTGTTGATCGACGGCCATCTGGGGGGTACGGGCTGGATCGCCGACGCCGGGGGTTGGGTCGTGACCGCCGCCCACGGGGTCGCGGGCTGGAAGAGCGGCATCGAGGTCGTCTCGGACGTGCTCGGTCGCCGCCCGGCGGAGGTCGCGGCCCTCGACCTCGGGCACGATCTCGCCCTCCTGCACGTCTCCGAGGGGGAGCGTCCCTTTCCGGTTCTCTCTCTCTCCTCGACGCCGCCGCCGGTGGGGGAGGAGCTCTCCCTGTTCGGCACCGCGCTCTTCCGCCACGACCTGCGCCTCACCGGCCGCGTCGCCCGCGCGCAGGCTGCCTTCGAGCCGCTCTCGGCCACGGGCGACTACGCGCGCGTGTTCGTGGTCGCCGCCGCCGTTCCGCCGGGGCTCTCCGGCGGTGCATGGGTGGACCGCTCCGGGCGCGTCGTCGGTGTTCAGTCGGGGGTCGTCACACACGCTGGCCGCCCCGTGGCTCTCGCCCTCGCCGCTCCGGTCGATGCTGTCCGACGCCTGCTCGAAGAGCGCGCCGACATCCCGACCGCTTCTCTCGGCTGCGGCCTCGAGGAGCTCCCCTCCCAGCCCGCGGGGTTCATCGCCCGTCTGCCGGCGGGCACGGAGGGCGTCGTCAGCGTCCCGATCCGCGCGAACTCCCCTGCACGCGCCGCCGGCCTGACCGAGGAGACGGTCGTGATCGCGGTCGAGGGTGTGCTCGTCCGGCGTCGCGAGGATCTGCTATCGGTCGTGCGTGCCCGCCGCCCGGGCGAGGTCGTGACCCTCACCGTGCTCTCGCCCCGGGCTCCCACGCCGCGCGAGGTCCAGGTCCGCCTTGGGCGGGTCGGCGGCTGAGCGGCATGGCCACCGCACGCCCCCGGGAGCGGACGGCGGACGCCTTGGTCGTCGGCGGCGGGGTCCTGGGCTGTGCGATCGCCTGGAACCTGGCGCGCCTGGGGGCCGGGCGCGTCGTCCTCTGCGAGCGGCGCGAGCTGGGTGCGGCGACCACCTCGCGCGCGGCGGCACTCTTGAGCGGGGTGCGCTCCGAGCCTGCCCAGACGGCCTTGGCTTTGGAGACGCGGCGGGCGATCTTGGAACTCGAGGAGGAGCTGGGGGACGACCTCGCCCTGCACGCGGTCGGCAGCCTGCACTTGGCGGCCTCGGAGGAGAGCGAGCGGAACCTGCTCGAGCTCTCTCGGCGCGCCGAGGCTTGCGGCGAGCCCCTCGAGTGGCTCACGGCCGCAGAAGCGGCGGATCGAGTCCCGTGGTTGCGGACCGAGGAGACATTGCGAGCCGGGTTCCTCCCGCGGGACGGTTACATCGATCCCTACCTCCTGGCCGCGGCCTACGCGCGCGCCGCCCGCGCTCGGGGAGTCGAGTTGCGCACGGGCGTCGAGGTGCTCGAGGTCGTCGCGGAGGGCGGGAGGGTCAGGGGGGCCGCGACCTCCGACGGTTTCCTGGCGACTCCCATGGTCATCGATGCCGCCGGCCCCTGGGCTGGGCTGCTCGCCGCGCGCGCAGGCGTGCACCTGCCGATGGCTCCGGTGCGCAGCCACTACTGGATCACCGCCGTGCACCCAGGCTTCCCCGCCGACTCACCGGTGGTCGTCCTCCCCGACGCGGCAGCCTACGCGCGCCCCGAGGTCGGGGGACTCCTGTTCGGGCTGCGCGAGGCGGACAGCCTCGCCCGCGATCCGCGCCGCCTGCCGGAGGACCTCGCCGCACTCCGCTTCGACGAGGATCCCCAGGGCTGGGACACCCTCGCCGAGTGCGCCCCCGCCCTTGTGCGTTTCTGTCCGACCCTGGACGACCTCGCGCTCGCTCACTATGTCAGCGGCCCCTCCACCTACACGCCCGACTCTCGCCATGTCCTCGGTCGCCTGCCCTCCCTGGACGGCTTCTGGGCGGCTGCGGGTTGCTGCGGCGCGGGCATCGCGGTTTCCGGCGGCGTCGGCCGAGCGCTCGCCCTCGCTGCCTTGGGCCTCGAGACGCCCTTCGATCTCGAGCCCTTCCGTCCGGACCGCTTCGGCTCCGTCGACGCCTTCGACCCCGATTTCCTCGTCCGCTGCGCCGCCGGCCGCTCGCGCAAGCGGTCGGGTTGATCGGTCCCCGGCCACCGGCGCCCGGGTCCCTCTCGTGGCCACGAGACGGGAACGTCGAGAGTGTGGCGTGGGCTCGCGTCCATCTGTCGCGCGAGCGTGTCTAGAACCGGATAGTCACGAATCCGCTGATCCACCGAGCTGATCATGAAGCACCCCCTGCTCTCGTTACTGCTCCTCCTCGCTTCCGTGCCTGGGTTCGCCGCGGCGGACAAGACGGTCTGCCCTAGCGGGTGCGACTCGCAGACCATCGGGGGGGCGATCTCCATGGCCGCGCCCGGCGAAACGGTCTGGGTGACCACCCTCGGCGCGGCGGTCTACAACGAGAATCTCGATTTCCTGGGCAAGGCGATTACCGTTGAGGTGGCCGTGGGCGCGGGGCCGATCACGATCTCGCCGCTCTCGCTTTCGGCGCCCATCGTCTCTTTCGTGTCCGGTGAGGGCCGCGGGAGTGTCCTGCGTGGCTTCACGGTTCGCGGAGCCACCGACTCCCCGGCGATCCTGTGCACAAGCAGCGCGCCTACGATCGAGGACAACAGCATCTCCCAGAACGGCTCGGTGAACCTGGCCCAGGGCGGCGGGATCCTCGTGGTCGACGCGGCGCCGTTGGTGCGCAACAACTGGATCGCCTTCAACGAGAGCGGGATGAGCGGCGGCGGCCTGTACGCGGAGGGAACCACAGCCTTCGCGGGCGAGATGCTGGAGATCGAGGGGAACAGCTTCATGAACAACAAGGCCGGCTACCAGGGAGCCGGGATGACGCTGACGGCCGTGGTCGCGGCCAGAGTGAGCGACAACCTCTTCCAGGCCGGAGACGCCGGCGGAGCGTGGCCCGTGCACTGTGATCGCGGCGCCGCTCCGGGCGGGGGAGCGATCGCCCTCGTCTCGACTGGGAATGCTCCCGTATCCCTGACCGGCAACGACTTCCAGGCGAACCTCTCCTGGCAGTTCGGGGGAGCCGTACTCTGCGTCGCCTCCTCCCCGGCCATCAGCGCCGGCGGGAGCGGGACCTTCACCGGCAACAACGCGGAGTGCAACGGTGGCGGGCTGGCCGTGATGCAGGGCTCCTCGCCCTCGGTCAGCGGCTACCGCTTCTCGGGGTGCGGCGCCCTGGTGAACGGTGGCGGCATCGCGGCCATGTTCTCCTCCGACGCCACGATCAGCGACTGCGTCATCGAGAACGGCACCTGTCTGGGGGCGGACCCGCCCAACGGCGGGTCGGAGAACGCCTACGGCGGCGGGATCTACATCGAGGACGCGGCGCCGACCGTGCAGGGCTGCACGATCACCAACAACACGGCGCGGGGGGCGGACGAGGCCTTCGGTGGAGGCATCGCGGTGGTCGACGGCCCCGACTCGGGAGACGCCTCGCCGATCATCCGCGAATGCGAGATCACGCAGAACCAGGCCCACACCGCCGGGGGGGGGATCTACTCGGGGAAGCTCCCCGGATCCTTCGGTCTGTTGACCCAAACCGTGACCGTGAAGAAGAACATCATCGCCGAGAACGGGACGCTGGACTTCCAGACCCCCCAGCCGCGCTCCGGCGGCGGTATAGCGATCGAGGGCGGCAACGCCGTGATCGTGCGCAACACGGTGCGCCGCAATCGGGCGAGCGAGTCCGGCGCTGGGATCCACATGGAGGCCGTGCTCGAGCTTTCCGCGCTCACCAACAACATGATCGTGAAGAACGAGCTGGCGGACACCTTCGGCCTCACCGTCGGCATCGGGGCAGGCGTCTGGTTCTCGGGGGATGTCGAGAGGTTGATCTCCAACACCATCGCCCGGAATCTCGCCGCCCCCACATCGCAGGCGGGCGGGATGTTCGTCCAAAGCGGTGCAGCCGAGGTCTGGAACTCGATCCTGTGGAACAACGCGGGCCAGAGCGACCTCGGCGGCAACCCGACGGTGTTCTACTCCGATGTCGACAAGCCGGCGGGCTGGACAAGCGGCCTGGCGAACTTCCGGCGGTACCCGCGCTTCGTGGCACCCGCCGCCGACGACTTCCACCTGAGCCCTTTCTCGCCCTGCATCAACCGCGGCGACCACACTGTCATGGGGCTCTCGGTCTACGACATCGACGGCGAGGCGCGCATCCTCGACGGACGCACGGACCAGGGGGCGGACGAGCGCGATCTCCCCAATCCGATCCTCGTGCCGTGAGGCGCGAGCCCCTCCCGGTGGAGGGGCGGTGGAGGGGCGTCGCTCAGTCGGCGAGCACGATTCGCGGGCGCTCTTCGGCGTCCGCGGTCTCGTCGTTGACGAAGCCTAGGAAAGCCGCGGCGAAGGCGCGGGCGCCCAGGCCCATGAACGACGGCTCGTCCTGACGGAGGGCGGATCTCAGCCTGGCTGCGCCCATGACACCCAGGCGCCGGGCGCCGCGCGGCTGCTCCATCGAGAGTTTGAGGGCGGCCGCCGTGCACTGGATCAGGCCCTGGAGGAAGCTCGCCTGCCGCTCGTCTCCGCGCGCCGCGTGCCAGATTCCCTCCCAGGCCTCGTGCGCCTCCCACAGGAAGCCGTGGTTGTAGAGATCGACACCGAGGAGATAGTCGCTGTTCTCTCGCCAGCGCTCGCGAGCGAAGTGTGCGGCGCGCGGCGCGTTCTCGCGGCCGTGGGAGTGGCCCGCCGGATCTTGGGTCGGGTGTGGGGCGCGGCCGGGAGAGTAGGTGTAGGGCGGGAAGGTGCGTTCGGGCGCGTAGCGCTTCGGCACGGGGCCGGGACTCACGGGTAGAGCTCGATCACCGCGTCCTCGAAAAGACACTCGCCGTCCTTGACGAAGACGCCCGCGTGGCGCGCGGGGGCTAGGTCCTCGGGGAGCTCGATCTCGAGCGCCTGGCGGCCTTCCACTACGACCGTGAGCTGGCGGCCTGCGACGTGAGCGACCACGCGCGGGTGCTCGTCGGGTTCGACGGGCCGTTCGAGAAACAGCTTCTGCATCGAGCGCGAGAGAGCGCCGCCGCCCTCGGTGGGGGTGATGTGCCACAGCCCGGCGCGGCCCTCGCGCCCGATGCCGAAGACGATCCAGTCACCGTCGGCGGAGGCGTGGACCACCAGTCCGTGGACGGAGCTCATGAACACCTCGCCCACACGCCGCAGCCGCGCGCGCAGCTCGTACTCCACGCCGACCGCGAGGACCGTGTTCACATAGGCGCTCGGACGCACGCTCGCGATCCGAATGCCGCTCGGGGAGGAGGGATCGAAGCGCTTGGCGGGGGCGCTGAAGGTCGTCGTCCAGTCGGCCTTGCGGGCCGCGAGGGAGCGCACTTCGCCCAGCAGCAGGCCAGCCTCGCGGGCGCGCCCGCGCAGCTGCGCGGCGAGGGGCAGCAGCTCCTCGCCGTCGCCCAGGGCCGTGCCGGCCTCGGCGGCGAAGGTGTAGGCGCGCAGCAAGAGCGGCGGGTCGGCTTCGAGGTAGTCCTCGGCCAACCGCCGTGCGGCGCGTGTCAGCCCCGCGATGCGCGAGCGCGCGTTGCGCAGGGCCCAGTTGCGCCGATCGAGGGTGCGCAGGCGCTTCTCGAAGTCCGCGTAGGGCTCCTCGTCGAGCTCGAACGAACCGTCGTCGCAACCGTCGAGGACCTGCTCGATCAGGGGCGCGCAGGCCTCGGGGCGGTCGAGGCGCGTGAGCACCTCGATCTGCTGGATCAAGAGGCCGAGGTCGGGGCCGTCTTCCTTGTCGATCTTCGTTCGCACGTACTCGATGTGCCCCAGGGCGCGCGCCAGGAACTCGCGCTCCACGGCGGTGGTCTTGCGCCCGCCACCCGCCGCCGCGGCAGCCTCCAGGTAGCGCCCGGCGGCCGCCGCCCGGCGCTCGCGTCGCTTGGCGGCGGGGCCGATGTGCATGGGCTTGACCTCCTCGAGGATCCAGCGCCGCCAGTCGCGCTCGAAATCCGCGAAGGTCTCGTGGTCGAGGGGCGAATCCGCGCTGAGGAACACTCCCCCGAAGAGCTCCATCGAGTTGCCGCCGCGGCTCGTGATCCGCTCGCGGTAGCGCGCGTACAGCGGGCGGTAGACGTACTCGAGGGTCGCCGGATCCTCGTATTGCTGCATGAAGTAGACCAGGCCCCAGCCGAAGGCGTAGTACTCGCCGGGATAGGAGCCGCGGCCGGAGTAGCCGATCACTTCGGTGAGGGAGGGTCCCGAGTCGTGCTCGAGCATGCTCGTCAGGTTGCGCAAGCGTCCGATGGCGGCGTCGGGCCACAGGACACGGTGGTCGGCCATGGCGACCGCTCCTTCGAAGAAGGTCGAGGTGCCCTCGTTGAGCCACGCGGGGGCCCAGCCGCCCTTGCGCGAGAGGGCGGTCATGAATTGGTGGCTGGCCTCGTGGTAGAGGGTCAACAGCATCTGGTCGAGGGAGCCGCCGTTCGTGCGCGTGTCGTAGCAGGTGACCTTGTTCTCGCCGGGCGACCACCAGCCCGCTGGGCCTTCGCCGCCGCCTCCCCAGTGCTCGAGCATCTTCTCCCGGTCGGGGTGGATGCGGATGGTCGCCCTTGCGCCGCTGATCGCGCTCTCGTCGCCGTCGAGGTAGAGGGAGACGTAGTAGGCGTGGATGTCGTCCATGGTGTCGGCCACCAGCTGGACCACCTCTCGCTCGAGGTTGCAGCGCAGCTTGTAGTGGGCGCTCTCCAGCTCGATCAGGGGCCAGGCTCCCGCCTCCGTCCGCTCCACCGACGCCGAGTCGAGGTCGATCTCCTGGAAGGCCGCGCGCACCTTCTGGTGGAGGGAGTCGACCTTCTTCGCCTCCTTGCCCGCCGCCACGGGCGCGATACGGCCGAGCAAATCGAGAGCCCGTTGGGCGTGCCCGTTTTCATGCAGGCTCTCGGCGGCCTTCAGGAGCTTGCTCGTGATGTCTCGGAAGATCCGATCGCGGCGGCTGCTGAGGCCGTCCGCGCGCCCGAGGTCCCGCCGGGCATTTCGGGCGCCGCGCGTGTCCCCGCCCGCTTCGATCAGGCTCACGGCGACGGCGAGGTGGTGGGCCGCCTCGTCGGGGCGGTCGAGGTGCAGCAGGGCGCGGCCGATCAGCTCGCGGGCGCGGGCGTCATCGCCCGTGCGCATCAGGTGCTCCCTCAGGAGCTTGGCGGCGGCCTCGTAGTCCTTCCCCTCCAGGAAGGTCTCGGCCCGCTCGTGGACGCCGTCGGCGGCGTCGGGCTCAGCTGCGTACGCTCCTGCTTCCGGCGGCAGGGCGAGTAGGGCGCAGAGCAGGGCTCCCGCGCGTACGAGCGTTGGGAGCATGGCGTCGGGCTACTCGAAGGTCGATTCAGTCGTCAGGGTTCCCGACATCTCCAACACCTGCTCCATGTCCATCTCCATGCCCTGGGCGCTGATGGCCATGCCCATGTCCATGGTGAACTCGAAGTCCCCGGAGAGGGAGAAGGACTGAGCCCGGCCTTCCTCTAGGTTCCAGAGGAGCGTTCCCTCGGCCTCGACGGCGACCTCGATGTCCATGTGATCGATCTCCATGTCCTGGACCTCGGGCGGGAGCTCCGCCTCCTCCATCGCCTCCAGGATCATGTCGGTCATGTCGACCGCGTTCTCGATCTCGATCACGACCTCGATCACGCCGAGGGGGGTGCCGTCCTCGCTCTCGCGCGTCCCGCGGAAGGTAGCGGTCACTTCGCCCGACACCTCTTCCTGGAACCAGTCCGACATGCTGCCGAAGTTGCTGTTCATCCCCATCATCCCCGCGTCCACGTTCTCGGGTAGGAGCTTGAGGTTCCCGCTGGGAGCCAGGACGGCCGAGAAGGCGGAAATGTCCACCTCCCACTCGTCATCCACGTCCACCTCTCCGTCGGGGAGCAGGGAACGCAAGTCCATGTCGGCGGTCAGCCCCTCGAGGAGGTCCTCGTCACCCTCTCCATCGGTGAAGCTGACGACATACTCCTCTTCATCCGCGTCCCACTTGAAGGTCACCGTAGTGCCCTCGAGCTCGCTAGTGGCACTCATCGGGATCTCCTCGCTCTGGATCTGGCCCATCATGTCAATCTCCATGGCCATCTCCGTGTCCATGGTGAGCGAGTCGAAGCTGCGCTCGATCTCCCGCGGCATCCCGTCCTGGACCGAGACGTACTCGTCGGTGATCTCGTACTCGTTCACCACCGTCACGTTCAGCTCCATTTCCGGCATCATGGGCGGCTCCTGGCCGTTCATGGTCATCTGCATGTCGTCCAGTGACATCGAGACCTCGCTGCTGAAGGTCTTCGTGACGGACGTGCCGCCTTCGAGCCCGAAGGAGATCTCCGTCCCGCGCGGGGACGAGGCAAGGAGAAGGGGGAGGGCGAGGGCGGCGAGGGCGAGAAGGGGGCGTTGGGGCATCGGTCGAGGGTGCGACAGGCGGGGTTTGGTGGAGAGAAGAGAGGGGGGAAGAGACGGGGAACGGGGTGGATTCCGACCACGATCGGTCGCGCGTAGGGTAGCGCCAGGGGGCCGAGCCACGACGAGTTTCTGCATACGAAGCCGCCGACGCTGGATTTCCCGTCCCTGGGGGAATCACTACTGGGGGAGTCACTACGGGCGAAGTCAGCGCCGGTGGCCGCGCAATCCACCCGTGACCACCGTCTCCGGCCGCCCTAACAGCGGCGCGGCGCGGCGGTCGCGCCCTGCTTTCCTACCCACAGGGGGCGCGCCGTCGTCGCCGCGCTCCGTCACGGCCCGCCTCAGTCGCAGAATTCGACCTCGAGGGCGTCCGAGAGGCCGACCGGGATACCGTCGGGGGCCTGGGGATCCCGCAACCACTGCTGGTAGTAGCGGGTCGTCCCGACCATCGCGGGCGTCACCGAGATGGGCGCCTCGCCGTCGCCGAGCCCGTCGAGCCAGTAGATCGCCTCACGCGTGAGCGGCGGGCTCACCAGCCGCGTTCCGCCGAACATCGGCGTGTTGTCTGGAGCCGTGCCGGAGAACAGCACCGTGGGTTGGTTGGGGACCCCGGCCAGCAACGTCACGGCGAAGTCGTTGTCGCTCAGCGTCGGCGATCCGGCCCAGCCGATGGTCGGGAAGCCGCCGTGGGAGGCCTGCTTCGCTTGACCGTAGTTGGAGGGCTGTGGGCAAGTCGGCGCGTAGCTGACCTCGAAGTCGTCGATGTTCCCCCCGCCGAAGGTGATGAAGCCGTTGGTCTGCAGGGAGTACTCCACCTGGACGGCGGGATTGCCGTCGGCGATGTCCGCGATGTCGATGTCGACTTCGACCCAACTCGCGTCACCCAAGTTGGAGCTGGCCGGGTTGGCGTAGACCGTGACCCCGTTCACCTTCACGAGGGCCTGGTCGGCGTTCCCGTTCTGGACGTGCAGCCAGCGCTTGAAGCGCAGGTGGGTCTGGGCCGCCGCCGAGCAGTCCATGACGGGCGAGCGCAGGTAGCTGTGGACGTTGTTCTGGTACGCCCCGTTCCAACCGGGCTGACCGAGGTCGTTGCCCCAGCACTGGGTTCCGCTGTAGGCGATGTCGGGATCATCTGAGTCCCCCGCCGGCGTCCCGTGCTGCCAGTCGTCCTGGTCGTTGGAGGTGTCCCCGAAGGTGTCGTGCACCCAACCGTTGTCGCCGGTCGTCTCGAAGTCGTCGAACAACAGCACGATGATCCCCACGCGGAACTGCAGCGAACTAGAGGGTGCACCCTCCGGGTAGGTCTCGCTCGTGTTGGCCGCGTCAGTGGCCGAGATGTAGTAGTCCACGTAGGACCCCGCCGCATGTCCGGGGATGTCGGCCGTGTAGTCGTCACCGCCGACGTTGATCATCGGCACTTGGCTCCAGGGACCCTGGTTGGAGCGGTAGTGGAGGAAGGCGCTCTGCAGCGGGGGGTTGAGGTCCGCGTCGATGTTGGCGTTGACCGTGTAGGGCCCGCTCTCGTCGAGAGTGTCGGGCAGCTCGGTGACCCCTGTGATGATGATCGCCGCGACGTCGTGACCCGGGAACCCCTGGTCGAGGAACCCCTGGTTGATGTCGTCGTGGTTGGGCGTGCCGTTCTCGATGTTCCCGTCCGTGTCGTCGAGGGTCAGCCACTGGGTCTCGATGATCGGGACGATCTGGGTCTGGTTGTAGGCATTCAACCAGCCGATGAAGAGGCCGTCAGCGATGGCGTCCCCCGCGGAATCCCCGTGGGTCAGGCCGAGGTAGTTGCGGATCTTCCAGGCTGCGCCCATCCAGACCTCGCCGCTGTCGTGCACTCCGCCGTGGCAGTTGGTCGTGTCGTCGGCGCACAGCTGCCGGGTGTTGTTGCCGTTGCGTACGTGACACCCGTTGCCGCAGAAGTTCTGGCCGACGAAGGGCGTGTCGTACTGGTACATGGCGTACACGTCCGAGTTGCCCTCTCCCATGCCGTCGTTGCCGTTGCCGGTCCCGTAGCGGACGTTGAGCCAGTGGCCCATCTCGTGGGCGACGACCGTCGAGTAGGCCGTGTTCGGGCAGCCGCCTCCGGAGGTGTAGAAGTTGACCGAGTCGCCGTTGAAGAACGCGTTGCAGTTCTGATTGAGGTTGCAATTGGCCAACGCCAGAAAGTCTGCCGTGTCGTCGGAGGGATCGACCGAACGGATCCAGTCCCGCAGGGTGTTGATGCCTCGGAAGGCGTTTGCCTGGGCCGTCGTGTGCTCGGTGGGGCTGGGGTTCATCAGGACCGCGTTGCCCGTCCCGTTCAGGCTCACGTTCAGCGTGTACTCCCCACCAGAGTCGTTGTCGACGTTGGTGAACGTGCCGTAGTACTCGAAGGTGCAGCTCAAGGGACCGCTGACCCCGGGGAAGTTGAAGTTCCCCGCTACGTCGGTCGTCACCGTCCCCGCGGAACTAGTCACGCGGCCGTAGGCGGCCGGGAAGCTCTGTTCGGGGTTGCTGCTGCCGTCGGGCAGGGAGCCGGGCGTGGACATCGAGGAGACCGTGCCTCCCACGTCCAGGTTGTGGATATTGGAGACCGCCCGAACGAAGAGACCGTCCTGCGCGTCGATCCAGCAGGTGCGGCCCACGGGCTCGGCGTCGGCGCCCTCCCAGAAGACGTCGACCTCCCAGACCAGGGCCGGAGCGCGGCGACCGTCGATGACGTGCCGGGCGATGCCGAGCGTAGCCGCCGTGGTCCGCGTGGCGGGCAGACCCGTCTCGGCGGTGAACAGCTCCTCGGCACGAGCGACCCCCCGGTCAGCGGTCAGCGCGGGTTGGGTCGCGACGCCCGAGAGCGCGGGCAGCGCGGTCGTCTGGACCGAGAGCAGGTGGCCGTCGAGGCTCATGAGCACGCTCAGCGATCCGCCGAGGACGGGCACGCCGTTCACGGACTGCCCGAACAGCACGGCTACCTTGTCCGTGCTGCCGATCTGGCCGAGGGGGATGAGCTTGACCCGTCCGCCGTCGAGGGTCGCGGCTCCGACTCCCGTCATGGGAGCGGTCTGGTCCGCGAAGACCAGGGCGAGGTCCCGGTAGTCGGCGTCGACTCGCGGTGCGAAGGCGCCCGCGGCGCTGCCGCCGCCGACGAACTCTGCGAAGCCGGTCGTTCGGTCGCGGAACATCTCCCAGCCGGGGCCGTGCTCGGCCTTCCAGGCCTCGAAGCGTGTGGGGACGAGGCGCGTCGTGGCGCCGGATCCGTCCAGTTCTTGAGCCTGTGAGGGGAGGGATGCGGAGATGGCAGCGAGGGCACAGAGGAGGGGGGTGCGCATTTGTTCGTTCTGGAGCGGAGTCCGCCCTGGAGGTGGGGGAGGAACGGTCGATCAGGGCCTCCTCTCAGCTTACTCGTGCCCGTACTTCCCGCGCCAGAGCCCGCGGCCCGGGGGGAGAGAGGATGCCCCTGACCGTGTGAGGCCTGGGAGGTGGTTCAACCCATTGGTATGACTTGACTTGCAACGTTCGGCCACCCCAAGGAGAGCCCCGTGGAGACGTGTACCAAGAGTCCCTGCCGTCGTCCTCGCCGTTCTCCCTGCGTCTCCCGCAAGCGCGAGGGGGGCCTTGACCGGCAGGCGATCGACCTTCGCCGCCGCGTCCGAGAGGGCGCGATCGAGAATGCCGAGACCGTCAGGGACCTCCTGGAGACCTCCCGGACCGAGGGCTGAACCTGACGGGCCGTGCGCCGTTCGTGCTCGACGGCTCCAAGGCGCTTCGCAGGGCCATCGGGGCCATGTTCGGGAAGCGCGCCCTGGTCAAACGCTGCCAGGTCCACAAGTCGCGGAACATCCTCTCCTACCTTCCGCCCGGCCGGCACGCGGAGGCCCGTCGACGACTGAAGGCCGCGTGGGGACTGACCTCCTTCGAGGAAGCACTTCGCGAACTGCGGAAGGTCCAGCGTTGGCTCGATGGGATCTCGGAGTCCGCGGGGGACAGCCTGGACGAGGCTCTGGAGCAGACGATCACCGTCCACTGTCTTGGGATCTGTGGTGCACTTCGCAGGACCCTCGTGACGACGAACCCGATCGAGTCCGCCATCGAGGTCGTCAAGCACAACGCGCGCAGAGTGAAGCGATGGAGGGGGGCCGCGATGGTGCTCCGCTGGGTCGGCTCTGGCCTGGTCACGGCCGAAGCCTCGTTCCGCAGGGTCAAGGGGCACGCCGCGATGCCACAGCTCGTCGCGGCACTCGAGAGTTCGTCCTTGCCTGAAGACCGGGGCGCTGCATGATGTACTGCCCCTGGCCGAGTCTCACAACGGGACGGACATCCTCCGGGAGGACGCCCGGATGCGCTCGATGTGGGTAAGAGGGATTCTGAGGCCTATGATGTTCCCCCAAGCCCGCCAAGGAGGTGCGCCCGTGCGAGCTCGGATCGAATACTGCGTGCAGTGAAACTACGACCCACAGGCGGCCGGTCTGGCCGCCGAGCTGAGCGCTAGCTTCCCAGGCGTCGAGATCGAGTTGGTGGAGTCCGGAGGCGGCGCCTTCGAGGTCTCGATCGACGGCGAGCAGGTCTTCTCCAAGCTCGCCTCGGGACGCTTTCCCGCCTATCAGGAGATCTGCGAACTGCTCGGACCTTGAGCGGGTGCCCTTAGCCGCGGGGCACCTGGGCGCCAACGCCCCAGCTCGGGGCGGTCGCGCTCTACAGGACTCGCGTTCTACAGGAGCAAGAAGCAGGCCACGAGGCCTAGCACCAGAGAGAACAGAACCACCGATGTGGCTCCCGGCACGGTGCGATCTTGCACCGAAGCACCGTCTTGCATGGCACGCTCCTGGGGGGCGGATGGGGAATCTGAGGGTGGGGTGGGGACGCGAGCGCTCCTTGAGAGATAGCGCGGTTTCAGAATCCGTGGGGCGGAACCCGGGGATTCCTCGGTCGAGGCGCGAGCAGCGCCCGCGAGGAGCACTCGCTAAGCTCTGCGGACCATGAGGCCCGCCCCCGCCGAATTCCGCTCGCACCCCGTCCGCGCGCGCTCGCGTACCAAGATCGTGGCCACCATCGGTCCCGCCTCCGAGGGACGGGTGGGCGAGTTGATCGACGCGGGCATGAACGTGGCGCGCCTCAACTTCAGTCACGGTGAGCCCGCGGAGCACCGCCGACGCGTCGAGTCTCTGCGCGAAGCCGCCCGAGTGCGCGGGAAGGCCGTCGGCATCCTGGCGGACATCCCCGGGCCCAAGCTGCGTCTGGGTTGCTTCGAGGACGGAGAGCGGACCCTGATGGAGGGTGAGGTCGTGCGCGTCCTGCAAGGTGACGCGGTCGCCGGTCCCGGTGAGGTTCTCTTCGACTTCGGCGGCTTCCTGCAGTCGGTCGCTCCCGGGCACCGGATGATGTTGGCGGACGGGCAGGCGGCGCTGATCGTCGAGGAGGTGCGCGGCGACTCCGTCGTGGCCCGCGTCGTGCGCCCGGGGGTTCTCGGCGACCGCAAGGGCGTCCACCTGCCCGACTCGGCCCTGGACTACGAGCTGCCCTCCCCGCGCGACCGCGAGTGCATCGAGCTGGCGGTCTCCATGGGCGTCGACATGCTCGGGATCAGCTTCGTCGGGCGCGCCTCGGAGGTCGAAACCGTGCGCGAGCTGGCCGATGGGATCGCTCTCGTGGCCAAGATCGAGCGCCGCCTGGCCCTGGAGAACCTTGACGGCATCCTGGCGGCCAGCGACGGCCTGATGGTCGCGCGCGGCGATCTCGGGGTGGAGCTGGACCTCGAGCGCGTCCCGATCGTGCAGAAGACCCTGCTGCGCGCGGCTCGCGATGCGGCCTGCTTCAGCATCACGGCGACCGAGATGCTCGAGTCGATGGTCGGCCAGAGCCGGCCGACCCGCGCAGAGGTGGCCGACGTCGCCAACGCCGTCCTGGACGGAACCGACGCCCTGATGCTCTCGGCGGAGACGGCCGTGGGCAGCTTCCCGGTAGAGGCCGTGTTGACCATGGGCCGCGTGGCCGCGGAGGTGGAGGGCGGACCCGACTACGCCAACCGCAGCGATCGAGCCCTGCGCAGCGAGTGGAAGATCGACACCGCCGACGCGATCGCCCTCGCCGCGGCTCGGCTCTCGGGGGCCCTGGGAATCCCCAAGATCGTCTGCTTCAGCGAGAGCGGCCGCAGCGTGCGCCTGGTCTCGCGCTGTCGGCCGGACGCCGAGATCATCGCCCTCTCGCCCGACGAGCGGGTCGTGCGCCAAATGACCATCCTGGCCCACGTTCAGCCGAGGCTGTTTCCGCGCGTGGAGAATCTCGAGGACATGCTCGCCCGCGCCTCGCGGATGCTGGTCAGCGAGAGCCTGGTCGACGAGGGGGCGGAGATCATCTTCGTCGCCGGCGTGCCAGCGGGCGTATCGCGCAGCACGAATCTCGTCAAGGTCCACCGCGTCGGCGAGGACGTAAGACTGCACTGAGTCTGGCGCGAGTTCTCCCACCCCGGCATTGAACTTCCGCGCTCCCGCACGATGATGGCGGCTGGACCACCATGCTCAACGTCTCGCGTTTTGACTTCGGCCAGATCCGCGCCTTGCGCCGCTTCATGGATGCGGATCGCCGCATGCGCGAGCGCACCGATCAGGCGGCCCGCGTGGTCTGCATCGCCAGCGGCAAGGGCGGGACCGGCAAGAGTGTGGTCGCCACCAATCTGGCCGTGCTGCGCGCGCAGCGCGGAGAGAGGGTCCTTCTGGTGGACTTCGACTCGGGCCTGGCGAACGCGCACCTCCTGCTCGGCCTGGCCCCCGCCCACGACCTCGGCGACGTACTCGACGGATCCGTGCGGGCCCGCGAGGCCCTCGTCAAGGGGCCGGCGGGCGTGCATCTGCTGTCTGGGGGCGTCGGGCAGCCCGCGCTGTGCAATCCGACCCGTCGCGAGCTGGACCGCCTCTATCGGGCCCTGGAGCCCTTGGAGAAGGAGTTCGACCTGATCGTCGTCGATCACGGCGCCGGCATGGGCTACGCCACGATCACCCAGCTGGCGGCGACGAGCGCCATGCTGCTCGTCGCCAACCCCGAGGTCACCTCGCTCTCGGACGCTTACGCCATCTACAAACGCGCCCTGGGGGTCAACGCGGGCATTCGCGCCGGCCTGGTCATCAACCGCGCGCCCGACGAGCGTGCGGCCCTGGGCGCCCGCGAGAAGTTCGACGCCGTGTCCCAGCGCTTCCTGAAGAGCCGCCCGGAGTTCGTGGGCTGGGTGCCCCAGGACGATGCCGTGGGGCGTAGCGTCAACCTGCGCGAACCGGCCTGCCTCTCCCAGCCCGGCTCAGCGGCTTCGAGAGCCCTCACCGCTCTGGCTGATTGGGAGGGCCTCGCGTGCGCTCGGACCGCCACCGCCTTCTACCACCGCGCACGCCGCGCTCTGCGATGAGCGCGTCCGGTCTGAGTGGATTGGCTCCGCCGGTGCGGGCGGCGGAAACGACCTCCTTGATCTGCGGGTGGCGAAGCGGTGTCGTGTCGGTCGAGGAGCGCTCCGCGTGAACACACTCGCACTCGTCAATCAGAAGGGAGGCTGCGGCAAGACCACCGCGGCGATCAACCTGGCCGGCGCCCTCGCCGCGCGCGGGCGGCGAGTGCTCCTGGTCGACCTCGACCCGCAGGCCCACGCTACCTTGGGCCTGGGCTGCGCGCCGTGCGACGAGGCGACTCTGATGGACGTGCTGCTCGGCAAGGCGTCCGTCGACGAGGCGCTCTTCGAGGCGCCGGGTGGCATTCGATTGCTCCCCGCGACCGCCGACCTGGCCGAGTTCGAGGACATCTCCGCGCGCCTGATGCACGCCGAGAGTGCCTTGGCCACGGCCCTGGGGGCGATGGGCGCGGAGTTCGACGAGGTCATCTTGGACTGTCCGCCGCGGGTGGACGGCATCTTGGCTCGCAACGCCCTGCGCGCCGCGAACACAGCCGTGCTGGTCGTCGAGACCGGCGCCTTTGCCTTGCAGGGCGCGGTGCAGGCGATCGGCGTGCTCGACGATGTGACCGACGGGATCGGTGAGGCGACCTTCGACCTGAAGGTGCTCGGCACGATGTTCGATCGGCGCACGCGCTTCGCGCGCGAGCTCCTGATCGCCCTGCACGCCCGCTTCGGGCCGGCCATGTTCGACACGGTGATCCGCACCAGCGTGCGCCTGCGAGAGGCGGCCGCCCACGGGGCGCCGGTCCAGGTCCTCGACCCCGGATGCCGAGCCAGCGGGGACTTCGCGGCTTTGGCCGAGGAGTGGGTGACCCATGTCGAGTCCGACGCTCACCGCAGCGCCATCGGGGGACGATTGGCTGTGTCCGAAACACGTCTTCATGAGTAAAGCGGGCTAGACCTGACGCGAGCGACGCGCAAGAAACCGACGCTGGAAGGAGCAATCAACGATGGACGCCATGGCACTACTTTGCACGCTGCACGCGGACGGTCCCGCGAGCCTGCGGCGGCTGCGCGAGGCGGGCTGCGCCTCTTTCGATGACCTCGCCTCGCTCGAACCCGAGCGCGCGGCGCAGATCTTGGCCGTCTCCCCCTCGGCGGCTCGTCGCCTGCTACGCATGGCCGAGGGCCTGCGGGAGCGCGTGGGCGACGAGTTCCTCGAGCGCGAGGAGGTCCTGCACCCCGCGGCGGCTGCCGGCGGCCCCGCCGAGGTGGCGGCGGGCACCGCGCCGGCCGATGCGGGTTGCGACGGAGCGATGGTCGAGGAGGCGATGGGGCTCTCCGATTCGCCGGCGAGTACTTTCGCTGTTCCCGTCCTCACCGCTCCTCCTGCCGCGGAAGACGACCGTGCGCTCGTCGAGCGAGTGCTCGAGCGCTGGCGGGAGCGCGATGCGGGGGCTCCCGCGCCCGAGGGAGCCGTGGCCGACGCCTTTGCGGCGGCCTTCGAGCCTGCCTCCGACCTCTGCCCGGGTGTGATCGACGGCCTCGACGAGGCCCAGCGCGGCGTGTTGCTCGAGGCCGGCTACAGCACTTTGAGCGACGTGGCCGAAGGGGACGCGACCGAGGTCGCTCGCACCTGCGGCATCGGGTACTCGCAGGTGCGCCGGATCCAGTTTCTGGCGCGGCGCGCGCTCTCGTCCCGCGAGGAGGCGTACGCCGTGAACGACGAGCTGATCCCCACGCCCCCGACCGGGTCCGGCGTGGGCGACAAGCGGGCCGGCGAGCGCATCTCCCTGGCCTTCCCCCCCGCTCCCGGGCCGAGCCCCGACCCCGTGCCCGTCGCGCCGTTCGAGCCCGTGAACAGGGAACGCGAGTCCGTGAACAGGGAACGGGCCGGCGGCCCCTTCGCCTGAGAGGGCCACGAGCCGCGGCCCCTCCCGGTCGCTATCCTGGAGGGCGGTCGCCGCCGACCGTCCTCTCCATGGCTCCTTCCCTCCCGTCGCGCCTTGTCGCCGCCCTGGTACTCGCCACGCTCCCTTGCGCCGCGAGCGGACCCGCCGGTTGGGACGGGGAACACCTCGCGCCCGACGGGCGCCCCGGCCTGGGTGTGACCCGCAGTGCCCGTGAGCTCGGCCGCCTCTTCCATCCCAGCGACGACGCGGAGCGGAGGATGCTGGCCGGGATCATCGGGCTCGAAGGAGACATCCTCGTCCTGCGCGAGGAATCCGTACGGGCCTACCGCGCGGCGGGCTACTTCGACCTCCTGGGCGCCGGGGAGCTCGATGAGCTGCACGGGGCCTTCCCGAGCTTCCGATCCGAGGTGCTCGAGCACGTCGGTCGCGGCGGCGAGGTTGCGGCCCGCCTCTTTCTGGACTTGCGCTTCCGTCTGCGGCGTGGGTTGTTGGATCGCTTCGAGCATGAGGCGCGCGAGGTACGCGACGGCCTGGCCCTCTTGCGCGCCTCCGCCGAGGGATTCGTCCTGCTCAAGGACGTGGAAGCACAGCGGATCGCCGGGCGTGTCGACCTCGCGAGCGCCCTCCTGCGAGCGCTTCGCCTGGACCTCGAGGCTCTCCGGCAGACCGGCAGCACTCACGCGCCGGGGGTGCCCGACGAGGGCTGGTGCGAGGAGCTTCTCTTGCTGGCGGCGGCGCCGGACACGGCGCGCACGGGCCTCGCGGATCTCGAGCGGCGGCTCGAGGAGCGCCGCACGCGCCTCGCCGCGGCTCTCTTCTTCCCCCGCGCAGCCTCGCACTCGGCGGAGGCTTGCGCCCTGCGCGCGGGCGCGAGCGACCAGGCCGTCCTGGCCCTGCCGGGGATCCGCGAGCTCCTGCCGGAAACCGAGGAGGGACGCACCGCGCGCCCCGAGGTAGCGGCGCTTGCCGCGAGCCACCGCCACGCCCGTGCCCTGCGCCTGGCGGTCGAGGCCTTGGCGCTCGATCCGCTCAACGAGGAGCTGTGCTACTTGGCCGGCGTCGCCGGGGCCTTCCTGCTCGACCCACGGGAGGTGCGCGCCTGGTTCGATCGCTACCTGGCCCTGCGCGGAATCCGAGCGGGGGACGACCGCACCTACCGCGACCGTGCTCTGAGCGCGGAGGAGGCGCGTGCCCTCGCGGCGGTGCAGAGCGTGGGCTTGGGGCGGCGCTGACGCCGCGGCGCGGCGTCAGCGCCGCTCACTCCCTGCCGCTGAAGGACTCGAGGCGCGCGAGCAGGGCCGAATCGCCGGGGGCGAGCTCCAGGCCGCGCTGCAAGGCCGCGCGCGCCTCGGCTTCGCGCCCGAGGCCGAACAGCGCACAGGCGAGGGCGTCCTGGTGGTCGCTGTCCGCCTCGGTGAGCGCGATCAATGTTCGTGCGACCTCGAGGGCGAAGATCCTCTCCGCTTCGTCGCTGCGCTCGCGGGCCGCGAAAAGGTCACCGACGATCTCCAGGCCGAGCTCGCGGCGCAGGGCGGCGGGGCAGCTCGGCCAGGCCAGGCGCTGGGCGTGACGCGCCCGGTCGAGGTGCTCGTCGCGCCGCCGCTCGGCGGCCAGGGCAGTCTTGTCGCGGCCCTCGCCGCGCTCGAAGTCGGCCTCGATGCCTGCCTGCTTGGCGAGGTGGCTGCGGTGCAGGCTGCGCACCCAGTACCAGCCTCGGAAGAGCAGCTCGCCGTCAGTCTCCTCGGCGAGCAGCTCCCGCACCTCGCTGTCGTCCAGCCGGGCGCGCATGCGATCGAGGGCGTCCTCGAGGACCACCGCCCGCGAGGCCGCCGTGCGACCCTCGGGGTCGAGAACGCGGATCGCGCGCTTCTGAGCCTCGAAGAGGTCCAGCGCCTCGACGGCGCGCAGCTTGAGGGCCAGCTCCCAGCGGCTGCGCGTGCTCGTGGGATCGAACCCGACCTCCCGCTCGATCCGCTCCCGGACGCGGTCGAGCTGCACTCCCGAGTCGCTGAACTCACCGAAGCTCCGTAGCTTCAAGACCAGGTCCAACCGAGCGATGATGTCGTCCTCGTCCGCGGCGAGGGCCGCGCGCAGACCGGGCAGGGTGCCCTCGTCGCGGGCGATGCGCGCCAGCTCCTCGCGCATGCGGGGGGGCGACTGGAAACCGAGCAGGATGTCGCGTGGGGAGCCGTCGGGCTGCAGGAAGACCAGTGCCGGGAGCGAGCGGATGCCCAGGGCGTTCGTGAGCGGAACGGCGTCGCGCTCGTCGGTGTTCTGGGAGAAGCACAGGTACGGCGCGAGGGCGGTGACCACCCCCTCGTCGCTGAAGGTGACGCGGTCGAGATGGTTGCAGGGTTCGCACCAGGGAGCCCAGAAGTCGATGAACACCCCGCGCTCGCTCTGGTCGGCCTCCGCCAACAGCTCCTCGAAGGAGCCCTCGAACCAGGGCAGCTTGCCCTTCGCGGGCGTGTCCTGGGCCGTTATCGGTGAGGCGAGGGCTGCGAGCAGGATCGGGAGGAACGACATGGGAGTTCTGGTCGGCGCTCGGCTTGGGGAGACTATACTGTGTGGTCTCCCGTGGCGGCGATGCAGCCCTCGCCGAGCCGCCCGGCATCTGGCCCCGCCGGCGCGCGCGGGAGCCGGTGGACATCACCCCGGCGGCAGCCTGTGAGTTCGACAATCGCAACACCCTTCGACACGACCTTGATCCCCGGCGTCTCCGACCGACCGGGGGACGACCCGATCTTCAGCCTCAACGCCGAGGCGTCCCAGCGGGCCGCGACGGGCGAGTCCGTCCTGAACGCGACCCTGGGAGCCTTGATGGACGAGGAGGGCCGCCTGGCGGTCATGCCCTCGGTGTCACGCGCCATCGCGGGCGTTCCGGCCGAGGTCGCCGCGGCCTACGCGCCGATCTCCGGCCCGCCGGCCTTCCTCGAGGCCGTGACGCGCGACACCTTCGGCACGAGCCCCCTGGCGGAAACCTGCGTGGCCACCGCCACCGCCGGCGCCACCGGCGGGCTGGCCCACGCGATCGCGACCTTCCTCGAGCGCGGTCAGGCACTGTTGACCACCGACTACTTCTGGTCGCCCTACAAGATCATCGCCTCCCACGCTGGCCGCGAGGTCGAGCAGTTCGAGATGTTCGACGATGCGGGTGCGTTCCACCTGCAGGCCTTCGAGAAGGCCCTCGTCGAGCTGATCGCGCGCCAGGGCCGGGCGCTGATCCTGTTCAACTTCCCCTGTCACAACCCGACCGGCTACTCCCTGGACGAGGCCGAGTGGGAGGGCGTGGCCGAGATCGTCGCGCGCTGCGGGACCGAGGCGCCGGTCGCGTTCCTCGTGGACCTGGCCTACGCGCACTTCGGAGCACCCGGATCGGAGAGCTGGGTGCGCCACGTCGAGCGCATGGCCGAGAGCGCCCAGGTGCTCGTGGCCTGGACCGCTTCCAAGGCCTACGCACAGTACGGTTCCCGGGTCGGCGCTTTGCTCGCGCCCAACCGCGACTCCGACGAGCGCCTGCGCATCGCCAACGCCCTCGGCTACGCGTGTCGCGGCACCTGGTCCAACTGCAACCATCTCGGCATGCTCGCGATGACCGAGTTGCTCGTGAACGAAGAGCTTCGCACCGCGGTCGAAGAGGAGCGAGCCCAGCTGCGGCGCCTGCTCGCCGAGCGCGTGCGCCTGTTCAACACGGAGGCTTCGCGAGCGGGCCTGCACTACCCGCGCTATGAGGGTGGCTTCTTCGTGACCGTCTTCACCGAAGCTTCGCAGCGCGCGGCGGAGCGCATGCGCGAATCGGGCGTTTTTGTCGTCCCCATCCGCGGCGCCTTGCGCGTCGCCATGTGCTCGACACCGGCGGCGCAGATCCCGCGCCTGGTCGCTGCTCTCGAGGAGGGCGTCACGGCGGGGGCGAGAGAGTGAGCACGGGCCCCGAGGAGCAGGCGGAGCTCGAGGATCGCACCGGGTCGGGAGAGCTCTCTCACGCCTACGGCCCCCGCGTTCACATTCTAGACAACCTGCTCCTACGCAGCGGCCTGGCGCGCATGAGCTCTCCGGCGCCGCGCCTGCACGAGGTGATCGACCTCCTGCGGTGTGCGTACGAAAGCCTGCTCATGGCGGCCAGCCGCGAGCTCCCCAGCGTTGACGCCGAAGTCGAGACGCGCATGGCCCAGGCGCACCCCCGCGAGGGCGTGTTTCGCGGTCAGATCCTCGATCCGAAGACCCCGATCGTCGTTTGTGACGTGATCCGCGCGGGGCTGATCCCGGCACAGATCTGCTTCGAGCGCCTGCTCTCCGTCCTGCCCGACTCGCTCCTGCGCCTGGATCACCTGAACATGTCGCGCGTCTGCGACGAAGAGGGGCACGTCGTTGGCGTGGACCTCGCGGGGAGCAAGGTCGGCGGTTCGGTCGAGGACGCGGTGCTCGTGATCCCCGACCCGATGGGCGCCACGGGCTCGACCATCGTGCGCGCCGTCGAGCACTACGTCGCCCACCACGGGACGCCGAGGAAGATCATCGTCCTGCCGATGATCGCCACGCCCGAGTTCCTGCGGACCGTGCTCGACATCCGCGAGGACTTGGTCGTCTACACCGCACGCCTCGACCGCGGCCTCTCGCCCCCCGACGTCTTGTCCTTGCCTCCCGGCGTGGACTGGGAGCGTGAGCGAGGCTTGAACGAGCACAGCTACATCCTCCCCGGCGCGGGGGGAATGGGCGAGGTGCTCAACAACTCCTGGTGTTGAGTCTTGGTGTTGAGCACCTCGGCGCCGGGGCGAGCGACTCGGTTCAACGCAGTTCGAGCCGGTCGAGCCTGAAGAAGTCGTAGAGATCGCCGTTGCTCCGCCGGGTGTGGGCGAGGATCGCGGTCGAGTCCATGAAGACGCTCGCGACCGCGGCGCCTTCGGGGACGAGCTTCTCGACCCCCGCCACCATGCGCGCGATCTCCTCTCGCCGTCCCGCCGGCCGCTACCAGGGGTTCTCGCTTCCCCAGACGAGGCCGCAGAGCAGGGCGAGCCGCACGGCGAGCAGGGCCGTGGCTCGGACGCGCCCGCCGCTCACGGAGAGACTCGTTGCCAGGACGGCCGGCAGCAGCAGGGCCGGCAAGACCTGGACCCGGCCCACCGACCAGGCCGCTGGCAGGGCCAGCAGCGCGCCGAGCGCGAGGGTTGCGGTAAGGGTGCGGGTGGTGAAGAGAGCGCAGCCGTCGCGGTCGAGGAGCCGGGCCGCTTCGACGCCCCGCTCCGCCGCGACGCGGTCACGACAGTGAAGGTGAGGAACGTGGCCCGCGCTGCGGAGGCCAGGCAGGCCTTCGGCCGCGGCGCCCTCGCGGAGGGGGCTCGCTTCCTGGCCTGGGAGGGATGGCGTATCCTGAAGCCTGGCCCGGGGAGCACGCGTTCGGCCCACCTCCCGGGCTCAGGACAACCAGGGAAGGTTCATCATGTTCCTCCGCATCTTCCTCCTCTGCTCCCTCGCCAGCCCGGCTCTCGCGCTGCGTCGCCCGTACACGCAGCTCCCGCTCCAGGACCGGGTGAGCCCGTGTTTCATCCCACCCCCGGGCGCCGCGCTGTGGTCGGATCCCGCGTCCTGGCTGGCGGGTGTCCCCGGTCCCGGCGACTGCGTGACGATCCAGGTCGGCACGACCATGTACCTCGACACCTCTAGCGCCGCGCTGGGAGGGCTGAGTGTCCAGGGCGAGTTGGTCATGTTGTGCGGTGACTACACGATCACCTCCGACTGGATTCAGGTGACCGGACTGCTCAAGGTCGGAGACTACGGGCACCGCTTCCACCACCAAGCCAGAATCGTGCTCACCGACGACTGGGACTGCACGTCTCCGATCATCTCGAACGAGCCGGTTGTGGGCACGGTCCTCGGACCACCGGTCATGGCCGTCCAGGACGCGGGCGTGCTGCGCTTGATCGGTGCCGACACGGGAGCCTCCTGGACCCGCCTGGCGACGACGGCGTGGAAGGACCAGAACGTCCTGAAGCTCCTCCAGTCACCGGGGTGGAAGCCGGGGCAACGCATCGTGATCGCCTCCACCGACTTCGACATGAATCAGGCGGAGGAACACGTCATCGAGAGCATCGCCGGGGACACCATCACGCTCACCCAGAACCTGACCCACACCCACTGGGGAGAGACCGAGGGACAGTCTTTCGACGGGAGCGGCATCGAGGAGCGGGCCGAGGTCGCGCTCCTCGATCGCAACGTCATCGTGGAAGGCGTGCAGGTCGGTGGAGCCAACGCGGGTCACACCCTGGTCATGGAGTCCGGTGTCGCTGGAACGCCACGAGGGGAGCTGGATTCCGTCGAGCTCCGCTACCTCGGCAATCAGGGTGCGCTGGGTCGATACCCGGTGCACTTCCACCACGTCGGGAACGCGACGGGCTCCTTCGTGCGCAACTGCAGTATCCACGAGACCTACAACCGCGCGATCACGCTCCACATGTCCCAGAACGTCGAGGCCACGGGCAACGTCTCCTACGATTGCCTGGGGCACGCCTTCTTCTTCGAGGACACCAGCGTGATGAAGTGTGTCGTGACCGGCAATCTCGGGCTCTCGACGAAGGCCACCACGACCTTGCCCTCCGATGCTCGGCCCGCGACTTTCTGGGTGCACAATCCCCAGAACCTAATCGACGACAACGCGGCTGCGGGCTCGGAGGGCGTCGGCTTCTGGTTCGAGACCGATCACGGCGATCCGAGTCCGTGGGCGTCGTTCAGTGGAAACGTCGCCCACTCGAACGATGACAGCGGCTTCATGCAGGACGAGCGTCGGCCCGCGCCACAACCGGCCTCGGTCTACAAGGACCTCACGGCCTACAAGAACCGTCGCTTCGGAATCTGGCTGCGCACCTATGGCGAGGCGATCATCTCGGACGGCCAGTTCGCCGACAATCGCTGCGGTGTCTACTTCGCCTCCGAGGGTTTCCAGTTCAACCTGTTCGAGCACATCATCGGGGGCACGGGGAGCACCACGGGAATCTCGAAGGCCTGGCTGCTCGATTCCCTCGTGATCGGCGAGACCGCCAATGTGGGCCTGCCGCTGAGTTGCGAAGAGCAGCTGGCCGGACGCAGCCTGCCGCAGAAGTCGGCGGATGGCGGTCCCCTGCTGCCCGCGTGGACCACCCTGGCCGGGGTCGAGATCTACGACGGCTTCATCGGGATCGAGGACTGCGTGTTCGCGGAGTTCAGGGACAAGTCCCTCTCGAACGGGAGCTGTTCGTTCGACCGCAAGGCTGGCGCGCTGCACCAGGTCTTCCACTACAACCCCTGGTCCGTTGATCCGCGCAACTCCGTCAGGGGCCTCAGCTTCATCAACGACGCGTCGACGACCACCAGAGGGGTGTACATGCGCACTCCCCAGGGAATCCAGCCCCCTTGGTGGTGTACCAGCACCTACAACCTCGACGACGGCGGTCTGGCCAATGTCATTCTGCAGGACAAGGACGGCTGCCTCGGCACGTCTCCGGGCAGCAGCGTCTACCCGATCAACCCGTTCTTGGACCCGACCTCGGGTGCGACCCTCAACGCCGATTGGAATGCCATGGTGACGGGCGGTCCCCCCGCGACGCCCTACGCCCAGTTGGACTTCGCCCAGCTCTACTACTTCGACCCGGACTCGACCGTCACCTTGGACGGCAAGCCCGTGCTCGCGTTCGCCGGCTTGCATGCCCTGCTTCGCAACCAGTGGTTCGTGAAGGGGGGGCCGGTGCTCGACATCTGCGATGTGACAACGGAGCGGCCCATCCCGCGCATCGTGACCAACGTCATCACGGACGACGTCTACGAGTACTACTACGATCCGGTGTTACCGACGACGGATTGGCCCGAGCAGATCTCGATCTCCTTGCAGTTCACGGAGCCGGGCCGCTGGGTCTACGTGACGATCCCCCTCGCCGCGCTACCCCCGGCCAAGGAGGTCATTGTCAATGGCGAGCAGGCGACGATGGCGCCCGATGCTCAAGCCCTCTACACGGGGCCCGGCAACGAGTGGTGGTATGACGCCGCCTCACAGCGGATCCACCTCAAGATCATCACGGGAGGGAGCGGCTCCACCGTCGATGACGGGGAGCGCTCGACGTTCGTCGTGAACTACCCGTAGGGCCATGGTGGGTGTGAGCGATGGCTCCCATGCGCACACTCGTTCGCGTCACGCTGTCGCCGGCGGTCCTCGCGGCCCCCAGCCTGGCCGCCACCGAAGGCGAGGCCAGCGCGATCACCCAGGGCAGCGCCAATCCACCAACGCCTGGTGCTGAGTCGAGGCCCGGCGCCGGGAGACCGCGTCGGTGAGCGGGCTCCGCCCGCGTCAGGCGCGGAGGTTCAGCGGGCCTCGATCCGGTAGAGCCGGAAGAAGTCGTAGGGCGTGCCGTCGCTCTGGCGGATGTCGGGCGGGCTGCGGTAGAGCAGGCGGTAGCCCTCGACGCCCTCGAGAAGCTCGGCTTCCTGGCTGAGGAACACGCTCGCGGCGCTGCCCTCGGGCAGCGTGCGCGTCGCGATGGGGACCCCCGCCGCGTAGAGCGAGGCTCGCAGGATCCCGAGGGTGAAGCGGTCGACCAACAGGTGCTCGATCTCCTCTGCGGTGAGCCACGCTGCCAGTTCGGCGGGCGTGTCGTGGAAGAACGAGGTCAGGAACCGCTCGGCCCGGCGCCGGGCGGCGGCCGTTTCGTACTTGGGTTGCAGGTAGATCGGCCGCCGCGTGTGGGCCAGGATCGCGGTCGAGTTCATGAAGTCGCAGGCGACGGGCGCTCCGGCGGGCACGAGCTCCTCGACCGCGGCGACCATGCGCGCGATCTCCTCCTGGCGCCCGGGCGGCCGGTACCAGGGACTCTCGCGACCCCAGACGAGGGTGGCGAGGAGGACGAGCTGCAGGCCGAGGAGCCCGAGGGCCCGGGCCCGTCCACCGAGGGAGGCGAGGCCGGTGGACGCGACGACGGGGAGCAGGAGGGCCGGCAGGATCTGCACCCGGCCGACGAACCAGGCGGCGGGGAGGCCGAGGAGCGCGTAGAGTGCGAGGACTGCCCCCAGGGTCGCCGGCGTGAATCGTGAGCCCGCGCCGCGGTCGCGGAGCAGGCCCGTGGCGCTCACGACAGCGACCAGGGAGGCGCCGAGGAGGGAGGCCAGACGGGGGGCGGAGAGCCCGTCGAACGGACCCTGCCAGAGGAGCCGCGCGTCGAAGGACAGGGCGGCGGGATCCGCGGGAAGACGGCCGAAGTGGACGAGCTTGGCCCACAGGACCTCGTGGACGTGGGCGTACTCCCCGCCGCCGGTGAGGGCGGCGGCGAGGGTGACGAGGGCGGCCACCGCGACGGCCGCGGACGCGGCGGCGCCCCTCGGGGTCGTCGGCCGCAGGCGGCACAGCCCCGCGGCGGCGGCCAGGCCGCAGAGCAGGGCGCTGGTCGGTCCGAGGAGCAGGGCGGGGGTGCGCGTCGCCGGGACCGCCAGGAGGATTGGAAGCGCCGCGAAGCTCCAGGCGGCGCCGGGCAGGGCGAAGGGGTTCCTGCCCGTGCGCAGGAAGACCCCGAACGCGGCCGCTGCGCCGACGGCGGTGAAGAAGCCCATGGCGTGCCAGGTCGCCAGGGCCGCGGCGAGAGCGAGCCCCGCGAGCGCGAACCGGCGCGGGTGGGGATTGCGCACGGCACGCGCCGCGGCCCACAGGGCGGCGGCGAAGAGAGGGAAGCTCAGGTCCTCGCGTACCAGGAGGAAGCCGACCGTGCGGTAGGCGGCGGGGGTCGCGGCCCACAGGGCCGCGGCGAACAGACCCCACGAGCGTGAGCCGGAGAGCTCCCGGCCGAGGCCGTAGGCGCCGACGGCCACGAGGGAGGCGCTGAGCGCCATCAGCCACAGGGCGCTCACGTGCAAGGGCGCCGTGCCCCCCAGGCGGTGCGCGAGGCCGTGGCCCCAGGCGACGAGGAACTCCTGGCCGACGGTGAAGGTCGCCGGCAGGTCGGTGTGCTCGGGAAAGGCGACGAGCGCGTCCGAGCGGAAGTCCGCGGGGGGGAGGCCGTTCGCCTCGACGATGCGCTCGGTGATGTAGTAGAGGAGCCCGGGATCGCTCTTCAGCATTCCCTCTGGCTGCTCCGCGTCGAAGTTGGGATCGGCGAGGGCGGTTCCCACGCGCAGCAGCGTGGAGAGCGCCACGATCGTGACCAGGGCGGCGAGGGTCGTCGCGCGGCTCAGTCGCATGACCCGCGTCTTGCAAGCTCCGGATGACCCGGAAGGCAGGAGGTTCCCATCGGGGCCGATTGCACACCCGGCGGGGCTCCGTCGCCAGCCTCGGCCGCTGGATCCGCGTGCTCCCGCCCGCTGCGCGGGCCTCCCATTCCGCGCTCCTGTCGCGGAACCTATGCTCGGAGCCCATGGTGCGCATCGTCTACGGAGTCTCCGGCGAGGGCGCGGGGCACGCCTCACGCGCCCGCGCGGTGCTGACCCACCTCGAGGAGCGCGGCCACCGCGTGAAGGTGGTCAGCTACGACCGAGGCTGTGAGCTGCTGCGCGAGGACTTCGACGTCTTCGAGACCGAGGGCCTGCACCTCGCGAGCGTCGAGAACAAGGTCTCGGTCGTGCGGACCTTCACCGACAACCTCTGCCGTCTCACCGGGGGCGTCGCGCGCCTGCGCGGCCTGAGGCAGACGTGCTTCCGCGAGTTCGAGCCCGAGTGCGTGATCACCGACTTCGAACCGATGACCGCGCACCTCGCGAACCACCACGGCCTGCCGCTGCTCACGATCGACAACCAGCACAGGATGCGCTACATGGCCTACCCCAGGGTGCCGCGTCTGGCGGCCGACGCCCTGGTGACCGAGGCTGTCATCCGCGCGATCGTACCGCGTCCGGACTACTCCCTGGTGACGACTTTCTACCGCGGGGAAGTCGAGAATGAGCGCACGATGCTCGTCCCGCCGGTACTGCGCAGCGAGGTCCGCGACGTCCGACCCGAGCGCGGGGAGCACGTGCTCGTGTACTTCACCCACAGCTTCGATCGCTTCCACGAGCACCTGCTCGCCTGCAGCCGCGAGCGTTTCATCGTCTACGGCGCCCGGCGCGAGGGCGCTGAAGCCAACTTGCAATTCAAGACTCCCAGCCAGAGCGGATTCCTGGAGGACTTCGCCGGTGCGCGGGCCGTCGTGGCGACGGCGGGCTTCTCCCTCATCACCGAGGCCTTGCACCTCGGCAAGCCCTACCTCGCCCTGCCGATGCGCGGGCAGTTCGAGCAGGAGCTGAACGCCGTGATGTTGGAAACGATTGGCTGTGGGGCCAACGGGCGCGAGGCGCGCCGCGAGTCGCTGGGCGACTTTCTCTACCGTCTGCCCGATTACGAGCGGGCCTTGGTCGACTACCCTCGTGATGAGGGGAACCGCGAGCTCTTCGAGCGCTTGGACGAGCTGTTGGCGGACGACTGCCGGGAGGCGCGGGCACTGCACCGCGGCTGAGGGATGCCGCTCGCTCGACCGCGGGCGGAGGGCGAAGTAGGCTAGCTCTCATGCTGTCCGTCCCCCGCAGGCCGACCTCCGCCGTCGGCTGTCGCAGTGCCGTCATCGCCCTCGTCCTCTCCCTGTGGGCGACGGAGCCCGCCTTCGGCGCGCCGGACGAACCCCTGCACGTGATCGTCCTGCACACCAACGATGTTCACGGCCAGGTCCAGCCGCGCCCGGCTCTGTGGCTATCCGAGGACGACCCGCCCCTCGTGGGCGGCTTGCGGCGTCTGGCGAGCACCGTGCGCCGCGTGCGCGCCGAGGGCGAGCGGACGGGAGCGGGCGTCCTGGTCGTCGATGCCGGCGACTGGTTTCAGGGCACCCCCGAGGGCCTCGTCGATCACGGTCGGGCCTTCGTGCGCGTCCTCTTGGCGGTCGGCTACGACGCTTTGTGCGTGGGCAATCACGAGTTCGATCACGGCCTGCCGCACCTGGTGAACCTGCTGGCCGACTTCCGGGTGCCGGCGGTGTGCGCCAACCTCTACGAGCCTGGAGCGGGCCGCGTCGCGTGGGTCGAGCCCTGGAAGGTGTGCGAGATCGCCGGAGTGCGCGTGGGGCTCGTCGGTCTCCTGACGCCGGGGACGCCGCACATCACCCACGCGGACGCGGGGAGTTTGCACTTCGCGGATCCGATCGCCCAGCTCGCGCGCGCTCGGGCCGCGCTCGCCGGCGAGGTGGACTGGGTCCTGCCCCTGACCCACGTGGGAGTGGACGCCGACGTCGAGCTCGCCCGCGCCTTCCCGGATCTGCCGCTGATCGTGGGCGGGCACTCGCACACCTTCCTGCGCGAGGGGCGGCGCGAGGGCGAGACCCTGATCGTGCAAGTCGGCTCGAAGGCCAGCGCGATGGGACGTGTCGACCTGTGGTTCGACGCCGAGACCAAGCGGCTGCTCAAGCTCGAGTACGAGGTGATCAGCCTGCTCGGCGAGTCGCCCGAGGAGTTCCGCAACGAGCGCGTGGACGAGATGTGTGAGCACCTCGTCTCCTTCAGCGAGGAGCGGATGGCCGTCGTCGTGGGGGAGCTACTCGGGCCCTTGCGTCGCACGCGCGACCGCTTCCGCTCGTCGGCGGCGGGCAACCTCGTGACCGACGCCATGCGCGCCGCCGTGCCCGCGGACGTTGCGATCCAGAATCGCGGCGGGATCCGCTGTGACTGGGAGGCGGGTCCGATCACGCGCCGCGACCTGTTCGAGCTCCTGCCTTTCGGCAATCACCTCGTGCGCCTCGAGGTGACGGGGGGGACGATCGAAGCGTGCGTGCGCGCCGCGGTCGAGGGCACGGCCCACAGCGGCCTGGAGTTCAGCGGGATGGTCGTCGAGGTGAGCGTCGACGCGGAGGGCGCCGGACGTCTGACGGGCATTCGAATCGGGGGCGAGCCTGTCGAGAGAGAACGTGTCTACGCGCTGGTGACCAACAGCTTCCTCGCGGACGGCGGGGACAACTACCTGAGTCTGAAGGACTCCCCGGCGCGTAGCGACGATCCGCGCATGCTGCGCGAGATGCTCGAGGAGTACCTGCGCTCCCACGAGAAGCTCGTTCCGTCGGATGACCGACGCTACCGGAAGTCGGAGGGGCGCTGATGCCCTTCGGGCTCGCGCTTCTGGTCTGGGCGTCGCTGCTCTGCGGCGTGGCGGACGACCTGGATGCACTGGAGAAGGGCCTGCGTTCGGAGAACGCCCGCGAGCGGCAGGAAGCCGTGCGCGGGCTTGCGGAGGAGGGTAGCTCGGAGGCCTGGGAGCTCGTGTTGGAGACCCTGACGGACCCCGAGCCGCGGGTGGCGGACGAGGCGCAGATCCGCCTCGAGGGGATCCGCGAGCGGCGCGACCTCGAGGAGCTGTTCGGTAAGCGCGGCCTGAAGGCCCGCAAGGGCATCGCTGCCGAGCGCGCGGCCGAGGCCATCGGGCGTATCCCGCTGAAGTTCGAGGAGCAGCGGCTCGGGCGTCTGCTCGGTCACCGCGACCCGGCGGTGCGCGCCGCGTTCCTGTGGAGTCTCGAGCGCCTGGCCGAGGCCGGGCGGATCGAGTTCGAGGGGGAAGGGGACCTCGGAAAGGCGCTCGCGAAGCTCTGTTCGAAGGACAAGGATCCTCATGTGCGGGCCTGCGCCCTGACCGCCCTCGCGGCCATCTCGGGACCCAAGGCGGGGACGGTTGCTCCTCGGTTGTTGTTGGACGACGACGCGGCCGTGCGTTGCGCTGTGGCCTCGATCTGGACGTACGTCCCCACCGAGGCGGTCAACGGCGATGTCCTGGGCCTCCTGGCCCTCGACCCCTCCGCGGCGGTGCGTCTGCAGGTCGCGGAGGAGTACGGGCGGATGGCCTCCTCCAGGGGTGCGCGCGGTCTGGCGCGGATGCTCGAGCGCGAGGAGCAGCTGCGCGTCTCTTGGCGGATCGTCGAGCACCTGCAGGGCCTCTCGGGCTTGAAGTACGGTCTGGACGGTCGGCCATGGCGCGATTGGGCGGCGAGTCTCGAGGGAGACTGGGAGCCGGCGGAGGAGGGGGAGGAGCGGACCTACGAGGACATGACGAGTGCCTTCGCCGGGATGCAGGTGCTCTCGGGGCGCCTTGCCGTGCTGATCGACATGTCGGGTTCGATGTGGGAGGAGGTGGACGGCGGTCGAACGCGCAAGCAGGCGGCGGATGCCGAGGTGCGCCGTCTGCTCGAATCCTTGCCGGGGGAGACGCTCTTCAACTTGATTCCCTACAGCGCCACGCCCAAGCCCTGGGAGGACGAGCTCGTCCTCGCTTCGCCGCGCAACGTGAAGAAGGCCGTCGAGGCTTTCGAGGGCAGTACTCTGCGCGGGACGGGGAACTTCTGGGACGCCTACTGGAAGGCGCTGGAGGACCCGCTGGTGGATACGGTCATGGTGCTCACCGACGGCGCGCCCACCGGCGGAGAACGCTGGAACTTGTCATTGATGAAGTCGCTCCTCCCGCAGCGCAATCGCTACCGCAAGGTCGTTCTCGATGCGATCCTGTTCGATTCGAACGGATTCCTGGAGAGCCAGTGGACCCAGATGTGCGCGGCGACCGGTGGCCGCTGCAGCACCGTCGATCTATGACCCGACGCGCGACGCGCGCGAGAGCGGGGTGCGCGAGGTCGCAGCGGCGCCCCCATCACTCATGAAGGCACGAATCGGATTCAGCGAACAACGCGGCGCGAGGCACTCCATCGGCACGGGGAGCGGGGATTAGTCGTGCAGGCCGTTCGGATCGCGCACCACGGGGGCCCCGACGTCCTCGAACTCGTCGACTTGCCGATCCCCGAGCCGGGTCCGGGGGAGGTGTTGGCGCGGGTGATCGCGGCCTCGATCAACCACCTCGACCTGTGGGTGCGGCGCGGGATTCCAGGCGCGGCGTTCCCCCTGCCGTTGATCCCCGGCTGCGATGGGACGGGCGAGATCGCGGCCGTGGGGGAGGGCGTCAGGGGTGTCCGAGTCGGTCAGCCCGTAGTCTTGCTCCCCGGTTTCTCCTCGGGTGAGTCGCCGTTCGATCTGGTCGGGGACGATCACCTCTCCGACGACTACCACGTTCGCGGGGAGCATGGCGACGGCTACGACTGCGAGTTCGTGGTGCTCGAGGAGCGCTTCGTCGTGCCCCTGCCCGATGGCGTCGATCCGGTGCAGGCGGCCGCCGTGCCTCTGGTCTTCGTCACCGCTTGGGGGATGCTGATCACGCGCGCGGCGCTCGAGGCTGGCGAGCGCGTGCTGGTGCTGGCGGGCTCGAGCGGGGTTGGAGCGGCGGCGATCCAGATCGCCCGTGACCTGGGAGCGCGCGTGGTCACGACCGCCGGCAGCGACTCCAAGCGCGCGCGCGCCCATGACTTGGGCGCCGAGGAGGTCTTCGATCACTACGACCCCGATTGGTCCAAACAGGTCAAGGCCTGGAGCGGGGGGCGTGGCGTGGATGTGGTCGTCGAGCACGTCGGTCCGGCGACCTGGGACGCCTCCATGCGCTGTTTGGCGCGGCGCGGCCGTCTGGTGACCTGCGGCGGGACGACCGGTCCGAAGGTCTCGCTACTTCTCCCGCACCTGTTCATGAAGAACATCGCCGTGCACGGCTCCACGATGGGGCCGCGCTCGGCTTTCCCGGCCATCTTCGAGAAGGTCGCTGCCGGGGACTTCCTCCCGGGCGTCGACCGCGTCCTGCCTCTCTCGCAGGTTGTCGCGGCTCACCGCGCCTTGGAGGCCGGAGAGGTCAACGGCAAGGTCGTCCTGACCCCCGATCCCTGAGATCCGTCGGGTAGGATTTGCCGCCATGGAGGCATCGAGGATCGAGGTGGCGGCGGTGATCGGGGCCGGCACCATGGGGCACGGGGTGGCCCAGGTGTTGGCGATGTGTGGCATTGGGGCGCGGCTGTTCGACGTGGACGCCACGGCCGTCGAGCGCGGGTTGGCAAGGGTCCGCGCCAACCTCGACAAGGGCGTCGAGCGCGGCAAGGTCGAGGCGTCGGCGCGCGACGAGACCATCGGACGGCTCGCCGGTCGGGCCGACCTCGCCGAAGCGGTAGAGGGCGTGCAGTTGGTGGTCGAGGCTGTCCCGGAGCGGATCGACCTGAAGCGAACGATCTTCGCCGATCTCGGTGAGCGGCTCGGCCCCGAGGTGCTCCTGGCGACCAACACTTCGTCTCTCTCGGTGGGCGCGATCGCCGAGGCGGCGCGCCACCCTGAGCGCGTGGTGGGGATGCACTTCTTCAACCCGGTTCACATCATGAAGCTGGTCGAGGTCGTCGAGGGGCCTGCGAGCGGTGAGGAGGCGGTCACGACGGCGCTCGAGCTCGCGACGCGCATGGGCAAGGAGCCGATCCGGGTCACTGACAGCCCGGGCTTCGCCTCTTCCCGTCTGGGCTTGGTGATCGGCCTGGAGGCCGTGCGCATGCTCGAGAGCGGCGTGGGATCGGCGGAGGACATCGACAAGGCCATGACGCTCGGGTACGGGTTCCCGATGGGCCCGCTGCGCCTGACCGATTTGGTAGGCCTCGACGTGCGCCTGTCGATCGCGGAGTACCTTGCGGGGGAGCTCGGAGAGCGCTTTGCGCCTCCCGCCTTGTTGCGTGAGATGGTCGCGCGGGGTGATCTGGGCAGGAAGACGGGCCGGGGTTTCTACGAGTGGTAGAGAATCGCCGGATCCGACGAAGCGGGCGCGGGCGCGGGCGTAGGATCCCAGAGCGCGCGGGCCCCAGACGCGCCTATTCGCCCCGCTGAGAGGAGGAGACATGTCCGCATTTGACGAGGAATCCGCAGGCTTCGACGACCAGCCCGTGGCGCCGCCCACCAAGCGCGCCTTCCCGCTCTGGCTGTTGTTCTGTGGTGGCGGGTGCTTGCTGGCGGTCCTTGCCACCCTGGTGGTGGGCGGTCTGCTCATCAATCAGTTCAAGGGCTTCAACGATCCCGACGTGCAGTGGGCGCGGATCGAGGAGCACCTCCCTTTCGACCAGCGGCCCGAGGAGCTCGAACTGCTCTTTGGCGGTGGGATGATGGGCATCGAGATGATCACGTTCAATGACTCCCGGGGCTACGCGATGGTCTTTCAGTCCTTCGACATCTCCGAGGCGGGCGAGGCGCGTGACCAGCTGTTCGATCCCGAGTTCACCGGCAGCGTCGTCGGCTTCGGCGGCCGCAAGGACTTGCAGGAGGGGACGATCGAGATCCAGGGCCGCCAGTTGGACGTACTGCGTTTCTACCAGTTCGAGGACGAGGAGGGCAGCGAGGAAGGCGGTGAGACGCCGGCCCGGGCGGGTGTCTCGGCTTTGATCGACCTGACCGCCGAGGGCGAACCCGGTCTGTTCGTGGTGCAGATCGTGCGTGCGACCCATGACTCCGACCCGGTTCCCGACGAGTACATCCGCGATTTCCTCGCGCCCTTCCACGTGGGCCCGGATCGCTGAGTGCCATGACCGCCCCCGTTCCGCGCGAGACGGTCTCGGGCGTCTTCGGGATCGGTGTCGCCTTGGCGTTGATCATCGGGGCGTTCGTCGTCCTGTTGCGCATGGGGGACAGGCCGGTTGACGGTCGGGCGCTGCTTGCGGAGGACTTCGTCGTGGGCGAGTTGCCCTTCGGTTTCGTGGTCTTGGAGGCTCGCGCTCTCTCGACGGGTGAGAGCGTGGTTGTCTGTGGTTTGGACGGTGACGAGGGCCTCGTAGTCTCGGACCTTGCGCTGGCCGGGGTGCCGTTCCCGCCCGAGCGGTTGTTCCTCGTGCGCTACTCCGAGGCTGCCATCGAGGGCGTTCTCGAGCGTCAATTCCGTCGTCTTTCCTTCGCGCCTCCGCGCGACGGTATCGACGAGCGCGTGGACAGACCCTTGTCCGGCGGCCGCTTGCGCTGGGGCGAGTTGGCTCCGAGTTTCGTGCGCGTGCGTCGCTCTCTTCCCACGGGACACCGTGACTCCGTGCGCGCGAATCTCTACCGCCTAGGCCGCCCCTGGATCGCCTACGCCGTCTGGCCCCCTGCGACCGACGCTTCCGAGGAAGCGATGCAGTCCTTCCTCACCGCCCTCCCGCCGCGTTAGGGCATCCGGCTCCGCCGTTGGCCGCCTTGCCGGCGGCACTGTCCGCCTCCTCGTCAGCGGCGTTGTGGACTGCGTGTCGGGGCGACCGCCCCCGGGCGGGTTGCTGGTTCGCCGGAGAGCTCGTAGCCTGGACAGAAAAGGAGGGCGCTGTCTTGAAAGGAACCGTCAGTACTCTGCTCGCCGCAGTCCTGGCCGCCAGTCTCCCCGCCTCTGCCCTGGCCCAGTTCGCCCAGCACGGGGCGGGCGCCGCCGGGTGGCTGCACTGCGGAGCGTTTCACCCCACGGACGCCGATGTACTGGTCATCGGCGCCGACGTCTCCGGCGTCTCGCGAAGCGATGACTTCGGCAAGTCCTGGTACACCTGGAACGAAGGACTGCCCACGGACCACGAAGTCCCCAGCGACTACATCGAGGACCTCCTCGGCGTGGCCGGTGGGAACTTCTCCGGCTTCTTCGCCGCCACGCGGGGCGGACTTTTCCGCGCCCGGGACGACGGCGCGTGGCAGTGGCTGACGGAGCCGCCGGCCTACGCCTACGACTCCACCGAGAGCTGGCGCGCGGAGATCATCCCCTTCTGCTCTCTGGACGTGAACTTGGAGGGAGACCTCCTGGTCGCCGGCGCCGGGAACACGCGCTGGGGCAAGCAGGCGGAGTTCGAGTCCTACCCCGGCCTCCCCGACGGCACCTTCGTGCCCTGGCCGCAGGGACCCTCCGAACAGTGGAGCGTGTGGGCCATGGACCCCGGCGATCCGCAGGCTCTGCCGACACCCCTGGGGGACTGCCGCTTCAAGACGGCGCGAGCAGTCGCCTGCCGCAAGCTGGACGGACAGGACCACGTGGTGGCGGGAACCCCCGAGGGGATCTTCGTTCACGATGGTCAAGGATGGCAGAGCATCTACGACGCCTCGGCAGGGGCGGGCCTGGACTGCTGGGGCCTGGCGCTCACGCAGCGGGGAACGCTCTACGCCGCGATGGCGCGCCTCTCAGGCTCTCTGCTTCCCACCGGCCTCTACCGCATCGCCGACATCCGCTCGGTCGCACCGAGCTGGGAGTGGGTCGGGGACTCGACGCTCCTCCCCCCCCGATGACGTGACGATGTGGCAGACCGGCTTCAGCAGCGGCCAGGCCTTCTGCTATCTGGATGTGGTCGAGGGAGTGGGAGACGCCGAGGACGTGGTCTTCCTGATCGCCCGCGCCGGGCCCAACCAGAGGGGGGGGCTGTACCGCACGCAACTGGCGCCGGCGGCCTCGGCCTCCACCGCCACCTGGCAGCACAAGTGCTGGAAGGGAGCCACGGGGGACTTCTGGCAGGTCGATGCGGCGGGCAACCTGAGCTCCCTGGATCCCGGCTGGCTCACCCTGTGGAAGGGCGACGTGCTCTTCGATCCAGTGGTGGCCCCGTCGGATCCGAACCGGATGCTCCTGGGCTTCCAGGGCCGCCTCCACAACAGCGCCGACGGCGGGCATCACTGGGAACAGTGCTACACCACCGTATCGGACGGCCTCGCCGCCACGCGCGGCTACGACGAGCTGGTGACCCAGGGCCTGGACTACCTGAGCGACGGCCGCGTCGTGCTGGCCAACGCCGACCTGGGGACTCTGGTCAGCGAGGACTCCCGCTTCGAGAGCTTCCAGTGGTTCTACCCGCTGGTGGACCGCGACACCACGCCCTCCTCCGACGTGGCCTACAACCGAGAGGCGGCCTCGGTCATCGTGCGGCCCGACTGGTTGGGCAGTGGAGAGGACGGCCTCTTCGTCCTCTGCAGCGACATCACCCACCACGGCGCTCCCAGCAAGATCATGCGGGCGAAGCCGGGCGAGAGCGACAACTGGATCAACGTCACGCGCAATCTCGATACGAGCGACAAGTTCATCCCGGACTTCTGCTTCGCCGGAGACCGAGACATCTTCGCTCCCTACCTGCAGAGCAACGGCCCCTGGGGCAACGGCGCCACGCTCGCCGGCACGGGCATGCTGCACGGGCGCTGTCTGGCGCCGGACTCCTGGACCTGGGAGACCGTGGACGCGGGGCTGGAGTTGGGGACCTCGGGCTACAACGCCCTCGGCCTGCGCACTCTCTTCCACGAACCCTCGGGTCGCGTCTTCATGGCTTCCGCGCTGCGGCCGACGCCCGCAGGCGACGGGCCGGGGGGCATCTTCATGCTCGACAGCGTGGACGACGACACCTGGGCCTTGGTGTTCGGGCTGACGGGAGACTGGAGGAACTTCCAGTCCCTCGTCCAGGCCACTGACGGCAGCCGGCTCTACGCGGGGACCCGAGGTCCCCAGGGCATGGGCGACGGCGGTGTCCTGCGCTGCCTGGATCCGATGAACGCCCCCGGTCAGTGGGAGGTCATCGCCAACGGAACTCAATCCTCCTTCGGCCAGGCGATCCCCTTCTACGCCACCGGCTGGGACCCGCTCGAGGCGAGCAGACGCCTGACGGACGTCCAAGCCCTGGCCGTGAGCCCGTCGAATCCCGACGTCGTCTACGCCTCGCTGCACTCGAACCGCTTCCAACCCGCCGCCGGACTGTGGGCCTTCAACCTGCGGGGCCTGGAACGTTGGACGTACCTCGCCCACGGCTCTCCCCTGGAGTCGATCGGTCTCCAGGCGCTGAAGTTCAATCCGCTCGAGCCCGACCAGTTGGGGCTGGGCACCGCCGGAATGCAGTTCTGGACCCTGACCGTCCCAGGCCTGAGTCCACGCGATCCCCGCTGATCCGCAACCAAGCCCCGCGCACCCCGGCCTGCGAGCGGCGGACGCTACGTGATCCGTGGACTCAGGTCAGCGCTCAGGAGCGATGGCGAAAGCGTCGGGGGCTCGCCACCGGCCCGGCGGGCGGAGCCTTCACCCGTCAGAGTGCAAGACGAGAGTGCCACACGGCAGGGTCACGCGCCGCCGCTCTCCACCGTCGATCCCGACCGAGTACTCGCCCGCCCTGCAATCCTCGAAGCGAGCCTGGCCGCTCTCGCCCGTGACCGTGCGCGCCACCGGGCTCCGGCCGTCGGCGCCCAGACCCTCCCAGAGCAGCACCTCGGTGCCGGCGGGGACATCCTCCACCAGGACATCGAGCGTGTGCAGCGCGGGAATCGGAAGGGTGATCTGATTCTCCCCAGAGTGCAGCTGAACCTGCCGCCTCGCGAGGGTGCGCGCCGGCATCCAGCGGCCCTGCTCCTGGGCGCGTACGCTGCAGAGGAGCCGAACCTCGTGGAGGCCGGGGGCGTAGTCACGGAACCGCACCGATCCGTCTGCGCCGAGCTCACCCGGCTCATTGCGGTAGAGATCGAGGACGTGGCTGATCCCCGCCTCCGGGAGCAACTCGACCGACAGCCGCCCCTCGAGTCCGCTGCCCACGAACCCCAGCGCCCGGATGTCGCCCTTGGCCTGGGCCTCCAGCGTGATCGTCAGAGACAGCTGGCCGGGCACGAGGACGGCTGTCGCCGTGCCACAGCCGAGTCTCTCCAGCGTCAGGAGGAAGACGTCGTCCTCGGAGGGCGTCTGGAAGTAGGCGGTGCGCGAAGCCTGGGGAATGGGAAACAGGTAGGCCCCCTTGGCGTCGCGCGGGTAACCGCCGCCGCGGAGCGAGGACGAGCTCCCGGCGCTGTGGTGGGTGAAGGAGAAGGACACCAGCCTCATCGGCCGGCCTCTCCCATCCAAGACGGTCACGCGCAGGACCTCCTCCTCGGGGAGAGGCGGCAGCTCGAGGTCGCAGCTCGTGATGCCGCTGGAGACCTCCACGACGCGGTGCACGACGATGGCCGAGCCCCACTCACGCTGAGCGCCCACGGCGTAGCATCCAGGACTCAGTCCCACGAACCCGAACTCCTCGGCGTGGGGCAGGTACACGCTCTGTTCGGATTCCTGCAAGTGCGTGAGATCGACCTCTTCCCCGGGAGCGAGAGCCAGCAGCAACACTCGTGGGAAGCTCGCTCCCTGCCGCGGACCGGGGTTCGCCAGGCGGCCACGGATGCCCGAGCAGCGGACCAACTCCAACACCACGGGATCGGTGAGGCCTTCCTCACCCACCAGGACCTCGAGGGACTCGGAGCGCAG
>NZBA01000013.1 GCA_002686265.1 Planctomycetota bacterium
GCCGACTCAGCCACCGGCATCAATCGAGTCGTTTATCGATGGCCGTTTTCGCCAGGCGATTCAAATCGTGCCCGGACGCGAAATGTATCTGCCCGATCACGTTACGGTCGACGGAAAGACCGTGAAGCTGTTCGATCTTCGTCAGGGCACAATCGAGTTTTGGATCAAGCGACAATGGGACGATCGCATCCGCGCCGTGCGTCCCGTCACCTTTCTCACAAACGGGTTGGTGAAGGCGTGGAGCCCGTGGAAGCTGCCGCTCGGCGAGTGGGCACACGTGGCGGTCGAATGGCGGCCGCTGATGCGCGATCTGACGCGACAAGCGGTTCACATCTACGTCAACGGACACGACCAGCAGAACTATCGCAGCACGTGGTGGGAGGGATACAGTCAGAAGCCACGTACGTTCCACGACACAAAGACGTGGCTCAAGGCATTCATCTGCGCCACGCAACCGAACGCGCCGTTCGTGTTGGACGAACTGCGTATCTCCGACGTGCCGCGATACGCCGATCTGGACGTCGAGTTGGGCGGACAACAGACCTTTAACCCGGCACGATTTGATCCGCCGGGTAAGTCGTTCGAGATGGATGAGCACACGCTGCTGCTATTTCGCTTCGATGGTGATCTAGCGGGCGTGTCGGCAAGAACCGAAGACACACTCAACGGCGAGTATTGATCAGCACATCGGTTGGTTGAGAAACAGCGGCCTTCAGGACGCATTGACCCGTGCCGTGTGTAGTGGTCCAGCGATTTCTCAGGTGAACAGAATTGCACTAATCTGGGCGATGTTGATGAATTTTTGTCCAGCGCAAGACTCGCTGGACCACCACACCCCCCGGTCGTCCTCTTCGTCACGAATTAGTTCACCGACATCAGGTACTCGATCAAGTCAGCCATGTCCTGTTTGGTGAGTTGCTTCTCTAGACCTTCGGGCATGATCGACACGCCGGTATCGACCAGTTCGTCGATTTCCGTGCGAAGCACCGTGTCCTTTTCGCCTTCGGCGCGTTTGAGTGTGATGCTGTTGGCCGCCTCCGCGGCAATCATTCCTGTGAGCGAGCGACCAGCGTCCGTGATCACGATGTAGTTAACGTACTTTGGATTGATGTTGCGATTTGGGTCGAGAATATTCAGTAGGATGCCTTCTTGTCCTCGGTCCTTGATCGTAGCCAAGGGGAGCCCGAGATCGTGGCCGACGCCTTCCAGCCGATGACACTTCGCGCATTCCTTCTTGAACACGCCCTTGCCGCGACCGACGTCGGCGGACATTTTGAGCGCCTCGCGATACGTGGCAACGACGTCCTCTCGGTTGCTGCCTACCTCGACACCGAGCAGTCGCATCGCTTCCTTGCGAATTTGCTGATCCCGATGAGCAAGCAGCATTTGGATTCGCGCCGGATCGAGTTGGGATCGGTGGACTGTTCCATTGTCGATGGCTGCCAGAAGAACAGGCAACCGCTCGTGGCGGGCAAACAGTACCTCGGTGGCCGCGTTTCGCAAACGCGGCGTCAGTTGAGCCCACACGTCAACGATGGTTTGTGCGACCGAGGGGTCGGGGAAACGGCCCAGCGTTTCCACGGCTGCCGCGGCAACCGCCTGTGGTTGCCGGCTGTCAAGCAACTCGGCCAGGGTTTCGCTGGCCTCCTCATAGGCCCCGAGCGTCAATGATCGAATCGCTACCACGCGGCGTTCGACCGGCTGGTCGGAATCCTGCGCGCGTCGTCTTGCCACGTCGAGTATTTCGGCTAGTGCGTGTGAAAGAACCGAATCGCGACGCGACACGAGAGTCTGGCGAAGTGGACTGTCCAGCTTGTCGATGCCTCGGAATAGGCCGCGCACGACAGCGTGTAGAAGTGGCTTTTCTTTGGCCGTGAACCTCTCAAGCGACCTGGCTAATTTGTCAACCTGATCGCTGCGGCCGTGTAGCCCTGCTTGCTCGGCAAGCTGTTCGAGCAGGACCCGGGCACCATCGGACGTTCGCCATCGCGAATCGGCGGCAAGATGAGCAAACAGATCGCCCGTACGGCCTGTCGCAGAACTGAGCACGGCCAAACGGACCCATCGGTCAGTGGCGTCCTGGGCAGCAATGGCGGCCAGTGCTGCGGTCGCCTTCTCGCCTGGGATTTCTCCCAGCGTGAAAGCCAATTGATAGCGGACAAGAGGATCTTGGTCGTCGACCATCGAGAAGAGCTTTTCCCACAACGCCGGCGAATCGTCCAACGCCTGTTCGGCCAGGCGCACCGCATGCTGGCGCACACGCGGATGTTCGTCGTCGAGACGCGGGAGGAGAGTCGCCTTTCGCTCCGCGAAAGCTGCGCTGGTCTCGACGCTACTTTCGCGGGGCGAAAGGCGACACTGACCATCCAGGGAGTACATCGCGTGCAGCCGACCCAGTGGCGATGGGGATTCGGCAGCCAGCTTTACCAGCGGCCCGATCGCTGCCTGGTCCTGGCGCTGGTAGAGCAATCGGGCAGCGGTTTCGTGGTGCCACGCATTGGGGTGCTCCAAGAGGCTCACCAACTCGGTCGTGCTGGCTTTGCCGAGATCGGGGATGTTCGGCTGCTTGAATCCGTCGGGTACGACGCGGTAGATGCGGCCGCGACTGGAGCCCTCGGTCAGGTCGAAGCATTTCCTGAGCGCCGGCGGCATCACAATGCCTTCGTTAATCACCTGGCGATACATGTCGGCGATGTAGAGGTTGCCGTCGGGACCGTTGCGCATGTTGACCGGCCGGAACCAGATATCTCGAGACGCGAGGAACTCGCGTTTCTCGTCCGCTCGCCGAGCAATCAGCCCCACGCCGTTGGGCTCCAGCAAGTTGCGATGTACCAGATTTCCAGAGCATTCCGGCGTGAATGAGTTGTTGCGGTACTTCGCGGGCCACGCATCGCCTCGGTAGATGGTGGTCCCGCTGGCCGCGGTAATGTAGCCGGTCGCCGCGCCACCCTTTTCGACGATCCCCTTGATTGCTCCGGACGTCCGCATTCGCATCCACACGACCCGATGAGGCTCCGGCGGACTGATGCGGAATACGGGTGCCAACGTACCCGCAGCCGCGATCAGTCGCGAAGAACCCGGCGCGGCGAGGTAGGGGTTCCGCGCCACGTAGCGGTCTTCATAGAAAACCAGGTGGATGTGGGCACTATTACTGCAAATGAACTTCCGTCCCCAATCATCGAAGCTCAGCCCGGACTGGGCGCTGCTGTTCGTTGGGGCAAGGTGCAGCGTGCGCGGGTCGAAGGCGAAGTCGCGGCCGCGTATCGACACCGGCTTCGCATCGGGTCGGACTGTGCATCGCACTTCGCCGCCGCCGCGTGCGCTGGCACCGTGGATACGGCTATCGAGACCCCAGCGGAAGCTGTTTGGCAAGTGTTGCCAGTTGCTATAGCCGAAGCCGGTCAAGACCACTTTACGGACGTCCGCCCGGCCGTCGCCGTTCGTGTCCTTACAGTGCAGCAAGTCCGGAGCCGCCGCCACAAACACGCCGCCGTCGTAGGCAAAGACACCGTTTGGCCAGATGAGATCGTCGACGTAGACCGTGGATTTGTCGAAACGGCCATCGCCGTCCGTATCCTCCAGCAGCTTGACGCATCCCAATTTGGTTGTCTCCTGGGCCAGCTTGCGGGCCTCGCTTGCGGGGACCCGATTCCCTTGGTTGTAGCCTCGCATCTCAGCAACGAACAATCTGCCACGCTCGTCGAACGACATCCCGACCGGATCCATCACCAACGGTTCGGACGCGACCAGCTCGATGTGAAAACCGGGCTCTACCTCGAACGTCGCTTCCGCGTCTTTCGGTTCGGTAGGTGGAATGAGCTCGATCTCAGACGAGTGATCTGTCGTCTGGTTCTGAACAGTCTCAGCCTGCGCTGCGAGTGCAACAATCACGACCAACATGTTCGTCACGGCGGCGAACCAATCGGCTTTTCCTAGATAACTCATGTGTGGTTCTCCCGTTCGCACAGCAAGATCGCTCACGCGACTTGTACCTTCGTCTCACCCGCAAGGTCCATCGTCACAGCGTCGAACTCGAAGCCATGCCTGCTCAGCTGATCGCTCTGCGCCGCTTGACCGTTGATGGTGATTGCTTGCGGCTCCTCTCGCGATTTCAGGAACAGCAGTGTCGCATCGGAGAGCTGCTTTCCGGCACTCAAGGTGAACTTATCGGGCGCGTCGAATTCCGCTTTCACACTCCGACGCTGCATCTCCCATTGATAGATTCGCTGGCTCATCCACCATTCGAGCCCCTGCGTTCTGCCATAATCCACGAGTTCACTAAACGCATCGGCTACATGAGGCTTCTGGATATGGGCGGGGTGAAACAGAAAATGCGCGACGCCGTGATGCCGCAGCACGGAATCCACCAATGGCTTGCCGTATTCACGTGGGCAGACAACCACTAAGTCCTGCGTCAGCATGTTGACCTCCAGCACGTTCAGGTAACGCGGCGACTCGATCTGGTCGTCAAGAGGGAAGTAGGGCTGAGAACCACCCAGCGGAAAACCGGTCGCTCCTCTCTTGCTTGGCCCACGCGTTTGATCCGAGTTGATTCCAATTTCCTCACACCACCTCAGGAAATCGAGACGGCTCTCCCAACGCAAGTAGTGATTCTTGTTCGTGGTGACGTGATCCAGCCCGGCTTCCTGCATCAGCCAGCGATGTTGGAGAATCAGATTTGCCTTCGACCACCACGTTTCCGTACCGCCCGTGCGCGCGTCGTAGTGCAGGCCGATCTCGAAGCCCTGGTCTTTCAACGTGTCGTAGAACTCTCTGGGATAGCCGCCCGGAAACAGCGTACACCACGTTGATTTCAAATCGCAGCGATTTACGACCTCCAACAGCGCCTCGGCCTTTTGTGGCTCGTTGCCGTCCGTGTCGTGTGAAATGTGACCGATGGCTTTGAGGCCGCGCGGCCAGTACCAGAGCATGGGCAGCGCTATGCCTTGTTCTCTGGCGACGTAGAGAATGCTGCGGACAATGATCTCCCGCAATTCATCGGTGATCGGTTCCAGAAACACCTGCCCGTCGTCGGATGGCATCGTTGTGCGGTCGCGCTGCCAATCGAGTACAAAGCCGTCCTCGGACTTCAACTCGCCATCGTTGAAGGGCGCGGAGCCTTCCGGTGATGGTGTGGCATCCTGCAACACGGAAACACCTTGCTGGATGTGGACAATCGAGAAAAGCAGATCGGGTGCCAGCAAAATGGCTCGACCTTTCCCGAATCGGTTTTCCGCAATCGCGTTGCCTTTGGCGCCCTGGTATCCCGATTCCAAGTCCGCGAGCGAGACCGCCGAGCCGGTACTCATGACATGACCACCGAATACGTGTAGCGAGCTGCGCAGGCCCGCCGTCACAGGATGATCCTGAGCAGTCACTTTCATCCAACCCTCCGTCAACCGGCGTCCGCGACTCACCCCAAAAACCTTGTCCAATCCCGACGTTCCGCCGATACCAATAATCGAGCCTCCTCTCTTGACCACGCTGGTGAGGACTTCGCGCTGCTCGGTCGTTAGTGGCAGGTTCCCGGCCAGCAATACGATCGGCTGCGAGCGGCCCAGCAGCGATGATACGTCGTCGGGGGATATCGTATTGAAGAACACACCTGCGCGTTGGAGGATTTCCGTGATGTAGATCCAGGTGCCAGCGCGCGGGTTCACGTCGGTGGACAGTGATTGAGTGATGACGGTGACGGGGCCGTTGATGGCGATACTCGATGAGTCGCCGACCGTCTCAGCCGATCGCGCCACTCCGCGTAACCCTGGCAAAGCCAGACAACCGCCCACTGCGGCCGTCTTGCCGAGAAAACCTCGTCGTGTGGTTTGGTCGCTCATCGAATACCTCCCGTTCCTGTTCCAGCCTACACTTTTGCTCGTCAAACACGATTTGACACGGTACTCGTAGGCGAGTTCTTATCCCAATTCCGATTTCATATCGGTTTCGATACTTCCTGCAGCTCGCGCATCGCCGACATCAGCACGTCCTCTACTTCCGGGGCCACGCGCGAGACGATGACGGTTTCGTAGCCACCCTGTGTGTAAGCGATCTTGGTGCCGATGTAGCCCGTGCCGTATTCGCCGTAAGCCGCCATGCAGACGAACTTCTCCGGGCACATCTTCTGGGCGGCCAACTGATACTCGACAAACAGCTCGCCCGGCATGTGAAGCACGCTCGCCGGACCGATCTCCAGACAGGTCAGCGGAATCTGATGCCCGGACTGCATACGGCGGAGGAAAGCCAGATCGCGGGCGGCGAATACTCGCTGTTGCTGAGAGAGCTTGGAATTACTCAACCTCTCAAGACACGATCTCTCGGAAATGCGTTTGCGGATCGGCAAACTCACCGGACAAGTCCGCCAACTAACGTCGCCCGCCGAGACGGGGATCTTCTTCTGCGACTGCCAAGCGAGCTTCATGCCTTGAGCGAGGCGTCCGGCCAGCACAGCCCGGTTCTCAGGCGAGCCGTCGTTATATTTGCCGCAGGCTATGTCGCCCCCGGCACCGTTGAAATAGACCTGGGCCACGCCAGGTGGCTGGGCTTCGCGGAGCGATCGGGCGATGCCGATGATGTCGCCGCTAACACCGCCCCGGCCGTGATAGCTCTGTCCGTGACAGGCGTAGTAGTTGATCGACACCAGTGGGTCGTCGCCGTCCCAGAAGCTGATCGCCCGAAGAAAGGGGTCGATGAGCCCCTCGGGCGCGGCGCTACCTCGCTTATTGCCGCCACGGGAGCTGCGCCAGAAGGCGAGTTTTCCGTTTGGCGTGAGCACGCGCCGGGTGGAAGCGACTTTTTCGACCTTCCACTTGCCATAGCCCAGGTGGGTCGCCCGGCGTGGCTTGTCAGCGGCCTCGCGCACTGCTCGGACGGCACGACGCAGGCCCTCGTCGGCGAAGGCGAGGTCGAACATGACGCCTTTCATGCCGTGCACGGCCAGGATTTTTCCAGAGGAATAGTCGGCCGCCGGTGCGTCGTGCTGGTGACAGACATGCACGGCCACTCGGTCGGCAGTTGTGCCAGCCGCCTCCGCTAATTTCTCGCGCCATAGATCGTGTGCGGCGTTACCAATTCCCGTCCAATCGACCGCGCAAAGCACAATCGGACCGCCGTCGGCGAACAGGATGATCCCGCACGCGCGGAGCGGATCAACGATCTTCCTGGCAGGCATCACGTTTCCATGGCAAAGCGGTACGCCTAGCGGCGGCGTGACATCGGCTTGAAACGTGGCAATCCGCAGTGGCGGCTTCTCGAAACGGGCAGCACCAAGCGCCGTGCCTGCCGCGGCAGCAACCAAGAGATCTCGTCGGGTAACGTTGATGGTGGGTCCCCTTCATTCAAAAGGCAACTTGACTGGGCAACCGTGTTCGATCGACCGGTCACGGTATCCACGGTAGAACGACTCTCGTCGTATGCGGCTGGCCGTGATGGATCGTTTGTTTCGCTTTCTTGAGCTGGGCGTCGGCGTTCTGGTCGGCCGCCGTATTGTGATTACGGTCGTAGTTGGGAAAGTCACTGCTGGTGATGTCGAGGCGAATGCGATGTCCCAGCTTGAACGCGTTCGACGTTGGGTTCATACGGATCATGTATCGGACGACTTCTCCCGGCTTGATCAAGCTCGGCTTGTCAACGCCATTGCGATACCGGGCTCGAACCATTCCGAGCGATACGTCGCGCCCCATTCCATCGGGAGCGACGTCGACGAGCCTCGCAAAAAAATCGGTATCGGGAGCCGACGATGATGCGTGCAGTTCAACGGTCGGATAGCCCGTCACTTCGATCCGCTCCGTCAGCGGCGCGGTCTGATAGACGAGGATGTCCTTTCGCCTCGCGAGCGGCCGCTGATCGGTCGGAATCTGAAACAGCCGCGGACCGTGCAGCGAAGGAACGGGATTCTCAGGATCGTATGAGTACCAGTCGGCGCCGTCGCTGGAGGGCTTCTCTTGAATGAGACGTCCATCGCCATTGGGCGTGTTCGCCTTTCCATCGCTGGTGAGGTAAAGCACCTTTTCTACTGCTCGCTCAAGTGGCCAGTCCGCTTCATCGCGCCAGCGGTTGTCGCCCATGATGAAGATGCGGTAAGGGGCGGTCTTATCGATACCGTTTGGCTTGCCCTTGATCCAATAGTCGAACCAGCGAATCTCATAGGCCGCGATGTCAAACGCTGCCTCAGGCCCGAAATCGATGTTGCCGTACCTCCGCCTGCCGAGACCGCCGTGTGCCCAAGGGCCGATGATCGTTCGCGATCCGTCGCGGGCGGTCTTGGTCGCGGCCTCGGTTCTCATTGTGCGGTCGAGCAACATGTGCCCGTTGCAGTGATCCCACCAGCCAATGACGTTCAGGTTCGGCACGGTGACGTTCTTGACGCCCTCGTGCAACGCCCATGGATCGGTGTGCGGGTTCTTGAGCCAGTAATGCACCGCCGCGGTCTCATCCTCGAACACTTCGCGGGGGAGTTTGAGGTAAGGCGCGAACGTGAGCCACTTCTTGCTGTCGCCCGCGGACCACTTTTTCTGAGCCGCGGCTCGCGCTGTGGTGCCCTGGCGGTTCTCGCGGCGGCGCATGTCGGGTGTCATGGCGACGATCCACCAGTGTAGTCGCCTGCCGGGCCTGATGGTGCCGGGGCCTTCGAGGTCTTGATACCGGGCCGGGATACTATAGGCGGACATTGCCACGAGCGACGGTGGCCTAAGCGGCGCGAGCCGCCACTGAAGAAATGCGTTGTACGATCCGCCGAATGTTCCCACCTGACCGTTGGAACCCGGCAGTCTAGCTGCCCACTCGACCGTATCGTAGCCATCCTCAGCGTCGTGGGTTTTCGCCCGTACGAACGATTCCCACTTGCCGTCCGAAGCGAATCGACCACGCGCGTCTTGCGTGACCACGATGTAGCCTGCCTTGACGTAGCGGGCCATCCCGCTGCCCGACTTTCCATAGGGTGTGCGCATGACCAAAACGGGATAGGGTCCACCGGAATCGGGCCGGAAGACATTCGCCCTTAGTACGACGCCGTCGCGCATCGGGGCCGGCACGTCCCGCTCAACAAGCACCTTGATCGGCGCGGGTTCATCTCCGCGGAGCGCCGAGCTACCGACGAAGAGGAGTAAGACGCCGACTTGTAAGATCGCGCGGCATGCGTCTCTCTGACATGGTCCAATGAGCTTGTCCCGACGAGCAGTGTGGCACATCAGTCTGTCTCCGATTCTCGATCTCGATTGATCTACAGCAAAATGACGGAGTATCTCACTGTATAACATTCATGGTGGTTCTTCCTCATTCCTATGGCAATTTGATCGAACAACCCTGTTCGATCGATCGGTCAATCGCCATACATAGCTCGCGGCTGCGATAGGTGTCAACGATATTCCAGTGGGGCTGGCGATCTTCGAGGATGCAATCCACTGTAGTGGTCCAGCGATTCTTCAGGTGAACAGAATTGCACTAATCTGGGCGATGTTGATGAACTCTTGTCAACCGCAAAACTCGCTGGACCACTACACCCGCAGCAGAGCGCTGAGCTGCTGAAGCCGAGCACGAAGTTGCAGGACCTCCTGCTGCAGGCGGATCGCGTCGAGGTGTACGACATCGATCGTAATGACCTTGGTGGCGGGCGTCTTCAACCAGCCGCGTGCCGTTGATTGAGGTACGCCGTGTCGAACGGCACAGGTGATGTCTTTTGTCGAACGAACGAGATCCTTGAGACGATGGCCATATTTCTATTGCGTACGCGTTGTGTTTTCCATGGCTCTATATTCGTTCCAGCGCCACGCAGATCAACTGACCGGAAAGATTTGGGTGGCTCGCCGCCCGTGCAGCGCGAGAACTCGTGCTAAAAAGTGTAGAATGTTGTGACAGAGCGCACCGCTAGTGGTCGGAGCAACTACATCGGGTTCCGGTTNGCAAAANAACAGAACCGAGTGAATTCTTTTTCGTTGAACAACTGGTGACGCGAATCCACAACAGATTGTCGTTTATACNCAGNGAAAGGGTGGTTATGCTGAACTGCATGCAAACCGCTAACTCCAAAATGGCAAATCTGAGACATTGGATGATCGAACTGACACGCAATTACCTCACAACACGAATCGCTGTCGCGATACAGCCGACAAAGCAACAGACGCTGCTTCAAGCGATTGTCGTGTGGCTTCTTGCGGCTTCCGTTGTTCAGGCGGGCGACACGGCGCTCAATTTTGCCAACGACATCCGGCCGATCTTGTCCGACGCCTGCTATCACTGTCACGGTCCCGATGCTAAGGCTCGCGAGTCTGATCTGCGATTGGATGATCGTACTTTTGCTTTAGAGGCGGAGGTGTTTACGTCCGGCGCTATGCTCGAGCGGCTCAAAAGTGACGATCCGGACGTCCGCATGCCGCCGCCCAATTCAAAACGCCGCTTACGACCACGGGATCGCGCCAAATTAGAACGTTGGGTTGAAGACGGCGCGCCCTGGCCGGAAGACGATCGCCATTGGGCATTTATACCACCGGTTCGTCCGGATCTTCCCTCGGTGAAGAACCGAGAGTCGCCGAGAAATGAGATCGATCATTTCGTGCTTGCGAGGTTGGAACAAGACAGACTGGAGTTTTCGCCAGAGGCTGACAAGGCGACGTTATTACGGCGCGTTAGTTTCGATCTCACAGGACTTCCGCCTACGCTGGAGGAGTTGGACGTCTTTCTCAATGACGAATCGAAGGGTGCCTACGAACGAGCCGTCGATCGTTTTTTGGGTTCGCAGCGCTACGGTGAGCATATGGCGTTGGATTGGCTTGAAGCATCACGTTATGCAGACACGGATGGCTATCAGAATGATCGCCTGCGTTATATGTGGGTCTGGCGAGATTGGCTGATCCGCGCCCTCAACAACAACATGCCATTCGATCGGTTCGTCACCGAGCAGATGGCGGGCGACCTGCTTCCGGACCGCAATTTCTTCACTCAAGTCGCCACCGGTTTCAACCGGAATCACAGAATAAACTCTGAAGGTGGTTCAATTCCCGATGAATGGATTGTTGAGTACGTCGCGGACCGCGTGGAAACGACAGGCACAATGTTTCTCGGGCTCACACTGACCTGTTCGAGATGCCACGACCATAAGTACGACCCCATCACGCAAAAAGATTTTTATAGGCTGTTCGCCTTCTTCAATAACATCGACGAAGCAGGCTTGGGACCAAACAACGGAAACAGTCCGCCGTTTATTCAGGTGCCGACGAGCTGGCCGAACCTGACAGGAAGCGAGCGTGAGTTTGTTATTCCAGAGCCGGCGAAAATCAACGTGAGCCAGACATCGGTTCCGCGGCCTCAGTCGGGAAAGCCGGATACGGTGATGGTACTTCACGAGTTGTCCAAGCCGCGCGCTACCTATCGACTTGAACGCGGCCAGTATGACCACGCTGACAAAACCGAGAAGCTAGAACCTGCGACTCCTCCTGTACTTGGCGCATGGAAAACAAAGTGGCCAAACAACCGGCTTGGCCTCGCACGTTGGCTAACGACTCCAGACCATCCCCTTACTGCACGGGTGACGGTAAACCGCCTTTGGCAGCATTACTTTGGCCTTGGGCTCGTAAAGACGAGTGAGAACTTTGGCGTTCAGGGAGATCTGCCAAGCCATCCTCGATTGCTCGATTGGTTGGCCACGGAATTCGTCGCCAGTGGTTGGGACGTGAAGGCGATGCACAGACTGATCGTCACCAGTGCAACGTATCGTCAGAGCTCCGCTGCCTCGCAACCGTTGCAACAGCGAGATCCGGAGAATCGTCTGCTGGCCCACGGCCCACGGAAACGGCTGTCACCTTTCGCGCTACGTGACGCAGTTTTGTTTTCGAGCGGGCTGTTGCATGAAAAGGTGGGCGGGCCGTCGGTGAAGCCCTACATGCCACAGGCAATCTGGAGCAGTATTTCCAATGCCAAATACAAGAGAGACAAAGGCGATAGTCTCTACCGCCGCAGCCTCTACACGTATTGGCGGCGCACGGTTCCGCCACCCACAATGATGACCTTCAACGCCGCTGCCCGTGAGACATGTATCGTGAGATCGGACCACACGACGACTCCGCTTCAGGCGTTGACTTTGATGAACAACATCACCTTTGTTGAATCCGCGCGACACCTTGCCGAGCGGGTGTTGAAGGCAGACGATTTCACGCATCGCCAGCGAATGGCACAGGCCTTTCGATTGGTGACAAGCCGCGCCCCGAGTTCCGGTGACCTAGCCGTTCTCGTGGAGGATCTCGAATTTTACCGGAACGACTTCCTAAAGAATTCGGATGCTGCGAAGCGTTTGTTGGCAATCGGACAAAAGCCCAACAACGATTCGCAACTCGATCCGACAGAACTCGCTGCGTATACACTGGTCGCGAATACGATCCTGAACCTTGACGAAGCCATTTCAGAGAATTGATATGAGACTGCTGGACGAATTCACCGCGCAGCAGACGCGCCGCGCCTTTCTCGGCAGCGGCGTCTTGGGGTTGGGCTCCATCGCGATGGGGTCACTGCTGCATGCCTCCGAGCGGCATGCCTCCGAGGACGTTCCAACTGGAATTCCGCACTTTGCGCCAAAAGCAAAACGTGTGATCTACCTTTTCCAGTCTGGCGGCCCATCGCAGATGGACTTGTTCGACTACAAACCGGAGCTCGCAAAACGCTTTGGTGAAGAGGTGCCCACTTCGGTTTATCCGGCTGAACGAAAAACCACAATGACGTCCGGTCAGAAATCTTTTCCTGTTGCGCCCAGCATGTTCAAATTCGCTCAGCACGGGGAAGCTGGCATCTGGCTGAGCGAGAATCTGCCGCATTTGGCCGAAGTCATCGACGATGTGTGTGTGATCAAAAGTATGCACACCGAGGCAATCAACCACGATCCCGCGGCAACGCTATTTCAGACTGGTTCGGTGATCGCCGGTCGTCCGAGTATGGGAGCTTGGGTTAATTATGGTCTCGGCACGGAAAACGCGAATCTGCCTGCGTTCGTCGCAATGACGTCCAACGGTACTGCCAAAGCCGGACAGCCGCTTTACGACCGCCTATGGGGAGCTGGATTCTTACCTGGCCAGTTTCAGGGCGTGAAGTTCCGCGGACAGGGTGATCCTATTCTCGATCTCTACAATCCGGCGGGCGTTACGCGACAACAGCGCCGCCGCATGCTGGATTCGTTGCGCAAACTCAACCGAGAACGAGCCGACCAGTTCAACGATCCCACGATTACAACACGGATCGCGCAGTACGAGCTCGCCTACAGAATGCAGATGAGTGTACCCGAGCTGATTGACTTCAAAAGCGAACCACAGTCGGTTCTTGACATGTATGGACCCCAGGCCACTCAGGTCGGCAAATACGCCTACAACTGCTTGCTCGCCAGACGCCTGGCTGAGCGAGGCGTTCGCTTCATCCAGCTCTATCATCGTGGCTGGGATGCTCACAATAACGCGCCAAAGCAAGTTCCCGCCCAGTGCCGTGACACCGATCAACCGACAGCCGCTCTCTTGCGTGACCTCAAACAGCGCGGCATGCTCGACGACACACTCGTCGTCTGGGGAGGTGAATTCGGACGCACTATCTACTGCCAGGGCAAGCTCACTGACAAAGTCTACGGTCGTGACCACCACCCAAACTGTTTCACGTACTGGATGGCTGGCGGCGGCATCCGAGGCGGCATGAGTTACGGTGAAACGGACGAGTACAGCGTTAACGTCGTTGAGAAACCGGTTCACGTGCACGACTTGCAGGCGACCATTCTGAGACAGTTAGGCATCGACCACGAGCGGCTGACCTATCGCTATCAAGGCCGCTACTTTCGCCTCACCGACGTCCACGGAAAAGTGATCAAGGACATCATTGCTTAATTCGCTGATGAGTAGCACAATTGCAGATGGCGAATTCAGAACATCGAAATGAAAACGCATCAGAAATGAAACAACTTTCGATCTTGATTTCCGCTGTGGCCGTGGTGTTACTCGCGATCCCTGCCGTCGGTGCTGCAGAGAAGACCAACGTCATCGTCATCATGGCTGACGACATCGGCTACGAATGCTACGGGACGTACGGCGGAACCTCATACCCAACGCCAAACATCGACCGCTTGGCTGCGAGTGGGATCCGCTTCAAGCATTGTTACTCGCAGCCGTTGTGCACGCCCAGTCGAGTCAAAATCATGACGGGTAAGAGCAACGCGCGTAACTACGCGGCGTTCTCGATCTTGAAGAAGCGTGAGAAAACCTTCGGTCACATGATGCGGGACGCCGGCTACCGCACGGCGATCGCTGGCAAGTGGCAACTCTATGGCGCTGAGCATTACAAGCTGGCCTTCCGGGCGAAGGGCGCGCTGCCGAAGGACATGGGATTCGAACGTCACTGCCTTTGGCAGGTCGACAAACTAGGCAGTCGCTTTTGGGGGCCGTCGGTGACGATTGACGGCGAGCTCAAGATATTCAGCGAGGACGTCTACGGCCCGGATGTGAATTGCCAATTCCTAATCGACCGCATGGAGGATTTCAAAGACGAGCCTTTCTTCCTTTACTATCCGATGGTGCTGGTGCACAGCCCCTTCGTGCCGACGCCGGACAGTGCTGAT
>NZBA01000014.1 GCA_002686265.1 Planctomycetota bacterium
GGGGTCGATTGGGGGTCGACCTTCGATTGAAGGTCGATCCGAGTTCGCGCAGCGTAGCGCCGCTCAGTCTTTCTCGGCGATCGGATTCAGCAGGCGGGCGAGTTCCTCCGGCTGCGTGACCATGACGTTGTGTCCCGAGTCGAGTTCCTCGATCTGCAGGCCCGGAAGCAGCGCGATCATGTCCTCCTGGAGCGACCAGGGCACGGCGTTGTCGCGGCGAAGCCGCACATAGGTCCGGGGCATCGAGTCGGGTAGGCCCGCCCGCGAGGCGCGATCGGTAAACAGGTGTTTCGAGTCGGGGCCGACGTGCTCGAGGACCCAGCGGATGTCCTGTTCGCTCATGTCCCCGCCCAGGAGTTCGCGGTGCGTCGCTTCGTCCATCTCGGACGCCGCTTCCGCCGACTCGCCGAGGCGCCGGCGCATCAGCTCCCGGGTCTCCTCGGGAAACGCGTCGATGACGGCGCCCCCGTCCGGGGCCAGGATGCAGCTGACGAGTACCAGGTGCGCCACCCGCTCCGGAATCTGGGCCGCGACGACAGGGGTCGTGGCGCCTCCGAGTGAATGTCCGACGAGAACGACCCGTTCGAGACCGGCCGCATCCATGTCGGCGATCACCGATCGAACGCACGCCTCGACGGTCACCTCCTCCATATCGGCGGGATGTTTGCCGCGGCCCGGCAGATCCACCGCGAGCGCGGGCTTCTGCAGGTGCGGAATCAAACGATCCCAACACCATGCTCCGTGGAAGCCCCCGTGAATCAGGACGAACGCATCGACACTCATGTGAAGCCCACCTCGATCGGGTCCGCCCATGAAGATCTCTGGCGGGCTCGAAATCGATTCCCTTGCGCAGATTCGCTGAATCACTGGAAACTGCAACACCGTGCTCTGCATTCGGCGCTGGTGAGCGGATCGTGCCCAGATCGACGGGGTCGAGAGAATCCAGGTAGAGTAGGCAGGGCGCGGAGGGGCCCGTAGGGACTCGCTGTCGCCCCTCACCCATTGCCTCTACTTCGTCGGACAGGAAACTCGAAATGGATATTGGCCTCATCGCGACCGGCGGCCCGCCGGAGATCGTCGAACGGTACGTGCAGACGGCTGAAGCCGTTGGATTCGCGTCGCTCTGGGCCTCGGAACATGTCGTCTTCTTCGAGGACTACGAGCCCACCTATCCCTATTCGGACGGCGGTCGTCCTCCGATGGCCACGGACACCGCGATGGTCGAGCCGCTCAACCTGCTCTCGTTCATCGCGGCGAAGACCCGCCACGTCCGATTGGGCACGGGGGTCTTCCTGCTCCCCCAACGCAATCCCGTCTACACCGCAAAGGAGACCTCGACCGTCGATCTGCTGTCCGGTGGCCGGCTCGACTTCGGGATCGGTGTCGGCTGGCTGCGCGAAGAGTTCGAGGCCGTGAATGTTCCCTTCGAGGAGCGGGGCGCGCGCTGCGACGAGTACATCGAGATCCTGAAACGACTCTGGACCCAGGATGTGGCGGAGTACTCGGGCCGCTTCTATCAGTTGGCCCCCTGCATCCAGCAGCCGCATCCCGTTCAGAAGCCACATCCACCCATCCTGATCGGAGGAACCTCCGCTCCAGCGATCCGGCGTGCTGCACTTCGGGGAGATGGCTGGGTGGCGATCAACCTGTCCCCCGAAGAGACCGCCGAGAAATTTGCGAGCTTGAAGGCACAACGGCTTGCGGCCGGACTCAGCATGGACGGGTTCCGTTCGACGCTGATGGCGGTGAACTTTCCCATCGAGCCGAAGGATCTGGGCCGCTACCGGGATGTCGGCATCGATCAGATCGTGCTGCCTCCGATGAAAGGCGACCGGGTGCTCAGAAGCCCGGATCGGGACAAATTGCCTGCAATTTTGGTTTTGTTGACATACTGGTACTTACCGGCGGTAAGAAAGGCCAGCTTATATCGCTTATCCGCCCGTTTTCTATCTCAGGGCGAACATTGGAGTTCACCGTTGTTGTTTTCGAGAGAACCGGATGGGCATTGGTTCACATCTACACGTCGCCATGTGGGCTCGGCGAAGTGATCAGATTTCTACGTTCTCTCGTGAGCGCCAACACTGGACTCGTTACGTTGGGCTTGCCACGTCAATCATATGCCGAAATCCATCTGCAATTCACATGTCCATCATCACATGTCAGCACTCTGCGTCTTTGCGGGGATCTCGGGTCCTTGATGGTGACTATGGCACTGAGGTCGTTCACCCCGGGAAGAATGTCCTGCACCGCCATATTGAAGCCCCATACGTATAGAGAGATTCGATCTGGATCGTTGGCAAAGTCATCCCTACACGTAGTCGGGGTCACCGCATCATCATCCGGGGTCCAGTGTTCGAACCAGCACGTACTATAAGGGGCCTGCCAGTAGCACCCGGTGCCCGCATCGCCCAGCCCACACGAAAGATCGGAGGACTCCCGTCCTGAACCCAGCTTCTTCATCTCATCATCCAAATCGTAGTGAAAAACATCGCCATTCTTGAGCCCAAACCAGAGGCCTCCGGACGTGGAAATCGAGGTCGTGACTGGCGAGGTTTCCAGGGATGAAAACTCCTCGGCGTAGGATTTGACGAGAGTTTCATCGCAGGGCGCGTCGGAATCGAACCGCTTGATGTCATAGTTAGTGATCGAATTGCCGTCGGCGTCCTCCCCTTCCTCTTCCGTAGCGATGAACAGGTACTTGTCGTAAGCGTTCATTTTCGGCTTGGATGACGTACTCAACATTTCCTGGCGCACCATCGTGCACGACTCCGTCTCGGTCGCCCAGGAGTAACATCCGCCACCCGTATCGCAAGAGTCTTGGGCGTTGCATGCTTGTTCGGTCGAAAAGTAAGTTTCTGGCTCCCAGCACCAACCTTCGGGGTTCAACCAGTAGCAACCGGTACCATTCGCTCCCGGTCCCTCGGTACACCCTCCCGCCGGAGGGACCTCCACGATGGGACTTGCGTCAATATTGAAATACGTGGTGTAACCCGTACGGAAGGAAATCCTGCACCCGAACCAACAATCATCATGCCACTCCTCCTGGCTAGAGTAGGAGGAAAATAGATAGTTTCCGCCAAAAACAGCCGCGTCGAGAGCTTCACCACCGCTGCCCGAGCGATGTGTCTTGAAGTCTCCGTAGTCACCCGTTTGCTGACTGCGATCGACTCCCCGGATTATCGCTCCATCCATCGTAGTCACGAGGAGCTCGGCCTGCGGATTGAATGAACGCAGGGGGTCCGCGAACCACTGGAAGCACTCACCGGGAGCACATCCAAGATTGTAATTGAGCATCTCGCATCCTTCCTCCGTCNNNNCTCCGTACCACTCCCCTCGGACTGATGAAGGATCGCCTTGCCACCAGCACGGTGTCGTTGGGTACCCACTCCATTCCCGCAGGTAGCAAGAGGCGGATACCTGGGAAGCATCTCGCGGCGTACAAGCCGCGGCTTCGCTTGGTTCGGGGGGTGTGGTCGCCAGGCCTCGAATCTGATAGGAGTCGTCCCATACAGAAAGCTGGCGCCATTCCGCATTGGGGAGACTTTCAGGGTCTGAATTGACCATAATCCTGCCATCCGCCAGCGCGACGTACATGAACTTCGAGTTGTACTGGGGCAAATGAATGGCAACCGGTGCAGAGTCCGTCACCCAGGAGTAACATCCACCCCCCGAATCGCACTCGTCTTGGTCGTTGCATGCTTCTTCGGTCGTGGTGCCTTGTTTGTCCCAGCACCAACTCTCGTTGTTCTTCCAGTAGCAGCCGGTGCCTTCCGCTCCCGGCCCCGCGCAACTATCTCCGCCAAGATCTTGAGGCGAGCCCAAAGCGGTCCAGGAAGTTGTTCCATCACCCGCTCTCTCAAGCCGGACGATCCTGCCATCCGACATGGCAACGTAGATGTTTTGACGCCCATCAGAATCCAGGTCTGGATCAACCGCGTAGGCGGAAACCGGACCAGCGAGATCCGTAACCACTGTATAGGACCAGGGAACTCCTTCCTCCATCGCAATTTGAATATCTCGAACCACCCCTGAGCGGTCGATAGCGAGCCCGCAAACACCTCCATCTGCTGCTGCTGCGCAGGTTGCATTTGACGCCGGAACATAGAGGGCTCCCAGTGCCCTGTGTATCCTCGCAAGGCCGTCGTCGTTCAAACCGCCGGCTGCGGAAATGGGATAAACCGAAACCGTCAGATGATTAGAGGCCTCTGGAACGGGCAAATACTTATTTTTCCTGAAACCGGTGAATTCGCTGGCTCCGCTTTGTACCGTGATGAGGTACTTATCATCCAGTTTGATGACATATTGAGTGTTGTCGGCGTACCCCTCTAGAACCTCGGCCTGCGGGCCGTTGACACTCGCGCGCATGAACCACTGATCTGACGGATTCGTGACTACATCCATCCTTGGGCGTCCATTGATGTAGCTCATGGTGTTCCACCAGTTCCAATCGTAAACTCCCATTGCAACGGTCAGCGCGCCCAACTGCTTCGCGGTCGGCCAAACACTACGACTGGTTTGGACTCCAACGCCACTGTTCGAAAGCGTCGCATTCTGAGCATCAAGATTGAACTCTTGGGCTTCGCTCTCAAATGACTCGATCTCATGTATCTCGATCGGGTTTTCCTGATACATGGGGTCATAGAAGGAGCCGGGGTCTTGAACAGCATCACCCCAATTAAGCCCATTGAAGGTCATATCGGGGGCGGACTCTGGAGAGATGTACGTAACTTCCGTTTGAAAGTCTAGCAACTCCACCTCCACTTCCAGTAAGTGAATGAGTCGCCCAGGAGTAACGTACTTGAGGACTTGTACCAACTTCCCGCCTTCAGGCCCGTATCCCTCCAGGGCTTCTTGATTGAGGAACGAGTCATTAAACATGGATTCGTCGTCCAAAATTGCCTGACCAAAAAATTCGGTCTCCCCTGTCACCTCGTCGATCACCACACTTTCTTCCAGAGCCTCTGCGAGATTGACCCCCACCTCGGCGCTTTCGCCCTCGGTATATGCTATCGACGCAACTATGATGACGCCCACAACGGCGTAGATGACCCATTCCCACCAAGGTTTGTTTTTGAAGTAATCTTTCAGTCCCTCCCAGAAGCCAATGGTTGGTAGTGGTTGGGGTTGCGCTGCCTCGAAGTTGATCACAAATGGAGTGCTACCGCCGATGCTGTATTCAACATAGCTGTCACCGATCCAGCCATGGCTGTTTATATTGCCCTGGCAGTCACCGTCCTCGTTGTTGATGTATTGAAATCCAAAGCGGTTCTTCCCCGTCTGTTTCTTGACATCGTGAAAGGGCGACCCATCCAACGGATCTATGCCCCCGGCGAAGTGCCACGACTGCAGCAACAAGTCCTCGTTGGTGTGATTATTGAGAGTCAGGCGCACCTGCTTGGTGGAGGTCTGGTCACGGTAAAGACTGCCGTCATTCCCGGAGCAATAATCGGGAATCACCGCGGTCACTTCCGCGGTATAGACGCCTTTTCCGACCTCAACTGGATAGGGAGAGTCGCTCGAGGCCCCTGGACTCGAATCATTGCTCGCAATCTGGTCCGTGAGAGTCTGCTGCGAATCGACGAAGAGAAAGGCGTCCACCAGTGAAATCTCTTCGGGGCACTCGGCAGCCTTTGCGAGTACCGTTGCCTCCCAGGCGACGCCCTCGCTTCCGATCTCGGGCGGGGCGAGGAGTTCAAGCGTCATAGAGCAGTGGTGGATCTGCCCACTGTCGTCCAAGTAGTTCCCGCCCAGAATCGCATTGGGGGGATCGTTTGCGAATGAATCGGGGCCGTGATTCCAGCTTTGACGGAACTCCTTCCAGCTGATTTCCTGGTGGCCGAAATCGGGGTCGGATGAATATGACGTGAGACCCGTCGCATTAATCTCCGCGAGGAGGAGAGTGTCGCCCCCAGAGAGCGTGGCCAAACCGGCTCCCACCCCATAGGTCCAACTGATTGGCCGAACACCCCGGGCTGCGTTGGTTACCGCTGTGACGAAGGTTTCAATGCTGTGATCACTGATCTCATCCGAAACCGCACTGCACTTGTCGGGCCCATATTTTCGCTTAGCTCGAGCGAGTTGCCGATCGAAGCGGCGCTCGCACCGCGCCTTCCCTCTTTCAAGCCCCCTTTGGCTGCCACGCCTCGCCGCCCGGGCCTCAGCCCTCAGGTGGCACTGGGCCCGCTCACCGGAGGCCTGCTGAAACTTGGCCACACAGCGATCCGAAAGGTCCTCGTCGTGCCCCCCTAGAATTGCCGGGCCTATGATGACTGAAGCGTACTCAAACCTGATGCTGGTGGTCTCCGGACACATGTCGCCCCATTCGACCAAGTGGCCCGTCCAGCCGGCAGAGTCTTCCCCCGCTGGGGTCGGCGCAGAGTCGAACGCCATTTCCACCACACAGCGGCCATATCCACCCCCATCCCTCTCGAAAGCGCCCGCAATCAGAGCGTTGATAGGGCTCGCAGTCCCGCGGCTCGCCCAATCGTCTACGAACTCGCCCCAAGTCAGAGTCTTTGTGCCACGCGCCGGCCGGTCGTTGACCATGATCACCGAAGATGTATCGATGCCGGACAGAACGAGATCCCCGACAATGGACTCCGTAGCCGGCGAATCACCCACGGAACCGTAATGACTGGCCTCGATTACCTCCGCATCGAGGGCGTAAAAACTGATCTGGCCGCCGGCTCCTCGAGCCATCCGAGCCGCCTGCTGAGAATACTGATACACATCACCTTGGATCCGCGACGGAGTCACCTCTGTGCACCGATCAAACTTTTCGTTCGCGCGCTCGATCCGGCGCTCGAAACGATCTCCACATCTTCCCAGAGGAGATTCGAACCCGGAATCGTTTCCGCTCCGGGACGCGCGTCGGTGCTGCCGGTTGCTCTTCGAATCACTGTCCGAATCACTGTCCGAATCGCTGTCCGAATCGCTGGCAATTTCTTCCAGGAGGCAACTGGCGAGCGATCCCGCGGCGTTTTCTACCTCGGCCACACAACGGGGATTCGCACCGGTTTCTCCTTGCGCGCTGGCCTCTCCCCCGTTATGCGGACGGAAAGCGCGTCCCCCAGAGTGCGTTGACATTCTGGCGCCCGCCGGAAGAGCCACCATCGAGTAAACGAGAAACCAAACCAGAGATGTTCGTAACAGCCGCATTT
>NZBA01000015.1:0-13356 GCA_002686265.1 Planctomycetota bacterium
CTGCTGACGCCGTCGCGCCGAGCGCGTCGGGCGGTGCTGCTGACGCCGTCGCGCCGAGCGCGTCGGGCGGTGCCGTTGACGCCGTCGCGCCGAGCGCGTCGGGCGGTGCCGTTGACGCCGTCGCGCCGCGCAAGGGCGTCGCCGTGCAACACGCGGAACTGACCGCCGAGCTCGCGCGTATCTGCGCACCCTTCGTGTCGCCCGACCGCGATGTCCACAACGAGGGCGAAGCGCTCGCCGGCGCGACGCGGATCCTATCCGATCGCCTCGGGCGCCGCCCGCGCCTGCGCCAAGCCCTGCGGCGCATCATGCGCAAGAACGGATCGCTCACCACCCGCGCGATGGTCGATCCGGGAAAGGCCGGACGCTTTCGCTCCCTCCTGAAGCTGAGCCAACCCCTACGCCAGCTCCAAGGACACCGCCTGCTGGCCCTGCGCCAAGCCCAGAAGGAACGCGTGCTGACCACGCGCATCTCCATCGACCGCGGGACTGCTCTCGACCGCGTCGGGAAGGAACTCTGCCCGCGCCCCAACCCGGCTTTTCAGGCGGTCCTCGCAGAAGCCTGCGCACGCGCCCTCGACTACCGCCTGCTGCCGGCGATCGAAGAACAGATTCGCCTCGAGCTCAAGGAGCGCGCGGACGCCGAGGCGATGCGCTTTCTCGCCCAGCACCTGCGGCAGCTGCTGCTCTCGCCACACCTCGCACGGCGCCTGCCCGTGGCAGGCGTGGACGTCAACGCCAAGGGCGACTGGACCATCGCCACCGTCGATGCCGACGGGAAACTCGCACACCCCGAGCACAAGATCGAGACGGGCGAGAAGGACGCCGCGACGCTCGGCGCCGAGCTGGCGACGCTCTTCTCGGGGAAGAACGTGCACGACTTCGCCGTCGGTAACAGCACGGGAGCGCGCGCGGCCGCGCCGCGCCTCCGCTCCGCCATCGCCGCCGGCGGAGGAGACGCCTGCGTCTACATCGTCACCGCCGCCGGCCTCTCCAGCTACGCGAACTCCGAGCTGGCACGCCGCGAGCTCGAAGGCTGCAGCGTCCCCGCGCGCATGGCGGTCAGCCTTGCCCGCAGGTTGCAGAGCCCGATCGCCGAGCTCATCAAGGTGGATGCGCGGCACCTCGGCCTGGGCTCCGAGCAGGGACTCGTCAGCAAGGCGAACATCCGGCGCCTGTTCCGGGAAACGACCGAAGCCTGCGCCGCTCACATCGGCTGCGACCTGGACCGCGCGGACCTCGCGTTCCTCAAGCACCTACCTGGGATCGACCAGGCGGCAGCCGAGCGCATCCTGGAGCGGCGGGCGAAGGGCCCGATCGAGAGCCGCGAAGCTCTCCGCGAGGAGGGGACCCTCACCGAGGCCCAGTGGACCGGTGCGATCGCGTTCCTGCGCGTTCCCGGCTCCTCGGAGCCTCTGGATCGCACGAACCTGCACCCCGAGCAGTACCCGCTGGCGCGCCGCGTGCTCGAATCCGTCGCGGGAAGCGTCCAGGAGGGACTTGGCCGCACCGCCGTCACGCGCGGTCTGCGGCGCGAGGACTTCGAGGTCGACGAGGACACCTGGCGTGACTTGATGCGCGAATTGGCCTATCCCGGGCGCGACCCGCGCCAACGCCTGCACCGACCGACATTGCTCGAGCCCGGCACGGATCTCGCGACGCTCCCGGCGGATAGCGTGGTCGAAGGGATCATCTCGAACGTAGCCAGCTTCGGCATCTTCGTGGACATCGGCCTCGAGCAGGACGCCATGATCCACATCAGCGAGGTCTCCGACCGCTACGTGCGCGATGCCCGCGAGCTGCTCAGCGTGGGGCAGATCGTCCGCGCTCGCCTCCTCGACGCTTCTGGCCAGCGCCCGACCCTGTCCCTCAAGAAGGTCCCGCGCCAGCGTCCGACACGCGATCGTGGCGCGACCGGCGGGCGGGAGCGATCTCGCCAGGGCGGCGGTCACGGGCGCGGCCGGGGAGAGCGCGAGGAACGGCGCGAGCCCCGGTCCAACTTGCGCGCCGCACAGACGCGCCGGGACGGCCTGGGCGGCGCGTCTTCCGGCGGACGGCGCGGAGGCCCGGGCGGTGGCCGCGGACCCGGCGGCGGCCGCGGTCGAGGTCGCGCCGGTGAGCGAGACGAGCGCGTGAACCTCTCGGAGGTCAATCGCGCCCACGGCGTGCCGACGAACAACCCCTTCGCGAAGTTCTTCGGCGACGGCGAGCCCGAGGCGGCGCCCGAGGAGCGGATCGAGACCCCGGTGGAGCCGGTCGAGGAGGTGCAGGTGACCGAGACGTCCCCCGAGCAAGAGAAAGCGGCTGCCGTGGAGGAGGCTCCCGCCGAGAAGGCCGTGGCGCGGAAGGCCACCAAGAAGAAGACCGCCAAGAAGCGGGTGACCAAGAAGAAGACCGCCAAGAAGCGGGTGACCAAGAAGAAGACCGCTGCGAAGACCGCCAAGAAAGCGGAATCCGAGCCGAAGGTCAGCGAGAAGGAACCCGCCGAGGGCGCCCCAACCTCGGTGAAGGCGGAGCCGAGGGAGAGTGCTGACGCTCCCCCGACCCCCGCGATCGCCGAGCCCGAGTCGTTCGCGACGACCACGGAAACAGAGGCCACCGCCGGGTCCGAGACGCCCGCTGAGCCCCAGGCGGCCATCGAGGTCGAGAAGGTCGCTGAATCCGAGACAGCCAGCCAACCCGAGACGACCGCGGATCCCGCCCCGACGGGAGAGACGGACGACTGAGGGACCGGAGCCGGCCTCGCGGGGCGCCCGCGTCCACCCATACCGGCTCCACTCCGCGTGTCTTCGATGTCCATGACCGCCGCACTCGACATCGCGCGCCGGATCGCGCGCCTGACGGGCGTCGTCGGGCTGGCCGTGCTCCCTCTCGGGAGTCCCGCGGCGTCCGCCCAAGATCCGGGGAGCCTGGCAGACCCGCGCGCGGCTATGTGGCCCGCTCCCAGCGAGGATGACTGGGCGCGTCCGTGCCTGGTCACCTGGCAGCGCACTTGGGAGGACGCCCTGGAGGTCGCCCGTCGCAGCGACCGGCCGCTACTGATCTGCGTCAACATGGACGGGGAGATCGCTAGCGAACACTACGCGGGGATTCGCTACCGCCAGGCTGAAACCGCCGCGCTCTACCGGCCCTATGTGACGGTCATCGCCTCGGTCTACCGGCACACGCCGCGGGACCACGATCGCTGGGGAAGGCGAATCCTGTGTCCGCGCTTCGGCAGCGTCACCTGCGGCGAGCACATCACGATCGAACCCCTGCTCTACGAACGCTACTTCGAGGGCAAGCGCATCGCGCCGCGACACATCGCGGTCGAGCTCGATCGCACCGAGATCTACGACGTCTACTACGCTTTCGACACCGACTCGGTCTTCGACACCCTGCGTGAGACGATCGCGGGCCGACCTGCTCCCGCGCCCGAGGTACCGCTCGGGGACATGTCGCTCGTCGAGCGTGCCTCCAGCCCGGATGTCACGGATCGCATCGCAACGGAGCGGGCATTCGCCGGGGGTGATGCGATCCTCCGCCGCCGGTTGATTGAGACGGCTGTGGTGAACACCGACCTGGACGAGACGGACCTCCTGCGGCTCGCGCTCTTCGGAGACGATCTCGAGTTGAAGCGGATCGCGATGCGCGGTCTCCTCGAGGCCAGCTCACCGCGCGCCATCGAGCTCATCGCCGACGTCTTGCGCACCTCGATGGGGGCTGAAGACCGCGACGCCCTGGTGAGCGCCCTCGAGCGACTCGTCGACGCCTCTGGACGGGTACGCGATCTCGTCGCCGTCTACCGCGGGTTGGACGGCAAGTCGACCCTCGTCCCGACCGGAGCCTCGTACCCGGCCGTGCCCGGCCCCGAGCACGGGCTCGAGTATCGGCACCACGCCGTCGTCGGGCGGCTGGAGGTGCGCGCGAGCGAACAGATCGCCCGGCCCGCGGACCCGCTCACCGTGCTCGAGTTTGCGGAGTCCCTCTTGGCCCTCGCCCTGCACCCGGACACCGACACGGCTTTGGGGGCCTTGATGTTGAGAGACGCGCGGCGGGTCGTCGCGGAGGCCGAGGCCTTGGGAGCTTCGCCGTGGCGCTCGACGGCGGTCGCTGCCTTGTGCGCGTGGTACGAAGGAGCGCGCGAACAGGCGCGCGCGCTAGCGGAGGAGACTGTCGCGCTCATGCCGGCCGACGCGCAGAGCTGGAACTCGATGGCCGTCCTCTCGCTCCTCGCTGAGGTGCGCCGCCTGGCGATCCGCGATGCCGCGCGCGCGCGTGAGGCCTGGCCGCGAGAGTGGTTGACCGACGTCCACGCCGCGCACGACCTGCTGGCGCAACACCCGCACGGGACCGATGCTCATGTGGTGGCGCACCACGACTTCCTGCTCTCCTTCGGCGCGTCCGGCCATGCCGCGCGAGTGCTCGAGCGCGGCCTCGAGCGCTTTCAGGACTCCTCTGAACTGCACCGGCGGTTCCGTGATCGGTTGCTCGCCGAGCGCCGCCTGGACGACGTCGATGGGTTGGAGGCCGTCTACGAGGGACTCCTGCGCGAGGAGGACGCCCACCCGTCGCTCCCTTGGTACGCGGGCTATGCGTCCTTCGTCGCGGCCGAGGTCTACCGCCGTGCCGGCGATCCGACCGAGTCTCTCGGGGCCTATGCGCGCGCCATCGCCCACTTCCAAGCGGGAATCGTGAGCGCGCCTGCCAGCCGCGACTCCGCGGATCACTACATCGCCCTGGCTCTCGCGGCGCGCGCGCGCGTGACCTTCGAGCACGGCGATCTCGAGGGTGCCGTGTGGGACCTGCTGGCCTCATTCCGATGCAAGCCCGAGGCCGCTGCGTTCCTCGACGGCATGAACATCTCGCCCGTCGCCACGGCGCGCATCGTCCTCGCGCGCCTGGCCGCGGTCGATCGACCCGACCTGGCGGCCTCCCTCGAGGCCGCCCTCGGCGCTCTCGATCCGGCGCTGCTGCTGCCACCGGAGTTCGAGAGCGACGGTGCGCCTAGCCTGCGCTCCCGCCGCCGCCGCTAGCCCTATTCTGCGGGAAGGCGCGGGAGGGGGCCGGGCGGGCAGCCCGCGAGAGAAACGCGGGCGGGCTGCTAGCCTAGCTGGTCTTCCGCTCCGCGCCGGAAACCGTCGAGCACCTCGCGCAACTCGGCTTCGGACAACAGGGAGCGCAGCTGCGCGAGCTGGTGTTCCACTGACGACTGCTCGGTCCTCTCGCCGGCTCTGTTCTCCCCGCAAGGCGGCTCGGCCTCGCGGGCGGTAGGCGTGTCCACGGGAGCGTGGTAGTCGCCGAACTCGTCGATGGAGTCCAGTAGGCCCAGGGACGTCTCGCGGGCCTCGTGCTCCACCTCCTCGGGCTCCTCTTCGAGGGTGACGACGATCTCGAGCTCCTCTGGCTCTAATGGGGCCTCCGCCCCGGATGCCGGGGAGGTCGGCATCGGCGGCTTGCGAGGGACCTCGCAAGCCGGCTCGGAGGAGGTGTTCGCCTGCCAGTCGTTGCTCCATGCGTCCTGCTCTTGCGCGCAGGGCTCCTGCGCGTCTTCCTCGGCCGCGGCTTCTTCCCGTGCCCGCCCGGCCGCGATCTCAGCCTCGATGCGCTCGCCCGCGCCGCGGATCTCCTCGAGCCCGCCGCGCAGCTCGACCAGCTGCTCGCAGATGCGTTCGAGGACGTGATCGACCGCGCCGAAACGCTGGTCGGCATGCGAGCCTTGTTGGCTCATGCGCTCGCCCAGCGCTGCGCCGAGCTGGTCGACGCTCGCCGCCAGGCGGAAAGCGGCTTCGTCGTGTTGGCCGGTTGCGTGGGCCGCGGCTTGCTCGCCGGAAACCTGGAGCAACTGGCGCACCCCCTCGCCGACCGTTTGGGTCTCCTGCAGGAGGCGTGTCGCGTCCTTTCGATTCACCAGCACCTGCGTCGCGAGATCCTCAAGCACCGGCTCGGGATCCCCCCCCGGGGCGAGGTTGCGCTGCACGTGACCGACCGCCGACCGCAGCGTCCCCAGGCAGAACGCGATGCCGCCGGCCCCGAACAGGAGGGCCGGGCTCGCGCCCAGCTCCGCGAGTCGGCTGGCGAGCCAGGGGACGTGGGCGTCCAGGGCGTCGCCGCTGGCCGCGAGCGCTCCGGCGCCCATCGCCGCGCAGCCGACGGTGAGCAGGGTCCAGCTCCAAGCCTTCCCCGCGCCGTTCGTGGGTCGTCCGTTCGTCCTGTGCTGTTCGTTCGCCTCGGGGGTGCTGGCCATCGTGTCTCTCGCCGCCTGCTGGATGTTCGTGGAAGGGCGCGGATCGTGGCCGCGTCAGGGGCGACCACGGGAAGAGGCGCGAGCCCGCGTCGCACCCTGAGGGTCATGGGTTCGCTTCGGGTGTCGGTGGGCCTCGGCTTGAGGAAAAGAGCGCTCCCCTGCGGGCTTCCACGCCCGATCGCGTCAACTGAGACGGCGCGGGCGCTCGCGTAGGGCCGCCTGTGGCACGGATCGGTGGGCCCGACACCGGGGCGGAGGAGAGGGCGAAGTCGGAGATAGGGCGTTTCTCGACGGGGCGCTGAACCGTCCGGGCCGCTCCGGGGGCGATTCCTACCTCGGGAGGGCGCCGGAGTGTAGAGTCCCTGCACCGGCTTCGGCGGCGGCCAGTTCGCGCGGCACGGACCCACCGGAGCGCTCGACTCATGTCTTCGGCCAGGAAGATCAACGGAACCGCGATCGCCCCGGGGCTGGCGATGGGGCCTGTCTACGTCGTACGCGCCACGCCCGACGTCGTCCCGAGCTGGTCTCTGCGCAGCGAGGAGGTCGAGCACGAGATCACCCGCGCGCGCGAGGCCGTCGCCACGGTGACCGCGGCGCTCGAGGCGCGCCGCAAGCGGGTCGCCGAGGAGACGAACGAGAGGGACGCGGAGATATTCAGCGTCCACCGCACTATCCTCGAGGACCCGAGCGCGTTCGGGCGCATCGTGGAGCATATCCGCGACAAGCGCATCAACGCCGAAGCCTGCGTGCAACTCCTCGTGGAGCACCTCGAGCAGGTCATGGGTGGGCTCGACGGAGACCAAGCTGGTCGCTACGGCGCGGACGTCAGCGAGCCTTGGTGCGCGGTGATCGCGGAACTCTCGAGCAGCGAACGGCGAGAGGTTAGAGCGAGCGAAGAGCGCGTCGTCCTGGCCGCCGTGGACCTGACGCCGCACGTCGTGACCTACCTGGACCGCGACCGCGTGCTCGCCATCCTGACCGAGACCGGCGGCCGTTTCTCGCACGGCGGAGTCCTGGCTCGCTCCCTGGGCTTCCCTTGCGTGGCCGCGATCCCCAACCTCATGTCGCGCCTGGAAAAGGGCCTGCGCGTGATCGTTGACGGGGATCGGGGGACCGTCCAGCTCGACCCCGATGAGGAGTCCGTCGACGCCTTCTTGGAACGCCGCAGGCGGCACCTCGCGCGCAGGGAGGCGCTCGCCGTCCACGCCGCCTTGCCCTCGATCACCGCCGACGGTCAGCTCTTCGCGGTCCAGACGAACGTGGAAGGCCTGCGGGACATCGAGACCTACGACATCGATCACACCGACGGGGTCGGGCTGTTTCGCACGGAGTTCCTCCACATGGAACGCTCCGAGTTCCCCTCCGAGGAGGAGCAGTATCGCGTCTACCGGCGCCTGCTCGAGCTGCTCGAGGGCCGGCCGGTGACTCTGCGCACCCTGGACATCGGCGGTGACAAGCGCCTGTCTTACTTCGAGACGCCCAAGGAGACCAATCCTCAGCTCGGTTGGCGGGGCCTCCGCATCTCCCTCCAGTGGACGGATCTTCTGCGCGTTCAGCTGAGGGCCGTCCTGCGCGCCAGCGTGCACGGAGACCTGCGCCTGCTGCTGCCAATGGTCTCCTCCATCGAGGAAGTCCGAGAGACGCGCCGGATCTTCGAAGGCGTCCGCACCCAGCTCATCGGCCAGGGCTACGAGCTCGCCGCGAATGTTCCCGTGGGTATCATGGTCGAGGTCCCCTCCGTGCTGTTCGTCCTGTCCGATATCCTCAAGGAAGTCGACTTCGTCAGCGTCGGGACGAACGACATGGTGCAGTACCTTCTGGCCGCGGACCGCGACAACCCGTGGGTAGCGCACCTCTACGATCCCTATCACCCCGCCGTCCTGCGCGCGCTGCAGCAGGTGGCCGAGGCCAGCCTGCGCGCGGGGAAGCCGTGCTCGGTGTGCGGGGAGATGGCGGGAGACTACGCCACCGCGCTGATCCTGTTGGGCATGGGCTTCACCGGCGTCAGCATGGCTCCCAACTTCGTGGGCGAGGTCAAGTACGCCCTCCGGCAGGTCACCATGGCGGACGCGCGTGAGTTGGCGCGGCAGGCGCTACGGGAGGATAGCGGGAGCGGCGTGCGCGCCCTCCTCGAAGAGGCGCGCCGCAGGCTGCACGACAGCCTGACCGGCGAGGAGACGTCTCAGACCTGAACCCGCCCGGCCCGCGGGGTGGTGCCGAGGCGTGGCTCCCGGCGCCCGAAGAGCGGGCGCAAGACACTCCGGTGATGTGCGCCAACCTCGCGCCAGGAACCGACTTGCGAGAGAGGGCCAACCGGACCGCGGCGCGGCGCAATCCGCACGCCGACGGATGCCCTCGAATTGCAGCTTTGATGGTAGATTGGCTGTCCCGCCTGAAGGAGACGGGAGGAAGGAGGGTTGCGTGCGAGGAGCGAGATGGGGAGGAGTCGAGGCAGGACAACCGCGCCGGGGCCGCTGGTCCCAGGCTGAGATCGCGCGTCTGCGCGAGGTGTACGGCCTCAAGGAGGACGTGGTCATCGCCCGTGAGCTCAATCGCCCCGAGGCCAGCGTGCGGAAGATGGCCGCCAGCGTGTTTCCCCTCGCGGTGCGGCAGGGGCCGTGGACCGCCAAGGAGGTGCTCGAGCTCAAGCGCTACCTCGGTGCCGCGAGCCATGAGGTGATCGCGCGTGTTCTCGGGCGCACCCCCGATGAGGTCCGCGAGCGCATCAGCGATCTCGGGCGCATCCGGGGCGACGGCCCCTGGAGTCAGGACGAGATCGTCGAGTTCAAGCGCCTCTACGGGACCCGCCGCGACGAGGACATGGAGTTGATCTTCGGGCGCTCGCGCGAGTCCCTCGCCAACCAGGCCGACGTCTTGTGCCTCGCCAAGGACAAGGCCTTCGTCCGCCGCCAGCAGGGCGCTTCCTCCACGCGCATGCCGAGGTGGAGTGCCGAGGAAGTGGCCAAGCTCGTCGAGCTCTACCCCGACCACTCGAACCTCGACATCGCCCGATCCCTCAGTCGTTCAGTCAAGAGCGTCGTGTCGAAGGCTCACAACCTCGGCCTCAAGAAGGACGCCGACCGCCTGCGGACGATGGGGCGCGAGAACGTGAGCCTGCGCTACCGCAGGCGCGAGAGCGAGAGGCAAGTCGACCGGCCCGGCGCGCACGATGACGCTGGGGAGGACGGCGTTTTGGAGGACGGTGTCTTGGAGGACGGTGTCTTGGAGGACGACGCACGCGAACAGGATGCCGGGGCCGCGGAGAGCGCTGGTTCCTAGGCTGCCTTCCTCACGAGCCTTCACGCCGGGACGCGCGAGCGGTCCGCTGGTGGCACGCTAGCCCCGCTGGGCGCCCTCGGCGAATCCACCGGCTCGCCCGCGGTGCCGACGGAGCGAAAACAAGACCAGCGAACGGATCGTGCGCTCGGGCGCAGAGCCTCACGAGGGAAGCGGGGCCTCACGAGGGAGGCGGGGCCGAGGCCCTCACCAGATGCGCTCGACCTCCAGGCAGTAGGCTCCCAGCTCGTTGCGGACGACTCCGCTCACACACAGGGTTCCGAACTCCGCCAGCCGCTGTCCGTCGCGCCGGTAGGTGCCGGGGAAGAGCACTGCCTCGGCCAGGCCGGTCTCGTCCTCGAGGGTCACAAAGCGCATCCACTCGTCGCTCGAGGTGCGCACGCGCCGCGTCGCGGCGGGCCAGCCGCGGAGGGTGACGCGCCCGCCCTCGAAGTCGGCCAGCTCAGCGCAGGCGATCGGGCGCGCCGGCCGCCGCCGGCCGCCGTCGGGCGGCAGGGCCGCGATGCGTTCGTCGGCCGGACAGGGGAAGATCGCCGTGGGATGCTCGTGGACCGTCAGGCCCAGCAGGTCGTACTCGAGCCTGCCGCGCTCGGCGCGCGGCGTGTCCGGCAGGCCCGGCAGGGCTAGGGCGGGCGTCTCGGGCTCGGGGAAGAGCGTCGCGCTCTCCCCGGGCTCCAGGGCGCAGCTCCCCAGACCCGGCCCCGGGCGCCAGCCGCGGCTGCGGTCGCGGGCGGCGCGGACGGCCTCGTCGGTGCGGCGCTCGGGGGTCGACGAGCAGGCGGCCAGGCCGGCCGGATCGAGGGCGTGCCGAGCGTCGTGTGCCGCCGCTCGCGGCGGCCGCCGGGCGGGAGTGCGCAGCAGGTGCAGGCGCCAGAGGAGCTGCGGGCGCGTGTGGTCGAAGGCGTCGAAGGCGCCGCACTGGATCAGGTGACGGGCCTCGTCGGTGCGAGCGCGGGTTCGGTCGAGGAAGCCGGGCAGGGAGAGGAACGGTCCCTGCTCCTCGCGCGCGCGAACGATCGCGTCGAGGGTGTCCTGCGAGAGCCCCTTCACCTGGCCCAGTCCGACGCGCAGGGCGCCGACCGCCGCGGGCGGGCTCCCGCGCCATTCGACCGTGAACTCGGCGGCGCTGCGGTTGACGTCCGGCGGCAGGAGCGCGACGCCGAGGCGGCGCGCCTCCTCCACGTACACGCGCCGCTCGTAGTAGCCCGTCTCGCTGGCCAAGAAGGCGGCCATGTAGACCGCCGGGTGGTGCGTTTTGAGCCACACGGTGCGGTAGGCGATGCGCCCGTAGGTCACCGCGTGGGCCTTGCAGAACCCGAAGGAGGCGAAGTTGCTCACCAGCTCCCAGACGCGCTCGGCGTCCTCGCGCGCGACGCCCCGGGCGATACAGCCGGTCACGAAGCGCTCGCAGAGGGGCTCGAGCTCCTCGGTGCGCCGCTTCTGCAGCGCCCGCCGCAACAGGTCGGCCTCCGCCAGCTCCATGCCCGCCAGGGTCGCGGCGACCTGCATGACGTCCTCCTGGTAGAGCATCACGCCCTGGCTCTTGCCGAGCACCTCGGCCAGGTCGGGGTGCGGCGGCTCGGCGGCTTCGAGGCCACGAAAGCGCCGCACGTAGGCGTCCTTCATGCCCGAGCCCGCCGGCCCCGGGCGGATCAGGGCCACGGCCTCGATCACCGCGTCCATGTCCCCCGCTCCTGTCTGCCGCAGCAGGTTGCGCATACCCGGGGACTCGACCTGGAAGCAGGCGAGGGTGCGTCCCTCGCTCAGGGCGAGACCGGTCCGGGGGTCGTCCTCGTCGATCGCCTCGAGGTCCACCTCGACCCCGCCCTCGTGCAGCAGGCGCACGCCGTCGTCCAGCACCGTCAGGGCGCGGTTGCCGAGCAGGTCCATCTTCACCAGCCCGACGGCCTCGACCGCGTTCTTGTCGAGCTGGGTCGTGAGCACGCCCTTGGCGGCGCGTTGGCAGGCGACGAAGTCAGTGATCGGACCGGGGGCGACGACCACGCCGCCGGGGTGCAGGCCGAAGTGGCGCGGCACGCCCAAGAGGGAGGTCGCGGCGTCGAGAACTCGCGCCCAGCGCTCGTCGTCGTAGGGGAAGTCGTGCGCCTCGGGGGTGTCGCGCAGGGCCGAGCGCAGGTCTGCGTCCGCCAAGTGGTAGGGCAGCACTCGCGCCCAGCGGTGGAGCTCGGCCGGTGGGATGCCCTCGGCAAGGGCCGTCTCGCGCACGGCGGCGCGCGGCCCGAAGGTGTTCACCGTCGAGATCATCGCCGTGCGCTCGTGGCCGAAGAGCTCGTAGACGTGCTCGATGATCTCGTCCCGCCGCCGCCAGCAGAAGTCCAGGTCGATGTCGGGCCGGTCGCTGCGCGCGGGATTGAGGAAGCGCTCGAAGATCAGCCCGTAGCGCAGGGGATCGGCGTCGGTCAACTGCAGGCAGTAGGCCACCAGGCTGTCGGCGGCCGAGCCGCGCCCGACGCACGGGACGCCTTCGGTGCGGGCGTGGTCGGCGATGCGCTTGACGAGCAGGAAGTAGGGCGCGAAGCCGAGGCGGTCGATGGTGGAGAGCTCGTACTCCAGGCGCGCGAGGACCTCCGGCCGCAGGGGACGGTAGCGCCGTCGCGCGCCGTTGAAGGCGAGCCGGCACAGCTGCGAATAAGCGCTCTCGCCCGCCTCGAGGTCGATCTTCGGGAAGAAGACCTCGGTCGTCGGGGGGAGGTAGCGGCAGCGCTCGGCCACGGCGAGGGTCCGGGCCACCATGGGCGGGACGCCCGCCGGTGCGGCGCCCGCCCAGGGACCGGGGACGTCGGGCAGCTCGGCGTAGAGGGCGCTCACCTCGGCCGGTGCGGGCAGGTGCGCCGGCGGCTCGGCCAGCCACGTGTCGGGCAGGTCGTAGAGCAGGGCGTTGTGCTTGATCGCCGCGCGCACGCGGCCCGCCGCGGCGCCGCCGGGCGCGGCGTGGTACACGTCGGGAACGGCGAGGGTGGCGAAGCCCGTGGCGCGCGCCGCTTCGATCAGCTCGCGCGCCGGGACAGAGCGCGCCGGCGGCGGTGTCTTGGGGGAGTCGGGCCATTCGCCGTGTTCCGCCGCCCGCGTCGCGGGCGGCGCGGTGCGCCGCGGCGGCGCGAGGTGGGTGTTGCGCGTGCGCCGCGGGCGCGGATCGCGCGCGCCGCCGAGGGCGGCGACGGAGACGGCCGCCAGTACCTGTTCGGGAGGCACGCGCCCCATCAAGCCCACGAGCAGGCGTGGGTGGTCGGCTAGAAAGAGCAGCCCCTCGCCGTACTCGACCGCCGCGTGGATCAGATCGAAGTCTTCCTCGGCGGCGTCCGGCGCCGGGCCCGCGCCCGGGTCGTAGCCGAGCCGGCGCGCCGAGGCGAGGCGCAGCAGGTTTCGGTAGCCGCGCCGGTCACGGACCAGGGTCACCAGGCGCCCCGGTTCGCCGCTCGGATCGGAGAGCTCGACGGCGACGATCGGCCGCACGCCGTGGGCGCGGGCCGCCTCCAGGGCGTCCACCAGTCCCGTGGTCGAGTCGACGTCCGCGAGGGCCAGGGTGTCGATTCCGAGCCGGCGGGCGCGCGCGCACAGCTCGGCGGGGGAGTCGACGCCGGTCAAGAGGGAGTGGTGCCCGTGGACTCGCAGGGGGACGTAGGTAGGGGAGTGCGCCAAGGAGCTGTGTTCGTCGCGGCCGTCGGCCGTCTCACTGGTTCAGGGACGGGGTCCGCAGGCGGAAGCCGTCCGCCTCGAGTTCGCAGGTCTCGGTCAGAGGGAAGCTCCCGCCGCGCAGGATGCGGCCGAAGCCGAGGCGCGTGCGCAGGGTATCGAGGGCGCGGTCGAGGCGT
>NZBA01000015.1:13361-22467 GCA_002686265.1 Planctomycetota bacterium
GNGGTCGCGGCGGCTGCCGCGAGCGCCACCTCTTCCATCAACACCGAGGTCGCGGCGGCTGCCGCGANCGCCACCTCTTCCATCAACACCGNGGTCGCGGCGGCTGCCGCGAGCGCCACCTCTTCCATCAACACCGCGGTCGCGGCGGCTGCCGCGAGCGCCACCTCTTTCATCAACACCGAGGTCGCTCCCGGGATCGGAGAAGAGCGAGCCCTGCCAGCCCGCGGCGGGGGACAGGCCGAACAGGGAGAGCCCGACGCGGCGGGTCAGGGCGCGGCGGCGGGGGAGAGCGCGCAGGAGTGCCCGCGCGTGGCTCCAGAGCGCGTCGGTGGCGTCCTCGGGGGGCTCGAGGGCCCGCCGCCGGCGATGGTGTCCGCCCTCGCCCGCCGTGCGGGCGCGGCGGCGGACCGCCGGCGGACGGGTGTCGACGTAGGTGATGCTGACCTCCGCCGAGCCCGCCCGCAGGCCGTGGGAGCGCAGGCGGTGGCCGGCGCGCTCGACGAGGTAGCAGAGCATGGCCTCGACTCGCTCGCGCCGGCCCTCCTCGGGCTCGAAGGTGCTGACGCGCTGGATCGAGTGCGGCATGCGCACGCGTAGCAGGCCTTCCTCGGCGCCGGCGCGGCGCGGGTCGTCGTCGTCGAGCAGCTCGTAGGTCGCCTCGACGGGATCGCGATCGATCCCGCGCGCGCGGTCGTGCAGCACGAGGCCCGCGGGACCGAAGCTGGCGAAGAGCACCTCGCGCGAGGCCTGAGCCAGGTCCCCGGCGGTGCGCACGGCGAACTGCTCGAGCAGGCGCCGCGTGGTGCGGCCCACTCCGGGGAGGTAGTGGACCGGCAGGGCGCGCAGGAAGCGTCGCTCGTAGCCGGGCAGGATCTCGGCCACGCCGCCGGGCTTGGCCAGCATGCCGGCCAGGCGCGCCAGGGTGCGGCTGGTGCCGACGCCGACGGAGAGCGGCAGGCCGACCTCGGCGCCGACCTCGGCCCGCAGGCGCTCGGCGGTCGCGAAGGCCGGGCCGCACAGGCGCGCGCAGCCGGTGAGGTCGACGAAGAAGTCGTCGATAGAGGCCTCCTCGACCAGGGGCGAAGCGCGCAGTGCGACCCGCGCCACCGCGCGCCGCAGGCGGTTGGCGGCCTGGGCGTCCCCGCGCCGGAAGAGGGCCTCGGGGCAGCGGCGCGCGGCCTCGGCCAGGAGCATCCCCGGCCGCACGCCACGGGCGCGCACGTCGTAGGTGCACGACATGACCAGGTTGCGCTCGTCGGGCAGCCCTCCGATCACCAGCGGCCGGCCGCGCAGCTTTGGGTGCACCACCTGCTCGACCGAGGCCAGGAAGGCGTCGACGTCCAGGTGCAGGATGCGCCGGGGGGAGGGAGCCCGGGGGAGGACGCCGGGAGTGGGGTTGGGGTCGCTGGAAGACGGGCTGGTGGACACGGGAGGCCTCCGCCAGGAACCCTAACGGAACCCTAACGGATCGTCCAGCCGCCGCTCGGTTTCAGCGCGCTTCGGTGACCGGCGGCCGCAGGCGCGCCTGCCAGCGGCTGCGGTGCCGCCGCCACCACGCCTCCCAGGCGCGGGCCGTGCTCCCCGGCCGCTCGCCGGTCAGCCGCTCCAGGGAGGCACGGATCACGCGGCTGTGGGTGGCGAAGGCGACCTCGCTGACGCCGATCACCCCCACGTCGAGCACGCTGCCCTCGATCAGGGTGTTGACCGTCGGGTCGGCGACGGCGGCGGCCATGGCCACCTCGACATCGAAGTCGGAGACGTAGGCCGTCTGCGTGCCGACGAACAGGTGCGAGTGGGGGACGCGCCCGGCGCCCGTCCCCGCCGCCGCGAGGGCGCCCATCAAGGGCTCGACGCCGGCCGGCAGGCCGACCTGGCCGATGGCCGCGGCGGCCCGCAGGCGCACCCGCGCCCGCTCGCTCTCCAGGGCGCGCACCAGGGGCGCGAGGACCGCGCCGTCGCCGCCCGCGCCGAGGGCACGGCTCGCGTGGCGCCGCGCCTCGTCCGAGCGGTCGAAGATCGCGTGGGTGCACAGGGCCTCGAGGTGCTCGCCGGGGAAGAGGCGGCCGAGGGCCTGGGCGGCGAAGGAGCGTCGTTGGGCGGGGCCGCCGTCGAGCTCGCGGGTCAGCTCGGTGCGCAGGTCCTCGCGCTCGCCCGTGCGGCCCAGCTCGCCGATCGCCACCTCGCGCGCCGCGAGCCCGCGCACCGAGCCCCAGGCGCACAGGCGCGCCCGTTGCGGGGCGCCCTCCGCTTCGCCCGAGTCCGCCCGCGGCAGGGCGACGAAGTCCTCTCGGCGCAAGAGGGCCAGGGCGTGCTCGTCGTGCGGGCGCTCCTCGAGGAGGGCGTCGAGGTGCTCGAAAGCCTCGCGCACCAGGCCGTTGGCGAGCATCCACTCGGCCAGGGCGGTGCGGGCGGCGGGGACGTCCGATGCCTCCAGGGACGTGCGGTGTTCGTCGAGCAGGCGCAGGACGTCACGCTCGGGGACCGCGCGCGTGACCGCGCCCGGCGGCAGCGCGCGCCACGCGCCGCCGGTGCCGCGCACCTCCCAGCGTCCCTCGCGCTCGCGCGCGACGGCGCGCAGGGGGCGGCCGTGCTCCAGGTAGAGGATGCGCCGCCGCCCGCGGGTGGTGTCGTCCGCGGCGGCATCGTCCTCGGCGGCATCGTCCTCGACGTCATCCTGCGCGGATCCGGTGTCCGAAACGAGGGCGCGAGGGACGCCGGCGGCTCCCGCGTCGTCGGGGACCGGGAGCAGGGGGAGTGGGCTCGCGACCGCGGCGGCGGTCGCGGCGAACAGGGGGCGGATGCACTCGAGCATGGCGGAACCTCCACCCACCGTAGGAGCGTCCGGTACCCTCGGTACGCTGCGCGCCGGCTTTTTCCCGGGGCACGCCGCCTCCCGCCCGTCAGGGGCCGTCCGCGTGCCCTCCTGAGGGGAGCCGGGGAGAAGAGGGACTCGCCCACCTTCAGGCCCGCGTCGTCGGCGAGGAAGCGCGGCCCGCGGCCGGCTCCGAGGGCCAGGGGTGCGATCGCGCCGGGGATCAGGGCGCCGAGTCCGCCTGCGTCCAGCTCCCTGTCCACCTCGGCCCGCTCCAGGCTTGCACCCGCGCGCGGCCAGTCGGGCTTCTCCGTACTCCCGTCCCGAGCCGCCGTCGGGCGGCTACAGCCCCGCGATGGTGAGTCGGATCGCGTCGTCGCGCTCCCTCCGGACCTGGCGGACGAGCCGCCAGGCACGGTCGAATCCCGGGTAGTCCGAACTGTCGAGTTCGGCTTGCGCCGTCCACGGCCCGAAGGTCGTCGAGCGCTCCATGGAGTAGCTCTCGTGCCCGTCTCCACTGGATTCAACGCTCGGCACCGTGGTGGAGGCTGTCGGGACCAGGAGGTACCTCCCGTATCTCCCGCCTGCGACCATCTCGTTCAAGGCCAGGCGTCTCTGGACAGCGCACTCCGCGGCCAACGCCTCCAACTCCTCGGTGAAGGGGCCCACGAGGTGATCGAGCGAAGCACGGTCGGCGTCGGAGATCCGCTTGCCCTCGGGGTTGAGGTCGCCCCGGCTGTAGTCGGGTGCTCCATCTTCGGAGAGGCCCGTGATCCGACTCACGAATCCCGCGTCCTGCTCCGCCGACAGGTGGGAGAGCATCTGATCCACGAGAGGCTTGGCCGTCTCCCAGGGGACGTAGGCCACTTCGGCATCGAGGTCGAGGATCTCCCACTCCGCAGGATCGCAACGGCGCCGGATGTCCTCGGTGGACTCCCCGTGGTGGGCCTCGAGGGCCTCCCGTAGCGTCATGATCGTCGCGCGCCCGAGCCCCTCGTCCTCCGGCAGGGAAGACCTCTCTAGGGAGCTGGGAGATCCGAGCGGCGGCCCTTCCACCTCTCGGACCGACGCACGAACCGGTCTCTCTTCTCGCGCGCGCTCCAGTGGACCCGAGTTTTCCGGGGAGCGCCTACGAAGGAGAACGGCGCCGCCGGCCAGCGTCCCGATGACGAGCGCTGAGGCCGTGGCGACGACGACGCGATGATCCACTCCACCCACCTGGAGTCCTCCTGCACCTCTCGAGGGACCACCGAGAGAGGAACAGGCACCCTCCCGCACCCTGGCGCCGGAGGGAGGGAGTGCAGGAGCGGTCTCCTCTCCTCGACCGGGTTGCACGCGACCGACCTGAGCCCGGTGTCCTTCGAGACGGTGCCGCCCCCGAGCGTCCTGAGTCGGGCGCATCCTGGTCCGGTGGCTCACAACTCCCGACAGTCCGTGCAGGTGATCGTGCCGGTCTTCTGTGTCCACGCTCCGCTGGCGTGCGATACCTTGTAGTCGTAGGTCCACTGCCCTCCGCAGGCGACGGCGAAGTAGTCCGTATCGTGGACCGTACAAGGACTGGCGCAGGTGGGGATCAGATCGCGGTCGGGGTCTCCATTCTCGACCGAATCGAGCCGTTGCCGGTCGCCCCATGAGCATCCGGGAATGAAGGGGTTGAGCACGTCCACCGGCACTCGAGGTGTGCATGGAGACTCCGCGCACTCGCTCGAGTGGCTGATGAACGGGCCACACTCACCCGGCCAGTTCTCGATGGAGACTCTCGATGGAGACGGTGAGACCGATGATGCATCCGCCTGTACCGAATGCGCCGTCCGAGGTCTGGTCCTCTGCCTCCTGCTGGCATCCCAGGCACTCGCGCCCAGACCTCTCGAACGCGATGAGCGGGAACGCCGACCAACCGGCAAGCGAGGCAACGAGCATGCACGCGCCTGATACGAGCACCAGGACAGTCCGCATGAACTCGGGGTAGCCCACTCCGTGACTCTCGGCAAGGGACCCGCCGGCACACCATCGGGCACTCGAGAGGAAGGGGTACCTGGCTCGTCACCTCGTTCCCACCAACCGCGGGAGCTGGCGGCCCGGTCGGCACGCTGCGCGCCGGCTCTTCTCCGGGTCACGCTTCGTCCCGCCCGTCGCGGGCCGCCCGCGGGCCCTCCTGGGGGGGAGCCAGGTAGAAGAGCGACTCGCCCACCTCCAGGCCCGCGTCGTCGGCGAGGAAGCGCGGCGCGCCGCCGGCTTCGAGGGCCAGCAGTCCGACCGCGCCGGGGAGCAGGGCGCCGAGACCGCCGGCGTCCAGCTCCTGGTCCACCTCGGCCCGCTCCAGGCTCGCGCCCGCGCGCAGGCGGTCGACGCCGTCCTGCCAGGCCAGGCGTTCGCCGAAGAGGTACGGCTCGTCGGGCGTCGCGGGCGGCGAGGACTCCAGGCGGATCGCACGCACGCGGCCGGGACCGAAGTCGCGCGCGAACAAGCGCAGGGCGGCGCGGTTGACGCCGTCGTTGGGCGTCATCGCCAGGAGGTTCCCGATCCCGTCGAGGTCGAGGTTCTCCAACAGCAGCGGGTCGAGGGCGTCGGCGCGGTGAGCCCGCAGGCCGCGCTCACGGGCGCGCTCCACGCGCCAGGCGTTGGTGTCGAGCAACACGACCTGGAGCCCCGCGCGGTGCAGGGCGCGGCCGAGGGCGAGGGCGAAGGAGTTGGCGCCGACGATCAGGAAGCCGTGGCGCTCCTCTTCGAGCACGCCGAGCAGGCGGCCCACCAGGCGCGCGGTCGGCGCCTGCAGCACGACCGTGCCGCAGATCACGGCGAACACCAGGTCCTTCACCAGGTGTCCCTCCGCGATGCCGTGCTCGGCGAGCGCCAGGGCGAACAGAGACGAGACCGCGGCGGCGACGATGCCGCGCGGGGCGATCCAGGACAGGAACAGGCGCTCTCGGACGGTGAGCTCCGTGCCGAGGGTGCAGAGCGCGATGCAGGCGGGCCGGACGACGAAGACGATCGCCGCCACCAGGCCCAGCGCCGGCCAGCCGAGGGCGGCGAGCCCCGCGAGGTCGAGGTCGGCGGCGAGCAGCACGAAGACCACCGAGACCATCAGCACGGTCAGGTGGCCCTTGAACTCCTCGATCTCCTCGAGGCCCGGCGGGTGCAGCCAGCCGAGGAGGAACCCGGCCAGGGTGACGGTCAGGACCCCCGACTCGGGGAGCAGGAGCTCGCTGACCGCGAAGAGCCCGATGGCCGTGGCCAGCACGGCCAGGTTGCGCAGATCGACGGGTAGGATCTCGCGCCGGCGGATCAGGACGAACAGGGTCCAGGCGCCGACCGCGCCCAGGCCCGCGCCGAGGAGTAAGCGCCCGCCGAAGGCCGCCAGGACGTGGGCGGAGCCGCGGGACCCCGCCTCGATCAGAAACTCGAGTACCAGGACGGCGTAGAGCGCACCGACCGGGTCGATCAGGATCGCCTCGCCGCGCAGGGCGTCGGAGACGCGTCGGCGCGGGTGGACGGCCTGCAAGAGCGGCAGAATGACCGTCGGTCCGGTGACGATCACCAGTGCCCCGAAGAGCACCGCCGGGCCCATGCCGAGCTCGGGGAAGAAGGCGCGGGCGAAGAGTGCCGAGAGGGCCCAGGTCACCAGGGCGCCGCCGAGGACGAGGTTGCGGATGACCGTCCCCGCGAGGCGGAAGGACTCGGTCTTCAAGGACAGGCCGCCCTCGAAGAGGATGATCGCCACCGCGAAGCCGATCAGGGTGCGCAGACCCTCCCCGCCCAGGGCCGCCGGCCGCACGACTCCCGCGACCGACGGCCCGAGGGCGACGCCGATCAACAGCAGCGGCAGGATCGCGGGCAGACGCAGGCGGCGCGCCAGCATCTGTCCCGCGACGCCCGCGACGACGATTGCGGCGGCGGTCTGCACCAGGGGAGCGTCGGACATCCGGGCGCGACCATACCCGAAACCGCGGCCGGGCCCCATCGACGCGCCCCCGCCGGCTCCTCGCCCGAGCCCCCCCCCGGACCTCCGCCCCAGATTCCCGGCGAGTGCGCGTGGAGACGTGAAGGCCCGCGAGGGCGGCGGGCTAGAATGGGAGGATGGAGATCGTGCTCGTCGCGCCCGAGATCCCCCACAACACCGGCTGCGCCGCGCGCCTGGCCGCGGCCACGGGTCTGCGCCTGCACCTCGTCGAGCCCCTCGGTTTCTCCCTGGCAGATCGCTACCTCAAGCGCGCCGGGCTGGACTACTGGCCCCAGGTCGAGCTCGTCCTGCACGCCGACTGGGAAACTGCCGCGCGGGCGTTGGAGGCCTCGTCGGACCGGCCCCTCGACGGGCGCCTGCGCCTGTTCTCTGCCCGCGGCGGCGCGTCGCTGTTCGACTGTGCCTTCGAGCGCGATGACGTCCTGGTGTTCGGCGGAGAGAGCGCGGGCCTGCCGGCCGAACTGCTCGCCGCCCATGCCGACCGGCGCGTCTACGTCCCGATCCGCCCCGGCGTGCGCAGCCTGAACCTGGCCAACACCGTCTGCCTCGGCGTCTACACGGCCCTCGACCGCTCGGGGGCGCCCATGCCCGCCAACGACGGCGCCTACCGGGCGCACCCGCGGGCCTCCGAGGACGTGCGTCCGCCCGAACGCGTGGTCGACGCGGGGGGGCGTGAGCGGGCCTGATCCCACCGCACGGCCCGCCCAGCTCACGACCGCCGCCGTCTTCAGGACCTGGTGGCCCCTGGCTGCGAGCTGGCTGTTGATGGGCGCCGAGCTGCCGGCCATCGGCGCGGCGGTGGCGCGGCTGCCCGATCCCGTGGCGCACCTGGCGGCCTTCGGCATCGTCTTCGCCTTCGCCCTGCTCGTGGAGGCGCCGATCATCATGATGCTGGCGGCCTCGACGGCCCTGTGCCGCGACCGGGAGTCGACCGCGCGGCTGCGCAGCTTCAACCACCGGACGGCGGCCGGCCTCATGGCGCTCCACGCCCTGTTGGCCTTCACGCCGCTCTACGACTGGGTCGTCGTGTGGGCCGTCAGCCCTCCGGACGACGTGGTCGAGCCCGCGCGGCTGGGCCTGAAGATCATGACGCCGTGGACCTGGGCCATCGCCGACCGCCGCTTCCACCAGGGCATCCTGATCCGCTTCGGCCGGGCGCGCGCCGTGGGCCTGGGCACCCTCGTGCGCGTCATCGCCACCGTGGCCGTCCTGGTCCTGGCGAGTTGCCTGGGCCTCTCCGGCATCGCCGTCGCCGCGACGGGCCTGACCGTGGGGGTGTGCGTCGAGATGGTCTTCGCGCGCCTCGTCGTGGGGGAGATCCTGCGCGAGCGCATGCCCGCCGCGGCGGCGGGCGCGGAGCCGCTCACCACCGCCCGCCTGTTGGCCTTCTACGTGCCCCTGGCGGTCACCCCGTTCCTGAGCCTCGTCTCCCAGCCCCTGGGTACGGCCTGCGTCGCCCGCCTGCCCGACGCCGTGCGCTCCCTGGCGGCCTGGCCGGTCGTGATCGGGCTCGTCTTCATGAGCCGCTGCGTGGGGATCGCCTTCAACGAGGTCGTCGTCAGCCACGCCGGGGACCCCGGCGGCCGGCGCGCCCTGGACCGCTTCGCCGCCGGCCTGGCGGCGGTCACCGTCGGGATCCTGGCCCTGTTCCCCGCCACGCCCCTGGCGCGCTGGTGGTTCGAGGGCGTCCAGGGCCTGGAGCCCGACCTGGCCGCCCTGGCCGAGGGCGCCCTGTGGTTCGCGGTCCTCCTGCCGGGCCTGACCGTCGCCCACAGCCTGTTCCAGGGCTTGTTGGTCCACGCCGGCCGCACCCGCGGCGTGACCGAGTCGGTAGTGGCCTTCCTGGTCGTCTTCGGTGCGATCCTCTACGCCGGGGTCGTCGCCGAGCGCTGGAACGGCCTGATCGTCTCGATGGCGGCCTTCACCGCCGGCAGCGCCGTCCAGGCCGTGTGGCTGTGGTGGCGCGCCCGGGGTGTCCTGTCGCGCGTGCCGGCGAGCCCTCGGTCCGGCTGAGGCTCACTGCCGCGGTCGGCCGCCGCGGTCCTCGGCCGAAGGCCGCCGATCGCTCCGCGGAGGGGCTTCCGCGCTCTCGCCCCCTGGACCCGGCCGCCGCCGAGGTTCGGGGGGCCGGGGTGCAGCGAGCCGGTCCGTGGCCGAGGGGCCACCGGGGTGAACCAGGGACGCCCCCGACGAGCGGACCGTGAGGGTGCCTCGGCAGGGAGCGGGTGGCTCCTCCCCCGGGTCAGGGGCAGAACGTGACGCGCAAGGCGTCGGAGAAGTTGAAGCCGGCGGGGCCTCCGAGGGGGTCCCGGAACCAGAACTGGAAGTGCCAG
>NZBA01000016.1 GCA_002686265.1 Planctomycetota bacterium
GATCATGATCGAATCGGCCGGTATGCCGCATTTTTGCTCAATCTCCTTGCGACAAGCCAGCACCAAATGGCGCGGCACCGTTAACGCGTCGAGACCGAGGATCGCCACGCGGTTATCACCGTCGTCAAACACCGCCGCGCGGACCTTACACGCGTCGTGAAAACTGCGGTGAAAACCCTTGCGGTAACCACCAGGTTGTTCCATACCGATGTCCGGCGTGATGTCGCGCTCGGCGAAACCGGCCTTTGCCGCACGCGTTTCATTTGCCAGATTCACAAAAAGGACAGAAATCAGAGTCGCCGCAACCAATGTGTGTCGCATTATCATCTGTTCGGCCTCAAGTCGAATTTTCGGGTTCCAATAGTATGCTAGCGAGGCTGTGCCTCGGACCGATGCGAGCTATCGCTCGATTGCAGCAACCCGCTTCCCGACCAACCTGCGGTCGGTGCCCGTCGCTGAGAACTTGACTCATTTGTAAAGAAAAACCTGATACGAGCTTTCTCGTTCCATGCCGCGTGAGCGGGGCTCTCTCGCGGGTCTATTCGTTGCGGTACGGCGTCGCTTGGCGTTGTCGCTGTTGCCGCGCCAGCGCCTCGCGACTTTGCCGTTCGATATGCAACGACTCCTGCCGCTTTTTCCACCAAAGCTGGTATTGCGCGCTCGGCTGGGAACCCGGCATGTCTTCGCGAGGGTTTCGCCGGAGGTCTTCCGCCCATCCTTGTATTACGTGAAGCGCCGCGGTGTACCGCGGGTCCTGCTTATCGGTGAAGATCATTTCGCTACAGCGGGCCAGTCCCCCGGCAGCGGACGACAGCGGAGCACGCAGCAGGCGACTCTGCTCCGGATGCGTCAAGTTGATGAGCACCGCATTGCTTGTGTCGTAACTGCCCATCGTACGCCATTGGAATCCCCGGCCATGCCGCTTGCGGCCAAAGCCCTGTTCGGGCAGGTTCGGCGGTGAAGAGGGATGATGGCATCTCGCGCAGGCGTCACCTAACGCATCCCACAGCGGTTTGTCTTGTTTGACCACGCACCGTCCAAACGGTGCATCGTCGTCGGTGATGGCGTAGCTGCCGTAGTAAAGTGCGCCGAGATCGATCCAGGTGACCAGCCGGTTCATCTGCTCGGGCGTCAGAGACACATCGTAATGTCCCTTGTCGAGCAACTTGATCAGCGGGCTGGCGATTGCGCCGACACTCCGGGGAGGAATCGCCGGCGGATCCTGTCTAGTGCCAGCCACCTTGACATAGGGACGCAGGTTCTCGTACCCCATGCTGAAGGCGTCAGTCTTGTCGCCACGCAGATCGAGTCTACCTGGATCTTCATGGTCGTGACATCGAGCGCAGGCTTGGTCCAGCATGGGTTGTACGTCCTGGTGGAAATTGAAAGGACGGTCAGTGGCGTTCCAGGCGGGGTCAGGTTTGAGCGGCGCGTGAACGAGCGCTTCGAGTGACGTGCGGGGAGACACCGTGTTCTTGTCATGACAGCCGACACACGCTCGCACTTCGCCTGGTTGCATCGTCACCCAGCTGCGCATCCATTGCAATGCTCGGCCGTCGTTGTCTAACGGTTGAAAGTAGATCGCCTTTTCGGCAGGCACCGTGAACAGTGCCGATCCGTCGTCACCCACAGGCACCGTGCCCACAACTCGCTTGGCGTCCCACGAACTGTTCAAGCCCATTGGAGGCGTACCGTCCATGCCTGCCCAGTGACGCGTCCCCGTTGGGCGATTAATCATTTCCACGATCCGCAGCGCCTTGACCTCTCCTCGCCTAACGCCCTTCAGCCCGGGGCCGCGATACACGTCGGCCAGGTAGACCGTTCCCTCGCTTTCGCCGTACCTGACACCCGATGCGATCGCCGGCGGGCGGTGCCTTTGCGTCAGTGGCATCGGCGAGTTGCAGGAGATCGACGCGTCCTCGTAAATCAACTCCCGATTTCCAAATGTGTCGATCAGGTAGATCCCAAAATGTTCCTTGCCGCGCGGCTTGCACGAAACAAGGAAGAAGTTCTCGGAAAGCGGGTAAGGATACTGATACAGAGCCGACAGGTTTCGCCAGTAGAATTCATCACGGATCGGCTCGATTTTCCGGGGCGGCCAAAGATGCACACAGCCGGCCGCTTCCTCGCCGCCGCGCCCCACGTCGAAGATCCCAATCTCACCGCATTGATCCACGTCGTGATGACCTGACAGCGTACAGACAACCTTCGTGCTGCCAGGAATGGCCCGTGTGTGCAACATCGAAATCGGCCAGAACGAGTTGTTGCCGTAATAGGCCGCCGTTGCCGTTCCGTCGGGATTCATGACGGCCAGGCCCTGAACGTGCAAGACCCAGCGATCGTTGTATTCCCACCGCGTAAAGACCACGCGCCCGTCGTTCAGGACGCTGGGGAAATTGTCGTGAACGTGATTGACCGTGACGCGGCGGACGAGACGACCATCGCCGTCGGCCAGATAAAGGTTCGACGTCGGGACAGGAAAACAGTCGACCGTTTGAACGCAACGAGTCGAACTGAACATAATGTTGCCGTCGGGTAGGTAGCATCCCTCGTAATCAGCGAACCCTGCATCGTCGGTAAGCTGACGCGATTTACCGCTGGTCACATCGAACTCGTAGAGGTGATAATCGTCCTCGTCGAGGTTCCTTTTGTGGGAAACGAGGATCTTGTCGCCGTCGAAATGCACATCCGGGTCGCGCACTACGCCGTCGGGGCTGTCGAGCAGAACGGACAACTTCCCGCCAGGACGCGGCGGTGAGAGCGTGCACAGCGCCGCCCCGGGCTTGAAAAAACGCGGCCGGTCGCGATTCCAACTTAGCGCCTCGGTATAAGCGTAGTGCTGGCCTCCGAGCGGATGACGTTTGGTAAAGACCAATGCTGGAAAATCCAGCAGCGGGTTATCTTCAACCAACGCCCGATGAGAAAGTAATTCTAGCGCCAAAGCGAGACGCCGCAGCTCGGCACTGTCGGTGTTTTCGGGAGTCGAGGCGATTTGCCCTTGGAGCTGCGCAAGCTGGCTACGAAGCTTACTCTCAACATCGAACTGTTTCGGAAATCGGCCGGTCAAATGTTCCACCGCTTTGGTAAGCGACGCGAAGCGCCGCCCGAGCGAGTGTAGGTCGGGCGGCATTAGCGAATCCAGATCGTTCGGTGGTCGCATTCCCTCGGCGGATATCGCGATCATGTCGAAGTTAACGTTGGCGTCCTCGTGACGGGCGACGATCTTCAGCGTGTGTGGGCCCTTGGTAATCTCTGGCAGCGAGATGCTTGTCCAGTCATAGACGAACCAGCTATTGGTCGTGGGAAAGCTGGCTGGCCCTGCGAGTCTTCTGCCATCCCAAAACAGATCCCACGTCGCCGCCGCGCGATAATGCCGAGCGGTTCGAAACCACAACCTCCCCGGCACGGCGGCCGCACTTGCCGAGATTCGAAACTCAGCCATGTGCCCTGGATGTCTGCCGAACTCATAGCCAAGGACCTTGCCGCCAACGGCTGAGGCCACGTCGGCCACACCACTCGATCCTTGCTGCTTCACAAAGTTCTCAGCCTGCACGGTGCCCAGAAGCTGGGACCGCGCCCCCGTGCCCGGCAGCACGTCTTCTTCCTCGCCGCGTGCATGACCCAACGCCATGAGCGAGACGACAACGGCCAAACAGCACNCACAGGAAATGCGTTTTTCGATCATGCGCATTTGTTCGCGCTCCGGGCGGCTTATTGCTTAATCAACAGCAACGTCTCTTCTCCNGCCNGCAGGTCAATGGGGAGGCCTTCGTGGAGTTGGTTTCCCGNGTAAACTNTCCGAGATCCACTGGTGACGTTCTNTACGACGTACTTCCNGGTGGGTTCGACGGTGAACCATTCGGGCATCGTGTTCATTCTCGGCCAGTCGTGCTTGAAACCGATGTAGATGCGATGTCGCGGAATGTCGAAGACCAGTTTGCCGGACCAGTCCTTCCCCGCTTTCATGACGACGGCCATCCCATCCTCAGTCTCGCTCGCGCCCAGGGTCAAGTCCTGCCGCCAGGGGCGTGCCAGCAGACCCCGCGTGTGCATCAGAGCGTGAATGATCGTTGTTCTCACTCCGTTCGATTCAAGTTTCATGCTCCCCCACAGCTTTGCCGTTTTCAAGGGCTCGCCCGAGCGGGCCACGTTCGCGGCCATTTCCTGGTCTGCCCATGACAACCCCTCCGGGACGGCGAGACGGTTCATAATATAGAGCCCGCCCTCGATCGAATCGGCGTACCCATCAATCGAACGACCTTCCCAGGGATAGTTCTTGTACAGCGGTTTCGAGAGATTGCGAAGTGTCTGTTCCATCTGCTCGCGATAGACTGGCTTACCGGCAACCATGTCGTAACACAAGTAGGCCACGTAATTGTATCCCCATCCGTCACTGAGCGCCCCTTTGCGACCTAGGGTGTTGTACATGATGCCATCTTCGTTGGTGCCCTCCTTCAGGACCGCGTCCAACATCTTGTTCATGAGCGGAAGGTAGACCTTCGCCTTCTCGGGATTGTGCACCGATTCGACTCCGAGCAGAAGACCGAGTCCGCCAATGATCTCACAGCCGTGGTCGCGAAGCCGCTGCGGCACGAAACCGCCGGGCAGGAGATGGTAGTCCGCGAGTCGCTCTGCCCACTGGAGATACTTCTTTTCACCGGTCATGGTGTAGAGGCGCGCCAGAACCTGGATCTGTTCGCCGTTGATCTCGATGTTCTTCGAAGGGATCTTGCCGTAAGGCGTCTCAATTGGAAGATCTTGCCAAATCTCGTCCTCGATGACCTTCATCCGCTCGAACCACTCGTCCTTCCCGGTCACTTCAATGATGGCGACCAGTCCATCCTTGACGTATTCACTGCCGCCGAAAGTATTGGCCGGTTCGACAAAGAACCCTTCCTTGCAATGCTCGATCTCCGCGTGCAGGGCCTTGCGCACCGGCCCGTTGAGAGCTTCCAGGTCAGTCGCCCAGGCAGCCCAGACCAGAAACGGATAGCAGTCCGCCCAGGCGTCCTGGTAGTTGAAGTTACCATCTGGATGGTACAGGCCAGTATCGGGTTCGATCTTCTTCAGCGCCACCTCATGAAGCCAACGCTGGACCTTACTCAGAGAGTAGCTGGCGATCTTTGCGGAGTTCCTCCCCTCCTGGAACGCCTTCTGAATCACCTTCTCCTCGCAATGCCCAACAGTGGCGGCTGAACTGAGTACGCAAATCAATAGTAGTACACTCGGCACGGTCCACTGCTGAGGATTCCACAATAGAGACTGTGGTTCCAAGACCCCAATTTGTGACCGGAATGAGTATCGTCTAGTTCTTCTCATGATGTCTCCTCTCAGCACACGACCAGACTGTTGTCAGATTCTGTATGGCTGCGGTACCCCCGTTCGCGCTCTCGCAATTCGATGATTCCGGTTGCTTGGCCCGAGAGGGTGACTCGTCGCAGTTAGTTGCTGCCTTCTCCACGGCGTTGAGATTTCAAATTCGCATCAAAGAAGTCTTGAGCCGCTGTCACGTCGAACACATGGCCCGCCGGATGGGTCGCCAGTTGAGCCCAACCTTCGCGACCATCAACGCGATACGCCTGCTTGACGTCAGCCATGGCTTGTTCCGCCAGTTCAACCGGGAAGCCACCCGGCAAGCGCTCTTGAAGTCCGTTTTGGCATTGCAAAGGTCGAGGACTGATCATGCTGTAGATATCGGCAAACTCGTAACGACGTTGCAAGCCGGGAAAATCCCAACACATGCAATGGCCCACTCGCAGGTTTTCCATCGTTGTCAGGAATCCAGAGCTGATTGTCGCTGCAACCCGCTCGTCCATGGCTCCCAGCCACATGGCCATCTCGCCTCCCAACGAAAGGCCGCCGCAGCCGATACGTTGTGGGTCGACTTCTGGCCGGGATGCAGCTAAGTCGACCACGCGGATCAGGTCCCACAGACGTTCGCCCATCAAGGTGCGCTGCTCGCTCTGGATCTCGTGCTGTCCCACATCAGTACTGAGGGTCACGTAACCAGTCTCAGACAGCGCTTTGGCAAACGCCCGGTAAGGGCTGTTCAGTTCATACACGATGTTCTTGTTTCCTCCGTGCCCGTGGATGCAAACCACTGCCGGCGTCTTTCCTGCGATTGCTCCGGCAGGAACGGTCAGCACGACTTTGATTCTGCGATCAGCACGCGACTCGATCTCCAATTCGTAACGCGTGAGCTTCTCTTGTTTCTCCGTCGCCAACACTCTTGGTTTCAGCGGGAGTGGACTCCTTCCTTGAGCATCGTGACGGTTGAAATGAACTTGATCGTCCATCTTCAAAAGCACAAAGAGTGTGGTTCGAGCCGTGTGGCGCCAGAGGCGCGCCTGAGAAGCACTCTTCGCATCGAAACCGAGCAAGCGGTAGGTAGGCGGTTCAGCGGCAGCCGCAGAGGCCGACATCACGATAGCAGCAGCGCCCCACAAGGCGAGCACGTAAAGACAGAATCGCATTGGGTTGCTCCCCCTTTGGTGTGTTGGGTTCCCGGTCCTGATATTCATCATCCGAAGTTGCCGACCCGGATGAATCCTTAAACTGGACCTAGGTTATCTGGTATTTGGTTCGCCATGTCCAGCTTTGATGGAAAAGGCGAAAAGTCCCGGTCAGGGCCGCTCAATAACCGGGGCGGTCTTCACTCGCGGGCGGATCGGTAATCGATCGATGCCGGGAAATACCGGGTCCCCCAGCGCGCGGAGTTCGTCCTCGCCCATGAAGGGGCAGCAAGCATCCACCCAGGCGATCAACTGGTGCAGGCTCAGCGGATCGACCTTCACGTCGTAATGTTTGCCGCTGGCAGCCAACTTGACGAGCCGACTGTTGTAGGAGAGGTATTTCATCGGCGGCAACGTGGCCAAAGCACTCGCATCGTTCTGCCCGTAGCTGCTTTCAACAGGAATCGCTCCCGCGATTCCGTATCCAGGCCGCCCGCCGCCCACGGGGTTCCTCCAACCCGCCGAACCGACCAGCGTCAGGTACGGCTCCTTAAACACGTTGTGTCCAGGGCGTAAAGCGAGATTCGGTTCCGCGGAATTGGGCGCGTTGCCCTGGTGGCACTTGACACAATAACGATCCAGCACGGGCTGGACGAAACGCTCATAACTGATGCTCGCCGTGCCCCAGGGTGGCGGAGAAAGTTCCGTCGGCGGTCGCTGCAGGGCCAGACTGTGTTGCGCCGGCGTCGGCGCCGTGCTGTGCCCTTCGTGGCAACCCACGCACCCCCGACGCTCGGCGGGCATCACTCCCGTGAAGCTTCGCATCGTCTGCAGACAGCGGCGATCCGCGTCCAAAAGCTGAAAATACAGCGCACGCCCCGCCGGCGTCTTGAAATGTACCGATCCATCGGCCTCCACGGGTACCTCGGAGAGGATGCGCTTTACGCCTTCCTCCTGCACGATCGATACTACCGGGCCGGAGTGGCGATATGTCTTGTTCCAGGTCGAATACGTCTTGTAATCCAATTGGAAGACGCGCAAATACTTGACCATGCCGCGGGGCAGGTCGGGCACACCTTCGCAGACGTCGGCACTGAAGAAGACGCCCGGTTCGACGGGCTTGCGGTCCTTCCCCGTGCCCGGCCACGCCACACGGTCGATCTGTCGCGGCGGCATCGGTCGCGGCTTGGCAGGCATCGCGTGCCAGACGTTGTAGACGCCCTCGTAAATCAAGTCTCGGTTACCGTGCACGTCCATCAGGTACAGACGAAACTTGTCCCTGACACCTCGTGCCGAGACGAGGAAGTCTTCTTCGGAAAGCGGATAGGCCGTCTTGTAGCCGGTGAATCGGCCCGAAGCGTGGTAGTCGGCCGCTTCCTGCGGATCGTCTGGCGGCAGGCTGACTTCCGGCCAACGCAGATCGGCAGTAACTTTCGTCAGCCCGTTTGGCCAGTCGCGACCCTTCTCTGCGTCGATAATGCCGATCGATCCGGACCACCAATCATGATGCCCCACGCCTGAGAACATCACTCGATGGCTACCGGGGATGGGCCGCGGCTCGGAAAGATGGTCAGGCCAGACCGACTGGTTGCCCCAGAAATGCGCCGTGCCTGTGCCATCCTGGTTCGTGGTCCACAGCTTCTGGAGCCGCCAAAGCGGCTTGTCCGTGTACTCCCAACGGGAATAGATCACCCGACCGTCATTCAACAACGCGGGCACGAAATCTGGTTCACCGTTGCGACTGATTAGGTAAACGTTGCCGCCGTCGGCGTCGCAGCGCGCCAGGATATATGAGTAGATGAACGGTCCACAGCGAACATACGAGTTGCCTCGCGTCGTGGTAAAAGTAATGTGACCGTCGGGCAGATAGATCGGGTCGATGTCGTCGTACTCGCTGTCGGTGAGCTGCCGCAAGCCCGTACCGTCGAAGCTGATCTCGTAAAGGTGAAAGCTCTTCTCGTCGTGCGGCTTGAAACAGAAGAGAACCTTCGTGGCATCGAACGACAGATCGGGCCGCCAGAAGCTGCCCGGTGTTTCTTGGGGCGCCAGTTGCCGCAGCCGACCGCCAGGATGCAGCCCGTCGAGCACCAGCAACCGGCCGCCGGGGACGGCCATGATGCCCATGCGGGGGATGGCCTCATGCCTGGACTCCGGTCCTTGGGGCAGCGGCTGATCGACGAACAGCAATCGAGTGAAATCCACCACGGGATTCTTGAACTGGATGTTTCGTTTAACCCGCCGGACCGCAAAGTAAAGATCTTTGACGGCTGGAGTCGTGTCCGCGTAAGCGGCAACCGGATCCTCCTGCAGATCTGCCTTGCCCAGGCCGGCGATTTTCCCCCAGGGTCCACCACCGAACGGTGCCGTCACCGCCGCCGGTTTCCAGCCGGAGTCGTCAAACGCGGCTTGCGCCCACTGAGAATGCTTCTCTTTCTCCGCTCGCCAGGACGCGTCGGAAACCACGATCATCTGCTTTCCGTCAGCCAAAGTCACGGCCAGCCGCGCGATCATCCCGGCAGGATTCTTGCTGGGCGCCGGCTTGTTCTCCCCTCGCACCGCCAACACGTTTTCGCCGGTCCGAAGCAGTCGTCCGATGGTGAGCACGGCAGCCCGCGACCAGCCCGTCTGGGCACCGATCTTCGTGCCGTTGAGAAAGCCCTCACACGCGTCGTCAGCCGCGATGCGCAACGTGGCTCGGCGAGCCTCCGTCGGCACTTCGAACCGACAGCGGAAAAACCTTGCTTCGGCCGGTGCATCTTCGACTGGTTTGCCTTCCGGATACCAGATCCAGTTCGGCACCGTCTCGGCATCCTTGGCCGTTTGAGACGTGGCGGGTTGGCTGGCCAGCTTCCCGAGTCGCCGCTGGAGCGCGTCCAGCTCTTTCAACTCGTTCGCCAGGCTTGGTGTCTTTCGCTGGTGGGCGAGACGCTGGGCTAATTCTCGAGCCCAGCCAATCTCCTTGGTCGCTCTTTGCAGCAACGGCTCGTCCATCGCCTGAAACAGCCAGTCGCGCTCCAGCGTCCGGGCTGCCTCCTGGGCGGTCAGCGCCCGTGTTTCGGGCGTTCGAGCTTCGCCTTTGGGCAGCGGTAGGTTGTCAGCGGGCGCCGTTGGCCCGCAAACCACGACAGTGAACAATACCACGATCGTACTTAGAACCTGCAATCTGGCGCTCATCGTGTCGGTCTCCCTGCGTGTTTTCCTTGTCGGCGGCTCGTCGATCACACATAGGCGATCGGCAGAATTCGGCTTGGGATCGTTCGAGGAATTACTGTCCGATAGTCGCCTTTCGCTCCGCGAAAGGAACGTGCTTTCGCGGAGCGAAAGACGACAATAAAAGATCGAACACTGC
>NZBA01000017.1 GCA_002686265.1 Planctomycetota bacterium
CAAGCGTGCTCCAACGAACGAGTAGGCCGGAGAAGTCGGTGCGGGTGCGATTTTCGCCCGACAACAGATCGCTCCAGCCGGAAGCAATCAGAAAGCGGTAGGGAATTTGAGAAAAGTACCATTTACCCACACGTACTGTGGGATGGCCCGTAATTCGACGGCTTATTTAGAATTCTGCTCAGCTCGCACTTGGCGAAACGTCCTGACATTAAGGATCGTTCGAGGAATCACTTTCCGATTGTCGCCTTTCGCTCCGCGAAAAGGAACGTCCTTTCGCGGAGCGAAAGACGACTATAAAAGACCGAACACTGCTAAGGGGCTGATCTCGACGAATAATCCTTGGTCAACCGTGCTGGCCAGCGGCTTATTCTTTGATCAACGGACGGTGGAGTAATAGAATCGAATGGTTGTTCGCTTCGTTTACGGAGGCAACGGCCACGCTTGTCGCTTCGAAAGAAACGAAGGTCAGCTGTTGCTGAATAGGAGAGTGCACGTTGAAATACCGCACGCTCGGCCGAACGGGATTGAATATCTCATGCGTCAGCCTGGGAACTGGAGGCCCAAGCCGTATTGGTCAATCGACCCACAGGGACGAGGCCACTTCGCATCGCGTTATTCATCGTGCTCTCGAATTGGGAATCAACCTGTTCGATACTGCTGCGGACTACAGTGACAGCGAGGCGATCCTGGGTCGAGCCCTGAAGGAAATTCCACGGGACCAGTATCTTGTTGCCACAAAGTTCGCCCCAACGACTGAGGGAGACCAGGGAGGACCGATCATAACGCCCGAGCAAGTGATCAAGTCCTGCGAACGGAGTCTCGCACGATTGCAGATTGACGAGATTGACGTGTTTCAATTCCACGGTGTTCTTCCGGATAACTACCGCGAATGTGTTGACCAACTGTTTCCGACAGTCGAGAGACTCAAGGCCCAGGGGAAGATTCGTTTCATTGGCATTACTGAGTACTTCCATAAAGACCCCTCGCACCAGATGCTCGAGATGGCTTTGAACGAAGGTATCTGGGACACGATGATGGTCAAATATGGAATCCTGAACCAATCCGCCGAGACGGCTGTTCTACCACGGGCCAAACGACAAAACGTCGGAGTGTTTAACATGTCGGCGGTAAGATCCAGGTTGTCGCGACAAGATCAACTCGAAGCAATAATCTCTCGCTGGAAGTTAGCTGGTTTGGTTCCGCACGATGCCTTGCCGGAGAAAAACCCTCTTGACTTCTTGATCCACGACGGTGTGAATTCGGTGGTTGCTGCCGGTTACAAGTTTGGGATCGAGCCCAAAGCGATTTCCTGTTTGTTAGTCGGTACCGGCAACATCGCGCATCTTGAAGAAAACGTTGCTACATTGTTGGGCTCGCCCCTGACCAGGAAAGACAGTGCTCGAATTCGCGAATTATTTGGATGCATCGCGGAAACCGAGTGGGATCCAAAATGAAAACAACCGCCCACGAGTCATTTCATTCCAATCCAATCATGTCACTCATGAAGAATTCAAGTAGAACCTGGATCAAGACAGTATCCGTCTTGGGCCTGTGTCTCTTTCCAGCTTTGATTGCTGCCGAGGACAATCCCACGCCTCCCAACATTCTCGTCGCTATTGCCGAGGATTGCTCGTGGCTCCACTTCTCCGCCTACGGCAATCAGCTGGTCAATACGCCAGCATTTGATCGAGTCGCCAGGGAAGGAGTCCTGTCCTCTCCGCTTTTGCTTGCTGCCCGTGAACGTAACTTAAACGTTCACGGGCATTTGCGTTTCTGGGCTACCCCCAGAAGTTCCCGTTTGTAGCGCTTTTTGTAGCGTTTTGTAGCGGAGAGCTTCTCTGAGGAGAGCCTCGAATGCCTGTTTCCCATCGCGCCACCAAGCCGTCCAAGAAGTCCACCTCGTTTCGAGTCGGCCGTGTCCGTGCCTACCTTCGCGGTCGCGTCTGGTATCTGTGTTACCAGGAGCACGGCCAACGCCACCAACCCCGCGTCGGCCCCGACCTCGAAGCCGCCCGGCAGATGGCGGCGGAGATCAACGCCCAACTCGAAGTCGGCGCGCCCTCCGCTCTCGGCTTTGAACCGATCTCAATCCCCGCAGTGCGTCAGCGCTGGCTCGACCATCACGAGCACATCCGCCGCTCGTCACTGCACACGATTCGCCGCTACAGTTCGGCAACACAACATCTACTGAATTTCATCCAGTACGTTCGACCACTACGGCGCGTTTCCGATTTTCATGCGGTGCAGGCTGAGGAGTTCGTGCGCTACCTGCGATCGCTGAGCGTGGCACCCAACGGGCATGCGAACGCGCGTAAGCGGTGCCTTCGCGACAACGGCATCAAGTACGTGCTCGAAACCTGTTCCACGCTGTTCAATTACGCNGCGCGCCATCGNCATCTNCCNCCNTACGNNGAAAACCCCTTCCTNACGATTGAAATCCACCGCATTCCTGTCGAGGATCCCAANCCGATCGTCGTCTTTTCGAGCGACATGGAGCGTCGGTTTCTCACAGCTTGCGACCAGTGGCAGTTTCCCATCTTCGCAACGCTAATGCTGACGGGAATGCGACCTGGTGAACTGGTCCATCTGTTGCTCCCGGAGGATTTGGACCTCGATGGCGGTTGGGTCTACATCCACAATAAACCGAGGCTGGGCTGGAAGGTCAAGACACGCAACGAGCGAGCGATCCCCCTCGTGCCCGCTCTGCAAGCCATTCTCCGGCACCACATCGGCACCCGTGACGCTGGACCCGTGTTTCTGCAACGGCGCTGTTTTGGCGGTCACCAGCCACCCCTCATCCATTACGGATGCCGGCAACTGGAACGCGAGCTGGTCTGCCGATCCGAACGAAATGGAGCCACCGATCGCAGCGGTCTAGCCGTTGCCGCGAAGACGATTTGGCGCGATCTTGGTGCCTTGAAGTACGATTGGTTGCGCAAGGAGTTTATGAAGGTCACTGGCCAATGCGGCGTGCCTGAAATCACGGCACCCAAGACGCTTCGCCATACTTTTGCGACTTGCTTGCAAGATGCCAACGTCGATCCCCTCATCCGAAACGAGCTGATGGGACACGCACCGACCAGCTTCGGGGCCAACGGCTGCGGACTGGGCATGACGGCTGTCTACACGCATACGAGGCCGGAAACCAAACGGTGCCAACTCGAAGATGCCATGCAGTCGCGACCTGTAATCTCGCTGGCAGACAGTTTCGTAGCAGATGTTGGGTAGATGCGGCCGAGAGTGACCGAAAGTGCCTCGGCTTCAAGCTGACACGCAGACGATCCGTGTCACAATAGCTCGAATTGTGCCGCCGCCGCGACTGCCCAAGTCGGATTTCGCTAAATTAACTCGAGAAACGCGTCATAATTGGGTAGAAGGGAGACGACATAGCCGTCGGCGTCTGCAAGAGTTGGGGTTTTGCTAAATTTTTGGGAAAAACGCGTCATCATAAGATGATGGTGGGTTTAGCCTTCAGCGCCCGCCAGCGATGTTCGATCGCTTCCAGAATCGGAGCGAACTTTGAATCTAACGCAACTTGATAGTATGTACTGACGGGCGACATGGTGATGTGGGTGTAGGTGACAATGGGTGCCTTGCCGAACGATTGCCCCATCATGTAGCGGCGGTAGAATTCCGGGACGCCTGCGTCCTCCAGGCAGGTGCAGAACAAATGCCGCAAATCTTTCAGGGTGGCCTCGGCTGGCCACTCCAACCGACTAGAAAGCTTCTTGAACTCGGCCTCCACATGGTCGTATTTCAACTGGCCGGATTCCTTCATCACCTGGTCGCGAATGTGCCGCCGCTGGCGTGCGTCCGGCTCCTTGATAGCGACGCAGCGGCGGCGAAATTCGGTGGCCAGATGAGCCGCTGACCAGCCAAGAGACTCGGGGGTGGTTCGACCTTCCGCGACACCCCGGTTGACGTACAAGAGTCCAGTCGCGCTGTGACTACGGGCATCCCAGAGAGGACGGAGGCAATCGACGATCGGAAACGACTTGTCCCGGCGTCCCTTGGTGAAATAGTCGAGGTCCGCAATGCATGGCACTCGAAGCCATTCGGCTTCGTTGTTTTCGCGGAAGATCCAGCCAAGTTCGCTGGGACGCAGGCCATATAACATTAGCGGGGCAAAGATCGAAAGTTGGAATGGATCGCAAGCTTCGATCAGACTCGTGGCCATTGGGATGGTAATGTCAGGTTCACTAAGCGGGTCGATCACGATCTGCCGCGTCCCCCGTCTTCTCGCAGCAAACGGGTTTCGGAATCCGTCTGGCAGCAAATTTCCGCGGTCGGGATCCGAAGCCCATTCGAGCATCGCGCGGACGACATCCAGGACGAATCCAGGTTGCTTTATCGGTCTCCGCTGGCTGTTCTCGTGTCCGTTAGGGGAAACCTGAACGTGGTTCATGTGGGCCGCGAACTCCAACTGAAACTCGCGATCGATCTTGGACGCGTGCGGATACTTCTTCGAGACCGCCAGCTGCTGGACAAACGGTACGAAGTGGCGACGCAGTGAAGCCTCGTACCGACAAACCGTCCCGATATCAATTTCACCAGCATCCGCGCGGCGTTGCAGATCGGCGGTGTACTGGTCGACGACCTTGGTAAGTTCGAATCGCTGAGGCTTGCGGCCTGACGACTTGAAATGTTCGAGGTGCGTGTCAATGTCTCGTGCCCGCGTAATAGCCTCGACGAGGTCACCATTGACACGCTCATTCAGTGTGGCGCGTTCCCTTGGGTCCCACCACTGCAGCAAGAATCTCTCGCCGCGGGCGTAGATTCGTACGCGTTGAGGAGGCCGTATCCCCTGCGGAAACTCTCGAACCCGCTGCAGACCGTGCCGGTCGCCATACTTTTCGGACCATGATGTCGCATGGGGGTGCCCACTCTTGCTTGGCGACGAGCGACTTAACTTGGTGTTTTCCATGCCTTACACGCCTACCGAAGCTGCGTTCTTCAACGATCACGACGGAAGCTAGGCATTTGCGCGCGACGACGAATACTCCTTCGCGCGAGCTACGTCACGCTTAAGTTGCGGCCAGACTGTGCCGCATCTCAGCCAGCAAGGTATGACCGCAGTGCATGCTAAATAAGCGGGTCGGACGCGTCACAATGTCTTGAGAGAGCGCCGTAGGATTTGGATGGCGACATGATGAACAGATGCGTTTTCTTGGCGGGGCTGGGGGCTTGCTTGAAACGCGGCAATCGGTCTTGCCTTCCAGAGATTCCACGATCGCTGGCAGACGGACGCGAATTGATTTCAGCTAGGATTCGGTTCCAAGGGCCGATTTCCTTTCTATGTCAGATTGGCGCCGCCTAACTCGCAGTGGCATTGATCTTTTCTGCTGGAAACTGGAAACTCAACGCGGCAACAGGAGGTCATGAAAGGGTTGGTGGCCAAATGGAAACGACAACAGAAGAGCTGGTGGTGGAAGACGGCGTGCCCTGGGTTAAGTTAACCGGTGCCCCGCCATATCAAGCCATGATGCAACGGTCGCGCGCCTACCACTTCGAGTTGTGCCGAAAACCGTTTCGCATGGTCGAATCCCCGATTGATCAGTTTTGGATGGCATTGCCGGGTCTCTACGGTACTCGCAATAAGGTGTGTCAAAACCACAAGCAAGTCATCGAGTGCTATTGGAGCTTGTGCAAACGCCATCTGACCCACCTGAACCCGCAACAACAGGACACGTATCTGCTGGCAAATCTTTTGCCTTACACGCGCGACAACGGTTCGCGCCGGGTTTTTGAAGACGCCAAACTCCGTCAATACGAGCAGAGTTCGAAAAAGGGCGGGCGGGATCGCACTAGGCGAGTCGCGATGCTGGACGCACTCCTGATGTCAGGCTATCACGAACAACTGACGGAACTTGAATTCCGGGACCGCACAGGCGATCTGCTTGGGCCGCCGGAATTCGACGATGAGACCCGGGATGTCTATGATCGTTACGTCACCGAAGTGCTGACGATCGGTCGTTGGCTGCTCGATCAGCGGGATCCATGTGCCATCCACACGGTCACTGACGAGTGGCAGGCCAAGATGAATTCGGTGGGTCGCCACCGGGGCCGTGGATTAGAAAAAAGTGTCCTCAATATTCTGTCGTACGAGGCCAGAGCTGCGTTCCACACTTGCTATTCAGCTGTCTGGAACGAGCTGTTGCAACATCTCACCAACCGATACTCTCTCTGCCGACAATCGGTCCTGTTCCATCGACTCTGGCACTTCGGCATCAAACGGCCTTCCGAGGAGAGACTGCCAGCAGATTTCCATCTCTTTCACGGCCATCTCTTCGCTCTTCATCCAGCTTCCGGTCAATTCCTGTCGACTGAAACGGGAGTTTCACTGGTGGGACAATGGCTGTCGGATCCGCATTCCGTGTCCAAGTATCAGCAACTGCTGCACGGTTTGTTTGTCGCCATGTATCAGTACGACGATACACGCCAAATGGCTGCAAGTGACCGCAAAATAACCTCCGCCAAGATGGCTCTCTCTTTCGACAAAGAGCTCGAGGAGAGGCTTGTTAAATAAGCCCACGATGGAAACGTCGAGGCCACGGGCTAAAGCGATAATGTAGGCCTAGTGCCAAGTTGGCCTCTACGGGCCGTACGGTAAAAAAACTGAGCCGACCAAGAAAACGGCCGTAGCAATCGAGTTGAGTCGCCTCGGGCTATTGATTCTCCGCCGAATCGACGTCTTCAATCAGCTTTGCGAGATCATCTGGGTGGAGCACTGAGGCGTTCTTGAGCTGTTCGGGATCCCACCCCTTTGCCTTTTTCACCAACCGACAATGTTCTTCGGTTGTTCATCGAAACGGTTCACCGGTTGTCCCCGCGCGCAGATGCCTAGCTTCCGGAATGCCGCGTGTATTTCGCAATTGGCATTTGCGACTTCTCCTGACTGAATGGAGGTCGCTATGCCCCATCACGCTTCTTCAGATCGACCCGAAACTTGCACTGGATTACGCGCCAAAAACACGGCTGGAGACCTAGAACCGGATCTCGACCGACTAGCGAAACTCTGCGCCGACGGCCAGATTCCGTTCCCAACTAATTTGTCGGCGGTTCATCGGCGAAAGCTGTTGACACAGGTCAATTGCCTGCGTCGCGACCGCTTATTAGATCACATCGCCAACGTGATCGCCTCCGACATTTTCGACCGAGGCGTTGAAAGGGAAAGGCACAATGCTCAAAAGACACTTTGATCCAAAGTTGTTCTACCGCTGTGTCGTGTACCTGCGAATGAGTACCGACCAACAGAACAGACGGAGTCCCGATCAACAACTCGACCAGATCAAGTCGCGTCTGAAGGCGATGGGCTATCCGTGGACGATTGTCAAGATTTACCGCGATGATGGCAAGAGCGGACGGTATTTGAGGAATCGGCCGGGCTACCAAAAAATGATGCGAGACATCAAGGCAGGCAGTGTCACTGCAGACTTGATCTTGGTCGATACGATCGAGCGATTCGGCCGAGTCGAGGAGTTGCCCACGATCCGCAAGCAGCTCTTCGACATTTATGGCGTTCTAATCCTGACGGCCGACGTCAATTTTGATGATCCGACCAGTCCCGCCGGAAAGGCACTCGGAGCGTTCGAGATGATGCGAGCCACCGAAGACGGCCGCATCAAGGCCCACAACGTGCTACGCGGAAAGCGAGATGCTGCGCGCCAGGGGCACTGGCCGGGTGGCCCTGTGCCTTTCGGCTTTCGCCTGGAAAACGTGATGAAGCAAGTGAATGGCTGTCAGGAAGTTGACCATCGAGTTCTTGTTCCTGATCCCGCGAAGGCTTGGATCATCAAACTCCTATTCGAAACAGCCCTCGATACCGGCTTTGGACAGACTCGTCTCGCTCGATTCTTGAACAGTCATGCCGACATAGCAACCTCTCTCAAACCGTTCCAACCGCCCAGTATCGGCTACTGGTTGGACAATCCCATCTACTATGGCGAGTTGCTTTGGGAACGAAATTCGACCGGCATCGTGGGTGACACCCGCATAGTGGAACGGAACGCCGAGGAGGACATGATTCGCGTGCCGGACTTCTGCAAACCGATCGTCAGCCGCGAGACCTGGGATGCCGTGCAGGCGGTACGGCAAGCCCGAAGGGAAAGGCTCGCCGAATCGCGGCAGCAGAAGGCGGGAGTGACGGACAAGCTGATCGCGCCAAGGGCACCGGGATTGGCCCTGAAGTACCTGCTCACTGGACTGGTTCGCTGCGGCCATTGCGGTCGTTCCATGACCCCGTCACCATCGAAGTACATCACGAAGGAAGGCGCGGAGCGGGAATATACGACGTATGTGTGCCCGGGCTACATTGCGCGCATCTGCCAAAACAGCAAACGGGTGCCGGAACAGTGGCTGCGCACGGTCGTCATTGGAAAAATCCGCGAGCGACTGTTTCCGGGGCTGGACTAGTCTTGAATATTTCGAATCCCGGTGGCAACGGCCAAAAGGGTCGTCGCCGCCTTCCCCCTTTAGATTTGAGGTGAATGTCATGGAAGATAAACGGCTCGATTCGTTACCCTGGTTGCAGCCCTTCCTCGAAAAGGTCAGGCTCCGGCTTGAAATACTCGGTCGGCGGGGACCGGACCTGCGCCCCGCCATCGACCAGGAAATCGCCGAGATTGACGGCAAGATTGCCGGTTGGTCTCAATCGCTCGCGAATCCGCAACTCGCCTCAGGCGTGCGGCTCGCTATCGAAGCGAGCTGGAAGCAGGCCTCCGATCGGCGGCAGGAACTGGATAATCTCCTCTCCGAGCGCGATGCCCAAAACGAACACGCTCTCGAAAGTGTTGATCCAACTCGGGTAATTGAACGCCTTGACCGTCTCGCCGAAATCATGGCGACCAATAATCCAACGATGGGGAATATCGAATTGTCGTTGCATATCGACCGCATCGACTGTTTTTCTGATGGCAGCGTGGCCATGCGGACTTGCAAGCTCGGTTCACTGGCTGACGTTGTCCCCTTGCTCGTCACCGACGACGATACAGCAACCGACTGCGAAGTAAAGAGAGAAGTGCACCACGACGGGACCACCCAAGTCACGCCACGACGGCGCGCACGGCTGCGCGTCGATCATGATGTCGGCGACACCGAATACTTGCAGGCTGCTGCAGACATGGCGGCCGACCCCAATCGATTTTCCGGGCTCGACGATCAGTGGTTTTGGGAGGACGTGTTTCGAATCCCGGAACGCCAAAGTTGGGCTCAACAGCACGCCACTGCAGTGGCCGAGGCCCGTACCAAAGGCTGGACCATGGAGAAAGTGGCTGCGCACTTCGGGAAGACGGTCCCCACGATCCGTGCGGCACTGAAGTACGCGTGCGCCGATGGCTCGTTCAATGACTTGCCTACCAAGATGCCTCGCGCCCGCTGGCACGTGGACCACGCGGCGAAGGTTGCTGCTTTGAAGGCGCAGGGGATGACAACGGTCGCCCTGGCCAAACACTTCGGAAAAAGCGACACGACCATCAGAGCCGCACTCCAATATGCAGAGGGTAGTTAATACTTCAGCGCAATTGAGTCTCGCTAGTTCTGGAGAGTTGGCGAGCCTAGCCGCACGTCGGCGTCGTTGGCTAACTCAGCGGCACGTTGGCAGGCACGATCCGACAAGTCGCCTTCCGCCAGTGATTGCAGCCGCCATGCGATCCGCTTGACGATCCAGGGCTTGACGGTCATCCGACTCGACTAGTTGATCCCCGATGGCAGGGGGCGTGAGGCAATAGCGGGTTCAAGATTTGAGTGAGCCGGGTAAGGGTTTGCCCTCAATTCGGTCCCATCCGGAAGCCGGTGGTGCGCAGCGATTCTCTGCCAAACACACCCACATGTCGCACCGCTGGTAGCTAATACAGCGTCGGCCCGGCATAATCAGCCGTTTCAACACTTCATCGTCGGGAGGACTTCGATGGCGAAGCAGTGGGCAACCATGACCATCGAGCACGGTGAGCTGACACTAAAGAGGCGAAGCGCCGTGGTCAATTTCGAACTGCGGGCTGACGGACAGAAGCTCGGTGAATTGGAGATATCGAGTGCGAGCGTCACGTTCAAGCGATACAACCGTATGGTCGGACGATGGCGGTTTTCTAGGTTTGTCAAAGTGCTTGAAGATAATGCCTGAGCCGAACGCCAGAGATGATGCGAGGAAGCGGAGACAACCATGAGTGCGGAGCGTTCAGCCCGACGTCCAAGTCTGTCGGACGGGCTCTATGAGCAACTGATTACGGGCGATCTTCAAGACGAAATTGATTCGGTTTCCAACGAGCGGCAGTTGACCTTGTCCGAGTTGGAACCAGACGAGACCCACACGGCGGTGGCGCAATATCTGGAAGATGTTGTGGCCGGATTCTTAGTCGAGCTTCGAGGCAAAGATGCTGCAGAACGCCAGCGCCGCGTGGCAAACAAGATCATCGACATCCTCGCACAGGAATTCCAGATTGACTCATCCGAGTATCTGCAGCTCGCCGAACCTCTGAGGCGGCTTCTGGCCGTTCGCGGTGTAAGACAAACAGATGTAAGCGAACGGCCTGACACTCCACTCTCTCAGTGCGCGTTACTCACCGGTACCCGACTCGATCCCTGCCTTGGTGCGCAGCTTCGCAAAGAAATGGCCGGTGCGGACCGGGTGGACATTCTTTGTTCGTTCATCAAATGGAGTGGGCTCCGACTCCTGTTGGACGAACTGCGAGGTCTCACGACTGAACCGCTAGGTACTGGACCGCGCCTGCGCGTGATCACGACCAGTTATATGGGCGCCACGGATCCGCGAGCGGTCGAAGCGCTCCGCGACATGCCGAATACCGAAGTCCGTGTCAGCTATGACACGGCGCGAACTCGGTTGCACGCGAAAGTTTACGTGTTTCATCGCAACACTGGCTTCGGCAGCGCCTACGTCGGCTCAGCGAATCTGTCCAAGGCGGCGTTGTCGGAAGGCTTGGAATGGACAAGTAAGATCAGCCAGTACGAGCTGCCTCATTTGTGGGAGAAAATAGTCGCCACATTCGAGACGTATTGGAACGACGAAGAGTTCGAACGATTCACGTCCGAGTGCCAGCCACGGTTGAGAACTGCCATTCGACGCGAGCGGGGCGAAGTTGCTCAGGGGGATTCGACGATTGTCACGTTCGATCTGCGTCCCTACCCGTTTCAGGAAGAAATCCTTGAGGTACTAGCCGCCGAGCGGGACATTCAACGCAAGACACGGCACTTGATCGTGGCCGCCACGGGTACGGGCAAGACGATGATCGCGGCATTTGACTACAAGAACCTCTGCCGCAGTCAGGACCGTCGTCCAACTCTGTTATTCGTCGCCCATCGAGAGGAGATCCTGCGACAGGCTATTGGGACTTTTCGAGCCGTGTTGCGAGACCAAAACTTCGGTGAGCTGCTCGTCGGTGGCTATGAACCTGACGCGACCGACCATCTCTTTTGCTCGATCCAGAGTTTCAACAGCCGTGGACTCTATCGATTGCCGGCAGATCGCTTTGCCTACGTTGTAGTCGACGAATTCCACCACGCCGCGGCACCAAGTTATCGACGTTTCATGGACTCCGTCAGTCCCAAGCTACTCTTGGGTTTAACCGCCACTCCGGAACGCACAGACGATCTTGACGTCTTTCATTGGTTCGGTGGCGAAGCGAGCGCAGAGATTAGACTCCCAGACGCGATCAATCGTCGGTTGCTGTCGCCATTCCAGTACTTCGGCATCAGCGACTGTGTGGATCTCGATGGCTTAAGATGGCAACGCGGCGGTTATCGCATCGAAGACTTGGAAGAAGTTTACAGCGGGAACGATGCACGGGCTCGGCTCGTCATGGAGAAGGTGCACGAGCTTGTCCTCGATGCGAGCCGAGCGCGTGGTTTGGGATTCTGCGTCAGTGTTGCGCACGCCGAGTTCATGGCTAGGTTTTTCAGCGACCACGGAATTGCATCGATTGCGTTGTCTGCCGGCAGCAACGACAAAGAGCGGCGATCGGCTCAAGATCGACACCGACGCCGGGAGGTGAACTTCATATTCGTCGTCGACCTGTATAACGAGGGTGTCGATATCCCCGAGGTTGACACGATTCTCTTTCTCCGGCCAACCGAGAGCCTGACGGTCTATCTGCAGCAATTAGGTCGCGGATTGCGACTCCATGACGATAAGGAGTGCCTAACGGTCCTGGACTTCATTGGCTCGCAGCGACGCGAGTTTCGGTTTGCCTCACGATTCCGTGCACTGAGCACGGAGCCAACACGAAAACTCGACCGCGAGGTCGAAAACGGGTTCCCCCACTTGCCCCCCGGATGCTTCATTCGCCTCGAGCGAGTGGCCCAGCAGCGAGTACTGCAGAATATTCGCGAGAGCCTTACCCTGCGGCGACCCCGTGTCATTGCTGAACTAAAGGAACTCGGCCGGCATCTCGAGCGCCAGCCAACCATTCTTGAGGCGCTCGAGTACCTCGACGCCTCACTCGACGATCTACTCAAACGCGGACTTTGGACGCGCTTGCTTGCCGATGCTGGTCTCGCAGATTCCCTTGATGAACCCGACGAGAAGCAGTTGGCGAAGGGCATGCGACGCCTGGCCCACATCGACGATCCTGTGCAGATTCTTTTTCTGGCCGATCAACTGGAGGCTCCAAAGCTGCCAACCGAGTTGACGGAGCTTGACGTGCGGCGGCTAGACATGCTGCACATCACACTCTGGGGCGCCAGCGGAAAGGGCTGGTCACGCGCAGATGCGGAAAATCGACTCCGAGCAAATCCACGTGCCCTGTCGGACCTTCGCAGCGTACTTGCGTACCGGATGGCCCACACGCACACGCGACCATTGGAGGACCTCACAACACACTCTGTCCCGCTTTCCGTTCACGCGCAGTACACGCGCGACGAGATCTTGGCCGGACTCGGACACTGGACAATGGAGGAGCGGCCCGATTTTCGCGAAGGAGTGCTTCACTTGGCGGATGCGAAGGTGGACGCCTTCTTCGTGACCCTGAATAAGACCGAGGATTCGTATTCGCCAACGACGATGTACGAGGATTACGTGATTTCGCACGATCTCTTCCACTGGCAGTCCCAAAGCACGACAACCGTCGAATCCGCGACCGGTCAGCGCTATATCCGCCACCGCGAATTGGGCTATACGCCACTGCTCTTCGTGCGTGAGTACAAGAAAATGCCCTCGGGATTGGCTGCTCCTTACGCGTTCCTTGGCCCCGGCGAATATGTGTCGCACGAGGGTAGCCGCCCGATTAGCATTGTGTGGCGTCTGAGGCACCCTATCCCGGCACGGCTTCTACGCCCGATCGCTCGCCAAGCAGCGGGCTAGCTGTTGACTCCGAGGGTTTGGAACCGGGATTTCGGAGTGCCATCGCGACCCCAAGGTTCCGAGCGTGCCACGGTTTGTCTCTCTCGCAATCGAGATTCGTGCCCGGCAGTCTGGGCTTGCCACGGTTGATGTGCACCCGGCAGACGCCCCCGCTGGGGTAGTGGGCGTAGCGAAGGCGAGTGGGAAAACTCAATGGACAACGAGCCGACCTAGAAAGACGTGATGTCGCGCCACTGGACGCGAGAGCGATTAAGTCAGAGCTAACCTTTTCACACCTGGACACACGGCGCCCGAATTTGCGGCACGTGCGGAAGCGGACCGGCCGCTCAGTTGTGTTCGAATGTCCAAAGCTGTCCACTCACTCGTCGCTTTCTTCAACGTAGCCACTGGCGCACCACGTTTCACCTTGCTGCTGGCTAAATAACGCCCAAGTCCGCGTCAAAATCAACTGACACCCACACCATAGCATTCCTAACCCGCTTGTTCCGCGATTTCACCGCCCATCTTCGCCCATCCTGGAGACCATGCGTATGAACCACACACTGGTCGCCAGCTTCTCGTTCGCGCTGCTCGTTGCCATCGCCTTGCTCGTTCGCGAGGTGAAATTCCGACGCTCGCTACAGAAGTTGTTGCACCGTCTTCTTCACACGTTTTGGAGGCCCGATGCTCATGAACCCACTTCGTCATCACGCCGCGATGATCCTGCTGATCCTTCTGGCGACCGGTTGTAGCTCGACGGACGACCGCCTCGTTCGACAGGTCGCAGAAAGTAATCGCCAACAGGCCGAGCAGAATCAGGAGATGGCCAGACTACACCACGAAGTCGCCGAGGGAACGTCACGACTGGTCAAGGCCGTCGCCGAATCACGGACAGAAATGCTCGAAATGGAGCATGAATTGCAAGAGCAACGTACTCAGTTGGATAAAGAACGCCGCTCACTGGCAAACGAACGACATCGCGAGTCGTTGCTGGCTCCCGTCGTGTCGAGTGTGAGCCTAATGCTGGTCGCCGCATTGCCGCTGGTGTTGTGTTGGTATTTGTTGCACGGTCTGCGAACGCCGGATGAAGACGTCAGCGAAGTGCTGATTCAGAATCTCGCCCGCGAACAACTTGCCCTACAGACGCCACCATCTGATCGACAACGCATCGAACGAGAATCTCCGCCAACACTGGTCGAAGATCCGCCGTTCTGATGTCGCCCGGCTAATTCACTCACTCTTAACAAGGAGTCTTCAATTGAGTCACATCGTTGAAATCAAAACACAAATCAAAGATGCCGCCGCAGTCCGAGCTTGCTGCAGTCGCCTTCGCTTGCCACCACCGACCCAAGGATCGCATCGGCTGTTCAGCGGTCAGATGTCCGGCCTTGGCGTGCAGCTGCCAGACTGGCGGTATGTCGTTGTCTGCGACTTACCGTCAGGTCAGCTGAAATACGACAACTACGGCGGTCGCTGGAAGGGCCAGACATGATACCTCCGTTGTGAAGAGTGTCGGTTTAAAACTATACAGGAGAAACTGATGTCGCACATAGTAGTGATTGA
>NZBA01000018.1 GCA_002686265.1 Planctomycetota bacterium
TAACGGTATTACTGATGATTTTGTCTTCAGTGCCGGCGCTAGCTTCTGCCCGCGCGCAGATATACGAGGTGATATATAGTAACTTGCTGCCGCAATCGAGCCTGCAAGTCAGTGAATACATCAATAATTTTGCCGAAAAGTCGACCAACTTGACCGCTATTGGTGTCGCGATTTTATTTGTCACCACTATCATGACTTTGACCACTATTGAGCGCGCTTTTAATCAGATTTGGCGCGTCGATGAACGCTCAGGCGGTCTCAAAAGTCTGCTGCGCTATTGGACAATTATCACTTTAGGACCCTTAGTGTTAGGGACGGCTTTTATCGTCTCAAGCACGGTGCAAAGCTTGAGCTTTCTAAATCGTCAAATAGCTGGGTATGGTATCGATTGGTCGTTTTGGGTGCAGATGGTGTCGCTCGGCATTACCGTTGCAGGCTTTATTGGTATGTATTGGTTTATTCCCAAAGCGCGCGTACCAGCGAAAAGCGCTATTATCGCGGGGGTTATCGTCGCGGTGGTGTTTGAGCTGCTCAAGCATGTGTTTGGTACGGTGATGACCAACTTCACCAGCTATGAGGCGATTTATGGTGCTTTTGCCGCGGTTCCTATTTTTCTGTTATGGATTTATTTGTCTTGGAATCTGATATTACTAGGGGTTGAGATCAGCTATACCTTGACTATTTTTGAGACCGAAGAGGTCTATCCGCGTCATCCGTTACTAAGCTTGCTTGATATGCTCAACTTAGTTTATAGCCGCTATCTAAAAGGCGAGGTGGTCAGTGAAGTAGAGCTGCGTAACGTCTTGGGCCGCAAAGAGCTGCCTAAATGGTATCTTTATATTAATTACCTAAAAGACAGCAATCTGATCACTATGACTGATGACGACGATTATGTGCTTAAAAAAGATTTGAGCCGAATGACGCTATGGGATTTTTATCGGACGCTGCCCTATCCGCTACCGATTAAAGACGAGCTTGATGAGATGACGCTAGAGGATCAAGAGCCATGGCTGAGCTTACTAGTCGATCGGTTTGAGGATACAGAGGCTTTTGCTAAGCAGCAATTAAACCTACCACTAGCTGCTATATTTGCGCATAGTCATCCGCGCAAAAAACATCCGGTAAAGGCTGGCAAGTCTCAGCACTTTAAAGATAAGCGGACGCCGCCTTTTGAGCCTGAAGCTTATGATAAAGACAGTGATGTCTCTCAAAATGATGATGATCTACAAGCCATTATCCCTAAGGGAGAGGTAAAATCCGCCAATACCGCTCGCCACAAAACTAGACGTAAAACCTTGCAGCGACGTCCGGCTACTAATGAGGGTAATATCATCACTGAAGCCGATAAGCCGAACTAGAATGATAAATACCTTTATAAGCATTGCTTTAAGGTCACCTTGATTAAAAGCCATATTAATTAAAGGTTATCTTGATTAAATGACCGTTAATAACGACTGAATAATAAACAATAGGGAGTCTGCGGCAGTGAGTGACCATACCAATAATAAGCACAAAAACTTACTGCATCGTTTTATCACCATAAGCTTACATAGCGTTAAGCACTTTACGAGTCTTTTATCAAAGCAGAACCTAACGAGCCTGCCAGATCGTCTAAAAAACATTTGGGAGCGGCTGCTAGGCTCTTATTGGTTTATTCCGACCTCCTTTGTACTCCTAGGCATTCTATTAGCGCCCCTACTCATCTCTATCGATCAGCGTTTAGATCGTGAGACGGTTCGAGACATCAGCTTCGCGTTTACCGGTGATGATGATGCCGCGCGCGCTATTATGACATCGATTGCAGGCGCTGTACTTGGCGTGGCGGGTACTACCTTTTCTATCACCATCGCTGTACTCTCCATGGCGTCCTCACAATTTGGCCCTAGACTACTACGGAACTTTTTGACTGACACTTCTAATCAGTTAGTGCTCGGGGCCTTTATCGGCACTTTTAGTTATAGCCTTTTGGTCTTAAAGTCGATCCATAAGTTTGACGTGAGCTTCGGGGTTCCGCAGCTGGCAGTGACTTTTGCCATTGTTATGGCTATTATTTGCGCTTTATTATTAGTGTACTTTATTCAGCACATGGTCCATGCGATTCAAGCTTCGCATGTGATTCAAGGCGCTAGTGATGATGCTATTGCTAATATTGATTATTGGTATAGCGAGACCTGCGACATCGAGCATCAGCGCGATGCCGCAGATAAGGATATCGATGATTATTTGTCTTGGGCAGCTGCGCCCATCTATGCTCCAACCTCAGGCTATCTGCAGCAGATATATATTGACTCCTTAATTATTTTAGCGAAGGACTACGGCGGGATAATCCGATTACAGACGAACCTTGGCAGTTTTGTCACCGATAAGAATATTATGGGCTATTTTTATCAGCGCCCTGCTAGAGATGATAGCTACTTACAAAAGACCAAAACCTCAAACTTAGCCATTATGCCGCGCGCTCCTGACGCACTGTTTTGGCAGCGTTTTGCGACTGGTATTGAGTTAGAACAGCGCCCATCACATACCAACGATATCGGCTATAGTCTAGGACAGATCACTGAGATTGCCATACGTGCCTTATCTCCTGGTATCAATGATCCCAAAACAGCAGTGAACTGCATTCAGTCCTTGTCCTCTTGCTTAAGTATTATGATGCGCCGTCAGCCGCCAAGTCCCTATCATTTCTATCATCCGGCGCGTAATAAAGATATCAATGAGGTTACGGTGAATCAGTCGCGGGCGTCCACCTTGGCAGTGGTGACCAAAACACCAAAAATATCTGACTTTATTGACACCTCTTTGGGTGAGATACGCCGTTATGCGACTGCTGATCTGATGGTGCTCAAAGCGCTTTGCCAAGCACTAACGGATCTTAACTATGCTCGGGTCAATAGCGCTCAGCGCCAGACCTTGCTACATGAGCTAAAGCTCATTGAAGCGGCCGGTCAACAAAACTTGGCTTATGATGAGCTGACAACAGATTTACTCGATATGTGCTGGCAAGCTCGGCAGTTTATCCAAAGTAAAGATGCGCAGCATCAGTATTTTACTTATACCAGCACCTTTGACAGACATATTAGCAAAGCATTAGAGAGCCAGTCGAGATAACTTAATGCCGCTTTAGCGCGGTAAAACACATCGCGGCTTTTATTTTAATCAGTTTACTTTAATACCTATCTGAGACAATTTTATGGCATCTACCTCCGGCCTAAGCATCCTTGAGATCAGCGCTATCTTCTTATCGATAACTGCGCTTTTAAGCTACGTTAACCACCGCTTCATTGGTTTACCCACCACTATCGGGGTGATGGTGATATCCATTTTGCTGTCAATCTTTGCGATATTTTTGGGGTTTTTGGGTTTCGATCAGCTGATCGATTATGAGATCAGTTTATTAGAGCAGCTTGATTTCACCGAAGTCTTGCTCGACGGCATGCTCTCTATGCTGCTATTTGCTGGCGCTTTGCATGTCAATATTAGTGACTTGCGCCGCTATAAGCTGCCTATCGGTATATTGGCTTGTATCGGTACTATTGTCTCAGCACTTCTTATTGCGACAGCGATTTATTTGATGCTGCCGCTACTAGGTTTTAGCTTGCCTTTTATTTGGTGCTTATTGTTTGGCGCTTTAATCTCACCAACCGATCCTATCGCTGTGATGGGTATTTTGGCCTCTGCTGGCGCGCCCAAAAGCTTAGAGACCGTTATTGCTGGCGAGTCATTATTCAATGACGGTATCGGCGTCGTTATCTTTGTCATTTTGCTTGGAATTCTGACCAGTGGTGATATTCCAACGGCTAATTATGTGGCGCACACCCTAGCGGTTGAAGCTGGCGGCGGTATCGTTTTTGGCTTAGTGTTAGGCGCGATTTTGTATTACTTAATCAAGAGCATCGATAGCTATCAAGAAGAGGTGCTCTTGACTTTAGCTGGTGTCATCGGTGGTTATGCGCTCGCCAGCTATTGGCACCTGTCAGGGCCGCTCGCGATGGTGATGATGGGTCTGATGTTAGGCAATCGCGGTCGTGCATTAGCGATGAGTGATCAGACTCGTCATTATGTTGACTTGTTTTGGGAGCTGATTGATGAGATTTTGAACGCTATTTTATTTGTCTTAATCGGCCTTGAGATTGTAATGATTGCTTATTCTAGTAATCTGTTTATCGCTGGCGGCTTGACCATTATCATTGCGCTACTAGCGCGCTTTATTGTCGTGGGTATGACCACAAAGACCTTTAGTCGGCAGCTGGACTTGCCAGGTGGCGCTTGGAAAGTATTGACTTGGGGTGGTTTGCGCGGTGGTATATCCGTCGCCTTAGTATTGCAGCTACCCATAGGCGCTGAGCGTGACATTTTATTAGCCCTAACCTATGCGGTGGTTATATTTTCAATTTTAGTACAAGGCTTGAGTGTCGGCAGGGTCGCAAAAAGTATTGGGCATGATAAGCCTTCAAAAGCTGGCTTATAAGCTTGAACTGCCTAGCAGTTAAATCGATATAAAGTAAAATTAGACAAAAAAAGCAGCTATTACTCTAATTCTTAGTCATAGCTGCTCCGTTTATGAATACAGAATACATCTCAAGGACTAGCAGCACTTTTATATTAGGCCTTTACGCTTCATATTACGATAAACCACTATGACAATGATAATGTTTAATACGAGGATAAATAACTTAAACCAGTCAAAAGGGCTAGTGATGAGATAGTACACTTCAACTGGGATAAATATACCGTAACCAAGCACGCTAAACCAATAAGCCCAGGTCCTATCCTGCCACAAGCCATACGCCTCGATAAAACGAATACTCGCGTAAGCACAGATAAACAGCAAAAATAATGGCCAATTTTGACTGGCGCGCTGCGCAATCGCAACGACACTCTCAACCTGCGGCGCTAATAGCTGCCCAAAGTACTGCTGCCAAGAGTGCGTTGCAGTCGCTAACCAATCTTCAAGATCGCTATGCCATAGCCATAATGCTCCGGCACCTAGTAGCGCGCCCACGCCTTTAACAATCTCATAAATGGCGACCGCTTTTATCGATTCGCTAGCCGCGCTGGTCTTTTGCCTAGCTATGTTAGACAAAGAAAGTCTCCACAACTCGGCCTTGCAGCTGCTGCGCAAAGAACGGAGTGTTTTTACCATTAGACAGCATCGTCTCGCTTGTCACTTGCCACTCTACATTCGGATCGACTAAGATTGCGCCGCCAGTGTTTTCATACTGTGCGCTGATACCAGCAATTTTGGCAGGATTAAGGCATATCTTATCGACCAGTTGCTCTAGAGTTAAGATCTCATCGCGTACCAGCTGGCAAGCAAGCGCCATAAAAGTATCAAAGTTAGAAATACCTGGGGTGCTCTCAGCAAAAGGCGCTTTTTTGGCAGTTACATTAAGAGGTTCGTGATGGCTGCAAATCGCATCTATAGTGCCATCTTGTAGACCACGGCGCAGCGCTTGCTGATCGGTGTTACTACGGAGCGGCGGCAACACGTAAGCTTGAGCATTAAATCCTTCCAAGTTATCGTCAGTGAGATACAGTTGATGCATAGCTACATCGCACGTCACCGGCAGACCTTTATCTTTTGCCCAGCGCATCAGCTCCACTGAAGACTTGCAAGATAATTGGCTAAAGTGCGCAGCGATACCCGTCTCCTCCACCATCAATAACTGCTTCGATAGGGCAACGGTTTCAGCGATCCACGGAATACCTTGCAGACCATGATAAGACGCAATGTAGCCTTCATGCGCGACCCCTTCACCGGACAGACTCGGCTCATCAGGATAAAAAAACACTTTTAGACCAAAAGTGGCAGCATACTCCAAGGTGCGCAATAGCACTAAATCATTAGCGAAAGGCTGGCGGGCATTAGAGACAGCGATACAGCCGCCTTTTTTTAGACCGGCAATGTTAGAAGGATTATCGCCTCTTAAGCCTTCGGTCAAAGCCCCAAGGATATGCAAATAAATACTGCCATCTTCAAGTGCGCGCTCACGCAGACCCTTAAGCAGTGAGCCATTTTCTAAGATAGGGTTGGTATCCGGCGGAATCACCACATGCAAAAAGCCATTACCGCGAGCAGCACGACCCTCTGAGATTAGTGTGCCATGCTGCTGTTGCCCCGGCTCGCGCAGACGCGCGCATAGATCTACTAATGGCGGTAGTACCCACATCTCGCGATCGGCTGTCAATGTTGCTAACTGAGCTGTCGCTGTGCTTGGCAGTGATTTTTTGAAAGATTCTGGAAGTAAGTCGTGCATTTGAGTGTCTGAACTTGTGAGGGTTGTCATGAGCGTTATTACCGTATCAATAAGCGGGATAAATAAGAATAAAATAGCATAGTAAGATACTAGGGCTTGACCCTATACTCTACTAAATGAGATTAGCTACGAGCTGCTTGATGCGCGCGCTGTCCTTCCATCGCCAAAGCCAATACCGCCATACGAATAGCCACCCCATTACTGACCTGCTTTAGGATCACTGACTGGGCGCCATCTGCCACACTAGAGGCAATCTCAATACCGCGATTCATCGGCCCCGGATGCATAATGAGGGCATCAGGCTTCGCTAGCGCAACGCGCTCAGGGGTGATGCCATAATGTTTGTAGTACTCACTCGATGAGGCCAGTAGCGGCGAGCCAATCCGCTCGTTCTGTATTCTCAGCCCCATGATGACATCACAGTCGGCCACGCATTCATTCATATCCTCATAGACGTTTACGCCAAAACGCTCAATGCCTTTAGGCAAAAGTGTGCGCGGCGCAATCACTCGAATATCTTTGACCCCTAACGTCTGTAGCGCACTGATATCTGAGCGCGCAACTCGTGAGTGCTTAATATCACCAATAATCGCCACCGATAGCTCTTCAAATGGGCGCGGCGCTTCACGATGGATGGTGAGCATATCGAGCATACCTTGGGTCGGATGCGCGTGCCAGCCATCACCGCCATTGATAATGGCAATATCTGGGGTGACCTCTGTAGCCATAAAATGCGCTGCCCCTGAGGCCGAATGACGCACCACAAAAATATCCGCGGTCATCGCTTGCAAGTTCCATAGCGTGTCGCGTAAACTCTCCCCTTTTTTGGTACTTGAGCGCGCAATATCGATATTGAGCACATTAGCGCCCAGACGTTTTTCAGCTACCTCAAAGGTGGTGCGTGTCCGCGTTGAGGGCTCAAAGAACAAGTTCATGACCGTACAACCCTCAAGCTCAGGCCGGTTTAACAATTGACCTTTTTCATCGATAAAAGTCTCGGCCTTAGCGATGATGCGTTGAAGCTGCGCCTTATTAAGTCCTTCCACTCCTAAGAAGTGGCGAATGCTGCCATCATCATTGAGCTGCGGGCGACTCAGCGAAATATCGAGCTGCTTATGGATAGCGCGAGGATCGACCTTAGCGTAGTCTGTGAGCGAGATATTGGCGGTTGAACGGATATCATTAGAAGTTGGCATAGTCACGAATCTTTATTATTGATGTAGTAGAAAGATTTTATAAAATAAGTTTAATATAGATCTAAAGGCTCTAAGCGATAATATTGTAAGCAAACAGCAAGCCTATAATTACAGACAAAAAGACTTTGTAGTACTTATTTGCTACACTTTACGTGACTGCATTGCTGTCGTCGATAATGATAATAACAAATCAGTAGTAATGTCCGTCATAACGATAGTGTAGCTGATTTTTGTAGTCGTACAAGGGTCCCGCATTATCTATTTATCACGCTCATTTATGACGTGAAGCATTATTGCCTTTTTAATAGTTTTTGCAAGTCCAGATAGCACTAGATAAGAATAAAATAATAGTTACTTATAATAATAGTTACTCATATTGTATCTATAGCGTGTTGAACCTACGCTACCCTATACTTTTAACCTCTACCTTTACATCTCCTAGGAAACCCTATGATGACCTTGGCACAATATCTAAATCACCACTCTGCAAACCCTGCGGTCACTGAGCTTATTACGACGGTTACTGATGTGGGTAAGACGATCTCACAACTGCTTCAAAAAGGCGCGCTAGCGGATATCTTAGGAGAAGCGGGTAATCAAAACGTGCAAGGCGAAGAGCAAAAAAAGCTCGATGTGTTAGCCAATGACTTATTGCTAGAAGCTTTAGCAGACAACAAACATTGTGCTGGAGTAGCATCAGAAGAGCTCGATCACGCCACACCTGCCAATAAGGACGGTAGCCTACTTATCTTGTTTGATCCTCTAGATGGCTCATCGAACATCGATATCAATATGGCAGTGGGTACTATTTTCTCTATTTTGCCCTATCAGCGTCAAGGTCAAGTCAGCGCTGATGAAGACTTTTTGCAAGCTGGCAATCAACAACTAGCAGCAGGATATCTATTGTACGGCACCTCTACGGTTCTTGCTTTGACTATAGATGATAACGTCGCTATGTTTAGCTTAGATCCCGATAGCGGCGACTATTTGCTGATCGAAGAGCAAGTACAAATCTCAGCGGATACTAGCGAGTACGCTATCAATGCCTCGAATTATCGATATTGGCAGCCGCCTATGCAGCAGTATATCGATGAGCTAATCGCTGGCAAAACTGGCGTTCGTGGCCGCGATTTTAACACTCGCTGGGTTGCGGCCATGGTCGGCGATGTGCACCGAATCTTATGCCGCGGCGGTCTTTTTACTTATCCATTCGACACTAAAGACCCCAACAAAGCCGGTAAACTGCGCTTAATGTATGAAGCCAATCCGATGAGCTTACTTATAGAGCGTGCAGGCGGCATGGCAACCGACGCTATCACACGTATACTAGATATCGAACCCACCGATATCCATCAACGTGTACCGGTGGTGCTCGGTAGCAAAAACGAAGTCGCTTATGTCAAACAGCTCCATAGCGCTCATAATGAGTCGTAAGCTTAATTAGCTAAAGTAACGCTGATAAGGAGTTACTGAGATCAACCTTATCGGCGGCCCTTTGACTGGCTCTATTTCTATCATCCTTGCAGTTTTTATTTTCATTATCACCTTTTAAGCAGGCTGCTATGACCTCTACTCCTATTGAGCTGATTACCTCTGATAAAAATCAAACCGTAAAGCTGGCCAAAGCACTCTTAACTCAAGCTCGCCAGCGAAAAAAGCAAGGACAAACGGTCATAGAGGGCATTCACTTAATGGACGCAGCTCTACGCAGTGACTACCCCTTAGTGCAAGTACTATTAGCGCAGTCGGCACATAGCCACCCTGAGGTGCAGCAGCTATTAGCGCGCCTGCCTACTTATACCAGTATTTTGACTGTCGCCGATTCGCTCTACGCCAGCTTTCGCAGCTTAGGGGCAGGCGTAGATATTATGGCGATAATCGATATACCGGCCCCAGCTCTGCCTACAATTGATCATGACTGCTTGATCTTAAATGATGTACAAGATAGTGGTAACGTAGGCACCTTACTTCGTACGGCAGCGGCGGTCGGTATCGAGACCGTGCTTTGTAGCACGAACACCGCGCAGGCATGGTCGCCCAAAACCCTACGAGCCGGCATGGGTGCTCAGTTTGCTCTGAACATCTACGAAAACTTAGCTATAACAGATATCTTGCAGCAAGTACAAACGCCGCTACTTGCGACTAGTTCTCATACAGATACCTTGATTTATGACTATGACTTACGTAGCCCTATTGCGTGGATAATGGGCCATGAGGGCCAAGGGGTGAGTGATGAGCTCATGCAGTGCGCAACCCCTATTGCGCTACCGCAGCCCAATGGTCAAGAGAGCTTAAATGTGGCTATCGCAGGGTCGCTATGTCTATACGAAACGTTACGGCAAAGACAGTATAGCTAAACCTCCTTAAACTTCACGCTAGAAACTTCACGCTAGCTGACGTAAGGGTTTGCTCGTAGCCATTTAGTGGCTAAAAACTTCGTGCCTTTATTTACTGGCATGCCTGCGTGTAAGCTTAAAGGTTCGATACTGCCATCAAACTTGGTGTTAGCAAAATATAATGCCATGCCCTTTTTGGGTCTGACTTCTAGATTTATCTTTGGAAAGTTAGTACCACCGCCCGCCTCGACATCCGATAGATACATCAGCAAAGTACCGACGCGTTGACCACCTTTACCGATGTTTTTTTGATAATTTGCGTTTTTAGGATCAAAAAAATCATAATGAGGACGGTACTCTTGGCCCTTACCATACTTTAAAACCTGTAACCGTTCCAAAAATCTTACTCAAACCTAGCCAATATTGACTATTAGATAGGTTTGACGTTTTCTTTCTGCTTCATTGTCACGCGCTATTTCTCATTTGAGATTTAGACTGACCACGACTCCACAGACTTTTTTAATTGGCGATGGAACTCACCGTCCAATAAACAGGATTACGCAGCTGTTAAAATAACAGTCGCGTTATTTAAAATATTGATGCTGGCGTTGAGGTCACGGTCATGAGAAACCTGACAGTTAGGGCACAACCACTCACGCATTTTCAATGTTAGCTCATCTTTACCAAGGATATGATTGCAGTTTGAACAGGTTTTTGAGCTTGGGTAGAAGGGTCCGACTGATTTCACAACCTTGCCTTGCTCAGTGGCTTTGTAGATAAGCTGTCGCTTAAACTCAAAGAAACCCAAGTCACTGATAGCTCTTGATAGCCGCCTGTTCTTAACCATACCTTTGACATTCAAATCCTCAATCGCAATCACATCGAACTCATTAACCAGACTTGTTGTGATTTGATGGAGAGAATCTTGCCTAATACACCTGATCTTATAGTGCAAACGAGAGAGCTTGGTTTTCGCTTTTTCTCTGTTTTTACTGCCTTTTTTAGTGCGACTGAGCGCTTTGTTTAGCGTTCTTAGTTTTTTAAGGTTTGCTTGAAGTGGTTTTGGCGCTTTAATTTTAGTGCCGTCTGATAAAACCAGTAAGTCGGTAATACCAAGATCAACACCAACGCTTTTACCTGTCTTTTTAGTAGGAATTACAGCTTTTTGTATTTCAACAGCCACACTAACAAACCACTTACCGCCACGTTTAGAGATGGTGGCTGACATGATCTTGCCGTCAAAACGTAAAGCTTCTTTTAAGCGAACCCAGCCCAAGTTTGGGATACGAATGGATTTACCTTTAATGGCAAATTGGTCGTTGGATAAACTGAATCTATCGTCACGGCCTTTTTTACGAGCGGTTGGGTATTTCGCTAAGCCTTTAAAGAAGTTGTTATAAGCATCACCCAACTGCATGATTGCCGCCTGCGGCGCACATTTGGTCACTTCCAGCATATAGGGGAATAATTCACGCTTAATGGCGTTCAATTCGCGTCTGAGCTTCGCCTGTGAGGGCTTGTTTAGATTTTTAGTATCAACCTCAACGCCTGCGGCCAAACACGCATCACGGTACGCTTTGTCAAGCGCATACTGCCGCTGCCACTCATGCAAAGCCCAGTTGTAGGCTTTTCTCGCCACGCCACAAGCACGAGCAAGGTGATTTGCCTGTACGTTGTTTGGCTTGAGTTCGATAATGTGTCCACGGATCATAATGCTTTTTTAACCGCCTCTATTAATTGTTGGTTTTTCTTGCTGCAAGAGCCGTATAGCCTCGCTGAAAATACGGTGATAATCTCCAATACATCTTGGGCTAATTCTTGCTCAAAACTCAACTCTTCACCTTGATTGATTATTACCACTTCAACGTCACGAGCCTCACACAACATGAAAACCAGTTCTGCACCAAATCGTAAAAGCCTGTCTTTATGGGTAATTACCAGCCGTTCAACTTTATTGCCCAGTATGTCATCAAGCAGGTTTTTTAAGCCTTTCTTTTTATAATCCATTCCACTACCAAGATCGGTAATCGTCTCAAAACTCCAGCCTTGCCTGGCACAATAAAGTTCCAAAACTTGAGACTGGCGAAGTAAGTCGTCTTTTTGATCACGACTCGACACACGAGCATAAGCAATGGTTTTTCGGTCTAATTTAGGTGGTGTATTCAAGGAATGCGGTCTGATTTCACTTAAATCATATCGCCTATGCCCGTTTTCGGTTCGCTTGGCGACTAACGTACCATCCTCATCCCAACGTCTTAATGTGGATTGAGCAACCCCGAAATGTTTGGCAGCCTCCCCAATACTAACCAGTTTCCCCATAACTTGCTCTCTATATTATAGATATAATCTATCTATTATAGTAATAAATA
>NZBA01000019.1 GCA_002686265.1 Planctomycetota bacterium
GGTGCAGCGGTGATCTTGCGAAGATACTCGGCCAGCACGTCGGCTGCGCGATGCACTCGAACCGTTGCATCTTCCGCAACAACAATTGGCAGCAGCGCTTTGCTCTCGCGGGCGAGTTGAATTGTAGGCGGCTCGTCAGCGGCGAGGAGCAGACCGGGGAAAAGTCCAATTGAGAACCAGACGGCCACAAGCGGCTTTATCATGCGAGTTCCTTCTGATTTCAGTTTGTTCGAATTGATCTCGAGTCTCGAGCCGGCGTCAATCGCTTTGCCGGACTTCTTCATCTGGCGAGTTGCTGTGCCGATCAAACCAATTCAAGACTCGTCGCAGGACGTCTGCACGATGACGGGGTTGACGAATCCCATGGCCTTCATTGGGATAGACAACCATTTGCGTCGGTACTCCGCGAGCCGACAACGACTGATAGTACGCTCGACCCATGGCGATCGGGCAGCGACGGTCCTCGCGGGAGTGCAGAATCAAGGTTGGCGTGGTGACCTTGCCGACATGTGTCAACGGGCTGTGACGACGCATCGCGCCTGGAACTTCCCACGGCCGGCCGCTGAATTCCCATTCCGTCCAGCTTTGCAGGTCGCTCAGCCCCCACATCATCGTCAGGTCGGTCACGGCATTCTGCGCGACGGCGGCCCTGAACTGATCCGTCTGTCCAACAAGCCACGTCGTCATATAGCCGCCGTAACTGACTCCGTACACGTACTGCTGCGAGCGATCAACGAGTCCGTCACCGACTAGCTTTTCAATCCCCACTAGTATGTCGCGCATGTCCCCACCGCCGAAATCGTGCCGATCGGCATCGAGGAACTCTAGCGTGTAGCCCGTGCTGCCACGAAAGTTCGGTTTGAACACGGCGTACCCGCGCGAGGCGAATACCTGGTCGTTGAAGCCAATTCCGCGCGATGACCGGTGATGCGGCCCGCCGTGGGGATTCACGATCAGCTTGTACGGTGGCTGTGCGATGTCCGGATCTGGTGTGATCAAGACGCCTTCGATATCCTGGCGTTTGTCGTTCTTCCAACGGACCACGCGGCTTGCGGCGGAGAGCCTTTGTGGGAGCGAATTGCGGTTCGGCGGGCGAAACTCCGCCGCCCATTGGCGACGTTTCCGATAGTCACTATTGTCAGCGTCGAGATCTCGCACTTTCCGGTCCATAATGTCCGCCTGCAACGTCCGTGAATCCAGTCCCGAATGCGCGAGATAGATGACATGACGGTCACTATCCCAGCAGTCTCGCGGCAACGGGAACAGGGGCGACGGATGAATATGGTAGTCGACACCCGGCGCGCGGTGATCGAAGACCACTTCGGTTGTGCACTTGTCGCCTGGTTGGACGATGGCCAGATTGAAGACATCCTTGTGAGGTCCTTTGCGCGGAACGGTCAGGCAGGCGATCTGTGTCCCGTCGGGCGAAAACCGCGGCGACACTTCCGCTCCCGGGCCGAAGGTGAGTTGCCGGAAGGTCGCGCGTGATTTCGAACTGTCCGCGACGGTGATCTCCCAGAGATCATAGTTCTTGTTGATGCTGTACCGCACCGATTCCTGATCAGCCGTCCGATTTGCGTGGACGACGATTGTTTCGCCATCGGCGGACCATTGCGGATCGCCATACCAGAACGCGTCGTTGGTCAGCCGGTCGATCCGCCCGGCCGCGCATTCGTCCGTGTTGTTTTGGAGATGTGCAACCCAGATCTCGCTGGGGCCAAATCCCGTATATCCTTCGCCCTGATCCGGTCGCACGACATAGACATCAGCCGCAACCTCCGCCGGGGTTCGCGGATCTTCTCCGTCATCGGCAACGAACGCCACTCGCGATCCATCCGGCGAGAAAGCGACGTTCCCATAGAACGAGTCAGCAAGGACGCGACCGTAGGGCTTATCGGGACCGGCCAGCGGAATCGCATCACCGCCCGTGGTCGGAATCAACCAGAGATCGAGCGCGGGCTCTGACTGAGGCGGCGTGGCCGGAGTCTGCTTCCAGCCTTTCGGACGAGGGCGTGTCGACAAGAACACAATCCACTTGCCGTCCGGCGAGAGAATCGGCGCGCGAGCATCTGGCTGACCTTGTTCGACGGGCTTCGCGCTTTCCCGATCGCCCTCGACTAGCCACAGCGAATGACGTTGCTGTTTCGTCGCGGTGTCAATCCAACTGCGGACGCAGACTGCGTACTTTCCGTTAGGAGCAACGACGGGCGAACCAAATCCGTCAGCATGAAAAAGGTCGTCGATCACATATGGACGCTTCGCGATGGCCGCCACTTCATCAGCTGTCGCGACAGTGCCCAGCGAAAACGCCTGGAGTGCGACTCCTACAAATAAGCACAGTGTTAAAGACTTTGGCATTTCATCCTCCTCCTCGATTAACCATGAAGGCTTCTCTCTTCCTACCGTGGTCAAGCATCTCGGTGCGGGCTCTGAACATCGAACTAGAAAGCTTGTATCAGGTCTATTTCTACAAATGAGTCAAGTTATCAGCGACGGGCACCGACCGCAGGTTGGTCGGGGAGCGGGTCACCACAGCCGAGCGATAGCTTGCGTCGGCCCGAGGCGCAGGCTCGCCAGGTCATGGTATCATCTACGGAGTCCCCAATTGGCCATATTATCTTGAAGTAACTCCGTGACACAGACGCACACGGATGCCTCAAGAAATCGCGCGATGTCCTGGTTGAGTGCTGAAGCCGGCGAGAATAGCGACAATGACGAGAAAATAACGAGAGACCGAGACGATGAGAAACGCTTTCCAACTTGCCGTAGCCTTGGCACTGTTCGCCTTCGGCGGAGGGCTTGCGCCTGGCGGTCCACCCGAATCAAAGGACGTTGCGAAGGTTCCCTTCCATGCTCAGGGAGAAAAGTCCGGCGATCCGACACAGACTTCGATCATTCTGCTGACGCGGCTGACTGCCGTGGAAGAAGGTGAGATCGAACAAGACGTGCCGGGAATGGACGGCCGCGCACATTTCGAGGTGTCCGAGACACCGAGTTTCAAGGCATCGCGAATGACTCCCTGGGTCGAGGCGGCAAAGGACAACGATCACACCATCAAACAAACGGTGACCAAGCTCAAGCCGGGACGCGATTACTGGTACCGCGTACACATTACGGATGTGTCGGGGAAAGGCAAGCGAGTCGGGCCGGCGCGCTCGTTCAAGACGGCTCCGTCCGCCGACGAGCAGCGGAACGTGCGTTTCGCCGTGATCACCGGACAGGGATACGCGACGCGAGATAACGATCGCGGGCACGTTACGTATCACGGGATCGACAAGCTGGGAATCGACTTCATCGCCTTGACCGGCGACACGGTCTACTACGACGGCCCCGCCGGTGGGATCCCCAAGAGCCTCTGGCCGCCGGGAGTCGAGAGTTCGAGAGAAGTCCATCGGGCGGTTCGGACATTGCTAGATGAGATGACCGACGACAACGCCGTGCTCTGGCTTCGAAAACATTGGCACGCCATGTACGCCTTGCCGATTCAGCGTGAATTCTTTGGCAAGTACGCCGGGTACTGGGAAATGGATGACCACGACTACCGTAGCGATGATTGGTCCACGCACTACAAGCCCGGCTTGTTGGTCTTTCGCGAGCAGAACCCCGTGCCAGAACGGACTTATCGCACGGTTCGTTGGGGTAAGGGCCTGCAAATCTGGTTCTTGGAAGGGCGGGAGTTTCGCAACAAGGAAATCAGACCCGCGACGCTCTGGGGCCGCGAACAGTTTGGATGGCTGGTGAAATCTCTTGCCGAGTCCGATGCGGTGTTCAAAGTGCTCGTCAGTCCCTCGCCAGTCGTCGGCAGTGGCCGAGGTGGTGGTTACAATCCTCCTCCCGGCTCGCGCAGCGACAATCACGGCTACCCGCCCTTTCTGGAGGAACGCCAAGCCTTCTTCGACCAAATCATCGAAAGTGGCGTCAAGGATGTGTATTTCGTTTGTGGCGATCGTCATGCGAAATATCACAACCGTGGCAAGAAGTCCAGGATCCACGAGTTCTGCTGCGGCTCTCTTTCGGTGAAGCATGGAGCCCGCGGGAATTTCTGGCCGAATGAAGATGTGTCTGGCCTGGTCGATGTGCTGCACGATCTAGACCTGGACCGGACCGGCGGTTTTCTTTGCGTCGATGTCGATGTCGCGGACGAAACACGCCGTCCCACCATCGCATTCACCTTCTACGATCCAGACGGTAACAAGCTTGACGGCTGGCTGTTCTCCAACAAAGTCAAATTGCGCGAAAGGAAATCACCATGATCACACGTCGTCGTTTTCTTGAAGAGTCGATGATCGCAACCGCAGTCGCCGCGGCAGCGTCGAACCCGCGGTCGATGCGTGCTGAGGAAACCGGCAAGGCGTCCGCGAACGACACGATTCGCCACGCCGTGATTGGCTGTCGCATTCGCGGGCGCGTCCACGCGCGCGAGTTTGCTGGACAAAAGGGTGTCGAAGTCACGTATGTTTGCGATCCGGACCGCACGTTGGCTGAGGAACGAGCGGCTGGGGTTGAAGAGCAGCAGGGACGTCGGCCGAAGGCTGTGCAAGATCTCCGCACGATCTTTGACGACAAATCGATCGACACGGTATCCATCGCAACGCCGAACCACTGGCACGCGCTGGCTGCGGTCTGGGCCATGCAGGCCGGCAAGGATGTGTACGTCGAGAAGCCGGTCAGTCACAACGTCGTCGAAGGCCGGCGCATGGTTCAGGCGGCGGAAGCTACCGGTCGGCTGTGCCAGACGGGAACCCAACGGCGTTCCAGCGGCCCCTTGGTTGCCGCAGCCAAGTTTATCCGGCAGGGCAAGTTGGGTGACGTGAAGTTTGCACGCAGCATTATCTACGGTGGACGCGGCTCGATCGGCGCACGGGGTCAGTACGAGGTCCCCTCACACATCGACTACAACCTGTGGCTTGGTCCGGCGCCGATGACGAAGCTGACTCGGCCGCAGCTACACTACGACTGGCATTGGAACTGGGACACGGGCAACGGCGAGCTGGGCAATAATAACATTCACATCATCGATGCCTGCCGTATGCTCATGGGATTGACCGGACTCGGCAGGACGGTCATCAGCATCGGCGGTCGACTAGGCTACGAGGACGCCGGTGAGACCCCTAACACGCAGATCGTGGCACACGATTTTGACGGTGCGACGATTGTGCAGGAAGTGCGGGGTCTGAAGAGCGATCCGTTTTCCAAGCAGTTTAAAGCGGGCTGGATCGTCCACGGGACGGAAGGCTTCGTCGCGGAAGAGTCGTTATTCGACGGTGATGGAAAGCTGGTCCAGACGTTCAAAGGCCAAAGCGAAAACCACTTCGCCAACTTCATCAAGGCCGTCCGCGGCGGCAGGCGCGAGGTTCTCAACGCGGATATTGTCGAAGGCCACCAATCGACTTCGCTGTGCCATCTCGGCAACATATCGTACAGGGTTGGCCGCCCGTTGGCGGTTGACAAGATCACCGCATCCTTGGAGCAACAGCCGTTGCACGACGAAGTACTGCGCACCTTCGAACGAATGGTCGCGCACCTGCGTTCGCGCGGCGTCGACCTGGACAGAACAAGGCTGACTCTGGGCGATCTGTTACGTATCGACGACGAAAGTGAATCATTCAACAACCACGTGAAAGCAAACATGCTGCTGGCGCGCAGCTACCGCAAACCTTTCGAATTGCCAAAGGTGGGAGACTTCAAGCGAGCCGACTCATGAACGCTCGTTGAGGCACGATTTGAAAAATGTGATGTCGTCCAAAAGCTTGTCGTGGATCGATACTTCGTCTTGGGTCCCGGACCTTAACGGTTCACCGGCGAAACCGGTTGTATCCAACGGGACACCGTATAGGTCTTCTACGGCGCGCTTATCCAACTCGTCCGGACGAATGTGAAAGTCCGGGTGGACTCGCCACTCGATTCCATCATAGCCGATCTGCGCGAGTTCCCTGGCGGCATCTCCCACACTATACTTGCCCATTATGACTGTGAAGACGCTGATCTTCATGCGATAATCCTCCGCGCCATTGCTCCCAGAAAAATCTAGGATGTCCCGCAAGAAGACACCGCCGCAAGGCGTGACACTTCAATTGGAGATGATCCCATGAAAGCCTCAAATCAACTCTCACGGCGACGTTTTCTGGAAAGGACGGCGGCAACAGCGGCAGTTAGTTTTTCGGTGCCCTACATTGTCCCCGCGCACGTCTTGGCCGGACCGGGCAGGGTCGGGGCCAACGACCGGATCGGTATCGGTTGGGTGGGGACCGGTCGGCGAGCTCACCAGATGATCGCCGATCTAAAGGGAACTACAAGCTTGCCTGGCGAGTGCCGCGTCGTAGCGGTGAGCGATGTCTGGCCAAAAAAATGCCACGAGTATCTCGCGAGCTACGAGAAAAATGTACTTGGACCTAAAGGTGGCAAGACTGGCGCGAAGTACGGGATCTTTCAGGATTACCGAGAGATGCTGGAGTCCAGCGACGTCGATGCGGTGGTCCTGAGCACACCGGAGCATTCTCGCGCGCTGCCCTGTATCCACGCCTGCCAAGCGGACAAAGATGTTTATGCCGAAAAGCCACTCTGCCTCACGATCCGAGAAGGTCGTGCAATGGTGGAGGCGGTGCGGAAGTACGAGCGTGTCTGCCAAGTCGGCACTCAGCAACGATCCTATGCTCGTAACCGCGAGGCGACCGAATATGTTCGCAACGGACGAATCGGAAAAGTCCACACGGTCATCTGCCAGAACTGGCTCAGTGCCAGACCGTA
>NZBA01000020.1 GCA_002686265.1 Planctomycetota bacterium
GAAGAGCCGGTCGCGGCAACGGCACTTGTCGTGGTCAGGGCAGCCAAGAACCGTCTGCGCGTGGTCGTGTGAGGCATCTGTAGAACATACGGTGTCGCACACTCCTCATCGCTTCGCTGACAGGAAAGTACCGCACTACTCCCGGGCGCGACGCGAGGCTCCCCAAGGGGCGGCCCCGCTCCCTCAGCCGTCGGGCGCCCGCCGGCTGAGCTTCATCGAGAGCGCCTCAGAACTCCCAGAGCCGCCGGCCGAGCTCCGGGTAGCCGAGCTTCGGCGTGCCGTCGGAGTGCACGATGCCGAAGTGGGCCTCCTGCCCCCAGCCGCCGGTGTCTACGTCGATCAGCTGGTAGAAGCAGCACAAGGCCATGCGTCGGCCGATGTCGGCGTCGAGCCTCAGACGGATCTCGGGCAGGGCCTGGGCGATCCAGTCCGCCTGATCCTGCTCGTCGGCGAAGAGCCACGACCAGGAGCTGAAGCCCGTCTCCATCAACCCGCCACGCTTGCCGAACCACAGGTCGCCGGGCGTGTTGATGCGGGCGACGAGGACCTCCAGCGGTCCCCAGTCCGCGGCCGTGCAGCAGGCCCAAGTGCCCGGGTAGTGATCGACGCCGATCAGGTCGATGAAGTCCCCGGCTCGCGTGATCCAGTCGTCGATCGCGTCCTGCCAGCCGGGGAGGTTCGCCATGGCGTTGACGCAGGTCGTCGCGGTCGGGTCCAGCTCTCGCACGAGTGCTCCCGCCCGGGCGATGAGCTGCCAGTCGTCATCGGCGTCGATCGGGTCGATGAAGTGGTTCGGCTCGTTCCACAGTTGATACGTGTTCGCCTCGGGAGCCACGAGGAAGAGGACGCGTCTGACGTAGTCCTCGAACTCCAGCCAAAACGCTGCTGCGTCGGTATCGTAGAGGTCCACGGCCCAGCCAGGCGCGCCGCTGAGAATCACCAGCGGGTCGAGCTCCCGCTCGCGGGCGAGCTGGACGTATCCGACGTGGAAGGCGACCATCGCCGGGTTCCACTGGTCCCGCGACGGCTCGACCTCGTGCCAGAAGATGTCGGTCCGTACCCCTCCGAAGCCGAGGTGTTTCGCGTGGTCGAACGCAGCGGAGGCGAGGGCTAGGTCGTGGTCCACCTCCGCGCCGTGGATCGCCGCGTACCAGGGGAGCATCGGGCGGACCTCCCTCACCGGGCCGTCGGCGGCGGAGGCCGAGACGAGCGCTGAGACCAGGCCGAGGGCGAGAGATGCGCTCATGGTCACCACCCTACCAGACGGCTCGAATCCCACGAGACTGACCCCGAGAGGCGCCCCGTTGAGCTGGACCGGCAAGAGGGGGTGGCGACCCTCTCGCGGTCGGCGGCAACGAGGGAGGGTAGATCTCGGCGCAGGACGCCATGGGTTCCGAGCCTGCTCCGGGGCCGGATCGGGTGCGACTGGCGAAGGAGTGGCATCCGAGTCACCCTCCCTGGTATGGTGCGCACCGCCTCTGGGAGGAGTAACACCTTGTCTGGTCGAATCGGAGCCTGTTCGTGGTCCCTGCGAGCAGGGACGCCGAAGCACCTCGCGGAACGCCTGGCGGAGGCCGGGCTGGACGCCGTGCAGCTCGACCTCTCGCCCGTGCGCAAGGGCCACTGGTCCATCGATGACACGGTCGAGGTCCTCGACGAAGCGGGCATCACGATCTGCTCGGGCATGATGGGCATGCGCGGCGAGGACTACTCCACCCTCGATTCGATCCGCGAGACCGGCGGCGTGCGGCCCGACCAACACTGGAAGGCCAACCTCAACGCCGCCCAGGGCAACGCCGAGGCGATGCGCGGCCTCAACCTCGACCTCGTGACCTTGCACGCCGGTTTCCTGCCCCACGACCGGGAAGCGCCCGAGTGGAGCAAGATGATCGATCGCCTGTGCGAGCTGACCGAGTGCTTCGTGGAGGAGGGCGCGCGCGTCGGCTTCGAGACCGGACAGGAATCGGCCGAGACCCTGCTGGCCGTTCTCGAGGAGATCGACCACCCCGATATCGGCGTCAACTTCGATCCGGCCAACATGATCCTCTACGACGCCGGTGACCCGCTGGAGGCCCTCGCGGTCCTCGCGCCGCACGTCTTTCAGATTCATGTCAAGGACGCGGTGCGTACCTCGCAACCGGGCACCTGGGGGACGGAGGTCCCCGTGGGCAAGGGTGATGTGGACTGGGACGGCTTCTTCCGTGTACTGGCCGAGCGGGAGATCGACTGCGACCTGATGATCGAGCGCGAGACGGGCGAGGATCGCGTCGGAGACGTCCGCACGGCGCGCGAGCTCCTCGAGCGCGTCCTCTGCTAGCTCGGACGGCCCCCCACACGCGCCTAGCGAGGACATCCGTGGCTCCCCAGATCCGAGAGGCAGCGGGACAGGCGCGCCACGAGCCGATCGGCGTCGGCGTGATCGGCCTGGGATTCATGGGCCGCACTCACGTCCAGGCCTATGCCAAGGCCGACGCCGCGGGCTGGGCGAACCGACTGGTGGCGGTCTGCGACTCCGACCCCGAGCGCCGCGCGGGGCGGGCGGGCGGGGCGGGGAATCTGGAGGGCGAAGCGCCCGAACAGGTCTTCGATCCCGAGGGCGTGCTCGCCAGCGAGGAGGCCGACGACCTGCTCTCAGTAGACGAGGTGGACCTGGTCAGCATCTGCACCCACACCGACTCTCACGTTGACTTGGCCTTGCGCGCGCTCGCGGCGGGCAAACACGTCCTGGTCGAGAAGCCCGTCGCCCTCCTTGCCGACGACATCGCCCGCCTGGCCGCCGCCGCCGGCGAGGCGGGTACGCTCTGCATGCCCGCCCACTGCATGCGCTTTTGGCCCGCCTGGGAGTGGCTGCGCGAACGCGTGAACGACGGCTCCTTGGGTGTCGTGCGCGGTGCGACGTTCCGCCGGCTGGGCTCGCGCCCGGCTTGGGCGGCGGGGTTCTACGACGATCCGGCCCGCAGCGGCGGCGCCCTGGTCGATCTCCACATCCATGACGCCGACTTCGTGCGCTGGTGCTTCGGGGACCCGTGCGCGGTCTCGAGTGCCGGCACGGTCGACCATCTCAGCACTCTCTACCGCTTCGACGGCGGCCCGGCGCATGTCACGGCCGAGGGCGGCTGGGACAACGCCCCCGGCTGGGGATTCCGGATGCAGGCCACCGTCGTCTTCGAGCAGGCGACCGCGGACTTCGACATCGGTCGCACGCCGCAGCTGGAGCTCTTGCGCCGTGACGGCGTGGAGCCGATCGAGCTTCCCGACACCGACGGCTACGACGGCGAGGTGCGTCACCTCCTCGAGTGCATTGCGACCGGCGAGGGAGAGCTGCGCGTTGACCTCGAAGACGCGCGAGCCCTCGCGCTGTTGCTCGAGGCCGAGCGCCAGAGCCTCGAGAGCGGGGCGACCGTACCACTCTGAGCGCGTGCGCCCTGCTTCGTGATGCCGACTCTCGCCCCCCCCCGAGAGAGGGGCGAACGCAGGGGCCCACCGCCGGCGCTCCCGCCCCTGCAAGCCGTGCAAAGAGCGCAAGTCTCGCCTATCGTGGCCGCTCCCATGCCGTCCTCGGTCGCGCGTCGAATCCTCCTTGCCTGTCTACTGACCGTGCAGCTCGCGCCGGCCGCCCGGCCCCAGGCCGGGGACCGAGCCGGTGAGGAGCAGTTGCCGCTCTCCGAGGACCTCGTCATCCCGCCGGCGCCGGCCCTGGCTCCAGCCGAGGCCCTCGCGAGCTTCCGCGTTCCGCCCGGCTTCCGCGTCGAGCTCGCCGCCGCGGAGCCCCTCGTCTGTGACCCGATCACCCTCGCCTTCGACGGTGATGGCCGCATGTGGGTGTGCGAGTTCCCCGCTTACATGCCCGATATCGACGGCGCGGGCGAGGAGGAACCGATCTGCTCGATCGTCGTGCTCGAGGACACCGACGGTGACGGCCGGATGGATCGCCGGACGGTCTTCATGGACGGGCTCGTCCTGCCGCGCGCGGTCCAGCCGGTGGGCGGGGGAGCGCTCGTGATCGCCCCGCCCCGGCTGCTGTTCGCCGAGGACACCGACGGCGACGGGCGCGCGGATCGCACGCAGGTCATCGAGTCGGGGCTCGGTGGCATCCAGAGCCCCGAGCACGCGGTCAACGGGCTCATGCCGACCCTGGACAACTGGATTCGCTGCGCAAACCACGCTTGGCGCTACCGCGCGGACGGGGACGAGTGGCTTCGCCAGCGCACCGCCGGCGGGGGGCAGTGGGGGATCACTCGCGACGATTTGGGACGCGTGTTCTTCAACGGCAACAGCGACGGCCTGCGCGGCGACTTGGTTCCGTCGCACTACACGGTGCGCAACCCGAGCCACGGCCGCGCGACGGGCGGCAATGTGCGCATCGCCCGCGACCAATCAGTCTGGCCCGCCCGCGTCACTCCGGGGATCAACCGCGGCTATCAGAAGAAGATGCTGCGCGACGGCTACCTGACCGTTTTCACCGGCGCCTGCGGACCGCTCATCTACCGCGGCGATGCGCTCGGCCCCGAATACGTCGGCAACGCCTTCATCGCCGAGCCCTGCGGGAACCTGATCAAGCGCTTTCGCGTCGACCCGCTACCCGACGGGAAGCTCTCGGCCGTGAACGTCCACGGGCGCGACGAGTTCATGACTTCGACCGACGAGCGCTTCCGGCCCGTCAACTTGGCCAACGGCCCCGATGGTGCCCTGTACATCGTCGACCTCTACCGCGGCGTGATCCAGCACCGCGTCTTCGTCACCTCCTTCTTGCGTGAGCAGGTTCGCGCCCGTGGCTTGGAGACGCCTCTCGGACTCGGACGCATCTGGCGCATCGTGCCCGCGCAAGCGCCAGAGGACGGAGTTGCGGCCCCTCCCGCCCCGATCCGCCCGCGCCTGTCCGAGGCCAGTTGGACCGAGCTCGCCGACCTCCTCGCGCACCCCAACGGCTGGTGGCGCGACACCGCCCAGCGCCTGATTGTCGAGGAGGGCGGCGAGTCGTTCGACGCCCACGAGTTGGTGAGGGAGCGGGCGCTCGGCCACGACTCCACTCTCGGTCGCATCCACGCCCTGTGGGCCCTGGAGGGGATCGGCGGCCTTGACGAGGAGGTCGTTCTCGCAGCCGTGAACGCGCAGGACGAGGAACTCGCCCTGACCGGCGTGCGCGTCGGCGAGGCGCTGCTGCGCAAGGGCGACGAGGCCGTGACGCGGGCTGTCTACGCCGCTGGCGCGCGAGCTTTGGGCCTGCGCCTCTTCCATCAGGTGTTGTGTTCCCTGGGAGAAGCCGAGACCGCGGCGGCCGATCGGAATCTCTACGCCCTGCTGCGCGAGGCAGCCGACAGCGCGGCGAATCGCTCGGCCGTCCTGAGCGGCATCCACGGCCGCGAGCTGGACTTCGTGCGCTCGGTACTCACCCTCGACGCGACGCCCGAGGCCCCCGCGGGCTTGGAGAAGTTCCTCGCTCTCGCCGCGCGCTGTGTCGTCGTCGAGGGCCGCTCGGATGCGATCGAGGGGCTCTTGGACACCTTCGTCGAGTTCCCCGACGCGCCCCTCTGGCAGCGGCGCGCCAGGATTGACGGGGTGCTCACCGGGCGCCCGAAAGGGCCGGACGGCAAGCCGAGCGTGATCAACCTCGCACGCCGCCCCGTGTCCCTCGACGCCGTCGAGGCCCTAGGATGCGATCCGCACCGACCAAACGAGCCGGCGCGGGAGACTGAGCCAACACCGGGCGGTGAACGGGCTCCGGGCGTCGGACAGCCGCCGGCGGTCGAGCTGGCAGCCACTGCAGAGGAGCACCTGGCGAAGCGCGTGCGCGAGGCCGTCGACGTCATCGCCTGGCCCGGAAGAGAGGGCGTCGCAGCCTTCGAGGTAACACCCCTGAGCGCGGAGGAGCGCGCGCTCTTCGAGCGCGGGCGCGCCATCTACGGCGAGGTCTGCGCGGCCTGCCACCAGAGCTCGGGCCGCGGCGAAGACGGCAAGGCTCCGCGCCTACGGCAGTCACCGTTTGTCCTCGGTAACCCGCAGCGCCTCGCGCGCATCGTGCTGCATGGCTTGACCGGCCCCCTGGAGATCGACGGTGTCGAGTGGAACATGGACATGCCTGCGTACGGCGCCGATGACGCCGACATCGCCTCGGTCCTGACCTACATTCGCCGCGAATGGGGGCACGGGGTCGCGCCGATCCAGGCCGCCGAGGTGCGCGCCGTGCGCGAGGCGGACGGCGCGCGCCCCGAACCCTGGACTGTCGCTGAGCTGGGGGGCTGATCCGCCGCGCGTTCTCGTTTCGCAATCCTCGCACTCGGCCCCGCTGCGCGAGGGGCGGGAGCGGAAAACGGGGGCGCCCGCGCTCGGGCCCAATCTTCCTCGACGGCTGCCTCGGCGCGCGGGCGACGATGATCCGGGACGGAACCCTGCACGCGGCTGGTCTGCTCGCGACCACACGCGGAGGGCGGTCCATCTTCCCCGACGAACCGCCCGGGCTCTGGCGGTAGAAGTGCGGCAAACGCTACCCATCGGCCGGGGAGACGAATTGCGCCGGCGCAGCCTTCCGCGCGGCGCGGGCCTCGGTCTGGTTTCCCTGGCCCTGGGCCGGATCGGGTGTGATGAGGAGCCCGGGCAGTCCGCGGGTGTGCACCACGCCCCGCGGGCTCGGCGGGCGTTCACTTGTTCCAAGACGGCGGGTCCCCACGGCTCGAGCTCCTCGACCACAAGCCGGTTCTACGCGGGCGCAACAGCGAGGAGCTGTCCGACTCCGTACGCCAGGGGCAGCGGCTGACCGGGATGTCGGGGAATCAGGCGAGCCTGCCCCTCGCCGGGTCGCAATTCGAGTTCGCGCGGCACGGGCAATCGGGGGCCTGGATGAGCGAGTTCGCCCCCTCACTCGGCCGCGATCGCCGACGAGCTTCGCATCGTGCGCACGATGGTGACCGAGGCGGTCAACCACGACCCGGCGGCGACCTTCCTGCTGACCGGATCGCACGTAGCCGGGCGTCCGTCGATGGGGGTCTGGCTCAGCTACGGGCTGGGCAGTATGAACCGCGACCTGCCGCTGTTCTGCGTGCTCGTCACCAAGGGCAAGGGCGGCCAGCCGCTGCCTGAGCGCCTGTGGGGTTCGGGATTCCTGAGTGCCCGCCATCTGGGCGTTCAGCTGCGCGCCGGAGTCGACACGGTGTTGATTCTGAACGACCCGCCGGGCCTCGACCGCCGGACGGGCGGCGCATGCTCGACGCTCTAGGAGCGTTGCGCGAGGACGACGCTGGGTGCTCGGGCGACTCCGCCCCCCTCGGCCGCATCGCTCAGGCGGAGCTCGCCTTCCGTATGCAGGTTTCCGCGCCGCCCTGAGCCCATCGCGCGGAGCGTTTCGCCGGCCCGAGGATGCGCCGGGACGTCAGGGAGCGAAGGTGATTCGCAGGCCGTCGGAGAGGTCGAAAGTGGAGCCGCCCGCCGCGGGATCGCGGAACCAGGCCTGGAAGTTCCATACCGAGCCGGGCGTGAAGTCGCCACTCACCGGCGGTGTCTCGTTGTCGACGTCGAAGTCCAACTCGCCGAGTCCGGAGGCGAAGGAGACGCCGAGTCGTACGACGGGCTGGGAGATGCACAGGGTTCCGTTCCCGAAGGGGAGCTGGGTCGAGCTCGCGCCGTAGAAGAAGATCCCGGGTTGGCCGGGGGGGACCGGCGTGGCGTGCAGGCTCAAGTCGTTCGCCGAGGCGTCGAGGCTGCCGCCGTGCGAGATCGCCGCCGCCCCGCCGCTGGAGTTGGGGGAGCTCGTGCAGTAGTTCACGGCCGAGCCGCCGCCGAAGGGGATCACCTGGTCGCTGAATTGCAGGAACTCGACCGCCGCGAGGGTGTCCGTGCCGTCGCGGCCCGTGATCGTGTCGGTGACCTGCGCTCCGGAGATGACGTACTCCGCGCGCGGGCCCTGAAAGACGACCGTGTCCGTGCCGTCCCCGCCCGCGATGGCGTTGTCGCCCGCGTTGCCGCCCAGGGTGTTGTCGAGCCCGTTTCCCCCGATGCCGCTGTCGGCCGCGCCCGAGAGTCGGAGGTTCTCGATGTAGCGGGACTTGAGCGTGTACTCGGTGGCCGGGTCGTGTTCGAGCCGGAAGGTCCACGGAAAGCTCGCCGCGCACGTGAGCGAGGCGCTGAAGTACTCGGGCAGGAACTTGCGCATCGCCGTTACGCCCTGCGGGTCTCCCGCCACGACTTCCGCGCGCGTGTGGAACGCGTACTCACCGCCGAAGGACGTGCCGTCGTTGTCGGGATCATGGGCCCAGAAGCCGTAGTACACGTCGATGATGCTGATGATGTACTCGAACGGCCTGTCCCAGGGCGGCAAGCCGGGAGGCGGGAAGTACAGGCCGGCGCTGATGGCGGCGTTGGTGGCCGCGACGATCTCCTGGTGGTAGGCGGGCAAGGTCTGGAAGATCCCGGCGCCGTGGACGAGGTGGAAGACCTCCTCCAGCGTTGCGTCGCGCAGGTTGTTGAGGATGTACGGCCAGCTGCCCTCGACTACGGACTCGGTGGCGTAGAGATCCTGGGCGAAGATGTTCGCGTTGCCGAGCGGGCCGTTCATGGCCTGATTGGCCGCCGCCTGGTTGTTGAAGTACACCAGCGCCGCTTCGACGTTGCCCATGCGGTTGACCAGGGCGGTCTTGTCCGCGCCGTACTGGCTGCCGGGGACGTCGGTCAGGTAGAAGCGCAGCACCTCGCGCGCGCGGACCGCCATCTCGTCGGTGACCTGGCTCTGGAGCAGGAAGTGGATCGCCTGGCCGTTGGGGGCGGTGATCTTCGTGTAGCGGTCGAAGATGTTCGTGAAGACCGGGTCGACCGACGGCGGCAGGAGTACGACGCCGTTGGGCGAGGTCGTGATGTCGATGTCGTCGGGCAGGGTCTGGGCCCGGACGGGGGCGGCTAGGGACGTGAGAGCGAGGACGGCTAGGAGGCCGCTCCGTGTCGTGGGCGTGGCGGTGAGGCGCTGGAGCATCGGTCGGTTCTCTCGTCTGACTGTTTGGCGCAGCACGGGGATGAGGCGGTCAGCGAGCGCCACTCGCATGACCGGCGCCCGGTCCATGTCGGAGTGGGCGACAGATGACCCAGGTTACCACACCTCAAGATGCGCGATTTTTCACCATCGGCCACCGGGGAGCCGCCCGCCGCCTCAGCGCTCGAGCTCGCGAAGTCGAATGCTGCGCACCCAAACCTCGTCGTGATGGTCCTGGATGCCGATGTGGCCTCGCTCGTGCAGGCCGAAGCTCGCCGTCCGGCGGAACTTGCTCTCGGCGACCGCCACCTCCCAAGCGGCGCCGCCACGGGCGACGTCCACCGTCAGCACGCCGTTGAGCCAGTGCTGGATGCGCTCGGAGCGGACGACGATTCGGGAATGGTTGAAGGCGCCGGTTGGCCGGAGCGGGGCCTTGGCGGCCGGGAAGACGTCGTAGAGAGAACCCGCGGCGTGCTCGCGATCGTTGCCGTCGCCGTGGCGCGAGTCGTCGAGCAGTTGGTACTCACACCCGAGCATGGCGGAGGGGCGCTCGACGCTCTGCACCAGGTACTTCACCCCGCTATTCCCTCCGGCGGTGACCTTCCATTCGAAAGCCAGCTCGAACAGGCCGAACTGATCGTCGGTGACGATGTCCCCGCCACCGCCTCCAGCGCGATGCACGAGGCAGCCGTCGATGACGGACCAGCCTTGGACCGCGAAGGCGTCGCTGCCGTGGCGGTGCCAGCCCGCGGTCGAGCTACCATCGAAGAGCAGGCGCCACCCTTCCTCGCGCTCAGCGGCGCTCAGGCTGTTGGGCTTGGCGAGCCCGTCGCTCACTCGGCCCGTAGCCGCCCACTCGGTTCCGCGCACGACGAGGTTCTGGAACTGATCGTCCTCGTGGGATGCGCGACTGGCGGGGGTGTCCCGCCAGACGTGACCGAGGGGCGTGTGGAACACTCGCCCGGCGCCGTAGCTCTTGACGACGATCATCGGCTCCTGTGCGCCCGTGCCGCCGGTTTCCTCGGCGCTGTGCGCGACTCCGAGGACGCGGTTCTCGGCGTCGTGCATCGGAACGAGCCGGTGGTAGAGCTCGTCGGGATGGGCGCGCAGGTCGGGCAGGCCGCGGGTGATCGGATGGTTGCGATCGGTGATCTGCACGTCGAAGGAGTGGAAGCGCCCGTGGCCCGTGCCCTCGCGCCACATCAGGCCGACGAGCTTCTCGTATTCGACCCAACCCCCGAAGGCGTTGTTGGCGGCGTGGATGATCGAGACTCCGACGCCTCCGCGCACGGCGGAGAGGAAGCGCTCCTCGGCGATCTCCCCCCAGCGCGGGCCGTTGTAGTCGAGGACGAAGGCGCCGAAGCGAGCGAGCTCGGCGTCCTCGGCGAGCATGGTCGCCGGGTCCTCGGTGATCGTCACCTGGAACAGCCCGCTGGTGCTGAGCGCTCGTGCGAGCGCCGGCGTGGTCCACTCGCAGTCGTGGTTGTTGGCGCCGCCGATCACGAGGACGGGGATCTTCTCCTCGCCGGGAGCGGGCACGGCGGCGGCCGTGACGGCGGCGAGCAGGGCGAGGGAACCGGAGGCGAGGAGCGTGCTGTGCATGGGCGCATGATACCGGCCCTCACGCGGGGCTTCGGGGCGATTCGCTCTCTGATCGGGTAGGCTCTGGATGCCGCCATTCCCCTCACCGGCCGACCGCCCTCGATGCGTCACACCGCCCGCTCCCGGCTCCTTGCTCCGGCCCTCATCGCCGCGCTGTGGACAGGGTCCGCCTCCGCGGACGTCACCCTCGCGGGAGTCTTCGCCGACCACATGGTCTTGCAGTGCGATCGACCCTGCCCGGTCTGGGGGACGGCCCAACCCGGCGAACGTCTCCGCGTGCAGTGCGGCGGGCGGAGCGCCGAGACCGTCGCCGACGCCGAGGGCCGCTGGCGCGTGAATCTGCCGCCGCTCGCCGCCGGCAACGAGCCGCTCGAGCTCGTCGTCGAGGGTGACGAGCGCGTCGTCGTGAGAGATGTTCTCGCGGGCGAGGTATGGCTCTGTTCGGGTCAGTCCAACATGGTTTGGCGCAACGAGTCGTCCGCGCGCGCCGAGCAGGAGCTGGCCGCCGCCGACTTTCCGCGCCTGCGGATGTTCACCTTCGCCCGCACCCAGGCGGATGGGCCCACGGCGGCCTGCCACGGAGAGTGGGCGATCTGTTCGCCCCAAACCGCCGGCAAGTTCTCCGCCGTCGCCTACCACTTCGGTCGTGAGTTGCACGAGACCCTCGAGCGACCCGTCGGGCTCGTCGTCAGCGCCTGGGGCGGCACCGTGGCCGAGGCTTGGACCCGAACGGGTGCTCTGGAGGAGGTCACCGAGCTCGCCTACCTCGCCCGCGAGGGCAACGGCCGCAAGGCGCAGAACCGGCCTGGAGTGCTCTACAACGGCATGATCCGCCCGTTGATCCCGTTCTCGTTCAGCGGGGTGATCTGGTATCAGGGCGAGGCGAACGTCTCGCGCGCCTGGGAGTACCGGACGCTGTTTTCGACCCTGATCCGCAACTGGCGCGAGGATTGGGGCGTCGAGCTGCCTTTCTACTTCGTCCAGCTCGCGCCTTTTCGCTACCACGCACGCGGGCGTGTCGCGCCCGAGGCCTGCGCGGAACTGCGCGAGGCTCAGGCCGTGGCGCTCGGGCTGCCGCGTACGGGCATGGCGGTCACGATGGACATCGGCAACCCCGACGACATTCACCCGCGCAACAAGCGCGACGTCGGCCGGAGGCTTGCCCTGTGGGCTCTGGCGCGCGACTACGGACGTGAGGTGGAGTGCTCGGGCCCCGTCTTCCGCTCCCTGACGATCTCGGGCGACGCGATCCGCCTGACCTTTGAACACGCCGCCGGCCTGCGGACGCGCGACGGCGAGGCGCCCGGGGTCTTCGAGGTGGCGGGCATGGACCGCGTTTTCCACCCCGCGCGCGCACGCATCGAGGGTGAGGCGATCGTCGTGCGCTACGCCGAAGTCGCCCTCCCCGTGGCGGTGCGCTACGCCTGGCGCGACGACGCCCAGCCCAACCTGGAGAACGGTGCGGGGCTGCCGGCCTCGCCCTTTCGGACGGACGACTGGCCGGGTGTGACCGGTGGGCCGGGGGAACGCGAATGAGTGCGCTGTCGGCGTTGCTCGCCCTCCCCCTGGCGAGCGGGCCGTCCGTTCAAGACCTTGCGCCGCCCTGCGAACCGCAGTGGATCTGGGCGAGCTCTCGGCCGGGAGAGACGGAGGTGGCCTGGGTCCACCGCCGCTTCGAGCTCCCCGGAGAACCCGAGAGCGCGACCCTGTGGGGTGCCTGCGACAACGCCCTGGCCGTCTACCTCAACGGCTGCCATGTCGCAGAAAGCGACGACTGGAGCCGTCCCGTCCTGGTGGACGTCACCGACGCCTTGCGCCCGGGGACGAACTCCCTGACCGCCTTGTGTCGTAACAGCGGCGGCCCGGCGGCGGTCGCGCTGCGCCTGGAGGCCGAGATCGGCGAGGCGGACTTCGAGCTCTTCACCGACGAGCGCTGGCTTGCCTCGACGACGGAGGCGATCGGTTGGGCCGGGGCGGACTTCCAGCCCGATGACTGGGACGCCGCCTACGCCTTCGGCCCGGTTGGAATGGCGCCCTGGGGCGATCTGCCGGGGGGCGAGGGCGGCGAGCCGGTGCTCGCCCTGGCGGCGGAGGAGCTCGTCTTGCTGCCGGGCTTCGAGGCCGAGCTGCTCTACTCGGTCCCGCGCACGCGGCAGAACTCCTGGGTCAGCCTGGCCGTCGACGACGTCGGCCGCCTGATCGTCTCCGCTCAGTACGGCCCCCTCTACCGGGTCGTGCCCCAGGCGGTCGGCTCCACCGATTCCCCCGAGGTGATCGAGATCGGTGTGGAGCTCGGCCACGCCCAGGGCCTCTTGTGTGCCTTTGGGAGCCTCTACGCGGTCGTCAGCCACTCCGACGCCTTTCCCGGCGGTCTCTACCGCATTCGCGACACCGACGGTGACGACCAGTACGACTCGGTCGAGCTCCTGCGGCCACTCGTCGGCGGTGGAGAGCACGGCCCGCACGCTGTCCGCCTCGGTCCCGATGGAGAGTCGCTCTACGTCATCGCGGGCAACCACACCGCTCTGCCCGAGATCGACATGAGCCGCGTGCCGCGAGTCTGGGGCGAAGATCAGCTGTTGGCGCGCAAGCCCGACCCCAACGGCCACGCGGTCGGCGTCATGGCGCCGGGTGGTTGGGTCTGCCGCACCGATCCGGACGGGAAGTCCTGGGAGCTCGTGGCGAGCGGAATGCGCAACGCCTACGACATGGACTTCGACGCTGAGGGCGAGCTGTTGACCTTTGACTCCGACATGGAGTGGGACATCGGCCTGCCGTGGTACCGACCGACACGCGTCCTGCACCTCGTCTCCGGAGCGGAGTTCGGATGGCGTCACGGATCGGGTAAGTGGCCCGAGCACTACCCCGACAACCTCCCGGGTGCCGTTGACGTCGGACTCTCCTCGCCGACGGGCGTCGTCTTCGGCACACGCTCCGCCTTTCCGCCGCGCTACCAGCGCGCGCTGTTCGTCGCGGACTGGGCCTACGGCACGATGTACGCCGTGCACCTCGCCCCGCGCGGTTCGAGCTTCACCGGCACGGCCGAGGCCTTCGTCAGCGGTAAGCCGCTCCCGCTGTGCGACATGGAGTTCGGCGCCGACGGTGCCATGTACTTCATCGTCGGCGGCCGCCGCACCCAGTCCGGCCTGTACCGCGTGCGCTGGACGGGCGGCGAGGTGCAGGACGCCGGTACGATCGAGGAGGGCGCGGCCGTGCGCGCCGGCGCCCAGGCGCGTGCCGAGCGCCGGACGATGGAGGCCTGCTTCTCCCGCGGCGAGGCGCGGGCCTTCGAGGGGGGCTGGAACGCCCTCGCCTCACCGGATCCCTTCCTCCGCCACGCGGCGCGCGTCGGCCTCGAGCACCGCGATCCCGTGGAGTGGGCCGGGCGCGTGCTGGCCGAGGAGCGCCCGCGGGTCATCATCCAAGGTGTCGTCGCCCTCGCCCGCACCCGCGGGGCGAGCGCCGGGGAACTCCTCGCGACCCTCGAGCGGCTCGAGGTCGCCGAGCTCCCGCGCGAGGATCTCCTGGGCGCCCTGCGTGCCTGGTCCCTGGTCTTCATCCGCTCCGGTCCGCCTACCGACGGCCGTCGGCGCGCTCTCCTGCACAAGCTCGAGAGCCTCTACCCCGCGGGGGACGTCGACCTCGACCGCGAGCTGTGCCGCATTCTGGTCTACCTCGGCTCGCAGGCGGTCATCGCGCGTTCCTTGGACCTGATCGAGGCCAGCGAGAGCGAAGCGGACCAGCTGCACTACGCCTTCCACCTGCGTGGCTTGGGCGACGGCTGGACTCCGCGTGACCGCCGGCGCTACTTCTCCTGGATCGGTCGCGCCGTGGGTGGGATGAAGGGCGGCGTCTCGTTCGAGAAGTACGTGCGCGGCCTGCGGGACGACGCCCTCGCCCTGCTCTGCGAGGCGGAGCGCGCCGAGGTCGCGGCATTCCTCGCGGTTGCGCCCGAGCCCGCGGAAGGTGACGCGGCGGTGGCGATGGAAGCCGGCGCTTCCGCGTCGGTCCTACACCGCTGGAGCCTGGGCGAGCTCAGCGGCGAGCTCGACGCGCTCGAGGCGGGGCGCGACTTCGCCGCCGGAGAGGCGGCCTACCGGCGAGCGACCTGCCACGTCTGTCACCGCATGCGCGGCGAGGGGGGAGCGACGGGCTCCGACCTGACCGGCGCCGGCAGCCGCTTCTCCGCGCGCGACCTGTTGGAGGCGATCCTCACTCCCTCGGCCGCGATCTCCGATCAGTACCAGGACACCGAGGTTTGGACCACCGACGACGAGCTGTTCGTCGGCCGCGTCGAGGACGAGACCGAAGCGCTGATCGTGATCCGCACGGCGCCGCCCCGCGAGGAGGTTTGGGAGATCCCCCGCGACCAGGTCGCCCTGCGCCGCCTGCACCCGATCTCGCGCATGCCCGAGGGGCTGCTCGACACCCTCGGTCTCGAGCAGATCCTCGACTTGGCGGCCTACGTGCTCTCGGGGGCCGATCCGCAGGCCCCGGCCTTCGCCGACCGCGAGCGCTGAGCAGGAAGCCTCGGAATCAAAGCGCGTCGCTGCGCCAGGGCGGGGAGTGCCGCAGGCCGAGGTTGAGGATGCGTTGGACGAGGCGCGGGTACTCGATTCCGACCTCGAGCGCGGAGGTCGCGAAGTCCTCCTCGCGCGAGAGGTCCGGATTGGGGTTGGCCTCGAGGACGAATGCACGCCCCTCTGCGTCGAGGCGCAGGTCGATGCGCGCGTAGCCGGACAGGCCCAGGGCGCGGTAGACGCGCCGGGCGATGCGGGCGAGGCGCGAGGCTTGGGTTGTGTCGAGCTCCCCGGCCGGGCCGCACTCGACGCCGAGCTTCTCCTGGTATTCGCGGTTCCACTTGACGCGCGAGGTCGCGATGGGCTCGGTGCCGCGCGGCAAGTTGGCGAAGGTCATCTCCCAGGCTGGGAACACCGTCAGGCGTTGGTTGCCCAGGACGCCGACCGTGATTTCCCGGCCCTCGATGTAGCGCTCGGCGATGGCGTCGGTGCCGATCCTGCGGTGGATGAACTCCACTCGCTCCACGAGGGCCTTCTCGTCGTTGACGATCGAGGCCTGGGAGATGCCCTGGGAGGCGTGCTCCACGGTCGATTTCACGAACAGCGGGAATTCCAGCTTGCGCGGCGTTCGCACCCGTGAGCCGCGGCGGAAGACGGCGAAGGCGGGGACTCGCACGCGGTGCCAGGCCATGACCTTCTTCGAGAGCGCCTTGTCGCTGGCGATGAGCAGTCCGCGCGGGTTGCAGCCGGTGTAGGGCACGTGCAGGAGCTCGAGGTAGCTCATGACGTGTGCGTCGTAGATGCCGACCTCCTGGAAGTGCAGCAGGAGGTTCAGGGCGATGTCCGGTTGCCACTGCTCGACCGCTTGGCGCAGGGGGAGGATCTCGTGGCCGAGGGCGAGGCGGCGCACGTCGTGGCCCAGCTCCTCGAGTGCCGTCAGGACGTCGTACTCGGCCTGGAACGGCAGCATCTCGTCGGTGCTCAGCCCGACGACGGAATCGGGGGGCAGTGTGTCTTCGTGCAACAGCACGAGGATGCGCATGCGCTTCATCGCCGGAACCGCTGGCTGCCGCCGTGGAGCAGGTTGGAGGTCAGGAAGGTGACCAGGACCGCGGCGTCGGCGCGCGTGTCGCGCTCGAGGCGGGTGACCCGCAGGCCGAGCTCCCGCGAGCGCGTGATCATCTCGTTGAGCACTTGGTCCGCGAGGTAGGTGTGCTTGCCCGTCAGGCTCGACACGCGGCGACGCACCCTGCGCCGGTTGCGCCGCAGGAAGCTCGCCGCCGTCTCGCGCCGTCCGTAGGCGGCATCGGAGGAGAAGACGCGCTCGAGGTAGTGGTCGTAGACCGACGGATTCTTGTCGCGGTAGGCGCCCTTCTTCTCCGCGTAGTGCTCCCCGAGGGTCTGGCGCAATCCGCGGAGCGTGTCGGTGCGCTTGCGGCTGCGGACGCGCGCGGGGAGGGAGGCGATCTCGCCCATCATTCCCTCCAGCCCCTGGAGCTTCTCGAGGGCCGGCCAGTCCGCGTAGCGTTCGCGCCAGCGCGACTGGGGATCGAGCCAGACGGCGAAGGTCTCGGCGTAGTCCTCGGCCGGGTGACTCTGGGAGTACCAGAAGTCGAGGTTCAGGACATGCCACCGGCTGTCGGGGCGCGGCGTGTACGTGTTGCGGTAGGGATCGGAGAAGCGCCCGAAAGTCTCCCGCCACGCCTTGCGCCAGTGCAGTCGGTAGGCGTTGTCGATCGCGTGTCCGGCCTCGTGGCGCAGGAGTCTCATGCAGTTCTCGTGCGTCCCGCCCTCGACCTCGAGCATCTGCGCGCGCTCGAGCCGCGCCAGGCGGCGGTGCGCGAGGTAGAAGGGAACGGCGAAGCCGGTCGCGCCGTCGGGCGTGAACCAGTCGGTCGAGAGCCAGACATAGGGGCGAAAGCGCAAACCCGCTTGGCGCAGTTCCTCGTGGAGCTGGGACACGCGCTGCGCGAGCGCGCCGTCGATCTCGAGCTCCAGGTCACACAGCTTGAGCTCGAGCAGCTCCTCGTCGGCGAGGCGAGCCCACCAGGGAGCGCGAGGCCGTCGTTTCTCCCTTCGTGTGGCTGCCATCGTCAGCGACCTCCGCCCTCCGTGACCCAGGCGATTCGCTCGCGTGCCAGGTCGGGGTCGTCGAGGCAGCCGGCGCGGGCCGCGAGCAGCGCCGCCTGCATGAGGTGCTCCCGGTCTCGCCCGCGCTCCTCGCCGGCGAAGAGCCGCGGGTTGCCCTGGAGTCCGTTCAGCCACGAGAGGAAGGCGAGCCCGGCCTTGTAGTGCATCGTCGGTGCGCGGAACAGCCACTTCCCGAGCTCTTCACAGGGGCGCATGAGCTCCTCGTAGCGCTCGCCGTCGCCGTGGTCCAAGAAGCGCAGGGCGAGGGACGCGGGAGCCGCGATCGCATCGAACACGCCCAGCAGGGCGTGGCTGAAGGGCCCGATCCCGAGGTCGCGCCCGCCGATGTCGACCGTCCGCTCCGCGGGGCCTTCCCCGCGGATCAAGTCGCAAAAGTGCAGGTCGTCGCCGGTGAAGACGACCTGGGCGTTCGCCGCGAGAGTGCGCCGCAGGCCGCGCTCCCGATCGGCGTCGAGGAGCGAGAGCTTCGCGCCGCGCACCTTCCGTGGGGCGAGGGCCATCACGCGCTCGAAGCTCGCCTGGGGGAAGTTCCCCTCCAGCTCTGGGAGGAACATCTCGCCCAGCCAGTGGACGTAGAGTGGCCCCTGGAGGGACTCGAAGATGGCGGCGTAGGTCTCGACGAAGGCGTCCTCGTCGGCTCTCTGCCGCGTGAGCCAGGGGAGCGAGAGGATCATGACCTCCCCGCCGGCGGCCTGGATGACGCGCGCCTGTTCGACGACGGCAGCTACGAGCCGATCGCGGTCACAGTCGCCCTCGAGTTGGTCGCAGCCCGCTCCGGCGACGAAGCCGTGGTGGAGGGCGAGGGCACCCGTGCTCTCGATCAGCTTCCGCGCCGCCGGCCAGCCGATGCGGAAGCGCTGGGCGGTGTCCATGGCCTCGGCGATCGCGAAGCCGAGGCCGTCGGCGCGGCGCCGCAGGGCCGCCGTCGCTTCCCAGTCGATCGCTTCGGCGGCGGGGAGGCGCCCCTCGCCGTCGGCGTCGTCGCGCATCACGACCCGCAGGGCAGCCACGGCCCGGCGCACGGGGGCCGCGGGTCCCAGTCGGTCGAGCTTCTCGCGATAGGCGTCGAGCCGGCGGAACTCCATCTCAGCCGAGCTTCTCGATCCAGCCGGGGACGTTCGTGATCGTGAACCAGATCAGGAACGCCGTGACGACCCCGATGCTGCACAGCATCCCCACCGTCCAGAGCGCGCCGAGGGGGCCGCGCGGCAGGTCGTCCTTCAGGTAGGCGCGCTTGTGCTGGAGGATCAGGAAGCCCACGTAGGCCAGGGGCAGGAGGAAGCCGCAGATGACGTTCGTCGGGACGGCGAGCCACAGGCTGATGTCGCTCCAAAACACCGAGCCCAAGACGCCGACCGCGGGCAGCAACATCCCGACGCGATACGTCGGGCCCTCGGGCGCCGCTCCGGTCAGTTCGCAGAGTGCGAAGCCCGAGCACATCATCTGCATCGTGATCGAGGAGAGGGCCATGGCCACGATTCCCAGGCCGAAGATCCAGATCCCCGCCACGGGACCGAGGCGCTCGGGGGAGGCGAGGACCTCCGCCGCCACCCACGGCGCGATCTTCTTGCCGGTGAACAGCTCCGGGTCGCCGTAGTAGAAGACGCTGGCCGAGGCGATCAGCATCAGGCTGGCGGCGATGGCGTAAGGCAGGAACATCCCAAAGCCCAGGTCGATGCGCGCCAGTCTGCGGTGCGCCCGGCCCCAGCCGCGCTTGCGCAGGGTGTAGGGGTAGACGAAGACCATGTTGGCGCCCACGGCGGCGGCGAGGCCGGAGACGACGAGCGTCATGCCCTCCACGCCTTGGTTCTCGCCCGGGATCCGGAAGGGAACCGCGCCGGCGAGCAGCTCGGCGGGCTGGGGGACGCCGGTGCGGAACACCACGTAGCCGAAACAGGCGATGATGAACCACACCATGCCCTTGATGATGTTCTCGTAGAGCCGAACCATGCGCGGCTTCGACTCGTAGAGCAGCGCCATGGTCACGCACCACGCGAGCGCGGCCAGGCCCATCACCCAGTTCTGCGTCTCGATCCCGTACTGGCGGGCGATGGCGACCAGCATCGCGCTCGCCAGAGCGTACTGGGCGAACTGCCAGATGATCGACGAGAGGATGCCGCTGAAGGCCCAGCCGTAGGCGAAGACGGGGCCGGCGTGGCGCTTCATCGCCTGGAACGGGTTCTCGCCGGTCGAGAGCGTCTGGTGGGCGATCGCCGAGAGCATGATGATCCCCAGCAGCATCGCAACCGGAGCCACCCAGAGCAGTTGGTAGCCGAAGGCGGCGCCGGCGAAGATCGAGGCGAAGGCCGTGCCGCCGCCCAGGGTCATCGCGGACTGCATGTAGCCCGGGCCCATGTGGCGCAGGTAGCCGAGGGTGCGCGGGAAGAACGGCTTGGTGTCCAATGCGGCGAAGTGGCCGATGTCGTCGGTCAAGGTCTCTTCCTTTCGCTCGCCTTCAGCTCCCTGAGGCGCGCGGCCTCCGGTAGATCCTTGTAGTGGGGGTCGAGCGGGAAGCAGCCGCTCAGCATCCCGTTGCGCGGGGCCGTCGTGCAGTCGCTGAAGGTGCGGCAGAGCCGCTTGCGGTCGATGGGTTCTCCCGCGAGCACGTCGCGGGGCAGCTCAGGGTACGACAGCACGCCGCGGCCGATGCCGACGAAATCGACGCCGCCGATCGAGAGTTCGTGCTCGGCCACGTGCGGCAGCCACTCCTGGAGGTAGCTGTAGCCCGTGCCTACCACCACGAGGTCGTCGAAGCGCCCCTTCAAGCGCCGCGCGGCACGCAGGTGCTCGGCGACGGCGACCAGCGGATCGTCCGGCGGCAGGTAGCCGTCGCTGGGCGGGAAGGTCGCCGGACGCTGCAGGTGCGGGCACGTGTAGGGCGAGCCGAGGGTCACGTTCCACAGGCGCACGCCGAGGCCGCGGGCGAGCTCGACGAAGGCCAGGGGGTCGGCGAGGTCCATCCGTCGCGGGTCCTCGCGGTCGATGCCGAAGCCGTATTCGAACGGGGCGCCGGAGGTCCAGGTGGCGGGCACGCCGACGCCCGTGCTCGGGTGGGGGGCGAAGGGCAGGACGTCGCCGAGGGAGATGCGCGCCCCGACGGTCAGGCCGGGGCACTCGCTCTGGATCTCCGCGACGATGCGGCTGAACAGCCGCGCGCGGTTGGCGAGGGAGCCGCCGTAGGGTCCCCCTCGGCGGTGGGCGCCCAAGAGCTCGTGCATCAGGTAGCCGTGGCAGCACTTCACGTCCACGAAGTCGAAACCGACCTCGCGCGCGAGGCGGGCGGCGGCGACGTAAGCCTCGCCGATGCCCTCCAGCTCGCCGTCGGTGAGCACGCTCGTCTCGTCGGCGCCGACGGGCGAGTCGAGCAAGGGGTGCGCGTAGGCCGTGCGCGGAGCCGGCGGGCCGTCGGGGCGCGCGTAGCGTCCTGAGTGGGTGAGCTGCAGACCGACGAAGAGCCGCTCGGGGTCCTGGCCGATGGCGCGGCAGCCCGTGCGCAACCGCTCCAGCAGGGAGGCGAGGCCGGCGGCCGTGTTCGCGTCGGCGTTGTGGAAGAGCTGGTGCGGATTGGCGCGCCCGTCAGAACGCACCGCGAAGGCCTCGCCGCCCCAGACGAGCTGCGCTCCGCTGCGGCCGAAGCGCTCCCAGCGCCGCAGGGTGTGTTCGGTGGGCAGGCCGCCGCGCGTGCCGTCCCAGCCCTCCATGGGGTGGACGGCGAAGCGGTTGGTGAGGGTCCGCCCCTCGATCTCGATGGGCTCGCCGAGGGGCCCTGCGGCGCCCCGCGGCTTCAGCGTGCAGTCCAGATCGGGCGCCACCGAGCGCAGGTGCTCGCGGAAGGCGGCCGCCGTGCGCACGCGCCCCGGGGCCGGAAAGCGCCGCGGGGGGGGGGCGGCCTCCGTGCTCCCGGAGAGGAGGCGGCGAAGCGTTGCGGCGCTCTCGCGCGCGGCTCTCTCGGGGACCAGCGGCGTCTCGAAGACCTCGACCGAGAGCCAGCCCGAGTAGTCCGCCTCGCACAGGGCGCGCACCATGGGCGCCAGGTCCAAGTCCCCCGAGCCCGGCCCGCCGCCCGCCGGGTCGTTGGCGTGCACGTGCGCCAACAGGTGAGCGTGCTCGGCGACGATGCGCTCGGCGGGCTGCTGCTCGCTCGCCATGGCCGCCGCGTCGAGGTGCAGGCGGCAGGCGGGGTGGTCGATGGCCTCGATCAGCCGCGCCGCTTCGGCCGCGCTGGTGATGAAGTTCGTGACCGCCGGTGCGAGGGGCTCGATGGCCAGGCGCACACCGAGGGGCCCCGCCGTCTCGCACACCCCGCGGCAGAGGTCGGCGGCGCGCCCGAAGGCGTCCTCGTGCCGCTCGCCGTCGGGGACGTCGCGCTGGCGCGGGCTGCCGAGGACGAGCAGTTCGCCGCCCATCGCGGCGCACAGGCGCGCGAGGTGGCACAGGAACTCCCGCGTCCGCGCGCGCACCGCGTCGTCGGCGCAGGTCACGTGCAGGCCGTCGGGCCGTGCGAGCAGCCAGTGCAGGCCGACTACGCTCAGGCCGGCGGCGCGCACGGTCGCCCCTATGCGTTCCGCTTGCGCCTCGTCGATCTCCCGCGGATCGTCCGCCAGGGTGTAGGGAGCGATCTCGAGCCCCTCGAACCCCGTCTCGGCGGCGATCGCGCACACCCGGGCGAGGTCCTCCCCGGCGAAGAGCTCGTTGCACACCGCCAGCTTCATCGGCGAGAGACTACCGCACTGGTAGGATCGTCAGCGAGCGCGAGAGCGCGTACGAGATGGAGAACAGCGAGCACGAAGCTGCGTGGCCCGAGGTCATCGAGACCGTGGATGCCCTCGAGGAGTGCCTCTCGCGCCCCACGGCGGCGGTGATCGACGACCTCGCGGCGCTCGACGGCGATCTGGTGGTGCTCGGCGCGGGCGGGAAGATGGGCCCGAGCCTGGCGCGCATGGCGCGGCGGGCCCTGGATGCGGGGGGCGCTCCGCACGACGTCATCGCCGTCTCGCGCTTCTCGGGCGAGGGCCCCCGCGCGCGCCTGGAGCAGGCCGGCGTTCGCACGTTGTCGGCGGACTTGCTCGACCCCGGCACCGTGGACGCGCTCCCCTCCGCGGCAGGGGTGTTCTTCTTGGTCGGGACGAAGTTCGGCACGAGCCTGGATGTGGCGCGCACCTGGGCGGTGAACGACGAGCTCGCGCGCGCGGTCGCGGCCCGCTACTCAGGCGTGCCGACCGTCGTCTTCTCGAGCGGCAACGTCTACCCCTTCGTGCCCGTCGAGGGTCCCGGAGCGGACGAGCGCACGCAGCCCGCTCCTGTCGGGGAGTACGCGCGATCGGTCCTCGCGCGCGAGCGTGCCTTCGCCCAACGCGCCGCCTGTGCCGGCACGCCGGTGCTCCAGTACCGTCTGAACTACGCGGTGGAGCTGCGCTACGGCGTGCTGGTGGACGTGGCGCGGCGCGTGCTCGCGGGCGAGCCCGTGGACCTCGCCATGGGTTGGCTGAACGCGATCTGGCAGGGCGATGCCTGCGCCGCCGCCCTGCGCTGCCTTCCCCTCTGCGCGTGCCCGCCGAAGGCCCTGAACGTCACCGGGAGCGAGCGCCTGTCCGTGAGATGGCTCGCCGAGGAGTTCGGTGCGCGCTTCGCCCGCCCGCCCCTGTTCTCCGGCGAGGAGCGGGAAACGGCCCTCTTGAGCGACGCGACCATGGCGCTGGAGCGCTTCGGGCCGGGCCGGGTCTCGATCGAGCGCGCGATCGATTGGACCGCCGCCTGGCTGCGCGCCGGAGGCGAGATCTGGGACAAGCCCACGGGCTTCGAACGCCGGGACGGTGCCTTTTGAGTTCCGCGGCGCCCATCGCCCACGCCGTCACGGCCGCCTTGCGCTCGGGCCTGTTCATCCCCGCCCACCCATTGGCGCTGACCGCGGAACGCCGGTTGGACGAGGAGCGGCAGTGCGCGCTGACGCGCTACTACCTCGACGCGGGCGTCGGCGGCTTGGCGGTCGGTGTACACACCACCCAGTTCGCGATCCGCGAGTACGGGATGCTCGGACGGGTGCTGGAGCTGGCGGCCCGCACCGTTCGCGAGCGCGTAGCCGCCGACGGCGTTCGCCCGGTGCTGGTGGCCGGCGTCACCGGACGGCGCGACCAAGCCCTGGCCGAGGCCCGCACGGCGCGCGCCGCCGGCTACGACGTGGCCCTGGTGAGCCTGGCGGCCCTGGCGGGGGCGAGCGAAGACGAGCGCATCGCCCACTGCGAGGCCGTCGGCGAGGTGCTGGGAGTGTTCGGCTTCTACCTGCAGCCGGCGGTCGGCGGCTTCGTCCTGGGGCGTGAGTTCTGGCGCCGTCTGGCCGAGCTGCCCTGCACCGCTGCGATCAAGGTCGCGCCCTTCGATCGGAGGCTGACCCTCGACGTCGTCGAGGGCGTCGCCGCCTCCGGCCGCGCCGGAGAGGTTGCGCTCTACACGGGCAACGACGACCACATCGTCCGCGACCTGCTCGCGGACCATGAGCCGCGCTTCGTCGGCGGGCTCCTCGGTCACTGGGCCGTGTGGACGAGGAGCGCGGTCGCGCTCTTCGAGGAAGCGCGGCGCGTCGCCCGCTCGGGTGAGCCGGCCTCGCCCGAGCTCCTTGCGCGCGCCGACGCCGTCACCGAGTGCAACGCGGCCGTCTTCGACCGCGCCAACCGCTTCGCCGGGTGCATCGCGGGCGTCAACGAGGTCCTCCGCCGCGGGGGCCTGCTGCGCGGAGCGTGGTGCCTCGATCCTACAGAGACCCTCTCCCCCGGCCAGGCCAAGGAGATCGACCGGGTCTGCGCGGCCTATCCCGATCTCACCAGCTGAGTCGCCCGTCTCGCCGCCGTGGAGCTCCCGTGGCTGCCCACCGCGCGGGTGACGGTGCCGGGGAGACTCGGTACATTGGCGGCGCCGTGCATCGAGCCGACGGGAGGAAACCGCTGTTCGCGTTCACCGCGTTGCTCGCCGTCGCCTGCTCCGGCGCGGGGGGCGGTGTGTGGGGGGCGATCACGCAGAGCGCCGGTTGGCCGGAGCAGCACTGATGGGCGCGCCCAGCTGCCTGTTCGTCATTTCCGGGGAGCGCGGCGAGTTGGCCTTGGCCACCAGCTTCCTGCGCGGCCAGCCCTTCGCGGCCGCGGCGCGCCTGCTCGTCCCCGAGGCGCTCCTCGCCGCGGCCGGTCCGTCCCCTCCCGCGCCGACTGCTCCCTACGAGGATGTCGATGACGTCCTGCGCACCGCCGACGAACTGCGGCCCGACCTCGTTTTCCTCTGCTGCGGGTACCTCCTCGTGCACGAGGGATTGCTCGCGCACGACGAGCTCGAGCGGCTCGTCGAAGGCCTGCTCGGTCGCGGGTGCCGTGTCGTTACCAGCGATCCATTCCTGGGACTCACGCGCACGACCACCTTCGCTGATACTGACCTGCAGTGGGCATTGCCCTGGAAGCTGGGATGGATGAGAGAGCTGCACGGTTGGCTTGCGCGCAAGCTCGGCGGCAGGCGACGCCCACTCGAAATCGCCTGCATCGAGGATCTTCCCCATCTCTATCCCACGTTGGTCCCCGATCTCGGCCCTGGTGACGAGGTCGAACGCTTGTCGTTCTTCAACCCCGACACGGTTCTCACCGCTCCCTTGGGGGCGGCGGTGGAGGCCGCGGACGAATCGGAGAGCTGGATCTTCGTTCTCTCTCCCTTCGACTACGAGTGCCAGAAGAAACTCGTTGGCCGCGGCCGCTTCGCACGCAGCGTCGCGTTCATGCTCGCCGCGGCGCAGGAGGCCGGGCGCCGCCCCGTGCTCGTCGCGCCGCCTGACCTCGTCGGGATCATGGAGGCCCTGCCGGGCGAGTGCGACCTGATCGCATCCTGTCCCTACACGGAGCTCGAGGAGCGGCTTCTCGCCGCCGAGTACGCCTTCTACTGGAGCACTTTCTCCTTCTCGATGCTCGCGCGCGTGGCGAACGAGATGCCGGTCTTCTCTTTCGACCGTGGCCGACTCGCGCGCACCGTACCGAAGCTGTTCTCCGCCGGACATGCCGCCCACTTCGGAGGTTGGACGCCCCAGCGCGTCGATTCCAAGCGCCTGCCCTTGCCCAAGGCGCTCGAGTTCCTGGCCGAGAAGCAGGAGCTCGCCCTGCGCGTCGTTCGGGAGCGCTGGCAGGCGTCGCCGGCACCGGCGGAGGTCGTCGAGCGCCTGCTCACATCGCGCCCGGGCTCGGACGCGCCCGCCGCGGGCGCCGGAGCGTCAGAGTAAGCGCGACGCCGTCCGCGCCGCGAGGCCGACGACCAACACGAAACCGGTCCACGCCAACAGCCGCGTCCACAGCGGCGGCCGCGCCTCCCGCGGACCGCGGCTCGCCAGCCACAGCAAGACCCCCGCCAGGAGAGGGTTGCCGAGCACGGTCAGGGCCTGGGCGAAGAGGATCAGTCGTACGGGCGACTGGCCCGTGCGCTGCACGAGGAGGGCCACGCCCAGGCCGATCGCGAGGGCCGCGACGGTGAACAGGCGCGTCCACTTGCCGTCGACCTCGCCCCCGAGGCCGAGGCCGTCGGAGAGGACCGTCCCGCCGATCAGGACGTTGCCGAGGAACGAGCTGAAAGCCGCTGCGAGAAGGCCGATCGAGAACAGCGCCACCGCGCCGGCCCCGAACAGGGGCTCGAGCATCCTGGCGACTTCGGCCGCGCCGGTGAGCTCGTCGCCGGCGACCCGGCCGTGCAGCCCGGTGGCGGCGGTCGCCAGGACGACCAGCGACAGGCCGCCGAGCACGCCGATGCTGACCAGGGAGTCGAAGGTGCGCTCGCGGGCGTGCTCGCCCTTCCAACCTCTGGCGCGCACGAGGTAGGCCGTGTAGAAGGCGCCGGCCACCGAGAAAGTCGTCCCGATCATGCCCGTGACCGGCAGGAGGGAGCCGTGCAGGTCGCCGGTGGGGAGGGAGGGGACGAGCCCCGCGAGGAACGCGCCCGGCGAGGGGCGGGCCATGACCAGGTTGCCCACGAAGGCCAGGATCATCAGGCCGACCAGCGCCTTCATCGCGCGCTCGAGGGGTCGGTAGAGCTCGCGGAATCCGAGCAGGGCGGCGGCGACGAGCGCGTTGAGGCCGCAGAGCGCCGCGACCGAGGCCTTGCCCGCCGGGATGCCCAGGGGCTCGAGTCCGGCCAGCACGCCGAGGTTGTTGCTGAACTGGAAGCAGGCGACGACGCCGAACAGGACCAGGCCCACCAGGGCCGCGACGGGGCGGCCGGCTCTGCGGGCGAGCACCTCGCACGGCGTGCCGTCGAGGGTGGCGCCGAGGTGCGCGGAGAGCGCGGTCATGGCGGCCATCAACACCGTCGCGGTGACGACGACCCACGCGAGCTCGAAGCCGAAGTCGCAGCCGACGCGACTGGCGGTCAGCAGGCTGCCCGGGCCGAGCACCACCGAACCGACGATCAACGCCGGTCCCAGCCTGCGCAGGAGGCCGCCGCTCACGGGGCTTCCTCGCGCGCGTCCCAGTCGGGAGTGAAGGCCGCCCCGAAGGCGTGCTTGCAGAGCTGGGAGGTGTCGATCGAGCCGTCCTCGATGCGCAGGGCCGGGACGCCGTCGACCAGGGGGCGGTAGAGAGCGGGGAGCGCCTCCAGGGCCCACGTGCGCTCGGGCGCCGAGAGGTGCGCGGCGCCGCGCACGAAGTGGTGGCCGTTGCGCTCGACGTGCGTGATGCCGAGCGAGGCCGCCACGCAGGCATCCTGGTGCAGGCCGAGGAGCGGGACGCAGGTCAGGTCCTCGCCGGCGAGGACGGCCGGTCGCGTGTTCGTTGCATTCCACTCGCCGATGACGCGCTGGGCGTGCAGGACGCGCAGGATCCCCTTGCAGGTCTTGGCCGAGGACCCCGTGTAGCCGAGTGCGAGGGCGCGTTCGAGCGCGTCGTCGGTCGCGTCCGCCTCGTCGATCACGATCGGCTTGGAGCGCGCGATCGCCGCCAGGGGCTCGGCCAAGGCGGGATCGAGGCTTGTATCGCGCTCCAGGGGCTGTTCGATCCACAGTGTCCGTGCCCAGGCCTCTCTCAAGGCCGGCGTGCCGCTCGCCAGGGCTAGGAAGGAGGCCAGGGTTTCGGTGTCGGGGAACTGCTCGTTGCCGTCGAGTGTCAGGCGGTAGTCGATCGCGGCGGCGTCGAGCACTTCGGCGACGTGCGCCATGCGCGCGACGGCGCCCTCGGCATCTCCTGGCACCTTGAGCTTGAAGTAGCGTCCGCCGGTAGCGCGCACGACCTCCTCGAGGGTCTGCGGCAGCCCGTCGTCGAGGCGCTCGGTGACGTCGGCGTCGGTCAGGGGGTCTCCCATCCCGACCGTGTGTCGTACGGCGATGCGATCGAGAGGTCGGGGCGGCAGATGGGCGGCGAACTGGGCTCCCAGGCCGAGCAGGTCCTCGCGCAGGGCGTCGTGGAACGTCGTCTTGCGCGCACGGCAGAGGGCGTCCACCAAGGCCAGCTCCACCAGCGCCGGACCGAAGCTGGCGACGAGCGGGTGGGCGCCCGCCGCGCGCGCGCCGGTGGCGATGGCGTCAGCTCCCGCCAGGTGCAGGTCGAGCAGTGGCGCGGCATCGAGGGCGCGCGTCGTGTCGGCGGCGCGCTGCACGGAGGTCAGCAGGGCGGCGCGGCGCTCCGAGAGCGGCTTCGCGCCGTCCTTGTCGAACCACAGGGGCGCGAGCACGGACTCGGAGGCCCCCAGGGTCACGCCGCAACCTTCGACCTCGACCCGGGCGCGCAGGGAGAGGAGCTCCAGCTCGGTCAGGACGGTGTTGCCGAAGTGGAACGGGATGCGAAGCGGCGCGCGCCGCAGGAAGCGGTCTAGGGCCAGTAGCCGGAGTCTCACGGGCGCGTCGGTCATGGGGGAAGAGGGTCTGCGTGTCTGCCGGGCGATGCGAGCCCGGTAAAGGGCGTAGAAGAGGGCAAGAAAGGGCCCGGTTCCTCGGGAGATGCTACGGCCTTCTCGGGGTGGGAGTACGCCCGCGTCCGCATCGGCGGCCCTGGGCGTGGCATGACCCCAAGGAAGTGGTCCAGTCCTAATGAGAGTCAGGTGAGGAGGAGGGTGGTGTCCCTTGAGGGGGCGTGAGGGGTGCCCGGGCTGTGCGCCCGGAGACGGAGCGGAGCGGAGTCGGAGGGCGCGCAGCCCGACGCGAACTCCGCTCTTCGGCTCGGTCAGGATCCGGAACACCGCGATCTACCATCTGCCACACTACGGCTCGGCTCTGATGCTCGGCGCGGTCGTGGCTCTCGGGTCGTCGTTGCGCCGCCGCAGGCCTCGCCCCGTGGAGGCGGCGGAGGTTCGAGAGCCTAGTCTGCCGGCCGCCGACGTAATCTGACGCCGCGGATCGCGAGCGCGCTCCCTGGCGGGCACAGGCGCAGGTCGGCGCCGCCGTTCTGCCGGTTGGCGAGCCGCGCTCGGGGGAGCGCGAACACGAACAGCACCCCGCCGCGCGCGCCCTCGCGCGCGCCCGCCTCGACGGTGGTGTAGCTCCCGCTCAGCGTCGCTCCGCCGTCGTGGGAGTCGTACTCGAGCCGCAGGCGCGCCGGGCCCGGGTCGCAGTCGACCAGGAGCTCGAGGTCTCGCTCGGTGTCGAAGGCCCAGTGGTCGGATACCTGGAAGTAGACGTAGCGCGGAGCGGTCCCTCCTTCCGAGTGCAATCGCCCGTCGGCGAGCCTCAGCGGGCCGTCCTCCCAGGCGAGCTCGCGCAGGCCGAGCCGCCGCGCGGGGTCACCGTCGAAGACGCACGACAGCTCCTCGACACCGGCGGCCTCGGTGCCCCAGGTGTGGTCGGGCCGCGGTCGGGGAGCGGGGAAGCGGAGCTCGATCGGCGGCCCCGCGTCACCCGACCGCAGGCGGCGGATCCACTCCCGCGTCAGGTCGGCGTAGGTCGTGCCGAGCTCGCGCGTCTCGCAGATCTCCGTGCCCTCGTGCATCTCGTTCCAGGTCTCGATCAGGACCAGCTCGGGCTCGGAAAGGACCGCGCGGCGCCAGCTTCGGCCGTAGAAGGCTCCGCCTTCCCGCTCGCGGATCGGCGTCCGCCGCCCGGGGACGGGTGAATCGTCGTAGCCGGGGCCGATCTGTGCGACCCCGTCGAACAGGCGCGGTCCGGCGAGGGCGGCGCCCCAGCTCGTCGTACGGTCCTGGCCGATGTCGCCCCAGGAGGCGTCGGCGACGAGGAAGACGCCCTCTGGGTCGAACCGCGTGACGAAAGCCTCGCGCAGGGCCGGGCCGAGGGTCGCGTCCCATCCGGCCGCGAAGTCGCTCGAGTACAGGACGACGAGCGCCCGCCCGCCGAGGCGCGCCCACAGGCGGCGGGGGAGCGCATCGAAGTAGTCGGTGACGGTGCGGCAGAACAGCCTCTTGCCCTTGGCGGTCCGAAGGTCCGCGCGCCCGCCGCGCGGGGGGACGCCGCGCACGTCGCAGAGCAGGGTGCTCGTGTCGTAGAAGAGCCCAAGACGGACGCCTTTCAGATCCGCCGCCGCCAGGGAGTCGAGGGCTTCGACCATGGGCTGCAGGCCGGCGCGCGAGAAGCGCAGGCTCGGGCGCTCGTAGGCTCCCGGCGCGCCCCAGTAGACCGGCAGGGCGACGTCGATGCCGCAGGCGGCCATCGCGCGGAACTGCGCGCGGTGCCAGCGCGCATCGAGGTAGCTGACCCGCTCGGGCTGAGGGAAGTGGCGTCGATGTCCCTCGCGGCCGGGGTGCCCGGCTTGGAAGTGCTCGTCGGGCCAGCGGTACCAGTAGAAGTAGTGGGTCGCCACGGTGCTCTGCGCGGCGGCGGGCGTCCCGGCGAGAGCGCCGAGCAGCAGGGCGGTGGCGGCGAGGAGGCGCATCGCGCCCGATTCTACGCCGGCTCACGAAGGGCTGCGAAGCGGCTCGGTGATGGACCAGCACGGCCATCCCCGCGCCCCGCGTCCCGCGGCGGCGCGGAGTTCCGGCTGTTGTCGAACCCGCCGAGGTTCAGGTACACGACCTGCGTGCCGAGCGTGCCGTCGGGCTTCGGAGACTCCGCCTCGGGTGCGTCCCCAGATGCCTCCCCTCGGACCGAGGCAACCTCGGCCTCCCGAGGACTCCCCGGATACGCCCGCGGGGAAGACGGTGAGAGAGGATCACCCCCAACGGCCCCGCACGCTTCGGCACGGATTCCCACGAGCGCCCCCGGCTAGGCGCAAGCCTCGGCGGCGAGCAGGAGGGCTCCCTCGAGGGGCGTGCGGTCGGGTTCGACCCAGCGCGCGGGGGCGCGGCGGAGGCGGACTTCCTCGCGCAGGCGATCGAGCAGGGGCGCGCCCGCCCGCGCGAGGCCGCCGACGACCGCGTAGGGCACGTCGCCCCCTCCGTCCGCCGTCGCGACGCGCGCGGTCGCGTGGACGATGAGGGAGGCCAGCTCCCCGACGCCGCGGTCGAGGATCTCGGTGGCGAGGGGCTCGCCCGCCGCGGCCAGCTCGATCACGTTGGGTGCGAGCGCGGCGACGCGCTTGCGGTCTCCATCGCGGCCGACCAAGCGCAGCATGTCCCGCGGCTCGTCGATCTCGAGGGCGGCGCGGACCCGCGCGCACAGCTCGGTAGCCGGCCCGCGTCCGTCCGTGGCGCGCACGACGGCGCGCATCGCCTCGATCCCGAGGAAGTAGCCCCCGCCCCCGTCGCCGAGGGCCGGTCCCCAGCCCCCGCAGAGGGCCGACGTACCGAGGGCGTCCACGCCCATGCACGCCGCGCCGGTGCCGGCGACCAGGACCACTCCCCTCCGGCGGCGTTCAGCCCGGGCGAAGGCTCCGGCGTGGGCGATGGCGAGGTCATGGTCGGCCGTAACGGGCGCTCCGTCTCGGTGGCCGACACTCCGCGCCATGCGCTCCGCAGCCCCGCGGTCGGAGGCGGTCGCGACGCCGGCGAGTCCGACGTAGATCGAGTCGGCCGCGCGCGCCGGGCTCCTCGCGGCGTGCCAGGCGTCCGCCACGGCCGCCAGGAGCGCTGTCGTCGCCGCCTGTTCGCCCACGTCCCGAACGCAGGCCACTCCCGCGGCGCCGACACCGAGCACTTCTCCGGGCCCGTGGCCCACGATCGCTCTCGTACCGCTGCCGCCGCCGTCGATTCCGATCAGGACGGGCCGGTTCAACGCCAGTGCGCTCCCGGTCGCTTCGAGCCGAGGATCTCCGAGACCATTGCGCGCAGTCTGACATCCGCGTTCGCTCCAGTGCGCCGCCCGCCGGGGCGCCCTCGCCTCCGCACCCCGGTCATTCCGCTAGCAGCCGCAGCAGGTCGGCGGCGATGTCCTCGGGGCGGGCGCGGAAGTCGTGCTCGACTCGCAGCCGGCCTCGGGCGTCGATCAGCAGCGTGCGCGTGGTGTGGTCGATCACGTAGCCGAGGCTCTGATCGTCGGGATCGACGTCGACTCGCTCGTGCCGGATCCCATAGGCGTCGTAAACGGCCTCGAGCTCGGCGTCGCTGCCGGTCAGGCCGAGGAACGAGACCCCGAAGGCCTCCAGGTGGCGGGCGAGGCGCTCGGGCGTGTCCCGGCGCGGGTCGACGGTGACGAAGGCGAAGCAAACTCGCTCCCCTCGCTCACCCAACAGGCTTCGCACCCGGCTCCAGCCCGACAAGGTCGCCGGGCAGGCCTGGGGGCAGTGGACGAAGCCGAAGAAGAGCAGCAGGGGAGCGCCGCGCCGGTCGGCGAGGCAAAAGGGCTCACCGTGCTGGTCGGTGAGCGTGAAGTCCGCGCCCGGCGGGGCGTCGAAGAGCTCGCGACCGCGGAAGGCGGCCGGAATCCCGGCCGCGTCGGGAGGCGGCGGACCGTCCGTCTCGCTCCCGCAACCGACCGCCGCCCACCCGGCCCAGCACCCGAGGACGATCCGTTCGGCCAGATTCACCGCCCGACCTCCTCGGTCCCCGCCGGCGTGGGCCGGACGAGGGTTCGCATGTGGGCCAGCACGGCGATCAGCATGCGCTCGTCGAGCGCTTCCTTCCAGCCCGTCATCGGCGTGCCCGCGCTGCCCTCGGCCAGGATCCACAGCTTGGCGCGCTCGGAGAAGAACGACGCTCGTCGGGGATCGGCGAGGTCGCCGGGCTCGACGGGCAGGGCGCGGGCCAAGGTCGTTCCCCCGCGCCCGGAGAGACCGTGGCACGCGGAGCAGTGGAGCTCCCAGGCTCGCTCGCCCCGGGCGAGCAGGTGCTCGTCGACGAAAGCCAGGGGCTCGTCGTAGCTCCCGCCGAGGGCCCTTCGCAGGTCATCGCGCAGCGAGCTCCGGCGCTCGGCGTTCGCGCCCGCGCGTTCGGCGGGACCGTCGGCCCTTGAGACGGCGGCGGAGCCGTCGCCGCCGCCGCAGGCGCCGAGGACAAGCGCCCATCCCGAGCAGATCCAGGGGCGGAACATCGCACCGAGGATAGCGCGCACGCCCGCTTCCTCCACATCGGCCCTCCAGCCGCACGAAGCGGGAGGCGATGCGCGGGGAGCGCGCACGGTGTCGGGCAAGCCCGGTTCGCCCGCCGCGCGGTTCCGGTTCGGGGAAGTGTCGCGAGCGTCCACGCGGCCCTGTCCCGTGCGAGCTGAACCCGCGCCCCCCACGGTCCTCTCCGCCCGCGAGCACCGATCACCGCTCCACCCGTGTCCGACGTGGGTTCGGCCGACTGCGCAGCCAGTTCGCGCTGGACGGGCGGTCCTCTTCGCTCCCGTGGGATCCGACGAGAACCACGCGGCGGGGAGCCGCACCGCGAGCGCACACAGGCGGATCCCAAAGACCTCGAGTGCCCCGCCCGCGACCCCGAACAGGTCACGCGCTTCGCCCTGTTCGTGACGGTATCCCACGGGTTGTCGTTGGCCGTGACTCTCGGCCTCGTGTCGGCCACGAGCCTACCAGCCCTCGATTCCCTGTCCCTGCCCTACTGCGCGGTCGCTCCGGTGCTCTCGCTCTCGGGTTGGAGTGTGTTCGCGTGCATGGTCTAGCGCCAGCGGATCGAGCAAACCGAGAACACGGATCGGACCGCGTCCCTGGGCGAATGGGAAACGGCGCATTGAGCGTCTACATTCCGTTAGGGTGACGGTGGTGACTTTGCGCAAGACGAGCTTTGCCGCCGCGTTCCTCGGTGCTGTCGGCCTGCTGTTCTTCTTCGCTCTTCGCGAGGGCGCGCCGCCGGAGGTCCTCGAGCGCGGCGCGCTGGGCAAGGCCGTGGAGGCCACGCAAGGTGCGCCGCCCCCGGCCTTCGACTCCCGCCTGAGCGAGGGAGCTGATTCCGACTCCGCGCTCGGCCGAGCCGAGCGCGCTCCCGTGGATTCGGGGGCGCGGGCGGAACCGATCACCGCACGGGCCCCGAAGGCTCGTGTCCTGGGGCGCTTCCTGTCGGCCGGCGGCGCCCCCGCCGAGGGCGCCCTCGTGCGCCTGGACGGGTGGGTCGCCAACTCCGAGCGCGAGCTCGAGTTCGGCGTCCCTGGGGACTGGGCGGACCCCGAGGTGCGCACGGACGCCGCCGGCCGCTTCGAGATCGAGCTCACTCCTCCACGCGCCTTTCAGTTCGTGCTGACCGCGAGCGTCCAGGGCCACGCCGAGCTCTCCTGGCGCTGGTCCGCCTTGGCTCCCGGCTCGGTGACCGATCTCGGCGAACAGACCTTCCTCGCCGCGGGCACCATCGTGGGGCGCGTCGTGGACGCCGACGGCGAGCCGGTCGGCGTGGCGTGGACCGTCCAGGCCTCTGGCATCCAGAGCGCGCGGGGGGAGGGCGGACGGACCAGCAGCGCCCACGCGCTGGCGGACGAGCGGGACGGGACCTTCCGCTTGGAGGGACTCCCGCCCGGGACCGCGCGCCTCTCGGCACGTTCGAAGATGGCGGCTCGGGTCACGGGGCCGTCGGTCGAGGTCGTCCCCGGGGCGGTGACGACCGCGGACATCGTGTACCGCGGTCCACCGCTCGACTCGCGCATCGTCGTCCGCGTTTTCTGTCGACCGTTCTTCGTCTTCACCAACCAGGGGGAAGGCGCGATCCGCTGCACGGACGCGGCGGGCGTGGAGCGGGTTGCGGAGAAGGTCGAAGGCACATCTCAGAGCTGGGCGTTCGTGGGCCTCGCGCCAGGTTCCTACACGATCCGGATCGAGAGCGAACTGCACGCTCCGTGGTCCGAGGCGGGAGTGAGACCGGGGGAGAGCGTCAAGGCTCAACTCGTCGGCAATGCCGCCGTCGTCCTGACCGTCATCGACGGCGCGACGGGCGAGAACGTCGGGGATTACGGCCTCCTGTTGCGCTTCGAGGAGGCGAGATTCTCGCCGAACACCTTCTCTCTGCACGAAGCTGGCGACGAGCCGCCCGCGGGGGGTGTGTACGGAGGGCTCATCCCCCGAGCCTCGACCCTGATCGTCTCGGCGGCGGGATTCGCTCCGTGCGAGATCGAGCTCGGTGAGCTCGCCCCGCACGAGGTGCGCGTGGTTAGCGCGGAGCTGGACCGGGGGGGGCGGCTGGGCGGCGTCGTGCGGCGCGAGTCGGGGGAGGGCGCGGCGGGCGTCGCCCTGCTCCTCCATCCCCACCACGACGGCTACGATCCCTCCGATCCTTTCTCGGGACCGCTGGACTCCTCGACGCGTAGCGCCTTCCGGGCTCGCTCGCGGAGTTCAGCGACCGACGCGCGCGGGCACTTCGCCTTCGAGACTCTGGCTCCGGGTGACTACGACCTGCGCGTTTCCGACGGAGCGGTCACTCGCGTTCACGAGCACCTGCTCGTCGAGCGCGGCAGCGACGAGGCGCTCGTGATCGAGCTGCCCGCCGCCGGCTCCCTCCTCGGCACCCTCGTGGGCCCCTCCGGCGCGGTCTTCGAGGGCCTGGCCGTGCTCGTCTACGCCGCCGGCTCCGTCGTTCGCCAGGGCTGGTACCACGAGGACGCGGCCGTCACGCAGGTTCGGGTGGATGCCTCCGGCCGCTTCCGCGCCAAACGGCCTGCGGGCGGGGAAGAACACCGTCGACCTGTTCCTGCCCTCGCGCCGAATCCGGGGGGCCTCCGGCTCGTCCTCGTGGACCCAACCGACGGGCGTTCCGCTCGGCACGGTCGAGATCGAGGCCGGGGCCGAGGTCCGCGAGGCATTCGACCCAGGCGACGGGTTTCCCGGTTCCATCGCCCTCGAGGCCACCCACAACTCCGCTCCTGCGGCGGGCTTGATCGTGCGTGCCAGGGCCATGCTCGTCGGCGGAGGGAGCCAGGAATCGGGTGGGCAGCTCGATGCGCAGGGTCGCCTGCTCCTAGCGCCCCTCTTGCCCGGAGAATGGGAGCTCACCCTCGGACCGGTCGGCGGACCGTGGAGGCGGCAGCTCCCCGAGCGCTTCGTCCTCGGCAGTGGCGCACACGTGGAGGCCTTCGCCCATCTGGCCACCGCCGCCGGCCGCGTGCGCGTCCTGGATGCCGCCACCGGCGAACCCCTCGCGGGTCATCGGGTGCGTTTCCCTTCCGGGGGCCTCGTCACCACGGATGAGAACGGCTGGCTCTCCCTCGACCTGCCGCCGGGGGAGTACAGGCTGTCCGACGGAGAGGGTTTCCTCGCCTCGAAGGGTGCGGGGGGGACCGACCTCTCCTGGTCGGACCGCGGACCGCTGCAGGCGGAGCTGCGTCTCGAGCTCGCGGGGGAGTCGGACTAGCACCGGCGTGCGTGCGGCGGACGCTCACGACCCGCGGTCGTCACGCGACCGTGCGGGAGACGGAAGCGCTGGAAAAGGACTGACGCGCAATCGCCCAGACCGTAGCTTCTCGCCATGCGGGAGGTGGGGCGAAAAGGCGCGTCGATCGGTGCTTTCCTGGCCCTCACCGGCTTCGTCGCCTGCGGCGGCGGGATCCTCGCGGGCGAGGCGCGCTTCGAGTTCGTGGACGTGGCGGCGGAAGCGGGGATCGACGTCGTCCACCGCTCCGGCGACCCGCGGCGCTGGTACATCCCCGAGAGCAACGGCTGCGGCGCCGCCTGGCTGGACGCGGATGGTGACGGTGACCTAGACCTGTTCGTCGGCAACGGATCGGGCGTGCGCTACGTGGACGACGGAGCGCGGCTCGAGGTGCTGCACGACGCCACCAGCCGCCTCTACCGAAACGACGGCGGCCTCTCCTTCACCGACATCACCGAGGCCAGCGGGGCGGGCATCTCCTCCTGGATCAACGCCGTCTCGGTGGCGGACGTCGAGGGTGACGGTGATCCCGACCTGTATCTGGCCTGCTTCGGCCCCGACGTGCTCCTGCGCAACGACGGCGGCGTCTTCACGGACGTGACCGAGCAGGCGGGTTTGGGCTGCGAGCTATGGGGCGCGGGGGCGAGCTTCGCCGATACTGACGGAGACGGTGACCTCGACCTGTACGTGGCGAACTACGTGATCTTCGATCCCGAGCACCCTCCGGACGGCGGGCGTCGGCAGGACTTCGACGGCGTCGAGGTCGGCTACGGTCCCGAGGAGGAGAACGGGCGCGGCTTCAACCCGGGCGCTGCCGACGTCTTCTACCGCGGCGACGGGCGCGGGCAGTTCACCGAGGCCACGGCCGAGGCCGGCCTCGCACTCGAGAAGGACCTGTGCTCCTACGCGGCCGTCTTCAGCGACGTCGACGGCGACGGAGACGTCGACCTGCTCGTGGCCAACGACCTGCAGCCGACCAACCTGTTCGTGAACCGAGGCGACGGGACCTTTGCCGAGGAGGGAGTCGAGCGCGGCTTCGCCTTCGGCGCCGAGGGTGCGGCGACGGCAGCCATGGGGCTGTTCGTCGCGGACGTAGACGGCGACGGCGATCAGGATGTGCTGCGCACGAACTTCGACATGGAGCCGAACTCGCTGCACCTGAACGACGGGCGCGGGTTCTTCCGCGACCGGGCCTCGGAGTACGGCCTGGCCGCGCCCAGCTTCGACAAGCTCGGCTGGGGCGGAGGCTTCTTCGACGCGGACTGCGACGGCGACCTGGACCTGCTCGTGGCCAACGGCCACGTGATGCCCAACGCCGAGGAGATCGGGCTGCACGCCTGGGCCCAACCGACCCAGCTCTTCGAGGCCGTGAGCGAGGCGGACGGGAGCCTCTGCTACCGGGATGCGACGGCGAACGCCGGAGGGGGCCTGGAGCCGCTGCGCTCGGCTCGCGGCGTGGCGCTTGGCGACCCCGACGACGACGGCGACATCGATGTACTGATCGTGGACCTCGACCGTGCTCCGCGCCTGTTGGAGAACCGCAGCCCGCGCCGTGGGCGCTGGCTCGCCGTGGGCCTTGCGGGCCGCGGACCCAACACGGCGGCCCTGGGAGCCACGGTTCGTGTGCGCGCGGGGGAGCGCGCCTGGACGCGCGAGATGCGCACGATCGACGGGCTGTACTCCTCCCACGACCCACGGCTGCACTTCGGCCTGGGGGCGGGGGACGGCCCCGTCACCGTCGAGGTGCGCTGGCCCGACGGCATGACCCAAGTGATCGAGGACGTCGCCTGCGATGAGCTGCTGCTCGTCGAGCAACCCGAGAAGCCGACACGATGAAGGTAGCGCTCGTCTTCCCGCCCCAGGGGCACTTCACCCAGCCCTACCTCAGCCTGCCGTCACTGGCGGCCTACCTGCGGACGAACGGCGTCGAGCAGGTGGAGCAGATCGACGCCAACATCGAGGCCTACGACTACTTCCTGACCGAGGCGCGCATGAACCTCGCTCTCGGGCGCATCGACGCCGGCGGAGGCGTGGCGGGATTGGACGGCGCCGGGGGTTTGGGCTTCACCCAGATGGAGCGCTACCAGTTGCTGACGGAGATCGACCTCGCCGGCAGCGAGGTGGCCGCTCGCGTGGAGGAGGCGAAGGAGGTGCTGCGCACGCCCGAGCTGTTCTACGACCACGAGCGCTACCTGTGGGCGGGGCGGACCGTCGAGCGTGCCCTGCGCATCCTGTCGGCGGAGTACTGGCCGACGCGCCTGACCGCTCACAACTTCGTGATGCGCAAGCGCATCGAGAGCTCCGCCGAGATCGTGGCCGCCACCGCCGACGAGCGGGAGAACCCCTACGTCGAGTACTTCCGCGAGTTCACCCTGCCCAGGCTGCGCGCCCTCGATCCCGACCTCGTCGGCATCTCGATCACCTTCGGCGCCCAGGCGATCCCGGCGCTCACCCTCGCGCGCCAGATCAGGGAGTGGAAGCCCGACTGCCACATCACCGTGGGCGGCGGCCTGTTGGCCTACGTCGGCCAGAAGCTCTCTCGCCGCCCGGAGACCTGGGAGCTGATCGACAGCATGGTGATGCTCGAAGGCGAGCGGCCGCTCTTGGAGATCTGCCGCGCCGTGGACGAGGGGCGCGGGGTCGCGGGGATCGGGAACGTCATCCACCGCTGTGCGACGGGCGAGGTCGTCGAGGAGCCCGAGGCCCAGCCGCTGAACATCCAGGAGCTCCCCACGCCGGATTTCGACGGCCTCCCGCTCGAGAAGTACCTCTCGCCGGAGCTGGTCCTGCCGCTGGCCTGCACGCGCGGCTGCTACTGGGGCAAGTGCGTCTTCTGCACCCTCCACACCGTCATCGGGCCGGGATACCGCGGACGCGGGATCGACCAGACGGTCGAGGATCTCGCGAAGCTCTCGGAGAAGTACGGCACCAAGCACTTCTACCTGGCCATCGAGGACCTACCGCCCAACATGGCCCGCGCTCTGCCGCGTAAGATCATCGAGGCCGGCCTCGACATTGACTGGTGGTGCGACGCGCGCCTCGAACACGACGTGTTCGACGAACAGGTCTGCGAGGACCTGGCCGCTTCGGGCTGCAGGCGCATCGCCTTCGGCTACGAGAGCTCCTCGCAGCGCGTCCTGGACAAGATGTGCAAGGGGATCGATCCACAGGCGAGCCTGGAGTTGATGCAGCGCGTCCACGATGCGGGCATCTCGATCACCCTGTACGTGATGATCGGCTTCCCGACCGAGACCCTCGAGGAGGCGCGGGAGACCCTGGCGACGGTCCTGCGACAGCGTGACATCGTCCAGGAGGTCAGCGCGCGAGTCTTCTACCTCGACGAGTCCTCCGAGGTCTACAAGCGCAGGTCGGAGTTCGACATCGCCGAGGTCTTCCCCGATCCCACGGCGGACCTGCAGGTCTACTACGACTTCAGGGCGAACAGTGGGATGTCGCGCCGCGAGGCACGCGATCTCTACCTGGAGTTCACCCGCGCGCTGCAATCCCATTTTCCCGTGTTCCAGAACACGAACATGCTCTACCACGAGCTGAAGAGTCACTACTTCCTCTACCTGAACCACTTCGGGTCGTGGGGGGCGCTGCTCGAGAACGTGCTGGTCGGGGAAGCGGACCCGAGCGGGCGCCCGCTGCGCGCGGCGCACACCCTCGAGCGTGAGCTGCGCTTCGACCGCGCCGTCGTCGACGAGCGCTTGACCTCCCTGGACTCCGAGACCCTCAGGCCCCGCTATCAGTCGGACTTGATCGAGGATACCGACCGCGAGCGGCTCGACGCCGAGTTGGAGCCCCTCGCACCCTTTCCCTCGCACCTCGTCTACGACGTGCGCTCGGGCGAGCTGCACTGCCTCTCGCCAGGCGCTCGGGATCTGCTGGAGCGCTGCAGCGGCGGGCGCTCGCCAGAGGAGGTAGCCGCCTACGTCCCGTCCGAGCAACGAGCCGCGGCCCTGGAGTGCATCGCTGAGCTGATGCGGACCGGGCTGGCGCGGCCCGCTCGCAACCCACAGAGAACCACCAAGATCGAGGAGGTACTGTCGTGACCGAGAAGGAACCCGCGGCGGAGAAGAAGGCGGCCGAGGACAGGCCGGATCCCGCGAACCCCAACGACGATCAGAAGGCGAAGGCGGAGGAGCGGGCTGAGAAGGCGAAGTACGTCTTCAAGATCACCCCCGCCAATCCGCGCAACGCCTTCGACTTCGAGGACGTCGCCGACAAGTGAGCCCGTGCCATCCGCGGATGGCGCGTCAGTCTCCGACGCCGACGTAGCCGAGCCGCTCGAGCTCCTCGAGCGCCGCCTCGTCGAGGCCGGCATCGCCGGTCTCGCCGAGGGGAGCGAAGCGGGACCAGTACTCCCGCACCCGCTGGGACCACTCCTCATCGGACCGTCCATCGAGCAGATTGTGCTCCTCATGCGGATCGCTGCTCAAGTCGAACAGGGCCGGCCCCTGCTGGGGGTCGTGGTGCCGCTGCTCGGGCGGGTAGTCCACGAACTTCATCGAACCCTCGCGGAGAGCGCTGGCGGGCTGACCACGCGAGGCGTCGTCGGTGAAGAAGGTCAGCATCGGCACGAAGAGCTCCCGGTCCTCGCCGCCGTCGATGCTCAGGGGGACGCCCTCCCAGCTCGAAGGAAGCTGGGCATCGGCCGCCAGGGCGATCGTCGGTGCGAGGTCGAGGAGATGGACGGGGTGATTCGCGACTCGGCCTCCCTCGAAGCGCCCAGCCTGGTAGAGGAGCAGCGGAACGTGGAGCTGCTCCTCGTAGAGGCTCATGCCGTGGGAGACAGAGCCGTGCTCGAAGAACTCCTCACCGTGGTCGGAGGTGATCACGAAGAGCGTGTTCTGGCCGAGGCCCCGCTTCTCCAGGTGGCGCAGGAAGTCGCCGAGCTGATCGTCGAGATAGGATACCTCCGCGTCGTAGAGGTCCTTGATGTAGCGCACGTCCTCGGGGGAAGGCGGTTCGGTCCCCGAGGTCCAGCCGTACTCGGTCACCTCCAGCCGCTCGGGCAGGTCGCCGGAGTAGGGCCGTACGAGCCGGCCACGGAAGGGCTCGGGTGGGTCGTAGGGGCTGTGGACTTGGTAGGTCTGCACGAACGCGAAGAGCGGTTCGCGCGTGTCGTCGATCCAATCCTGAGCGAGCTTGAAGGTCTCCGAGCAGTCTCGCATCTTGGCGTCGAAGCTGTCGAAGCCTCTTGCGAACCCGTACTTGGAGGTGACGAATCCGCTCTCGGTGAAGGCGGCTGTGTGGTATCCGCGATCGGAGAGCACCTCTGCCAGCGTCACGACGTCCTCGGAGAGACGTTGGTCGCTCCACAGGCCGTGCTGTGAGGGGTAGGTGGAGGTGAACATGGACGCGTGGGAGGGCAGCGTCCAGGTCGCGACGCTCGAGGCTTCGGCGAAGCGCACTCCGCGCCCGGCGAAGGCGTCGAGGTTGGGAGTGCGCGCGCGCTCGCAGCCGTAGCTCCCCAGGCGGTCGGCCCGCAGGGTGTCCAAGACGATGAAGACGACGTTCGGCAGATCGGGGCGGACCTCGCTGGTGAGGATCGGTTCGCCCCAGACCGCCAGCGCGCGCCAGGGCCCACCCTCCACGGCCTTCTCCGGCTGGTTTGTCTTCATGCGAAGCCGGATGACCTCGCCCGCGTAGTCCCCCAAGGGGATGGTGGTCGGGAAGAAGCGCTCGGTGTCCTCGGGGGCGATCTCGTGCTCCCAGATCATCACGGGGTCTGCGCCCTCGCTCTCCACGATGACCTGGAAGGTGCGCGCCGTCTCGATCACGCGGTGTCGCACAGCGTCAGCCGCGGCCTGCAACTCGAGGCGCAGCATGCCCACATCCAAGCTGAGGAGCGCTCCCGAGGGGACGTGGACTTGGTAGACGACGTCCACGGGAGTGGGGGCGACCACCGCACGCCGCGTGATCGAGCGCAGGCTCAGTTCGCGGTAGACGATGGCGCCCCAGGGGTCCACGGAGGACAGGATCTCGGAGATCTGGTCGGCCGAGATCGGGTAGTCGACCGACATGGGACCGGGGAGCCCCCTGCCCTCTGGGATCTGCATCCGCATGTCGCGGTGGCGGATGAGAGCCTCGCTCTCGGTGGGCAGGGCGCGCTCATCCGCGCCGCGGATCCGTCCGCTCCCCCGTTGGGGAGACTCTCCGGACGGGTAGAACAGGTCGGGCTCCTCGGCCGAGAAGGCCAGCCTGGTGATCAGCAGTTCGCGCGGGTTGTCACCCCATTCGTCGTGCACCTCGCGCCAGGCAGCCGGCTCGATGAGCTCGTCGAGGATCCAGACGCGCTCACCGGCCAGGGCCTCGTAGAGGTCGGCGGGCCAGGGCCGTGCCCTGCCCCCTAGGAGCGCGGGCGCGTCGAAGACGCGCGCGGTCAGGGGGGCGCTGGCAACGGATTCCCCGCCGCATCCGTACACCAGGAAGGATAGCAATGCGGTCAGGAGGACCCCGTACAGTCTGCGGTGTGCTCGGGATGCCATCGAGTCACCCAAATCTACACCGGCACGGGACTCGGGTCAGGTCTTTCGGCGGCTCTCGCCAGGCGCATACGCCCCAGTGCGGAGGCCGGCAAGCCCCAGGTCCGCCAGTTGCCGCTCGGCCTGTGCTGCCCAGCCGCGGTTGGCGATCGGGCTCGCCGGGCTGGGGTGCAGGATCGTGCCCAGGGCCACTTCCGCGCCCTCCAGGACGCGCGCGGCCTGGTCGGAGGCGAAACGCCCGACCCCGATCACGATCCGCGGCTGGAGGTGGGCCACGATGCGCTCGAGGCCTCGGTCGCAGGCGGCGAAGAGGGGTTCTCGCTCGTGGATGGGGAGCTTGTCCGGTGTGCGGTTGCGGCCGCTCTCCTCCAGGAACGCCAGGGGGCAGAAGTTCCAGAGGAAGAAGCGATCGAAGAAGGCCTCCGGCGTCTCGAAGCGCGACCGCGCCCAGCCCCATAGGCGTGCGCCGCTGACCTCGCTGCGCTCGCAGTCGAAGCCCAGGACTGGGCGGGCGGGGTGCTCGGGCTCCGGGCGCTTCACCGGTGCAGAGATCCCCAGCCAATCGCGAACGTGGGCGACCTCGCCGAAGGGCACGCCGGTCTGCGCCATGCCCCACGGGCCGGGATTCATGCCCAAGAGCAGGGCCTCGCAGCCCGGCTTGGCGTAGCGTCGCAGGTACTCCTCGTGGCTGGCCCGTGCGTATGCGAGCGGGTTGTAGACGTGCGTTACCGGAGCACCGAAGCTCAACGAACCCACGGCCCGCGAGAGCGCGCGGCTCGTGCGCACGGCCTCGGGAACGGGAGAGCGGACGGGCAAGGGGTGGCCTCAGACGCGAATGCGCTCGAAGGCCAGCAGCCGCTGCCCGCGCGTGAAGGCGACGCCGGTCACGCCTGTGGCCAACGGCTCGTGTGTCGCACCGCGGCCGGGGAAGGCGAACTCCCCCGAGGATCCATCGGCGAACTCGACTTGGAAGAAGTACGTCGTCTCGCCGTGGCGCCGGTGGACGGTCGTTTCGCTGCGGCGACTAGCGATCCGCGCGGCCCGCCGGACGAGCTCACCTCGGTTCAGGGCCGAGCGCGCCTTGCGGGCGGCCATGAGGTTGCGCAGTCCCAGGGCGGCCAGACCCAGCGGGAGGATGACGAGTGGCGTGGTGAGCCACGCGCGCGGCCCGTCACCGAAGAGCGGCCAGCACAGCGTCATCAGGCCGGTGGCCATGAGCTGCAAAGTCCCTCGGCGCCGCCGGCGCAGCGGGCCGTGGGGTGTCTCCTCCTCGGTGGGCGTCCACTGCATCGCCAGGGCGAACTCCTCCTTCTCCTGCATGCGGCCCAAGCGTTCGCGCGTCGCCTCGGCCACCTCGGTCGTAGTCTCCGCCGCCTGTGTCGGCGTGACGCAGTAGGGGCAAATGGACACCGTGCGGGGGATCTTGGCGCCGCACCCCGCGCACAGGATCGTGTTGCTCTTCGTGGTCGTCGCCATCGCTCGCTCTTCAGCACAAGGCCGGCGCGGATTCTACCTCGTGCCCGGTGTCGGCTCACGCCCCGGGCGCGCTGCGCCTCGCGCTTTCGATGCTGGCGTTCGTGGCTGCTCGCGCCCGCGCACTCTCCGATGCGCCGCGTGCCTCAGCTCAGTCTCACGTCGCGACCGTTTTCGAGCAGCGCACCCCAGGCGGAGATCGCTCCGCGGCAGGCGTTCAAGCGTCTCCCCGGTCCCTCGCTCCACTCCGAGAGTGCCCGCTGCACCCCCTGGTCGGCGGGATCGGCCGCCTTCAGGGTGACTTTCGAGAGCACCTCCTGGCGCAGGACCAGGTCCAGGGCACCCCAAGAGTCGAGGTCCAGCTCGGCCAGTCGCTCGAGGCAGGCCTTCAAGGAGCGTGCCTGGCGCAAGGAGAAGCGCGCGCCCCGGGTGCCGGCGGCGTCTGCAAGGGCCCGGAGCGCGTCGGCCTGTTCAGGATCGAGCTCGACGCCACTGCGTTCCAGTGCCGTGCGCGGGTTGATGGACAGATGGACGACGGCTGCTCGGTCGAGGAGCCGCGCGGAAAGAGGGCCCTCGCCGGGGTCCGCTTCGAGGGTCGCCACGAAGCGCACGGCGGGGGAGAGGAACAGGCTGCTGCCCACCTTGCGATCCCAGCCGCGGACGGCCTGGCCGCCGAGGTCGATCGTGCGATCAGCGCGCTGGTCAGCCGCGAATTCCGCGCGCGTCAGGAGCTCGTTCAGCCAGTTTCCCGGCGCGCCGAGGTCCAGGGCCTCGAGCAGCACCACCCAGGGGCGGCCGTCGCCCGTGTCCCAGGCTTCCTGCGCGCGGCGCAAGAAGCGGGTCAGGGCGGTCGGCTCGAAGAGCTCGCCGGAGGCGTTGGGGCGTCCGAGCAGGTCTTCACGCCCGCGCCACGTGGGGGAGACGGGGACGATCAGCGTGCGCTCCCGCAGCGGATCGTCGATCAGGCTCAGTGCCAGGCGGCTCTTGTCGCCGCCCGCCGCGCCGGTCAGGATCACCAGAGAGTGCGTCAGCGAGCCGGCTTCCAGGGCTGTCAGGGTTTCGGCGCCGTAGGTGGTCATGATGGACTCTCGGCAGGCGCTCTCCACGAGCGGATCGGGCCGGGAGGGGGGATCGGGCGCGGGAGTTGCGGGAGTGCGCACGAAGCGCTGCGGTTGGTCGCGTTCACTCGCCTGCGGGGCCCTCGGGCGATCGCCCCGTGGGGAGTTGGCGCGGAGCTTCTCCATGCGCTCGCCGGCGAGCGAGAGCCACTCGTCGAGGTGCTCGGCGAAGTGCTCGAGTCGCCCGCGGTCTTCCGCGTCCCAGTACTCCTCCTCGATCTCCTCCGCGCACGCGGAGGCGAAGACCGGGTCCAGAGACTGCCGGTCGATCTGCTTGATGTAGGGGCCGTCGAGGTGGATGAAGCGCGGCGAGGGGATGCCGAGAGGGCCCATGCAGGTCCAGCCGTCGGCGTGGGGGTGGATGCGCCACTCGGCGTGGTTGCGGTGCTCCACGCGCTCGACCTCGCCCACCCGGTAGGCGCCGGCCATGATCGAGGCGGCGCCCTTGCCACCCTGGATCCCGCCCGGCTCCTCGGCCTCCGGTGCCCAGATCAGGAGGATCTGATCGTCGAGCGCGTGGGGATCGCGGCGGAGAATCCAGCCCACCCCGCTGTCGGGGATCACCAGGCAGGGCTCCTGCGGATCGAAGATGTGCAGGTGGAAGCAACGGGCGGTCCCGCTGGCGCAGTAACGCTCGCGGAACTCCTGATCGATGCCGCACTTCCACGTTGCGGCTCCGTCGCAGATACTCCCATCCCACCCGTGGCGGTGGGCGTTGGTTCGGCAACCCAGCGCATTGCCGGGAGTCGCATCGAAGATCATAGTTCCGCTTTCCGGGCCGGCGGCGCGCGGAGGAGACTTGCGGGGCAGGCGATCCACCGCAGCGGTGAGTGGACCTCCGTTTAGCGTGGTTCGATTGTACCGATTGGCGTGAGTGAGGAAACGCGGGGACTCCCATTCCGCGGGGACACCCCTGCCCAGAGCTGCGGGAAGGGCGGAGCGTCGTCTGAGCTTCGCCCCGGCCGGAGGAATAAGGGCGTGACCGAGGCCTTTTTCGTGACGTCGGCCAAAGCGTTGCGATGGGGGGTGCAGCGCTGACGGATTGGGGCTTGGAGGCCGCATTCCCCTCCAGACGCCCGTGCTCCTCTGAGAAACATGTCTTTGCGCGGTTCGAACCTCCGCGATTCCCGGCCATGGGGGAAACTCGATGGTCTTGAATCGGCGGGATCGTGGGAACCGTTCACCCCCAAGTCCCATCCAGTACTTCAGCCGGTGCTCCCACCCCGGGAGTTGGCCCTCCTCCTCCATACCCACGACGGAATCAGCATGGCACGACAGCGCGTAGTCCCGGCATTGGCTCCCCTCTTCCTGGCGGCCCTGACGAGCGCGGGCTCCTCCGCCCAGGGTCCCCCCGGCCCGGTCGCGCCCAAGCCCGGTCTGGGGGATCTCGATTCGGCCCTCCTCGAGGACCTCGAGATCCACCCCGGAGAGCGCATCGACCCCGCGACCCATGGCGAGGGCTTGATCGAGTCCATGGAGCAGGCGGTAGCGCGCGACCTCGCACGGCCGGCGGACGCGCCCACCGATCCCAAGGCGCGCAGGGGCATGCCCGGCGTCTGGACCGTGCCGACCCGCGGCGCGACGACGGCCCCCCGCTCGGGCTCCAAGAACATCGTCAACAAGTGGGGCGACTTGCGAATGGGGATCGACTTCCGCGCGCCGGTGGACCTGCACGGCGTGTGGGCCGGCGGCCAGACCGACGTGGGCGTCTGGCCTTCGGCGTTGCGCGCCATCGGCTACCGCGACGGGATCGAGACCGGCGTGACGGAGTGGTTCCGCGAGATCGGCCCCTCACCCGCCTGGATGTCCATCGACCTCCTGCGCGTGGACCGGGTCGTCTTCGAGGCGCGCGCGGCCTGGAACGGAACGGCGTTCTACACCCTCGACGACTTGGCGTTCACGCGTGCCGAGGACGGAGAGCGGGCGCTGGTCGTGATCGACTTCGAGGACCTCGGCTACCGCGAGAAGCTCACCGGCTCCGATTACCGCGGGCTCACCTGGGAGGAGGGTGACGGACCCTATGAGCGGGGCGTGCACGCGCCGATCAAGCCGCCGCGCGGCGATCCGGAGACGCAGGAGAGCAATGCACCTGGAGCGGGCGGCGGGTGGCTCGGCGGCACCGGCACACTGCCCGGCCTGCTCTCGGACTTCGTCGGTATTCGCCGCAACGAGCACAACTCCTCCACCTACCCGCCCGACACTTGCGGCGCCGTCGGTCCCGACCACTTCGTCGAGGTCATCAACCGCGTCTTCGCGGTCTACGACAAGACCACCGGCGCGAAGCTGACGGGGATGAACCTGGGGTCGTTTCTGCCTGGTTCGAATGGCGATCCGCGCGTGCTCTACGACGAGGGCAGCGGACGCTGGTTCGTCATGGTTACCGACTTCAACAACCTGATCTTCCTGGCTGTCTCCCTCTCGAGTAATGCGATGGGGTCTTGGTTCAAGACCGATTTCACCATCTCCGGTAGCTGCTGGCCGGACTATCCGACCTTGGGCGTCGATGAGAACGGGATCTACGTGGCCGCCTACATGGTCGGTTGCTCGAGCATGACCCTGTGGGCGGTGGACAAGGCGCCCCTCGTCGCCGCCAGCCCCAGCTTGGGGACGGTGACCGCCTTCAACGGTCTGTCCTTGGAAGGCGCGCTCCAGCCCTGCACGACCTACGGATCAACGCCAGGCGCATACGTCGTGTCGACGAACTCCTCGAACCGTATCCGCGTACGGCGCGTGAATCCGCCCATGACCAGCCCGAGCCTGGTGACCCTGGGCTACGTCACCGTCGGCACCCACAGCGATCCGCCCAACGCCCCCGCACTGGGAAGCTCCACCGCGCTGAACACGGTGGACGACCGATTGATGAACGCCGTCTACCGCGACGGTTCGATCTGGACCGCGCACACGGTCAACCAGTCGGGCCGCGCCGCCTGCCGTTGGTACGAGATCGCGCCCGTGGGCTTGTCCCTCGTCCAGAGCGGAACCGTGAGCGACGGCACCTACCACTACTTCTTCCCCGGCATCGCAGTGAACGCCTCCGGCGAAGTGGTGCTGGGCTGCTCGGGTTCCCACGCGGGTGTCTACGCCGGTGCGTTCTACACCGGTCGGGTTCCCGGCGACGCCTCCGGCGAGATGGCCGTGCCCGTGGAGTTCCGCGCCGGTCAAGCGGCTCAGAACAACATCGACAGCTACGGCCGCAACCGCTGGGGCGACTACAGCCTCTCCTCGGCGGATCCCGACGGCGCACGCCTGTGGACGATCCAGGAGTACGCCCACGGTTCGAACATCTGGGGCACGCACATCGCCGAGGTCAGCTTCGGGGGTGCCGGCGGGCCTTGCACGCCGACGAACGTCTGCGTGACCTCTCCCAACTCCGTGGGGAATGGCATGGTTCTGAGCTACGCCGGTTCGCCGAGCGTCAGCGGTGCCGACTTCACCCTCATGGGCTTCGGCGGCCCCGCCCACCAACTCGGGATCTTCTACTACGGACCGGATGAGGTCGCGGTCCCCTTCGGCAATGGCGTGCGCTGCATCGGCTCTGGCTTCTTGGGGACCTATCGCTTGCCCGTCGTCTCGATGGATCTGTTCGGCGACGTCGAGTACACACTCGAATGGGGGGTGCCGCCGATCGGAGGGTCGGGCAACGGCCAGTGGATCGACGGGGACACTTGGTACATCCAGTTCTGGTACCGCGACCCGGCGGCCGGTAACGCCACCTTCAATCTCTCCGACGCCTTGGAGGTCGAGATCTGTCCCTGAGCTCCGCTGCTCTACGCAGGGCGCGAAGGGCGCGCTACCATGGTGCGGACATGGTTCCGCCCGAAGAATCGGTCCGTGATCCGTCACCCGCTTACCGCGTGGAGACCGAGCGCCTGACGCTCCGCTGCTTCGAGCCTACCGACGCCGAGCGCTTGCAGGTCGCCGTCGCACAGAGCCGGGAGCACCTGATGCCCTGGATGGCGTGGGCCGCCGATGAACCTCAGGACATCTCCCAGAAGGTGCAGCTCATCCGCGGGTTCCGCGGGCGCTTCGACCTGGGAAAGGAGTTCGTGTTCGGCATCTTCGAACGGGCATCCGACGAGCTCGTTGGATGCTGCGGCTTGCACCCCCGCTGTGGTCCGGGAGGGCTCGAGATGGGCTACTGGGTGCACGTTGACCGGGCAGGCGCGGGGATCGGAACCGAAGCCGCGGCGGCGTTGACGCGCGTGGCGATCGAACTCGAGCGCGCCGAGTTCGTCGAGATCAACTGCGAACCGTCCAACGAGCCCAGTGCGGCCATCCCGCGCAAGCTGGGCTTTACCTGCGAGGGCGTGGGGCGCGCTCGGCTGCGCTGGCCGGACGGGGCGCGCAAGGACAAGCAGACCTGGTCCCTGCTCGCCGAGGAGTACATCGAGAGCCCGTGCGCTTCCGCCGTGCTCGAAGCGTTCGATGTCGTCGGCGGCCGCTTGATCTGATCTTCGGGGAGGCTCAGCGTGCTCGACGTCGACCCGCACCCGCACCTGCACCTGGGCGCCTTCGTATCGCGCTTCCCGGTGAGCCTCGAGGAGTGCCCGACGCCCGAGGTGTTGGGTGAGTTGCTCGCGATCGAAGCCGCCGCGCCTCTCGAGCGCAGCGAGGACTGCCGCAAGGCCGTGCGCGATCTGCTGCGTTTCGGCGGCTACAAGCCCACCGGGCGGGGGAAGCCGGCTTCCGAGTACCTCGTGCGGGTGGCGGGGGAGGGCGTGCTCTCGTCGATCAACCTCGCCGTGGACGCCTGCAACGCCGTCAGCCTCCACAGCGGTCTGCCGATCAGCGTGGTGGACCTCGATCACGCAGCCCCACCCCTCCGCGTCGCCATCGCCGAGGACGACAGCGCCTACGTCTTCAATGCCTCGGGCCAGCAGATTCAGGTCGGAGGCCTGCTCTGCCTGCACGATGCAAACGGACCGTGCGCCAACGCGGTCAAGGACTCCCAGCGCACCAAGACCGGGCCGACGACCACCCGCACCCTCAACCTCGTCTGGGGGCCGGCCTCCGAAGCCGAGCGCACGGAGCGGGCCCTCGACTGGTACCAATCACTACTCACCGAAGCGGGCGCGCTCTGCGAAACGCTGCCGTTCAGGGCGTGAAGGTCACCTCGTAGCCGCTGCTCAGGTTGAAGCCCGATCCGCAGGGGCTGCCGCCGGGGTCGCGATACCAGGCCTGGAAGCGGCGCACGTCGCCCGGACCCCACTCGCCCAGAGGCGCGAGGCCCGGTCCCCAGTTCGCTCCGCCACTCGCGTCTGGCACGCGCACGCCGAGGCGCTTGACCGTTCCTCCCGCGCAGCGCAGGCCGTCTCCGAAGGGCACGCCCTGGCCGTTGTTGACCGCGTTCATGCCGGAGAACAACAGCGCGGGCTGGCCCGGCAGGAGTCCGGCAGCGTCGAAACCCAGGTTGTCCGCCGAGACCGAGGTCGATCCTCCGGCGACGAGACCCGCGCCACCGCCGGTGGAGTTGCCGCACCCGACGCCGGTCGGCGCGTTGTTGCCGCAGGGGCACGGCGAGGCGCTCCCATCGCCGAAGCAGTAGGCCGTGCCCAGCAGGCTGATGCTCGAGAAGACCGTGGCCTCGCCCGTGGCGTTCTGCGCCAGGTGCGCGCCTACGATGAACTCGCCAAGGCCGTCATTGTTGACGTCCATGCCGCCCGCGAGGCCGGCGCCGAACTCGGTGTCCAAAGCGCCGCCAGCGACGCTGCCCAGCAGTGAGCCGTCGACCCCCGAGAAGAGGGTGACCTCGCCGTTGGCTCCCGCTCCCGGTGCGCCTACGGCGTAGTCGCCGATGGTGTCACCGTCGTAGTCGCCGATGCCGGTCACCGCCTGGCCGAACTCGTCGTCCGCGCTCTGGCCGAAGTGTTGGCGGATCACCGAGCCATCGATACCCGAGAAGACGGTCACGCTGCCCGCGTGGTGGGCGATCAAGGCGTCGTGCCACTCGCCGACGATGAAGTCCGCGTGGGCGTCCCCGTTCACGTCTCCCAGGGCTGCGACGCTCTTGCCGAACTGGTGGTCCGCACCGCTTCCGTTGAAGGCGTACAGCACCGATCCGTCGATCCCCGACCAGACTTGAACGCTCCCGGAGTTACTGCCGTTGTTGTCGTCGAGCGGAGCGCCGCCCATGTAGTCGGGGACGCCGTCGCTATTGACGTCGCCAAGACCGGCGACGCAGGTACCCATCTGGTCGGAGATGCCGTCTCCGCTGTGCATGTAGATCAGCGCCCCGTCGATCCCGCCGTAGACGTAGACCAAGCCCGAGTCGGAGCCGTTTCCGTCATCGTTGGAGGCGCCGACGAGGAACTCGTCGAAGCCGTCGTTGTCGAGGTCGCCGGCACCGTCGACCGCACCGCCGAAGAACGAGAAGGTATTAGGACCCTCAATCTGATACAGGGTCGAGCCGTCGACGCCGGAGATGACCGAGATCGTGCCCTGGATGGGGCCGATGCCCAGGTGCCACGGGCCCCCGGCGATGACGTCATCGAAGCCGTCGTTGTTGACGTCACCGGCGCCGCTGACAGCCGTGCCGAGCTGGTCTGTCCCGCCCCCGTCGATCATGTAGAGTACGGACCCGGTCGCGCCCGAGTGGATGCGGACACTGCCGGCGCTGTTGCCGGCGTTGTCGTCCTTGGGCGCACCGACGACGAAGTCGCCGTAGCCGTCGCCGTTGACGTCGCCCGCGTCGCCGATACCGTGGCCGAGGAAGTCGCCGGCATCATCGCCGGTTATCGTGTAGGCCGGAAACTGGGCGGCGGCGGGAGCCGCGAGGAGCGCGACGGTGGACAGGAGCGGAAGCGGGGAGCGGGTCATGGGGTCCTCCGGGGAACGGGTTTCGCCCCAGTCTACCGCTGCGCGTGCCCGTGCGGGGGATTCCATGCCAGCCTCCCTCGCCAGAGGGCCCGTCAGCTCACGAGCGGGACGAAGCGCACGTCGGTGAGCTCCTCCTCGCTGTAGCCCGACTCCCCGCGGGTCACGCGCACGAGTTTCTGGTCTCCGTGCGGGTCGCCGAGAGGCAGGACCATGCGCCCTCCCTGCGGGAGATGCTCGAGCAGGGCCGCGGGCACCGAGGGGGTGGCGGCGGCGATGCAGACGGCGTCGAACGAGGTCTCATCGGGCCAGCCGCGCGAGCCGTCCCCGCGATGGATGTGGATATTGGTGTGGCGCAGTCGGACCAAGGTGGCGCGCGCCCTGCCGGCGAGCACCTCGTTGCGCTCCATCGTGCAGACCTCGGCCGCGACCATGCTCATCACCGCGGCCGCGTACCCCGATCCGGTCCCGATCTCGAGCACGCGGTCCCCACCGGTCAGTTCGAGCGCCTCGACCATCAGCGCCACCACGTACGGCTGGGAGATCGTCTGGCCGAAGCCGATGGGTAGGGGCTCGTCGTCGTGGGCGCGCGCTCGCAGGGCGGGGGGGACGAACAGCTCCCGCTCGACGCTGCCCATGGCGGCCAGGACTCCGGGGTTGCTGATGCCGCGCGCGCGGAGCTGGAACTCCACCATCGCGTGTCGGCGCTCCGTCGCGGGGCAGGCGTGGATGAGGGTCATGCGCACGCAGAAAGTAGGCGGCGCGGACCCCCGTTTCCTCTCCGCAGAAGTGAATCGCGAAATCGTCTTTTCTGTCCTTTACATCCGTTTTTTCTGGTGCGTTCCCGGGCGGGGGAACCGCGCCGAGGGAGTCTCAGGCGTCGGCGAGCAGGGAGCCGAGCTCCTCGATCACGCGCTCGGCCTCGGGGATGCCGAAGGCGAGCGGCGGTTTGATCTTGATCACGTTGCGCAGGGGGCCGTCGGTGCTGAGGAGAATGCCCCGGCGCTTCATGGTCTCGACGATCCTCGCGGCCTCGCGCGGGGCGGGCTCGAGGGTCGTACGATCGCGCACGAGCTCGACCCCGATGAAGAGCCCGAGGCCGCGAACGTCCCCGATCAGAGGCGCGGACTCGGCCAGGGACCGCAGGCGTCCGAGGAGGAGCGAGCCCACCTCGCCGGCCTTGTGCTGCAGGCCCTCGCCCTCGATCACGTCCAGGACGGCCAATCCCACGGCGCACGAGACCGGGTTCCCCCCGAAGGTGTTGAAGTACTCCATGCCGTTCGCGAAGGCGGCGGCGACGGCGGGGGTGGTGATCACGGCGGCTAGGGGGTGGCCGTTCCCCATCGGTTTGCCGAGGGTGACGATGTCGGGGACCGCCCCCTGGGTCTCGAATCCCCAGAAGTGGCTCCCGACCCGTCCGAAGCCGACCTGCACCTCGTCGGCCACGCACAGGGCGCCGGCTGCGCGCGCACGCTCGAAGGCGGAGCGGAGGTAGCCTGGAGGGAGCACGATCTGGCCCGCGCAGCCTAGAGCAGACTCGCAGAAGAATGCCGCCAGCCCACCGTTGGGCTCGGCCTCACGGGCGGCGGCGCTCACGTGCTCGGGATCGCAGGCATCCGCGCCCCCGCCCCCGCTCACACGCGAGCGGAACGGGTCGGGCGTCGGGACGACGTGCACGTGGCTCGCGCGGCCTCCTCCTCCGGGGCCGAGGAACTTGTAGGGGCTGAGCTCGATCAACGAGCTCGTATTGCCGTGGTACGCGCCGTCGACCACCGCGACGTCTCGGCGCCCGGTCGCCGTGCGCGCCAGGCGCAGAGCGAGCTCATTGGCCTCGCTCCCCGAGCAGACGAAGAAGCACACGTTCAGCGGATCGGGGAAGAGGCCGGCGAGGCGCTCCGCGAGGTGCACGGCGTGCTCGTGGAGGTAGCGCGTGTTCGTGTTCAGGACGCCCATCTGCTCGGCGGCGGCCGTGACCACCGCCGGGTGGCAGTGCCCGACGTGGCAGACATTGTTCACGCAATCCAGATAGGCGTCGCCCCGCGTGTCGTAGAGCCACGCGCCCTTGCCGCGCACGATCTCGAGCGGCTCGGCGTAGGACAGTCCGAGGGAGGGGGCGAGGTGGCGCGCGCGCAGGGCCGAGAGGTCCCCAGTACTCATTCAGCGGCCCCTCTCGTGCAGGGCGTGAGCTTCCAGGAACTCGTCCGCGGCCCGCTCGGCATCGTCGGGCTCCAGGCGATCCAGTGCGCCCCAGGCCTGGGGTTCGCTGATGCGGATGTACTCGTTGCTCGGGTCGAGGCGTGTCGCGCGGGCCGAGGAGACGACGCTCACGCACAGGCGCGCGACGGCCAGGAGGGGCAGTAGGGCGACCTCCTCGGCTTCGAGGGCGAAGCGCGGGAGATAGCCGCGCAGGACGTGGCGAGCGGGGGTGAAGACGCTTCCGTCGCCGCCGAGGACGTAGGCCATGGCGATGGCGAGGTCGCTCACCACGGCAGTCTCCAGCAGGTCGCCGAAGTCGATGATGCCGGTCACGCGCAGGCCGGCGGGGTCGGCCACCAGCAGGTTGTGGCCGTTGGGGTCGTTGTGGACCACGCCGCGGCGCAGGGCCGCGAGGGCCCCGAGTGCATCGCTCTCGATGCGATCCAGCCACGCCGCGATGCGCCCGCGCCGGCGGTCGTCGTCGATCGCCTCCAGGTGCGCTCGTATGCGTGAGGCGTTTCGGAGGTCCCAATCGAAGTCGCGCGCCAGGGCGGGGTGATCGAAGTCGGCCAGCGCCCGGTCCAGCGCTCCGACGAAGCGCCCGAGGTCCTCGAGCAGGGCCGGCGGTTGGGGCAGATCGGCCACTCGTCTGCCCCGGACCCAACTCAACAGCCGCGCGAGACCCGTGCTCCCGTCGGGGCCCTCGACCTCCACCAGGGTGCGGCCGTCGCGGGCTGGGACGACCCGCGGCGCCTCGATCCCAGCGTCGGCCAGGTGGACGAGGCAGGCGTTCTGGGCCTCGACGACCTCCCGCCGCTCGCCCGGGCGCGTGACCTTGAGCACGAAGCGCGCCCCCGCGCCGTCAGTCAGGGCGAAGTTGCGGTCGTCGTAGCTCTCGAGCTCGACCGCGCGCCCCGCGCAGGCGAAGACGCTCTCCGCCAGGCGCTCGGCGGCGGCGGCGCTGAAGCGGGCCCGGGGAGAGGCGCTGGACTCCATCGCAGAATCATACGCGCGGGGCGCGGCGGGCCCGGCGGTTCATTCGTTCGCGGGCCATGCAACGCGGTGCGTGGAGCTCTCCATGTCCACGGTCCGGCGCGCGACGACCGTGAAGAGCTCAACGCCGCGACCCTGATGGCGGTGCTCCGCAAGGCTCACCTTCGAGTCCTCGAAGCCGAGCACCGCCAGCATGCGCTGCACCAGCTCGGGGGACAGGCGCCACCACGTGTCGAAGGGCTCGCAGATCGTGGGGTCGGGGATGAACAGGGCGTGGGCGGCTCCCGCCGGCCCCGATTCCGGCGCCAGGTCGGTCACGACCACCGTCTCGCGCGTGTGGCGCAGCGCCCGTTGCAGAGCCAGGAAGGGATCGCGCAGGTGCAGCAGGACCGAGCCGAAGGTCGTCACGTCGACGGGGCCGATCGCCAGGGGGAGCTCGTACACGCTGCTCGTCACGACCTTGGCCTGTGAGGCGTGGGCGGTGTGGGCCAGCCAGAACCCGTTGTTGATCACGCGGATGCCCCACTGGCGGAACTTCAGCCACTCCTGCCAGTCCCGGCACGGATCCGGCTCGCCGTCGGCGGTGGTCGTCGGCGCCTTTCTGCGGGCATAGGGGACCGCGTCCCAGTCGTCCTGGCTCGAGAGGTCGTGGGCGATCACCCTCGCGCCGCGGCCTTCCATGTGAAACGTCAGGTACCCACTCGCCTTGCCGATCTCCAGCACTCGCTTCCCGGCGAGGTCGATGCCGCCGAGGTAGGCATCGACGGAGTCGCGCAGGTCCCAGGCGCCCTCGACGCTCCCGTAGCCGGGGATGTCCATCCAGTGGTAGAAGAGGCAGTCGGCCAGCTTCTTCACGGTCCGTGGCTGTGAGTAGATGGACATGGGGGGTGGCGGGCTGCTGCGCGCGCGGGGCCGGATCGTAGCAGGCCCGTTCCCGTGCCGCGTGTTCCTGGCCGAGGTCGATACGTTATCCTGGTCGCCCATGTCCGACGCAGAGGTTCCCGACGGCGGCGCTCTGCTGGCGCGTGTGCTCGCGGCTCACGGGGTGCGCACCCTGTTCACGCTTTGCGGCGGGCACACGGCTCCGGTGCTCATTGGTGCGCGAAGCGAGGGCTTGCGGGTCGTCGATGTGCGCCACGAGGCCAGCGCAGTCTTCGCCGCCGACGCCCTCGCCCGCCTCGACGGGACGCCGGGGGTGGCGGTCGTCACCGCCGGGCCGGGGGTCACCAACACCGTGACGGCGGTCAAGAACGCCCAGCAGGCCCAGTCGCCGGTGGTCGTGATCGGCGGCGCCGCGCCGACCGTTCTCCAGGGACTCGGGGCATTGCAGGACATCGATCAGCGCGCCCTGATGGCCCCGCACGTCAAGGCCGTCCTACGCGTCACGCGGCGGCGCGATCTGGCGCGCCTGACAGACGAGGCGATGCGCCGCGCCGCCGCGCCGATCCCCGGGCCGGTGTTCCTCGAGTGCCCGCTCGACGTCCTCTACCCCGAAGCCCTGGTCCGCGAGCTGTACCTGAAGGGGTCGGAGAAGCGCACGAGTCTGCGCGGGCGGCTGGAGACGGCCTGGCTGCGCCGCCACCTCGCACGACTGTTCGCCGCGGGGCCAGGAGCACCCCCGTCGCCGACGATTAGTGTGCCCGCCGCGATCGCCGCGCGCCATGCGAGCAAGGCGGCCACGCTGCTCGCTCGCTCCGAGCGCCCGCTCCTGCTCCTGGGGAGCCAGGTGCTGCAGCGGCCCGCGGAGGCGGGGACCCTCGCGGCTGCGCTCGAGACACTCGGCGTTCCGGTCTTCCTCTCGGGCCTCGCGCGCGGTCTGCTTGGCGCCCGCCATCCGCTCCAGGTGCGCCACGGCCGTCGACTCGCCTTGCGCGAGGCGGACCTCGTCGTCTTGGCGGGTTCCCCGACGGACTTTCGGCTGGACTACGGCCGCGTCATCCCGCGTCGCTGTGAGCTGATCAAGGTCAACCTGGATCGCGGTGAGCTACGCCGCAACCGACGCGGCACCCTGGGGGTGCACGCCGATCCGGCGCGCTTCCTCATCACCCTGGGGGAGCGTGGCGCGCCCGCGAGCACTACGGATCGTGTGGGCTGGCAGGCCTCTCTCGCCGCGCGGGACAGCGAGCGGGACGCGGAGATCGACGCCTCCGCCGATTCGGGCGCGGGCGAGGCCGGCGTTCACCCCGTGCGCCTCTTCCAGGCCATCGGCGAGGTGATGGACGAGGATGCGACCTTGATCGGCGACGGCGGGGACTTCGTCGCCACCGCCGCTTACGTCTTGCGCCCGGGCGCTCCCTTGCGCTGGCTCGACCCGGGCGTGTTCGGGACCCTCGGCATCGGCGGCGGCTTCGCGGTCGCGGCGGCCGCCCACCGCCGCTCGCAGGTCTGGCTCCTGTGGGGCGACGGCTCATGCGGTTTCAGTTTGGCGGAGTTCGACACGATGGCGCGCCACGGGATGGGGATCATCGCCGTCGTCGGCAACGACGCCTCCTGGGCTCAGATTGCCCGTGATCAAGTGCGCCTGCTGGGCGACGACGTGGGGACGGGCCTCGCGAGGACGGACTACCATCGGGTAGCCGAGGGATTCGGCGGTCGCGGTCTGATCGTGCGCGAGCCCGACGAGCTGCCCGCCGCCCTCGCTGAGGCGGTGGAGACCGCTGCGGCCGGTGTGCCCGTGCTCGTCAACGTCCACCTACGTTCCTCTCGCTTCCGCGAGGGATCCCTCTCGATGTAGGTCGCCCCGAATCAACCCCGGGGGGGCTGTTTCTGGGTTCCAGGGGGTGAGAATCCGTCCAAGTGGGGGTATTGCAGAGCTAGCGAGGGGATTACCCTCTGGGTACGAGCGCCGCGACCGCCTCGACCCGAGCTCCCCTTCAGGAGTGAACCCATGATGACCGCCCCGTCTCTCCGTCTTCCGTCCCTTGTGGCCGGCGTATCCCTCGCGCTGGCGGTCGCGGCCCCCGCCCAAGAGCAATCCTGGGGCCGGCGGTCCGCCGAACACCTCCTCGCCCGCGCCGGGTTCGCCCCGACCACCGTCGAGATCGAAACCGCGGCATCGGAGGGCCCGAGCGCGGTCGTCGATCGCCTCTTGAAGGAGCGGCGGGCTTGGAAGAAGGTCCCGCCGCTGCTCGTCAAGTACAGCGAGTTCGGCCTCGACCCCCGCCAGCGCCCGCTAGACGAGAAGCTCCCCGAGGGCAAGGCGCTCGAGGAGTTGATCGCCCGCCGCCGCTTCCTGCGCGACCAGGACCGCAGCCAGTTCCTCGACTACTTCGATCGCTGGGTGAGGTCGATGATCCGCGGCGACGCGCCCCTGCGCGATCGCATGACCCTCTTCTGGCACGGGTTCTTCACGACCTCGTTCCAGGTCGTACGCCGCAAGTACGAGATGATCAACCAGCATGAGATGCTGCGCGAGCACGCTCTCGGCAGCTTCGCGGATCTGCTGCGCGGGATCGCCCACGACCCGGCCATGTTGATCTACCTGGACAACAACACCAACGTAGAGGGCCACCCCAACGAGAACTTTGCTCGCGAGCTGATGGAGCTGTACAGCCTCGGCGAAGGCAACTACACCGAGGTCGACGTGCGCGAGGCGGCGCGCGCCCTGACCGGCGCCTGGGCCGGAGCGTTCGGCGAGTACGAGTTCCATCCCGAGGTCCATGACTCCGGGGAGAAGACGATCTTGGGCAAGACCGGCAACTTCGGGCCCGAAGAGCTGCTCGACATCCTCCTCGAGCAGCCGGCCTGTGCCCGGTGGGTCGCCACCAAGCTGTTGCGCTACTTCGAAGGCGTCGAGCCCTCCGCCGAGCGGGTGGAGGAGTACGCCTCCGCGCTGCGCGAGGCGGACTACGAGATCATGCCTGTTCTGGAGAAGTTGTTCAGCGATCCGCTCTTCTACAGCGAGGAGACACTCGGCGCGCGCATCCAGGGACCGATCGAGTTCATGGTCGGTATCTGCCGCAAGCTGGACCTCGATCCGCCGGACTACTACCTGTTCAGAGCGACGGCGGAGCTCGGGCAGTGCTTCTACGACCCGCCGACGGTCAAGGGTTGGGACGGTGGCTCGGCGTGGATCACTAACTCCTCGCTCATGATGCGCGGGAACTGCGTCGGTGTCCTGCTCGATGTCTTCCGGTCCGAGTACGTCACCGCCGAGGTCCGCTCCGCCTCCGCCGACGCGGGCGATGGAATGGTCGGCACGGCGGTGATGAGCCCCCAGACCAAGGCCGAGGCCATGGCACAGGCGGTCGCTCGAATGGTGAGCCTGAAGGATGACCGCGGCTGGGAGCCGAACCTCAACCTGACGCGCCTCGTAGTGCGTTCGGGAGCGCGCAGCGATGAGGAGATCGCCGCCTTCCTGGCCGAGGACTGGCTCGCGGTCGAACCGTCCGAGCGCGTCGTATCGATCATGGGCGAGTTCATCGCGCGCGAGCGCGCCGCCTACGGGCTCGGCGCTGGCCCGCTACTCATGAGCGGGCCGAACGTGGAGTTGCTCCTGCGCCGGCTGGCGCACCTCCTTTTCAGCCTCCCAGAGGCACAACTGGGTTGACCGAGGACAGTGTCATGAAGACCAAACAGATGATCGACCGCCGCGGTGTCCTGCAGAGCGGCCTGGCCTTGATGGGCGGTGCGGCGATGCTGCCCGTGGCCTGTGCGACCGGCGCCGGAGCCCGTACCAGGGAGGGTTCTTCGCTCGCAGGAGCAAAGCGCCTGGTGCTCGTGGAGTTGTTCGGGGGCAACGACGGCTTGGAGACCGTCATTCCCTACGAAGAGGACATCTACCACAACAATCGCCCGACGACGCGGATCCCCAAGAAGGAGGTTCTGCCCATCGACGACTATCGCGGCTTCCACCCGGCCATGCCCAACCTGCGCAGGGCGTGGGACGAGGGCCGCATGGCCATCGTCGAGGGTTGCGGCTACCCCGTTCCGGTCCTCTCGCACTTCAAGTCGTTCGAGATCTGGCACCCCTGCCGCGAGATCGGCCGGGCGAGCGGGGACGGCTGGGTCGGGCGTCTGCGGGCGGAGGCCTGGGGCGATGACGATCGCACGGAGACCGTCGTGCACATCGGCTCGCACCTGCCCTACTCCCTGCACTCCTCGGACCACGCGATGCTGGCGTTCGAGGCCCCCGAGAGCTACCTGTTCATCGGCAATGAGCGCGACGAGAGCGCCTACGCCGAGGCCGGCAAGCCCGGCATGGACCGGGAGACGAGCGGTGGCGCGGGCCGGGTCCTCGAGCGCCTGCGCCGCAAGCTGCGCGACGCCCAGGAGACCTCACCGCGCGTGATCGAAGCAGCCCGCCGCTACGAGCCGCGCGTGGAGTATCCGCGCGACGAGCTCGGGCGGTCCATGCGCGTCGTGGCGGCCATGATCGAGGCCGGCTTCGACACGAGCGTGTTCTCCGTCGCCCTGGGCAACTTCGACACACACGGCCCGGCGCAGAAGGTCAAGCACCGTGAGCTCCTCGCGAGCTGGGATGGTGCGGTGAGCGCCTTTCTGGCGGACATCGCCGGCACCCAGACAGAGGAGGACACGATCGTCTTGGCCTACTCGGAGTTCGGTCGTCGTCTGGCGGAGAACGCTTCCAACGGGACCGATCACGGGGCCGCCGGGCCGATGTTCCTGTTCGGCAAGCCCGTCGAGGGAGGCCTGTACGGTGCGCATCCCTCGCTCACGGATCTCGACTCCGACGGCAACCTCAAGCACAACACGGACTTCCGCAGCGTGATCGGTACGGTGGTGCAGGATTGGTTCGGCGTCGAGCAGGCGGCCGTCCTCCCGCGCGAGTTCCCGACCCTGCCGTTATTGCGCAAGGCCTGAGCGGTTCGGTCACCCGACAGGATCGCGCAGGCTCCCGTCGGTGTTGACCGCCAGCCAGTGCATGTTGATCCCGCCCCGCGGGCAGGCCTCGGCGCAAGCTCCGCTGCCGGTGCAGCCCTGGGGCCGGACCAAGGTCGCGAAGGACCAGATCAGCTCGATGCAGTCCTTGCTGCAATCTTGGTCACAGGCCTCGATGCAGCGCCCGCACCCAGTGCAGTCGTCGTGATCGATCAGCGGTAGGAGCTTCCACGGTCCCGTGTGGGGCGTGGGCGCTGGGGCGGGCCGCAGGCCTGGGAGGAGGCCCAGCCAGCCCCAGCGCCGCCGGGCGGTGCTCTCAGACTTGTCCAAGCCCGGACTCGCTTCCCCCCAGATCGTCACGCATCGGGCTTCCGGTGACCGCCAGGACGGACTCGGGGACGACGAAGGCCTCGGTCGGCTCCTGGGCGGGCTTGAGGTGGAACCAGCGCGTCACCATGAACCAGACCAGGGGGACGACCCCGCCGAGGATGAACACGATCACGCCGATGCCGCGCAGCCAGGTGAAGAGCTGGAAGGACGATCCCTGTATGTACTCCTGGGAGCGCGCGAAGGCGTAGCCGCCCTCGCTCATGGCCTTGATCAGCTGGTCGAGGCCGACCGGGAAGAGGTCGAGCACGACCATCAGGGCCAGGCCGAGGTTGAGGGAGATGAAGACCGTGCCCAGGAGTTTCTCGTTCCAGTGCGCGCGGTCGATATTCCAGCGCGCGCAGAAGATCATCGCGCACACTCCGAGGTTGCCGTAGACGCCCATCAGTGCCGCATGGCCGTGGTTGACCGTCAGGTAGGTGCCGTGCTCGTAGTAGCTCACGATCGGGAGGTTGATCGAGAAGCCGAGGACTCCCGCGCCGAAGAAGTTCCAGAAGTTCACGGCGACCAGGAACAGGAACGCCATCCCCAGGCCGAAGGTCGCGTCGGCGCCACCCTTCTCACGGAGCCGGCTGAGGGCGCTCTGAGGCATGTTTCGAAAGCGCCAGGCGCCGATCGTCAGGAGCACCAGCGGCGCGATTTGCAGGCTGGAGAGGACGCCGCCCAGGGCGACCGTCTCGATCGACTTCGCGTTCCAGTAGAAGTTGTGGCTGATGCCGACCAGGCCGCTGCCCAAGAAGAGCAGGGCGCCGAGGTACACGACGCGTGCGGCGATCAGGTGGCTCACGAACCCCATCAGGTAGAGGAAGTAGGCCACGATGATGGTCGTGAAGAGCTCGAAGAACGCCTCTACCCACATGTGGACCGTGCACCAGCGCCAGAAGTCGGCGATCACGAAGTTCGTGTCGGGCCGCGCCACGAAGGACGCCGTGAACATCAGGATGATCCCGGCGATCGAGTACACCATCCAGTTCGGCAGGGACCAGGATTGCTTCTGTCTGAGGGCCGGCATCAGGCCGCGGGTGACGATCACCAGCCACAGGATGAAGGACCAGAACAGGGCGTGGTGGTACGCCCGTCCCATGGTCATGTACTCCCAGCCCTGCAAGCCGAACCAGCGCGTCGCCTGGTCGCTGAGGACGCCCCAGATGCCGAGCGGGACACCGATGGCGACGCCGCCGGCCACGAAGATGAGCAGCCAGAAGAGCACCTGGATCGAGGCCAGCTGCCCCTTGGGCTCGGGGCGGCAGATCAACGGCAGCACCCAGATCGTGGCCGCGAACCAGCAGACAGCGATCCACAGAATCGAAATCTGCGAGTGCCAGGTGCGCGAGATCGTGACCGGGAGAACGCCATCCAGGTCGAGGCCGAGGCTCGCGAAGAAGCCGACGAAATCGCCGAGCGCGAGCAGCCCCGCGGTGACTTGGACGAGGAAGAGAATCGCCGCCACGGCGAAGAACTTGTAGGTCGCCCGCTGCGTGTGCGTCGGGCGGAACTCGTCCACGCGCACCGAGGTGGCGAGAGGCGGGAACTGGGACTCCTGCTCCTCCATGATCGCCACGGTGTTGAGCTTGCCGTAGTAGTAGAACAGCACGCCGATCGTCAGGATCACGACCAGCACTCCGATCACGCTCCACAGTACCAGCCCTCCGTGGGGCGTGTTCCCAGCGAGCGGATCGTAGGGCCAGTTGTGGGTGAAGCTGTAGGGCTCTCCGGGACGCTCGGCCGCGCACAGCCAGCCTCCCCAGAAGAAGAAGCTCGAGATGGCGTGGATGTCCTCGGGGGCGGTGATGTAGCCCTCGGGCGAGAAGGCCTCGTCGCCGACCAGCTCCCCGCCGGAGCCGAACATCTCGCCGTAGTACTGCACCAGACGCGCGTATGCGAACTGCTGCGCCGCGTTCACCGTGACCGTGTTCGTCGTCGGATCGTAGCGGTTCTCCTTCAACTCGACCTGAACGCGGGCGCGGACCTGGCTCTCCACGAGGTTCCGCTCGCGTTCTGGGAGAGCTTCAAGTCCTTCCTCCCGCGCGAGGTAGTACTCGTTCATCCACTCCGCCGTGAGGTGCAGGGCCTGGGCCGTGTAATCGGGCCCGCGCAGACCTCCGTCGCCGAGGAAGCTCCCGTAGTCCATCAGGCCGCGCCGCAGGAAGACCTGCTGACCGTCGGTGATGTCGGGGCTCTCGAACAGCAGCGCCCCCGACTCCGAGCGGAACTCGGCCAGGGGAGGAGCTCCCGAGTAGCTCTTGGCGCCGATGTAGCCGACCACCGCGATGCTGACGGTGAAGATGATCACGAAGATCTTCCACCAGTGCTTGCGCCGATCGATGACCTTGAGGATGTCCATGGGGTTCGCTGGGGTGTGAGAGAGAGAGAGGGGGGGGGTCGTCCTATCAATCGACGCGGAGGTCGTGAGATGTGAGAAGTTACCATAAACAGCATCTTTGTCATCCTGTGGGCGTATCAGATTCGATAATCTCGACCCTGAGGAGGTCCCCACGTCGGACTTCGCCATGACCATCGGGAAGGCCCTCAAACGCATTCGCCGGGAGCGCAAGCTGACCCAGGCCCAGGTCGCCCGGGATGCCGGGATCCCCGGCTCCTACCTCTCGCGTATCGAGAACGATCGCATCCAGCCCACGACGGGCACTCTCTCCCGCGTCTCGGCTGCTCTCAGCGTGCCGCTCTCGCGGATCTTCGCCCTCGAGGAGCAGGCCGGGCGGCCCGTCATCCCGCACTGCCCGGTGAGTACCAGCGGCCGCTGCATTGGCGACCTGGTCCGCTCTCTGAAGGCCGCCCCTCCGTCGGCTGAGGAGCTCACCTACGGCTCCGAGGACCTGCGCACCCTACGCATGGCGAACTACCTAGTTCTCTCCGCCTCCCCGGACATCAGGCGGGCCTTGACCACGGTCCTCGAGTCCTTCGTCGATCGCTCCAGCCCGTCGTCCATGGACGCCCTGCTCCCCGACGACCTGGCCGAAGCCCGGCGCGAGGAAGAGGGCTAGAGCTCCAGCCCGACCACTTCGAACGCGTAGTCGCTGTAGCTCGTCATCGTCCCGCGCAGCCAGAGCAGGACGCGCGGCTCGCCTGCGGGCACGATCGGGCGCAGCTGGTCGGCGTTCGAGTCGTGCGTGAGCGCCTCGAAGGTCCACGTGGCACCGTCATCGTCGGAGCGCGCGCGGAAGAGCTCACGGTGGCGTTGGCCGTCGGTCTTGGAGACCAGCGGCTCGCCGCTTCGGGGGTCGGCGTCGGTCGAGAGGAAGACCGTCATCGGATCGGAAGGGTCGACGGCGGCGAGGCCGGTGTAGTCGTCTTCGCCGGGGTAGAGGCGCGTCCCGGCGTGCGCCAGCTCGTGCACGCGCCACCGAACGCCGTCGAAGCGCGCGTGGTGGAAGCGGTGATCGGCGCCCCCCCTGCCCCGTGGCTTGCCCGCGCCGTCCACCTGCGTCGTGAACACGCAGACCGGCCGACCGTCGGTGTCGAGCTCCAGGTCGCAGGGCCACGCCACGGCGTCGGGTCCGCCGGCGAACACCCGCGTGAGGGCGTCGGGAGCCGGCGGCGCCTTGCCCACTTCCCCGACCTGCGCGCCGCCAGAGCCCGAGACGGTCGTTCCCCGCAGGACGCCGTGGAAAAGGCTGTTGTCGAAGTCCCGCGGGTGTTGCTCGGTCGCGAGCATGTGGACGGTCCCGTCCCCGGCGCTCGCGTACTTCAAGTAGGGCCGCCCGGGCCCGCCGAGGACTTGTCCCACCCAGGTCCAAGAGCGCCCCCCGTCCTCGGAGATCATCAGGTTTGGATTCCAACCCGGACCGCGGAACAGGTTGAGGACGCGCCCCGGCCGCCCGCCGCTGTGCAGGTTGGCGTAGGTCACGCCCATGCGGGCCTCCGGCGCGATCGCGACGCGCTCCTCGGCGCTCCAGGCTGCCTTCTTCCCGATGCCCGTGCTCCGCCGCCAGCGCACGAGGTGGTCGGAGCCGTGCCTTGCGTACACCGCCAGCAAGCCCCCGCCGTCGGTGCGCAACAGGGCCGGGGCGTCGTGGTCGTCGAGCTCTAGGCGGTCGTGGAGCTCCATCCGCCATGTCTCTCCCGTGGCGGGCCGCCAGAAGGAGAGCCCGACGTCCCCGCGCCGCGCCGGATCGTGCCGGCCCGCGGCCACCGAGCCGACGACGACGATCCCCCCGGAGGAGAGGGCCCGCTCGTCCTGGAACCAGCACCACCCGCCGTCGTCGTCGAGGACCACGGGCTCGGGAAGGTCTGTGGCCTGAGCGAGGAGCGGGAGCAGGACGGGGACCGGGGAGAGCACGCCGGGGGGGAGGTTACGCTTGGGCCCGGCGCAGGTCCACCGCCCCTCGGGGCCCCCGGGAGGCGCGCGGGAGGGCGGCGGCCCCTGCGCTCCCCTCGATCGGAGGCGAAGGAGTACCCCGGGGGCGGGCCGCCTCCTTCCTTCTTCCCTTCCTCGCCAGGAGAAGAACCTGATGGACACACTTCGAGCCTTGTTCCTCCCGTGCTTCCTCGTCTCGACGGCCAGCTCCCAGGAGACGATCGACACCCTCTTCGGCGCTGCGGCCGGAGATCGCTTCGGGGCAGCCGTGGCGATCGTCGGCGACGTCGACTCCGACGGGCGGGCCGACTTCGCGGCGGGCGCGCCCGGCAGCGACGCGGCCGGGACCGACGCGGGGCGCGTCACCGTCTACTCGGGCGTGGATCGCAAGGAACTCTTCTCGGTCGACGGCCCCGCACCGGGGAGTCGCTTCGGCGAGTCCGTCGATGGAGTGGGCGACATCGACCTCGACGGCGTCGACGACCTCATTGCCGGCGCGCCCGGCGCCAGCCGGGCCCTGGTGTTCTCGGGGGTCGACGGCGCGATCCTCTACGATCTCGCCCCGGCCACGGGAGGGCTGTTCGGTACGAGCGTTGCCGGCGTGGGCCACGCCGATACGGACGCCTGGCCCGACTTCGCGGTGGGCGCCACGGTGGGGAACGGCGTGTGGGTCTTCTCGGGCAGGACCGGCGGCCTGCACTGGAACGCCCCCGGTACCGCCCGCGACCTCGGGGGCCTCGGTGACGTCGACCAGGACGGCTTCGACGACCTCATCGCGGGGGACTACACCTTCGACGCCTACGGAGGTCGCGCCGTCGTGTACTCCGGCCTGACTGGCTCGGTGATCCGCGCGCACTACGGGGACCCCGGGTGGCAGGACCACCTGGGCAAGGGTGCGACCGGCGTGGGCGACGTCGACGGAGACGGCGTGGGGGACTACGGCTACGGAGTTCCGTGCAACTGCTTCGCATCCCACTACGTCGAGGTGATATCGGGGGCGACCGGCGCGCTGATCTACTGGTTGAGCGAGTACACCATCGGCTGGGACGTCGCAGGTGCGGGAGACCTCGATCTCGACGGTACGCCCGACATCCTGGCGAGCGTGCCGGGTTCGGTGTTCGCCTTCTCCGGAGCGGACGGGAGCGACCTGTTCGCCTACGGAAGCGCGGGCATGATCGACGGCGGCGCGGACGTCGATGGCGACGGATTCCCCGACATCCTCGCCGGAGCGGAATGGGACTCGACCAACGGGAACGCGGCGGGGCGGGTCTCCCTCTACACTCTCGGCTGCCCCTATCCCGCGCCTCAGAACTACTGCACGGCCCTGGCGAACACGACCGGCCTCCCCGCTGCGATGGGCTGGCAGAACTCGACCTCGATCCAGGCGAACAACTTCCGATTGCTCGCGACGGACTGCCCGCCGCACCAGAATGGCGTGTTCTTCTACGGGTTGACGCCGACCCAGGTCCCCTTCGGCGAGGGCAACCTGTGCATCACCGGCACGATGCAACGCCTGTCCGTGGTCAACACCGGCTCGGCGGGCGTTCCGAGCTACTCCCTCGACTTCACCGACCCGCCGGCCAGTTCGGGCCAGATCCATGCTGGTGACACCTGGTACTTCTCCTTCTGGTTCCGCGATCCGGCCGGCGGCCCGTCCGGCTTCAACCTCGCCGACGGTCTGCAGGCCTCGTTCTGCCCGTGATCCGCGCGGACCGGTGAGTGCGCCCCGCTGAGGCGGGTGTCGGGGCCGACTCAGTCGGCGATCGACAGGGTCAGCTCGAGCGTGGCGCCGGGCAGCAGCTCGCCCGTCACCGGGAGGAGGCGCCCGCCCGGACCCGCCGAGGGGGGATGGAACGGACGGAGGCCGACGGCGCCCGCGGGCACGATGGGCATGACGTAGGGTGAGCGCTCGAAGAAGACGGTCGTGCCGGGAGCCTCCCCACCGACCCCGGCGAGGCCCCCGCGCAGGAGCAGGAGCGTGAGCGGTCCGGTGTAGCGGCCGCCCTTCGAGTCGACGGCGACCAAGGACACTCGGCCGCACGCCGCCAGGTCCACCACCCAGGTGGCTCGGCGCGCCGCGAGGACGACGACCTCCTCGGGAGGATCTCCAGCCGGCGGGTGTGAGAAGAGGCCGCCCGGGGAGCGGAAGCGGGCACCGTATCGGCCCGCGGGGATGCCGACGAAGATCGGATCGACGCGCTCTCCCGCCTCGACAGCGAACTGGAGGGCTCCCCCGGACTCCGCCGTCAGGCTGAGGGTCCCCCGCCCGCCGGTCAGAAACGGGCTCGTGAGCGAGGGGACGGTCGCTCCCTCGAAGAGGAGCTCCAAGGACCCGTGGCCGTCGGGCGGGTCGCTGCGCTCGAGGGTCAGCACCTGTTCGGAGACGACCCCGTCGAGAACGGGACCAGCCCAGACCTCTGCCTCGAGGGTGTCGTATCCGGGCAGGTCGAGCCGGAAGGGGAACGGCCCGAGCCGCTCCACGTGGCGATGCGAGGCGAACAGGTACTCGAATCGGACCGACCGGTCCCCATCGGTAGTCTCCGACCCCGCGCCGTTTCCCAACACCAGGGCGAAGTTGGGCCTGCTGATGTACCGCACGCCCGCGACCGCGCCCGTGTCGAGAGGGAGGCGACCCCCGACGACGAGGCGAGGATCCAAGACCAGTGGCGCACCATCCGCTTCGCGCAGCCTGAGGCGGACTCCGTGCAGCCGCGCCACTTCGATCTCGACGGGGTGCGGTCCCGCGACGGCCCCGATCAACGGACTCGCCGTCGAGTACCCCTCACCGGCGGCGACGAGCGAGAAGGGGGTGCCTGCCCGCAGCCCGCCGAGTCGGAACGCCCCACCCGGACCGCTGTGCGCCAGGTGCACTCTGGGATCTCCGAGGGCGCCGCGCACGGCCAGGTCCGCGGGTGGGAGCTTGACCGGCGTCGGCCAGGCCAGGACTCCCAGTCCCTCCACGCCTGTTCCGTCATGAGTCACGACCCTCCCGTGGATCGACCCCGCTGCCCGCAGGGCGAGCTCCACGAAGTGCGGCAGGGCATCGTGGCAGTAGACCTCGGCCTGCGTCCGACCCTCGAAGCGAGCACCGATCCACACGGGCGCGTCCGGACGCTCGGCCACCGTCAAGATGCCGGCCGCGTTCGTGGATCCCTGGAAGTCCAGGATGGGAATCCGCTCGGAGTAGTCCGCGACGTAGACCTCGGCGCCCGCTAGGGGCCGGCCGTTCTCATTGACGGTCGCGACGGTGAGGTGCGCCGGTGGGGAGCCGGCTTCCCGAGGGGATGGGATCATCCGTCGAGCCGACGGCTCTCCCTGGTCGTTCTCCGGCGCCCGAGGCGTGGACTCCCCAACGCGGACCGGATGGTGGTGGTCCGTGGTGGAGAGGGCCGCTGAGCCTGCACCGAAGAGGGAGGACCACAGGTGTACCGTCGCAACGCCCGCCGCCGCTGCGATCAAGGACGCGGTCAACAACAGCCTGGTCCGGCGGCGAGGGGAACCCCGTGTCGGCGAGGCATGCGACCCGCGATGCTCAGAGGGCATGAGATCCCGAGAACCAAGAGCGGACGGTCATCGAGCTCGCCTCCCACTCGGCGGAAGCGTCCGTGCCTACTGACAACGCGCGTAGGTGTCGAACAGCAGGGGATCCTCGGAGATCCAGCGGATGATCCCCGTGCAGAGCCCGCTGTCGGGGCAGGCGGCTGTACCGCAGTCGCCGTAGGGGACGGGTCCACCGGACGCGTCGGGGGGGGGACGAGGACGATGTCGCAGCAGTCATCACAGGCAGAGCCGGCGTAGCAGGAACACCGGGCACCTTCGCCGGCATGGGTCGTGACCAGCTCGGAGAAGCAGCCGGGAGACGGGCACTCGTCAAAGCAGGTCAACGATGCGGGCGTACCGACCGCCCCGGCCCTGATGACGCCCTCGCACTCATCACACGATGGGGCGGGGATCGGTGGCGAGCTCGGCCGCAGGCCCAGGGCCGTGAGTCCGGCGGAGAGCGTGGAGGCGGCAGCGCCGACGAGCGTGGCTTGCGAGACCATGGGGAACCTCCTCGGGGGCGAGAATCGAGTCTCCGCGCCGGGGCCGTCCTGCGCACGCTCAAATGGAGACGGGAACTCTCCGAGCGTGATCAGGATCCGGTGCGGTGCTCGGAGAGTACACAGGGGGAGACTGGGGTCAAGGTCGGCAGCCGCAACCGGATCGCGACGTGCCAGAGTTCGTCGGACGGACCCTGCCGAGGGCGGCGTGCTTCCCGTGAACGACGCAGGGACTCCCAAGTGTCCTGCCCATCGTCCCCGCTCGGTTCACGCTCCCGCGCGCAGCTCCTGCAGGCGGCGGGAGTAGGCGCGCGAGAGGTCGTTGCGCTCCATCAAGGCCAGGACGCGAGTGCCCTCCTCGCCCTCGACGATCGGGATGGCGTTGATGTTGTGGGCGGTCATGTTGCGCACCACCTCGTCGAGGGAGTCGTCCATGCGGGCCGTGACGACCCGCTCGATCATGAAGTCGCGCACGATGACCACGTCCTGGGCCACGTCCTCGAGGTAGATGCGGCGCAGGTCGGTCAGGGAGAAGATCCCGACCAACAGCCCGTCGTCGTCCACGACCGGGAAGTAGGACTCCTTGGCGTCGGACACGGTGTGCAGCACCTGCCGCAGGGTCGCGTCCTGATGGATGAGCTGGGGAGCGCGCGTCTCCGCGAAGACGTCACGCACGCTGATGCGCTCGAGCACGTCGACCACGAAGTCGCCGGCGTGGGCCGGAGAGTCGACCACTCCGGGGACCTGGGCTTCGTACAACGACCAGCGCTGGGAGAGCAACAGGTGCAGCACCGAGACGAACATCAAGGGCGCCAGGAGCTCGTAGCCGCCGGTCATCTCGCACACCATCACGACGGCGGCCACGGGCACCTTGGCCACGCCCGCGAAGAAGCCGCCCATGCCGACCAGGGCGAAGGCGGCGGTGTGGGCGCCGAGGGCGGGGAAGAAATGCTCCGCACCCTGGCCGACGATGGCGCCCAGCATGGCGCCGATCGCCAGGGATGGCGCGAAGACGCCCCCCGATCCTCCCGAGCCGACCGTGAAGCTCGTGGCGACGATCTTGGCCGCCACCAGAGCGCAGAGCGCCAGCATCGGGATCGAGCCCTGGATCGAGTCGAGCATCAGGCCGTAGCCGCCGAAGAGCACGCCGCGTTCGCCGGCGATGGGAGAGATCGCCAGGGCCGTCGCCCCCAGGAGCAGGCCGCCGACGGCCGGCCGTAGGGCCAGGGGGATCGACCGCGCGCGGCCGAAGAAACCGTGCACGCCGTAGAAGATGCGAGTGTAGGCGAGGCCGACGATCGTGCACAGGACCGCGAGCACGAGGTAGAGGGCGAGCTGCCGCGGATCGTCGAAGGTCAAACGCGAGAGCACCTCGTCGGGCAGCTCGATGGCGCGCTGGCGGCCGGTGACCGTGGTGAAGGTCGCATAGGCCATGATCGAGGAGATGATGCAGGGCACCATCGCGTCGCCTTCGAACTCGCTCTTGCGGTAGAGCACCTCGGGCATGAACAGCGCGCCGCCGAGAGGCGAGCAGAACACCGCGCCGATCCCCGCGCTCGAGCCGCACAACAGGAAGATGCGCCGGTCGCGGTCGCTCAGGCGCAGTGCCGAGGCGGCGGAGCTCCCCAGGCCGCTGCCGACCTGGGCGATGGGGCCTTCCTGACCCGCAGAGCCGCCACTGCCGATCGTGATCGCGCTGGTGAGGGCCTTGAGGAAGATCACGCGCGCGCGCATCACTCCCCGCAGGCGGTGATAGGCCTCGATCACCGAGTCCGTGCCGTGGCCGCCCGACTCCGGCGAGAAGCGCGCGATCAAGACGCCGGTCAAGAGGCCTCCGAGGGTCGGGATGGCGACCAAGAGCCATGCCCGATCGTCGAGCACCGCCACGCCCTCGCTCATGGCCGCCAGGCCCGCAGGCGCCCGCAAGCCCCAGTGCGACGCCTGATCCAGGAGCCAGTGGAAAGCGGCGCCCACCAGACCGCCGGCCACGCCGATCAGCGAGGCGAAGACGACCCACTTGGAGACGCTGCCGAGCTGGAGGAGTTGCGCCAGGGGCCGGAAGGGCGCCGCGGCTCTTTCGAGTCCCGAGGGCATGACGAGAGCGCAGCCTACCGCCCAGGTGCTCTCCCGTCCTGCTCGGCCTCGGGCTCTTCTTCAAGCGGAGGACGCGTCTCGTCGCCGGGCCACAGCTTCTCACGTCGCTCGCCCATCTCCTCGCGTAGGCGCTCGGCGATCGACTCGCCGCCGCAGAGGGCGAGGGCATCGTGATTGAGCTGGCACACGGCGCACACCGGGCGCAGGCCGCGGTAGCTCATGATGTCGAGCTTGCCGAGGACGACGTCCTCCAGCCCGTGGTGCTCCGCGTCGCGCGCCGTGCCGTCTTCGTCGAAGCCGAAAAAAGCCTTCACCTCGACCGCGCTGCGGCGGCAGAGGAAGCAGCGATCCTCCCCGCCGGAGCGGTCGAGGGCCGCGAAGTACTCCTGAAAGTGTCGGTCGAGGGCCACGGTGGTGCGCTCCGGCCCGGCGCGGGCCTCGCCCAGTCTACCTACAACAGCTCGCCCTCGGGCACGCGCTCGACGCCGAGCGGGCGCTCGGGATCGTCGGTGATCCCGTAGACCAACCGCAGCGGCTCGCAGCCGAAGGCGGTCCGCAGATCAGTGAGCTCGCTCTCCAGGGCGGCGGTCGAGCGCCGCCGGTCGGGGACCACCACCGCCGCCACCGTCCCGCCGCCGGCGGTGCGACCCACCGCACGCACGAAGGTCCCGTCGAAGCGGCCCTGCTCGACGATCTCGTCGCCGACGTCCTCGGCCGCCTCGCGCCGCAGGTGGTCGAGGATGAAGTCCAGGCGCGCCTCGTCGAACAAACGCGGCAGGTCGGGCTCGATGAAGCGCTCCATCACCCGCGCGCCGCGGTTGGCGTTCACCAGGCTCACGTGCGGCTGCAGGTGGCGGAAGTGGAACGTCAGGAAGCGGTCGGCGATGTGCCACATCCCGCGCCGTGAGCGCAGGGGGTCGGGATCGGTGATCGGGATCTCGCGCTCGACCAGCCCGAGCTCGCGCAGCACGCTCAAGTACTTGTTGGCCGTCGAGGAATCGACACCGACCGAGAGGGCGATGTCGCCCACGCGCCGCTCGCCGCGCGCCACCGCCGACAGGATGCTGTTGTAGGTGGCGGGATTGGAGAGCTCGTTGCGCAGCAGGAACTGCACCTCGTCGAACAGGTAGCCCTCGGGGCGCAGCACCTCGCGCAGGATGTTCTCGCGCAGCCCGCAAGCATCGTCGAAGCGGCGCAGGTAGGCGGGCATCCCGCCCAGGACGGCGTAGGCCAACAGGCGGTCGCGCACCTTCCAGCGCCCGAAGAAGGCGAGGGTGTCGGGCGGGGTGAGCGGCTCGAGCCGGCGCTGCCCGGTGCGCCGGCCGAACAGAGGCGAGCGCTCGGCGAGCACCTCGCGCTCCATGAAGGACACCTGGCTCCCGCACAACACGATCATCAACCCGCTGCGCTTGCCGCGCGTGTCCCAGAAGCGTTGCAGGATCGACGGCAGACCCTTGTTGGCCTCGCACAGGTAGGGGAACTCGTCGAGCACGACCACCAGCCGTTCGGAAGCCGAACGCTCGGCGACGAAGGCCAAGGCCGCATCCCAATCGGGCAGCTCGACCCCCGCGGCGAGGTCGTCGTCGATCCCGGCCGCGATAGCGTCGCGGAAGGCGCGCAGGTTGTCCTTCTCGCGCACCTGCGCGGCTTGGAAGTAGACCGCTCGCCGACCAGCGCAGAAGCGCTGCAGGAGCTCGGTCTTGCCCACGCGCCGGCGACCGTAGAGTACGAACAGCTCGGGCCGACCACGGTCGTGAAGCTCCTCGAGGATCGCCAGCTCTCTGTCTCGACCGATGAACACGCCTAGTGTATACGGTAAAGTAGTATACTGAGGCGTATAGAAAAGGCGGAAACTGGGGCTCCAGGGATGGGTTCGCGCGCATCAGGGCGAGGGCAGGTGCAGGCGGAAGGCGCAGCGTGGGTCTCCCGCGGCGATCGTCTCCTCCCGCTCCAGGCTCGGTCGTCCCCCGCGCCCGTCGAAGTACAGGGCGTCGGCGTGGCAGAACAGAGGCGCGAGGTGCTCACGCCCGGTGTCGAGGCAGGCCTCGGCCAGGCGGCAGTAGGTCACGTCGAACTCCAGCGCGTCCTCGGTCGCCAGCCGCAGCACGGTGCGAGCGTTGGGGAAGTGCGCCATGGCCTTCACGGCGTCCCCTCTCCGCTCGGCGTCCGTCGCCGCCCGCCAGCGGGCTGCCGAGATCTTCGCACCCTGGGCGATGAAGCGCGCTCCCGCCTCGCCCACGATCGGCTTCAACAACGCCAGACGCTCGGCGACGGGCAAGTCGAGCTCTCGCTCCAGGACGTCGTCGAGCAGGAACAGCCCTCGCAGTTGGCGGCGGGTCAGGCGCTCCTCGACAGCTCCCAGGCTGCCGGCGGGGAGGCCGGCCAAGGGATCGGCCAGAAGGCGGCGGCGCGCGACGCGGGCGAGGATCCCCACGGTTCCGAGTAGGCCGAAGCGTCGCGCGAGGGCCCGTAGGGCGATCGGCAGTCCGTGGCGCAGGTCGAACCACGAGGCCCGCAAGAGGGACAGCGGCCCCAAGGTGGCCGGCGGCATCGGTGCTCAGGACTCCTTCAAGCGCCGCGGGAGCACCTCGGTCACGCCCAGGTAGAGCGAGAGTCCGGTGATCGCGACCCAGGTCTCCAGGGCGTAGGCGCGGCGCATCGCCATCAGCTCGGGGTCGAGGTCCATCGCCCGATCCCAGAGCGGGCCCGCGCTGCCCTCGGGCCGTAGCACGGCGAAGACCATGAACGAGCCGTAGAAGACCTGCAGCGCGAAGTTCGCGATGATCACCCAGTGCACTGCACGCAGCCAGCGGGGTCCGCGTCGATCCTCTCTTCGCGCCACTGTCGTACCCTATCCGCCGCGCCCCGCCGGGCGCAATGATCGCGACCTCCCTCACCACCCCGACCGCGGCCCGCCGCCGCCCCTCGCAATGACACGAACGATCGAAGTCGCCCTCATCGGACAGGCCTTCATGGGCCGTGCGCACTCCAACGCCTGGCGCCAGGTGCGGAAGTTCTTCGACCTGCCCCTGCAGCCCGGCCTGCACACCGTCGCCGGTCGAGACGAGGAGAGCCTGGCCGCCTTCGCCGATCGCCAGGGTTGGGGCCGCGCCACGACGCGCTGGCGCGACATCGCCGCCGACGACGAGATCGGTCTGGTGGACGTCTCCACTCCCAACCACGTCCACCGCGAAATGGCGGTCGCGATGCTCGAGGCCGGCAAGCACGTCGCCTGCGAGAAGCCTCTGGCCGGCACCCTCGCCGACGCGCGCGCCATGCGTGACGCGGCGCGGCGCTCGAAGGCGCGCACCTTCGTGTGGTTCAACTACCGTCGCTGTCCGGCCATCGGCCTCGCCTGGCAGCTGATGCGCGAGAAGCGCATCGGGCGCGTCTACCACGTGCGAGCGACCTACCTGCAGAGCTGGGGCGGTCCGGACACGCCGCTGTTGTGGCGCTTTCAGAAAAAGCACGCGGGCTCGGGAGCGCACGGCGACCTCAACGCCCACATCGTCGACCTCGCGCGCTTCCTCGTGGGGGAGGAGATCGTCGAAGTACACGGCGCCGTCGAGCGCACCTTCGTCAAGGAGCGCGTGATCCCCGGCACGCGCAAGAAGGGCCGCAGCAACGTCGATGACAGCGTCGCTTTCCTGGCGAGCTTCAAGGGCGGGGCCACCGCCAGCTTCGAGGCCACGCGCCTCGCCGGCGGTCACCTGAACGACAACACGATCGAGATCAACGGCGAGCACGGCTCCCTGCGCTGGAACCTCGAGAACCTCAACGAGCTGTGGTTCTACGACGGGACCGTTTCGCCGCGCGAGGACGGCTGGCGGCGCATCGTCGCCACGCGCGGCGGCGAGCACCCCTACGCCGACGCCTGGTGGCCCGACGGACACATTTCGGGCTACGAGCACACTTTCACCAACCAGGTGGCAGACATCCTGCGCGTCCTGGCGCGCCGCAAACCGCTCTACCCCGTCCCCGACTTCGCCGACGCCTACGAGACCCAGCGCGTCCTCGAGGCCGCGCTCGTGTCCGCCCGCGAGCGCTGTGCTGTGAAGCTGAGCGAAGTTCGCTAGGTTCTCCTCCGCCGCGAACCCCCGAGATCCCCAGGAGAGCGACGATGTCCCGATCCGTGTGCCTGTTCACCGGCCAGTGGGCCGACCTGCCCCTCGAGACCCTGGCCGAGAAGGCCGCCGGGTTCGGCTACGACGGCCTGGAGCTCGCCTGCTGGGGCGACCACTTCGACGTGCAGCGCGCCCTCGGCGAGGACGGCTACTGCGCGGCTCAGTGGGACGTACTCACAGCCCACGGCCTGGGTTGCTATGCGATCTCCACCCACCTCGTCGGCCAGGCCGTCTGCGACAACATCGACGAGCGCCACAAGACGATCCTGCCCGAGTCCGTCTGGGGCGACGGCGACCCCGAGGGCGTGCGCGAGCGAGCCGCGGCGGAGATGATCGCGACGGCCAAGGCGGCCCGGCGCTTCTTCGACGCCGCCCCCGACGCGGTCTGCGAGCGCCTGGCACGCTCGGGGCGCACGGTCGTCAACGGCTTCACCGGCAGCTCGATCTGGCACCTGTTGTACTCCTTCCCGCCCGTCTCGCCCGAGTCGATCGAGGAGGGCTTCGCGGACTTCGCCCGCCGCTGGAAGCCGATCCTCGACGCCTTCGACTGCGAGGACGTCAGCTTCGCCCTCGAGGTCCACCCGACCGAGATCGCCTTCGACATCGCGACCACCCGGCGCGCCCTCGCGGCCATCGACGCTCACCCGCGCTTCGGCTTCAACTTCGACCCCTCGCACCTCGGCTACCAGGGCGTGGACTACATCGGGTTCCTGCGCGAGTTCGGCGAGCGCATCTTCAACATGCACGTCAAGGACGTCTGGTGGTCCGACAGCCCGACGCCCATCGGCGTCTTCGGCGGTCACGCCAACTTCGGCGAGGATGGACGCTTCTGGGACTTCCGCTCCCCCGGACGCGGGCGCGTGGACTTCGAGGGCATCATGCGCGCCCTCAACCACGTCGGCTACCACGGGCCGCTGACGGTCGAGTGGGAGGACCCGATGATGGACCGCGAGCGCGGCGCGACCGAGGCCGCGAGCTTCACGCGCGACCTCGACTTCGCACCCACCGACGTGGCCTTCGACGCGGCCTTCGCGGAGTAGACGCCGATGAACACCAGCGCTGCACCGTTGCCCAGCCGCAACCTGATGGTCCGCCTGTCGGGGATGATGTTCCTGCAGTACGCCATCTGGGGTGCCTGGCTGCCGTTCCTGTGGTCCTTCCTCTCGGTCCACCGCGGCATGAGCGGCACGGAAATCGGCGACATGTTCGCGATCGGAGCCGTGGGTGCCATCGTCGGACCCTTCATCGCCGGCCAGATCGCCGACCGCTACTTCTCCACGGAGAAGTTCCTGGCCGCCAGCCACTTCGTCGGGGCGCTGTTGATCTGGCAGTTGGCTACGATCGAGAGCTACAACGGTTTCCTGCTCTTCTCGGGGCTCTACGGCTTGGTCTACGCCCCGACCCTGTCCTTGACCAACTCGCTGGCCTTCCACCATCTGCCCGACCGCGACCGCGATTTCGGCCGCGTTCGTCTGTGGGGCACCTTCGGCTGGATCGTCGTCGGACTCTTGATGGGGCACTGGCTGGCGCAAGTCCACGCCGCCGATCCGATCGCGGGCAAGGCCGACGCCTTCCGTCTATCGGGTGTGCTCGGCCTGGGCATGGCCGTTTTCTGTCTGTTCCTGCCCCGCACACCGCCGTCGAAGGGTGAGCAGCGCAGCGCCCCCTTCGCGGCCATGGGCGCCGTCCGGCGCAATCCCCTGGCGACCCTGTTCCTGCTCGCGATTCCGGTCAGCTGCATCCACCAGTTCTACTTCGTGCACACCGAGGCCTTTCTGGGTGAGAAGCAGGCATCGGCGCCCGCCTTCTTCCAGACGATCTTCGGCCTCGGCGGCGGCGGGTTGATGACCATCGGGCAGATGACCGAGCTGCTCGTCATCGGCGCCATCCCCCTGGTCGCCAAGACCGTCTCTCGCAAGCACCTCTTGGCCCTCGGGCTGGTCGCCTACGCATTGCGCATGGCGCTCTTCGCCTACGTGGACGCGCTGCCACTGCCGACGATGGCGACCTTGGTGATCGGGATCGGCCTGCACGGTGTGTGCTTCGGCTGCTTCATCTTCGTGGCCTTCATGGTCGTGGACGAGGAGAGCGGCGCCGACATCCGCGCCAGTGCCCAGAGCCTCTTCAATCTGGTCATCATCGGCTGCGGCGTGATCGTCGGCAGCAAGATCGCCGGCTGGGTTTCGGACTGGACAATGGTCGATGGCGTGCAGGACTACCAGAGGCTCTTCAGCGTCCCGATGTGGGGTGCGCTGGCCTGCGTGGTGGCATTGGTCGTTTTCTATCCGTCGCGACGCTCCGCTGAGGACTGAGCGCAGGGCGGTCTCCTCGGCGCTCTCGGTGCCGTGCGGGCCCGGTCGGAAAACGTTTCCGGCCCGTGCGCGGGGAATGGTGCGCGCGGGGCGGGGCAGTTCCCCGCCCGCCCTCCGAACGGGCGGTAGGTTTCCCTGATGCTCCTCGCTGCGCTCTTCGGGCGCACTCACCGCCGGCAGGGAAACCGCACCATGAGAACGCGCAAGAGAGCCCTCGGGCTCACCCTCATCCTGTTCTTCGCAGCCGCCGCTCAGGCACAGAAGGCGAGCGGGCCATTCACTGGCAGTCACTCCGAGAGTTTCGAGACCCAGGACAGTCAGGGATTCCACACTTGTGTGCCCGATCGGATCTTCGGTGGTTTCGGCGAGCTGTGCACGCCGGGCCACACCGGCGCCCTGATCACGACCGGCTGGACCTACCTTTGCACGGTGGACGAGCACTCCGGCGAGCGCTTCTTCGGGAGCGCCTACGGTCACGCGGAGCTGACCTTCGTGAGCCCGGTGTGGCGCTTCGGAGGTTACTTCGCCACGAACTCGGGCATCCCTGGGGCGACGGTGCGTTTCTTTGACTCGAACGACCTGCTGCTGGGCTCGGCGGTTGTCTCGGTCCCCGCCGACTGCGGATGGCACTGGAACGGCTGGCAGGCAGACTCGGGCGTCGGCTTCTCGCGCATCGAGATCATCGGCAATGAACAGACGGGTGCCTACATCCAACTCGACGACATCGAGGTCGATGCCGACGGGCCCCAGCCCGGCGCTGTTCTGTGTGCGTGCGACGCGGCGTCGGGATGGCCGAACGGCGTCTGCGGGAACCCGGGCGCTGTCGGGCACGGTTGCGGCAGCGGCTCCAATCCCGCGGGGTGCTCCTACACCGCGACCGGCTCGACCCTCGGTGACTCGATCATCTTGAACGCCCTCGGCGCGGCACCGGCGCAGTTCGGCTTGCACTTTCAGGGGACCAGCGTCAGCGGCGCGGGCGCCGGCGTGCCCTTCGGCGACGGCCTGCGTTGCGCCGGTGGTGACGTCGTTCGCATCCAGGCCTCGGTGACCGACTCGGCGGGAGCCAGCGCGACCGGAGTGCGCGTGGGCATGGCCGGCGGAGTGGGGCCAGGCGACGGCGCGCGCTTCTACCAGTTCTGGTACCGCGCCCCCGCGGGATCGCCCTGTGGGAGCGGATTCAACATGTCCAACGCCTACGAACTCGTCTGGTAGGCATCGCCGGCGTTCGGTTGAAGCGGTTGGGAGCCCATTGCCGGATAAGCCTCCCCCGCAAGCGGCCGCACCGATGTAAGATGCGTTCCGTATGTCCTGAGCGTGTGTGGCGCTCAGTTCGAGTTTCTTGCGCCTTGTCAGGATCCCAAGAGGAATCACCATGAGACACACATTGCTTCTCGCTGTGGCCGTCACCATTAGCGGCATCGCCTCGGCTCAGACCCCCATCGGGCCCTTCGCAGGTACCGAATCCGATGGATTCGAGACCCAACAGAGCGGTTCCTTCGACCCGTGCATCGTCGGGCGCGTCTTCAACAACAACGGAGACCTGTGCACTCCGGGTTCGAGCGGCGCGCACATCACAGGTGGGTGGGGCTTCATGTGCACCATCCAGGAGCACGGCGGAGCTCGCTTCACCGGCAGCGCCGGGGGTGCCTATGAGTACACCTTCGATACGCCGGTCTCGCGCTTCGGCGGGTACTTTGGCACGAACGCCGGCCCTCCCGGCGGCGGCACGGCGAACTTCTACGACGCGGCGAACAACTTCCTCGGGTCGGCGGTCATCACCGCGCCCGCCGACTGCACCTGGACCTGGAACGGCTGGCAGGACGACTCGGGAGCGGGCTTCAGCCGTATCGAGGTTCCAAGCAACGTCTTCGGCGGCGCGTTCTTGATGATGGACGACATGGAGGCGGACTTTGGCGGCGGTGGTGGCTTCGGCACCGAGCTCTGCTTCGGTGACGGCTCGGGCACGAACTGCCCCTGTACGAACCCCAGCGCGAACGGCGGCTGTGCGAACTCGACGGGCGACGGCTGCACCCTGCACGCCCAGCCCGCGGCCGGCGGGACCCTCGACGCCGGGAACGCGATTCCCGGTCAACCGGGCCTGTTCTTCCAGGGCGACAACACTATCGGCGGTGGGAGCGGCGTTGTCTTCGGCGATGGCCTGCGCTGCTGCGGCCAGAGCGTTGTGCGCCTGGGGGTCGTCCTCCCCGACGGCAACGGTGACGCATCGTTATCCGGCATTCAGGCCTTGGGAGGGGCAAACGTGGGGGACACGAAGTGCTACCAGTACTGGTACCGCAACCCCAACGGCTCTCCCTGCCTGGCGGGCTTCAACCTCTCGAACGCGGTGGAAATCACCTGGTAGTTCGCTGACGTGCGACTTGGGGGTCACCGGCGCGCCGCGGTGAACCTCGAACAGAAGGCGGCGTCGCTCCCTCGGGAGCGGCGCCGCCTTGCGATGGTCTCTCGGCCTCTCAGAAATCGAGGGCCACGACGCGGCGCGCTTTCTCGGCGGCGCGCGAGCTGGGGTAGCGCTCGATCAGGTCCTGGAAGCGCGAGAGGGTCTTCGACGGTCCGCGGGTCCAGAGCAGCTTGCGGTTTCGCTCGAAGAGCTCGGCGGCGGCGACCTCCATCGAGAGCAGCTCGTTTTCGGTCAGCTCCTTCAGGCGCAGGGCGGCGCGCTCGCCGGGGGGCGAGTCCTTGAATTGCTTCGCGATCAACTCGAGCACATCCCTCGGCGGCAGCATCTCGCGTCGGGCGAGGTGGTCTTCGATCTGCGCCATCAGGTCCTCGAGGTGGCGCTCGATGCGCTCGGTGAGCGCGCGCGCCTCCTCGCGAGCCTCGGCGGGGACGCGCTCGTCCTCGGCTACGGTACGCGCCTTCTTGAGGGCCTTGGCGATCTCGCCCTTGGCGGCGTCGGTGACGACCTTCTTCAGGCGTGAGGCTTCCACGGGCTCGAGGTGTAGCGACAGCGGGCCGAGCTCACCGAGGCGATCGGCGCCCTTGAGGGCCTTGAGGAGCTTCCCGTTCCACAGGCCGTTGGTCGGGCCGGTCCAGAAGATCTCGCCGCGCGGATCGATCAGAACTTGGTGGAAGTGGGCGCTGACGCCATAGCGCTCGCGGGCATCGCTGCCGACGGCGCAGGGAAACGGGAGGCCTTGCGCTGTGATGGTGTCCTCGACCACTTCGCGTTCCTCATCCGTCACGACCAGCACGACCAGCCCCTTGTCGGCGTGGTCGTGGTGGAACTTCTTCAACAGCCTCCAGTTGGCTCCGGCCGGCGGCTCCGTGCTGCGCCAGAAGTGCAGCAGCACGGTGCGCCCGCGCAGGTTCCGCAGGGTCGGTCGCTCGCCGATGTGGTTCACCCACGCGGCGGCCTCGAAGGAGGGCGCCCGGTGTCCGACGCCTTGGGGTGGGGCGAGGGCCGTCAGGGCGAGGGCGATGGCGGGGAGGAGGGGATGGACCATGAGCGGCGGCGAGGCGACCTTCGCAGGGTAACTCCCCTCGCCGCCTGGGGGATGATGCTCTCGGCCGGCGCGCCGCTGCAAGCCCTCAGACGCCGACGAGCTCGGAGCCGCTCTCGGTTGCTTCCGAAGGAGTCCTGAGCAGGTACTCCCCGTCGAAGCAGTCGACGACCGCTCGGCCGCCGCGCTCGACGGTGCCGGCGAGGATCGCGTCGGCGATCGGGTTCTGGATACGGCGCTGGATGGCGCGCTTGAGGGGTCTGGCGCCGTACTCGGGATCGAAGCCCTCCTCGACCAGCCGGTCGCGGGCGTCGCCGGTGACCTCCAGCTCGATCTCCTGCTCGTCGAGGTGCTGGGCGAGGCGCGTGAGCTGCACGTCCACGATCGAGCGCAGCTCGTCGCGCTCGAGCTCGTTGAAGACAAGCGTCTCATCAAGGCGGTTGATGAACTCGGGACGGAAGAACTGGCAGACTTGGTCGGTGTGACGCAGGTTGCTGGTCATCAGAACCAGGGTCTGGCTGAAGTCCACCGTGCGCCCCTTGCCGTCGGTCAGCCGCCCGTCGTCGAGGACCTGCAGCAGCACGTTGAACACGTCGGGGTGGGCCTTCTCGACTTCGTCGAGCAGGATCACCGAGTGCGGCTTGCGGCGCACGGCCTCCGTCAACACGCCGCCCTCCTCGTAACCCACGTAGCCCGGAGGCGCGCCGATCAGACGGCTGACCGCGTGCTTCTCCATGAACTCGCTCATGTCGACCCGCACGAGATTGCGCTCGTCGTCAAACAGGAACTCGGCCAGGGCGCGGGCGAGCTCGGTCTTGCCCACACCGGTGGGGCCGAGTAGCAGGAACGAGCCGAGCGGGCGGGTCGTCTCCTGCAACCCCGCCCGTGCTCGGCGGACGGCCTCGGAGATCGCGCGCACCGCCTCTTCCTGACCGATCAGGCGTTCGTGGATGCGGTCCTCCATGTGGAGCAGCTTCTCGCGCTCGGTCTCCAGCAACCGCGCGGCCGGGATACCGGTCCAGCGGCTGATGACCTCGGCAATCAGCTCGGCGTCGACGGCTTCGGGTAGGAGGGCGCCGTCGCTCTGGACGCGCTCGAGGCGCGTCACGTTCTCCTCGAGCTCGCGCTCGGCCTCGGGCAGCTCGCCGTAACGGATGCGGGCCACGCGGTCGAAGTCTCCCTGGCGCTCGGAGGTCCGGGCCTCCTCGCGCAGGCTCTCGTGCAGGAGCTTGCCGGCCCGGATCGAGGTGATCAGGCCCTTCTCGGTCGTCCAACGCGCGTTGAGGGCGGAGACCGACTCCGCCAACTCAGCCAGCTCACGCTCGATGGCCTCGGCGCGCCGCGCGGAGCTCTCCGCCTCGTCGCGGGCCAGGGCCGTCTTCTCGATCTCGAGCTGACGGACGCGGCGCTGGAGCGAATCCAACTCGGGCGGCATGGAGTCGATCATCGTGCGTAGTTGGCTCGCGGCCTCGTCCACGCAGTCAATCGCCTTGTCGGGCATGAAACGATCGGAGATGTGGCGGTCGGCCAGGCGCGCCGCGGCCACCAGGGCGTCGTCGGTGATGCGCACGCCGTGGTGCAGCTCGTAGCGCTCGTTCAGACCGCGCAGGATGGCGAGGGTGTCCTCGACGCTGGGCTCGTCGATCATGACGGGCATGAAACGGCGCTCGAGGGCGGCGTCCTTCTCGATGTACTTGCGGTACTCGTCGAGCGTGGTGGCGCCAATGCAGCGCAGGTCGCCCCGAGCCAGGGCGGGCTTGAGCATGTTCGCCGCGTCGACGGCGCCCTCGGAGCCGCCCGCGCCGACCATCGTGTGCAGCTCGTCGATGAACAGCACGACATCGCCGGCGGCCTCGGAGACCTCACCGAGCACAGCCTTGAGCCGCTCCTCGAACTCGCCGCGGTACTTGGCTCCCGCAAGCAGGGCGCCGATGTCGAGCGCCATCACGCGCCGGCCCTTGAGACTCTCGGGGACGTCCTCGGACACGATGCGGTTGGCCAGGCCCTCGACGATTGCCGTCTTGCCCACCCCAGGATCACCGAGGAGCACCGGGTTGTTCTTGCGCCGGCGTGAGAGGACCTGCACGACGCGTCGGATCTCGGCGTCGCGTCCGATCACCGGATCGAGCTTGCCGGCCGCGGCGTCCGCGGTGAGGTCGCGTGCGTAGCGCTCCAGCGCCTCGAAGGTCGCCTCGGGGTTGGGCGTCGTAACGCGCCGGTCGCCGCGCACTTCCTGCAGGGCGGTCTCGATGCGCTCGACGGTGATCCCGCGCGAGGAGAAGGGCTCGCCCAACTCGCCCTTGGCGACGAGGCCGAGGAGGAGAAGCTCGGTGGAGACGTACTCGTCACCGAGGGCGCGCGCCCGGGCGGAGGCGTCGGCGAGGACGGCGGCCAGGGTGCGCGACATGGTGAGCTCGCTGCCCTCCGCGCGGGGCAGGCGGTCGGCGGCCAGGGTCAGCTCCGCGGTCAGGGCGCCGAGGTCCACCTCGAGGCGTGCGAGGAGCGCGGCACTGACGCCCTCCGGCTCGCGCACGAGGGCCGCGGCGAGGTGCAGAGGCGTGATCTCGGGGTTTCCGGTCGCCTGGGCCAGGCTCTGGGCTTCCTGGAGGGCCGCTTGGGATCGCTGGGTGTACTGCTCTTGCATGGTGTCTCCTTTTCCTGCCGGTGAGTGCGGAGTGCAGCCGGGGGGGAGCAAGCGTCATGCCAGGGGCGAAGCGGCCGCCAGAGGGTGTAGAGAGGGGGTTTTCTTCCCTGTAGAGCCAAAATGGCAGCCGAAACTGCCAGCGTGACAGTCTTGCTTGGGCCGCGGCGGCGCGGATACTGACCGTGCCCTGCTCTCCCTATGCCCTCCGCGCGCCCCGACATCCTGTTCATCGTGCTCGACGCCGCTCGCGCGGAGGACTTCTCGGTCTACGGCTACGCGCGGCCCACGACGCCCAACCTCGAGCGCCTCGCGGACGGTTTCGCCCTCTACGACAGTTGCATTTCGACGGCGACTTGGACCCTGCCGAGCACGGCCGGCCTGTTCACCGGCACCTACCCCTCGACCCACCGCCTGGTCGTCGACGGCGACCGGCTGGCGGACGCCTACGCGAGCCTGCCCGAGCTCCTGGCGGACGAGGGTTACCGCACGGCCAAGGTGATGGGGGACGTGCCCTACGTTTCGGAGTTCAGCGGCATGGAGCGCGGGTTCGGCGCGAGCTTCGACGCCGTGCCGCCGGCGTGGAAGCGCGCGCTCTGGGCCCTGCATCCGTCCGCGCCGCATCCCTCCGAGAGCGCCACCGGCTTCGAGCGCATCGACCACGACCTCGACTTGGAGGCGGAGGCGCGCATGCACGAGCGCCGCCGCCTGCGCGCGCGACTGTCCTACTGGATGACCGGATGGCACGACGACGGGGCGGCGAGCTGCTTCGATCGCGTGCGCGAGATTTGGGCGGAGCCTGACGAGCGACCGCGCTTCGTCTACGCGCACCTGATGGAGACCCACGGCGAGTACCGCCCGCCGCATCGCTATCGCAAGCGCTTCGTTCCGCGCGAGCTGCGCGGGAGGAACTTCGCGGCCATCAACCAGCGCCCCAACCCGCACGCCGTGGGGCTCGTCGACATGAGCGAGGAGGACTTCGCGATCCTGCACGGGCTCTACGACGGTTGCATCGCGTACATGGACGAGCTGCTCGGTCGCCTGCTGGACGACCTGGAGCGGAGCCCGCGCTGGGACGAGACCCTAGTCGTGATCACCGCCGACCACGGCGATTGCGTCGGGCGCCACGGTGTCCTGGGCCATCAATTCGTGTGTTACGACGAGCTCCTGCGCATCCCGTGGATCGTCAAGTGGCCGGCGTCGGTCGGGATCACCGGGCGGCGCGGGGAGCTGATCCAGAACGCCGACCTGCTGCCGACCCTCTGCGCGCTGTTGGACGTCGAGCGGCCGGAGCAGTGCGAGACGATCGACATCCTCTCGGAGCGACGCGAGTTCGCCTACGCGGAGCTCTTGAAGCCTTTCGGCGTGACGGCCGTCAAGCAGGGCCTCCACGAGCGCGCCCCGCACCTCGATCGGGCCGTCCTGGCGGTGCGCTCGGCGACCCACAAGCGCATCGTCTACACCAACGACCAACCCGACGAGCTGTTCGACCTGCGCCGTGACCCGCGCGAGTCCCGCAACCTGATGGGGGAGTCGACCCTCGCCGACGCCGAGCACCTCGCCGCCCTCGAGCGGGCCGTGGAGGCTTGGCGCCCGCGCTTCGAGGACGCGGCGCGGGAGGTCGCCCAGCGCATCCACGCCGGCCAGGAGGCCGAGATGTCCGCCGACGTCGAGGCCAAGCTGAGGGCGTTGGGCTACCTCGACTGAGCCCCTGCCGGTCGTGCTCGCTCACTCACCCGCCCAGCGCAGACTCTCGTCCCGCTCGACGCGCTTGCGCCCGCGCACGCGCTCGAGAGTCACGGCCAGGGTTCGCTCGTCGCCCGGTTCCAGCTCGATCGTGCGCGTGCTCGGAATGTGCCCGGGCGCATCGATCGTCAGGTTCCAGACTCCGGCGTCGAGGGTCGTGACCTCCCCTTCGCCGGTGGGCAGCGGGCGGGGTTCCTCGGTCTCGCCCGCACCGGCCGCCAGGGCGCTGGCCGCCGGCGCTGGGAGCTCCCTGCCGCCCGCGGAGCTCGTCACACGCAGGGCCAGGGTGGGCGGAGCGACGGACGCGCGGTCCGCGAGCGCGGAGGCCGCGCCCGACTCGTTTCTCTACCGGAGGGGCGGACCTTCCCAACCTTCCTCCGCGAGGAGGCCGGTCTCAGCATCGCGCACTTCGACAGGAAGGGCGCCCTCGAACCGCTCCTCGTCCCTCCCGGGCGCTACACGCTCTGCTACGGCTCGTACGGGACACGGCGCACCCGCGGGCGCGCGGTCATTCGAGACGGCGCCGGTACGGTCCGTTGCGCGCGTCCGGGGACCCACCGCATCTCTCTGCTCGCCAAGCCCGGCGAGTACAGCGCGCAGGAGATGCTGGAGGTCGGCGAGGACGAGTCCATCGTCGTGCGAATCACCACACCGCCGCTCCCCGAGCGCTCGGGCGCGCGCCGCAACGACCCGAAGACGCCCAATGAGGGCCCCCTGACCGTCAAGATCGAGCGCGAGGGCTTCCCGTCAGAGCGCCAGGCGCCGGGCATCTACTGGCTCTGAGTGGCGGCTTTGGCCGCGGGTGTCACCTCGCCTCGGGCACCACGACCCACCAGGCTCGCTGCGAGACGAGCAGGTCGTCGGGATCCTCGAGGACCCAAGGAGTGCGCTCACCGCGCAGGAGCGTCCTGTCCCGGGCGCGGCAGAGGACTCGGTAGCGTCCCGACTCCAAGTCCCCGCGCTCGAGCCGAAAACGGTGCCGCCCCGAGCGCTGGCCGCGGCTGGTGGCTGCCGGATCGAGCGGGATCATCGCCAGCGGCCCGCGCCCGCGCCGGTCGGTGTGACGGTTGCGGTAGCGCTGGAGACGCTCCTCGGGCTCCATGGGCGCCCCGCGCTCGGGAATGACCCACCAGCGCACTTCGAGACGGTGGTTCTCCGGTCGCATCACCTCAACCTCGAACTCGAGCGGATCGTCGAGCACCAATTGCACGGCGTGGCGGCGCGGGTGGGGGAGCGGCGAGCAGGACTCGATCGGATCGACGATGGAGTAGATGCGGAGCACGAGCGCCTCGCGGCAGGGCGGGCAGAAGAACTCGCCGCTCTCCATCACGCAGCCGCCCGAGGTCGGCTTCCAGGCGCCGCGCACCTGCCCGCTCGCTCCCTCGTACACGCCGATGCCCCGCACACCGGCCTTGATCCAGTGCGCCCAGGGAACCTCCTCGGGATCGTCGGTGTCGGAGACGTTGACGCGGCGGGAGACACCGCCGCGCTCGTGGGTCTTGGTGGCGTACTCGTCACCGAGCTCAGCGAAGGCGTGACCCCACTCGTGGATCGTCGTCTTGGCGTTGCGCCCGCCGATCGTGGCGAAGCCGCCGCCGCCGGTGCCCAGCACGCCCTGCTTGACGAAGACGATCGCCAGGGAATCGTGCTCGCCCCACTCATCGAGCATGGCGCGTACGCGCTCGGCGCTCACTCCGACGTGGCCGGCATAGGTTCCGAGGGTGCGCCCGTCGAGGGCGGTGTCGTACTCGCGTCCGAAGCCGTCGACGCCGTTGTCGGCGCTCACGAGCGCCAGACGCCGGAAGTTGAAGTAGGTGTAGTACTCGCGCAGCGTAGCCTGACGCTCGAACAGCGGCGGAATGTCCTCGGCCAGCTTGTCGAAGCCTCTCATCTCCCGCAGCTGGTAACCGTCGCCCATCAGGGCCACGTCAACGCGGTTCTCCCCAGGGCCGTTTTCCACGATCGCCGCCGAGCCGAGGTAGGCGCTCGATTGAGAGCGCCGGGCCGCGGTGCGGCCCTCGGGCGTGTCGGGGTGATCGCGCGCCAATCGCCCGTAGAGGGTCGCCGCATCCGCGTAGTGACCCTCGCCGGCGCGAGCCTCGGCTCGCTCCAGCAGGGTGGCCTGCGGCGTGGGGTCTGAGAGCGGCTGGGGGCCTTGAGCGCAGCTCAGGATCAGCCAGATCAGCGGCGGGAAGCAACTCGCCATCGCCCCAGTCTGCCGTTGGCGGCGCGCCGCCGCCGCCGTCTTCCCGTTTTGTCCCTGCCCCCGGCCGTGGGGGCCCGTTTGGGGCGCTCCAGAAAGCGACATCCTGGAATATGGGTGGTTCGTTGGCGCGGATCTCAAACGCGGGGTACGGTTGTTTCTCGCCTTCTCTGGACCAATGGCAAGGGTTCTGGGGTGAGGGAGGACTCTCGCGAGCCCATTTCACACCGCACCAAGGGGCTGACCATGAAAGCCAACTTCCTGTCTTTTCTGCTCTCCGCGATGATCCTGGTCCTGCTCGTGGCGGGCGCGTCCGCCCAGCAGAATCTGCACGAATTCCACGGCGAGGCTGCCGGCGACCGTTTCGGATGGGCGCTCGCCTGTGCCGGCGACACCGACGGCGACGGGATCGCCGACTGGCTCTTCGGCTCGCCCTTCAGCGACGAGAACGGAACCAGCTCCGGCAGCGCGAGGCTGGTCAGTGGTGCGACGGGGGCGACCCGCTACACGCTTCACGGCGCCGCCGCCCTGGACCTGTTCGGCTACAGCCTGGCCTGTGCCGGTGATGTCGATGGGGACGGGTTTTCCGATCTCGTGATCGGGGCCTACGGCAACGACGACTTCGCGACCGAAGCCGGCACAGCCTACGTGTTCTCGGGGATCGACGGGACGCTCCTGCACGCGCTCTCCGGCGGCGAGGCCTTCGAGAACGGCGGCATCTCGGTCGCGGGCGCGGGGGACGTGGATGGCGACGGCCTGGACGACGTGCTCGTCGGCGCTTGGGGCTCGGACTTGGCGGGCCCCAACGCCGGCGCCGCGCGCGTGTTCTCCGGAGCCGACGGCAGCCTCCTGCGCCTGTTGCTCGGCGAGGCCGAGCTCGACCTGTTCGGGACGGCCGTCTGCGGACTCGGCGACATCGACGGTGACGGGCGCGCCGACCTTGCCGTGGGTGCGAAGTGGAACGACGTCAACGGCTCCGGCGCAGGCAGCGTCGAGGTGTTCTCCGGAGCGGACGGAGCGCCCCTGTTCACCCTGCGCGGCGCGGCCTCCGGCGACGGCTTCGGTTCCTCGGTCGCCTGTGCCGGAGACGTGGACGGTGACGGAGTGAATGACCTGATCGTGGGGGCGCCCGGAGCGGACGTCAGCGGCACGAACGCCGGAAGCGCGACCGTGTACTCGGGCGTGGACGGCTCCTCGCTGTTCCAGTTCGAGGGTCCGGCTGCGGGCGACGGCTTTGGCGTCAGCGTCGCCGGTGCGGGCGACATGGACGGCGATGGACGGGCCGACGTGATCGTCGGGGCCCACGGAAACGACGCGAACGGTTCGGGCGCGGGTTGCGCGCGCGTGTTCTCCGGTGCCGACGGCAGCCTGATCAGCGAGGTGCTCGGCGACGCCTCGGGCGACCGGTTGGGTTTCAGCGTCGACGGCGGCGGGGACATCGACGGCGACGGACGCGCCGAGGTGCTCGTCAGCGCCTACGGCTGCTCCGCGCAGACCGCGATGTCGGGCGAAGCGCGGGTCTGGTCCTTCTCCGAGCCGACCGCCTGCCCCGCGCCGGTGAGCTACTGCGCGACGAACTCCCACTCCGGCGGGAGCGCAGCGAACCTGGGTTGGACGGGCAGCGCGAGCGTGCGCGCCAACGACCTCGAGCTCCTCTGCACCGGCGCCGTCCCCGGGCAATCGGTGATGTTCTTCTACGGCGCGGGCCAGACCGAACAGCCCTTCGGCGACGGCTTCCTGTGCGTCACAGGACCGATCTTCCGCCTGTCCGTCGGGAGCGCGGACGTCTCGGGCGGCGCGACCCACGCCCTGGACATCGGCTCCCCTTCCGACCCCGCCGGCCAGATCACTCTCGGCAGCACCTGGTTCTTCCAGGTCTGGTACCGCGATCCCGGCGGTCCCTCGGGCTTCAATCTGACCGACGCCCTCGAAGCGACCTTCTGCCAGTGAGCGCCCCGGGCCCCCTCGGTGCGGGCCCGGGGAGCTTGCCGCAGTCAGGAGACCGGGGTCGGTTGAGCGGCGCCGCAGCGCGCCAGAGTCTCGTGCAGCCGCAGGCGGCTGGATTCCTCGAGCGGTGCGAGGGGCGAACGCACCTCGGCGCGGCAGCGGCCGACGTGCGCGAGGGCGGCCTTGACGGGTACCGGGTTGACCTCGATGTAGAGGTCGCGCGCCAGGGGAGCGAGGATGCTCTCGAGCTCGGCGGCGCGCTCGGGGTCGCCGTCGGGGCGCGCAACGCGCACCAGCTCGGCTACGGCGTCGGGGGCGAGGTTTCCCACGACGTTCACGGCGCCCACCGCCCCCGCGGCGGCGAAGGGGGCGATGCAGGAGTCCTCCCCGCACAGTACGGCGATGCACCCGCACGCCTGGAGTTCCTCGATACGCGCCGCCGAGGTGCTCGACTCCTTGATGGCGACGATGTTCTCGTGGTGGGTGGCGAGCTCGGCGACGACCTCCGGTTCGAGGTCCAGACCCGTCCGCGAGGGCACGTTGTAGAGCACGACCGCCGTATCCGTGGCATCGGCGATCTGTGAGAAATGGCCGATCAGGCCCTGGCGGCTGGGGCGGTTGTAGTACGGCGTGACCACCAGGACCGCGTCCGCGCCCTCGGCGGCGGCGAAGCGCGCCAGGTCGACCGACGAGCGCGTGCAATTGCTGCCGACCCCCGCCACTACCGGCAGGCGGCCGGCGGCGTGGTCCACGGCGGAGTGGATCACACTGCGCTGCTCGTAGTCGTTGAGCGTCGGGGCCTCGCCCGTCGTCCCCGCCACCACCAGCCCGTCGGTTGCATGTTCGACGTGAAAGTCGATCAGCTCCTCGAAGGACTCGAGGTCGAGGTGCCCGTCGCGGAAGGGCGTCGGGAGCGCGACGAAGCTACCCTGGAACTGTCCGTACATGGCTCAGGCTCCCTTCGTTGGTTCAGGCTTCGCGGATGAGGGCGATCATGCGACCCACCGCCTGGTCCACGCCCGTGGTCAGCGCCTCGGCGACGATGGCGAATCCGATGTTCAGCTCCTCGAGGTAGGGCAGACCGACGACCGGCGTCGTGTTCTCGTAGTCGAGGCCGTGCCCGGCGTTGACCCGCAGGCCGATCGCGTGGGCGTGTTCGGCGGCCGTGATCAGCCGCTCGAGCTCGCGCGCGCGCTGGGCGCCGCCGGCATTGGCGTAGGGTCCGGTGTGGAGCTCTACGAAGGCCGCGCCGGCCTCGGCGGCCGCATCGAGCTGGTGCGGATCGGGATCGATGAAGAGGCTGACCTCGCCTCCGCGTTCGGCGAGGGCGGGGATCACCTCCCGTAGGCGCGCGAGCTCGCGTCCCGCGTCGAGGCCGCCCTCGGTCGTGACCTCCTCGCGGCTCTCGGGGACGAGACAGTAGGCCTCGGCATTGACCTCGAGTCCGACGGTCACGATCTCCGGCGTCAGGCACATCTCGAAGTTCAGCCGCGTGCCGATGCGCTCGCGCAGGCGCATGACGTCGTCGTCTTGGATGTGGCGCCGGTCCACCCGAAGGTGACAGGTGATTCCCTCGGCCCCGGCCGCCTCGGCGCGCAGGGCCCAGGCAACCGGGTCGGGGAACGCCTCGCGGCGCGCTTGGCGCACCGTGGCGACGTGATCGATGTTGACGTGGAGTCTCGGCATTTCCCTCGCACGGGCGAGAGTAGCGCAGCGGAGAGGCCGTTCCAACCTCCGCGGACCCTCTCCTCATGGCGGCCACGGGCTGCGGGGAGACTACACTGGGCCCGTGCGGATCATCGCGGGAACGCTCCGCGGGCGACGGTTCTCGGCGCCCGCAGGAAAGGGCACGCGCCCGATGCTCGATCGGGTGCGCGAGGCCCTCTTCTCGACCCTCGGCGAGCGCGTGGTCGGTGCGAGCGTGCTGGACCTGTGCGCGGGCACCGGCAGCCTGGGCATGGAGGCCCTCAGCCGTGGTGCCGAGCGGGCGCACATGGTCGAGCGCGATGCGCGCGTCCTGGGCGTCCTGGAGACCAACCTGGAGCAGCTCGGCCTGAGCGAGGCGGCCTCCGTCCGTCGCTCCGACGCTCTGGCGCCCTCGAGCTGGCGCCCGTCGGGGCTGGAGGAAGCCTGGGCGGACCTGGTCTTCTTCGATCCGCCCTACCCCTGGCTGCGCGGCGCGCGGCGGCCGCGGGTGGTAGCGGCGGTCGAGGCCCTCTGCCGCGGGGAGCTGGCGCCCGGCGGCTTGTTGGTGCTGCACGCACCCGCCGGCGAGCTGGACGCCTCCGAGCTCTCCACCGCGGGGGTGGGCCGCGAGCGGACCTACGGCCGCTCGAGCCTGTGGCTCCTGGGAGCCCGGGAGGAGAGCGCGTGAGCTCGGTCGAGGGCCTGCTGCTCGCCGAGGGAGCGCTGGTCGCCGGCCGCATCGATTGCGAAGGCGGGCTCATCGCGGGCCTCGAGCTCGCTGAATGCTCCGCGCTCGCTCCTGGCGCACCGCTCGTCGCTCCGGGCTTGGTGGACCTGCACGTCCACGGCTTCGGCGGCGCAGATCCGCTCACAGACCTCGCGGGAATGGCGCGTGCCCTAGCGCGTGCGGGGACGACCGCTTTCCAACCGACGCTCTTTCCCGCCGCTCCGCAGCGGCTCGGAGCGCACTGCGCCGGCGTGCACGCCGCGGCTGCTGGCCTCGGCGAGGGCGCGGCACGCGTACTCGGCCTGCACCTCGAGGGCCCCTTCGTCAACCCGCGCCGCGCCGGCGCCCTCCCCGTCGAAGCCCTGGCCGCGCCCTCGCCCGAGGGCTTGCGAGCGATCCTGGGCCCCGCGACCGACGGCGGCCGCGGCGTGCGCACGGTAACCCTGGCGCCCGAGCTTCCCGGTGCGGGGGAGTTGATCGGAGAGCTTGCACGCTCGGGCGTGCGCGTCTCCCTCGGCCACAGTCTGGCGACCGGCTCCGAGGCGCGGACCGCCGTGGCCGCCGGCGCCGCGGGCGTGACCCACCTCTACAACGCCATGGGCGGCGTCCACCATCGCAACAGCGGCCTGGCAAACGTCGCTTTGGTCGAGGACGTACTGAGCGTGGAGATCATCGGCGATCTGGTGCACGTCGGGCCCGAGGCTCTCGACCTCGCCCTACGCGCCCGCGGGCCGCGGGGGCTGTGCTTGGTCAGCGACGCCTTGCGGGGAGCCGGCACCGGATGCGATGTCTTCCACTGGCACGGTCGAGACCACGAGATCAGAGACGGCGCCGCCTACTACCCCGCCCGCGGTGACGGTGAGCCCGCGCGCTTGGCGGGATCGGCGCTCTCCCAGCTCGAGATGGTCCGGCGCTTGGTGGCGCGCGGCGTCGTCGGCGTCGAGGACGCGTTGACCATGGCCTCCGAGGCCCCCGCCCGTGCCTTGGGCCTGGAAGACGATCTCGGCCGCCTGCGGATCGGCGGCCGCGCGGACCTCCTGTTGCTCGACGCCGCCGACCTCGCCCTGCGGGAGGTCTGGATCGGGGGGGAGCCCCTCGCCGCTCCCCGTGGCTGACGGACGCGCTTCAGCCTGCGTCCGAGTCTGCCGATGAGGCGAGGGTGAAGCGCTCCCTCCCCGCCGTTCTGTTCCTCGCGCTCTCCCTGGCCGGGGGGGAGGCGACTTCCGACGAGCCCGCCGTCGGCGCGCACCTGCCGTCTGGCGCCGCGGCCGCGGCCGAGCTCCTGCCCGCGCTTGTGGCCTACGCGGAACTCGACGCGCATCCCGGCCGCTTCCTCGGCCGGCGCGTGCGCGTACACGTGCAGGCGGGCGCGTGGGTCGAGCGTTGGGATCCATTCCTGACGCGCTTTGGGAGCGAGGAATTCCGCGCTCTCGACGCTTGGGCCGACGAGCAACGGCTGTGGGAGGCAGCCGAACACGCCGCGCCTCTCGCACGCCTGTTCGTGCGCCGCGGGAGCGCTGCGGAGTGGGCGCTCTCGCAGGCCCGCACCTTCGACCGCTTCGAGCTCGAACTGGACGTGCGCTCGGTTCTCGTGGACCGGCCTTGGGTGGAGGTCTCCACCGTCCGTCCCCTGGAGGGCGGCTGGAGCGAAGGAGCGCTGATCCACGCCGCGCGCGCCGCGGACCTGCACGCCAAGGGCGCCGACCCCCGCGCCCGCGGGGAGCTAGAGCGCGCCCTACGCGGGCCGCTGCACGAGTCCGCGCGGCGGGCCCTCGCCGAGCTCGCCTCGGCTGGCCCCCGCGAAGGCGGCTGAGCGCAGGCTTCGTCCCCGACGATTGCAACCCACCGCCGCCTCGTGCGATCCTTTCAGGCGGCATGCTTACCGAGCTCTGCATCCGCGATCTCGCGCTCTTCGAGCGCGCCGAGCTCACCTTTGGTCGGGGTTTGAACGTGGTCACGGGCGAGACGGGGGCGGGAAAGAGCCTCTTGATCGGTGCCCTCGAGCTGCTGCTCGGGCGTCGACCGCGTGCGAACCTGCTGCGCCGCGGCGCCGAGCGCGCCGGGGTCGAGGGGCGCTGGTGCTTTGCGCCCGGCGCCGAGCCGGCTGCGCTCGTCGAGTGGTTGCGGCGCGAGCTGCCCGACGCCCTGGAGGAGGCCGAATCCGAAGAAGGTCTGGAGCTCGTCCTCTCGCGCACTCTGGCGAGCGACGGCCGTACACGCGCGCGCGTCAACCACCGTCCCGTGACCCGGCGCGCCCTGCGCGAGTTGGCGGGGATGCTGGTCGAGGTCCACGGACAGAACGACCACCAGAACCTGCTCGGGCGCGCCGAGCAGACCCGGGTGGTGGACGCTTTTGGGGGGCTGGCGCCCCTGCTGGCGGAATACCGCTCGGCGCGCGAGCACTGGCTGGCCCTCACCGAGCGCGCTCGTTCATGGGAGGCGGACGAGACCCGCCGCCGTGACCGTATCGATTTGCTGCGCTTTCAGGTGAGCGAGCTGGAGGGACTCGGTCTCGCCGCGGGCGAGGATGGGGCCCTGCGTCGTGAGCGCGAGGTGTTGCGCAACGCCGATGAGCTCGAGACACAACTCGGCGGCATCGTCGAGGAGCTCGCCGAGCGCGACGGCTCTGTGCTCGGCGCCCTGCAGGGCGCCGAGGCCACTGTCGGGCGCTGGGAGGCGAGCATCGAGTGCCTCTCGTCACCGGCGGCCGACTTGCGCGGGGCGACCGCGCACCTCGAGCAGGCGCTGGCCGCCCTGCGCACCTTCCTGGACGAGACCGAGTGCGAGGTGGGTCGCCTCGAAGAGGTCGAGGCGCGCCTGGCGGAGATCGAGCGCCTCGCCCGCAAGCACCGCGCCGGCGCGGAGGAGCTGGCGGAGTTGCTGGAGGGCCAGCGCGCCGAGCTGGACGAGCTCGTCGCGTACGAGACGGGACTGGAGGACCTCGCCGCCGAGCGGGAGGAGGCCCTGGCGCGGCTCGAGGCGGCCGCCGGGGAGCTCTCGGGGGCCCGGCGTGCCTTGGGACCGCGCCTGGTCGAGGCCGTCACGGCGGGCCTGGAGGAGCTGGGTTTGGAGCGGGCGCGCTTCGACCTGCGCGTCGCCCCGCGGGTCCTCGAGAGCGATCCGACGGCCGAAGGCGCCCCACCCGATCCCGAGGCCCTCGCGCGCCGCTTCGCTCCCGACGGTTGCGACGATCTGGAGTTCCTGCTGGCCGCCAATCCGGGAGAGGGCTGCGCCCCGCTGGCGGGCGTGGCCTCGGGTGGCGAAGCGGCGCGCATCATGCTCGCCCTGCGCGGAGCGTTGGCGAGCTGCCAGTCGATCCCCAGCCTCGTCTTCGACGAGATCGACGCCGGTGTCGGCGGTCGCCTCGCGCCGCGGGTCGGTGAGCACCTGCGCGCCCTCGGCTCGCAGTACCAGATCCTGTGCGTTACCCACCTCCCAGCGGTGGCCGCGGCCGCCGACCGTCATCTGCGCGTCGCCAAGCGCGAGAGCGACGGTCGCACCACTACCTCTGTCGCGACCCTCGAGGGAGACGCGCGCATCGAGGAGGTGGCCGACATGATCTCCGGCGGTGCGGATCAGAGCACGGCCCGGGCCGAGGCGCGGCGGTTGCTCGAGGCACCCCGTGGCGGCGCTACGGCGCCGGGCGCTGTTTGAGCAGCGCCGCCGTCTCTTCGACCACGGCCTCGACGCACTCGCGCACGCGCTCGAAGTGCGTGCGGAACGACAGCACGCAGATGCGCAGGGTGAAGCGCCCGCCGAGGATCGTGGGCGTGATGTAGAAGCGTCGCCGTGCGTTCACACGCTCGAGGAGCGCGCGATTGAGTCGCTCCGTATCCTCTCCCTCTCCCGCGATGCGGAAGGCGAGAAGAGAGAGCTGCGGTGCTGCGACCAGCTCGATCCCCTCGACCGCGCCGAGGGCGTCGGCGGCCCAGCGTGCGAGATCGAGTTTCTCGTCGAGGTTCTCGCGGAAGGGGCCGATGCCGTGCAGGACGATCGGCAGCCAGACTCGCAGGCCGCGACAGTCGCGTGAGAGCTCAGGGGAGATCTCGCAGAAATCGACCCGTTCCTGCCCGTCCTGCATCGCGGGCATGTAGTCGGCGGCGATGCTGTGGGTGCGGCGCAGGTCCGCAAGGTCGCGGGTGAGCAGGCAGCCGGTGCCGTAGGGCAGGAACAGTCCCTTGTGCGGGTCGAGGGTCACCGAATCCGCGCGTTCGATCCCCGCCAAGGCGGTGGTGCCGCGCTCGGTGAGGGTGAAGAAGCCCCCGTAGGCGGCGTCGATGTGCAGCCACAAGCCGTCGGTCAAGGCGACGTCCGCCACGGCGTTGAGGTCGTCCACTGCGCCGGTGTTGGTCGTCCCGGCGGTGGCGCAGACCAGGAAGGGGCGCAGACCCGCGGCGCGGTCGGTGGCGATGGCCTCGGTCAAAGCGTCGACGCGCATGCGGAACGCGTCGTCGGAGGGGACGCGGCGCACCTGCTCGGGCGCGAAGCCGGCTAGCAGGGCGGCCTTGACCACACTGTGGTGGGCCTGGTCGGAGGCGTAGAGGACGCCGCCGGCGGTCTCGTCTCCCAGGCGACAGCGGCGGGCGGTGACGACCGCCGACCAGTTGGCGAGCGAGCCGCCGGGGGTCAGGAACCCTCCGCTGGTGGGCGGGTAGCCCATCAGGTCGCAGAACCAGCGCACGACCGTCGTCTCGAGCTGGGCCAGACCGGGCGCGGCGGCCCAGACGCCGACGTAGCGGTTGAGCACGCCGGAGATCAGGTCCGCTACGGCGGCCTCGGGCAGCCCGCCCCCGGGGATGAAGGCCAGGTAACCCGGTCCCGCAGTCTGGAAACCGGTGGGAACCAGGCGCTCGAAGAGCAGGTCGAGCGCCTGTTCGACGTCGGCCGCCCCCTCGGGGAGGGGGGCGCCCGCGACGGCCCGCGCGGCCTCGTCTCCGCCGTCGGGGTGCCAGGCCGGCTGGCTCTCGAGGGTGTCGAGGTAGGCGCCCAGGCGCCGTCCGACCCGCGCGAGGAGGGCCCCGAACCGCTCGCCCGAGAGCTCGAGGCAGCGATCGGCGTCGATGGGGAGGCCGTCGGGGGGATCCATGGCGGTGGTCGGGGAGCGGGTGGGGGTCGCGGTCGCGGTCGTGGCGCGCGCCGCGGAGCGCGACGGATGGGGGGAAGGGAACGGAGGAGTACGGTACCCTGTCCCGCCACCGTGAGTGCCGCCGAACCCGTCGACCCCGCCCTCTGCCAGCCCCTGCGCTTCGACCGCGCTTGTCTGGAGAAGGTGTGGGGTGGGCGCGCCCTCGAGCAGACGCCGGGCATCGCCCTGAGTGCCGAGGGACCGATCGGAGAGGTCTGGGAACTCGCCGACCGCGAGGAACACACGTCCAAGGTGGCTTGGGGGCCCTTGGCCGGGCGCTCCCTGCGTGGGCTGCTGGAGGACGAGCCGCAGGCCATGCTGGGCCGCGCCCGTCTCAGCGTGCGCGACCGCTTTCCGCTCTTGATCAAGTACCTCTGCGCCGGCCGCCCCTTGAGTGTCCAGGTGCACCCCGACGACGCTGCGGCGCGGCGAATGCACCTGAGCGACGCGGGCAAGTTCGAGGCTTGGTACGTCCTGGCGGCCGAGCCCGGCAGCGTGCTCTACCTGGGCCTGCAGCCCGGCGTGGACGCCGCGAGGTTCGCGGCCCAGGCCGGCGGTCCAGGCGTGGCGGATCTGTTGATGGCCTGGCCCGCCCATGCCGGCCAGTTCGCCGTCGTGCCGGCCGGTACCCTGCACTCGATCGGAGCGGGCGTCACCGTGGTCGAGATCCAGCAGAACTCCGACGTCACCTTCCGCCTCTACGACTGGGACCGCATGGGTCTCGACGGCGAGCCGCGGGAAGTCCACCTGGAGCAGGCCTTGCTGGCCCTGGACTACGAGGCGCAGGTCGAGGGACCGCACGAGCCCCTCCTCGAGGAGCGCTCGGAGGGCAACCGCGGTGCCGTCTTGTGTGACGGCGAGCACTTCGGCATCGAGCTCCTGGAGGTCGGCACCCACGTGGATCTCGAGACGGACGACCTGGCCATCGTGTACATCGTCATCTCCGGTCGTGGCGGCATCAGCCGCGAGGCCGCGCACGACGACGGCTTGGCGATGGATTCCGGCGACACCTGGTTCGTCCCGGCCTGTGTGGGCGCCCACCGGCTCGAGGCCCGCGGCGAGCCGATGAACGTGCTGCGCGTGGAGACGAGAGCCTGACGATGGCAAGGGCGGCGAGAGGTGCGGGCGAGGCAGGCGGACCGCGGCGGCGGGGACGCGTCGCGAAGGCAGCGAAGGCCGGCGGCGGCCGCGCTCGCTCCGCGGGGACGCGCAAGAAGCAGGCCGCGGCCGGCGGTGCGCGCAAGAAGCAGGCCGCGGACGGCGGTGCGCGCAAGAAGCAGGCCGCGGCCCCGGCGCCGGGGGGGCGGGCCGACGGGCTCGTGCGTTTGAACAAATTGCTGGCCGACAACGGTGTGGCCTCCCGCAGGGCGGCGGACGAGATGATCGAGGCCGGGAAGGTCACCATCGACGGCGAGCGCACGACGACCCTCGGCCTGCGCGTCGATCCAGACCAGCAGGTCGTCGAAGTGAACGGCGAGATCCTGCGCTCAGGGAAAGGGCAACGGCGGACCTACTACCTCCTGAACAAGCCAGCGGGGGTCGTCTGCACCAACGATCGCCGCGAGAGTCGGCCGCGCGCCGTAGACCTCATCACCGACCGCAACAAGGGTCGCATCTACTCTGTCGGGCGCCTCGACGAGAAGAGCAAGGGACTGCTCCTGCTCACCAACGACGGCGACTTCGCCAACCGCGTCATGCACCCGCGCTACGGCGTGAGCAAGACCTACCTGGTCAAGCTGCGCGGCCGTGTGGAAGACGACACCCTGAACGCGATCCGAGACGGCGTCTACCTCTCGGGCACGAAGACGCGCGGTATTCGGGTTCTGATCCGAAAGCGCTCGCACGAGTACACGCACCTGATGGTCGTCCTGCGTGAAGGCGTCAACCGCGAGATCCGGCGCATGTTCGCGCAGGTCGGCTTCAAGGTCGTCGACCTCAAGCGTGCGCGCATCGGCCACCTGACGGATCGCGGGTTGAAGATCGGCTCGTGGCGTCCGCTGACGCGGGCGGAGGTCGAGCAGTTGCTCGCCATCAGCAACGGGGAGGAGGAGCCTGGACCGCACCCGGATCGCCGGACGAGGGGACGCTCCGGCGGGCGCGGGGGAGCCGGCGGTCCCCGTGGGCGACGGAGGGGCTGAGTGGCTCGCCGCGCGCGGGATCTGCGGGCCGACAGCCCCTCGGGTGCGACACGCTCCGCCGGCGTGGTGCTGGCCGGGGCGCGCATTCGCGAGCACCGGCTGCGCAACGGGATGCGCGTGCTCCTCGCGGAGCGTCACGGCGACCCGGTGGTGGCCGTGGTGCTGCTCTACTGCGCCGGTGGGCGCACGGAGAGCGAGCGCGAGGCGGGAATCTCCCACTTTCTCGAGCACATGATGTTCAAGGGCAGCGCGGCCTTCGGCAAGGGCGCCATCGACTTGGAGACCACGGTCTTGGGAGGTGTCAACAACGCCTACACGACGGCCGACCACACCGGCTATTGGTTCGAGTTCGCCTCCGATCGTTGGGAGAAGGCGTTGGAGATCGAGGCCGACCGCATGCGCGGGTTGCTCCTCGACGCGGAGGAGTTCGAGGCCGAGAAAACGGTCGTCCTCGAGGAACTGGCCATGGGCGAGGACGATCCCTGGCGCCGGCTCTCGACCGCCGTCGGCGCGGCGCTCTTCGGGCGCCACCCCTACGGCCGCCCTGTCGTGGGCTTCGCGGACACCCTACGCCGCATGAGCGTCGAGGACATGCGCGCCTACTACGATCGTTTCTACCACCCGGGAAACGCCACCCTGGTGGTCTGCGGCGATGTGCGGCCTTCCACGGCCCTGCGCGCCGTGCGGCGCCACTTCGGCGGGATCGACCCCGGCACGCCCTTCGACGAGGCCGACGCCTACCGCGCCCCGCTCCCAGAGCCCGCGGGCGGGGGGCGTCTCGAGATCCACTGGGACGACTCTGTCCGCAGGCTTTGCGTGGCCTGGCCCACGGTGCGGGTCGGCGTCGATGAGGACTACGCCTTCGACGTCCTCTCGACGATCCTCAGCACCGGCCGCCTCGCGCGCCTGTACCGCCGGCTGGTCAAGGAGGAGGGGCTCGCCGTCAGCGTCTCGACCCACAACGACACGCGCGTCGAAGGCGGCGCCTTCTGGCTCCTCGCGGAGTGCAAGGAAGGGCGCGCTGCTGAGGAACTCGAGCGGGCCGTGGACGAGGAGATTGCCCGCCTGGGAGCGGAGCTGGTCAGTGCCTCGGAGTTGCGGCGGGCTCGCAACATCCTCCTCGCGGCGGACGCCTTCGAGTCCGAGACTGTCGCGGATCTGGCCGACGACCTCGGCGGCTTCGCCGTCGACGCCGACTGGCGCCTGGCTGTCGAGAACGCCGCACGCCTCGCGGCGGTCCGGCCGCGCCAGGTGCGCGACATCGTGCGGCGCTTTCTGCGCCCCGACAGGCGCATTCTCGGCTGGTCGCTACCCGACGCGGAGCGGGAGGCGCGCGCGTGAGCGGCCGCTCCGAGATCTCGGCGGCTACCCAGCGAACGCTACCGACGGTGCGTCTTCCCCTGGAGCGCTTCGTTCTGCCTTGCGGCGCACGCCTGCTCGTCTCGCCGCGGCCGGGAGCTCCGGTGTGTGCGATCCGCATCCACCTGCGCGGTGGCCCCTCCCTCGACCCGCCCGGCCGCGAGGGCACCGCGTACTTGACCGGAGCTCTGCTCGATCAAGGGACGCGGCGGCGCGACGAGCGAGCGCTCGCGACCCTGCTCGAGCCCGCCGGTGGCGAGATCGGCGGTGACGCTTCCGGCTTGCGCGGTTCGATCGTCGCGCCTCAGTGGCGCCTACTCGTGCGCGTGATGGTCGAGCTCGTCACCGAGCCCACCTTCCCCGCGCGCGACGTGCGCGTGCAGCACGCGCGCATGCTTCACCGTCTCGCCGTCGAGCGCGACGACCCGCGCCAACAGGGGGGGATCCGCTTCCGCAAGCTCGTCTACGGCGACCACTGGATCGGCCGCCCGGCATACGGGACCCTCGAGAGCGTGGAGGGCATCGAGCCCCGCCACTTGCGGGCTCATCACCGCAAGCACTGGGTTGCCGGCCGAGCCACGATCGCCGTTTGTGGGGATGTGGATCCCCGAGACGTGCAGCGCGCCTTTGCCCGCGCCCTGAGTCGCTGGGAGATGGGCCGGCCCCTCCCGCGCCGGCAGGCGCCCATGCCCGAGCCTTCGGTGCGCACGGACGTCTTCGCCGCCCAGCGCCAGCAGGTACACCTCTACCTCGGCCACCTCGGCATCCGCCGCGCCGACCCCGACTACGTACCCCTGGTCGTCCTGGATCACATCCTCGGCACGGGTCCCGGCTTCACCAACCGCATCGCGCGCCGCCTGCGGGACGAGCTGGGACTGGCCTACTCGGTGAATGCCAGCATCCACTCCTCGGCGGGGATCTTGCCGGGGCTCTTCACGGCCTACATCGGGACCTCGCCCGAAAACGTGGGCGTGGCGGTCGAGGGCTTCCTGCGCGAGATCCACCGCATCCAGGACGAGCCGGTCACGGCCGAGGAGCTGGAGGTCGCCCGCAGTTACCTGCTCGGCTCGTTCTCGATGGGGTTCGACCGCGCGTCGCGCCGCGCGAGCTTCGTCCTCTCCCGGGAGATTCACGGTCTGCCCGACGACGTGCTCGAGCGCCTGCCGCGCGAGTTCGCTGCCGTGACCACCGAGGACATTCAGCGCGTGGCGCGCGCCCACCTACGCCCCGACGCCTGTTGCCTGTGCGCCGCGGGCCCCGTCTCGCTCGCGTCCCTACGCAAGATCCTGACCGCGGGGTAGGTTGCCCGGCACACCCCGCTCCACCTTGAGGTCCCCATGAAGAGAGCTTGGTTGGTTAGCGTCGTCTTCCTCTCGCTCTCGCTTGCGGCGCCGGGGGGCGAGGAACTGCGCGCGGCCATAGCCGTGCGCGTCGTCACTCCCGACCCGCTGCTGCCGGTGTCGGGAGGTGTTGGTCCGTCCACTCCCGCGACCGAGCTCGAGGGCGAGCTGAACGTGCGCGCACTGGTATTCGAGAGCGGCGAGACCCGCGTGGCTTTCGTCAGCACAGACTTCCTCGGGTTCCCCGCGGTCCTGGGCGAGCGCGTGCGGGAGCGTGTGTCGTCGGTCCCCGCCGAGCACATCCTGATCGGCGCCACGCACACCCACAGCGCGCCGGACTGCTATGGGTTCCCCGACGGCAAGGGTGGGACGGACGCCGATATGGAGTACCTCGACGGCGTGTGCGACAAGATCGCGTCGGCGATCGAGGAGGCCGCGAGCTCCCTGGAGCCGGTTTCCGTTCGCATCGCCACCGCGAAGGTGGCGGAGGGAATCGCCTACAACTACTACGCGCCGGAGCTCTACGACCGGCGTTGCAGCGTCATCCAGGCCGTGGCGACCGACGGCGAACCGCTCGCCACCCTCGTCAACTACGCGATCCACCCGGAGGTGCTCGGATCGAAGCGGGGCGTTCTGAGTCCTGATCTCGTGGGGCCGCTCTACGAGCGCATCGAGGCCGCCGGCGGCGGCAAGGGCATCTTCATGAACGGCGCCCAGGGCGGGATGATCACCGCCGACACGCGTGGACCGCACCCCGAGGGCACCGAGCCCTGGGACGAGTGTGTGCGGATAGGCCACCTCCTCGCGGACGAAGCCCTGCGCATCGTGGCGAAGGCCAGGCCGAACAAGGACCCCGAGCTGCGTTGCCACTGGCGGGAGGTCGACTTCCCCGTGGACTCGCCCATCTTGCGCACGATCATCAATGCCTCGCCCTTGGGTATCGCCGATGGCGACGGAAGCTCGCTGCGCGCGCGCATCAACCTGGTCGAGCTGGGCGACGCGCGGATTCTCACCATCCCGGGCGAGGCGCTGCCGAACATCGGTTACTACCTCAAGCGCAAGCTGGGCGGCCGGCACAACCTGCTCTTCGGCCTGACCAACGAGGCCTTCGGCTACATCCTCACCAAGGAGGACTGGTTCAGCTTCGACCGCTACGACTACGTCTCGCGCACCTGCCTGGGCGAGCGCACCGGCGAGATCCTGATCCGCGAGTCGTTGGCCCTGGTGGAGGAGGCGGCCGGTCGCTGAGCGTGGCCGGACCTACATCTCCAAGACGACGACGCACGGGGCCTGCCCTAGGTCCAAGGAGAAGGGCGCGGCCCGCCGGTTGGCCGGGCCGCGCGAGCCGTCGGTGCCGGTGTAGTCAGCGAGCCCCGCCCAGCCGTCGAAGGCGATGCCTGTGAGACGCTCGTGGTAGGAGCGGAAGAGGTCGAGGAGGAAGGGGCGCTGCGCGGGATTCGCCTCTCCGATCTCGAGGATGTTGCGCTCGATCAGGCGCGCCCGCTGCAGCCCGCCATGGGAGACGGAGACGGCGAGCTTCACTCCGGGAGCGGCCGCCACATCCCGTGCGGCCTTCCCGAAGGTGCGCAGGCAGCGCTCGAAGTTCTCGACGTTGGAGCGCCACTCGTCCTCCGAACCCATCAGCCACTCCGTGTAGGGCTCGTTCTGGCAGCGCAGGAAGAGTGGCCCGCGGTCTTGCGCCGCGATACGGCCCACCATCGCCTCGACGATCGTGTAGAGCGTCTCGGAATACCCGCGCGGCGGCGTCGGGTCCGACAGGGGGGTCGTGCGGTCGAGGTCTTCCGGCCCGGCGAAGGTCGAGCTCATGGCCCAGGAGGGCCCAAGGTGGAGCAGCACGACGGGGACCGCCGACAGGGCCTCGACCGTGTCGAGTCGCGCATCGAGGGTCGACCAGTCGAAGGCGCCCTGCGCGGGCTCGAGCTCGGCCCACAGGAGCCAGAAGGCCACGTGGCCGGCGACGTGCGGCTGGAAAACCGCCGCGGGATCGGGGCCCGTCGTGAACTCCAGGTTCCGCAGGCCCCAGGCGCTGGTCGGCGCGCGGCGCGCCTGTTGGAGGCCGTGGATCGACTGCGGGGCGGCTCGTGGGGCGAGCAAGGCCGTAACGAGCAGCGCGATGCTGAAGAGCGGGCGTCGGGTCTGAGCCATCGGAGTCTCCCGGAATCGTGCGCGCGGGGCTTCACGCAATCCCCGCGGGGGGCTCCTCCACCAATCGCCCCGGGCGGGAGAGGTCTTGGAGATTCCCTGTCGATGCGTCAGGGAACGAAGGTCACCGAGCCGGGGGCGCCGGTGCGGACCATCCCCCTCCCCCGCCGTCCCTTCGAGACGAAGAGGGTCGAATCGGGTCGGATGCCGCGCAGGGTCCAGACGTCGTCGGAGTCGCCGTCCACCCCCCAACAGCCCCCCTCGGAGTCCGCGTCAGAGTTCGGGACGAGGTACATGCTCCTTCCCACGCCCTGCTCATCGCACCACGGGGAGAGGGTCGCGGACAGTTTCCAGAACCCCTTCGCCGGCGCGTCGCCGTACACGACGCCGGGCCGGGGGATGCGAGCCGGCGGTGGTCCCGTCGGTCTCTTGCCCTTGAGCACGGCGCCGCGCCGGGCTGTGAGCACGATCGGCTGTCCGTCCCCGGTGATCTCGATGACCCCGGATGCCTGGGCGTTCACGTTGCATCCCAACCCGTGGTGAGGAGTCAGGAGGTAGTCGTACTCGCCGATAGGGGTGGACACGATTCCCGAAGCATCGGACATGAAGTGAGCGCGGTCGGGGGGGAACTCCCCACTCACTGATTGCAGTCTGAGTCTGGCACGGAAGACCTCACCGCCCCAGGCGATCTGGAACTCCTGATTCACCGCGGTCAGGACCTCGTAGACCGGGACGGCTTCGAAGAGTGGAGCGCCCGCGGGCGGCACCTCTGGAACGACGAACTGGGCGGAGGCCAGATCGCTGAGGAAGCCGTTGTCGAGATTGCGGCTCACCAGCCTCGTGCGCGGGTCGAGGAGGGGGGGATACTCCTCGCCGCCTCCCACCTTCACCTCCCAGTTCCCCGGGAAGAACCCATGGAGGAGGACCGGCTCCGTCCAGTCGAGCCATTCCAAGCTGGTGTAGCTCAATCCGTGGCCGCCCGGAGGGCGGACGTTGTTCCTGGTATGCATCGACAGCATGCTGCCGAACGTCCCTGGCTCGAACAGCTCCTCCCGCGGGACGACTCGCCCCCCTCGGCGGAACTCCACCCGCAGGAGCACGGGATCGGAAGGCCAGACCGGCAGCACGCCCACGTCGTTCATGCCTTCTTGGATCAGGAGGTTCTGGGCACTGATGAACACCGAACCGTTCGGCTCGCGCCAGTAGGCGTAGAGACGCCCTTCGCCGGGGGTGCACTGGTAGACGAATCTCCCGTCGGGCTGTGGACGCACGCCTTTCGGGATGAAATCCTTCGCGACCCTCCCCGTGCCCGCGTTCACGAGCCGGATCTTGCAGGCCTTGGGCATCAGGCGCACTCCCACCGGCAGCGGCAGGCGACCGACGACGGTAGTCCCGGTCCCGTGCATGATGAGCAGGGCGGAAGTCTCGCCCGTGCGCACCGGGATCGTCCCACCTGCCCGCGGCGAGAGGAGTACGCCGCGTTCGCTCGCCCAGGTGTAGTCGCCGGGCAGGAGGTGGTCGACGCGAAAGCGCCCGTGGGCGTCGGTCTCGCCGTGCAGGACGGGCCTGGAGAGGTACAACTCCTCGGGCGGGACGTCGAGCAGGTAGTCCAGCTTCACGAGGTCCATTCCCTGCGGAGTATTCAAGTCCAGGTGGAATCCCTCCACGGGCGTCCCATCGGCGCTCACCACCTCGAAGGCCACGCTGCCCCGGCCGGGGCGGTAGGAGGGAGCGGGGGGCACTTCGGGCACCTGCGTTCGCTCCGGGTCCGGCCGGAAGGCCCAGCGGACGTTCCCGGGCTCGTCATGCCGGCGATCGAGTCGTACGGGCCCCGCCAGAGTCCGGGGCTTGCTGCTGGAAGTCCGTTGGAGCAGCACCCAACCCCCACCGAGGGTGGCGGCGGCGAGCAGCGCGCACAGCCATCGTTTGCGATTCATCGGGCTGCTAGTTGGGGCAGTGGTCCAGTTCATGGTTGACCTTCCCTTCGCCCGTTCCCTTCGTGACCCGGATATCCGCCATGCCCAGGGCGGGGAAGCCGTCGTTGGCGAACAGCATGACGTTTCCCTTGCAGTCGACCCTCCAGTAGTAGAAGTCAGTGCACTCCATGCCTGGGAGATCGTCTTCCTCGAAGTCCTTCAGGCGCACGCCACCGCCGGTGCCTCCCGTGATGGGGACCGTTACGATGCCTCCGAACCCCACGGCTCCCATCTGTGAGTCCCCGGTCGCTCCGGCGGACACGGCCCTGACTAGCACTTCGGGGGTCACCGCGGTACGGACCCTGATCCGCACCATCACGGCGCCCTTCACGTCGGGATCGACGAGGTAGAGCTCCGTCTCCGCCTTCGCCGGCGTCCCCCACACCGTGGCGCGACCCCCGGGGTTCCCGCTGTCCCGGAAGTACTCGCAGGTCTGCTTGCGAAAGCCGGTCGCGACCGCTTGCACGGTCACGCTACAGCCCCAGTTCTGGTCGATAGCGTATCCCGTGATGTCGACGCGGTTGCCCGCGTCGGGGACCGTCACGTTGACCTTGCCCTCGCTCCCCATTCCCCAGCCGCACTCGTAGGTGTCGATCCCTGCGTCGCCCTCGCTCTCGATTTCGGTGCAGTCCCAGCCGCCGCCCTGCGCCGACGCCGTCTCGAAGCCACCCAAGCTCGCCGCGAGCGCGAACGCGATCAAGTTCCGTCCCCTCATGTCCGATCCCTCCCGAGAATCCGATCCCTCCCGAGAAGTAAGAGTTCGAGCGACCGAGCCTCTCCCTGTGAAACTCGTCCGCCCCTCAGTTCGTTGATGGGCCTGCATCTCCTTGTATACGCCCCGGGGCGGGCAGTCACGGACTTCCGGACCAGACCACCTTCCCGCGTGCGCGGCCGCGTTCCCCGGCGGCATCGGGCCCGGGCGTTCTTCCCTCCGAGGTCCCCACGCAGAGAGCCGCCCGGCCTCGAGGGAGGCCGGGCGGCTCTGTGTGATCGGAAGAGGAGCGGTTCAGTGGGCGTGCCCGACCGGCTCCTTTTCTTTCTCGGGGAGGTCGCTGACCAGGGCGTCGGTGGTGAGCAGCAGGCTCGCCACGGAGGCCGCGTTCTGAAGCGCGGTGCGCACGACCTTGGTGGGGTCGATCACGCCGGCCTTGACGAGGTCCTCGTAGGTGTCGGTGGCGGCGTTGTAGCCGAAGGCGGCGCCCTTGCCGCTGGAGCGCACGTTCTGGATCACCACGGAGCCGTCCTGGCCCGCGTTGATGGCGATCTGACGCATGGGTGCCTCGATCGCGCGACGCACGATCATGGCCCCGACGCGCTCGTCGCCGACGAGCTTCAGCTTCTCGACCTTGTCGATGGTGCTCACCAAGGCGGCGCCGCCGCCGACCACGATGCCCTCTTCAACCGCGGCTCGCGTGGCGTGCAGCGCGTCCTCGACGCGGGCCTTCTTTTCCTTCATCTCGGCCTCGGTCGCGGCGCCGACGTTGATCTGCGCCACGCCGCCGGAGAGCTTGGCGAGGCGCTCCTGGAGCTTCTCGCTGTCGTAGTCCGACTTGGTGACCTCGATCTCGGCCCGGATCTGGGCGATGCGGCCCTGGATGGCGTTCTTCTTGCCGGCGCCCTCTACGATCGTCGTCTCGTCCTTGGTGACGATGACCTTCTTGGCCCGACCGAGGTCGGAGATGGCCAGTGACTCCAGGCTGCCGCCGGTGGCCTCGAAGACGGGGCTCGCGCCCGTCAGGATGCCGAGGTCCTCCATCATCGCCTTGCGGCGGTCGCCAAAGCCGGGTGCCTTCACGGCGCAGCAGGGGAACGACCCGCGCAGGCGGTTCACGACGAGGGTCGCGAGAGCCTCGCCCTCGACGTCCTCGGCAATCACGATCAACGGCTTGCCGCTCTGGGCAACCTGCTCGAGCATCGGGATCATGTCCTTGATGTTCGAGATCTTCTTCTCGTGGATCAGGACGTAGGCGTCCTCGAAGACGCACTCCATCGTCTGGGGGTTGGTGATGAAGTGCGGTGACAGGAAGCCCTTGTCGAACTGCATTCCCTCGACCCAGTCGACCGCCGTCTCGAGGGTCTTGCCCTCTTCGACGGTGATGACCCCGTCCTTGCCGACGCGCTCCATCGCCTCGCCGATCATGGAGCCGATCTCGTCGTCGCCGTTGGCGGCGATCGAGCCGACCTTGGCCACGTCGTCACCGGCGACCGGCTTGGAGGCCTTCGCGAGCGACTTCACGACCGTCGTGACGGCCTTGTCGATGCCGCGCTTGAGCTCGACGGGGTTGGCACCGGCGGTGACGTTCTTGAGGCCCTCGAGGAAGATCGACTCGGCCAGGACCGTGGCGGTGGTCGTGCCGTCGCCCGCCTGGTCGTTGGTCTGGGAGGCGACCTGCTTCACCAGCTGGGCACCCATGTTCTCGTAGGCGTCCTCGAGGTCGACTTCCTTGCTGACCGTCACGCCGTCCTTGGTCACCGTGGGGCTTCCGAAGGACTTCTCGATGATCACGTTGCGGCCGCGCGGGCCGAGGGTGATCTTGACGGCGCGCGCCAGCTTGCTCACGCCGTTCTTGATGTGTTCACGCGCGTTCGCGTCGTAGGTGATCTGTTTGGCCATGGTTTTTTTTCTCCGGAGGTCTTCAGCGCTCCGGGCGCTCGTCATTGTGATCGAAGGATCTGTGTTCGAAGGGTTCCCGCTCGAGGGTGAGCTAGCCTTCGATCACACCGAGGATGTCGCGCTCTTCCATGATCATGAACTCCTCGCCGGAGTACTTGACGTCGGTGCCGCCGTAGGACGTGAACAGCACGCGGTCGCCGGCCGATACGGAGAAGGTCGAGCGCTCGCCGTTGTCGAGCACGCGGCCCTCGCCGACGGCGATGATGACGCCCTCCTTGGGCTTCTCCTTGGCGCTCTCGGGCAGCAGGATGCCGCCGGCGGTGATCTCCTCGGCCTCGACACGCTGGACGAGGACGCGGTCGCCGAGGGGACGGATCATGGGGGAGGCGGTTTTGGCCTTGCGGGTCGACTTGGTCTTGGTAGCCATGGGATCAGGTCTCTTCTTTTCTAGGGGAGATCGGTGACGGTTCACGCCAGTCCAAGCACGCGACACACTTCGGTGCGGAGTTGGACGGGCTGGACGGGCTTGCGCAGGACGGCGACGGCGCCGGCTTGCAGGGCGAGTTGCTCCAGGTCGCCGTGGGCGTCCGCGGAGCAGAAGATGCAGGGCACCGCAATCTCCTCGGCACGGACCGTGCGGAGGATGTCGAGGCCCGTGATGTGGGGGGTGGTTTCCCCCGGCATTTTGTGGTCGAGCAGCGCCAGGTCGATCGACCGCGAGCGGACGAGCTCCAAGGCCTCGCCGCCGCAGCCGGCCATCAGGACCGCCAGGCCCAGGTCCGAGAGGAGGTCGGCCACGCCGTGGCGGATCTCCGGCTCGTCGTCGGCGATCAGGATGGTGGGATCGATAGCCATGGGGCTGCCCCGGGACGGGATCCCGGTGGGCGGCGGCGGAGCAAACCGCGTGCCCGCTTCGGGGAGGGCCGCACGATGTCGTCCGTCGTGGCGCCAGCCGTTGCCCTGAAAGGAGTTCCGTCAATCGGGCCGCGGAGCGGGGAGTGAGCGGGGAGTAACTCCAGACTGCCACCGTGGCAGTCGCGGGCCGGTCCCGCGGCACCGCCTGTCACGATGACAGGCCCCCCGAGCATTGCGCCGCGAGGGGGCGGGGACCAGGATCGCGCCTCGTGCCTGCCCCCGCGCCCTCTCTCCCGCCCTTGTCGGTCTTCGACGCCCACGTGGACTCCCTCCAGCGAGCCGTGGACCTCGGCTGCGACCTCGGGCGCGCCGGCCGGGGCCATCTGGATCTCGAGCGCGGCCGAGTCGGCGGCTTGGGGGCGGTGGTCCTGGTGTGCTGGGTGGAGCCCTGTTGGATCGAGACCACCGGCGCCCGAGCGCGCACCGAGGTCCTCTTGGACGCTTTCCACGACCTCCTAGAGCGCCACCCCGACCGCGTGCGCTTCGCGGGCAACGGCCGCGAGGTGGAGGAGGCGCGCTCGGCGGGCGTCGTTGCCGCCATCGCGGGCATCGAGGGCGGCCACTCGATCGAGGAGAGCCTCGACACGCTCGAGCACTTCTTCGAACGCGGTGTGCGCGTGATGACCTTGGTGTGGAACAACCACCTTTCGTGGATCCGTTCCTGTCAGCCGGGCGCGGGCGCGGGGGTGCCCGCGGGGCTCTCGGACTTCGGCCGCTCGGTCGTGCGGCGCATGAACGAATTGGGGATGGTCGTCGACCTCTCCCACGCGGGCGAGCGCTCCTTCCACGACGCTCTCGAGGCGAGCGAGCGGCCGGTGATCGCCAGCCATTCCGCCTGCCGCGCCCTGCACGATCATCCGCGCAACCTGACCGACGGGCAGCTGCGCGCCCTGGCGGCGCATGGCGGCGTGTGCGGCATCGTGTTCCTGCCGAGCTTCCTGGACGCCGAGGCGCGTGCCGAGGCTGAGCGCGTGCGCGCGACCGAAGCCTACCGTGACATCGACTGCGTCGACCCCGCCGAGCGCGCCCTGGACCGTAACGCCTACCTGCAGCGTACCGTGCGCCCGCTCTCCCTCGAGCGCGTGGCCGACCACGCGCTGCACGCGATCGAGGTCGCCGGCATCGAGCACGTCGGGATCGGCTCGGACTTCGACGGCATCGACCACACCCCCGAGGGTCTGGAGGACGCGAGCCGCTACCCCGCCCTGGCGGCGGCTCTCGCCCGCCGCGGCCTCGCGCGCGAAGAGCTCGAGCTTGTCTGCGGCGCCAACATGCGACGCGTGTTCGCCGCCGCGACGGGGCCGGGGACGCACGCGTCCTCCTAGCTCGGTCGCATGCCTGAACGCCCATTCGAGGCGCCCCGGCACGCTCAGCAGCAGCTCGTGCCGCCGGGACGTTCGCCCACGGCGTTCTTCCAAGCGACGATCGTGACCGAGCGGAACTCGATCCCCTCGACCACCTGCCACGGCTCCTCCTGGCGCGCGAGCACCTCCACCCCCGTGAAGCCGGCTTGCTCGAAGGCTCGCGGGAAGGCGCTCTCCTCGAAGGCGCCGCTGACGCATCCGGCCCACAGTTCGGGGTCACGGCGCAGCTCGAGGGGGACCTCTCGGTCGCTGACGATGTCGGAGATCACTGCGCGCCCGCCGTGACGGAGGACCCGGAAGATCTCCCCGAGCAGCCGCATCTTGGCCTGGCTCGCGACCAGGTTCAGGACGCAGTTGGAGACGACCACGTCCACCGATTCGTCCGCCACCAGGGGCCTCTCGGCTCGCAGCCGCGCCGCTTCGTCTTCGGCCGCCTGCCAGCCGGCGACGTCGTGCGCCGGATGATCGGCCAGCCACCCGCCGAACAGGTCGAGGTCCAAGCCGAGGTCCTCGATCCGTCCGTGGCGGAACTCGACGTTCTGCCAGCCGATCCGCTCACCGACCTCCTCGCGCCACTCGCGAGCCAGAGCCAGCATGTCGCTGGTCATGTCCACGCCGATCACGCGGCCGGTCGGGCCGACCACCTGGCTGGCGATGAAGCAGATCTTCCCCCCGCCGGAGCCCAGGTCGAGGACCGTCTCGCCCTCCCGCAGGTGTTGGGATGGATCGCCGCAGCCGTAGTCGCGCTCCAGGATCTCATCGGGGATGACCTCGAGGCGCTCGGGGTCGTAGCTGACCGGGCAGCACAGCTCGGCCTTCTTCACCCGCGCTCCCGCGGAGTAGGTGGAGGTGACCGCCGCGGTCACCTCGACGGAGCTGAGGTCACCGTTCTCGTCTTGCGTGTGGCTCATGGTCTGTGATCCTACTTCCGATCTCCTTGCGGCTCACTCACGGCGCGGCAGGGTGCGGCGGCGACGTGAACACGCGGTGAAGGTGCGCGCAAGGTTCGCGCCGCGGGGGGCCGACCCGCAAGAGCGAACCGCTCCGTGAGGGCTCGGCTCACCGGTGGGACTTGTGGAATCGTGGCCTCGGGGGAGAATGGACGCCGGCTCGCCTCCCTCCCCAGCCCCTTTCACCTGGAGCCCCACCATGTTCCTGCGCGTTTTCCTGCCTTGCGTGCTCTTCTCGGTCCTCCCCGCGGCGGCCCAGGCACCGGTCCTGACCATCGCCGAGGAGTCCTTCGACTACCCCGACGGCACGCCTCTCGGCGGCCTCTCGGGTGGCGTCGGGTGGGCGAACAGCTGGTGGTCGGGGACGACCGCCGACGACGCCCTCGTCTCGGTCCCGGGCATGGACGGCGTGGGTGGCCTGGCGGCCGACAACCACGCCGACCAGGGATCCTACCGCTTCCCGGCCAACGCGGGTTTCGAGCACATGACCGAGAACCAGCTCTTCGGAGCCGACGGACACACCCTGTGGATCGCGTTCCATTGCCGGCGCGCCCCGGGCAGCGCCGACGACTACGGCGGCGTCTCCCTCTACGAGCAGTTCGTCTCCGAGCGCCTGTTCCTCGGTTCGCCCAACAGCCTGTACGAGTGGGGCATCCACGACGATCCGTGGAACAACCCCAATCCCGAGACCGTGCCCGGATCGAGCGTCGATCAGGACACCCTGCTCGTCTACCGCATCGATTTCCAGCCGGGCATGGAGCGCCTGCGGCTGTGGCTCGACCCGGCCGATCCAAACCCGATCGGCGCCGCCGACCTCGACACGCAGATCGCCGACCTGCGCTTCAACGAGCTGGGGTTCAAGTCGGGGAACACGCTCTCGACCCACGGGTACTGGTTCGACGGCTTCCGCCTGGAGACCTTCGGCGAGGGGCTCGGTGACGCCTACTGCTTCGGCGACGGCAGCTCCCTGGGCTGCCCCTGCGGCAACGACGACGCAAGCGGCGAAGGCGGCTGCCTCAACGGTTCCGGAGCGGGCGCCGCGCTCTCGGCGATCGGCTCCGACAGCGTGGCGGTCGACTCCGCCACGCTCCTCGGGCGCGATCTGATTCCCGGCCAGCCCGGGCTCTACTTCCAGGGCGACAACGCCGTCAACGGGGGAGGCGGAGCGATCTTCGGTGACGGCCTGCGCTGCGCGGGAGGCAACGTGGTCCGCCTACAGGTGGCGGTTGCCGACGCGGCCGGCCACTCCCAGACGAGCGTCCCCCTCGCAGCGGCGGGAGGTCTCGCGGGCGGAGAGACCCGCCGTTACCAACTGTGGTACCGCGACCCCGCGTCGAGCCCCTGCGGCTCGACCTTCAACCTGACCAACGGGCTCGAGCTCGTCTGGCGGCCCTAGCCCGCGGGAAAAACGCCGACGGGCGGCTAGAGCATGGCCACGTCAGCGCCTCTGGCGCGAGACGACCTCACCCTCGATCACGACGCCGATGCAGTGGGTCGTGTACTCGAACGGATCGCCGTCGAACAGGGCGAGATCTCCGTCCTTGCCGACCTCGAGGGAACCGACGCGATCGGCGATGCCGAGCATGCGCGCGGGGGAGAGGGTGATCGCCTCGAGGGCGCGGGCGGGTCCGAGGCCGTGGGCGGCGGCGATCGCCGCCTCGAAGAGCAGCACGCGCACCTTGGGCACATAGCTCTCGAACCCGGTCTGGATCGCTATGGCGATCCCCGCGTCGGCCAGGCGCGCGGCCGTCGTGAAGGAGAGGTTCTTCGTGTCTCCCCAGGCGCGGTACATCGTCGGGTGCAGCAAGACCGGGACGCCGGCCGCACGCAGGTCGTCGATCAGCGTGTAGGCCTCGGCGCCCATGTCCAACCACAGCCGGAGGTCGAATTCCGCGGCGAGGCGCAGCGCCCCGGCGATGTCCTGGGCTCGGTTCGCCGTGACGATGAAGGGAACCTCGCGGGCGAGGGCGGCGGCCAGGGCCTCCTTGCCGAGATCCCGCGCGGGCGGAGCGCCCTCGCCGTCGTGGGCGGCGTGCTCGCTGGCGTACTCGCGCGCGGCGATCAAGGCCTCGCGCAGCATCGCCATCATCTTCCCGCGCGTTCCCGGCGAGGTGGCGCCGCCCTTCTTGGCGGCCGGGGAGAGGGTCGCCGCGAGCCCGAAGAAGGGCTTCACGACCGCCTCGGCCACCGTCGTCCCGCGCGTCTTGGCGATCATCGTCTGGCCCGAGACGAGCTCGCCTGGAGCGTGGCCGACGTGGATCGTCGTCACGCCGAACGAGCGTACGTACTCCACCAGCGGCTCGCGCGGGTTGTAGGCGTCGATCGCCCGCAGGCCCGGCTGGATCGGGCTCGAACGCTCGAGCATGTCCTGGTCGTGCGTCTGGTCGTCACCGTTGTAGATGCCCGACAGCCCCGCGACCGTGCGCGCGTCCACCAGGCCGGGCGTGACCACCGCGGCCTCGAGGACCTCGTGCCCGGCGGGGATCGGCGTCGAAGCGGCCGGGCCGACGGCGGCGATGCGGCCGCCGCTGACGATCACCACGCCGTCGGTGATGACCGCGCCGCTGACCGTGTGGACGAGCTCCGCCCGGACGGCGACCTGGGCGGAGGCGGACAGCGCCGCGGGCGCGAGCGCCGCGGCGACAGCGAGAGCGGTGAGCTTCATCGGCGGCCTCCTTCGGTCGCGCGATCGTGGCAGCACAGGTACGGCGTCACGTCGTCGGCCGCGCCGAAGCCGCCCTCGGCGCGCAGCAGGTCGTCGGGATCGGATCGGTCGAAGACCTTCACGCCCTCCACCCAAGTCTGCTCGACGCGCGTGTAGACGCTGAACGGATCGCCCGAGAGGACCACGAAGTCAGCGTCCTTGCCGGGGGTCAGCGAGCCGACGCGCCCGTCGAGATCCAGCATCTCCGCTCCAGCCAGGGTGACCGACTCCAGAGCCGCTTGGCGGCTCATCCCGGCGCGGACACCCAGGGCCGCCATGCGCAGGAACAGGCGCGAGTCGGTGATCCAGTCGTCGGTGTGGAAGGCGACGCGCACGCCGGCGCGCTCGAGCGCCGCGCCGGTTTCCATCACCAGGTGCACCGCCTCGAGCTTGCCGCCCGGCGAGTCCACTAGGATCAGGGAGCAGGGCGCGCCGGCGGCGGCGATCTCATCGGCCACGCGCCAGCCCTCGGAGACGTGGTGCAACACCACGCGGAAGCCGAACTCCTCGGCGAGGCGCAGGACCGTCAGCACGTCGTCGTGGCGGTGGGTGTGGTGGTGGACCACGCGCTTGCCGTCCATGACCTCAAGCAGGCACTCGAGGTCCAGGTCGCGCGCGGGGCGCTCGTCGGGATCGACGACGCCCTCTTCGTCGGTGGCGGCGGCGAGCTTGGCACTGTACTCGCGCGCCCGGAGGAACAGCTCGCGCACCAGGAAGGCCGACTTCCCGCGGGTGCCGGGGAACCCGCTCTCGCCGCCGTTGCGGATCGAGTTCGTCCCGTTGGCCATCTTGAGCCCGCCCATCGGCGAGCCGTCGGGGAAGCGGTAGGCGATGGCGTCGATCGTACGCGGCGCCCCGGGGTCGAAGCGCAGCTTCACGTAGCTGGTCTGGCCCGACGAGAGGTGCCCCGAGCCGGGCATGAGATTGAGCGTCGTCAGGCCGCCGGCGAGGGCGCGGCGGAAGCCCGCGGAGCGCGCGTCGATCGAGTCGAACACGCGCACTCCGGGCTGGAGCGGGCCGGAGCCGTCCGCGGCGCCGACTCCGCCGAGGTGCGAGTGGGTGTCCACCAGCCCCGGCATGACGGTCTTGCCCCGCACGTCCACGATCGTGGCGCCGGCGGGGACCTCGATCCGGGCCGCGGGGCCGATGGCGCGGATGCGGCCGCCCTCGACGAGCATCACACCGCCCTCGATCGGCGGACCGTCGATGGGCAGGAAGCGCGCGCCGGTGACGGCGGTCGTTTGCACAGCCGCGAGGGCGCAGGAGGCGCCGGCGGCGCCGAGGAGCGCGAGGCGCAGAGCGTGGGCGAGGTGGAGTTTCATCGGATGAGATGAGACGGAGATGGGTTGGTGCGGCGACATCCTACCGGTCCGGTGGCTTGATTGCGGGATCGGCGAGGATTGGGGAAACCGCGCGGCCGAGCCCCGGTCCAGGGTGGGTCGGCGGAGCGCGGGCGTGCACACGAGGGTGCGCGCGGCGTGCCCGGGAGAGGGTGGCGCAAGGGCGCCGGACGCGAGCTCGCGGGGCGCTCCTGCACCGCGAGCCCATTCCACGAGCGCGCGAGAGCGGCGCTTCACACGAGGAGAGCAACGATGCAGTACGACTTCAGCACGGTGGCGGACGTGGTTTCCTACGCCTCTGTTCCCGAGGGGCACTATCTGTGCCGCGTGGTCGAAGTTCGCGAGGGGCAGGCGCGGGACGGGAGTCCGCGCTGGAACCTGCGGCTCGAGGTCGCCGAGGGCGCCCTCGTCGGCCGCACCGCGGCCTGGGACTCGATCACCTGGAGCGAGCGCGGCATCCACCGAGTCAAACTGGTTCTCGACTGCCTGGGCATCGAGACCGACGGTGTGGTCGAGATCGCGACCGATGAGCTGGTGGATCTGGAAACCTGCGTTCAGGTCGTCCTCGAGGAGCGTGAGGACCCCCTCAGCGGGCGCCGGGAGCTCCGCAACCGCGTTCCCTACGACGGCTACGTTCCAGCCGATCGCTGGCGTGAGCTCTCGGCCGAGGAGGGGTCGGGGGACGGTGAGGGAAACGGCCGCGGGTAGCGGTTGACGCTCGGGGGGCCGAGTTCGAATCATGGACGGATGCCGGCGACCCCCGATCCGACCCCGAGCGCTCTTCCCGACGACGAGGACCTGATCGCCGTCGCCCGCGTGGCCCAGGAGAACGCCTACAGCCCCTACTCCAAGGTCTGCGTCGGCGCGGCGCTCGTGGCCGCCGACGGGCGCGTGTTCACGGGCTGCAACGTCGAGAACGCGAGCCTCGGTCTTACCCAGTGCGCCGAGCGCGCCGCCCTCTCCCGGGCGGTGGCCGAGGGAGTGCGGAGGTTCTCCGCGGTCGTCATCACCTCCAGCTTCGACGATCCTCTGATGCCGTGCGGAGCGTGCCGACAGGTCCTGCGCGAGTTTGCGGCCGACCTCCGCGTCGTTTCGGTGGGCATGGGCGGCGGGCGCCGAGAGAGTTCTCTGCGGGAGCTGTTGCCCGAGGCCTTCGAGCCCGGCGATCTGCGTGGCGGCTCGCGGTGACGAAGGCGAGGCGATGAGCGCGCCTTCGGCGGCGAGTGCGCGGGCGGCCGAGCTCCGCCGAGAACTGGCGCGCCACGATCACCTGTACTACATCGTCGGGCGGTCGGAGATCGCCGACGCGGAGTACGATGCCCTCTTCGCTGAGCTCGTCGATCTCGAGGAGGCACACCCCGAGCTTGTCGTCGAGTCCAGCCCTACGCGACGAGTCGGCGCTCCCCTCGAGGAGGGGACGGGGTTCGAGAAGGTCCGCCACGAGGTCCCGATGCTCTCGATCGACAGCCTCTTTGGTCCGGGCGAGGTGCGCGAGTTCGAGGAGCGTGTCCTGCGCTTCCTCGGGCTGGAGAGCGGCGCTGACTTGGCGTGGTCGGTCGAACCGAAGTTCGACGGCGTCTCCGCCTCGCTGCTCTACGAGAACGGGTGCCTCGTGCGCGGCGTGACGCGAGGGGACGGTCAGGTGGGTGAGGACGTGACCGCGAACCTGCGCACGGTCCGCAACCTGCCCCTCGAGCTCGAAGGGAGCGAGCGGCCGGCGCCCGCCCTGCTCGAGGTGCGCGGCGAGGTCCTGATCGAGCGGGGTCGGTTCGATGCGTTCAACGAGCGGCGGGTGGCCGAGGGTGGCGCGCCGCTGGCCAACCCGCGCAACGCGGCTTCGGGCGCCCTGCGGCGCCTTGATCCCGCCGACGTGGCGCGCTACCCGCTCGAGCTCCACGTGTGGGCCGCGCCGCGCATCGTGGGAGCGACGTTCTCCTCCCAGACGGAGACCTACGCGGCCCTCGGAGAGTGGGGTCTGCCGCTCTCGGGTCACACGCGGCGAGTTGTCGGGCTGGGCGAGTGTCTTGCCTACCACGAGCGGATGGAGGCGCGGCGCGACGAGATCCCCTTCGACCTCGACGGCGTCGTGGCCAAACTCGACGATTTCGGTCTGCGCGAGCGCCTTGGCCGCACCGCGCGCGCCATGCGCTGGCAGTACGCCCACAAGTTCACTGCCCGGGAGGCGACCAGCACCCTGCGGGCGATCGAGATCAGCGTCGGCAACAACGGCCGTTTGACTCCGCGCGCCCACGTGGACGCGGTGGGGCTCGGTGGTGTGAGCGTGCGCCACGCGACGCTCCACAATGCCGACTACGTACACGCCCTCGACCTGCGCGTGGGTGACCGCGTGTTCCTGCGGCGGGCCGGCGACGTCATCCCGCAGATCACCGGCGTATCTCGGCGAGCGCCGCGGTCCGAGCCCGCCAAGTGGCGTGAGGGCGTGCCCGAGGAGCTCCGTGACGCCGAGGGAGCGGTTGCGTCGGGCGTCTTCTGGCGTTGGCGCGACGAGTTCGCTCCACCCGAGCGCTGCCCGGCTTGCGGGGCGGAGACGGTCGAGGAGGGCAAGTACTGGCGCTGTCCGAACTTGCGCGCCTGTCCTCCCCAGGTTGTCGGGCGCACGGCGGTTCTCGCCGGCCGCGATGCCTTCGACATCGACCGCATCGGCGAGAAGCAGATCCGCCAGCTGCTCGAGGCCGGCCTAATCGAGGGGCCCGCGGACCTGTTTCACCTTGACCGAGATCCGGCAGGGCGGGAGGCGCTGCTCGCGCTGGAGCGCTGGGGCGAGAAGAGTGTCGACAACCTCTTCGCGGAGATCGAGCAGCGCCGCAAGGTCCCGCTCGCCCGCTACCTCGTGGCCCTCTCGATTCCCGAGGTCGGCCGCGCCACCGGCCGCCTGCTTGCAGCGAATTTCACCTCCCTCGACGTGCTCGCGGAGGCCGAGGAGGGGGTACTCCTGGCGATCGACGGGATCGGCCCGGAGGTGGCCGGGACCTTGCGGGAGTGGTTCGCCAAGCGGGGGAACCAGGCCTTCATCGCTCGTCTGGCGGAAGGGGGCGTCGAGGTCGCGTCGGGGGGCCAGGTGTCCGGCTCGGGCCCCTTCGCGGGCAAGGTGGTCGTCTTCACCGGCTCCCTCGAGCACATGACACGCGCCGAGGCCAAGCATCGTGTCGAGGCCGGGGGCGGCCGGGTCGCCTCCTCGGTGAGCGCGCGGACCGACTACCTGGTGGTGGGGGGCAAGCCCGGCGGCAAGGCGCGCAAGGCCGAGGAACTCGGTGTCGAGGTCCTGACCGAAGAGGCGTTCCTGGCATCCCGTTGAGAAACGGCCTACTGCGACTTCGCCCTCTCCGCCGCTGCGGCGTCGGGCTCGCCGATCCGTGCTCGACGGCCCTATCACGCCGCCTGCGCCGTCCCGACTTCGCCCTCCTTTAGAGCGACGAAGATGGCCTCGTCTCGCTACGGCCCTCCAGGAGTCCTAGGCGAGGAGATCGACGGGGGCGACGGGCGGTGAGGGAGGCGTTCGCTGGTCTGCAGGAGGCCCCTCCGCTATCCTGATTCGCCGCCGCGTCATGATCTACGAGGATCCCGAGGAAGGGCGCGAGAGCGCCGCTGACGAGCCCGCGGAAGAGCCCGCGACCGCGGAGGGTGGAGAAGGTAGCCGTGCCCCCGAGTCCGCGTTGCGCGACATCGAGACTCCGGCCTTGATCCAGCGCGCCAAGGAAGACGACTCGGCCGCGCTGAATGAACTCTTCGCGCGCCACTATCAGCTGATGCTCGAGACGGCCCGCCGGCGCTTGGGGGCACGGCTGAAGTCGAAGGAAGAACCGGACGACCTGGCTCAGACGACCTTCCGCGAGGCGACGCGCGACTTTCACAACTACGACTACCGCGGTGAGGGCAGCCTGCAGCGTTGGCTGCTCCAGATTCTGCAGAACAAGATCCGTGACCGGGCGGAGTTCTACTCGGCGGGCAAGCGCGATCTGTCGAAGGAACGCAGCATGGATGCGACGCCCACGAACACGGGTGAGGTGCGTTCGCCCTTCGAGTTACCCAGCGCGGATCTGACGATCACCTCCCAAGTCACGCGCGGCGAGAACTACGACATGCTGCACCAGGCTCTGGCCCAACTCTCTCCCGACCACCGGGCGGCCATCCCCCTGGCCTTCTTTCAGGGCCAGACCCTGCGCGAAGCCGGCCGCCAGATGGGCGGCCGCAGCGAGGACGCCGTGCGCATGCTCTTGCGCCGTGCCGAGGGCCGGCTGCGCGAGCTGCTGCGGCCGTCACTGGGCAAGGACCGCCGCCCGGAGTAGGCCGCCCGCCGAGCGGCCGGCCCGCGCGGGAGACCGCCGCGCCGTCGGCCCCACCCGTCGGCCCCACCCGTCGGCCCC
>NZBA01000021.1 GCA_002686265.1 Planctomycetota bacterium
GCATCAGGTCCGTCACCAGCCGTTTATTAATCGAGGGCTGCGCGGTGAAGTCGAAGCCCTCCAGCGTTTTCGTGTTGGGGAACTTGGCGTCCTTTAAGCTTGCCTCCGACCACGTCGCAAAGGCGGTCAACTGAAGCCGGTGCAGGCGGGACTCCGTCCGTCCAATCCCCGCCGCCATCAGAGCTCCCCGACCGGCACGACACTGTTTCTCCCAACGCTCCCAGCGTGTAGTACAGTCTTGTATAGACACGAGGTTCGCGAATTTTAGTTGGCGTTGGGCGCATCCCAAGCGAGGGAGACGCGTTGCCCATAGTCCCAGGTGCGGCCGTCGTCGCGGCTGAGCATCGCCGCCGCGCCGAAGGGAGCGCGCCGGTTGCCCCAGGTGAAGAGCAGCTTGCCGCTCTCGAGGCGGAACGCCCCACCAGGCTGCTGGCCGGGCTCGGTGATTTGGGTCGGACCCGCCCAAGTCTGGCCGTTATCGGTGGAGACGTACTGCAGCACGTTGTGTCGTCCGCTGCGCACGTAAGCGAGCACTTTGTCTCCGACCAGGCACAGGGCCGTCTCTTCCCAGGCGCGCCGGTCGGTCTTGGTGAGAATGATGGAGGGATCGCCCCAGGTCCGGCCGTTTCCGTGAACTGTACGACCTCGAAGAGCGTGCAAAGTTGTTCGCGTCGCAAGAGCGTTTGACACTGCGCGAGGGTGAGTCGCGTCCGGTGCTGGATCGTATCCGGGCGTACGTGGATAGCGAGGCGCTGGTGCTTCCCAAGAGCGTCTTCGCCGAAGCGCTTGGCTACCTTGTCAATCACTGGGAGGCGTTGCAGGTCTTCCTTAGCGACGGTCGTCTGCCGATCGACAACAACGATGTCGAACAACTCATGAAGCAAGTGGCGATCGGCCGCAAGAATTGGTTGTTTGTGGGTAGCTAATAGTGGGGCTGTTATGCAGGAGATGGAAGAGCTTGGCGTCGAGTTCTACGCGCCTTGGCCCCACTCAGACTCCTCTTCTCCCTTGAATTAGCAGTTCCACTTTGTAGACTCAGTTCTGGTGGTGAAAATCAAATTGCCTATCAGTGAGCAGTGAATCGACGGTGACTGATTGTCACTTTCGGCTCCATCTACGTGCCAATCGAAGATTGACGAAGTACGGATCACTATAAGCGAAGTCGACGGGGGATGACAAGAACTGCGGGCCTGTCGCGGTCTTCAGAGAGAAGCTCTTCACGGGATTTTGTGTCTCGAACGAATGCCTTGCTGTATTCGCCGATTGGCCGCGCAGCGGCGACCAACAGTATCGCGTATCACGCGTCGGCGATGCACCACCGTGCGTAGACTCGGTAAATCGCCGGGACCAGAAACAGAATCCAGATGGTCGCCACGATCAGCCCGAACGAGATGCTGATGGCCATCGAGACCAGGACCTGAGCTTGCGTGTTGCGTTCCAGCAAGATGGGCAGCAGCGCGGCGACGGTCGTAACCGAGGTCAACATGACGGGGCGAAAGCGGCGGCGGCCGGATTCGAGTAACGCTTCGTTCAATCCAGTTCCCTCGGCCAGGCGGCGATTGATGAAGTCCATCAGCACGATCGAGTCATTGGCGACGATGCCGGAGAGTGTCACAACTCCGAACAGGCTGAACAGCGTCAGCGACTGACCCAACAGCAGGTGTCCCAAGACCGCTCCGACAAAGCCGAAGGGAATTACCGCCAGAACGATCAACGGCTGCAGGAAGGACCGAAACTCCAAAGTCAGCAAGGCGTACATCCCGAACAGCGCCACGGCAAAGCCGATCATCAGGCTGCCGAACGACCGCCGCGTTTCTTCTTGTTGACCTTCCCAACGGGCTTTCACTTGCGGGTGACCACGCAAAAGATCGGCCAGGAATCCCTCGCGCAGCTCGCGAATGATGTTCGGCGCGTTGGCTTGTGCATCGTCGACGTTCGCGGTGATCGTGACGGCGCGCTGCCGGTCGATGCGGTGGATGTTCGAATAACCGCGGCGGACGGTCACGTCGGCCAGGACGGGCAAAGGCACCTCGCCGTCAGGCGTGCGTACGCGGATCTCGTCCAACTGGTGCAGCGAGCGGCGTTCTTCGGGCGGATAGCGAACCATCAGTTTTACCTCGTGCCGGCCGCGTTGCAGTCGCATCACCTCTTCACCGTAAAACGCCGCCCGCACGGTTCTGGCCACGTCTTCCAGGCGAACTCCCAGGGCTTCCGCTTCGGGCTTCAGTTTCATTTGCATCTCCCATTTGCCTGAGCCGCGGCTGTCGTGGATGTCGACCGCGCCTGCGTAGCCGGCCAGATGGTCCTTGAATTCCTGAGCGACCGCTTCGAGCTGTTCGATGTCCGAGGCCAGCAGCGACAGCTCAATCGGACGGCCGCCGGGAGTGTAATTGATGCCCCAAAAGACAACGCGTTCGGCACCGGGAAACTCGCCCGCCCTTTCGCGCCAGCGGCGGACAATGTCGCGGCTCGACTGCTCGGCGAAGATACGTTTCCGATCAAACTCCGCGTAAATTTCGCCTCGCTTGTTATCCAGCTGGTTCGTGTAGCCAACGCTGCGAAAGAAAGTGGTGATGAGCGATCTCTCGCCCGATTGCAGTTCTTCTCGCTCCACGTCGCGAAAAGCGTTTTCCAGCCGCAGCGTGGCCGCACCGATTGTTTCGGTCGGTGTGCCTTTGGCGTACTCGATGGTGGTGTAGACGTATTCCCGGTCGAGATTCTGCTGAAAAACGAACGGCGTGAATCCGCCCGCATAAAGTCCGGCCGACAGCAACAAGGCGGACAAGGACCCGCTGAAGACGATGGCCGGATGTCCCAAAGACCAGCGGAACGCAGGCGTGTAGACTCGATCGATGAATCCGTCCACGGCGCGCTGCACCTTGCGTTGGAAATTCGGCACCGATAACTGATTGTCCGGCAGGCGGCTGTGGGCCAAGTGACACGGCAGAACGATCACCGCTTCGATCAGCGAAATCAGCAGTATCGAGATCAATACAAGCGGCATGACGGCAATCCATTTTCCCAGCTCGCCGGCAACGAACGCGAGCGGGATGAAGGCGATGACCGTTGTCAGGACCGAACTGATGACGGCCGGCGCAACTTCAACAGTTCCGTCGACGGCCGCCTGCCATCCGGTTTTGCCGCGCAGCCGGTGCGCGTAAACGTTTTCGGCAATGACGATGGCGTCGTCGACGACAATGCCCAGTGCCATGACAAACGCGAACATCGAATGAGTGTTGAGCGTCGCGTCGCCGACCAGCATGATCGCACAGGTCCCGAAAACCGAGATGGGAATTCCCAGCGCGACCCAAAAGGCCAACCGCAAGTCGAGGAATAGGCCGAGCACGAGGAAGACCAGGATCAGTCCGGCGATTCCGCTGCGCGTCAGCAGATCCAGCCGATCGCGGGTTTGCCCGGAATAGTCGTCCCAGGTCTTCAGTTCGTAACCTTCCGGCATCTGCCTGGTCGCCACATAGCGCAGCACCTGGTCGCGGATGGTCAGCATGTCCTCGTCGGCTGTCATCCGGATCTTGATCGACATACAGGGCCGGTCGTCGATGCGGGCAAACACGTCTATGTCGGCGAACCCGTCGCGAACGGTGCCCAAGTCGCCGACGGTCACCACGGTCCCGTTCGGTTCGGCCAGCACGGGAATTCTGGCGATTTCGGCGCCGGTGACTTTCTTGTTCGCAGCGCGGACAAGCAGATCGCCCGTGGTCGTCTTGATTTCGCCGCCGGGTAGTTCGACATTGCTGCGGCGCACGGCCTGGCCGATGTCGCGATGCGTCAATCCATACTTGCGCAGCGTGGCTTCGGAAATCTCGATGTCGATCTGATACGGCTTGGCCTGCCAAAGATCGACGTGCGAGATCTCAGGCAGTTGCAGCAGTTCTTCATACACGTGCTCGGCCAAATTCCGCAGTTGCCGTTCCGCGACCGGATCGCGGGCGGGATCGCTCGCGTTCGGAGCCAACACGGCAACCGAAATGACCGATTCGTATCGAACGCCCAGCTTGATCTCAGGATTCTCCGCTTCCTCCGGGAAGCTGGGTATCCGGTCGACGGCGCCGCGGATCTCGTTCAGCACGCGTTCGGGATCGCGGACATGGCTTTCAAGTTCCGCCGTGACGCTGCCACGACCCTCTCGCGCGGAAGACGTGAGCTTGTGAATGCCGACGATTGAGCGGATCGCTTCTTCGACTTTCAGGCAGATTCCTTCCTCGGTTTCGGTTGGGCTCGCTCCTGGATACGGAACGGTCACCGTGACCGCGTCCGGACGGAAATCCGGGAAGCGTTCGCGACGCAGCATCAGCATCGAAGCAAAACCGACCGTCAGCACGGCCACGGCCAAGGTAGTCATCGAAGGAGTGTTACGGATCGACCACTCGACGATCGGTTTCATGGCGACCCACCTTCTGGTTGGGCCTCGCGCACTTGCATCCCGGCGAACGCGGTTGCAAGTTGCGAAACAACCAGGCGGGCGCCCGGCTTCAAATCCGCTTGGTCCGCGCGTATCAGCACGCCCTCCGGCAATACCCTGGCGGGTTTGACTTCGTGTATGCGCAGCCGACCGCTTTCGACCGTCCAGACTTGACCGTTTGGCTGCATGGCACGATTCGGAATCTGCCACAGGCGCATTCGGGGCGCGGCTTCCAGCGTTACGGTGACATACATCCCGCGCATCAATGCGGGCGGTCCATCCCCGGCGTCATTTCGTTTGGGCTCAGAAACGATAACGCAGCACGGCACCGTGCGGGTCGTTCGGTCAATTCCGCGCCCCTCATATCGCGCCAACCGTCCCTGCCAATGAAACGCCTGGCCGCCGACAGTATACGTCACCGTTGCGCTGACGCGGGGCACTTCGAAGATCTCCCTGTCAGGGTGGTCGTCGCCGCCGGCATCATCCAATGGCTGCGACTGCCGTGAATTCCAAAGCCAGTACAGATCGTCGGTCCGCAGGCTGCATTCGATTTCAAAGGACGCCGTCTCCTGAATCTTCAGCAGCACGTCACCGGGCTGCACGAAGTTACCCAGTTCGACTGCGTCGTGGCTGATGATCCCGTCAAACGGCGCAACAATGCTGGTTCGATCCAGATTCAGTTGCGCCTGTTGTTGCCGCAATTCCGTCAGCTTCAACTGAGCCTGAAGTCGCTTCCGGCGAATAGGGATCAGATCGCGATCGTTCTGAAGAAGCCGCAGTACGTTGCGAGCCTCCAAATGGGACGTTTCGACCTGATTGAGGTCAGCTTCCGCGGTCACGTTCTTGGCGAAAAGCGATTTGGCCCGCGCGAGTTCTTCGGCCGCCAGCTTCAGCTTACTCTCGGCAATCTCGACGAGTGCCGCGTTTCCGGACGTATCGACGTCGATGCGGCGCAGGTCCTCCGCCACCTGCTTCAATTCGCTGCTGAGCTCTTCGACTACCAGATCGTAGCTGGTCGGATCGATCTGCACCAACGGCGTGGCCTGAGCGACATGACGGCCGCCTTGCAGATGATCAACCTTGGCGACAATCGTGCCGGAGACTTCAGCCGAAATCGTCACCTCGCGTCTGGGAACGACGTTGCCGCCCACACGAATTTCGAATCGCGATTCTGATGGATCGAAGACCATCGTCTCAACGAACGGCGGAGTTGGTGGCAGTCGGGTTCGCTCAGGTGGCGCGTTTAGCGATCTCAGCCAGAAAAACGCAATCAGGCCGGCGGCAATGATCATCGCCGGTGCGAGTATTCCGGAGAGGGCTCGTCTAAGCATCGTTCGCTGATCGACCGTGCACGGGGTTTCAGACCAGTTTTCACCGTCGCGATCGCTGTGTTCCGTCGCCGACCGCCGTTGGTAACGAGAAGCTCGATACCTGATCGACGAAAGCAGCCCTCCCTTGGCAACGCTCCTCCGCTCTACGTCCGCCACGGTCACGTCAAAGGACCAGCGGCGTAGTGACGAAACACCGCTATTTCCATCGTATTTGAGGGCGCACGGCAATTCTAGCCCAGAGTATCGATGGCGAGCGACTAGGAATACTAATATCAGCGGTGTCTGGTTGCGACACCAATTGGAAAACCGTTAAACCCCAGTTCGTGTATCTTGCCTGCTGAGCACGTCTGGCGAAAGATGCCGCTGGAAATCCCTGACGACTTTGTCACTAAGTTCGGTGAGTGGTGCGCTGAGCGCGGGATCAAAGGGAAGTACAGTGTTGTCCCCTATCCCGCATGCGTTGGCCTCGGTCAAATCGTCGGCACACCCCAATAGATGAGCCCGGAACAGGCGGAGATGAGCTGCTTGGGTGTCGACACCAGAAGCGACATCTACTCGCTGGGAGTATTGCTCTACGAGATGCTCACCGGCCGGCCTCCTGTGGAAGCTCGGCGGCTGCTTGCAAGCGGTTATGAAGAGATGATTCCCATCATCCGCGAGGAGGCGCCCATCCAGTAGCGGAAGATTGTGACGTTGGGTCGTTGGTTCTTCGACCTGAGGAGTCCGCCTGGCTTAGAGCATGCTGGGACGCGGCCAATGGACCGTGAGTCTGGAGGCTAACGAACCGCGCGACCGCCCGTTCTTCGACTCAAATCCTCAAATGAACGACGACGCCTCGACGATTACGACGAACACCGCCCGCACAGTTCCCTGCGCTATAAACTCCGCCACGCCGGGTGCCACGCAGGGGGATAAGTTTGTCCCAGGAACGTGCGGTGCGAAAAAGGGTTCCTGACACCTTTTGCCCTCACCTTTTTTCCGCTTGGATCTCGCGGTTACGACCATCCATTGTTCCCTTGCCGCTGGCCAGGGCTGCCTCACCGCCAGCGAGAAACTCGTCTCGCCACCGATACAGTGCCTGTTCGCTGACGCTGAACCGTCGTGCTACTTGGGCCGCCGGCTCTTCCCGACGGACCAATACCAAGACTGCTTCTCGTCGTTGGGCCGCCGTCGAATTCGATCGTTTCGCCATAATCGGGTTCCTTTCGGTTGGAGTGCAACGAGCAAACGTAGCTCGCACCGAAAGGAACTCTCACACTGAGCGATTCCCAAGAACCCTTCTTACCAACACACATTCACCCGCTTCCATGTTAAAATCCGGCGTCTTCCATCTTGGGCCGTGCCTCGCGAAACGGCCAAATCGAGCAGAATGGAGGTCGGGTAGTTCCACACATCCCGTAGCCGAAGTGGCCGAGACTTTGGCAAGAGCACCGACAAACGGCCAGACTTTGGCGAGTTCGGCTGCGTACGTTCCACGACTTTTGATTGAGGTTAGTACCATGCAACGCCGCGCCTTCTTGCAAACTGGTTTGGGAACAGTCTTGGCGGCTCCGCTGCGAGCCGCGGTGCGGCGGAATGACCTGGATGCCGCCGTTGCGGTTTTGACCAAGGCAGCGGCGGAAGGCCAGATCTACGCGGGGGCCCTCTACGTTCGTCATCGCGGA
>NZBA01000022.1 GCA_002686265.1 Planctomycetota bacterium
AGGGTAAGTCCGAGCCCATGAAGACCACCGCCGCCACCGCGCCCCCCGCCAGCAGCGCCACCACGATCGCGATGATCAAGATCATGGAGGATCTGCCGCCTGGCGCCGGAGTTGCCAGCACCGGCGACACGGCCACGCCGGTCTCCGCCACGGTGGGCGCCGGTGCCGGCTTCACCGCGAGCGGCGCGCTCATGCCCGTCTCCACAACTGTCCGGGGCGCGGGCCGCGACGTGGTCTGTTGGGCAGGATCGGCGGTGGGCTGCGGGTCGACGGCCGCCACGCCACCCGCGTGTTGCTGCCAGGCCTGTTGCATCTCGCGCACGTTCTGGAAGCGGTCTCCGGGCGCCTTCTGCAGCGCCCGCATGAGCAGCGGCACGGCCCACTCCGGCACGCCGGGGTAGAACTCTCTCGGATCGGGTGGGGCCTCGCTGACCTGGGCGCTCATGAGCATGAACTCGCTGTCGGTGTTCTTGTCCTGCTCGAAGGGCGTGCACCCGGCCAGCATCTCATAGAAGGTGATCCCAAGGGCGTAGATGTCGGCCCGAGCGTCCACGTCTTTGGCGCCCTGGATCTGCTCTGGGGCCATGTAGGCCGGCGTGCCCATGGTGGCGCCCGTGCGAGTGCGGCCTCCGCTGCCGAGCACCTTGGCGATGCCGAAGTCCATGACCCTGATCTGGTCGTCCGATGTGACCAGCACGTTGGAGGGCTTGATGTCACGGTGCACCACCCCCTGGTCGTGGGCGTAGGCCACCGCGTCCATGATGCCGAGCATCATGGGTAGCGCCCGGGGTAAGTGTGTTGATCCCCAACGTCTTGCCGCCTAAGTCCGCAAGTGCGGCGAGGGGCCGGGCGCTGTTGTTACCCGGTGTTTCTTAGAATAGCAGAAGCAAAGCGTTCCCCACAATCGTCTTTGGCTGCGGCTTTGGGCAGGTCGTCGAGATGCTGGTTGAGCATCGCGGTGACGGCCTCGATCCCCTCACGGGGCACAGGCACTGTATCTCGACAAGCCAGCAGGACCTCGTGCATGACGCCGGCCGCGATGTGCCGGGCTCCCTGGAAGCCGTGCAGATGGACCAAGCTCGCCAGGGCCTGACGGAGCCAGGCACGTCCCAGGCCAGCGCCGCCGAAGAGAAGCTCTCCGGTGCTTGGGTGGACCTGGTCGATCAGCGCCATGATGGCCGCACGTAGCTGCATGTCTGGCTGTTCTGCCCAGCGGCGCAGTTGGTCATGGTGCTCTTGCTCTCGGCGTCTCAGTTCGTCCAGCGTGGCCTTGTCGCGTTGCTCGCGAGCCCGTGTTCGCCGGTGCTCGTCATGCAGGCGTCGGACGATGGCGGCGAAGTAGGCCGTGCGATACCGGATGTCACCGCGATGGGCCTGACGGCCGAAGGCACGCTCGGCCTGCTGCAGGACCTGTAATGGAAACCGCCGGAAGGTGCGGATGAAGGCCCGCACGGGGGTGTCGATCTGGTAGGCCGTGTGGATGTGCGTCAACAGCAGCCGGGCGCTGTGGTCCTCGGCCCGGGCTCGCTGGCGGCTGTGCTGGGCCACGCGGACGAGGGCCTGCTCGTCAAGCCCAGCGCGGGCCTCGGCTGCGCGGTGGGATGCCCTGGCGCCGGCCTGGTACGCCTTGAGCAAGGCCGTCAGCAGCACCGTGGTCAGGGCCTTGGCCAGCGCCACATTTTTGAGCGAGACCACGGAGGCGGCGATGGCGTCGGTCACCGACAGAAGGGGGCGGGCGATCTGTTTGATGCTACCAAATGCGCGTTCGATGGTTGCCTTCCCCTGTGGATGTCCTTCCCGCTGGGGCGCATGCTCTGCCTCGAGATCGTCCAGAGCATCGCGGGTGGTCTGGGCCAGGTAAGGCGTGCCCTGGTCGGTCAACACCTGCTGTCCCGGTTGGTCCGCGAGCGCCTTGGTCAGCACCCGGGCCACCAACTCGGCGCTCTCGTGGTCGTCAACGATCACCGCGTCGAGCAGGTCAGCGTCCCGACCCCCGACATCCTGGGCCGCCATGAGCTTGAGCGGCACGGTGAAGGCACACAGGTCTGTGGTATCGGCGGCGAGCTGGGTGTCCGGCACGGTCAGCGCGAAGCTGAAGCGCCCGCGTCGCACAGGGCGTTTTTTGGGTTTGTCCGGCTTCGGCGCCCCGGTCTCCGACGCGGCCGGCCGGCCCGAGGGCTCGCGGCGGAGCCAGTCACGGAACGTGCGCTCGGACACCGACAGCGCTGCGCAGAATCTCTTTTTGGTCAGCTCTGGGTGGTTGGCGTGAAGACGCAGCCAGGCGCCGACCACCAGGGCGCGGGTCAGAGGTGAGCGCAGATGGCGTTGCGACAGCAGGGTGGTGGCGACCTCGAGCAGGGCTGACAACAGCCCGTTTTGGGCCTTGGCCTGCTCCATGTCGCGGTCCGCCGGCGGCCGGCCGATGCGGCTGAGCCTGGCGACGGCCGCATCGAAAGGGCCGATGGCTCGCGAGCAGAGGCGGCTGAGGCGCTGGGGGCTGACTCCACAGTCGGCGGCGGCGTCACGCATGTCCACGGCGAGCCAGTCGCGCTGATGGCGGGACACCACCGCGAGGCAGACGAGGGCAACAAGAAGGCTTGGCTTTTGGGGTCGGTTGTGCGATTGGGTCATGGCGGCGGCAGGGACGCGGTGGGGTTTGGGATTGTCAGATCACTGTCCACCGCCCCCTGTCGCCCATCTTGGCTCGGCGCCGCGGAGGTGTCAGCCCCGGATACGCCCGAGGGGCAGACGGGCGCCACAGAAGCGCAGCTCCATCTGGCCGTCGACGATGCACAGCCTCAGGACTTCGACGGGTGCGCCGGTGGCGGCGGGGCACAGCTCCTCGAACACCGAGGGATCGCGCAACAGCAATCCCCCCTGGCGCTTGCGGGAGATGGCGTCGATCTGAGCCAGGACCTGGTCAGCGCGGCCGAAGTAGCGGTCGGCTGGCGTCAGACCGTCGATGCCCATGTGCGCGCGGCGCTCGTTGTATTGTCCGAGGAACTCGGACAGCCGCCGCTGTGCCCTGGCGCGGTCGTCGAAATGCTCCACGTCCCACAGCTCGCGGCGGATGGTGCCGATGAGCGCCTCGACCTTGCCGCCGCCCTGAGGGTGGTAGGAGCGGCCGACGATGTGGTCGATCATCTCTGCCTCCAGGACGCGGGCGAAGTCGCCCTCATGCTTGCGGGCGGTGAAGGCCCCGCCGCGGTCGGTGCGGACGGCCTCGGGCTTGCCGTGGCGGGCGATGGCCTGCCGCAGGACCTGCACGGCCGCGTCGCTGTTGGGGCTGTCACACAAGGAGTGGCCGACGCAGAAGCGCGAGAAGTCGTCGATGGCCACCAGCAGGTGGAACTTGCCGCCGCAGATCCGCATCTCGGCGGCGTCCATCATCCACAGGGCGTTGCGGTGCGGCGCCTCGAAGCGGATGGGCTCGGGTCCCTGGGGCCTGCTGCCGCGATGCACGGTCTCGAAGCCGTTAGCCTTGAACACGCGCCGGATGGCCTTGATGGACAAGCGCCAGCCCTTGAACCGCTTGAGCTGAGCCCGGACCTGAGCCGGGCCGTAAGATGGGTGCTTTTGCTTGAGCTCGACGATGGCCTCTTCTTCGTAGGAGGCCAGCCCCTGGCCAGGGTCCCTGGGCTTGTAGGGGGAGGGAGTCGGCTCAGCAGTGGCCGCAGTGCCGGCCTCCTCCCCGGCGTCCTGCTGCTCCTTGGCGGGCTGGGGAGGCTTGGGCATGCTGCCGCTGGCCTCGGCTGCGATGACCCACCGCCGCAGCGACTCGGTGGTGGTGCCTACGGCCTTGGCAGCCTTCCTCCGGGTCACGCCTGAAGCAACCAGGAGCAGGGCATGCTCTTTTTGCTCCGGGCTGAACCGCTTCCCTCTGAGTGGCGTTTTCTTGCTGGACTTCTTTTTTGAACTGGCTGGCATGAGCGCCTCCTTGTCAGCTTTCGCCGACACGTAGGCACCCGGCCCCTCTCAGCTCACGCTGCCGCTTGCCGACTTTCCGGGCCAAATTGCGGCAAGAGGTGGGGAGTCAAAACATCTACTGGTGGGAGAAGGGTAGCACCCACGGAGTCGATGGCCCGCAAGGTGATGACGTGCTCCCCCGGGCTCAGCTCCGCGGTGGTGAAGCTGCTGAGTCCTTCGGCGTCTCCGAGCCCTTCGTGGAGGAGCTCGCCCCCAGTGTCAGGATAGTTGTCGCCTCTGTTGATCACATCGGCTCCCTGGTCGAGAGGGGTAGACAGGCCCCATGGACCGAGAGAGGAGCCGCCACAAAAACCGGGGGCGGGATAGGAGAAATCCAGTGGAATACCCCATTGGTTTCAAAGCCCGCATGATACAGCGGATGACGGGACCGGAGGCCATCCCGGCAACGTCACTGCATGACGAGACCGGCGTGGCTCAATCGACGCTGTCGCGCTGGAAGAACCAAGCAGGTAGTATCCTGGCCATGGCCAAGAACACCGACACGGACAAACACCAGCAACCGCCCCATAACCGCCCAGCCGAAGAGAAGCTGCGCTTGGTGATGGAGGCCAACCAGTTGCCCGGCGACGAGTTGGGCGCGTTCCTGCGCAAGGAGGGCATCCACGAGAGCCACTTGGAGGCCTGGGGGAAGGACATCCTGGAAGCCCTCAGCTCCACCAAGAAGGCCTCGAGGAAGGCCAGGAAGGGTGGGTCCGAGGCCAAGAAGGTCAAGGCCCTGGAGCGGGAACTGAGGCGTAAGGAGAAGGCCCTGGCCGAGGCAGCCGCGTTGTTGATACTGAAAAAAAAAGTCCAGGACATCTGGGGGGACGGGGACGACGGCACGGGCGGGAGGAGCGGAAGATGATACTCGAACTCATTGATGAAGCCGTGACCTCCGGGGCCCGTCAGCGGAAGGCCTGCGAGGTCATGGGGCTGTCCGACCGGACGGTGCAGCGGTGGCGGAAGGCGGAAGGCGAGGAAGACAAACGCAAGGGCCCCCGGCGCCGGCCTGCCAACGCGCTCAGCGAGCAGGAGAGGCAGGATGTGCTGGCGGTCGCCAACAGCAAGGAGTACCGGGACTCGTCCCCCCAGCAGATAGTGCCCACGCTGGCGGAGAAGGGGGAGTACGTCGCCTCGGAGTCGAGCTTCTATCGCATCCTCCGTCAGGAGAAGCAGCTCGCACACCGGCAGCGGTCCAAGCCTGCCCTCAAACGCACGAAGCCCCGGCTCGTTGCGCATGGTCCCAATGAGGTTTGGACGTGGGATATCACGTACTTGCAGTCGTCGGTGCGGGGGATGTTCTTCTACCTGTACCTGATGATGGACATGTGGAGCCGCAAGATAGTGGGCTGGACGGTGGAGGAGTGCGAGTCCAAGGACCTGGCCGCTGCCATGTTGGTGCGGGCGTGCTGGGAACTCGGCGTGGACCCGGAGGGCATCGTGCTGCACTCGGACAACGGGGGGCCCATGAAGGGCTCGACCATGCTGGCCACCATGCAGCGCCTCGGCATCGTGGCGTCCTTTTCACGGCCGCATGTCAGCGACGATAACCCCTACTCGGAGTCGTTGTTCCGGACGCTGAAGTACCGGCCGGAGTCCCCGGGCAAGCCGTTCGCCACCATCGAGGAGGCCAGGGCCTGGGTGGAGGCTTTCATGCTCTGGTTCAACACGGAGCACCTGCACAGCGCCATCCGCTTCGTGACGCCGGATGACCGGCACTTTGGCCGCGAGCAGGAGGTCCTGGCCCGGCGACGGGCAACCTACGAGCAGGCCTGTCAGCTGCACCCTGAGCGGTGGCCCGGCGCCATCCGGGACTGGAACCCGGTCGGGGCTGTGTACTTGAACCCGGAAGCATGATGACCGGCTGGAGGCAGACGCAGGCGGCAAGAAGAAGCCGGACCCGAAGGCCCGGCTCCATTCGTCTTGCTACCTGCCTCGGCGCTCGGGTTGCTCCTCAGCAGAGCCCTATCCTCCGGGCAGGCTCCTGGATGGTATGGCACCACCGAGGCCAAGCCAATAACCATTCGGATGCTCATAAAGCGAAAAACCTTGGGGGGTCGGGGGCACAGCCCCTGAAGATAAACTCCTCACGTGGCGCTACGCATCCCGTACCGGCAAGCTCGACCAACTATGGCCGACTTCATGCCGGGATGGTCGCCACCTCTGAGGCGACATCTATCTTGACATCCACCGCTCGTCGAGCGAGGATGACCAGCGCATCTCCAGCTCGTCGGCGTCGGTGCCCCGGTCTTCCGCACGTCCTTCGAAGCTGACCTCGACGCCCTCGGCCGACAGCTCCCGCAGCCTGCGGGCGTGCTCGCCGTCCGACAGCCGCGTCGAGGGTCCACCGGAGGCCCCGCACCCGCTGAGCCATGCCATCGCGAGGACCGACGGGACCGACAGAACCGCCACGACCTTTGCAGCCACGTTCATGGCCCGAGCATAGCGCGGCGAAC
>NZBA01000023.1 GCA_002686265.1 Planctomycetota bacterium
CCATTGGCGATAGCGAGAGGCCCGATAGTGGTAGCGGAGGAGGGACTCGAACCCCCGACACGCGGATTATGATTCCGCTGCTCTAACCAACTGAGCTACTCCGCCACGGGCGACCGGGGAGGGTAGCGGAGGGGGCAAGAAGGGTCAAGGAGAGGGAACGAGGCCCGCGCGGAAGGGGGGAGAACTTTTTCTCCTGATTCTCGCGACGAATGAACAAGAAAAGGCGTTTACCTGCTGGGAGCAGGTCGTGTCACCGCGGTGCGCTCCCTCTCGCGAAAGTCGCTTCGGCCCCATGGGTGTGAAGAGTATCTCGCTGAGGAGAGGAGCGCGAAGCGCTCCGTGAGTTACGGGCGCGTCCATCCGGGGGGGATGGATGCGCCCGGCTCTTTTTCTGGGAACGGGCCTGGCTGGATTCTGGGAACGGGCCTGACCGGAAGCTCGCCTCTAACCCCTGGCGCGGAGAGGGCCATCCGGAAGGCAAGCCCTTCCGGGAACCTGGCACCTCGAGAGAAGCTGGCTCACCCGACAGAGAACACGACTCGTCGACAGCCCACGACGGACGCGGACCGCGAGGTTTCGCAAACCACGGGCGACGAGCCCGTCCGGATCAGGGTGCTCAGCGGGTCTCTCTTCCCTCCGGACGATTCTCTCCGGACGATTCCCTCCGGAGGGGGTGCACGGGAACCGCGGGCCCGCCCGGCCAGGGGACGCAGAGCGTACGGGCGGCGGGGCTGGGGACCCTGATCCCTGCTCCCACCTCATCGGACGCCGCTGGGCCGCAACTCCGCCGGGGGGCAGGCGCAGGACGAGGGTGCACAGGCGCGCTCGGATCAGGAGCGGACCGAATGATAAGACAGGGCCAACTCGCGCTCGACCCCCGTCGCCGAGTCGTAGCCCCGACAGAACTCGAAGGGGCGAGAGTACAGGTGCAGGCTGACCGCCGGGCTCCCGTCCGCCGGGCGCACCAGGTGCAAGCCGATCTCGTCGGTGATGAAAGCCACCTGGCCCGGCTCGAAGACCCTAAGGCCCTTCTCGACCAACGGTCCCTCCCCCGTAGGAGGCTGGTACTGCACCTCCTCGATTCGACCCTCCAACACGCCCATCCAACAACGCTGCCCCATGTGGTTGTGGATCGGACTCTCCTGTCCTGGAGACCAACACAGAGCGAGCAGCTCGTAGCGCTCGTCTCTGAAGAGCAGGTTGCGCGTGTAGCCGCCCTCGACGAAGCGCGCACAGGCGCGCCAGTCCTCCTCACCAACCGCGTAGGCGGCGAGCAAGGGCGTGAGCTCCGCCGCCCCCTCCCCGCCATCCTCGAGCGCGGCCGAAAGGGCAGTACACAGATGATCGAGAGGGGCCTCCGAACGGATCTGCTGGTCGTCCATCGCCGCGCAATGTACCACGAGCCGAATGGGACCGAAGGAGTCCGACAGCCACCCACACCCCTCCGCCAACTCGCCCCCCGTACGGGCGCGATGGCTCGCAACAGGCAGGCGGGAGGATCACGGTCCGCGGGCCGACCGCCTCGTGTCCCAGACTCCTCCACCAGGAAGTCCAACGGGTGCACGGCGGCGGACGAGACGCGAGGGAGGAGACGACGGCCAGCGGAGCGCCGATCTCATCCCCCATCCTCCTCCAGCAACTCGATCCCCGCCCGAGCGATGGCGAACAACACACAAGCAGGGTAATCTCGGCCCGTGGGCCGACCGCGCTCGCCGCAAGCAACCGGAGAATGGGCGCTGCCCGCCTCGTAGCGCACGAAGCTACCCTCGGCGTGCACCCCCCGCCCATCGCGGTAGCCGCCAGCCAAGACGAGCACTTCCTCCACACCCAAGTGGCGGTGCGCCGGGTAGCCGTGCCCCGGCTCCATGCGGATCAAGACAGCCGAGTCCACGGCCGCCCCCGATACCGCGCGGGACCGCTCAAGGTCCTCGCCGCAAGGATGCAAGGAGACCAACGAGACCCGCGCCACGCCCGTAGCACGCCAGGGAAGCCCATCGGGGTCGATCTGTCTCCGCAAGCCCGGTATCTGCATCGTAGGGGCCCGTATCTGCATCGTAGGGGCCCTTTGCATCGTAGGGACCCACGGCCAGAATGCGCCCAGACCCCTGGACGCCGATGGGAGGGCCTCGTCTCCCGGTCTTGGGAGACTCACGCGGAAGTAACCCAGAAAGCGCTCCACTTCCGCACCCAAACCCGCCATGATCAGGTCTGCGCACTTGAGAGCCCTCGGGTTCGAGAGAGCGCAATGAGTTCCGCTGGGAGGTGCCGCACTTTGCGAGCGGTGCCGGCACCCGGGAAGCCTGGCGGATACTCTTCTCTCCCTCGGGCCGGCAACTTCGGTTGCCGGCCCACTTTTTTTTCCTGCGTCCTGGTTTCTCCTGCGTCCTGGACCCCTCTCCTCAGGCACGCGGTCGCCCATACGAGCCGTACGAGGTGGTGTGGCGCTTCAGATCGCTCAAGACAGGGCTCCAAGCGGGACAGGGCTCGCTCCAAGCGGGACAGGGCTCCAAGCGGGACAGTCGGCGCAGTGCAGCCCCCGGGCTCCCAGCAAAGTGGGGTGCAGTTCCGAGCGTGACACATGCGCCAGCGCCCGACCCACTTCCGCCCGGCTTCTTGAGCGCGCCGGCCCCATTGGGACGACTCCGGCCACTCATGGCTCGCCCATCCGGGCGCTCCACCCACTCAGCCTACCTGCCCGGCTCTCGCTTGCTCCTCGGCCTTGCTTCCTCTCGCTCCTGTCCTCCCGAATCCCGCCCCTGTCTTGGCCCACCCCTCCGTTAGCTTCCATCGTCTATCGATCCGAGCGCAGTTCGAGCACATCCTCATCCTCGGGCCGCTTCCAGGGGAGCGCCTTCGCCATAAGTAACCCAGCGGTCCCCTTTCCCGCCTAACCGGATTTCAGCGGAGCAAAGGACTGGGTTTCTCGGTTTTCTCTCGAGAAGGCGGCCCGCCCCCGACTTCTCAGGGGCCCGGCTCCCCGAGAGGACCTCGCAGACTCGGGAAAGCCCCGTAGCAGCGCCCAGCGAGGGTGAACACCTGCACCCGGTCCCCGTCGGAGTCGATGACGACGACCCGTGTGCGCTCGTCCGCCCTCCCTGTCTCCAGGGCCAGGTCGTTGGGCTCCAGCACCTCTCCCTCGCCCTCTCCCCTCGAGCACAGGGTGCGGATCAGACGCCCGGAGGCGTCCACGAGCAGCAAGGCGCCGCGCGTTCCTCCGACAGCCAGCACCAACCGTCCGTCGGCCAAGGGGGCGAGGGCGCGGGGCTCGAAGGGCGCTCCCCCCGCCGCCGGGAGGCTGAAGCAGAAGTGAAACTCCCCCTCCCGGAAGACCTGGACGCGGCCGGCGCCGGTCTCGCAGACCCAGATCCACGGCCCGCTGCGCGCGAGGCGGCGAACGCGGCGGAAGGGCTCGTCGGGCCGCCCGAGCGAGCGCAGCGCCCGCGTGGCGCCACTGCCCAGGTGCAGCAGGTGCACGGCATTGCGACGCACACCCCGCGAGGCGACCAGGAGCTCCTGCCCGTCGTCGCAGCCCGCGCTCACGACGTCCACCGGTACGCCCAGCTCGCCCCGGCGGTCGCCGGCCTCCCCACCCTCCACGCTCGCCACCTCGGCCCCGAAGAGGGTGAAGGCGCGCAAGATCCCCGTCGCAGCGTCGGCGACCCACAGGCGGTGGTCGGCGTCCAGGTCCATGCCCGAAACCGCCGCCCGCCCCCCTCCCGGAGCGCGGAAGTCGAAGCCCGCCTCCAGCTCGCGGCCGTCGAGGTCGAAGCTGCGCAAGTGGGCCGTGCGCTCCTCGTTCCCCACGTACACCACGCCCTCTTTCACACACAGGCTGCCCTGCATGCACAGAGCAGAACACAAGACGCAGGGTGGAGGAAGGCGGTCGGGGGTACCGGGCGAAACCACGCACCGCCGCCCGGCTCACTCCAGCTCCAAGACCACCAGCTCGGCCGGCGCGCCCACGCGCAGGGGGAGGCCCACCGCCCCCAGGCCGCGGCTGACGATCAGGCTCGTCTCCCCCAACTCGACGCGCAGGCCCGGATGGGGCGGGCCGAGCTCGCGCAGGAAGGGCAGGTCGATTTGGGTGCCGTGAGTGTGGCCGGAGAGCACGGCGATGCAACCCCGGCGCGCCAGGAGCGGCGCCCCGAGGGGGTTGTGGCACAGGACCAGCTCGACGTCACCGGGGCACAGGCCGGCGCGAGCCCCCGCCAAGTCCACCTCCCGTCCCTCCTCGAGGTCCTCGAGGCCGACGACCCCGAGGGCGCCGCCCTCCACCTCGATGCGCTCGCAGGTGTTGCGCAACACGCGCACGCCCGCTCCCGCCAGGGCCTCGGCGACCCGAGCTTCGGCGCGCTCCTTGTAGTCGTGGTTGCCGAACACGGCCAGAGTCCCGTGGGCGGCGCGCAGGGCGGCCAGGTCGTCGACCAAGGGCAGGACCTCGCTGTGGTGGTGGGTGACGAAGTCGCCGGTCACGACGCACAGGTCCGGGGCGAGGTCGTTGGCGGCGGCGATCACCGCCCGCAGATCGCCCGCGCCGAGGAAGCGCCCGCCGTGCAGGTCGGAGAGGTGGACGATGCGGAAGCCCGCCAGGCCGGCGGGCAGGCCGGGGACCGACAGGCGCTCGGTGCGCAGGCCGAAGCGGCCCGGAGCGAGGTGGCGCAGGCGGTAGAGCCGTCGCCCTCCCACCAGGGCGCAGGCGCCCTCGACGGCGCGGAAGAACGCCAGGCGCAGCTTGCCGTAGCGGCGCGGCTCGACGCCCAGGTGCCCACCCGCCTCACCCGCGCGGCTCAGCGTTCACCCTCGCGCACGGCGGCCAGGCGCTCGATGGCGACCGCGATGCGCCGCAGGCAGGCCTCGCCGCCCAGCCACGCCATGATGTCGAACAGGTCGGGGCCGCCGGCCTTGCCGGCGAGCGCGCAGCGCAGGGGCTGGAAGAGCACCCCGAAGGCGGCGCCGCGCTCGGCGATCCAAGCGCGCGTGGCCTCGCGCAGGGCCGGGGCGTCCACGCCGCCGGTGAGGCGCGGCCGCAGCCACTCGAGGTACTCGGCAAGCAGGGCTCCGCCCTGCTTGCGGGCGTTCTTCTCGGCCTTCGCCTCCCACGCGACCGCGTCGTCGGCCGCGAAGAGGTAGGCGATGCGGTCGGGGAGCTCGGAGTAGAGCGAGATGCGCTCCCGCTCGCCGGCGACCACGGCCTCGAACCACTCCGCGCGCTCGGTGAGTTGCCGCTCGTCGAGCAGCCCGGCGGCGGCGGCGAAGGGCGCGCAGTGGCCCGCGAGGTCGGCCGGGGACTCGGCCCTGAGGTACTCCCCGGCCAGCCACCGGAACTTGTCGGCGTCGAACACCGCACCGCCCTTGGAGACGTCCTCCAGGCGGAAGGCCTCGACGAAGCGCCGGGTGGAGAAGACCTCGGTCTCGCCGTCGAGAGCCCAACCCTGCAGGGCAAGGAAGTTCAGGATCGCCCCAGTGGGGTAGCCCTTCGCGCGATAGTCCTCCAGGGAGACGTCGCCGGCGCGCTTGGAGAGCTTCTTGCGATCGCCGCCGAGCATCAGGGGCAGGTGGGCGAAGCGCGGGGGCCTCGAGTCCAGGGCCGCGAAGAGCTGCACCTGCTTGGGCGTGTTGACGAGGTGTTCCTCGCCGCGCACGACATGGCTGATCTCCATCGCCGCGTCGTCGCAAACGACGACGAAGTTGTAGGTCGGGTTGCCATCGCCGCGGACCATGATCCAGTCGTCGATGTCAACGTTCTGGAAGACGACCTCGCCGCGCACGAGGTCGTCGACGCGGGTCTCGCCGGGGGGCACGGCGAAGCGCAGGGCGAAGGGCTCGCCGGCATCGGCACGGGCGGCGGCCTCGGCGGGGTCGAGCGCCCTGCAGCGGCGGTCGTAGGCCGCGGTCTCCTTGCGCGCCTGCTGGCCCTCGCGCAGCTCGGCGAGGCGCTTTGGAGTGCAGAAACAGCGGTAGGCCCTGCCCGCCTCGAGGAGCGTTCGGGCTGCCTCGCGGTGGCTCTCGATGCGCTCGGACTGGCGGTAGGGACCGAACGGGCCGCCGCGGTCGGGTCCCTCGTCCCACTCGATGCCAAGCCAGGAGAGTCCCTCGATGATCTCCTGCTCCGACTCGGAGGTGGAGCGCTCCCGGTCGGTGTCCTCGATGCGCAGAACGAATCGGCCACCGCTGCGGCGGGCGAAGGCCCAGTTGAACAAGGCCGTGCGGGCCAGGCCGAGGTGGATGGTGCCCGTGGGGCTGGGGGCGATGCGGACGCGGACGGGTCGGGGCACGGGAGGCTCGCTTGGGGTGGGCGCGGCCGGGGCCACGGGACGGGAGAGGATACTCCCCGGGAGCGATCAGCGGTAAGGGAGCCGGAAGCTCTCGAATCGACGTGCGTGCAGCCCGTAGACTCCGGCGATGGCCCATCCCGCGCCGAGTGAATCCCCCAACCTGCCCATCGAACTCCTGCGCCGCGCCCCCAAGGTGGTGCTGCACGAGCACCTCGACGGGGGCTTGCGGCCGGGGACGATCCTCGAGTTGGCCGGGGACGCGGGCTACGCGGGCCTGCCCGCCGAGGATGAGGCAGCCCTGGCCGAGGCCTTCCACGCCGGCGCCCGGCGCGGGAGCTTGGCGGAGTACCTCGAGGGCTTCCGTCACACGATCGCCGTCATGCAGACCGCGCCTGCCCTGGAGCGCGTCGCGCGCGAGTTCGTGGAGGACATGGCGACCGACGGCGTGGTCTACGCCGAGGCGCGCTTCGCACCGCACTTCCACACCGCCGGCGGTCTGGGCCTCGACGGGGTGATGACGGCCGTCCTGCGCTCCTTGCGTCGTGCCGGCGGCGAGCACGGGGTCGGCGTGGGCCTGATCGTGTGCGCCATGCGCAACGAGGGTCCGGAGCTCTCCACGCGCTTGGCGGAGCTGGCGGTGGCCTACCGCAACGCGGGCTGCGTCGGCTTCGACCTGGCGGGCGAAGAGGCCGGCCACCCGGCCAACCACCACTTGGCCGCCTTCCAGCTCGCCAAGCGCAAGAACTTCTCGATCACGATCCACGCGGGCGAGAGCTTCGGGCCGGAGAGCATCTGGCAGGCCCTGCAGTACTGCGGCGCCCACCGTATCGGCCACGGCGTGCGCCTGGCGGAGGACATCACGATCTACGACCAGCAGGTCGTGCGCGTGGGTGAGTTGGCTCAGTACGTGCTCGACCACCGCATTCCGCTCGAGATCTGCCTCTCGAGCAACGTACACACCGGCGCGGCGCCTTCGCTGGCCGAGCACCCCTTCCCCTACTTCTTCCGGGCGGGCTATCGGGTGACGCTCAACACCGACAACCGCTTGATGAGCGCCACGGACATGACGAGCGAGGTCGCCTTGGCTGTCAAGCACTACGGCCTCACCCTGGCGGACGTGGAGAAACTCTCCATCAACGGCATGAAGTCGGCTTTCGTCCCTTACGGCGAGCGTTGCCGCATCATCTACGAGCGCATCAAACCCGGCTTCTCGATGTTGCGCGAGGAGCTCGGCGGCGCCTGATGGACCCGCGCGAGCACGCCCGCGACCGGCTCGCCCTGCGCGGCCTGCTGACGACGCCGCCGGTGGAGAGCGCGTGCCTCGCCGGCAACGCGGCGGGCGACGCGCACCAGCGCGAGCTGCCGGTCTACCTGCCGCCGGGCTGGAACGCCCCGGGCGCCGAGCTCCCGGTCGTGTTCCTTCTGGCGGGCTTCACCGGCCGCGGCCAGAACTACCTGGAGACGCACCCCTGGAGGCGCGGAGTCGTGGCCCGCTTCGACGCCGCCGTGGCGGCGGGCGAGTGCCCGCCCGCGATTCTGGTGCTGCCGGACTGCTTCACGCGTCTGGGCGGCAGTCAGTACGTGAACAGCGCCTACCTCGGTCCCTACGAGGACCATGTCGCCCTCGAGCTGACGGCCTTCGTCGAAGAGCACTTCCCCGTCCTCCCGGGCCGGTGCGGCGTGGTGGGCAAGTCGTCGGGTGGTTTCGGTGCCATGCACCTTTCGATGCGCCACCCCGAGCGCTTTCCCGCCGCAGCCTCGCTCTCCGGCGACTGCCACTTCGAGGTCAGTTACGCGGCGAGCTTCCACGCGGCCCTACGTGGTCTGCTGGCCCACGATTCCGACCCGGCACGCTTCCTCGAGGCCTTCGCCACCGATCCCGACCTCTCCGGCGACGGCCACGCGGTGATCGACCTGTGCGCCATGTCGGCCTGCTACTCCCCCAACCTCGACTCGCCCGTCGGCTTCGACCTGCCGGTCGACGTAGAGACGGGCGAGCGCATCGGAGACGTCTGGGAGCGCTGGCTGGCCTTCGACCCCCTACACGCCTGCGTCCCCCGCGCAGATGCCTGGCGCAAGCTCGAGTGCTTGCACCTGGAGTGCGGCCTGCGCGACGAGTTCCACCTGCAATTCGCCCTGCGCGTCCTCTCGCGCCGCCTCACGGACCTCGACGTCCCCCACCACCACGAGGAGCACGAGGGCGGCCACTTCGGCATCGACGAGCGCTACCTGCGGGTCCTCCCGCGCGTGATCGAGGTACTCGCGGGATAGCGGGGGACTCCAGCGGAGATGAGGGACGGGCGTGTGGGAGCTGGTCGCGAACTCCACGCGCTTCTTCGGCTACGCGCCGACCTACGACCGCTTCTCCGGCTCCTCCGCGCCGCCGCCGAATGGGACCACGGTGGTCAACTACACCCAGCGGCGGATTGACTTCACCCTCGATTGGACGATCGCAAACCTGACGGTCGATCCGAGCCGAGGCTCGCTCTTCGGCGCCAGCATGGGCGGAAAGGGCACGGCGCTGTATCTGCGCCACCGACCCGATCGCTTGGCCCTGGCCGTCGACTTCGTCGGTGGATACGCCAAGACCGACAGTCCGAAGGTCGTTCCCCTGGAGGGCACGATCGCCCAGAACCTGCCGACGAACCTCCTTGGAACGCCGGGCATCACGGACCTGTACTGGCCCGCCACCGTGACGCCCGCCGGCGAGTGGCCGCCGACACGCTTCGTGCACGGCACGAACGACGAATCGAACGGCTGGGCGGACAAGCCCGACGGGTTCAGGGCACTGGACGCCTTGCGCCTCGGCGTCTGCGTGTGGTGGGACGAGCGCTGCCACTCCGCCGCGGGGGGTGGCTGGGACGGTGCCCGTTTCCTGCACTCCGAGCGCCACGACCCGGCGCTGTTCACCCACTTCCGCAGGGACAGGAGCTTCCCCGCCCTCTCGCAGGGCGACCATCTTCCAGGGAGTCCGGGCAGCCAGCCCGACCCCGGCGACGGCAGCCTCCCCCCTCCCTTCCCCTGGGGGACCTTCGGTGGATGGGTAGACTGGGACCACGCGTCGATCGTCGACGAGCCCGCGCGCTGGTCGGTGGACCTGTTTCCTGCCAGCAACTCAGCCGAACCGGTGGACGACTCGCCCTCGCCGATGGCGGTCTGCACCCTCACTCCCCGTCGGCTGCAGGCGTTCGAAATCACGCCTGGAGCGCTCTTTTCGTGGAGCGCCTGGCCCCTGGGAGGCGGCGGACCGTCGCAGATGGGAACGCTGCGCGCCGGCGGGGAGGGCACGCTCACGATCGAGGAACTCCTGGTCTCCACGACACCCTGCCGGGTCACGCTCGAGCCTCTGGGCGCGTCCTCGCACCGCTGAGGGGCCTGTTTGGGACTCCAAGAGCCACGTGCGGGCGTGGAGGCGGCGAGTATGGGGAGCGGGCGCGTGGGCCCGGCTCAGCCGCCGGGAGTTCCGGTCGGGAGCGGGCTGCGAACCTCGCCATCGGAGGCTGGTGGACTAGACTCCCGACCATGACCGACAACCTCGCCACCGGCGGAGGCCCCGGGGCCGGGAGGAGGCACGCGTGGCGGCTCGTCATGCTCGCGGCCCTACTGCACGGGCTCGCCTACTTCCTGCTGTTGCCGGCCTGGATGGGTGAGGACGAACCGTGGCACGTGGAGTACGCGCACCACGTGGCGAACGGACACGGGACCTGGGGCGGGGAAGCGATGCGCTTTGGGGACCGCGAGCTGATGAGCCTCTCGCAGCTGCAGATCCGGCGCAAGGTCGGTGGACTGGAAGGAGAGGAGATCCGGAACACCCAGGAGGCTCTGCTCGACTCGATGCGCGAGCACGGTTTCTGGGCGCGAGTCGACTGGGCTCCCTGGCCGGTGGGAGCGCAGACCCTCGATCAAGTGGTCGAGGCCCATACCGCCGCGCACCAGCCACCGCTCTACTACCTCGTGGGCGGCGGTCTGCTGCGCCTGCTGCGCATCGACGAGGTGGAAGGCCAGATGTGGTTCCTGCGCGGAATGAGCCTCGCTGCCTACCTGGCCGTCGTGGCTGCGACCTTCGGTCTGGCGAGACGCGCCTGCAGCGATCCGTGGATCACGCTCGCCTGCGCACTCTTCGTCGCCTGGTGGCCGATGCACGCCCGGCAGGCGGGCCTGGCCAACAACGACGTGCTGGTCAAGGTGTTCAGCGCCTGGTCTCTGCTGCTCGCCGTCGACATGGCACGCAGCGGGATCACGACGCGCGCACTGGCCATCGCCGCGGCCCTGTGCGCCTGCGGCCTGGCGACCAAGACGACCGGCGCCGCCGCTCTGGCACCCGTGGCCCTGGCGTGCCTGTGGCGCGGCGGACGCCGCGCGCAACGCCTGCGCCCGGGACGGAGGGTCCTGTTGGTCGGCGCGATCCTGGCCCTCGCTGCCGCGGCGCTCGCTTTCTGGGGGGGAACCGACAACCCGGCCGTCCCGCGCACCGTGGGGAACATCCGCATGCGACTCGACACAGCCGCCTCACCGGAGTTTCGGGCCGAGTTCTCGCGCACCTTCCTGGGAGCCTTCAACTGGTACACACGCGAGCTGCCCGCCGCGGTGCAGAGCGTCGTGCTGGGGCTCCTGGCCTTGGCCGGACTGGGCCTGGGCGCCGTTTTCCTGCGCGCGCGCGAGGGTATCGAGCGCGGCACCCTGGCCTTCTGCGCGGTGATGGTCGTCGCCCAGTCCGCCCTGGTCGCCCTGCGCGGCGTCGCCGCCGGACGCTACTTGATGCCAGCCCTACCGGCCCTCGGCATCCTGGTGGTGATCGGCCTGCTCGGCCCGCTCCCCGAGCGGCAGCGCCCTCGCGCGGCGGGCCTGCTCGTCGCGGCCCTCTTTCTCTTCGACGGCATCTTCCTCTGGTCCGCCCTGCTGTGGAACCAGTACGCCTTGTGGGGAGCGTGACGGTGAGCGCGGGCAGGCGGATCCGAGACGCGCTCTGCACGCTAGGCGTGGCCGTCGCCTGCTCTCTCGTGCCGTTGATGTGCGCCACGAGCGAGGTGCCCGACGTGGAGGTGCGCTCGCTCCCCTGGCGCACCCATGGCGGACGGCTCAGCGCCACGCGCCCGACCGGTCAGGGTTTCCGCTGCCGCTGGGACGGCCTGCGGCGCATCGACGTCGCCCTGGTCGCCCTCGCACCTGGGAGAGAGGCCGAGCTGGAGCTCGTCCTGCGCGCCGGGGGCCCCCAAGGGGCGCTCCTGCGCCGCGCGCGAGTCCGGCCGGGCCCGCTCGAGGGCCAGGGGGCGTTCGTGACTTTCGAATTCGATCCACTCGCGGACTCTCGCGGGCGGCGCTTCTGGTTCGAGCTCACACCCATCGAGCGCGACCAGCCGAGCCCTTACTCCGCGTGGGTGCGTTTCCACGGCCAGCCCGGCCACGATTGCGCCTGGGGCGATCGCATCCTGACGGGGCCCGTCATCGAGGGGCCACTGGTCGACCTGGAGAAGGTCTGGAGCCAACAGGACCCGGGCAACGTCCCCCACCCTCACCTGCGAGCTGTCGCGGTGGCAGCCGATCATCTTGACGGGGCTCTGGGCGCGACGCGGCTGGAGCTGTGGGAGGAGGGAGCGAGCGGCGCGCCCCTGCGGGCCGTCGAGCTCGGAGCCGAGCACGAGGTCCACGGGGGCTGGGCCTTCTTCTCCTTCCCGCCCATCGCCGACAGCCGCTGGAAGCGCTACCGCTTCCGCTTCAGCCTGCACGAGGGCGCGCGCCTGGTCGGCCTCGAGCAGGGCCTCTCCCTCAAGACCTTCCACGGCGGTGAGCTCCCGGACTCTCCCCTCGCCGGGATCAGCCTCGGCGGCGTGCCTCACGCCGACCGCGACCTCGTGTTCCGCGCTTGGTCCGCGCCGAGCGCCGACGACCTCACGGCCCTGATCGTGGAGCGCGCGGGATGGAAGCTCGTCGCGTGTGCGATCGCCTGGACCCTCGCCATGGGCCTCGTCCTACGACTCCTGCTCGCCCGGCGAGCTCGAGGTGCGGCGCCACCGACGGCGGGCTCGTGACGACGACGATCAGACCCCGTACGGGCGGACCGAGACTCCCGTTCGAATCCTGCGATCGCTGGGAGGAGCTGCCAACTCTCGGTCAACGGCCTCGGCGGCGGCGCCCAGCGCGTGGAAGTGGCATGACCCCAGATAATGGTCCCGTCCTAGTGAGAGTCAGGTGAGGAGGAGGGTGGTGCCCCTCGAGGAGGCGTGAGGCGTGCGCGGGCTGTGCGCCCGAAGACGGAGCGCGTGCGCAGGTCGAAGACCACGGGCTCGTGAGCGCGCAGCGGGTAGGTCGCGCCTAGGCCCGAGAGCCCCCCGCCAACGACCGCGACGTCGACCTCCTCCGTGGGGGCCGGCGGCGGCTCGGTGCAACCGGCGGGCCCGCCGTGGAAGGGGATCGAGCCGTTCTCGAAGGAGTCGCCGGTGAACCCGCGTGCAAAGGGCAGGCCGTCGACCACGACCGACGGCGGCTCGTCGGGAACCCGGGCGATCGGGTGCGACAAGCGCAACGGCAAAGCCCCCCTCCCCGGCGCCTGGCCAGCCGGCGGGCGTGCGAGGCCGTGTCGGTGGAGCAGGCCGAGGGCGGCAGCCCCAGCCCGCCGCCGATCAACCGGCGGCGATCCACGTCACCGGGCCCGCCCGCGCCCACGACATTCCTAGTTGCACTCCGTCGTCCGGCGCTCGCGCCACCCGCTCGCCGGCCCGGTCCCGTCAAGGACAGAAGTTCACACTCAACCCGTCGGAGAAGTTGAAGCCCGTGCCCCCCGGGCCGCCGGGATCCCGATACCAGAACTGGAAGTTCCACTCCTCGCCCGCGGAGATCATGCCCGGGCCCGCGCTCGCCGGCGGTTGGGTGAGGTCCAGGGCGCGGGAGAGGTCGCCGAAGGGGTCGATCATCCCGGGCGGGTTCAGGCGGAAGAGCCCCAGGCCGCCGGCTCCGACACAGCGGAAACCGTCGCCAAAAGGCACCTGGATCTGGTTCGGACCGTAGTAGAAGAGACCGAACTGGCCTCCTACCGCACCGATCGTCTCGAGCACCAGGTCGTTGGCCGCCACGCTCGTGCTGCCCGAGTGGGCGATCAGGGCGCCACCGCCCGAGGAGTTGGGGGCCGTCAGGCAGTAGCTCGAGACGCTGCAGTCGTCACAGTCGAGGTCCTCGATCGACAGGTCGTCGACCGCGGCCTCGACGATCGACCCCGAGCCCTCGTCGGACGCGCGGAAGCGCAAGCGGACCGTCGAGGTGGGCAAGACGAAATCGGCCACGGAGAAGGTGTGCTGGAACCAGCCGCCGTCAGCCTCCACGCCACCGGGGCCGACCACCTCAACACTCGTCCAGCTCGCCCCGTCGTCGCTGGAAATGTCGACCTCGAAGACGTCCAGGTTCGGGGCGGGCCCCTCGGAGTTGGAGTACCAGCGCCAGTAGCTGATCGTCGGCGAAACCAGGCTCGACAGGTCGTAGGCCGGCGTCATCAAGGAGGTCAGGCCGCTGTCGACATCGTTCTCGCCGTCGGAGCCGCCCGCCGCGCCTTGGCCCGTGACCCAGCAGCGCGTACCCGGTGCGGAGGTGTGATCGTCCTCGGGCTGGGCGGCCGTGCCGTTGGGATCGACCTGAGTCCAGATCCCCGTCACCGCGTCGTCACCGGGCAGACCGACGGTCCAGCCGGCGGAGGTCTCCATGTCGTCCTCCGCGAAGGTCATGATTCCCTGGGTCGAAAGAGCGCTGTAGATCGTCAGCGGTGCATCCTCGGGGCTGGCGTAGGTCGTCCCCGAGACGCCGTCGGCGCTGATGTAGAAGTCGACCGTCGAGCCGCAGGCGGTGGCCGGGAAGGGCGCCAGGAAGTTCCCGTTGCCCAGGTCGGTCATCGAGAAGCTCGCGAAGCCCGCGCCCGAGTCCACGTGCAAGAGCGCCGTCCCCGGTAGGTAGTCCCCCGGATCGGTCTCGCTGATCACGACAGCCATCGAGTCCCCCGCGGGGTTGATCTCGGTCGGCACGCCGCTGGGGAAGCTGAAGGTCAGCTCGATGTTGTCGAGGCGCCACACGAACAGTCCGCTCTCGCGATCGCTACCGATGATCGTGCCGCTGGGGAAGTACGGCCAGCAGCTCCACAGGCCGTTGTAGTCCACGCCGTCGTTGTCGGGATAGGTGTCGAACCAGGCGACCTCCGTGGGCGAGGTCATGCTCGAGCTGGTGTCGAAAACCCGCAGGCCGCTGCGGTAGTTGGCCTCGAAGATGAGATCCCCGTCGGTGTAGAGGTTGTGGGTGATGGCCGGGCTGCCGTTGGAGAACGATCCCGCCAGGAAAGTGTTGTTCAGGTTGCTGACGTCGATCACATAGGTCGTGGACGGGACGCCGTTGGTCCCCTCATCGAGCTCGTCCCCGTGGAAGTAGTACTGCCGGTCGGGCGAGAGCCAACCCTGGTGCGAGTACACCGCGCCGGGGTAGAGGAAGTTGTCCATCACGAAGATGTTGTTCTTGTTCGTGACGTCGAGCACGTCGAGACCCGGTGACGCCCAACCGCCGTTGAAGCCCGTGCTGCAGAAAGCGACCTGCCGCCCGGCGTAGGGGCCTGAGGTGTAGGTCACGATCTGGGCGTCGTGCACGTAGCGCGTGTTCCAGGTGGCGACCTCGGGCGGATTGGTCGGGCTTGCGTTGAGATCGTGGATGCGCAAGCCGAGACCATTCCCGCCGCAGCGATACAGGTAGCCGCTGTCAGTGTCGATCGCGACGTTGTGGGTCGAGTCGTTGCCCGAACCGAAGGTCCCCAGGTTCGTCACGACCCCCGCATCGATGTTGCCCATGTCGATCACCTGGACTCCGTTGGCGCCCTCCTCCGTGACGACGTAGCAGTACTGGCCGAAGACCTTCGCGTCGCGCCAGAGGCTGTTGGGGCCGTCGATGTCGGCCACGATGAGGGGGTTGCCCGGATCGGTGACTTCGACGAAGGCGGTCGCGTCCCAGTGGCAGAAGATCGCGTACTCGCGTCCCGAGGGAGCGATGTAGCCCCAGCAGTCGGAGCCGTTCTGCGTGTTGCCGCCAAAGTCCGCCAGCGGCACCCACGACAGGAGGGTGATTCCATCGGAAGCGAACCCCCCGCCACCCATGTTCATGTTGCCGGAGTTGGCACAGGGATCGCTGACCATGCCGTTGCGGTAGCCCTTGCCGGGCTTCGCCGGGCGCGTCGAGAGCACCTTGGGATCGTCGTCGTGAGCGACGGCGAGGCCCGAGAAGAGGACGAGAAGCGGGAGGAGCGAGTGCCGGAAGCCGCGGAACATGGTGGTTCTCCTGGAGCGGTGGTCGGGGAGTGTTCCCGAAACGGACGTGTGCGTGCATCCGCCGCGCGCCGGGCCCTGGCACGGATTCGACGGACTCCACTGCCCCGATTGTACAGCAGTTCGCGAGGAAGACCCGTACGACTCGCCGCGCTCGCCGCCTACTGCCCCGCGCGCGGGAGCGTGGGCGGCCCGAGCAGGGTCTCAGGCAGTGAAGCCCCCGAGAGACTCCCCAGGAAGGCGCGCAGATCCGCTTGCTCCTGCTCGCTGAGCTCGAGGGCGACCAGAACCGTCTCCCGGTGACCGTGCAGGCGCGACTGACCCTCCAGGGTCGAGTAGAAGCCGATCACCTCGGCGAGGTCGGTGAACTGACCGCGGTGCATCAGGGGCCCGCGCCGGGCGACATTACGCAAGGACGGCGTCTTGAACTCGCCCCAGGTTTCCGATCCCACGACCAGCGCGCCGAGGCGCTCGGCGGCCGCGCCCTTTGGAGCGTCGCTGAACTTACCGGCGGCGTTGAGTGGATCGGCGCGCAGCAGGCGACTGCCCTCATAGCGTCCGGCGTCTCGCGGCAGGCCGCCGTCAGCGGTCGGCAGTGAGAGGTTGTGGAACTCGTTGTCGGTGAAGTTCGGACCCACGTGACACATGCGGCAGCGAGCCTTGCCGACGAACAGCTTCAAGCCGCGGCGCTCGCGGGCCGAGAGGGCGGCCAGCTTCTCGGGGTCACCGTCGCGCAGGCCGGCGACGAAGCGGTCGAAGGGCGCGTCGGTGCTGACCAGGAGCCGCTCGTAGGCGGCGATGGACTTCGTCAAGTGCACCAGGAGCGAGTCGATCGCCTCGCGGTCCGCCGCCTCCATCGCCCGCCACGCCACGTCGTGGGGATCGTCCGGCCGACCGGCGACCGGACGCGCGTGTTCGGGGAAGCGCGCGCCGTCGGCCAGATCGGGCAGCGCACCGAAGAGCTCGTTGTACGCCGCGCGAAGGTCCGGATCGGAGGCGATCAAGTGCGCCGCGGCCAGCCGGTCTCCGCCCATCTCGATCGGGTTCTCCAGGGGCTGCACCGCCTGGGCCCAGAGCGAATCGACGCGCCCGTCCCAGAGCAACCAGCGGCTCCAGGCCAGATTCCACAAGGGCGGCGTACGCCGCTCCCCGACGCCGAGCCCCTCGAAGAGGGCCTTGCCGTCGGTCAGGTCGAGCTCGGGGCGGTGGCAGGTGGCACAGGCGATCTCGCCGTTGGCCGAGAGCCGCGCGTCGAAGAACAGGGCCTGCCCCAGGCGGGCGGCACGCGGATCGTCCGCCCAACGATTCGTCGGATCCGGCGGACGCGGCGGCAGGGGCGAGTGGCGCAGGATGCGGGCAAGCTCGATTTCACTGAAATCGGACGGGCCGCGGCGCTCGCCGGAGCCCACTGGGGCAGAGCCCTCGGCGCGCTCGCTCGAGGCCGCGCGGGGGGGGTCGCCCGTCGGTTCGCTCGCAGGTGCGGACGACAACTCCTCCGCGGCTGCATCCGCGTGTTCGCCGCCCGGCTCCAATGCGCTCGTCGCGCCGCAGGCCGCGAGGATCAGCGCGAGGAAGGGAACGGCGCTCATCGAGCGCCTCAGTCGACCACGAGCGAGTCCTGCGCGCGCTCCGTCAGCGCGCCGCGCGTCGCGTCGAAGTACAGCTCCCAGTACCCGGGCATGTGCAGCAGGACGCCCTCGACGCGGAAGCGCCCATCACCGAGGCGTTGGACACGCGGCTCCCGTCGCATCCCGTGACCGTGCTGGGGCATGCGCGCGTCGAAGGCGAGCTCGACCGCCACCGCGGGCTCACGGCGCTTCTCGTCGGTGAAGACGCTCACCTCGACCGCGAAAACTTCGTTGAGAGGCACCACGGCCGGCTCAGAGGCGTAGGTCAGGAAGTACGTCCCGTCGTTGCTGATCAGGGAGGTCACCTCGGGCGCTACCGCGGCCGGGCGGAGCGTCGCGGGCAAGACGGACGAGCAAACCAGCGGCAGGGCGACCAGGAACTCCAGCGACAGTCTCATTCCTCATCCTCCTCGGTCGCTGGCCGCGCGCGCGCCGGCTTGATGTACAGGCGCGGCCCGAAGACACCGACGTAGTCCCCCTGCGGCGTGACGACTTGCCCGCGGTGGTTGCCGTGGTCCATCACCAACAGGTCGCCGTTGCGGTTCACGCTCACGCCACGCGGCTTGTGAAAGCAGGCGCGCGCAATGCCCTCGCGGCCGAAGCCTCCCCGCGGCGCGCCGCTCTCGGCGTCGAAGCGCAGGATCCGCGCCCCGGCGACGTCGGTGACGAACAGCTGATCGTCCTCCGCGATCGCCACGCCGTGAGGCATCGTCCCCGCGGGCAGGTCGATCACGCGCGCCAGCTCGCCTTCGGGCAGGGCGAAAGCCTGCACACGGCGATTCCCTGAATCGGCGACGAATAGCGTTTCGCCCCGCCCATCGAGGGCGACATCCGTCGGGTGACGCAGGCGGCCGGGCTCCCGCCCGCGGCCTCCGACCGAACCGACGTAGGAGAGATCGTCCGCCAGAATCAACACGCGATCATTGCGCCGGTCGCAGACGAACAGGCGACCGTCGGCGGCGCGGGTCAGGGCCCCCGGCTCGGGGGGAGCCTCGAGGGTGCCCGCGGGGAGCTCCCCCGCGAGATACTCGAAATCGAGGCTCTTCACGAAGCGGGCGATGAGCGGATCCCATCCCACATCGGCCTGGGGATCGATACGCAGGTGGAAGACCGACAGGCGCCGCAAGGTCGGATCGGTGACGAACAAGCGGCTCCCCTCCCGATCGAGACAGACTCCAGCCGGACGCAAGAACAGGCCGGTCTTCACGCCGCGCCCGCCGACTCTCGAGATCAACCGCGGCTCGCGCCAGTCGACGTCGTAGAGCAGCACACAGTGCTCCTCGGGAGAGTTGACCGCGAGCAAGCTCCCGGCCTGGGTAGCGCTCATCCCCAAGTGCGCCGTTGGCGTGGGCGAGATCGGCGATGGCGCCAGCTCCTCGCCCGCGGCCTCGTTGGCCTCGACTCCGAAGATCTGGCAGCGGTCGTCGAGGGCCTCGACGACGACCGCGCGCCGACCCGAGGGATCGACCGCCAGGCCGACGGGGTAGTGCAGTCGGCCCTCGCCCTCCCGCGGGCGCAGGGCGTGCACGCCGAACTCGAACAGGGCCTCGCCCTCGGAGTCGAAGACCTGGACTCGGTGGTTGGCGTGGTCCGCGACGAACAGGCGCCCGGCGCGCAGCTCGAGGGCCGCTGGGCCGGCGAAGAGGCCCGGGAAGGGACCGAAGTCCCCCACCGCGCGCAGGGCGAGGCCGTCGGCATCGAAGAGCTGCACGCGGTCGTTGTCGAAGTCCGCGACCCACACCCGCCCGTCGCCGAGAGCGGCCACGTCGAGGGGGCGCAGGAGTCGCCCGGCGCCAGTGCCCGGACCGCCGAACCCGCCGAGGGCGTCTCCGGTGGTCTCGAAGACTGCCACGCGGTGGCGGCCCGCGTCCGCCACCCACAGGCGGTCGCCGAGGATGTCCAGCCCGCGCGGCTCGTCGAGCAGGCCGACGCCGATCCAACGTTGGAATCCTCCCTCGCCGTCGAAGACGCCCACACGACCACCGGTCGCGTCGGAGACGAAGACGCTCCCGTCGTTTCCGAGGGCCACGCCGCCCGGCGTCAGGACCGCGCCCTCGCCGACGAGCGCCGTGCGGCCCACGAAGGTGCCCGCGGCGTCGAAGGTCGCCAGGGTGCGCGAGGCCTCCTCGACCACGCGGATCACCCCCTCGGGGCCGACGGCGGCGGCCACCGGATGGTGGAGCTCCCCCAGGGTGCCGTTGTAAAAGCGCAAGAGCGCCCCCGGCTCCTCCTGGAGCGCGGAAAGCGCGCCGGCGGCCGGCGCACCCACCGCCCCCACCACCAGGATGGCCAGGCAACCGGCCCGAGCTCGCTCAGCGCCCTTCACGGTCGGCGGCGGTCTCGGTCGGCGGCGGGTTGGTGGACGGCATGCTGAGCGTCATTGTACCGCCGCCCGGCGCCGCAACGTGCCGCGTCTCCCGCCCGTCCGGCCAGCGCACCCTCAGGCGCGCGCCGTCCTCGCCCGCGGCCGGTGCGCCGAGGAACAGGGTCGCGCTCGACTGAGACAGGCACCCGCCGCCGGCGCTCACCTCCGCGCTCTGACGCCGTCCGTCGGCCCGCTCCAGCACGGCGCGAGCCCCTACGCAGGCGGGGTTTCCGGGGGGCCCGAGCAAACGCAGCGCCAGAAAAGCGCCCCGTTCACCATCGTTCTCGAAGGCCAGGAGCGGCCCGCCGTTCTGCGTCACGCAGATGTCCGGCCGCCCGTCGCCGCTCCAGTCCGCGACGCAGGCGGCGATCCCGTCGCCGCTGACCGTGAGCCCGAGGTTGTCGCGCACCACGCGCAGGCCGCCAGCGCCGTCTCCCAGGAGCAGGGTCCCCAGGCCGCCGTCCCAGCGGCCGGTCTCGGGCTCGCGCTGGAAGGAGTTCTGAACGCAGAAGAGGTCCGTCGAACCGTCGCCGTCGAGCTCGCAAGCCACGATGCCGTAGATCGGCGAGATCTGAGCCGCCCGCGGCAAGGGCCGCCACTCAAAGGCCGGGGCGCCGGGACGCGAGCGGTTGAGCAGCACGCCGCTGGCGAGCTCGTCGACCGCCAGCTCCAAGGCACCATCGAGCCCCGCACTGGTGTAGATGTCCTCCAAGAGAGAGCCGGCGAAGGCGCGGTAGGTCGTGAACCTCTCTCCCACGAACTCCATCGCGTCGCTACTGCAGGACAACCCCCGAACCGGCAGGCGCCCCGCCGCCGTGGTCTTGGCTTCCACGAGGTGCTCGCCGTCGCTCTCGCCGAAGTCGCCGCGGTAGAGCAGGACCGGCTCTTGCGGCGAGGCGTGGTAGCGGGTGTTGAGGCCGGCGTTGCCCAGGGTGTAATCGAGCTGCCCGTCGCCGTCGAGGTCCGCGCCCGCGACCGAACGCCACCAGCCGCGGCGCACGTCGAGCCCGGCGCGCTCGGTCTCGTCCACCAGGCCGTCGGGCGTGTTCCGCCACAGGCTCACCGGGCCCCAGTCGAGAGCCACCCAGAGATCGGCGCGACCGTCGCCGTCGACGTCCGACCACAGGGCCGCGGTGACCATGCCGACCTCCGCCAGGCCCGCGGCGAGCTCGTCGGTCACGTCCACCATCCTTCCGCCCTCGTTGCGCAACAGCCGCGAGCGCGGGGGCAGGGGGTAGCGCCCGGGGACCGAGCGTGCACCGACGAACAGGTCGAGGTCGCCGTCGCCGTCGACATCGCCCGCCACCGCGGCGTGGCTGCTCTCGCGCGCGTCGGGCAGGACGCCGTCGGGCGCCCTCCGGAATCGGGCCGCGCCGTCGTTGAGGTACACGCGGTCGCGCAAGACGGCGGCGCCGGGCTCGCACTCCACGCCGCCGCTGGCGACGAACAGATCGAGGTCGCCGTCGCTGTCGAGGTCGAACCACAGGCAGGCGAGGTCTTCGCACTCCGCGTCCGCGTCCCAGGGGCCGGGAGCACGCTCGAAGGTCGCCTCGCGGGCGAGCCAGAGCGCGCCCACGCTCCCCGCCGCGCCGCCGACGAAGAGGTCGTCGCGGCCGTCGCCGTCGGCGTCACCCCAGGCCACGGAGGGACCGAGGCGCGAGAGGCGCGCGGGCAGGAGCGGCTGGCGCGCGAAGTCGTCGAAAGGCCGCTCGCGCGAGCGCGCACCGCCCAAGCCGAGCTCCGCGGCCCGCTCGCTGTAGGGAGGCACGACGGCCGCCGCCCCCCGCGGAGCCGGCGCGCCGCCAAGCTCGGGAAACCGAACGGTGTAGTGTCGGTCCGCCTCCAGATCCGTGAATACGAAGCGCGCACCCGCGGGCGACTCGACAGCGAGCTCCCGCACGCGCGTGGAGGCTCCGAGCCCGAAGTGCAGCACCGGCTCGTCGGCGGACTGGTAGCCGCGAGTCGTGAAGAGCTGGGCGCTCTGAGTCCCCGCGTCCGTCGTGACGCTCACGCGGCTGCCGATCCCGAAGGGGTTCGCGCCGGCCGAGCGCAGGCTGACCAGCAGGCGGTGGGTGCCGACCCCACGGTTGGCGTAGATCGAAACCGCCGCGCCCGTGTTGTTGAGGGCCAGATCGAGATCGCCGTCGCGGTCGAGGTCAGAGCACACGGCGCCGAAACTCAGGCCGGCGAGATCGAGTCCCCAGGCGGCGGAGACGTCCTCGAAGTCCAGCTCGGCACGGTTTCGGAAGGCGAGATTACGCTCGGCGCGCACGCCGCGCGAGCGGTACAGCTCCCACTGCTCCGTGCGCCGCGCCAGGGAATCGAAGAGCAGGCGGTGGTCCTGGCGCAACTCGAGCTCGCGCAGCTCGCGAGTCAGGTCGGGATCGAACGAGTGGTTGGCGGTCCCGTTGGTGAAGAAGGCGTCGGTGCGCCCGTCGTCGTCGAGGTCCGCCAGCTTGACCGACCAGGTCCAGTCGCTGTTCGCCAGGCCCGCCAGGAAGGCCGCCTCGCGGAAACGCCCCGTATCGCTGCCCAGGAAAAGGGCGTTGCGCATGTACTGCCGCGGCTCGGCACTCTCGAGGAACCAGCGCGAGTCTCCCATGTCGCCCATCATCAGCTTGGACATGAAGTGCGTGGTCGGCGCCATGTCCGCCACCAACAGGTCCTGCAGGCCGTCACCGTCGAGGTCGGCGAAGTCGGCGCCCATCGAAAACCAGGGCGTGTGTGGAACGCGTTCGGTGAGCACGTCGCGGAAGGTCCCGTCACCCCGGTTGTGGTAGAGGCGATCAGCGTCCCAGAAGTCGTTGGCGACGTACAAATCGGCGAAGCCGTCGGCGTCGAAGTCCCACCAGGTCGCCGAGAGTCCGGGCTCGAACCCCTCGATCCCCGCGGCGGCTCCGACCTCGGTGAAGCGCTCGCCGTCGTTGCGGTAGAGCAGGTCACGCTGGCCGGCCTTGACGATGTGCTTCTGTACCTCGCCGTCGATCCGCCGCTCCTGGAGGGCGAAACGCTCCTCCTGGCCGGGCGCGAGACGCACGCGACCGTCGACCTCCAGGGTGCGCGGCGTGTCGGTACCCGGGCCGGGGTAGAGGCGGTTGGTGACGACGAACAGGTCGAGGTCGCCGTCGAGGTCGTGGTCGGCGAAGCCGCCCATGACACTCGCTCCTTCGAAGTCCAGGCCCAGGCTCGCCGCGCACTCCTCGAAAGTCCCCTGACCACGGTTTCGGTAGAGTTGGTTGGGAGCGTCGTGGTTGCAGACGAACAGGTCGAGGTCGCCGTCGCCCTCGATGTCGGCGAAGAGCGCGCCGGCCCCCCAGCGAACCTCGCTCGAGATCCCCGCCGCATCGCTCACGTCCGCGAAGCGCAAACCGCCGAGGTTGCGGTAGAGCCGGTCGCGGCCGGTCTGGCTGGTGAAGAACAGATCGGGCAGACCGTCGCCGTCGACGTCCCCCGCCGCCACGCCGCCGCCGGCGGTGCCGTGCGGGTAGAGGTGGCGGCGCGGGTGGTCCCAGTCGAAGAGGTTGGCGAGCTCGATGCCGCAATCGGCGGGATCGAGCAGCTCGAAGCGCGGCCCCTCGCCGGTGCGCGCGGTGGCCGCGCTCAGGGGGGTCGAGGTCAGTTCGGCACCGCCCGCGGCCTCGCCGCCCGCGTCCTGCGGCCCCTCGGCTCCGAGCGAACAGGCCTGGTGCGCGAAAGCCGCGAGGAACGCGGCCCCTAGGGAGCGGGAGTGGGCGTGGGAGAGCTTCACGGTCTTCGCGAAGAGCGCGCGACCGGCGGCCGGTCTCGCTGAGACGAGCGCGGCGCGCTCACCGCGGAGTCCGGGGTTCGCCGAGTTCCGCCACCGGGATGACGTAGCCGATGGCCGAGGAGCTGGACATGGTATTGACGACGTGCATTCCGGTCACGACTCCGAGGACGCGCCCCAGTTTCCTCTGGGAGTAGCGGTCATCATGGCGCAGCCCTCCGGCCACTCCGGCTCGCGCAGCGAGAGCAGCGATACGGCGTCCCCCTCACCCCTGGCTGGCCTCGATCACCGTCCGGATCCCGCCGCGCACCTGGAACTCCCCCTCCACGGTCATGCTGCGCGGAGAGAGGAGCGCGACGAGGTCGTCGAGAATGCGATTCGTGACCGCCTCGTGGAAGTGGCCCTCGTCGCGGAAGGACCACAGGTAGAGCTTGAGGCTCTTCAGCTCGACGCAGCGCCCGTCGGGGACGTAGCGAATGCGCACGGTCGCGAAGTCGGGCTGGCCTGTGCGGGGACAGAGACAGGTGAACTCGGGGCACTCGAAGCGGATCTCGTAGTCGCGCTGCGGCGCGGGGTTCTCGAACCACTCCAGATCCTTGGAAGGGCTGGTCGTCATCACCGCAGAAGATACGTCACCGCCCGCGCTCTCCGCGACTGCGAGCCACGACGACTCCGCCGACGCGCTGCTCGAGGAACCAGACCACGCCACCCTCGCACTCGAGCGCCGACGCGGCGCCGGCGGCCACGAGGAGCTCGCCATTGCGCGGGCAGGCCAGCTCCCGGTGGCGCAGGCCGTGCGGATCGAAGAACACGAGGGCGAAGGTCGTCGCCTCGTGCAGGCCGCGCTCGACCGCGACCCAGTCGGGCTGGAAGGTCCAGGCGCCGTCGACCTCCACGGGCTCGTCCACACCGGCGATCTGGGGCGCCCACTCCGCCAGGCGCGCCTGCACGAGGGATGACAACTCGCCCTCGAACCACACGCGCCGCACCCTCCCGGCCAACAGCCAGGAGCTCCGGCGGTCGAGGTCGAAGGCGGCGAGGGGGCCGTCCGCGCCGCGCAGCCAGACGCCCTGCGCCGCCGCGCGCCGCACCGGGTCGCTCCCCGCGTCCCAGCGAACCAGCGGCGGCTCGTCCGCGCGCGCGCCCGGGCGCGCGGTCGCCCGCAAGCCACGGATCGACGGGCTCGCCAACTCCAGGTCCGGGGAGCGCCCCTCCTCGCGCCACAGGCGCGCGCCGCCCGCGTCGTCGGAGGCGCTCGGTCGCGCGAGGAGCCAGCCGCCGCCGACCTCTTCGAGCTGCGCGCCCTCGGGCGCAAGGTCGCGCGGGAGCAGGAGCGCGAGGCCCTCGGCGCGTAGGCGGTCGAAGAGCGGATCGGCGGCCAGGACCGGCAGGGTCGCCGCCTCCAGGGCGCGCACGAGCCCGTGCTCGGCGGGGCCGCCGAAGGAAGGGTCGACCACCCAGGCCACCTCGGCGGGGAGGGGCGCGCGGCCGCCGGCGGTACGCGGCGCATCCACGACCAGCAAGTGCGGCGTGCCCGCGGCGGCGCGCAGGGGGCGGGCGAGGTCGTCGGCCACCGCGCCGGCCGCGCGCAGGCAGATCGCGTCCGAGCGCGCCAGAACGCACAGCCCCAGAGCCACGACGGCCGGGATGACGTGGCGGCGGCGGCCCGAGAGCGCCGTCGAGGCCGTGGCTAGGCCGGCTGCCATGACGATGGTGGCCGGCAGGAGCGAGGGCGCCGCGCTCAGGTCCCCGGGAACGACGCGCAGGTCGGCGCGCGTGAAGACGACGACGAGGATCGCGGCGACCCAGACGATCAGAGCCGAGACCCACAATCGCGGCGCGGAGCGCGCCGCGCGCAGGGCGGGTTGCATCGCGGTCAAGAGGAGGGCTCCGGCGAGGACGAAGCCGAAGGCCCCGAGACCGGCGGCGTTGGTCGGCAGGATCGACAGGCCGAGCTTCTCGAAGCTCGCCGCGAGCGCTCGTAGGGCTCCGACGGGGCTGGCGAACAGGGCCAAGGAGCGCTCGATCCCCAGAGGGCGCCACTCGCCGCCGAAGCCGTCGAGCACGACGCCCACGACCGCGACGCCGGCCGTGTAGGCCAGGGCGGTCGTGCCCGCGGTGCGCAGGCGCTGGGCGCCGGGGCGATGGCGGTGAGCGGAGACGTACTCGGCCAAGGCCAGTGCCGCGGGGATCAGCCAGGACGACTCCGCGCTCGCGACGGCGGCGGCGGTCAGGGCCGCGGCGGCGGCGATCGGAGCGGCGCGGCGCTCCTGGCGGCCGCGCAGGAAGGCCAGGGCGGCGGCGGCGCCGAAGGCTGCGCCGAGGAGTTCGCCACGGGCGGCGACGGCAGCGACGGCGGGCAGGGTGAGGGGGTGGACCGCAAACAGCACGGCGGCCGCGCGGGCCGCGGCGCGGGCCTGATCCTCGCCCGCCCACGGGTAGAGCACGCGCGCCAGGAAGCGTCCCAGGCAAAGGGCCGTCACGATGGCGAGCAGCAGGTTCTCCAGGCGCACGGCGGCTACGGCGCCCGTGGTCCAGAAGCCGTCGGGACACCACAGGCTGTGGCTCACCACCAGGGAAAACGCGGCCAAGGGCCGGCCGTCGGTGCTCTCCATGGCGAACAGTGCGCGCGTTCCGAGGCCACCGTCGGCCAGGCGCGCCGCCTCCGCGAGGGCTCGGAAGTCCTCCCCTACCGGCCCGGCGCCGGCCAAGGGCCAGATGGCGGCGACGAGCAGCGCGCACGCCAACACCCACCAGGAGAGGCTCGTCGAAGGCCGGGACATCAGCGGGATTCTAGAGGGTGGCAGTACGCAGTGGCAGTGCCGGCAGGATGGAGTCGAGAGCGGAACTGCGTAGCTGACGGTGGCTCGGCGGTCGCAGTAGGGTGGCGCGCATCCGACTGGGTGGCCGAGGGAGAACCCCGCGCTCGAGCGCGCCCGGGCCGGCGCGCCGCCGGGAGCGCGACACCCTACTTCCGTTCACAGCGGCCGGAGGGCAGGGGGGAACCGGTTCGGGAGCCCGAGGACCAGCCGATTCGCTACTGCACACGCCAACGCACGAGCGATATGCTCGGCCACCTTGTCCAAGCCCCACCACGCCCGCTGGGCCATTCTGGCCGCCCTGATCCCCTTCGCGCTGCTCGCCTGGAGGTTCGACTTCCTGTGCGACGACGCCTACATCTCGTTCCGCTACAGCCGCCACCTGGCCCTCGGCGAAGGCCTGCGATTCAACCTGGCCGCCGAGACTCCGGTCGAGGGCTATTCGAACTTCCTGTGGGTCGTCTACCTCGCGCTCTTCGAGCGCCTGGGTTGGGACGTGACCCTCTGGTCGCGCATCAGCTCGGCCGTCTGCGGAGCACTGCTCGTCTGCTGGCTCACGCGCACGGCGACACGGCATTTCGGCCTCGACGGCTGTCGCGCCGCGGCCTGCGGCCTGTTCGCGGGCACTCTTCCGCCCATCGCCCTGTGGGCCACCGGCGGCCTGGCGACCATGCCCATGGCCCTGGCGACCTTCGGCTTCTGGCAGCGCCTGCTGGGCGACCGCGATCGCCCGCGGGGCTGGCAGGCGGGGCTCTTCGCCCTAGCCGCCGCCCTCGTGCGCGCCGACGGAGCGGTCTGGGTGCTCCTGGTAGGGCTCGGCGCACTGCTCGTCTGGCTCGCCAGCGAGCGCCCCGCCGCCCTGCGCCGGGCACTCGTGCAAGCCGCGCTCGTCTGCGCCCTCGGCGTCGCCCTGCACGTCGCCTGGCGCATCGCCACCTACGGCGACTACCTGCCGAACACGGCGCGCCTCAAGGCCGGCTTCACCCCCGACCGCCTGCAGCGCGGAGTGGACTACGTAGCCGCGTTCCTGCTGACGATCCCCTCCTTGGTCGTCGCCGCGGCCGCGGGCCTGCTCCCCGCCGCGCGCCGTGAGAAGGCGGCCTGGATCCCCGCCCTCGTCGTCGCGACCGGGACTCTCGCCTACGCGGTCTGGGTCGGCGGCGACTTCATGCCCATGGGGCGCTTCCTGTTTCCGGCGGTGCCTTTCGTCGTCCTGCTCTTCGCCGGCGCCTTGCGCGCCGCCGGCGCTCGCACGGCGGTTGCGCTCACGGCTGTCTGCGTGACCCTCTCCCTGCTCGCCGCCGCGGACGCCGGCCCTGTGCCCTCCTCCCTGCGCTCGCGCTTCCACTTCCGCGCCGACCGCAAGGTGTGGGAGAGCGAGGTCGAGATGTGGCGCGGGATGAAGGAGCGCGCCGAGCACTGGGCCGTGCAGGGGCGCGCCCTCGCGCTGCACACGCAGGCGGGCGAGTCGATGATCTTCGGCGCCCTGGGAGCCCTGGGCTACTACTCGGGTCTGGAGGCCTACGACACCTACGGTTTGGTCACGCCGGCGGTGGTCGAGCGCGGGGAAGCGATCCCCCACTCCTCGCCCGGCCACGACATGCGCGTGGCGCCGAGCTTCTTCTTTCCGCACCACCCGACCTATCTCGGATCGGTCCTCGCGCGCATCGGCGCGCCCCTCGACGAGGGCCTCGCGGAGCGCTGGAGCGAGCACGCTTGGAGCGAGCTGGTGACGATCGAGCGTTACCCGCTGCCCGCCGAGGAGGGCTTCCCCGCGGGAATCGAACTGCGCTTGCTGCGCATGCACCGCTGGGAGTAACGGCGGCAGGATGGGCCCCTCGAACGGCAGTCCTCAGGCGCACCCCCCTCAGCCGGGCCACCGACCGAAGCAGCGCCCGATTGGGTTCCACCGTCCCGGCCGCTGAGTGTGCGAGACCGGACTGCTATCCTCCAACCCCATGGACGAGCTGATCAAGACCTTCGAACCTCTCTGGCGGGCGGCCGCCGGCATCGACCTCTCCGACGCCCAGGCGGCCCACGGGGCGCTCACGGCGCGCTTCGACCCGAGGAGCGACGACGCCCGCGCCCTTCAAGCGGCCCTGGTGGCGCTGCTGGCCGAGGGCCGCGTCGCCGATCGCGGAGAGCCGCCCGTCACCTACTCGCGCGCCGCGCGCGCCGGTGAGGACACCTGCGATCTCTCGGTTGATGTCGTCCACATGTCCGCGCCGGGGCCCGAACACCGCCACCCGCGGGGCGAGGTCAACTACTGCATCGCCACCGACGGCGCGCCGACCTTCGACGGCAGCCCCCCTGGCTGGGTCGTCCACCCTCCCGGCTCCCAGCACGTGCCGACGGTCGAGGGCGGCGCGATGCTGATCGTCTACCTGCTCCCCGGCGGGGAGATCGAGTTCCTCGGCGCCTGAGCGCTCCGCTGAGGCGGTAGTTCCGCCTCAGCGCACCATGGCGTCGAAGGCCGCGCCCGGCGCGGGCTCGCCCGTGGCGGGCTCGCCCGTGGCGCGAGCGGCGATGATCGCCTCGACGTAGGCCGGAGGCAGGCACTTCATGCGCACGATCGCGGCCCGCCGCCCCGAGCGAGTGCGGTGGGGACAGACGAACTCCCAGACGATCTCGCCCGCCGGCGTGACCTCGATGGCGCGGCCGCGGTCGGACGCGGCCAGCAGGGTGTTCCCGTTGTCGAGGCGTTGGATCGAGCCCTTGCTGGCGGTGAAGAAACCCTCGGAGGGATCGGGGCGGTACTCCCAGACGATCTCCCCGCTCAGCGGGTCGATCTCGACGCCGCGTGAAGAGCGCCGTGCGAGCCCGTTGTCGAAGAGCAGAATGTGGCCGTCGGTGAGCAGGTGGGCGTCGTGCGGGCCGGAGAGCTCTCCCGCGCCCCAGCTCCAGACGAGCGCGCCGCGCGCCCAGTCGAGAACGACGACGCGGTCCTGGTGGCGCAGGCACAGGAGCAGATTCGTCGGCGCGTAGAGCTCGTGGGAGTCCGCGAGCCCGGCGCCGTGCATCCACTCGATCGAGTTCGCGTGGAAGAGATCGATCCACTCCGTGCCGGTGAGGCGGTCGGGCGCGACCTCGAGCCACTCGAAGGGCGCACCGCCGGCCTCGACCGCCGCAAGCAGCGAGCGCGAGTCGAGCAAGGTGCCGTCGGGATCGAGGAGCAGGACCCGCTCGTCGCGCACGGGGATCGAGGGGTGCAGGTCCGCTCGCCGCACGCGCTCGAAGGCCAGAACGGCGAGCTTCCCACCGGGGGCGAGGGCGACGTCATGGTGGACGAGCAGGCGTCGCTTCCAGATCAGGTTGCCCTCCCAGTCCAGGCGCAGCAGCGTGCGGCTCCCGTCGGGAATCCCGGCCACGCGCTCACCTTCGGGCTGTGCGCTCCCCTCGGCCGCCACGACCAGCAGGTCGCCGCCGGGCAGGAGCTCGGCTTGCTCCCAGGTCAGACTCGGCGGATGACTCCAAGAGCGCAGGACGGCGCCGTCGGCGTCGATGAGCTCGGCGCGTCCGAGGAGCTGGGTCGTGAAGAGCCGCGGCCCTCCCGCGCTGCGCTCCGGGTCGCGCCGTAAGACGCCGCTCGGGGCGCCGGAGGAGATCGCCTCGCTGCCCACGTAAGGCAGGGCACGCAGGGCCGCGGCCGCCGCCCGGTCGGCGGCACCGAGGTCGTCCTCGGGCTCTCGACGAGTGTGGCTCGCCGCCCAAACCGCGAGCGCGAGGCACGCGAGCAGAGCGATGCGGATTCCCCTGCTTCCCATGACGGCCCAACGCCCGATCATAGCTGAGCCGGCGGTAACGGCAGCTCGTCAACCCGACCAAGGCAGAACGAAAGGCCGCTCGCCGCCCCCGCGACCGGGCAGGCGCCCGTAACGAAAGTGAGCGCCGTAGACCGGCTCGAGGACCTCGGCACGCAGCACCTCGTCGGGGGTGCCGGCGGCGACGACGCGCCCGGCGGCGAGCACGACGATGCGCGAGGCGAACTGGCTGGCGAGGTTGAGGTCGTGGGTGACGACTGCGACCGAGCGCCCCCCCTCCGCCAGGCGCGCGAGGAGAGTGAAGATCGCCAGCTGGTGCTCGGGGTCGAGGGAGCTGGTCGGCTCATCCACGAGCAGCGATTGCGCCTCCTGAGCCAAGGCCCGCGCGACCAGCACACGCTGGAGTTGTCCGCCGGAGACGCGCGTCAGGGAGCGCTCGCCGAGTTCGGCCACGTCGGCCTGCTCCATGGCCACGCGCACGACGTCGAGATCGTGGGGCGTGCTGCGACTCCAGCGCCCCAGGTGTCCGTAGCGGCCGCCGAGGACGAAGTGGGCGACGGCGACCTCCGGGAGGGCGCCGAGGGCCTGGGGCACGAAGGCCACGCGCCGCGCGCGCTCGCGCGGGCCGATCTTCCCCAGGGCGCGACCGTCGAGCAGCACCTCGCCGCCCGAGGGTGTGAGCAAGCCGCAGAGCAGCTTCAGGAGGGTCGATTTCCCTGCGCCGTTGGGGCCGATGACGGCCGCCAGCTCGCCCTCGGCCAGCTCGAGGTCCACGCCGTCCACGGCCCGCAGGGGCCCAGGGTACTCGTGGGCGAGGGAGCGTCCGATGAGGGGCACGGCGCTCACCAGGACTGGATGCCCGCGCGGTTGCGCAGGAGCAGGAGCAGGAAGAAGGGTCCGCCGAGCAACGACATCATGACGCCCGGTTGGAGCTCGGCGCCGCCCCACACCACGCGCCGCAGGAGGTCGGCGCCGAGCAGGAGCAGCGGGCCGCCGAGCAGGCACAGGGGGAGCAAGGCGCGGTGGGCGGGACCGACGATCAGGCGCAGCAAGTGCGGGACGATCAAGCCCACGAAGGCGATCTGGCCCGCCACGGAGACAGCGGCGGCCGCGGCCAGGGAGGCGGCGGAGAGGGCCAGGAACTTGACGCGGCGCGTGTCGACACCGAGGCCGTGGGCATCTTCCTCGCCGCTGGCGAAGAGGTCCAGCTCGAAGCAAACCAGGGGCAGGACGGCGATCGCTCCCGCCAAGCCGACCCAGACGAGGACGGCGTGCTGCACGGTGCGATCGTCGAGAGTGCCGAAGGTCCAGGTGATCAGGGCGCGCGCGAGCTCGAGCTCGTCGCGCAGGGCGAGCCAGTGCACCGCGGCCAGGAGGCCGCCGACGGTCGCGTTGACGGCGATGCCGACCAACAGCAGAGTGGGCACTGAGATACGCCCGCCGGTGGTGGCGAGCGCGGTCACGAGCCAGGCGATCGAGAGGGCGAACACGAAGGCGCAGGCGGTCACGAGCAGCGGGGAGAACCCGGTGGCGGCGTCGAGCCCGAAGACCGTGGCGTAGCCGCCGAGAATCAGGATGCCGAGCGAAGCGCCCAGGCTGGCTCCCGCGGAGATACCGATGATCGAGGGCGAGGCGAGGTCGTTTTGGAAGACGCCTTGCAGCAGGCCGCCGGAGAGAGCCAGGGCTGCGCCGACGCCGAGGGCGGTCAACACGCGTACGGCGCGCCACTCGACGATGGTCTGCTCGGCACCTGCGAGGGGTTCGCCCAGGCCCAACATGGCCAACAGGCCGCGGCCGATGCGGCCGAGATCGGAGAGGTCGCTGGTGCCGACTTGTAGGGAGCCGACGACGATCACCGCCAGCGCCAAGCCGAGCACCGCGGCCAGACGTCCGGGGGCGAGGCGCCGCGGGGGCGCCGAGGGGGCGCGCAGTGAGGGCGCTCGAGAGGAGGGCGGAGACATGACGCGGTGCGCCGGGAGGTTGGGCGGTGGGCCTTGGAGCCGCAAGGAAAAACGCACGTACGCGGCTCCTTTCGCCGCTCCGCCCTGCGGCCCTCTCCACCGGGTATCTCGGTGATACGGATCAGGCGGTGCCCGGGCCAGCCGACACGCATCAGCCGGGTGCGGGCGGCGCCCGCGGGCCGCGCCAGGATCGACCTGCCGGTGAACGTCGGCCTTCCGCGCCAGCCGCCGAACCACGGGTCCGACGAGAAGGCGTCGGTCTGATCCCCAAGGCGCACGCCGTGGCAGCGGGCGTTCTGGAGCACGGCGTAGGGCGTTGTTCAACGGGTTGCTAGGGTGTCCTCGCATGCACGCTTCGCGCTCCGACCTCCTCCGCCAATCAGGAGTCGCACGCCGATCCGCCGGACCGCCGGAGCGTACGACGCTGGGTTGGGTTCAGCGGTCCCGGCGAGGGGGTTTGCTTGCGGGCATCGGGTCCTCCTGGCTCGCAGCCGCACTGCTATCGGCTACGTGCGGCTGCGACGGCGTGCAAGAGCCCGCGCCGGGGCCGGCGCCGCACCTGCGCGTCGAGACGCTCGACGGCGGGGTGCTCGAGCTCTCCGCTCCCGCACGTCGGATCGTGCCGACCAACTCCAGCGCCGTGGACTTCCTGCTGGCCCTGATCGGCCCGGAGCGCCTCGCGGCGCTGCCGGCCCAGGCCTTCACCTACTCGCTCCTCGATCCGCGTCTGGCGGACTGGGACCGCTCACGCACCTTCCACACCTACCGCGCCGAGGACGTCCTGTCCCTCGACCCCGACCTCGTCGTGACCCACGCCTGGCAGAGCCCCGACACGACGGCGCTCTTGCGCGAGGCCGGCGTGGCTGTGGTCCGCATCCCGACCGTGCGCGCCTTCGAAGACGTCTTGGACACGGTCTCCTTCCTCGGGCGTGCCCTGGAGGTGCCGCGGCGTGCGGCGAGGTTCCGCGGGGAGTTGGAGCGTCGGCGCGACGCGTTGGCAGCCGCCGACCGCCCGCCGCTACGCGTGCTGTCCTACACGAACATCGGCGTCGGTGGTTGGACGGCGGGAACGGGGACGACGGCGCACCTGGTGATCGAGCTGGCGGGGCTCGTGAACGCCGCCGCCGAAGACGGCGGGCACTCCCACTACCGGCTGGACATCGAGCGCCTCCTGGAGCTCGACCCCGACCTGATCGTCGTCGGGGTCGGCGACGAAGTGATGAGCCCGGCGGCGCGGTACCTGCGCAGCGAGCCCGCGTTCCGCCACCTCAAGGCCCTGCGCACCGAGCGCGTGGTTGAGCTCTCGGTCGAGCTCTTCTCGACCAACTCCCACCACCTGCTGACCGCCGCCGAGCGCCTGGCAGCATACGTCGACGCGCTGGACTAGCTGGACTAGCTCCCGCCCCCCCCGCGCTCCCCTCGGGCTGCCTCCTCAGCCTCGCTGTCCTCCACTTCCGCCTCGCCGCCCGCTTCCCAGCGCAACCCGCGCCGCTTCCCCTCGCGCACGTGGGCACGACGGATCTTGAGAGCGGGATCGTGGGCTGCCAGGCCCGCCGAGAGGACAGCCGCAAGTTCCTTGCCCTCCGCGCGCGGCCCGACCTTGGCGAGCACGCGCGCCGTGCGTCCGGAGGGGTCGGGCTCGAGGACGGCGACGCCTAGTGCGAGCTCGAAGCCCTCGACGGTCTCGCTCTGGGCATTCGCGGGCGCGACCCAGAGCAGGCGGCCGACGAACTCGGCGCTCCAGGCGAGGGGCCCCAGCCGTGCGGCGAGGCTCTCGCGCTCCGCGGCATCCTCGCCGACGATGACGACGAGAGGCTGGGAGTCACAAGCGGCCACGTTGACGGCCCTACGCAGGTCGGATTGGAGCGGCAGCTCGCGAGTAGGGCGCTGCGCGCTCGAGCGCTGCGCGAAGCGCTGCGCGATACGCTCTAGGCGCGCGGCGAAGTCCTCCGCCGCCTCGAAGAGCCTCTTGGGGGAGCGGGTGCCGCGCAGGATCTGCTCGCGGCCCTGGGGGTCGAAGATCGCGAAGACCGTGTTCTCGAGCTGACCCCGACGCCCGGCGTAGATTGCGAGCAGGAGCTCTGACTCGGCAGCGTCCTCGAAGGTCAGGGGGCGGATACAGACGAAACCGCGCGAGGCCGTGACCACGGCCGAATCAGACAGGAAGAGCGCTTCCGTGTCCTGGTAGCCCGGTCACCACATGCCGGGCACCTCGCTGCAGCGCGGCGCGGCCGATTGGAGGAGGATCGGCAGGCGCAATCTGCGCGCCTCGGCCAGGCCCTGTTCCCAGGTTCCATACCAGGCGATCGCCGCCTGCTCGGGGGCGGGCGTGGCGTCCTCGCCTTGGCGCCAGGAGCGGGCGGGCGCCGCCAGGACGGCGCAGCACAGCAGCGTTCGGATCGAGATGGGCATGACTGTCAGCATACTTCACGCGTGCAGATCGAGGCGGCGGGCCCGTCCCCGGGCGCGCCCGCCACGGGAACTTGATTCAATACGGCGATGAAGACCCTCCAGCGCAATCCGCTCCGTCGTCCCCTGGCCCTGACTGCCGTGACCGCTTTGGCGCTCCTGCCTGCGGCTCGCTGGTCCGCCCCTGCGTCCGCCCAGGCGGGAGAGGAGGCGGCGCGCATCCTGGTCACCAACGACGACGGTTGGGATTCCGACGGTTTGGCCGCCCTCGTCGCATCCCTGATGAAACTGGGCGAGGTGGTCGTCTGCGCGCCCCTTCAGAACCGCTCGGGCGCCAGTCACTCGGCCGAGATCTTCCGCGGCGAGCACGCCCTACGCGAAGTGACGGTGGAGGGAGCGAGCGAGGCCTGGGCCGTGGACGGCACGCCGTCGGACGCGGTCACATTCGCTCTAACCTCTCTTGGCGGCGAACGCGGCTTCGATCTGGTGGTCTCGGGTATCAACGCCGGGGCGAATGTGGGCGAGGTCGCCCACTACTCGGGCACGGTCGGAGCAGCGCTCGAGGCAGTCGGCCTGGGAGTGGCGGCCATCGCGGTCTCGCAGGAGGCACCACGGGGTTTCGCCGACACGGCGCGCTTCACGGCGGACCTGGCGCGGCGGCTGTTGACCGAGGGCGCGGACGCGGGAGTGGTCTACTCGGTGAACGTCCCGCGCCATCGCGCGGAGGGCCCCCAGCCGGTAGCCGTCGCACCCATGGGCGGACGCTTCCTGCGCGTGGCGGGCGTGCGCATCTCCGATCCGGTAGACGGGCAGAGCTCCTTCCGTGCCGAGCTGGAGTTCGGGCGCGAGGCGCCGGAGGGCAGCGACACTCGAGCCTTCTTCGCGGGCGCGATCACGATCACGCCCCTGCGCTTTGATTGGACCGACACGGCTTCCCTCGAGCGCCTGCGGAAATGGGAGCTCACGAGCCGCGAGTAGCCTCCTGGCGGGGTTTTCCCTGGCTGCCCCGCGGCAGGCCGCCTAGCATCCGCTTCGGTCCGGGCGTGCGCGCTGGGAACACCCGACCGACCGAGGCTCCGCTCGCCCGGTTCCACGCGCCGAAGGGACGAGAGCGCGGAGAATGCATCACACAGGGACACACCGGCGACATGAGCGTGGGCGCGAGCACTCCTCGCCGCTCACGGGAACGGCGGCATGGCTGAGCTGGCGCTGATAGCCTGGATTCCGCTCGCCCTGCTCCTGTTCGCGACACTCCCGCGCGGGCGCGCGGCGCTGACGGGCGTGATTCTCGCCACGCTCTTCTTGCCGATGGCCACGATCCCGCTCGGCGGCCTGCCCGACTACGACAAGTCCAACGCCACCTCGCTCGGCCTGCTCCTGGCGGTGGTCGTCTTCGACCATGCTCGCTTGAGCCGCTTCCGTTTCTCGCGGGGGGACCTGCCGATGATCGTCTTCTGCACGTCGCCCTTCCTGACGTCGCTGCTGAACGGCCTCGGCGTCTACGACGGCTGCAGCTCGATCATGCTCCAGGTCCTGCGCTGGGGCATCCCCTACTTCATCGGGCGCCTGTACTGCGCGACGTCCGAGGACTTGCGTGGGATGGCCATCGGTCTCGTCCTCGGTGGACTGGTCTACGTGCCATTGTGTCTGTGGGAGGTCCGCATGAGCCCACAGCTGCACGCCCAGGTCTACGGCTTCCACCAGCACATGTTCGCTCAGTCGCGGCGCTTCGGCGGATTCCGCCCGGTGGTGTTCATGCAGCACGGGATCATGGTCGGGATCTGGATGACGCTCACGAGCATGATCGCGTTCTTCCTGTGGCGGGGACGCGTGCTGCGGCGGCTGTTCGGGCTCCCGATGGGCCTGGTCGTGCTGGCGATGTTGGCGACCTGCGTCCTGTGCAAGTCGCTCGGGGCGCTCATCCTGCTCGTCGGCGGGGTCGGGTTGGTGCTGCTCACGATCCACCTGCGGACGCGGGCGTTGGTCTTCCTGCTGGCTCTCCTGCCCTCGGGCTACATCACCAGTCGCGTCCTGGGCTGGACGGGCGAGAGCGCGGTGTGGGTCATCGAGACCTACATCGATCCGGCTCGCGCCAAGTCCCTCGGCTCGCGCTTCGGCTACGAGGAGTTGCAGCTCGAGCACGTCTCCAGCCGCCCCTTCTTCGGCTGGGGCCGCTGGGGCCGCGATCGGCCGAAGTCGGACCGGACGGGGAAGGCCATCACGATCACCGATTCCCTGTGGGTGCTCTTGCTGGGCCAGTTCGGCCTGGTCGGCATGGGCGCGTACTTCCTGGTCCTGGGCGTGCCTGTCTTCCTCACGGCCGCGCGATTGGATCCAAGTCGCTACTCGTCGCCGGCGGGGGCGCCGGTGCTCTGCCTGGCGGTGGTCTTGGGAGTCTACGCCGCCGACAAGCTGACCAACGGCATGCCCAACCCGGTGTTCATGTTCGTGGCTGGTGGCTTGAGCACCTTCTGGCTGAAGGGCGGTTTCGGTTCGGCCGCCGACGGTTCGAAGCCGGAAGGACGCCTCTCGTGAGCGTCCCCCGGGACCCGGCGACGGTCGAGAACGCCATCGCCCTGGCACGTCCCTTGGTGACGGCGGCCCTCGCGGGTGGTGGGCGCTCGGTGCTGGAGGCGGGTTGCGGCTCTTGCAGTCATTTCGATCTGGCGGGCGCGCACTCGGTCGGGATCGACATCTCGGCCTCGCAGTTGGAGCGCAACTCCTCGCTGGACGAGCGCCTCGAGGGGGATCTCCAGTTCCACGATCTCGGCTGTGAACGCTTCGATGCGGTGGTCTCCTGGTACGTCCTCGAGCATGTCGCACGCCCGGATCTGGCCCTGGCGAACATGGCCCGCGCCTTGCGTCCCGGGGGCATTCTGGTCCTAGCGGTGCCGCGCGTGTTGTCGGTAAAGGGGTTGGTGACGAAGTTCTCGCCGCACTGGTTTCATGTCGCGGTCTACCGCCACCTGCTCGGTCGCAAGACCGCCGGTCTCGAGGGTCACCCGCCCTTCCCTACCCATCTGCGCTGGTCGATGAGTGCGGCAGGCTTGCGCCGGTTCGCCCGCGAGGAGGGCTTCGACACCGAGCTCTGGGAGATCTTCGAAGACGACACTCAGCGCCGCCTACGCGCCCGCTTCATCCCCTTCCGCCTCGCCTTCGCCCTCCTCGACCTCGTCGTCCGCCTGCTCACCCTCACGCGCGCCAGCGCCTACCCCACCGACCTGCTCACGATCCTGCGGAAGCAGGGCTGACGGGCCCGAGGACCACCACGAGTCGACTGCGAGCTACCGGGAGAGCGAAGCGGCGCCCTGTGTCCCCGACCCCGGCGATCTGGTCGTGACGCCTCCTCGGAATCCGTCCGGGCGGGGCGGCAGGGCGCAGGGGTACGCGAAGAACAAGAAAGCGGTCGGCTCCCGAGGGAGCCGACCGCTGCGACGAGCATCAGTGAGCTCTCCTCCCCTCAGCGCCCCCAGCCCACTACGGAACCCAGCATCTCCTCCACCGCCGGGCTGCGGAAGAGGACGAAGTCGGTCGCCGCGAGGGTCGAGTTCTCGACCGTCGAGACCAGCTTCATGGACACGATCACGTTTTCCTTCAGGGGTGCGTAGGTGCTCACCAGCGCCGTGCGCGCGTTGTAGTCCAAGGCCAGGTTCGCGACGTTGCGCGAGAGCAAGAACTGGCCGCTCTCTTGGATCAGGAGCTGGTCCTCTCGAACCGTCGGGTGGATGATGTCGATGTCCCGACGCGTCAGCCGCGCCGAGAGGAACTCGGTCGCTACGCGCCCGAACATCGTCGTGCGGTTGACGTCGTTGATGTTCACGACCGTCGAAACGAGCATGCGCTCGAGGTCCTGGCGGTCGCCGTGCTGGCTCAACAGGTCGTCGACCGCGTCGTAGCAGGCTTCCACGAGCACCTCGGCGTCCGAGGGCGCGGCCGGCTCGAAGGACTGGCAGCCAGCACAGAGCCCGATGACCGCCAGGGAAAGGGGGAGTGATCTCATCGTATCAGCCCCCGTGGAGTCCGAGGTCGCACAGTCCGCAGCAGTCCGCCGCCTCTTCCGTCTCCAAGGGAAGGAACTCCACCACGTCGGTTCGCGTCAGGCCCTCCGCGGCGCGCCACTCCGGGTGCAGGAGGCTGAAGTCGCACGGCGCACGGTAGTGCAGGCAGTCCTCCGCCCCGGACAGGCGAAACCGCCGCCCATAGTGCACGCGCTCCCGCAGGCGTTGGAGCTCGTAGAGGTTGGCGTTGACGACGCCCTCCGCCTCCACCAGGTCTCTGGCCGAAGCCGCGTTCTGGGCGACGGCCCTCGCCAGAGAGGCCTCGGTCTCGGCGAACCTGGCCTCGTTTCCGAGGGCGCGCAGAGCAGATTCGACGTAGCCGTTGATCGTATCCACGTCGACGACCGAAAGGACCCAGCACTTATAGCGGCGCAGGCCCGTTCGACGGCTGCCCAAGCTGTCCTCGATGCGCCTCTCGTTCTTCACGTCCCAGCGCTCCCAGTGCTGGTCGTTGGCCGCCACGCCGCCGACGACCACGTCGGATATCTCATGGGCCCGGGAGCGGATGTCCTGGTTGACGCGCTCGGGCGAGCCCCATTCGCGCATGTCGCGCGGCAGGTAGCGGGTACCGATGGAGACGTCGCGTTCGCAGGCCTCCGCGGTTACCTGGGTGGACACGTACTGGGCGAGCTGGGCGCGAGCGTGGCCGAGGGCCTCGTCGTAGGCGTGCCGCTCGTCGAGCACGTCGAAGCCGCCACCGCGACCGACGAAGGCGACTGTGCCCGGTGAGGTCGGGATCCGGCCGGTGACCCACTCGGGCGCAGTGTCGCCGGCGATCATGCTGCGCAGCTGGATCTCGTCCTCGGGTTCGGAGATGGTCGTGCAAGCTGCAGCGATGAGGGTGCACAGGGCCGGTGCCAGTCCGGGCCCGACGGGGATCTTGGTCATCATGCGTTGGGGTGGACGCCCACTCTTCCGTGAGCCGGGCGCCGCTTGGCATCAGTAGTAGGTCTGATCGTGGAGGTTCCGCCGAGCGCAGTTCTCTCTCGTCTCTCTCGTCGACCGAATACAGGCCTCGTGAAGTGACCCGTGGGGCATTGCCCCCGCTTCGGCTGACACATGACAAGCGAACGGCGACCCGATCCGCGACAGTTTTCCGTAAAAAAAACGTTCCCCCTGCCCATTCCGGTGTAGGCCGCCCTCGCGAAGCCCGCGGCCGGACCGGATGCCCGCGGCAGAGCCCCGATGCCACGTGCCCTCCGACCTCCTCAGGACAACCGTAGGCGGGCGAGTTGCCAGCGGCGCAGGTGGCGGCGGAAGGCGGGGTCGGGATAGCGGGGGACGCGGCGGAGGGCGGCCCACAGGTAGCCGCCGAGAATGCACATCCCGCCCAGGGCGAAGGGGCGCTCGAAGGTGCGGTAGCAGGCGATCGCCACCGCGTAGAGCGGGTGCGTGCCGATGAAGTGCAGGCCCCAACCCCAACGCCAGCGCCCGTGGAAGACGCTGCGGTGGGAAGCGCCCATGGGCCGCAGTTCGTACAGGCGCAGGTCCTCGTCGTGGAAGCTCCGGGCCTTCCAACCCAGCATCGAGCAGCGGTGACAGTCGATCCCGTCCCACATCACCTCGGCCACGAAGCCGCCGATGGCCCGGAAGCACTCCACCCGGTAGCACTTGGCCGCACCCAGGGAGAACTCGTCCGAGGTGCGCAGGAGCGTCCAGCCCGACGCCGTCTTGTCCCAGCACTTCCCACTGGCAGTGCCCAGGCGTGGGTCGGCGGCGAACTTCTCCATCAAGGCTTCGAAGTAGCGCTCACCGAAGCGCAGATCACCGTCGAGCTTGCAGACGTAGTCGAAGTCATCGAGGTCGAAACGAGCGAGACCGTCGTCGAAGGCCTCGATCACACCGCCGCCGACCTTGCGCCGACCCCGATCCGGACGCCGCAAGCCACGAATCCACGAATGCTCCTCCGCCGCTCGGTCGATCAACTCACCCGTGCCGTCGGTCGACCCGTCGTCCACGATCATCCAGGCCGTCGGGCGCAAGGTCTGAGCCGTCATGGACTCGATCGTGGCGGCCAGGTGCGCCCGCTCGTCACGCACGGGGGTGATGACCAGGATCCTAGGGACCGCGTTCTCGGGGGACATGCTCTGGGGGGGCGGCAATTCGCAAGCCTCCAGCCCCATCTTCCACCATCGACGGCGTCGGGGCGAGGAGTCCCGAGACAACATCGTCCCCCGCCGACAAGGCCGGAGCGTTTGGGGTATCGTTGGTCGGAGCCTCCCCCGATGCAGCCTCAACCGCCCTCATGCCTCCGTGCGAGGCCCGAGATCGCGCTCGCGCCGGCCCCGTGCCCCTCGGACCCGCCCCGCTCCCCCGCCCCCGCCCCCTGAGGCCATGCGCGAGAGCTACGGACGCCCTTGGCTCGACGAACGAGCGCCGATCCCCGCGGACGTCGACGCCGCACGCCTCGAGCGCACGCGGCCTCCCGAGTTGCGCAGCACCCTGGTCTGGAGCGAGCACTGCACCGAGTGCGCCATGCCCGCCTGCTACGCCTCCTGCGACCTCTATCACCCCCGTCACGACCTGCACTGCCGGCGCTTCGTCACCGATATCGCCACGACGCCCGCCGAGGGAGCGGGCGGCGAGTGGATGACCGTGCGCCTGCGCCGCTGGGCACGGCTGCAGGCCGAGGGCATCCCCAGCCTCTTCCATCCCCGACGCGCCGCGCGCATCGAGGCTGTCGACCGCCGCCTCAGCCGGCTGCTCAACGGTGCCCCCCTCTCCCACGGCGTGCGCATGCGACTCGTGAACCTGTGGACGCGCACCAAGGGCAGCGCCTTCCATCGCGCGCGCTCGGCGGACGCCTCCGCCGCCACCCACTTCGCCTGCGAAGCTCTCAACCACGGCGCCGACACCGTCACCCTGCTCCTGACGATCCGCCAGCAGAGCCGTCCCGATCACCACTTGCCCCACCGAATCGAGCTGAGACCCGGCTACAACCTCGACCTGCTGCCCACGATCGAGTTCTTCGCCGGCCTGCGCCACGACGAACGCTTCTTCGTCCACCTCGATCAGGAAGGGGACGAGGGGGGCGCGCACCTCAGCTTCGGGACGCTGGACTTCGTACGCGCCGCCGCGGGCGGAGGGCGAGCCGAGTCGAGCGACAGCGACGCCCCCTCGGAGCACGCCAAGTGCGTCGTCTGGGACCTCGACAACACACTCTGGGACGGGATCCTCGTCGAGGACGGCCCCGACGCCCTGCGGCCCCGCCCGAGGGTGCTGGAGACGATCGCCGAACTCGACCGGCGCGGAATCCTCAACTCGATCGCAAGCAAGAACCAACCCCACGCCGCCGAGGCCGTGCTGCGCGACCTGGGGATCTGGGAGCTGTTCGTGTTCCCTCAGATCAGTTGGGGCCCCAAGAGCGAGGCCGTGCGCCGCATCCAGGGCGCCCTCGACATCGGCATCGACACCTTCGTGTTCGTGGACGATCAGGCTTTTGAGCGGGCGGAGGTCGCCGCCGCCCTGCCGGCGGTGCGTGTCCTCGACGAGGCTGGGGGAGCCGAGCTCGACGCCGCGGCGTGCTGCGACGTCCCGCGCACTCCCGAGAGTGCCCGCCGCCGGCGGTTCTACCAGGAGCAGATCCGACGCGACGACGCCGCCCCGACCTCGGAGGCCGGGTACGCCGAGTTCCTGCGCTCCTGCGGGCTGATGATGGAGATCGAGCACCTCGGCGCGGCGCGACTCGAACGAGTCTTCGAGCTCGTGCAGCGCACCAACCAGATGAACTTTTCGGGGCGGCGCTACTCCAGGTCCCAGCTCGCCGAGCTGGCCGACGATCCCCGGCGCACCTGCCTCGTGATCCGCTGCGAGGACCGCTTCGGCGACTACGGCGTCATCGGCTTCGCCATCTTCCACGAGGACGAGGCCTGCCTCGAGGACCTGATGTTCTCCTGCCGCATCCAGTCCAAGCGCGTCGAGCACCACTTCATCGCATACCTCGCCCAGCGGGCCGCGCGCTCGGGGGCCGCCGCCTTGCGCGCGCGCTACCGTGCGACCGAGCGCAACGCGCCCTCGGGGAAGGTCTTCGGGGACCTCGGCTTCGAGGTCCTCCAGACCACCGATGGCGTCCAGGACCTTCTCCTCGACGTCGCGTCCTTCGAGCTCGACGAACGCGTGATCGAAGTGCGCGAATCCACCGTCGCCCGAACCGATGGAGCCTGAATCCGGCTCCCTGCCGCTGCGGCCTACGAGCACGCGGGAGTCCCTCCAGCGGAGGGTCTCGCGCCTCGTGCACGCCAAGCGCATTCCCATGCGCAACCGTGTCGGCATCATCTCATTCACCTTCGACGACGTGCCCCGGAGCGCTTGTCGCGTCGGTCGGGACCTGCTCGAGGCCCACGATTGCCTGGGGACCTACTACGTCTGCGGCGGCCTGACCGACCGAGAGGGTGACGGCGACGAGCCGTTCCATTCGCACGCTGACCTGCGAGGTCTGACGCGGGCGGGACACGAGCTCGGCTGCCACGGCTTCGCCCACCTCCCCTACCAGCAACGCGGTCTCGCCGAAGTACGCGCGGACCTCGATCGCAACCGCGCCTTCTTCGACGAGCTGGGCGGCGACGTGCCGCCGGCCAACTTCGCCTATCCCTACGGGCAGGTCTCGCCGGCTCTCAAGGCCCTCGCCAGCGAGCGCTTCGTGAGCGCACGGGGCGTGCAAGCCGCGCTGAACCGCGGAAGAGCGGACCTCGCCCTGCTCCGTGCCGTGCCGCTCTACTCCAGCGAGCTGTCCGAGCGCACCGTCGCCGATGTGATCGAGCGCACCGAGCGCGAGCGCGGCTGGCTGGTCTTCTTCACCCACTCCGTCGTCGACGCTCCCGGCCGCTGCGGCTGCACGCCCGCCCTCTTCGACTTCACCGTCAGGAGTGCCGCGCGATCGGGATGCCGGGTACTGACGGTCGCTCACGCCCTCGGTCAGGTCGCCTTCCGCCCGGCGTAGCCGCGTCGCCCAGCCGAGCCGGGCTCACAGGCCGCTCGCCCGCCGCTCGGGCAGAGGAGGGGAGGGGCGGCGGCGGCGCGGAAAGCGGCTCCTTGGGCGGAATCGCCGAGCCCGGCCCGACCCGGGCTGGATCGTGGCCGACGTCGCGGCGGGCGAGCCCCGCCCCGGCCGCGCTCCAGACCTTCTGCGGCCCGCGCAGGAGGAAACTCAGGTAGACGGGGGTTTTCCAGGCCATGTAGAAGGGAATCGCGAGCAGGGCCGTCCCCGATACGAGCCCGCGACCGAAGCGCGCCCAGGCCGCGAAGGTCCCCAGCCCCAGGAGCACCAGCCCCGAACAGGCGGTCGCGGCGGGCCAGAGGGTTCCGCTCCACAGGAGAGGACCGAGCAGCGTCATGACGCAGGTCCCACAGAGCAGGGCGGCCAGCATGGCGAGGGGCGGCACGGCGATGTGGGCCGCGAGCCAGATCAGGCGCGGGCGCAAGCCGAGCAGGCCGGCGGCCGCCAGGCGCGGAGCCTGGTGCAGCAAGGTGTCGAGGTGGCCGTGCTCCCAGCGCCGGCGCTGATCGAGCAGACCGTCCTTCTCGGCCGGAGGCGTGCTCCGCAGGCGCACGTGGTCGCACCAGACGGCGCCCCGATCGGAGAGGGCGAGGTCCACCGCCAACTGCATGTCCTCGACGATCCCGGCGCCGGCGAGGTCGACACGCTCGAAGGCCGACCAGGGAAAAGCCATCCCGCTGCCGTTGAGGAGACAGGGAACGCCCAGGCGGCGCAGCCCCGCCGGACGCACGCGGTTCTTGACCAGGATGGCGAGCACCGAGAGCGCTGCCACGCCGCCGCCCTCGCCGGCGTCGGATGTGAACTCGGCCTGCACCGTGCGACCGGTCGCTTCGACGTGGCGCGCCAGGGTCCCGACCAGGTCCGAAGGGACGCGGCAGTCGGCGTCGAGCACGATCAGAGCCTCTGGCGGTGAGCTCGCCAGCACGCCGCGGCCCAAGGCCAGGGCATGGGCCTTCCCCTCCTTCTCGGGGTCCCTGCGCTCGATGACCTCCGCCCCCGCTGCCTTGGCGAGTTCGGCCGTGCTGTCCGTGCAGTTGTCAGCGACCACCAACAGCCGGTCTCCCTCGCGCAACTGCCGGACGATGTCGCGCACGGTGGCGGAGATCGTCTCCTGCTCGTCTCGGGCCGGGACCAGGACGGCCACCGACGGCCGACGGCGGGATATCGGCAGGTGGCACTCGCCGCCGAAGAAGACCCCCACCAAGCACTCGGTCGCGAAGACCAGCGCGAGGAGCAGCGACGGGACCGTCGCGATGACGAGCAGTAGATCCAGCCAGGGCATGCGGGCGTGCCTGATGCGAGTCAGGTCGATCCCTCAGCGAGGGGCCGAAGGGGACACTAAGCCGATAGCTGGACCTTTATCTACAATGTTCTATTTCATCCCCCCGAGGGAACTCGAGAACCGTCCGCGCAGCTCGCGAGCGATCTCCCGGGCATCGTGCCACTCGCGCACCCGGCGACGCCCCGCCGCCCCGAGGGCCTCGAGCTCCTCCCCCGACGCCTCGAGGACCTCCTGGAGAGCCGTGGCCAGGGAGTCGACGCAGCCCGCGGGCACCAGCCAGCCGCACTCGCCCGGCCGCACGAGCTCGGGGATGCCGGCGACGTAGGTCGAGAGCACGGGACGGCCGAGGGCCAGAGCCTCCATGATGACGACCGGCAGCCCCTCGGCGAAACTGGGTAGGACGAGCGCGCGAGCGGCGAGCAGCTCCTCGCGCACGCGCTCGGTGTCCGCCCAGCCGATGAGCTCCACGCTCTCGCCCAGATCGTAGTGAGCGACGTGCTCCTCGACCGCGGCGCGCATCTCGCCGTCCCCCACCAAGGTCAGGTGGACCTCGCGACCCTCGCCCACGATCCGTGCCAGCGCATCGATCAGTAGCATCTGCCCCTTCTGCTCGCACAGGCGGCCGACGCAGACGAGGCGCGCAGTCTCGGGTACCGGGCGCGCGAGCTCCTCGTCGAGGTAGGTCTCATCGACGCCCATGCGCACGACGTCGATCTTGGGCCAGTCGGCCCGCGGACAAAGACGATAGAGCTGGCTACGCCCGAAGCTACTGATGGCACAGACGAAGGCCGCGTCGGCGATCTTGTCGGTCAGGGACAGGGCGTGCGGCGCATCGAACTCCTCGGGGCCGTGGACCGTGAAGCTGTAGGGAGGCCCGCCCAGCAGCCGGCACAGGCGCGCGACCGCCGTGGAGTTGGTGCCGAAGTGCGCGTGCAGATGGGAGACGCCGCGCCGCTCGAGCAGCCGCGTGAGAAGCGCCGCCTCGGCCAAGTAGGCGAGGTGGCGCGCGACACCGCGCTCGGATCGCCGCCCCATGGCCACCGCCGCGCGCATCGCCCGCGCCAACGCCCGTGGCCGGGTGACCAACGCCGCCGCGAGCCCAACCCCAAGCCCGAGAACTCCGCCGCCCAGCAGGACGTCGGTGCGCTCGAGTTCCACGCGGTCACGCTCGTCGACGAGGCGTTCGCGGGTGGGCCGGATCGCGAAGCGCTCGACTTCGACCCCGAGAGCTTCGAGGCCCGCGATTTCGCGCCGGACGAAGGTGTGGCTCGTGCGCGGGTACTGGTTGGTGAGGTAGGCGACGCGCATGGAAGCGAGCGGGGATGGAGCGCGAGCCGGCGTGACGCCGACGGCCCATCTTAGCGCGTGGCGGCGAGTGGCGGGGAAGACCCTCAGCCGACGAGGTTCGCGACGGCGGCGCGCAGGCGCGCGCACTCGGTCTCGAGGCGCTTCGGCGTAAGGTCTTCCACGCCGTAGAGGGCCACGCGTCCGGCCAGGCGCACTCCACAGGAGCCGAGAGCGCCACGCCGCCAGAACCCCTCGGCGGCGCCCCGGAAGGCCCAGCGGTCGATCATGCGGCGGGTGTTGAAGGTCTGCACCAACAGGGCACGGCGATCCGCGAGCAAGGGCCGAGGCGAGCGCCCTGGCCGGTGAGCGAGGGCCACGTCCTCCACGAGCACGCGATCGACCCAGCCCTTCATGATCGCCGGCGGCGCGAACCACCAGACCGGGTGCACGAGGACCAACGCCTCGGCCCAGCGCACCTCCTGCTGGTAGTGGTGCACGAGCGGGTCATCCTCGGCCGAGCAGGCCGGGGCGTGACGCTGGTCGGGATCGAGGCGCAACACCGGGTCGAAACCGTCGGCCAGGAGGTCCTGCAGACGGTGCTCGGCCCGGCGGCGCTCCAGTTCCGCGACGACCTCCCCCACCAGGCGGTCGCCCAATCCGCCCGCGCGCCCGCTGCCGTGGACCACGAGCACCCGCGGGCGATCCTCCACGCTGTTCGTCTCCTGCTCGTCCATCTCCGCCGCCGACTCCCGGCGCCGAGAGGATGCTACGCCGGCCAAAGCGCGGAGCAAAGCCACTCCCCGAGCCGAGCGAGGGGCCCTCCGGGTCGGGAGGTCAGGGGATCGTCGTCGAGAGCAGCCGCACGATGTCGGCCCGGGTGTAGGACTCGATGAAGGGGTGCGAGTTCTCCTTGAGCTGCCGGCCCTGTTCGTCGAGGAAGCGGTCCATCTGCTGGACCTCCACCAGAACACGCGTCGCGCCCGACCCCGCCGGAGCGTTGCACGCCGTCGACGGATTGGACGGATCGGTCACGTCCACGACCTGCAGGCCGACGGACTTGTTGGCCAGATAGGCGTAGTCGTCCACGCCGGGAGGCGCGAGCTGGCTGGCGACGACGACGTCGCTCACCTCGCCCCCCAAGCCGGTCACCGACGAGACCGGGACGATGGTGTCGGGGTCGGTCATGTCGAAAACGTGCAGCCCGGCGGCACCGGCCGCCACGTAGAGGTAGTCGTGCTCGCGGGAAGGAACGCTCCCGCTCGCGGTGACGTAGCGCGTGTAGGCGTCCAACCCGCTCGCTCCCACGAGCGGCAATCCACCGACGACCTGGCCGGAGCCGAAGTCGGGCAGGAGGTCGACCACGCGCACCCCGTAGGCCGGGTCGGCCACGTAGGCGCGCACGGCGAAGCCCGCGCCGCCCTGGTAGTGGGCGTAGAGCTCCACGTCCGCCGCCTGCATGCCCCCGATGATGCCCGCGATCGACGGCGCCGAGTGGTCGGAGACGTCGACGACGACCAACCCGCCGTTCCCGGCGGCCACGAAGAGGTGGATTCCCCAAGGCACGACCCGTCGCGCCTGGGGGATCGCGATCGAGGCGACGTGCAACGCCTGGTTGGGACGTTCGCTGTCGTAGATCCGCACGCCCACTCCGGCGTCCACTACGTACAGGTAGCGGGCCGCGTAGGCGATGTCGATGGCGTCGATACCCGTGATCGTGTGTACCGACGCGCCCCCGGCGTCAGAGAGACGGCGGTCATGAATCGCCACCCCCGCGGGTCCGTGAGCGACGAACAGGAAGTCCACCGTCCCCTCGACGGTGTTCGGCCGCGAGGCGACGCCCAGGGCCGCTGAAGCGGTCACGGCGCCGTCTGCCGCCGGCGCACAAGGAGCGGCCTGGCGATCGAACTGCTCAGCCCCCGCCGGGCCGACGGTGAAGACGCGCTCGCGCGCGATGGCGTAGTTCCCCGTCCCCAGCCCCAGCGACGGTGGGGCGCGGTGACACTCGGCGCAGGTCCGCACCTCGTGGGGGCGAACCGTGTGTGGCTGGATCGGATTCAGCCCCAGCCCCGAGATCCCGTTGCTCGTGACAGGCATGGCGAAGTCGAGGATCTTGGAGCCATCCGGCGCCGTAACGTCGGCGATCGGCTGGCAGGCGACCAGGTAGGGCGCGGCGCGATCCTCGCTGTTGGGACCGAGCGAGAAGGCACGCAGGGACTCGAATATCTTGTTGCTCGTGCTGACCTTCCCGACCTCGTACTGGCCGGTGAACATGTTCAGCCCGACGTCGCGCTCGTCGCGCTCGAAGTGGCAGCCGAAGCAGTTGGGAATCCACGAGGAGTGGCACGCGTAGCACTCCAAACCACCCTCGTCCTTGAGGTGGTCGTCGTTCATGCACGCCGCCGCATCCGGATTGAAAGACGGCGAGCTGGGATCGACGATATCCATGACCAGCGGCACGACGTGCTCGGCACCCGTGACCTTCGAGGTCAGGACAACCTCGCCGTTGGGGTTCATGACGACGTTGGGGAGCACGCTGCCGTCGTTGTCGGCCAGGGTCGGCGGCAGGCCCGGCAGGCCGTGACAGGAGCGGCACTCGATCTTGGTCGCCTGGTCCATGTGGCCCCAGATGTTCCCGTCGCCCATCACCTCGGAGGCGATGTGACAGTCGATACAGTGCATCCCACGCTCGTGGTGGATGTCGGCCGGATTGGTCGCCGAATCGTTCATGTGGTAACCACCGTTGAACAACTCGTCGGTCGTCCCCGGCACGCCGGGGCCCGACGGCATGCGCGGGGGCATCTGGGCGCGTCCGGTGAAGTTGAGGCCGATCCGACCACCGCGATGGTGGCAGTGCACGCACTGTTCGGTCTGGATCGACCTGGAGAGCACGTGCGTACGCGGGTGACCCTGCTCGGCGTGATCGATGCTCGCATCGGCGCTCTGAGAGAGGCCGTCGTTGTCGTAGGCCATGTGACAGGCCGCGCAGCCGTCCGCCCGGTAAAGGCCGTTCCAACCGGCGTTGCCTCGGTAGCCCTTGCCGCGCGACCACAGGTGGCAGCGTGCGCACTGCTGGGAGGGCACGGCAGCGTAGTGCGAGGCGACCCGATTGGGATCCGCGCTCGGATCGTAGCTGAGCATGTCCTCGAGGCTCTGTACGGCACCCTCGGTGTCGGGCACGTAGCCATCGTTGTCCTCGACGGCGAAGTTGCCGTAGAGAGGCCACTTCGAGTCGACCACGGCGTTCAGGTAGAGGCCGCCGGCGAAATGCCCAGCCGTCGTGGACATCATCCCCTTGCGCACGTCGTGCACGTAGTTCTGGTGGCACAGGCCACAGGTCGTGTCGACGGTGCGCAGGTTGGAAGGATTGACGAACTGCTGGTACTCCAGGTCCTGGTCGATCGGCGGAATCGACATGTCGTAGGCGACCGTGCCGTCGGGATGAACGTGGGCAAGGTCCTTCTTCGTGGCGTACGGGTCGCCGCCGTGGCAGAAAGTGCAGTCGAGGTCCATGCCGAACATGTGTTCCATGGCGTTCTCGAGCTGATCGTGGCACAGCAGGCAGGCCGGGTAGACCGCCTGGGCAAAGGGCTGGGTCACCGCCGGCAGCGGACCACCGGCCGCGGGCGTACGGCGGCAGAGGCGAATCGTGACCGCGCCGCCGGGGCGCTCCACGGTCACCAGGCCGGCGCGCTCGTCGAGATGGATGCGCTCGCCGTCGTGTCCCTTCCAGTCGAGGGTCTTGCCCTGCGACCCGCGCGATGCAGAAGCGCCGGGCGGTCCGGCCTGCGCGGCGGGCGGGCGCTGCACGGGTGTGCCGAGGGTCACGAGTTGCACGCTGAGGAGGACCGCGAAGAGGCCGGTCAACGCCGCGGCGGCCCGCCTCGGTCGGATGTCCAAGATCGCTCTCATCAGACCAGCCTACCCCTCATCGACCGACGCAGCGGGGAGCCGTGTCGATCCTCACCAAGTCCACGAACGATTGCCGTAAACCGCTACGAACAACTACGCATCCTCCTGCGCAACTCTGCTCATGAATTCCCCGCATGAGTACGGATACGCTCGGGATGCGAACGAAACGAAGGCGAAGGAAACGCAGCGGTGCAGCGAGTAGACAGCGACGTCAGGGGCGAAGTGCTCGAAGACGCGGACAACGCGCGGGCGAGCGATGTTCGCGGTGGCGGCGAGCGCTTGCAGGCGACGCGTGACGGCGACGAGGGCGCGGAGGAGCGCCACGAAGACGACGCACGCGAGCCGGCGGTCGGCTCACCCTTCGTCTCGGCCTACCCGCCCTTCTCGCTCTGGAGCCCAGAGCACACACCGGCCTTCGAGCGCGTCCTCGCCTCCGCACCCTCTGGGGCACGACTCGGCCTCTACGCGCACGTTCCCTTCTGCGAGGAGCGCTGCGCGTACTGCGTCTACCTCTCCCGGCGCTCTCCCCGGCCGGACGCCCTCGCGGCCTACGTCGACGGTCTGCTGGCGGAGGCGCGCCTCATCGCCCGCTCGCCCTTCCTGGCCGGACGTGAGCTCGCCTTCGTCTACATCGGAGGCGGCACTCCGTCCCTGCTCGCTCCGGACGGGATTGCGCGCCTGCTCGACGGCCTTCGCTCCGCCCTCCCCTGGAGCACGGGCGCGGAGGTCAGCTTCGAGTGCGCCCCGCGCAGCGCCACACCTGAACGCCTGCGCGCCATGCGTGCCGCCGGCGTCACGCGCTCGAGCATGGGCATCCAGGCCCTCGACGACGAGGTGCTGCGCCTCAACGCTCGCATCCACACCGTCGATGACTGCATGCGCGCTCTCGACGCGCTCGGCGAGGCCGGTTTCGAGGTCGTCAACACGGACCTGATCGCCGGGCTCGTCGGTGAAACCGAGCGCACCTTCACCCGCGGCCTCGGGCGCCTCCTCGAGCGCGGACCCGACAGCGTGACCGTCTACCCGCTCGAGATCCCCGAGAACACGCCGCTCTTCCGCGCCCTCGGGCGCGATGCCCTCGCCGGGCCCCTGCCCGCCCCAGCCGCCCGCCGCAGGCGCGTCGCCCTCGCCTTCTCCACCTTGGAGGACTCCGGCTACACGCGGATCAGCGCCTACGCCGCGGTGCGGGATCCCGAGCGCGGGCGCTTCGGCTACCAGCGAGATCAGTACCACGGCGCCGACGTGATCGGGCTCGGAGCGTCGGCCTTCGCCTACCTCGGTGGGGTCCACCACCAGAACATCATCGCTCCGGCGCGCTACCTCGAGCGCATCGCCGCCGGTGACCTGCCACTCGGGCGTTCCTACGCCCTCGACGCCCGCGGACGCTGCATGCGCGAGCTGGTGCTGCAGCTCAAGCTCGGCCGCTGCGACCTCGACGCCCTCGCCCAACGCCACGGGGTGGATCCGCGCGACCTCGCGGGCGCACCGATCGCAAGCGGTGAGCGCACCGGCTGGTGGCGCATCGAGAAGGGCGTGCTGCTCGTCGGCGCCCAGGGTCTCGCACGCATCGACCGCCTACTCCCCGATCTCTACCTGCCCGAGCACCGAGAGCCCGCACACTGACCGGACCGCGGCCCCCGTCACTCGGCGGCGGCCTCGTCCGGTGCGATCGCGGGGAGCGGCGCCTCCTCGAGGAGCTCGAGCGCGTCCCACAGCTCGCGCCGTTCCACTTCACTCGCATGCTCATCGAGCAGCGGGTAGAGGTACTCGCGCTCTCGCAGATCGTGATGCTCCATGACGCGCTTGAAGGTCCCCTCGCGATCGAGGAGCGCAATCACCGCCCGCACGTCACCCCCGCCCGCACGCAGCGCCGCGAGGCCGCGCCGCAGCTCATCCAGCCACCACAGGATCTTCGCGTGTTCGGCACGATACAGCTCCGAGCGGCCCCGTTCGCAATCGAGTCCGAGGGCCTCGAAAGCGGGGATCACCAGCTCCTCCTCGCTGCGCACGTGGACGCGCAGCGCGCTGGAGTAGGCCTCGAGGTGTTCCTCGGCGACGGCGAGCTCGCCTGCGATCAGCTTCTCCTGGTGCACGGCGAAGCGCTCGGCGAGCACGTCGTGGACTTCCAGCAGCTCGCTCGGAGATCGCGTCACGGCCCGGGGTTCTCAGAACTTGATGTTGAGGTCCAGGCGCACGCGCCACCGCTCTTCGTCGTCGCCGCCGGCCTCCTCGGGCGCCGAGACGAGCGCCCACAAGTGCAGGCCGATCCCGTCGGCGAGTTGGTAGTTCATCCCGATGGCGTGGCTGCGGTGGTTGGTCGCGAATAGGAAGTCGTCCTGCGCAAAGGGCGAGAAGATCGCGTCTCGCTCGAGGACCTGCCACTGGTAGTAGAGCCGCACGTCGCCCTTCTCGCGCGCCTGGCCCCAGGCGGCGCCCAAGGCCCACCCGCTGTCCGCCTCGTTCTCAGCGCGCGCGTTGTGCATCCACTCCGCGGCGACGCTCAACGGGCGTCCGCCGCTCGTGCGGGTGAGACCCAGGATCGGGTTCCACACGGCGAATCCGGATTCGAAGTCCACGGCCTCACCGTCCTCGTCTACGGTCGCATTGCCCGAGTTGTCGTCGAGGAGCCCGGTGCCGCCGTCCGGCGTGACGTCGTCGTAGCCGTAGTAGCCCAGCGCCGCCGTCCCGGCCCAATCGGCGCCGAAATCGAAGCCGCAGGCGAGCTGAGCGACGACGACCGATGCGTCGCTCCCCGCGCCCTGTTCGAGCAGGAGGTACTTCCCCGCCCGCAGGGTCAGGTCTCGGAGGGGGCCGACGTCCGTGCGCCGGAGGCCGGCCAGGAGGCCCTCGGGCTGCACGTCGCCGTCCCACACGAGCTCGCTGTAGACCGGATTGGCGTAGAAGTCGTGGCCGAACTTGCCGGCCGTGACCCAGGCGTCCTCGACGCGCTCGGGGCGCCAGGTGACGAAGGCGCGGTCGAGACCGAGCTCCACGCCGTCGAGGGCGTCCCCGAAGGTGGTGTGGGGAGAATTCGGATCGTCCACGCTGCCGCTGGCGATGCGCGCCCCCGCCAAGAGACTCTCGCCGAGCTCGTAGTTGGCGCCGATCCGCCAGCGCATGCGCTGGCGGTGGCGGTCGGGGGCGTCGGCGAGCTCGAAGCTCGACTCGTGGCGCAGGCGCAGGTCGCCGAAGAAGGTCAGGCGGTCCCGCACGCCCTCCCAGGACGCGCGTGCGGCCTCCACGCCCGTCACCGAGACGTACTCGTCGACGGCGCGGGCGACAGCCCCGCGGTCGACATCCGGATGGCGATCCTCGGGCTGCTGCGCGCGGATCGGAGCCCCCGCGCAGACGAGCACCACGCCCCCAGCCCAGCACCGGCGACGGCTGCTCACTGCCGCTCTCCGAGGACCTCGGCCACGCTCACGCCCGCGGTCTTCCCAACGTCGATCCGCACGAAGAACTCGACTACGCCTGTGGCGGGAGCGTCGGCGCGAATCAGGTAGACGCCCGGCGGCAGGGCGACGCGCGTCGGCTGCTCGTCGTTCTGACCGCGGTGGTTGCGCACCTCCCTGAGCAGGTCGCCGTGGCGGCTGAGAATCGAGTAGGCGCGGTGCGGGTAGTAGTAGATCCCGCCGTCGTAGGCGGGGAAGGTCTCGGTCTCGACGACGAGCCAGCCGTGATCGGTGACCTCGCCCGTCCTCGCCACCGAGCCGATCACGCGCGCGCCCACGAAATGACGCATCACTACCCGCTGTCCCGCGTCCGACTGCGCCCAGCGGATGAAGGCATCGAGGGCGGGGTTGCCCGGCCGGTGCAGCAAGTAGAGCGGCCTGGAGATCGGGTAGTCGAAGTTGGTCACCTCCCCAACCTCGCCTCCGACGGCGATGGCGCGCACGCCCTTGGCCGAGGCCAAGAACGAGAAGCTGATGTGCCCGATCGCGCTCGGGTCGGCGGCCACGGCGGCGACGATCTCCCGATCGGGGCGCACCTCGCGGCAGTGCGAACCGTAGGCACTCTCGCCCAGCACCGTGGCGCGGAAAACCTCGTGGGTCGCGGACTCCGCTCCCACGATGAAGGCCTCGATCTCGTCCTCGGCGCCGCCGAGCTCGGCCCAGTTCGTGACGCCGCCGGTGAACACCGCTCGCAACTGATCTAAAGTGAGCTCGCCGAGCGGGTTGTCGGCGTGCACGATCACGGCGATTGCGTCGCGCCCGACGAGAGCCGCCGAGACGCCGGCGGCGAGGGTCGCGGCCTCGGGCTCGGTGGCGGCGCCGGCCAACTCCGCGCGGCCCTCGCGCATCGCCCTCTCTCCGCCGGCGCTCTCGGGGACGGAATCGATCGAGAACTCGATGCCCGAGTAGACCTCGGCGGCGTCGCGCAGGAAGATCGCGACAGTCGAGGAGCCGATGTAGGACACCCCGACCGGCGGCCCGGAAGGTTCGACGCCGCGGCACGCGACCAAGGCCAGGGCACAGGTCGTCAGGGTGGTGGCAATCGGTCGCGACCACCGCTCGAGGAGGATGGGAGCACTGCTCATGGCGCTTTCTCGGGGCCCCTTGTAGCGCGCCTCCAGCGCGCGTGCGATCCGATCTACTACGAAAGCGCCCACCCCGAGCGGAACAAGGCCGCCACGGCTCCTCGGAGGAGCCCCCCGCCCCCCACCCGTGCGCGCGGGCTGCGGCGACGAACGACGAAGGAGCCGCCGCAAAAAAAACCGGGCCCGGCGCAAGCGCCAGACCCGGAGAGGGTCAGTCCGGTGGTAAGGAGGCGCGTCACCGCCGCGGAGACGAGGGTGAGCAACTCCGGACTGCGTGGCCCGCTTCGCACGACCGAACTCCGCGTCGAACATTCGATGCAGATCCCATCTTGTCGGCCGCCCTCCTTGGGCCTTCGCGTAGGAGTATAATAGCCGATATCTCCACCGCCAAGTCTTTTGTGAAGAAAACCGCCCTGGCTGGCCGAACTGTTCGGACGGGGGCCCGAGGCGCTAGGCTGGTCGCCTGCTAGCCGGCGGCGGAAGCAGGAGACTCCGCTGGCGGACCAACAGGCCTCACGCAGCGCCGTAGAACGAGCTCCCGACCCGATGAAGCCCCTCTCCCTCACCCGACGACTGCTGGCTGGAGCCCTGACCCTGCTGGTAACCGCTCAACCCGTGCTGCTGACCGCCCACGCGGCCAGCGGCGAAGGGACTTCCTGCCCGCAGACCTGCTGCTGCTCGGCTGCGGGAGCCGAGGAGGCGGGCTCGGGGGGCTGCTGCGACGGGGACGGACCGTCCTCCCCCACGCCAGCGCTGCTCACGCGCGCCTGCCCCTGCAAGGCGACGGCTCCCGGAGAGCCGACACCCACGAGTGCGCCCAGCGCCGCAACCTCGCCAGGGAGCGTCGAGCTGCGCGAGTACCTCGAACGCCACGCACGCGCCTCGGCCGACTTCGAGGCCTTCGCCGTCGCCGAACGCGTGGTCCCGCCACCCCCGCCCCGCCGCCCGCGCGCCGCGCGCGGCGGAGGCCGCCGCTCCCTGCACCTGCTCGAGCGCGGCATCGACACCTTGCTGGCGGCCTTCGGCACCTCGCTCCGCTGAGCGCGGCGGGCTCCGGCCTAGCCCGTGTGTCGTGATGGGGCCGACGCCCCGTCTCCTGCCGTCGCGCTCCAACCTTGGTGTCCCATGTTCCGCTCCGTTTCGCCGGCGATCCGCCGCCACCTCTCCCTCTGTCTCGCGGCCTGTACCTCCTGCGCGGGTGTCACGCCCCTAACCCTGCCGGCCGCCGTCACGCCGCCGAGCACGCACGCGAGCACATCCGACGACCGCATCCTCGAAGAGACCACCGACGACCCCCTGACCGTCTTCGGCCCCGACGCCGAGCTCGAAGCCCTCGCCGCCTGGGCCGAACCCGGCCACCCGCGCCTGCGAGCCGCACGCGAGCGGCTACGCGGCGCCATCGCGCGCGTCGAGAGTGCCGACGCACTGCCCGAGCCACGCCTCGCCTACCGCGAGTACCTCGAGGAGGTCGAGACGCGCTCCGGCCCCATGCGCCGCGCCCTCGGCTTGCAGCAGGCCCTGCCGGCGGCCGGCTCGCGCGGGGCGCGCAGGCGCGCCGCGCAAGCCGCGGCGAGCGCCGCGGCCGCGCGGCTGGCCGTCGAACGCCTCGCCCTGCGAGCCGATATCGCCCGCACCCACGCCGAGCTCTATCACCTCGGACGCACGATCGAGTACGTGCGCGCCGACGTCGGGCTGCTCGGCACCCTCGAGCGCGTGCTGCGCGCACGCTTCGGAGCCGGCGGCGCGTCGCACACCGACCTCGCCCGCGCGCAGGTAGAGCTAGGCCGCCTCGACGATCGACTGCAAGACCTCGAGGAACGCTCCGCGCCCGCCCGCGCCGCGCTCAACGCGGCCCTCGGACGCGCTGTCACGGCCCCCCTCGCCTGGCCCGCCGAACTCGCCCACGCGCGGCTCGGCGAGACCGACGAGCGCCTACTGGCGGCGGTCGACGAGGCCAACCCCGGACTCGATGCGCTGGCCTCGGAACTCGAGCGCGCCCGCGCCCTCGAGCGGTTGGCCTCCACGCGCCGCCGACCGAAAACGACGCTCGGTATCGAAGCGATCCAGATCGATGCGGTGAACGGGACTGACGGCGGCGACGCGTTGGTCGTCTCCCTGGGGATCGAGCTCCCCGTCCGCCGCGACGTCTACCGCGCCGAGGAGCTCGCCGCCCGTGCCGCCGTCGGCGCGGCGCTCGGGACCCTCGAGGACCGGCGCAACACCTTCGCCGCCCGCGCGCGCGCGGTCCTCTCGAGGCTGCACGACGCGGAGCGCAAGCTCGACCTCTATGCGGCGGCGTTGATCCCCAAGGCACGCGAAGCCCTCGAAGCCGCCCAGGCCGCCTTTGGCACGGGCGCCGCCGACCTCGATGCCGTCATCGATGCCCAACGCACTCTGCTCGAGTTCCACCTGACCCGCGAGCGCGCCCTCGCCGACCACCAGAGCCTGCGCAGTGAGCTCGAAGCCCTGGTCGGACGCACCCTCGAGACCGCAAGGAAGACACGATGAGGACCTCCCCCACGCGCCGGACGTTCTGGGCCAAGACTCTCCCTTCGCTCCTCGCCGCCCTCGCCGCCGGCTACGGCCTGCGCGCGGCCTGCGCACCGGCGCAGCCAGCCGGGCCCGCCGCGGCGGGCCCGGCAGCCACCACGCCGAGCACGGTTTGGAGCTGCTCGATGCACCCGCAGGTGCGCAGTGACGGGCCAGGAGACTGTCCGGTTTGCGGCATGGACCTGGTCGAGGTTTCCGGCAACGCCGCTCCCTCCGGCGAGCGGCGCATCATCCTCGACCCGGCCGCGGTGGCCCTGGCGGAGATCACGACGACGCGAGTCGAGCGCCGCTTCCCGGTCGCCGTCCTGCGCATGGCCGGCAGCCTGACCTACGACGAGACGCGCCGGCGCACGATCAACGCCTGGGTCCCTGGGCGCCTCGAACGCCTGTTCGTGGACTTCGAGGGTCTCTCCCTGCGCGCGGACGACCACGTGGCCGACCTCTACAGTCGGGAGCTCGTGACCGCCCAAGAGGTCTTCCTGCAAGCGCGACGCACGGTGGCAGACACGGCCGATTCCGTGCTCGGCGTCCTGCGCGACTCCTCCCTGGGGACCCTGGCCGAGGCACGCAAGCGGCTTGTGCGCTGGGGGCTGAGCGACGGGCAGATCGAGGAGCTGGCTCGCACCGGCACGCCGGCGGAACATGTCACGATCCACGCCCCCACGGGCGGTGTCGTAACCAACCTGAACAAGAAACAGGGCGACTACGTCGTCGAGGGCGAGCGCATCGCCACGATCGACGACCTCTCCCACCTCTGGCTGCGGCTCGATGCCTACGAGAGCGAGCTCGCCTGGCTGCACTACGGACAGGCGGTCGAGTTCGAGGCCGCCGCCGTTCCCGGGTGGGCGTTCGAGGGAACGATCGCCTTCATCGCCCCGGTCCTCGACGAGCACACGCGCACGGTCCGCGTGCGTGTCAACGTGCCCAACCTCGACGGCCGCCTGAAGCCGGGGATGTTCGTGCGCGCCAAGGTGCGCGCGCGCCTGGCGGGCGACGGCCTGATGATGGACGCCGACCTGGCCGGGAAGTGGATCTGCCCGATGCACCCCGAGGTCATCGAGGAGGAACCGATCGGCTGCCGCTTGTGCGGGATGGATCTGGTGACGACCGAGTCGGTGGGATTCGAGGCTGCCGACGCGGCCAGTGCACGAGCGCCCTTGGTGATCCCGGTCTCCGCGGCCTTGGTGACCGGCAGGCGGGCCGTCGTCTACGTGCGCCTGCCCGGGAGCGAACGCCCGACCTTCGAGGGCCGCGAGGTGGTCCTCGGAGCGCGCGCGGGCGACGACTACATCGTGCGCGAGGGTCTCGAAGAGGGCGAGTTGGTGGTCACGCGCGGCGGGTTCAAGCTCGACAGCGCGATGCAGATCCAGGCCAGGCCGAGCATGATGTCGGTCGCCCCCGACGACGAGGTCGAGCGCGTGGCCGTCACCGCCCGCGCGCGCGCCGCCCTCGGCGGAGCGTGGGAGGCGTACGCGACCCTGCACGCGGCCCTGGCGGCCGATGACGAACCGGCGGCCCGCGCGGCGCTGGAGCTCGGGACGGGCGGCGGTGCCGCCGCGGGCGATGCTCAGGCAGGCGGTGCCCTGACAGACAGTGCCCTGACAGACAGTGCCGACCTCGCGCCCTTGGCCGAGGCCGTGCGGGACGCCCTCGCCCGCGCCGACGGGGCCGAGGGCATCGACGGTCTGCGCGCTGCCTTCGAGGAGGTCACCGCGGCCGCCGAGGAGCTCTTCGCCCGCGCCGGGGCGCCCGAGGGGCGGACGCTCTACCGCGTGCACTGCCCGATGGCCTTCGACGGGCGCGGCGCGAGCTGGCTGCAGGCCGAGGAGGAGGTCATGAACCCCTACTACGGCGCGGCCATGCTGCGCTGCGGGAGCGTGACCGGCGAGATCTCCGCCGCCGGGAGCCCCCGATGAGCTCCTCCGCCCCCCCGCGCGGCCCGATCGCCACTTGGATCCGCTTCTGCCTCGAGAATCCGCCGGTCGTCTTCCTGCTGACGCTCTTCGTGCTCGGCTGGGGCCTGCGCTCGGCGCCCTTCGACTGGCCGGTCGGTTCCCTCGTCCGCGACCCGGTCGCGGTCGACGCGATCCCCGACATCGGTGAGAACCAACAGATCGTCTTCACCCGCTGGCCGGGCCGCTCGCCGCAGGACGTCGAAGACCAGGTCACCTACCCGCTGACCGTCGCCCTGCTCGGCATCCCCGACGTGCGCACGATCCGCAGCCACTCCTATCTGGGCTTCTCCTCGATCCACGTCATCTTCGAGGACAGCGCCGAGTTCTACGCCTCGCGCACGCGCGTACTCGAGAAGCTCGCCAGCCTCGCTCCGGACACCCTGCCGCCGGAGGTCACCCCGACCCTCGGTCCCGACGCGACGGCCCTCGGCCAGGTGTTCTGGTACACCCTCGAGGGGCGCGATCCTGACGGGCAACCGGCGGCCGGCTGGGACCTCGACGAGCTGCGGACCATCCAGGATTGGACCGTGCGCAACGCATTGGCCTCGGCTCGCGGCGTATCCGAGGTGGCGAGCGTGGGCGGTTTCGTGCGCGAGGTGCAGATCGACGTCGACCCCGACGCCATGCGCGCCTACGACGTGAGCTTGCAGGAGGTCTTCCGGGCCGTCGGGCGTTCGAACCTCGACGTGGGAGCGCGCACGATCGAGGTCAACCGGGTCGAGTACGTGATCCGCGGCCTCGGCTTCCTAGAGAGCCTCGAGGACGTCGAGAGCACGGTCATCAAGACCCGCGACGACGTACCGACCTACGTGCGCGACGTGGCGCGCGTCGCCCTCGGCCCGGCATTGCGCCGCGGGGCCCTCGACCGGGCCGGCGCGGAGGCGGTCGGCGGCGTCGTGGTCGCGCGCCACGGCTTCAATCCGCTCGAGGCCATCGCCGGGGTGCGCCACGAGATCGAGGAGCTGGCGCCGGCCCTGCCGCGCCGCGCGTTGATCGACCGCGCAGAGGTCGGCGACGGCGAGCTAGAGGCCTTCTCCCGCGCTGCCGGGCTGCCGGCTCTCAACCCCGGCGGCGCCGACGAGGACGTTCACGGGGCGTGGTGTGCCTGGATTGACGCACACGCCGACGAGCGCCCCGGATGGCTCTCGACGAGCCGCGTGACGATCGTGCCCTTCTACGACCGCACCGGCCTGATCCACGAGACGCTCGACACCCTCGAACGGGCGCTGATCGAAGAGGTCCTGGTCGCCGCGGTGGTCGTGCTCGCGATGCTGATGCACCTGCCGAGCTCGCTGTTGATCAGCGCCATCCTGCCGCTCTCGGTGTTGATGTGCTTCATCGCCATGCGCGCCTTCGGCGTCGATGCCAACGTCGTCGCGCTCTCGGGAATCGCGATCGCCATCGGAACCATGGTCGACATGGGCATCATCCTCTGCGAGAACATCCTGCGACACCTCGAGGAGGCCGACGAGCACGAACCCTCCCTCGAGGTCGTCTTCCGCGCCACCTCCGAGGTGGGCGGCGCGGTGGTCACCGCCGTTGCCACGACCGTGCTCGGATTCCTGCCGGTCTTCACCCTGACCGCCACCGAGGGCAAGCTCTTCAAGCCGCTGGCTTTCACCAAGAGCTTCGCCCTGATCGCGGCGACCGTCACCGCCCTCTCGATCCTCCCGCCCGCGGCCCACTTCCTGTTCACGCGCGGTCGCCGACCCAAGACGCGGCGCCTCCTGCCCGCCGTTCTCCTGGCCGGCGCCGTCGGTCTGGCTGCGTGGGGTCTGCTCTGGGCCGGACTCTCCCTGGCGCTCGTGGGGGTCTACACCCTCGTGCGCGAACGCCTGGGAGCGGGCCTGCGCAAGGCCCTGGCCTGGTCAGTCAACGCCGCCGCCATCGCGGCCCTGCTGGTCGTCCTGACGCGTCACTGGCGGCCCCTCGGCCCTGGCCGTGACCTCGCCGCCAACCTGCTCTTCGTCGGCGCCTCGGTCGGCGGCGTCCTGGGCTTCTTCACCCTCGTGCGCCTCGCCTACCCAACCATCCTGGCCTGGTGCCTGCGGCACAAGCTCCTGTTCCTTTCCTCGGTAGGCTGCGTCCTGCTGACCGGGCTCAGCGTCTGGCTGGGCTTCGAGCGCGTCTTCAGCCCCGTCCCCCAACTCGTCGCGCGCGCCGGCGGCGACGGCGAGAAGGTCCGGCGCACCGCCTTCTGGGTCGGCGCGCACGAACGCCTGCCGGGCCTGGGGCGCGAGTTCATGCCGCGCTTCGACGAGGGTTCGTTCCTGTTCATGCCGACGACCATGCCCCACGCCTCGCTCGAGGAGGCACTCGACGTACTGCGCATCCAGGACGAGGGCATCGCCTCGATCCCCGAGGTCGAGAGCGTGGTCGGCAAGATCGGCCGCGTCGATTCGGCCCTCGACCCCGCGCCGGTGTCGATGGTCGAGACGGTCATCAACTACAAGAGCGAGTTCGGGATCGACGCGGCCGGCAAGCGCGTGCGCCAGTGGCGCGACCACATCCGCACGGCGGAAGACATCTGGAGCGAGGTCGTCGCCGCGGCGGAGGTCGTCGGCTCCACCTCCGCGCCGCTCCTGCAGCCGATCGAGACGCGCCTGATCATGCTGCAGACGGGGATGCGAGCGCCGATGGGGATCAAGGTCAAGGGACCGGACCTCGAGAGCATCGAGCGCATGGGCCTGGAGCTGGAGCGGGCCCTGCGCGACGCCCCCGGGGTCGCCCCCGCGACCCTGCTCGCCGACCGCATCGTCGGCAAGCCCTACCTCGAGATCGATCTCGACCGCGAGCGCCTGGCGCGCTACGGACTGCACATCGAGGACATCCAGGACGTGATCGAGGTCGCCATCGGCGGACGCCGGGTCACGACGACGGTCGAGGGGCGCGAGCGCTACCCGGTCCGCGTGCGCTACCTGCGCGAGCGGCGCGACGACATAGAGGCTCTCTCGGGGATCTTGGTGCCGACGCGTCACGGAGCGCAGATCCCCCTGGCCCAGCTGGCCGAGGTGCGCGCGGTGCGCGGGCCGCAGGTGATCAAGAGCGAGGACACGGCGCTGGTCGGCTACGTGACCTTCGGTCCCCTTCCGGGGCACACCGAAGTGGACGTCGTAGAGGCCTGCCAGGCGTACCTGGCGGATCTCGAGGAACGCGGTGAGCTGGAACGCCCACCGGGCGTGAGCTACGCCTTCACCGGAACCTACGAGCACCAGGTGCGGGCCCAAGCGACCCTGGCGATCGTCCTGCCGGGAGCCCTGCTCGCGATCCTGTTGATCCTCTACCTGCAGTTCCGGCGCATGTCGACGGCCCTGCTCGTCTTCTCCGGCGTCGCGGTAGCTTGGGCCGGCGGATTCCTCTTGCTGTGGGCCTGGGCCCAACCGGGATTCGCTTCCTTCGACATCGGCGGCACGGACCTGCGCGAGGTGTTCGGCATGGGCACGGTGAACCTCTCCGTCGCCGTCTGGGTCGGCTTCCTGGCCCTGTTCGGGATCGCTTCCGACGACGGTGTCGTGATCGCAACCTACCTCGGCCAGAGCTTCCGCGAGCGCGCCCCGACGACGATCGCCGAGGCCCGCGCCGCGACCCTCGCGGCCGGGACGCGGCGGGTCCGGCCCTGCGTGATGACGACGGCCACGACCGTCCTGGCTCTGCTGCCGGTATTGACCGCCACCGGACGTGGCTCTGGGATCATGGTGCCGATGGCCCTGCCGACCGTGGGCGGTATGGTCGTCGCCCTGCTCACGATGTTCGTCGTGCCGGTCTCGTACTGTCTGATCGAGGAGTGGCGCCTACGGCGGAGATGAACGGCGTTCCGCCGGCCCCCAGCTCGCTGATGCACTCGAACGGCCGCACCGACCAGCTCTTCCCCCTCAGGGGGCGCCCGACGAACCACCAGGCGAAGAAGATCGTCGTCGCCCCGCGCGAGACCAGGGGCAACCAGGCGGGCAGAGCGTGCCGCAGGTCGATGAGCGCCCCGTCTCCCGGGAAAGGGCCGAAGCCCACGAGCGCCGGGAGCCGGAACCAGTAGTAGCAGGCGATGGCGGCGCCGGCGAAGGCCGCGGCCACGAGATCCTTGCGCTTCGGTCCGGCGAAGAAACCGACCAGGGCGTAGAGCGCCAAGCTGACGGCCATCCACCCGAACGGCATCCCGTAGGCGGTCGCCAGGTGCGACCAACCCTCGCCCCCGCTGTAGTCGGGGACCTGGAACCAACCGAAGACGAAACCGGCGAAGCCGCCGACCATCAAGGTCCCCGCCAGACGCGAGGGAGTGCGGGTCACCGACACCTGGGGCGTCATGGCCACCGTCGAATCCGGACAGGTCGCGACACAGCGTTCGCACGGTCCGCAGTGAGCGTTGGAGACGGTCAGCAAGGGCCTGGTGCCGTAGAGCTTCTCCACCGGGTGGATCGGGCAGGCTCCCGAACACCAGGCGCTCTTCCACTCGAACACGCTGCAGACACAGACCGCCGCCAGCACCAGGATGCCGATCGCGAGGGCGGTCGCCGGCCCGTCGGTGTCGAGGATGACGTGACGCAAGGGAACGATCGCCAAGAGGAGTGCGACGCCCACCAAGCTCAAGCGTGCCTGCCAAGCCTCGCTGATCCGCCGACGGCGCGAGCGACCGAGGTGGCGCGGCAGAAGCGCCGTCGAACCCATCGGGCAGACGTTCCGCCAGATCCCCGGCGCCAGGGCCAGGAGGGCCGGCGCGACCGGGATCAAGACGTTCCAAAAGGCGTGGATGCCGATCCTCGGGGTGACGATCAAGGCCGAGAGGATGGCCGCTCCCACACACCAGACGAGCACCTGGACCACGCGCCATGCGCGACGCTCGCGGGTTCCCAGACCTTCCCGAACCCCACCGGGGGGCATCGCTGACTCACGCATGCTATTCTCCATGACTACAACGGGATCCCAAGATCGTCTTGCACCCAAGAAAAGTAAAGCCCATTCCCCCCGAGGGTGCGCAGCCGTCCTCGCACCTGTCCCGCTGGCGGGCCGGGACCCTGACCGGCGTCTACCTCCTGATGGGCCTGCACCTCGCCCACTGGAAGCTCAACGGGAAGACCCTTGCTCCGCTCGAGCTGCACGAGGTGATGTACACCCTCGAGCTGGGAATCGTGACGGCCGGCTTCCTGTTCATGGCCCTGGACCTCGCCTCGGTGCTGCTCTTCGGTCGCTTCTTCTGCTCCTGGGGCTGCCACATCCTGGCCCTCGAGGACCTCTGCGCCTGGCTGTTGGAGAGGCTCGGCATCTCTCCGCGCCCGATCCGCTCCCGGGTCCTCGTGCTCGTCGCTCCCCTGGCACTGATCTACATGTTCGTCTGGCCGCAGGTCGCGCGCGTGCTCGAGGGGCGCCCGGCGCCGCGCCTGCGCATCGCCAGCGATGCCGAGGGCTGGGCCTCCTTCGTGACGACCGACTTCTGGCGCAACCTGCCACCGGTGGGCGTGGCTCTCTTGACCTTCGGTGTGTGCGGGTTCCTGATCGTCTACGTCCTCGGCTCCCGCTCTTTCTGTCGCTTCGCCTGTCCCTACGGCGCGCTCTTCGGCCTCGCCGACCGCGTCGCACCCGGTCGCTTGGTCGCCCTCGACGGCTGTACCGGGTGCGGGAGCTGCACGGCAACCTGTCAGTCCGACATCCGCGTCCACGAGGAGCTCGCCGCCCACGGCACGGTCATCAGCTCCTCCTGCCTGCGCGACCTCGACTGCCTGACCGGCTGTCCGAGCACGGCCATCGCCTACCGCTTCACGCGCCCTCCGCTGTTGCGCCGCATCCCCAAGAGCGAACGGCTCCCCCGACGCAGCGACTTCAGCCTCGGCGAGGAGGCCCTCCTCGCCGGCGCCTTCCTCGCGTCCCTCTTCTGCTTCCGCGGTCTCTACGGCCTGATCCCCTTCCTGATGGCCCTGGGTCTGGGCGTCATCCTCGCCTACCTGACCGTCATCACTTCGCGCCTGTTCGTTCGCGAGCACGTCAAGCTGGGCCGCACGCGCCTGAAGGTCGCCGGCAGGCCGACCCGCGCCGGCGGCGTCTTCGCCACCATCGTCCTCCCTCTAGCGATCTTCTCGGCGCACTCGGGCTTCGTGCGCTCCCAGCAGCTCGCGGGGGAGCGCGCCGCGCGCGCCTTCGACACCACCGCCAGTCCCGAGCGCGCCGCGGCCGCGGTGCGCCACCTCGAGCGCGTCGACCGCTGGGGACTGCTGCCGACGCCCGGGGTCGTCGCGCGCCTGGGGAGCCTGCACTTCTCGAGCGGCGCTCCCGCCGCAGCCGTGCCCTGGCTGGAGCGCGCCCTCGGGGACTCGCCGGCCAACCTCGACCTGCGCCGACAGCTGGCGCGCGCTCTCTCGGACGCCGGGCGCGCCGGCCGCGCGGAGGCCGAGCTCGAGCGCGCCACGGCCCTCGCCGGAGGTCTCGAATCGGCGGAACACGCCGCGGCCGAGCGGGCGCTGACCCACGAGCTGCGCGGCGCCCTGCGCGCCGAGCGCGGGGACGCCCGCGGAGCGATCGACGCCTACGAGGCGGCCCTGGCCGAAGAGCCCGGCCGGGCTTCCGCGCACCTCGCCCTCAGCGAGCTCCTCGCCGGCGCCGAGCGCCTGGCCGAGGCCGTCGCTCACCTGCGCGCCGCCGCCCTGCTCGAGCCGGACTCCGCGCCGCTGCACTACAACCTGGCCGTGCTCCTCGGCCAGCGCGGCGAAGGCGCCGAAGCGGTGGAGCACTACCGCATCGCGGCCCGCCTCGATCCCGACGACGCGCAGATCCACAACAACCTCGGCTTCCTGCTCGCGCGGCTCGGCGACGCGCCGGGAGCCGAGGCTTCCCTGCGGCGCGCCCTCGCCATCGCGCCTGACTTCGCCCACCCCTGCTTCAACCTCGGCCGCCTGCTCCTCGAAGACGGGCGCGAGGCGGAGGCTCTGGCCCTGCTCGAGCGCGCCGCACGCCTCGATGAGCGCTACGCGGCCCTCCTCGACGCAGCCCGCGACTGACGGGCCCCGGGGCGTCAGCCCTTCGTCCGCGCGCCGCTCACCCGATCACCGAACAAGAACACGTGATAGCGCACCTTCGAGGGTGCGTGAGAGAAGATCACCGAGAGCAGGACGAGCACCGCCAGGATCCAGGGCGCCGCGGCCTCCAGGGCGGGCAGGGCGAGCAGGGCGCCGAGGGTCGCCACCTTGAACGCGACGACCAAGCCGCGCACCTGGAGCAGGAACGCACCGCTCTCGTGCAGGTCGAGGAGCAGGAGCGCCACGCCCGAGGCGACGGTGGCCGCCAGCCAAGGCTCGCGGAATGCGGCGGCGACCTCCAGCACGAAGGCGCCGGTCAGGATCCCCGCGCACAAGACGTGCACGGCGCGCAGGACGATCTTGATCCCGCGCCGCGGGCCGAGGGCGCGGGGCTCGGACGGGAAGAGCAAGTCGGAGAAGAGGCTCACGCGAAGGAACGCTCAGCCGGCGCGCACGGCGCGCACCGCGTCGGTGCGGTTCATGCGCCAGATCGGGTAGACGGCGGCGGCGAGGGCCAGGGCCAGGGCCGACACGAGGGTGATCCACAGCCACGCTCCCGCGCCGCGCTGCGGTAAGAGGAGCCCGGAGAGGTTCTCGAGGGCGGTCACGATCACCGGCGCGAGCAGACTGCCGAGCCCGACGCCGATCAGGCCGCCGAAGGCCCCCATGACCGCCGACTCGAGCCAGACCATGCCGGCGATCTGCCGCGCCGAGGCGCCGAGCGCCTTGAGGATGCCGAGCTCCTTCGTGCGCTCGAGGGCGGCGAGGAGCTGACCGTTGAGGACGCCCACCCCCGCGAGCAGCGCCGTCAAGCCCAGGATCAAATCGAAGAGCAGGAAGTCGCGGTCGATATCGGTCACCTGCAACTCGCGCAAGCGCGCGCCGCTGACCGTCTGGAAGGAGGCCTCTCCACCGAGGAAGTCCGCTACCGCGGCGCCCACGACGCCGGGATCTGCCCCTTCTTCGAGGAGCACGCCGACGCGGTCGGTGGTGGCGACGTCCAGGCAGAAGTAGCGCTCCATGTAGCGCTCGCTGATCACGCCGTACATGCGTTCGTCGGGAAAGGGGAAGTAGCCGTAGGCGTCCGAGACGGCCACGACGCGGAACTCCTGGGCGCGGCCCGAGCCGACCGGGACCTGCACGACGTCGCCCGGCCCGTAGCCGAAGTTGCGCGCAACGCGCTCGGAGAGGATCAGGCCGTGGCGCTCGTCGAGCTCCCGCACCAGCCCGGGATTCTCCGCCAGGGGCCCGTAGGTCAGAAGCTCCTCGGTGCGCAACCCGATCATCAGGAAGGGCGCGTAGGTGTGGGCGCTGCCCGACTCGACCGCTCGCACGCCGGGATAGTCCTTGAGCTTGGCGCTGAGCTCGGCGTAGCTCACCTGCGGCAGGCCGTGTACGTAGACCTTGTCCACGACCGCCGCGTCGGCCCACTGCTCGATTTCGCCGCGCAGGCTCGCGGTCATGCCCTTCAACCCCACGAACGCGGCGGCGACCAGGGCGATGGCCGCGGTCGAGACCGCCACGCGCCGCGGACTCTCGAGCATGCTGCGCGCCGCCATGCGGCCCGAGAACGGGAAGCACGCGCGCAAGGGAGCCTCGAGCACGCGGCAGAAGCCGGTGACGAGGGTCGGCACCAGCAGCGGCACCGCGACCAGCAAGCCCAGGACGCCCACCGCCAGGAGCACCGAGCCGACCAGCACGCGACCGGCCTCGCCGACCACCGGGACGATCACGAAGTACAGGGCCGGCAGCAGGCCGCCGAGGAGCAGCGCTGCAAAAAGGTGGAAGCCGCGCTGGTCGGTGCTCCGCGCCAGCGCCTGCTCTCCGCGCAAGGCCTCGACCACGCTCGCGTCGCGGGCGCGCAGCAGGGGGAAGACCGCGCCCGCGACGGCCAGCCCCATGCCGAGAGCGACCAGGGGGCCGACGACCGTCCAGGGCACCTCGAAGAGCTCGATCACGCGCCCTGAGCCCAAGGTCGTCACGCCGCGGAGAAGCAGGGCGCGCGCCAGCCCCAGGCCACCGGCCAGACCCGCCGCGCCCCCCACGCCGGCGAGGACGAGGGCCTCGAGCAGGAAGACGCGCGCGACCTGGGCGCGAGTCGCGCCCACGGCGTGCAGGGTGCCGACCTCGCGCAGGCGCTCGATGAGGGACATCGAGAGGGTGTGGAAGATCACGTACAGCCCCAGGACGAGAGCCAGCAGCCCAGCCATGCGCACACCGTTGCGGAAGGCGCGCTCGTCGGCGGCCTGACCGATGACGACGCTGCGGCCGATGTCGTAGGCGAAGTTCCCCGACAGATTGGCGCGCAGGCGCTCGATGTCGACGGCCGGGTCGGGGCGCACCCAGAACCGTGAGTCCACGCGCGCGTCGGCGAAGACCTCCTCGCCGCGGGCGTAGTCCACGAGCACGACCTCGCCGTCGGCGCGTCGCCCGAGCTTCTCGTGGGCCAACACACCGGCGACCTCGAAGGCGAAGTGCCGGGGGGCGTCGCGCACCGTGGGCGAGACCTCCTGCATGACGCCGTCGACGCAGGCCTTGCGGGCCGCGCGCCGCGGCCGGGCGAGAGTGAGCTCGTCTCCGGGGGCGAGGGCGAGTTCGCGCGCCACCGCCATCCCGACCAGCACCTGGGGGCGCTCGGCGTTCGGATCGAGGTGCGCGCCGGCGGCCAGGCGGTAGGCTTCGAGGGCCGGCAGGGAGTCGGCCTCGGCGGCGATGCAGAGCGCCGCGAAGGGCGCGCGCTCGCGACCGGCGGCGCGCTCGGCCGCGGTCACGTGAACCTCGACGCGGCTCTGGAAGAAGGCCGAGGCGCCGGCGACGCCCACGGTCGAACGCAGCTCGCCATGGGGATCGGCGACGTCCTCGGCGGGGCGCACCTCGAGCTCCGGGCGCCAGTGCATCTCGTGCGGCAGGCGCAGGCCCGCGATCGTGTTGTGATCGAGGGTGAAGACGCCCACTACCGTAGCGATGCCCACGGCGATGCCGAGCACGGAGAAGAGCGTGCGCCCCGGCCGCTGGATCAGGCTGCGGCGACAGAGGGTCGAGGCGAGTCCCATGGGATAGGCCGTCAGATCGACAGGGAGGCCAGCGCCCCGTGCACGGCCTCGACGCCGATCCCCGGGCCGCACAGCTCAACACCCTCGGCCAACTCGCCGTCGACGAGGAACAGCACGCGGTCGGCGAAGGTGGCGTCGCGCGGGTTGTGGGTCACGAGCAGGATCGCCCGCCCGTGCTCGTCGCACAGCCCGCGCAACAGCTCCATCACCTCGCGCCCGGCCTGCTGGGAGAGATTCCCGGTCGGCTCGTCGCACAGGAGTAGAGGCTGACCGCCGGCGAGGGCGCGCGCGATCGACACGCGCTGCATCTCGCCGCCGGAGAGCTCGTGCGGGAAGGCGCCGGCGCGCTCCTCGAGACCGAGAGAAGCGAGCAGGGCCAGCGGGTCCTCGCGCTCGCCCGCCTTACGGCCTCCGATCGAGTGCGGCAGGGCGACGTTCTCGAGCACGCTCAGGTTGCCGAGCAAGTTGAAGAACTGGAAGACGTAGCCGACCTGCTTGCGTCGCTGCAAGGTGCGGCGGCGCTCGCCGAGTTCGTGCAGGCGTTCGCCGCCGAGGGTGATGACGCCCGAGTCAGGGCTGTCGAGCCCCGAGAGGAGGTGCAGCAGGGTCGACTTCCCCGAGCCGCTCGGCCCCATCACGCACACGAACTCGCCCTCGGCGACCTCGAGGCTGAGGCCCTTGAGGATCGGCGTACGCTCGCCGCCCTGAGCGAAGAAGCGGTAGACGTCCTTGGCACTCGCGATCGTCTGCGTCATGGAGGGTTCACCGGACGCCGCGCAGCCTAGCACATCGCCCACGGCTCCTCACGGCGCCCTTTCCCGCGTTCGGGACACACGGACGCAACCTGTTCCGGCGAGCGCGCTATCCTGAAGACATGGATGTGCAGTCACGCCTCGCTCTCCTCCTCGCATTCCATGCCGCGACGCCACTGATGCTCCAGGGGGCGGCGGCTTCGCAGTGCTCGATCCAGGAGCTGCACCCTGCGCCGCTCGCGCCCGGTGACGCCCTCGGCAGCGCCATCGACGCCGAGGAGCCGCTGTTCGACCTCGCCCTGCTCGGCGCTCCCGGCGCCGACGTCTCCGGCGCCGCGGACGCCGGGACGGCCTGGGTCGCGCGCAAGGCCACGCCTTGGGCTCTGTGGACCACCGAGACCCAGCTGGTCTCCCCGGCGCCCGCCGCCGGGGACGGCTTCGGCGGCGCGGTCGCCCTCGAGGGTGCGCTGGCCGCCGTGGGCGCTCCCGGACACGCAGCTCCCCTGCCCGACTCCGGCGTCCTGCACCTCTTCGGCTTCGACGGAAGCGCTTGGGTACACCGCCAAGAGATCCCCGCGCCCCAGCCCGCCGCCGGCGCCCGCTTCGCCTGCGCCCTGGCCCTCGACGGGGCCCGCCTGGCGGTCGGAGCGCGCGGTTCCGATGCGGTCGCGCCCGACGCGGGCGCGGTGGAGGTCTACGCCTACGACGGCAGCACCTGGGTCCACCGCCAGACCCTCGGCGCCAGCGACGCAGCCGGCGGCGCGGAGTTCGGCGCCGCCCTGTCCTTGGTCGATCAGCAGCTCGTCGTCGGTGCTCCCGGCGCCGACGCGGGAGCGGGGGCCGCCTACGTGTTCGTCGAGTTCGGCGGCATCTGGTTGCAAGAGGGCAAGCTCATCCGTCCCTCGGCGGCGGCTGGCGACGCCTTCGGCGCCGCGGTCGCGGCGCGCGCGGGAGTGGCCGCGATCGGCGCGCCCCTCGACGACGGCGCGGGCACCGACGCGGGCGCCATCGATGTCTTCGAGCGCAACGTGATCTGGGGCCACACCGACGAGGTCACCCTGTTCAACGCCGCCGCCGGCGACCGCTTCGGCGCGGCGGTCTCGCTCGACGACGCCTTCGTGGGCGGAGGCGCACCCGGCGCGGGCGGGGGACGGGGCGCCGTGATCCTCTTTCAGGGAGCGCCTGGCAGCTGGAATTTCTGGGGCTCCTTCCAGCCCTGCAACGGTGGCGGGGCGGACGGTCTCGGCGCGGCGTTCGTCAGCCACTTCGGCGGAGTGATCGTCGGTGCTCCGGGCCACGACGACCCCTTCGCCGATGCCGGACTCGTCTACCAGACCGGCATCGGCGACTGCGGCATATCGCGCTTCTGTTTCGGTGACGGCAGCGGCACGCCCTGTCCCTGCGCCAACCCGGGCACTTGCGACGCGGGCTGCGCCGGTTCGGCGGGCGAGGGCGCGTCCTTGTGGACCTACGGGACCGGCAGCATCGCCGCCGATGACCAGCTCTTCCTGGCCCACGACATGCTCCCCGGACAACCCGCGCTCTTGTTCGTCGGCAACACGGACATCGTCGGCGGCGACGGCGTCCCCTTCGGCGACGGCTTGCGCTGTGTCGGCCAGCAGGTCGTGCGCCTGGGCGTGCGCTTCCCCGATGGGATCGGCGACGCAGTTTGGGGGCCGGGCCTGGGAGCCGCGGGCGGTTGGGGATCGGGCGATCTGCGCTACTTCCAGAGCTGGTTCCGCGACCCTCACGCCTCCCCTTGCGGCAGTGGCTTCAACCTAAGCGACGCGGCGCTGGTGTTCTTCGGACCGTGAGGCCGACGGGCCGGACCAGACGATTCTCTTGGTGCGGCTCCCTTTGGGGTTCACGAGGTCCGCTGGAGGTCTTCCGCGGCGCCGTGACGGGCTGGCTGCCGCGCCCGTGAGAGAGATGGAAACCCCCGCACCCGTGGCGCGTAGACTGCGCCGCGCGCAGAGCGAATTGACCGCGCCAACCAACGGACAAAGAGGAATCGATGGGCAGATGGATCGCCGGAGCACTGATAGGCCTGGTCGTGGGGCTGGGGTTGGGAAGCGTGATGTTCAGCGAGTCGGCGGTCACCGGCGGCCTGCGACCAGACTCCTTTGGGCCCCTGGCAGCGGAGCGGGGCGAGACCGAGGCGCTCGCCGCGCCACTCGCTTTCGAGGCGCCCGCAGGGCAGCGGGACGGGGAGCCGGAAGGACGGGGGATCGTCCCGGCGAGCGAGAGGCGCGTGGCCGCGGCCCTCGAGAGCACCCGGCGAACGGCGCTCCGCCACCGGCGGGGCGAGAGCGCCCTGTGGGGCACGGTGCTCGACGGCGACGGGCGAGGCGTCGGCGGCGTCACTCTGCGCGCGGTCCTGCGTGACCCCTCCCACTCGATCGACTCGCCGGACGTGATCGGCGCCTCCGCTCCCGACCTCTCCCTGGAGGCGGCCGTGAGCGAGGCCGCCGCGGAGCACGCACGCATGCGCGCCGGCCTGTTCGAAGCCCGCACGGACACGAGCGGCGCCTAGCGCATCGACGGCCTGCCCAACGGGAAGTTCCGCCTGTCGGCGCACCTGCGCGACTGGGCATTCGAATCGATGAGCGGGAGCCTCTACAGCGTGCCCGCCGACTCGGAGGTCGCGCTGCTCGCCCGCCCTGTGAGCGCGGTCTTGGTGCGGGTCGTGCTCCCCGACGGAGGCTCGCCCGACGAGGCGGTAGTGCGCTGCGCGAGCACCCGCGACGGGAGTACCCACACGCGCTACTTCACCTGGTCGCCACAGCAGCCGGACCTGCGCCTGGCCCAGGGCAAGGCCGAGGTCACGGCCTGGATCTCCAAGACCGGGGAGCCGCGGGTACGCGACGAAGAGCGGGCGCACCTGATTTCGGAGAGCGTGGAGGTCCGCGTCGAACCCGGCGCGACTCCTGCGGAGATCGAGCTCGTCCTGGGCGGCAGCCGGGGAATCCGCGGCCGGGTGGTCTACGAGGGTCCGCGACTGACCGGCGGCTGGCCGCAGGTGAAGCTCATCGCGCTCGCCCCCGGAGCCGAGGTGAGCGCCGAGGACTTCGAGGAGGCCAGCCGCGGAGAGTATCTGCGCGGTGACCGGGATTTCGCCTTCGTGGACCTCGATCCGGGCACCTACGCCGTCGGCTTCATGCGCTTGAACTCGGGGGCGGCCGAGGTACACGAGGTGCTCGAGGTGGGCGAGGGGCTGAGCGAGTGCGTCCTGACCGTGCCTCCTCTGGACGAGAGCCGCACGCTGGCGATCCGCGTGACCGACCCGGACGGAGAGCCGGTGAGCGATGTTCGCTTCGGCTTCCGCCACACGAACAAGGGCGGTGGAAGCTCCTCCAACTCAGGTTTCTCGGGCCTGCGGGACGGCGAGGGCAGGTACCACATCGCGATCCCCGCCAACGCGCGCCGATCCTACTTCGGCGGCGAGAACGATGGTGCCAGCTTTGCCATCACGGCCTCCAACGAGGAGTTCGGCACGCGCACCGCCGACCTCTCTGCCGGGCAGACCGAGGTCGAAATCACGTTCACGGAGCCGGCGGAGCTGGTGGTGCACGTCGTCGGCTACTCCGGGAGCACCCTCGCCGGGCGCTTGAGCATCAACGCGAGACCGGCGGGTAACACCGCCGGGCACTCCTTCAGTTTCAACAACGTCTCGGTCAGCTCCCGAGGCGTGAAGCGCTTCGAGAAGCTCGCTACCGGACCCCATCTGATCACGATGCGCCTCAAGCCCACGGACAACTCGCCGTACGGGGGGAGTGAGATCGCCAAGGTGGAGATCGAGCTCTCCACGGGCGAGAACACGCTGAACTTCCCCGTCCCGCCGCTCCATCCCCTCGACGTCACCGTCCCCGGTGCCGAAGAGGACCAAGACGTGCGGCTCCAGCGCCGCGGCGAGCTGGAGGATTCCTGGCGGTTCTCCTCCTCCCTCCGGTGCGACGCGAGCGGCCGCGTTCTCTTCGGCGAGCTGCCGGCGGGGCCCTACCGCATCACCGCCCGAGTCGACGGAAGGCCACGCACACTCGAGGTTGAGATCCCCTGCGGGCCGGTCAACCTCGGGCCCGGCGAGGAGGACTAGTCCGCTCCCTCCGCGCCGCGATCTTCGGGCAAAGCGCCCGCCGATCCCCTACCCTGGCGGCGTGCGTTCCGCCGACTCCGACCTCATCGCACGCTGGCGAGCCGAGCCCGCGCCCCTGCTCGGGCTGCTACACGCCTTTCACGAGCGCGACGGACACCTGTCCGACGAGGCCCTTCACGCCGTCGCGGAGGGGCTCCGTATGTCGCTGGCCGACCTCTACGGGACGGTCGAGTTCTACCACCACTTCTCCCGCGAGGCCGGCGGCCGCGACGCCCCCCGCGTGTGTGGCGGTCCCATCTGCAAGACGCGCGGGAGCGACGCCCTGCTGGCGGAGCTCGACGGAGCGAGCCCCATGCCCTGCGCCGGTCGCTGCGACGAGCCGATCCCCGTCCTCTGCGGCGGCGAGGTCCTGGTCGGCACGCCGGGCGGGGGCCTCCGCGCCGCGCCGACGCCCCTGCCGCCGCCCAACCCCGACGGCCTCGAGGAGTGCTGCTTCGCGCGCGTGCGCGAGGCCGGGCGCGCCACCCTGGCGGGCTACGGCGGCTCCTACCGCGCCCTGGCACGGGCGCGCGAGCTCGGAGGCGAGGCGCTGCTGAGCGAGCTCGACGCCTCGGGTCTCGTCGGCCGCGGCGGCGCGGGCTTTTCGACCGCGCGCAAGTGGCGCGCCGTGCGCGAGGCCGCCGGCGGTCCCAAGACGATCGTCTGCAACGCCGACGAGGGCGAACCGGGCTGCTTCAAGGACCGCGTGCTCCTCGACCACGATCCGCACGCCGTGCTCGAGGGCATGGCCGTCGCCGCCGAGGTCACCGGCGCGACGCGCGGGTTCGTTTACTTGCGCTACGAGTACCCCCACACGCAGGCCGTGCTCGAGCGCGCCATCGAGGAGGCGCGCGGCGAGCTGGGCGAGTTCGAGCTCAACGTGCGCCGCGGCGCGGGGGCCTACATCTGCGGCGAGGAGACCTCGCTCTTGAACAGCCTCGAGGGGGCGCACCCCTTCCCGCGCAACCGACCGCCCTTCCCCGTCACGCACGGCTTCGAAGGAACCCCGACCGCCGTCAACAACGTCGAGACCCTCGCCTCGGTCCCGCCCATCGTCGAGCGCGGCGCCGACTGGTACGCGGGGCTCGGCCTGGGGAAGGAGCGCGGTACCAAGATCATCAGCCTCTCCGGCGACGTCCGGCGACCGGGCAACTACGAGGTGCCCATCGGCTTCTCCCTGACCAGACTGTTGTTCGACTGGGCCGGCGGCCCCGGGGACGGGCGCGGGCTCCAAGCGATCACGATGGCCGGCCTCTCCGGCGGCTTCCTCGGCCCCGGCGACTTCGATGCGACCCTCGACGAACCTTGCCTGAAGGCGCGCGGCTCGTTCTTGGGAGCCGGCGGCGTGATGGTCTTCGACGACCGGCGTGACATGGTCGACGTCGCGCGCCAGGCGATGGCCTTCTTCGCCGACGAATCCTGCGGGAAGTGCTTCCCCTGCCGCATCGGCACTCAGCGCCTGACCGAGCGCCTCGCGGGAGTCGCCGGGCCGACCCAAGCCGAGGCGTGGAAGGCGGAGGTCGGAGCCATCGGCGACACGATGTCCCAACTCAGCGCCTGCGGCCTGGGGATCGCGGCGCCCCTGATCACCGAGAGCCTCCTGCGGCTCTTCCCCGAGCGCGTGGACGAAGCCCTGGCGCGGCGATGACCGGCACGACCCCGACCGGCGCGGCATCGAACCGCCTGACTCTCGACGGCGAGACGGTCGCCTTCGAGGAGGGCGAGAGCCTCTTCGAGCTCGCCCGCCGTCATGGCGACGCGGTCTCGTCCCTGTGCTTCGACGACCGACTCGAACCCCTTGGCGCCTGCCGCCTGTGCGCGGTCGAGGTCGAGGGTCAGGCGCGCCCGGTGGCCTCCTGCACGACCCTGGCGCACGCGGGCATGGTGGTTCGGACGCGCACCGCCGACCTCGAGCGCCACCGCAGGATCCTCACCGATCTTATCGTCTCCGAGAATCCCACCGGCGCGGCCATCGACTCCCTGCGCGGGAGCGCCTCCCAGGAGCTGGCCCAGCTCGCCGGGCGCTACGAGGCGGACGGTAGGCGCTTCGGGGGGGCGCGCTCGGGGGCCTCGCGGGCCGACGACGCCAACCCGATGATCCTGCGCGACTACGACCACTGCATCTCGTGCTACCGCTGCGTGCGAATCTGCTCCGAGCAGCAGGGCGACGACGCCATCAGCGTTGGGGGGCGCGGGTTTCGGACGCGTATCACGACCGAGTTCGACGGCCTGCTCGCCGACTCGGCCTGCACCTTCTGCGGTCAGTGCGTCCAGACCTGTCCGACCGGCGCCCTCGCCGACCGGCGCGCCCTCGAGCACGCCGAGACACCCGGCGAGCTCGCGGCCACGCGCTCGATCTGCCCCTACTGCGGTGTCGGCTGCAGCCTGGACATCCTGACCAAGGGCGAGCGCATCGTCGGCGTCCGGCCGGCCCCCGACGGTCCGGCCAACGAGGGTGCCCTGTGCGTCAAGGGCCAGTTCGCCTGGGAGTGGGTCCAGCACCCAGACCGCCTGACCAACCCGCTGGTGCGCAAGGACGGCGAGCTGGTCGAGGCGAGTTGGGACGAGGCCCTCGACCGCGCCGCCGAGGGGTTCCGCGAGGTCGCGGCCGCCCACGGCCGCGAGGCCGTCTACGCCGTGGCCTCGGGGCGCGCTCCCCACGAGTCCGCCTACACGATCCAGAAGCTCGTGCGCGTCTGCTTCCAGACCAACCAGATAGACAACTGCAGCCGATCGTGACACGCCCCCACGGTGGCCGGTCTGGCCGCCACCCTCGGGCGCGGGGCGATGTCGAATCCCCTGGCGGACATGGAGAAGCCCGATGTGATCTTCTGCATCGGGACCAACATGACCGAGACCCACCCGGTGGCGGCCACGCGCCTCAAGAAGGCCCAGGCGCGTGGCGCGACGCTGATCGTCGCCGACCCGCGCAGGATCCCCCTGGCACGGCGCGCCGACCTCCACCTGCCCCTGCGGGTCGGAACGGACGTCGCGCTGCTGGGCGCGATGGCCCACGTGATCGAGCGCGAGGGCCTGGTGGACGAGACCTTCCTCGCCGAGCGCACGGAGGGCTGGGAGCGCCTGCGCGAGCACCTCCGCGCCTTCACGCCCGAGTGGGCCGAGGGGATCTGCGGCGTCGAGGCCGCCGACATCGAGCGCGCCGCGATCGCCTACGGGCGCGCCGAACGCGGCGCGATCTACTACACCCTCGGCATCACGGAGCACATCTGCGGCGTCGATAACGTCCAGAGCCTGTGCAACCTGATGCTGATGACCGGCAACGTCGGTCGCCCGGGCACGGGCATCAACCCGATGCGCGGGCAGAACAACATCCAGGGTGCCGGGGACGTGGGCGCCCTGCCCAACCACTTCCCCGGCTTCCAGCCGGTGACCGATCCGGCGAACCAGGAGAAGTTCGAGCGAGCCTGGGGCGTGCGCGTGGACCTTCAAAAAGGCATGACCAAGGTGCGGGCGCTCGAGCGCGCCGGCGAGAAGGTCTTCGGCATGCTGATCTGCGGCGAGAACACGGTCGTCTCCGATCCCGACGCCGGGCACTGCCGGCGCGCCCTGGGGAGCCTCGAGCATCTGGTGGTGATCGACATCTTCCTGACCGAGACCGCCGAGCTGGCGGACGTCGTCCTGCCGGCCAGTGCCTGGGGCGAGACCGACGGCGTGTTCACCAACACCGAGCGCCGCCCCCAACGGGTGCGCGCCGCCGTCGCGCCGCCGGGCGAGGCGAGAGCGGAGTGGTGGATCGTCTCCCAGCTCGCGAAGCGCCTGGGAGCGGGGGGCTTCGACTACGAGAGCGCGGCGCAGGTCTTCGACGAGTTGTGCTCCCTCTCGCCCACCTACCACGGCCTCTCCTGGGAGCTGGTCGCCGAGGGCCGCCACCAGTGGCCCGTGCCCGAGGCCGGGCATCCGGGCACCCCCCTCCTGCACATCGGCGAGTTCCCGCGCGGCCGCGGCCTGTTCACGACTCCCGAGTACCGCGATCCAGCCGAGGTGACCGACGAGGACTACCCCGTCTGGCTCACGACCGGCCGACGACTGGCCCACTACCACACGCGCACCATGAGCGGCCGCTCGGCGGGGCCGGAGTTCTTGGTCCCCGAGGAGGTCGTCGAGGTCCATCCCGCCGACGTCGCCGCCTGGGGCCTCACCGACGGCGAGCCGGCGATCCTCGCCAGCCGCCGCGGGAGCGTGGTGGTCAAGGTGGCCGCGGACGACACCTCCCCGCGCGGGACGGTGTTCTCCAGCTTCAGCTTCTCCGAGGTGCCGGTGAACGTCCTGACCGGCTCGGGCTACGATCCGATCACCGACACGGCGGAGTTGAAGGTCTGCCCGGTGCGCATCGAGCCCGCCTGAAGCGCGGGCGGCCCCGGGCACCGACGGCCGCGCCCGCTCCGCCGGCGGCCACGGCCCGCCGCCCTCTCCAGCACATCGCCGCGACCCGACCGAGCCCATGCCGATTCCCCACGACCGACTCGCGTCCCTGCTCTGCGCCGTCCTGGCGCTTCTCGCCGCCGCCTGCGTCGGGGTCGGGGTCGGAGTCGGGGAGGGAGCCGAGCCCGCCGCCCTCGACCTGCCGGGCTTTCGGCTCCTCGGCCCCGGGGTCGCCGGCGGTGGTCAGCCGACCGCCGAGGGGCTCGCGGACCTCGCCGGAGCGGGCTACGGCCTGGTGATCAACCTGCGCCGGCCCAGCGAGCCCCTGGCCTCGGAGGAGGGTGAGCTGGTGCGCGCGGCCGGCCTGACCTACGCCGCGATGCCCCTCGGCGGCGACGACCTGACGGCGATCCACGCGCGCGAGCTCGGTGAGTTGCTCGCGGGAGAGACCGGCGCTCACGTGCTCCTGCACTGCGCCAGCGGCAATCGGGTCGGCGCACTCTGGGGGCTCCACGTCGGCCTGCGCGACGGCCTCGACGTCGCCGGGACCCTCGCGCTCGCACGCGCCTCGGGCATGCGCAGTCCCTCCCTGGCGAAGTGCGTCCGGCGAGCCGTCGAGGACGCGGCCGCTGCCCCCTAGCAAGCCCGCTGGGGTGTTTCCTGCGGGCTGCCGGCAGCCCGTTGGCGTCATTCTCGAGGGCTGCCGGCAGCGCGGTCCAGAGCGCGCGGGTTCAGCCCTCCGCCCGATCGGCGAGCTTGCGGCGCTCGACCTTGCCGCTGGGGTTGCGCGGCAACTCGTCGAGGAGGGTGATCCGCCGCGGCACGATGCAGGCTGGCAGGTGCTCGATGCAGTGCCGGCGCAGGGCCTCGAGGTCGAGCTGGGCGGCTCCGGCCGTGGTGACGAAGGCGTGCACGACGCGGCCCCGCAAGGCATCGGCGACGCCCACGGCCGCGACCTCGCCGACGCCCGGCTGACTGGCGAGCGCTTCCTCGATTTGAAAGGGGTAGAACTTCTCTCCGGCCACGTTGATCTGGTCGTCGAGGCGATCGAAGAGCGACAGGCGCCCGTCACCGTCGAGAGCCCCGAGATCTCCGGTCCTGAGCCACCCCCCGAAGAACCGCTCCGCGTCGAGCGCCGGGGCGTCGACATAAGCCGTGATCACGTTCGGCCCGCTCGCGCAGACCTCGCCGCGCTCGCCCGGCGGCAGGTCACGTCCGTCCGGGCCGACGATGCGCAGGCGCACGCCGGGGTGCGGGCGCCCGACCGAGTCTTCGCGTCCCGCGACCTCCTCGCCGCCCAGACAGGTCAGGGCGGAGCTGGTCTCCGTCATTCCATAGCAGTTGAAGCGCCGCGCGCGGGGGAAGCGCTCACCGAGGGCGCGCACGACTTCGGGCGGTGTGGGTGCGGCTCCGTAGATCAGGCTCTCGAGGCTCGAGAGGTCGTGGCGCCTGCTCCAGCGCTCGCTGGTGAGCTGGCGCATCAGTGCCGGTGTGCCCATCAGCGCCGTCACGCCGTGCCGTTCGGCCGTCGCCGCGACCGACCCGACGGCGGGTGAGGAGGACACGACCGCCGCGCCCCCGCGGCGGTGCGCGCCGAGTACGAGCGGGTTGTAGACGACGTGGAAGAACGGCGCCGCCATCAGGCTGCGGGTGTGCTCGTCGAAGGACCAGCGTTCGGCCCAGGCATCGATGCCGAACAACACCTGGGCGTGGGTCAAGAGCACGCCCTTGGGCGCGCCGGTCGTGCCCGAAGTGAAGAAGAGGATCGCCGGGTCGCCGGGCGTCGACGGCGTGGGATGAGAAAGGGACGCCATCCCCTCCAGGCTCTCGACGCTGCCGTCGGGCGCGCGGCGGGCGAGGGAGGTCCCTGACTCCAAGAGGACGACGCGCCCCAGGGGCTTCGCGCCCGCCGCGTCCCGTTCCCTGACGGCATCGGCGAGCGCCGCGCTCGAGATCAAGCAGGTCACGCCGGCGCGCTCCAGGATCGCTTCCGTGAGCTCCTCGTCCAGCTCCGGATTGAGCGGCACGCACACGGCACCGAGGAGCGCGACGGCGTAGTGGGCGGTGACGAAGGCCACGCCGTTGGTGAACAGCAGCGCGACACGACTGCCGGGGCCGACCCCCTCGCGGGCCAGCTGCCCCGCCAGGCGCCGTGCGCCGTCGGCCAGGGACGAGAAGTCGCTCGTGCCCGCGTCCAGCACGAGGGCCGGGCGCGAGGAATGCGCGGCCTCGGCCTCGGTCAGGATCGAGGCGATCGTCCCCCCCGCCCGTTGTCGCGCCTCGTCCATCGCCGCGCGGGATGTTAGCAGCCCGTTGGAGAAGGGCCGTAGCGAGCCGAAGACATCTTCGTCGCTGCAAGGAGGGCGAAGTCGAGACGGCGCAAGCGGCGTGATAGGGCCGCCGAGCACGGATCGACGAGTCCGACGCCGCAGCGGCGGAGGGGGCGAAGTCGGAGTAGGGCGTGTTGCAACGGACTGTCAGCCGTTGAAGCCGGAGAAGCGCGAGCTGGGCACCGGCGAGGCCTCGCTGGCCGCGCCGCGGAAGACCTGCTCGTCGCCGGTGTCCTTGAGGATCAGCGCCCCGGCGCCGATGACGTTGCGCTCACCGACGGTCGCGAAGGAGGCGACGGTGGCGCCCAGGCCGATGAAAGTACCGGCTCCGATCGTGACCGACTCCCCGACGAGTGCGCCGGCGACCCAGCAGTCGTCGGCCAAGCTACTGTTGAAGCCGATCGTCGAGCGACTCCAGATGATGCAGTTGCGGCCGATCTCGGCACCGGGATGGAGGTGCGCGGTCTCCATCACCCAGGTGTTCTCCCGCGGCCGAAAATCGGTCGAGACGATCGCACGCGAGCCGACGTAACTCGCGAGCGCGTAACCCATCTCCTCGGCCTCGCGCACCTTGGCTGCCCGGCGGCGGTTGACCTCGCGCAGGCCCACGGACACGAAGAGGTCGTGGTCGGCGGGATCGAAGCACTCGACGACCTCCTCGAAGGGCACGACCGGCAGGCCGCGAAAGGAGTCCGACTCCTGGAACTCGCCGTCCACGGTGAAGGCCGCCACCTCGTATTCGCTGTCGTGGGCGAAGAAGTGGTGGGCCATTTGGGCGAAGTTGCCGCAGCCGAACAGGATCAGTCGTCGCATCACATCTGGGCCCGCGGCGGCGTCCTCGCGCCCACCGGGGCGCAGAGTGTCCCCCAATGCCCTCCCCGGATCCACCGTGGGCACCCCGCCGAGCGGCGTGGAGCGAAGGCGCGCGCTACGGGCTAGGCTGTCGGAGCGATGTGGTCCCCCGCCTGCACCTGCGCCGTCGTTCTGGCGAGTGCGCTCGGAGAGCTCCCGGACGGCCTGCCGGACTTCAGCGGCGCGGGCTACCGCGGCGGCGCGCCACTCCCCGAGCGCGCGGCGGCGAGCGGTGCGAGCGACCTCGACATCCGCAACCACGGCGCCCTCCCGGGCGACGGTATCGACGACGGTCCGGCCATCCAGGCGGCCCTGGACGCGGCGGCCGCCGCCGGCGGCGGCGTCGTCCACCTGGGAGCGGGGCGCTGGACCCTGGCTAGCCGCGTCACGATCCACGGCGACGGGGTCGTGCTGCAAGGCGCGGGGAGCGGTGGGACGCTCTTGGAGTGTCCCCTCTCCCTGACCGATATCGCGGGTCCGAGCAAGAACTGGAGCTGGTCCGGAGGCCTGCTGTCTATCGCACCGCGCCCGAGCGCCGAGCCGCTGGGCGTGGCGGGCGCCGCTCCGGGGGGTGTGCGCGCCTTCCCCGTCGTGCTCGAGGGGGGCGTCCCCCCGCCGCGCCCCGGCGAGTGGCTCGAGCTCGCCTGGTACAACGACACCGGCGAGGACACGCTCCTCGATCACCTGCACGGCGGCGTCTCCTACCCCGATCTCGTGTTCGCCGAGCTAGCCAAACGCACGGACCCGCGCCTGACCGAGTGGCTGCGGGTGGAGAGCTACGCCGGGGGGACGCTGAGCGTCTCGACGCCCATCGGCCTCGAGCTGCGGAGCGAGTGGTCCCCGCGGCTCACGCGCCGGGCGCACATCAGCGAGTGCGGAGTCGCGGGCTTGTCTTTTCTTTTCCCCGAGACAGCGCGCCGACCGCACCTGAAGGAGAAGGGCTACAACGCCCTCACGATCTCGAACGCCATCGACTGCTGGGTGCGCGACATCGTCGTGGATCACGGCGACAGCGGCGTCGGGATCGGCACCTCGCGACAGGTGACCGTGGACGGCGCGCTGATGACCGGGAAGGGCATGCACCACCCGTTCACGCTCTCGCGCTCCACGCACTGCCTGGTCACGAACTGGCGCATCGAGGCCCCCCACCGCCACGGGACGACCCTGACCTGGGGCGCGCACCACAACGTGTACTCGAAGGGCTGGGGGCGCGACCTCGCCCTCGACTGCCACCGGGCGAACCCATTCGAGAACCTGCACACCGAGATCGAAATCGAGGTCACAGGGCGCCTGAAGCAACCGCTGCGAAGCGGTGGGTCGTACGGCCGCGGGCCGCACTCGGCGCGCGGGAATGTCTACTGGAACGTCGCTCTGCGCTTCCTCGCTCCCGTGGAGCCGATCGAGGTGAAGGGGCTCGCCGAGTGGCCCCGGGGCGTGTTCGTGGGCTGGCACGGAGACCGGCCCCTGCGTCTGGCGGCCCACGAGGGCTACGGATTGCGCGTCGTCGGCACGGGCGAGCGGCCGGCCATCACCAACCTCCACGAGCACCAGCGCGCGGCAGGTGAGTCCCCGGCGGGCGGCTCCAAGGGCGACTGACCCTCCCGCCCGGGGACCGAGCTTGATCGCCCGCGGTGGCGTGCATAGGGTGGGAAATGTCCCGCATGCAGACTCGACGCACCCTCGTCCTACTCGCCTTGCTGCCCCAGTTCCTCGTGCTGGGCCTCGGGCGCGGCATCGTGCTCTGCGTCGGGGACGGCGGACACGCGCGGATCGAAGTGGCGGCCAGCGCCTGCTGCACGATCTCACCGGCGCAGGCGCAGCACGGCGACGACGAGCACTGCGATGACGCCGGCGACTGCGAGGCCTGCACCGACATGACGGTCGTCGTCTCCGCGCGCTTCTCCCCGGCCAAGGAGAGGAGCGACTCTCCGGCGAGCGTGCCCGCGGCGGGGCCGCCCGGGGCGGACGAAACCGACGAACCTCGCGGCCGAAGAGACCTCGCCACCTTCGCCGGCTCGCGCGGTTCCCCCGAACCGGCGCACCTGCTCGCCCTGCAGAGCGTCCGGCTGCGCTGCTAGACCGACACCTCCGACCGTCGTCGTAGGCCGCTTGTGGCCTCGTTCGATCCCTGCTCGAGAGCGTCGGTACATTCGGCGCTCACCGCCCACCCGGAGGTTTCCGAATGTCCCTTCTCGCCCCTGTTCTCGCACGCTCAGCGGACCCGCTGGACGCCCACGCTCGAGTCGGACCGGTCCCGCGCGTCCTGCTCTGGACCGCGCTGGTCCTGTCCGCCGCCTGCCACCCCACGCCGCACTCCCACGCGGGACACGACCATGAACACGAGCTCGAGCCCCACCAGGAGCCCGAACCGGTGGCGGTCACCGTCTTCACCGAGAAGGTCGAGCTGTTCATGGAGTACCCACGCCTGGTGCCCGGCCTCGAAGCGCGCTTCCTGGCCCACGTGACCGTGCTCGCCACCGGCGAACCGGTGCGCACCGGGCGCCTGGCCCTCGAGCTGTCGGGACCCGGCGGCTCCTCGCACACCTTCGAGGCCGAGCATCCCGAGCGCGACGGCCTGTTCATTCCTCTAGGAGCCCTCGAGAACGCCGGTCGCTACGACGCGCGCATCGTCGTGCGCTCCGAGGAGATCGAGGCGACGATCCCTCTCGAGCCGCTCGTCGTGCACGCCGACCACGACGCGGCCCACGCCGCCGCCGATGCCGAAGCGAGCGCGGACTCGGCCGGCGCCGTGCCCTTCCTGCTCGAGCAGCAGTGGCAGATCGGCCTGCGCCTGGCGATCGTCGCTCCGCGCACCCTCGTCCGCCGCCTGCGTGTCCCGGCGGTGATCGAGGCGCCGACCCACGCCTCGGCGGTCATCGGCGCGCCCCTGGCCGGGCGCGTCCTGCCGCCGGAGTCGAAAGCCCTGCCTCGCATCGGACAGCACGTCGCCACGGGCGAGGTCGTGGCGCTGATCGAGCCGCCGCTGGGGGTCTCGGACCTGGCCCAGCGGGCCGCCAACGAGACCGCCGGGCGCCTGCTCGAGACCGAGCTCCTCGCACGCGAGATCGACCTCGAGCAACGCTCGGTCGAGCTGCACCGCCGCCTGCTGCAAGCCGCCGCGCGCCTCGACTTCACCGAGCGGGCCCTCGCGCGCCTGGAGGGCCTCGCCGAGCGGGAGCTCGCCACGGCGTCCGAGCTGGAAGCCGCCCGCCGCGACGCCGAGGTCGCCCGGCAGGATCACGAGGGCGCCAACGAGCTCGAGACCTCCGCCGCCGAGGGGCTCACGGCCCTACGCGCCCTGCTCGAGCGCCCCGGCGGCGCGGGAGCCGCCGCGCCCCTGCGCATTCCCCTGGCCTCGCCGCTGGCCGGCGAGATCGTCGAGGCCTCCGCCGTGCACGGCGAACACGTCGACGCGACCGCGACCCTCTACCGCGTACTCGACCTCTCGACCGTCTGGCTCACCCTGCAAGTCAGCGAGTTCGACCTCGCCGGACTCCCAGAGAGCCCCGGCGCCCTGCTCGAGCTGGCGGCCTTCCCCGGCCGCGCGCGCGACGTCGTCGGCGAGCTCGGCGGACGCCTGGTCGCGGTGGGACGCGAGGTCGACCCGATCACTCGCAGGATCGACGTGCGCTTCGAGCTCCCCAACCCCGACGGCCGCCTGCGCGCGGGCATGCAGGCCGACGCGTTCCTCGCGACCGAAACGGTCCTCGAGGCAGCGGCCGTGCCCCGCTCGGCCGTCGTCACCGACCGCGGCCAGTCCGTCGCATTCGTCCTGCTCGACGGCGAGACCTTCGAACGGCGGGTCGTCGAGATCGGAATCCGCGACGGCGAATGGCTCGAGATCCGCTCGGGCATCGCCCCCGGCGAGCGCGTCGTCACTTCCGGCGCCTACCTGGTGAAACTCGCCTCCGCCTCCCCCGACGCCTTCGGCGCGGGCCACGCCCACTGACCCGGCGCACACGTCCTCATGATCAACAACGTCATTCGTTGGTCGCTGCAGTCGCGCGCCGCCGTCTTGGGCCTGGCGCTGCTCCTGTCGGTTGTGGGTGCGCTGACCGCTGCGCGCATGCCGATCGACGTCTTCCCCGACCTCTCCGCACCGACGGTGACGATCATCGTCGAGGGCCGCGGGATGGCCCCCGAGGAGATGGAGACCCTGGTCACCTTCCCGGTCGAGGCGGCCGTGAACGGCGCCTTGAACGTGCGCCGCGTGCGCTCGGCGACCGCCGTGGGAACCTCCGTCGTGTGGGTGGAGTTCGAGTGGGGCACCGACATCCAACGCGCACGCCAGACGGTCACCGAGCGCCTCGCGACCCTCGCCGGCTCCCTGCCCGCCGAGGTCGAGCCGCCGCTGCTCGCACCGATCTCCTCGATCATGGGCGAGATCCTGTTCCTCGCCCTCGTCTCCGACCGCCACGACCCGATGACCCTGCGCGCCACGGCGTACACCGAGGTGCGCCGCCGCCTGCTCTCGGTGCCCGGGGTCTCCCAGGTCACGCCCATCGGCGGTGAGGAGAAGCAGTTCCAAGTCGTCTTGGCTCCCCTGAAGCTCAAGGCCTACGGGGTCGACCTGCGGGAGGTCTCCGACGCCCTCGCCGAGACGAACGAGAACGTCTCGGCCGGGTTCGTGGTCGAGGGAGGCACGGAGTCCGTCCTGCGCGGGATCGGGCGCATCGAGAGCCTCGAGGACATCGCAGGGACCCTCGTCTGCCTGCGCGGCGGGCGTCCGGTCACGGTCGGCGACCTCGGCGTGGTGCGCCTCGGCCCGGCGATTCGCCGCGGCGCCGCGGCCGCGTCGACCCGCGGCCCCGACGGGGAGGCGATCCGCGAGACCGGCGTGATCCTGGCCGTCCAGAAACAGCCGCAAGCCAACACCCTCGAGCTCACCGGGAAGCTCGAGGAGGTACTCGAGGAGGTTGGCGCTTCCCTGCCCGCTGGCATGCACATCCACAGCGACCTCTTCCGCCAGGCGAGCTTCATCGAGCACTCGGTCGCCAACACGACCTCGGCCCTGTTCGAGGGCGGCCTGATGGTCGTCCTGGTGGTGGTCGCCTTCCTCGCCAGCGCGCGTGCCAGCCTGATCACTCTGCTCGCCATCCCGATCTCGCTCTTGACGACGATCTGCGTCCTGCGCGCCGGCGGTGCGACGATCAACACGATGACGCTCGGCGGCATGGCGATCGCCATCGGCGCCTTGGTCGACGACGCGATCATCGACGTCGAGAACGTGATCCGCCGCCTGCGCCAGAACACCGCGCTCCCTTCCGGCGAGCGCGCCGGTGTGCTGCGGGTCGTCTTCGACGCCAGCGTCGAGGTGCGCACGTCGATCGTGTTCGCGACCTTCATCATCCTGGTCGTCTTCGCGCCCCTCTTCTTCCTCGACGGCGTCGAGGGTCGGCTCCTGCAACCTCTCGGCCTCGCCTTCTGCGTCTCCCTGGCCGCCTCCCTGGTGACGGCCTTGACCCTGACGCCGGCTCTGTGCATCGGGCTGCTGCCGACGAGCCGCACCGTCGCGAGCGCGGGTGACACGCACCTCGTGCGCCTGCTCAAGCGGGCCTACGCGCGCCCCCTGGCCTGGGCCATGGCGCATCCGCTGGCCCTCGGCCTCCCCGCCGCGCTCGCCGGTCTGCTGGCGGTCATCGGCGTCGCCCGCATGGGTCGCAACTTCCTGCCGGAGTTCAACGAGGGCGCCTTCGTCGTCGGCATCGTGACCGCGCCGGGCACGTCTCTCGACGAGAGCGATGCCCTCGCGCAGCGGGTCGAGGAGGCCTTCATGCGCCACCCCGAGATCGCGGCCATCGGTCGCCGCACGGGACGCGCGGAGGAGGACGAGCACGCCCTGGGGGTGGAAGCGAGCGAGTTCGAGCTGACCCTCGACATGGAGGCTCCCGGGCGGCTCGGGCTCCCGCGCCGCACGACCGCCGAACTGCTCGAGGCCCTGCGCGCGGACCTGGCCGCCATCGGCGGCCTGGCCGCCACCTTCGGCCAGCCGATCAGCCACCGCATCGACCACATGCTCTCGGGGACGCGAGCCAACGTGGCGATCAAGCTCTTCGGCGACGACCTGCCCACCCTGCGCGAGTTCGCCGGGCGGATCGAGGCGCTGATGAGCGAGATCCCCGGCGTGGTCGACCTGTCGGTCGAGAGCCAGGCGGACATCCCTCAGGTGCGGGTGGACTACGACCGCGCCGCACTCGCTCGCCACGGCCTGCACGTGGCCGATGCCGCGCGCGCCCTGGAGGCGGCCGGCAAGGGCGTGAGGGTGACGCGGGTCCTCGAGGGTCCGGCGGCCTACGACTTGACCGTGCGCCTCGGCGAGGCGTCCGCGCCCCTGCCGCACGAAGTGGGCGAGGTGCCGGTAGACACGCCCGCGGGCGCCAAGATCCCCCTGCGGGCGGTGGCCAGAGTCAGTGAGGACCGCGGGCCGAACTTCATCATGCGCGAGGGCGTCCAGCGCCGGATCGTGGTCATGTGCAACGTCGCCGGGCGCGACATGGCCGGGGTCGTCGCCGACGCGCGGCAAGCGATCGAGGAGACGCTCGAGCTCCCCCGCGGCTACCACGTCGAGTACGGCGGTCAGTTCGAGAGCGCCGCGGCGACGACGGGCCGTTTGGCCCTGTTCGGTGCCCTGGCGGTCGTCGTGGTCGGGTTCCTGTTACGCACCACCCTGGGCACGACCCGCGACGCCCTGCTGGTGATGGTGAACCTCCCCCTGGCGCTCATCGGCGGCGTGGCGGGGATCGCTCTCAGCGGTGGCGTGCTCTCGGTGGCGTCGCTCATCGGCCTGATCTCGCTCTTCGGGATCGCCGCGCGCAACGGGATCATGCTCGTCTCCCACGTACACCACCTCCACCGGCACGAGGGAGTCGGTGACTTCGCCGAGGCGGTCCGGCGCGGCGCGATGGAACGGCTGGCGCCGATCCTGATGACCGCCCTCGCCTCCGGCCTGGCCCTGGTCCCGATCGCCCTGCGCGGCGACGATCCGGGGACGGAGATCCTCACACCCATGGCGATCGTGATCCTCTGCGGCCTCCTCTCCTCCACGACCCTGAACATGTTGATCGTCCCCGGACTGTTGCTGCGCTTCGCAGGTCCGCGCACCGGTTCGGGCGCGCTCAACCTCCCCGTCGTCACCGCGCCCCAGGCCCTCCCGTGATGGGCCGCGCATCCCTGCCGGCGCTGAGCTTCGCCGTGAGCGGCACCCTGCTCTGCGCCTGCGTCGAGGTCCGCCCCGAGCCGGACTTCGAGCGGGCGCGCGAGCTGGTGGCGGAGAGTACGGGCTCGCGGGCGCTGTTCGACCCCGCCGCTCCCGCACTCGCTCCCGACGAGCTCTCGACGATCCTGTCCGACGGGCTCTCCTTGGCCGAGGCCGAGCGCCTCGCCCTCTCCCACAACCGTGCCCTGCGGGCGGCTTTCTGGGAGATCGGCGTGGCCCACGCCGACTGGACCGATGCGCGCCTGTTCGCCAACCCGGCCCTCTCCTTGCGCCTGCCTCTCGACGGCACGAGCGGCATCCTCGAGGGCATCCTGGCGGTCGAGCTGCTCGACCTCTGGCGCGTCCCGGCTGCCGCGCGCGGAGCGCGCAGCGAGTTGGACGCCACGGTGCTGCGCGTCGCCCGACTGGCGGGCGAGATCCTGGCCGAGGCACGCACGGCCTACGCGGCCGCCGTGGCCGCCGTGGCCTTGGAACAGGTGGAAGCCGAGCACCTCTCCCTCGCCGAGCGCGTGGCGACCGCCGTCGGTGACCTGCGGCGCGCGGGCGCCGCAACCGCCCTGGAGGACAGCCTGGCGAGTGGCCCGCGGGTGACCGCCCGGCTGGACCACGCCGCGGCGCGCCTCGCGGCGGCCGACGCTCGGCGCGAGCTGGCACGGGTACTCTCGCTCGAGGGTTCAGTCGAGGAGCTGCACCTGACCGATGACTGCGAACTCCGCCGTGCGCTGGCCCTCGCCGCCTCCGCCGCCGTGGCCTTGGCGGAGGAGCGGCGGCTCGACCTGCGCGCCTTGGAGAAGGCCGTCGAGGCGGCCGAGGCACGTGTCGAGCTCGAGCGCGCCGGCGTGCTCGGCGGCATCTCCGCCGGTCCCGCCGTGGAGCGGCGCGGGCGCGGGCGCGGCGGCCACGGAGTTGCCGCCGAAGTGGGCGCGAGCCTGCCCCTGTTCGACCGCAACCAGGCGGGCGTGGCGCGCGCCGCCTTCGAGCTCGAGCGCCTGCGCGAGGTACGCGCCGACGCACGCGCCCGCGTCGCTCTCCAGGTGCGCTCGGCCCTCGACCGTTCGCGGACGACCGCGAGCGCCGCCGCCCTCGCCGCCGAGCGCCTGTTGCCCGAGGCCGAGCGGGCCCTGTCCCTCGCGCGCGCCTCTCACGCCGCGGGACGCGCCTCGCTGTTCGTCGTCCTCGACGCCCAGGAGCGCCTGCTCACCGCCCGCCGCCGACAGGTCACCGCCCGCGGCGAGGCGGCCGCGGCCGTCGCCGCCTTGGAGCGCGCCTTGGGCTGTCCGCTGTCACGGATCCCGGGGGAGGCCGGCGGCGAGCCGTCGCCCAGCGCAGCCGCGCGGCCCCCGGCGGCCGAGGACGCGGGCGGGACGCCCTAACCCCCGGCCGGCTCTCCTCGCCTACAGAAGGCCCCGGCCCTGACCTCCCTCGGCGAGCCACTCCCCGGGGACGCTCCCCCAGCGACCGGGAGAGCAGACCGGCCCACAGGGGCGGTCTTGCCCGGTAGGATCCCCAAGACCCGCGGGGTCTGGAGGACCCGCGGGGTCTGGAGGGTCCGCGGGGTCTGGAGGGTCCGGAAGATCGGCGAAGTCCCGGGCCGTTCAGGCGAGCAGCACCCATGGGGCCCGCCGGGCATCACGACCCACTGGGGTACCCCAGGCGACCCGGGCATCCGGACCGCCCAAGTCGAAGGAAACGCCCGCGATCCCCTGGCGTGGCACCCGCCGTAAGTATATGCTTACTTACTAATCTGATCGGGCCTCTAGCCCCCCCGCCTCGAGCATGACCTCCAAGACCCGCAAGCCCACCCGCGTCCGCCGGCGGGAGATCGCCGAGGCGGCCCTGCGGGTGATCGGCGAGCGCGGGGCGCCGTCCCTGACGGCGGCCAGCCTCGCCGCGGAGGTCGGACTGACCTCGGGAGCCCTCTTCCGGCACTTCGCCTCGCTCGACGAGATCCTCTGCGAGGCGGTCGAAGTGGCGGTCGAGGCGCTCGAGCGGACCTTCCCTCCCGCCGAGCTACCGCCCATCGAGCGCCTCGAGCGCCTCGCCCTCGAGCGCATCGCCCTCGTCGGCGAGCGGCGGGGCTTGGCCTGGCTGCTGCTCTCCGATCAGGTCTACCTGTGCGTACCCGCCGAGGCCGTCGAGCGCCTGCGGGCGCTGGTGCGCCGCTCGCGGGCCTTCCTCCTGGCGGCCTTCAGCGGCGGGATCGCCTCCGGCGACCTGCGGAGCAACGTCGCACCCGAGACGATGCTCGCGATCTTCACGGGCACCGTGCACTCCCTGATCGCGCGCGGCGGCGTGCACGGCGAGGCAGCCTCGCCCGCCTCCGCGCGCGAGGTCATCGGTGCCTTGCTGGCACTGCTCGCCGCTCCCACTTCTCCCCCAATCCCCTCAGAAGCGAACGACACGAAATGAGCATCACAAGCGATACGACCGTGGGTGCCCTGGCCACCCTCCACCCCCTCGCCACGCGCGTCTTCGCGCGTCACGGAATCGACTACTGCTGCGGGGGCGGCCAATCCCTCTCGGCGGTGTGCGACGAGCGCGGCCTGGACTTGACCGGAGTCCTGGCTGAGATCGAGGCCGCCCTCGCCGAGCGTACGGTCGAGGAGGTCCACTGGGGTGAGCGCCCCCTCAGCGAGCTGATCGACCACATCCTCGTCACCTACCACGAACCCCTGCGCGAGGAGCTGCCGCGCATCGAGGAGATGGTGCGCAAGGTGCACGCCGTGCACGGCGACAAGGACCGTCCGTGCTTCGACGGCCTGCTGCGGACCTTCCTGGCGATCAAGGCGGACATCGAGCAGCACCTGCCGAAGGAGGAGCAGATCCTGTTCCCCACGATCAAGGCCGGCCAGGGTGCGATGGCGATGGGACCGATGCACGTGATGGAGATGGAGCACGAGACCCTCGGCGGGATGCTGCGCGAGGTGCGCTCCTTGACGAACGACTTCACCCTTCCCGAGGGCGCCTGCAACACCTGGCGCGCCCTGTGGGCCGCCCTCGAGGACCTCGAGACTTCGCTGCACGAGCACATCCATCTCGAGAACAACGTCCTTCACCCTCGCGCGCGTGAGCAGTAGGAACCCCTTCCCCGGGGCCGGGTGCGACTTCCCGGCCCGGCGGGCTCGTCGTACGCCCGACAGGAGGGCCCGACCGGCTCTCGCCACCGACTCCGCAGGCGGCTGCCTCGAGTACCGGCCCCCCGCGGAGCTCGCGGCGGGCTGTGCGCCCGGGGACGGAGCGGAGCCGAGACGGAGGGCGCACCGCCCGGGCACGTCAGCTCCTTGCTTGGCTCTCATTCGAACTGGACCACTTCTTGGGGCCAGGCCAGGCCGGAGAAGCCTCGCTTCGGACCCAGTACGTCAAGCGAAGGTGGCATGGAGTGGGCGGCCGGCGCGGGCCGTCTGATAGACTGCGCGGACATCGGACCGGCCAGATCCCCTGATTCGCCGAGCATGTGGGAAGCGCAAATTGCCTGTAGTGAGTGTGACGCGACGCACCAAGTCCACGCCGAGCTGAAGCCGAGGGCGTTCTCCTTCGAGTGTCCGGCGACGGGAGCAGCGGTGAACCTCCCGTTCCACGATCCGTCGCGGCTCGTGAGCGAATGGCGCGAGGTGGACTGCCTGGGACCGGGCTCGATTCCCGCTTCGACCGCCGAGACGCGCGGCAAGTTCGAGCTCTGACGCCCGTCGCACAGAGGAACCGAGACACACAGACCACGGGCACGAGAGCACCAAAGAGGACCCGAACGATGCATGAGAACGTCGCCGGCTTGATGGAGGACGTGAAGGCCAAGAACCCGGCCGAGCCGGAGTTTCACCAGGCTCTCCAGGAAGTCGCGGAGTCGCTCGAGCCCGTGTTCGAGCGCCACCCCGAATACCGCAGCGCCAGGATCCTCGAGCGCATGGCCGAGCCCGAGAGGGTGCTGATGTTCCGCGTGCCGTGGATGGACGACCGCGGCGCGGTCCAGGTCAACCGGGGCTTTCGCATCGAGATGAACAGCGCCATCGGCCCGTACAAGGGCGGCCTGCGCTTCCACCCCTCGGTCAACCTGGGCATCCTCAAGTTCCTGGCCTTCGAGCAGGTCTTCAAGAACTCGCTCACGACCCTGCCCATGGGCGGCGGCAAGGGCGGTTCGGACTTCGACCCCAAAGGCAAGAGCGACGCCGAAGTCATGCGCTTCTGCCAGAGCTTCATGACCGAACTCCAGCGCCACATCGGCCCGAACACCGACGTCCCCGCGGGCGACATCGGAGTCGGTGGCCGCGAGATAGGCTTCCTGTTCGGCCAGTACAAGCGCCTGGCCAACGAGTTCACCGGCGTCCTGACCGGCAAGGGCCTCCACTGGGGGGGATCGCTGATCCGTCCGGAAGCGACGGGCTACGGCGCCGTGTACTTCGCTCAGGAGATGATGAAGACCCGCGGCGAGTCCCTGGACGGTAAGGTCTGCCTCGTCTCGGGCAGCGGGAACGTGGCGCAGTACGCCATCGAGAAGCTGATCGAGCTGGGCGCGCGGCCGGTGACCCTGTCCGACTCGAACGGCTACGTCTACGACGAGGCGGGGATCGACGCCGAGAAGCTGGCCTTCGTCATGGACCTCAAGAACGTGCGCCGCGGGCGCATCAGCGAGTACGTCGAGCGCTACGGGAGCGCCGTCCATACGGCCACCGACGCCTCTGTCGACCACAACCCGCTGTGGGCCCTCACGGCGGACTGCGCCTTCCCCTGCGCCACCCAGAACGAGATCTCCGCAGTGGACGCCCACAACCTGATCGCCAACGGGGTGAGCGTCGTCAGCGAGGGAGCGAACATGCCCACGGTCGCGGAGGGAGTGAGGGCCTTCCTCGAAGCCCGCATCCTCTACGGCCCAGGCAAGGCCGCCAACGCCGGTGGGGTGGCGGTCTCGGGCCTCGAGATGGCCCAGAACAGCATGCGCTTCTCGTGGCGCCGTGAGGAGGTGGACGAGCGGTTGAAGAGGATCATGGCCGATATCCACAGCGCCTGCGTCGCCACGGCGGAGCGCTTCGGGACCCCTGGCAACTACGTCAACGGGGCGAACATCGCCGGGTTCCTCAAGGTCGCTGACTCGATGCTCGACCAGGGACTCGTCTGAGGGGCCGGGGCCACGAGAATCATGGGGCGGGAGAGTGAGCGCTCGGGGCGGGCCTCCCCCGCCAGGCTGCGCAGTTTCCACGAGCTGATGCGCCACCGCGTCAAGCACATCCTCCTCGTCTCGAGCGCCTACGACTCCTTCGTCATGTCGGAGGAGGGGCATCTCTCCGAGGCCCTGCTCAGCCACTTCATCGATTTAGACCGCAGCAGCATCCCGGATGTCGTGCGGGTCGCCAACGCGACCGGGGCCCTGGAGCTGCTTGAGGCGGGCAACCCCTTCGACCTGGTCGTCGCGAGCCTCAACGCCGAGGACGGCAATGCCACTCAGCTCGAGGTTCGCCTGCGGCAGGCCGGCTTCGAGCTGCCCGTGATCGCCCTCGCCTTCTCCCCGCGCGAGCTGCACGAGTTCACGGCGAACAACGACGTCAGCCGGCTCGAACGCATGTTCCTATGGCAGGGTGACGTGCGCGTCTTCCTGGCGATGGTGATGTACCTCGAGGACCGGCTCAACGTCGCCAACGACACGAGCGTGCGCGGCGTGCCGGCGATCATCGTCGTCGAGGACAGCGTGCGCTACTACTCGTCCTTTCTGCCGACGATCTACGCGGAGCTATTCCGCCACACTCAGCGGCTGCTCGCCGAGGACCTGAACCTCTCGCAGCGGATGATCCGCATGCGGGCGCGGCCCAAGGTGCTCTTGAGTAGCACCTATGAGGAGGCCTGGGAGTACTTCGAGCGCTACGGCGAGTACGTGATCGGGATCGTGTCGGATTTCGAGTACCCGCGTCTGGGCCGCCTGGAGAAGAAGGCCGGGCTGGAGCTCTGCCGCCGGGCGCTCGCAAAGCGGCCTGACGTGCGCCTGGTCCTGCAGTCGAGCCGACCAGAGAACCGAACGCTGGCCGAGGAGCTGGGAGCCTCGTTCCTGGTCAAGGGTTCTCCGCTCCTGCTCGGGGAGCTGCGCAAGATCCTGGTCCGGCGCTTCGGCTTCGGCGACTTCGTCTTCCGCACCCCCGACGGCGCGGAGGTCGATCGCGCCGCGGACCTCAAGAGCCTGGCGCGGAAGATCGCCTCCATTCCGGCGGAGAGCCTCGTCTACCACGCCGGTCGCAACCACTTCGCCAAGTGGTTGAAGGCGCGCACGGAGTTCACCCTCGCCGAGCGCCTCGTGGTACCGCCCGACGGGCACGCCGCGGATCCCGAGCGGCTGCGCAGCCGGTTCCTCGAGAGCATCGACGAGTTCCGGGAGGAGCGCGACCGCACGGTCATCGCCGACTTCGACCGCAAGCGCTTCGAGCCCTCGGTCAGCATCACGCGCATCGGTGCCGGGTCGTTGGGTGGAAAGGCGCGCGGTGCGGCCTTCGCGAACAAGACACTCGTCGCCTCGGAAATCGCGGACCTGTTTCCGACGGTCGATGTCTCCGTTCCGACTTGCGTAGTACTGGGCACGCAGGTGTTCGACGAGTTCCTCTCATACGAGCGGCTCCACGCCTTCGCGATGGGGCAGCACGCGGACGAGGGGATCGTGCAGCTCTTCCTGCAGGCGCCCTTCCCGCGGGCGGCCGGCTCGGACCTGCGGGTCTTCCTGCAGCACGTCAAGCACCCGCTGGCCGTGCGCTCCTCGAGCCTGATGGAGGATTCGCTGTCGCAGCCCTTCGCGGGCGTCTACCACACGTTCATGCTGCCAAACAGCCACCCGGACCTGAACGTGCGCCTGATGCAGTTGACGGATGCGATCAAGCGCGTGTACGCCTCGACCTTCACGGAGCGCGCCAAGACCTACCTCTCGGTGACTTCCCACCGCCTCGAAGAGGAGAAGATGGCGGTGATGATCCAGCAGCTGGTCGGCCGACGGCACGAGGAGCGTTTCTACCCCGACTTCGCGGGAGTCGCACGCTCACACAACTGCTATCCCGAGCCCGGCCAGGTCGCAGCGGACGGGGTCGCAGCGGTCGCCCTCGGCCTCGGTCGCACGGTCGTGGGCGGCGATCCCTGCTTGCGTTTCTGCCCGCGCTATCCTCAACAGATCGTGGGGTTCTCGAGCGTGGAGGACGCGCTGCAGAGTTCCCAGCGCGAGTTCTTCGCCTTGAATCTCGAGCGCGTGGGTCCGCGGCACGGCGAGCTAGAGCTCGAGCGTTTCCCCCTCGAACTCGCCGAGCGGGACGGCACCCTGTCCCCTCTCGGCTCGACCTTCACGCCGGACGATCACCGCATCGTGGACGGGATCGCGCGCAAGGGCGTGCGGCTGGTGACCTTCGCCGGGGTCCTCAAGCACGGCGCCTTCCCCCTCGCCGACCTCCTGTGCACCCTGTTGGAGCGCTGCAGCGAGGGGACGGGTGCGCCGGTGGAAATCGAGTTCGCCGGCGATCTCGGCGGTGAGGGCCGCCGGCCGCATTTCGCCTTCCTGCAGCTGCGGCCCATGGCGCTCTCCCGGGAGGGCGAGGAGGTAGAGCTCGGCGAGCTCAACGATGCGGAGTTGTTGTGTCGGAGCGAGCGCGTGCTCGGCAACGGCCGCCTGGACGCCCTGCGCGATGTGGTCGTGGTCGACCTCGCCCGTTTCGATCGCCAGCGGACTTGGGAGGTGGCCGGCGAGTTGGCCGCCCTAGACGCCGCCTTGCGCCTTGAGAGCGCACCGTACGTCCTGATCGGCCCGGGCCGGTGGGGATCGGCCGACCCGAGCCTGGGCATCCCGGTGGCCTGGAACCAGATCGCGGGCGCGCGAGTGATCGTCGAGTCGGGTTTCGAGGACATCCGGGTGGCTCCTTCCCAGGGCACGCACTTCTTCCAGAACCTAACCTCGTGCAGCGTCGGCTACTTCACGGTGAACCCGGACCTGGGAGACGGCCTGCTGGACTGGGAGTGGCTCTCTTCCCTCGAGGCCGAGCGCGAGACGACCTTCGTGCGCCACCTGCGCCTTTCGGTCCCCCTGGTGGTCAAGATGAACGGCCGCACGGGCAGCGGCGTGATCATGAAGCCCCACCGCACATAAAAAAACACCCCCGGCAGAACCGAGGGTGCTGTGAAAACCCGGCAACAACCTACTTTCGCGCTATTGCACTATCATCGGCGAGAACTGCTTGACGACCGTGTTCGGGATGGGAACGGGTATGGCCAGAACTCCATGATCACCGGGAATACGCTGGGAAGGCAGCCTTTAGGCCGCCTTCCCATTTGGAATAAGGTGAATTGGTAGCGAGAGAATCTCTCACGATGCTCAAAGGGCCCATCCCCCCTTCGGGGAGTCGCCTGTAAACAGGCGGGCCTCGAATGGAGAATGGTAGTTAAGTCGATCGTCCGATTAGTACCGGTTGGCTGAACGCATTGCTGCGCTTACACCGCCGGCCTATCAACCTGGTAGTCTCCCAGGGGACTGATAGGGATGATTCGTCTTGGAGAGGGCTTCGCACTTAGATGCCTTCAGCGCTTATCCGTTCCGACCGTAGCTACCCAGCCATACCACTAGCGTGATAACTGGTACACCAGAGGGCCGTACTCCCCAATCCTCTCGTACTAGGGGAATACCTCCTCAATCATCCTACACCCACGCCAGATAGGGACCGACCTGTCTCACGACGGTCTAAACCCAGCTCACGTACCGCTTTAATTGGCGAACAGCCAAACCCTTGGGACCTTCTTCAGCCCCAGGATGCGATGAGCCGACATCGAGGTGCC
>NZBA01000024.1 GCA_002686265.1 Planctomycetota bacterium
CAAGCAGGCCCTCGAGGAGCAGCTGGCGGCCAACGCCGAGGAGCACACCCTCGAGCGCGAGACCCTGGCGGGGGACCTGGCCGAGCACGGGATCGTGATCTCTCAGTTGCGCCAAGATGTGGCCGCCGCCGAGCTGGAGCGCGAGAGCTTGCACCGCGAGCTGGAGGAGCGCAGCGCCGAGCAGGCCGAGGTCATCGAGACGGTCACCGCGGATCTGGAGGGACACCGCGACGTGGCGCGCGCGGCCCGCGCTCAGGTCGTCCTGCGCGAGGAGGAGCTGGAGGAGGTGCGAGGCGAGCTGGAGCGTGTCGTGCAGGACTTCGACCGGCAACGCGTCGAGCAACAACAGGTGATCGAGGAGAACACGGCGGACCTCGAGGGCCATCGCGCCCTTGCTGGGGAGTTGCGGGCGGAGGTTGCCAAGAGTTCCAAGGCCCTGGAGCGGGCACACCAGGCGGCGCTCAGCGAGCGCGCCGAGCAAGCCGAGGTCACCGCGGCCCTGGAGGCCGACCTATCGGGCCACCGCGGAGCCCTCGCGGACTTGCGCGCGGAGCTCGAGAAGAGTGTTGCGGCCGTGCGGGCCGTGGAGTCGGCCTGCGCCGAGCGCGACCGCGCCCTGGTGGAGTTGAATGAGCGCCTCGCGGTGGGAGAGGAACTCAGCGCTCGCTTGCGGATGACCCTCAACAGCCGCCGCGACAACCTCCTCCGCGCCCTGGCGTGGCGCAAACGGCGCTACTGATGACCGTGGCGGAGGCCGTCGAGCGGGATCAGAGCGGCTTCAGCGGCCAGAGGATCGGCAGTACGATCACCGCGAAGACCAGCAGGATGGCGGTCAGCGGCGCCCCGGCCTTCAGGAAGTGGCCGTAGCGGTAGTCGCCCGGTCCGACCACCATGGCGTTGGCGGGATGCGCCACAGGCGACATGAACGCCAGGCTGGCGCCGCACAGCACGGCCATGAGGAACGTGCGGTCGCCGACGCCGAGCTCGGCCGCCGTCGAGAGGGCGATGGGCGCCATGACCACCGCCGAGGCGATGTGCGTGGTCAAGGTCGTCAACAGCATGGTCACGACCAGGAAGGCGCCGATCATCAGGTGTGGGGTCCCCGCCGAGTGGACGAGCTCGGCGACCTCCTGTCCTACCGACTCAGCCAGCCCGCTTTGCTTGAACGCCAGGCCCAGGGACAGCATTCCACCGATCAGCACCAGCGCGACCCAGTCCATGGAGTTGTAGACGTCCTCCACGTCCACGCAGCGCAGCAACACCAGCAGGACGGCGCCGGACACAGCTGCCACCGGCAGGGCCAGGATCTCGAGCGCGGCGGTGGCCAACACCCCCAGGAGCAGCAGGATCGTCAGGAGGGCACCGCGCCCGAGGGGCGGGAGGTCGCGCTCACCAAGGAACAGGAGCTGGCCGTCGCGGCGCGCACGCTCGATGTCGCGGGCGTGACCTTGCACCAGGAGCGAGTCGCCGACCCGCAGGCGGGCGTCCCCCGTTCGCGCCGGACGCACCTCGCCCTCCTGAGAGAGTCCCAGGACGTTCAGGCTGCTGTTGGCGCGGAACTCCGCCTCCACGAGGGTGCGGCCCACCAGGGGAGACGTGGCGTGTACCACGCCCTCGATCAGCCGCACGTCCTCGGAGTGGATGCGCGTCTCGCCGGCCTGAGCCGAATCGACCAGGGCCAGGTGGAGGTCCTCGCGCAGGCGCATCAGCGCCTCCGGCTCGCCCTGCAGGATCAGCGTGTCCTCGCGCCGCACTCGGTTGTACGGCCCCGGCGCCAGGATCGTCGGGCTGTCGGGGCGTACGATCCCGAGCACGTTGACGCCGTACCCGCCAAAGAAACGCGTGTCGCCCATCGGACGGTTGATGAGCGTGCTGGTGGGCTCGATCAGCACCTCGGTGACGAACTTGCGCACCTGGAAGTGCTCGCTGAGAGACTCCTCGGTGCGCCGCGCCGGCAGGAGCTTCCGCCCCGGGCCCAGGAAGTAGAGTGCGGTCACGGCCACGAGCATCACGCCGAAGTGGCTGAACTCGAACAGGCCGAAGGGGCGTCCTCCGAACGAGCGGATGACGTCGTTGACCGCCAGGTTCTTCGAGGTCCCGATCAGGGTTCCCAGGCCGCCGATCAGCGCGCCGTAGGAGAGCGGGAGCAGGAGCCGAGAGACCGGGATCGAGAACTTGCGGCCTAGACTCGAGAGGACCGGGATCTGGATCGCGACGACGCCTGTGTTGGAGAGCACCGATGAGAGCAGTCCGCTGATGGCGGCCACGCGGAAGATCAGCCCGCGCTCGCCCTTCACTCCGGCGGACAGGAGCTTCTGTCCCAGCATCTCCGCCACCCCCCAGCGGCGCAGGGCGGAGCTGAAGACGTACATCGACGCGATCAGCATCACGGCCGGGGAGGAAAACCCCCGAAAGGCCTCGGCCGGCGTCAGGCAGCCGCAGGCGGCGAGCACCACCGCCACCGAGACGGCGATCACGTCGTAGCGCACGGCGTTCGTGACGAACATCAGGACGCTGAGCGCGAGGACGGCCAGGACGATGTGCGCGGGGTCAATGACAGGCATGATCTTCGGCAGGCATGGCTCTCGTCGGGCGAAGGACGCCCGCAATGGGCTTGCGCGGCAGGCGACACTAGGCTATTCGAGTCCGGTAGACCACGGGCACGCCTCGCGCGCGGCCTGCCCCATGATATCCTGTCGTTCCGCATGACTTACTCGTCCATCGACGTCGCCAGCTTCGCCGGGCGCGTCAGCTCCTGGCTGAGCCCCAAGGGGCCGGACTCGGATACGGTCGTCTCGTGCCGCGTGCGACTGGCGCGCAACCTGCGCGGTTTTCCGTTCCCGGCACGCCTCGACCCCGAGCGCGCGGAGGAGGTGTGCGAGCGACTGCGCGCCTGCCTCGTGGACGCGAAGCTCGACGGCGAGACTTCCTGGGTGCCGATGAGCGAAGCCTCCGCCGTGCTGCGGCTCCTGCTGCGCGAGCGACATCTGATCAGCCGTGACCTCGCTCCCCTCGAGGCCGATTCCGCCAGCCTGCGCGGGCGGGGCGTGGCCTTCGGCGAGGGCGAGACCCTCTCCGCCATGGTCAATGAGGAAGACCACCTGCGCATCCAGTCCATGTCGCCAGGTTTCGACCTGGGCAGCGCCTGGGAGCACGCTCAGGGACTCGACCGCGAGTTGGAGGAGCAGGTCGAGTTCGCCCACACCACGAGCCTGGGCTATCTGACCGGCTGTCCGACCAACGTGGGGACCGGCTTGCGCGCTTCGGTGATGCTCCACCTACCGGCCCTCGGCATGGTGCGCTCGGAGCTGGAGAAGGTCTTCACCGCGGCCCAGCGCACGGGGCTGGCGGTGCGCGGAATGTACGGCGAGGGAAGCAAGGCGGCGGGGGATTTCTACCAGGTCAGCAACCAGATCACCCTCGGCCGCTCGGAAGTCCACCTCGTCGAGGACCTCGCCCAGCTCGTTCCTGTCATCGTGCAGTTCGAACGGACTGTGCGCGATGCGTTGCTGAGCGGGATGCGCGCAGCCTTGCAGGATCGGGTCAGCCACTCCCACGGCCTGCTGCGCACCGCGCGCGCCATGCCCACCGAGAGCGCCCTCGCGCACCTGTCGAACGTGCGCCTCGGTCTTCACCTAGGCCTCTTTGACGGCACCCCTTTGTCGATCCTCAACGAGCTCGGGGTCCAAGTGCAGCGCGGTCACGTCCAGGCGCTGCACGAGGAGCCCGGAGCGGGCCTGTTGGAGGTCAGCGAGCGCGACCGCCGGCGCGCCGAGCTCTTGCGACGGCGCCTGGGCTGATCACCGCCGCCGGGCGGCGCGCGTCACGGCCGCGTGGGGGCGCAGGCTCGGATTTCGTCCAGGGCTTCCGCCAGAGACGGGGCCTCGACCGCGGCTCCAGTGCCGAATCCTCCGTCACCGAGGGCTGGATCGCTTCCAATCGAAGCCAGGGCGCAGCCGGCACGCCAGCCCGCGGTCAACTCCTGGGAGCCGTCGCCGATTACCCAGGATCGCGGGAGGTCGATGCCGTCGTGCTGTGCGGCGTGGTACATGGCCCCCGTATTGGGGAGCCGGAAAACCGAATCGCGCCGCCTCCCGCTCGCGCCGTTCTCGGGGTCGTCCAGGCAAGCGTAGGAGCGGGCGACCGGAATGCCCAGGCCGGCCAGACGGGCCTCGAGAGCGCGTTCGAAGGCCTGCCAGCTCTCGACCGACTGGCGGGCGGAGGCCACCTGGCATTCGTTGCCGATCAGGTACAGCGCCCAGCCCGAGCGCGTACAGCGGAAGAGGGCGTCGGTGGCCTGCGGCGTGAAGCGTGCGTTCGAGAAGCGCGCGCACCAGCCTCTTGCCGGACGCTCGAGCAGCGTGCCCCAGCGATCGACGAAGAGGGCGGTCCGCGGTGCGTCGGTGCCGGGGAGGGAGCGAGGCTGGGGGCCTCGTTCAGAGGGGGGAGGAAACATTTTCCAGGTGCGGGTTTCGAGGTGTTCGGACTCCTGTGTTGTTGTCGACAATCGAGCGCAGGTCTTGAGGGAAACCCTCGGCCGAGCCGAAGATTCCCCCAAGGCGCTCCCCACGAGCCTCACTCACCCACCCATGTCTCCGCCCCTGCGCATCGCCCTGGTGCTCAACCCCTTCACCCTCGACACCAAGGGCGGCTCCCACGCGCCGAACTTGGCGCGCGAGCTCCTGGGGCGCGGGCACACCCTGCGCTCCTTTGGCGCCCCGCCCGGAGCCATTCCGCGCTCGGGGGAGGAGGAGGAAGGGACCGCCGCCCCAGGCGCCGCGACCCTCGCCGGATTCGCGCCCGACGTGATCGTGGCCTATGACGCGCTTTCGCCGGCGGCCTTCATGGGGGCGCGCGTCTCGCGCAAGATCGGGGTGCCTCTGGTTCTGATCGAAGCCGGTTTCGCCGGTGTCGGCAGTCCCATGCAGCGCCTCTTGCGAGGTGTCGGAGAACGTCTGTGGGGTTCCTTCGTGCGGCGTACGCGCCCGCGCGTCGTGGCCCTCGACCCGCTGGCGGGCGAGCAGGCCGTGCGCGAAGGATTCGACCCCGAGCGCGTCGAAGTGCTCGGCGAGGGCGTGGACCTGGCCACCTTCCGGCCCGGTCTCTACTCGGGGCTGATTGCCCGCCACCGCGTGCGCGGGCGCGTCTTGCTCTACGTCGGCCGCATCGGAGAGCGGCGCGGGCTCGACGTCCTGATCGACGCCTTCGCGGCCACCGTCGGCCAGCGCTCGGACTGGGCTCTGGTCCTGGCGGGCGAGGGGCCTGGCCGGCGCCGCCTGCGCGCTCAGGCCAACCGGTTGGGGATCGGGGCGCGCGTGGTCATCGCCAGTCGGCCGCGAGACGAGGAGCTTCCGGGCCTGATCGGGAGCAGCACCTCACTGGTCGTCCCCGCAGTGGACGATAGCGTGCGCGGCAAGCAGATCCCGCGCGCGATGGCTTGCGGAGTGGGCGTCCTGGCCTCGGACCTGCCGCGCTTGCGCTGGTTGGTCGAGGACGATCGGACCGGTCTCCTGGCGGCTGCGGGCGATCGCTCCGCCTGGAAGCGTGCCCTAGCTCGGGCCGCGGGTGCGCCGATGGCCCGCCGCCGTTGGGGCCTGTTCGCCCGCGAACGCGCCGAGAAGCGCTTCGATTGGGGTTGCGTGGCGCAGTCCTTCGAGGAGCTCCTACTCGCCGCGACCAGCGAGCGGGAAATCTCCCCGGTTGCCGGCGAGCGAGCACCCGGCGATCTGCCCGCCTGACCTCGGCACCGTCGGGCACGCAGCTCCGGCGGCCGGCCCTCGACCTCAGGCGTCCGTCGCCCGGCGTAGCTCGTCCTTGAGGTAGGACATGTCGGCGGCGTACTGGCGGATCGAGGCGCGGGTTTCCTCGTCGATGTCACTGAAGGTGGCCTCGACCTTGACGCCGTCCTCGCGCTCCTCGACCTCACTGACCTTCGCCACGGCCTCACAGTACCCGCGTTGGAGCAGGGGCAGGCGGAACTTGATCTTCCACTCCGTGCCGAGAGCCAGCAGCTGAGCCATGCGGAACGCGTCCAGGCCCGTATTGCCGCCGCCCCAGGTGAAGGACAGGCTCTCCTCGCTGAGGCCCGACATGCGCCCTATGCCGCTCCAGCGGCTGCCGAACTCGTGGCCGTGCACCGGGTTGACCGTCTGGTCGTCCTTGGCGGACTCGGTCATCACGTACTCGATGCGGCTGGCGTCCACGGGGGAGAAGAGGACCGCTGAGTTGTCCTCCTCGAAGGGATCCGTCACGCCGGTCGCTGCCGCGGGGGCGCCGCCGAGGTTGGCGGCCGCCTCCTCGTCGGTGTCGTACATCCCGACCACGCGGTCGAGCCCGACCTTGGCGATGATGTCCCGGCAGAACTTGGAGGGCCGCGAGATGACGAGCTTGCCACCCTCGGCGTCGAGCTGCTTGGCGGCCTTGATGATGGCCCCCAGGGCGGTCGAGTTGATGAACTTGACCAAGCGCAGATTGAGCACCGCCCGACTGACGCCGGCCTTGATCAGCCCCTCGACTTCTTCCTGGAGGCTGGGCACGTAGTAGGTGTCGAACTCGCCCCTGAGGTGCAGGATGGCGTGGTTCTCGCGCGGCTCTACCGTGATGTGCATGGCTGTTCTTTGGCGTCTGTTGGGGTCCGCAGGGGCTTCGTAGTGTGTCCTCGCACGACGTCCTTGGGCAAGCATAATCGTCCGGGGGCGGGGGGGGCTCCCCGGACCCGAAATCGCCGTCCCGATCCCCGCCCGACTGGGCGGGACGCCGGGGCGGGCGATTGCGCGATCTGGGGGGAAGCCGGATGACCGAAGCGGGTTAGACTCGCGCCCGTGTTCTTCCGCAAGAAGAAGGGTGCCCGCACGCCCTCCGTTCCCGCCGCGGGGAGCGCGGCCCTCCCCGCGCAGGCCGGCGCGCCCGCGGGAGCGGGCGAGGCTCCCCACAGCACGGAGTTCCTGACCGGGGACGCGCTCGTCGACCGCCGCTCCGTGGAGGGCCTCCTCGACGAGGTCGCTCGCATTTCCGAAATGGTCGCGCGCGTCTGTGGGCCGGACGATCTGCGGGAGCTGCTGACCTACATCGTCGACGCTTCGATCGAGCGCACCGGCGCGGCGCGCGGGTTCTTGGTGCTGACCTCTCCGGCCACGGAGGGGGATGCCGCCGCCCACGAGGTTCACGTCGCTCGCAGCCGTGAGGGCGAAGACCTGGGCGAGGACGTGCGCTACTCCACCAGCGCCGTCGGCCACGTGCTCGAGACCGGCGTGGCCCTCAAGGACGTCTTCAACTCGGCGGCCGAGGCCATGGACCTCGGCGCGAGTGTCTTCGACCTCAAGCTGCGGGCCTTGATGTGCGTGCCGCTCGACACCGAGCGCAGCGGGGAGTCCGGACGAGGCGCCCCGCGTGGCGCCCTCTACGTGGACTCCAAGGCCGCCACGCGCGAGTTCACCCAGCAGGATCTGTCCTACTTCAACGCCCTCGCCCAGCAGATCGCCGTGGCTCTCGAGAGCGCACGGTTGCACCTCGACTCCCTCGAGCGAGCGCGCCTCGAGGCCTCCCTCGATACCGCGGAGTTGGTCCAGAAGAACCTCATGCCGCAGATCCCGGCGGACCTGCCGGGCTACGACGTCTTCGGCTGGTTTTGCGCCGCCGAGCGCACGAGCGGGGACTTCTACGATTTCTTCCGCACGAAAGGCGGCCGCCAGGGCGTCGTCGTGGGGGACGTCACCGGCCACGGGCCTGCCTCGGCCCTGATCACTTCCACGGCCCAGGCCAGCCTGCGCAGCACGATGCGCGTCATCGACGATCCACGCCAAGCCCTGACCATGCTCAACGAGGACCTCGCCGAGCGCATGGATTCGGGCCTGTTCGTGACTCTCTTCCTGGCCTTGCTCTCTCCCGACGGGACCCTCGAGATCGTCAACGCCGGGCACACGCCGCCGTTGATCTACCGCCGTGCGGACGGTGCAATCGAGTCGATCGAGGGGCACGGGCCCGCCTTGGGGATGGTGCCGGACTTCCAGTTCGACCAGGGAGAGACCCTGACTCTGGACGAAGGAGATGTGCTCTTGGCCGTGACCGACGGCCTGGTCGAGGCGCGCTCGCTCCAAGCTCCCGACGACCTCTTCGGCGAGGAGGGCCTGCGGAGCGTTCTCGCCGAGCAGTGCCTTCGTTCCGCCGGCGCGCGCGAGTTGACCGAGGCCGTCGTTTCCAAGGCCCTCGATTTCGCCTCGGGCAACACCGAGGACGACATGACGGTCGTGACGGTCCGACGGTTGGCGACCTGAGGGCACAGGGTGACGTCGCGGGCCCACGGCAAGAGCCTCCTGGTGCGCGGAGCGCGCACCTTCCCGCCCGGCCCCGAGGCGCGTGCGGTCGACGTGCGCGTGCGCGGCGGCCTCATCGAAGCCGTTGGCGAAGGGCTCGCCGCGGACGGGCTCGAGGTGCTCGAGGCCGAGGGGTTGACGCTCATCCCCGGGCTGATCGACGTGCACGTTCACTTTCGCGATCCGGGGCTCGAGCACAAGGAGGGCTGGGACTACGGCTCTCGCGGAGCTCTCTACGGGGGAGTGACGAGTGTCGTCGAGGTGCAGAACAACGCCCCCCTATCGACCTCTCGCGATGCACTCAGGGCGCGCATCGAGCACGTGCGCCGGAGCTCGCGGGTCGACTTCGCCTGTCTGGCGAACCTGCTTCCGGCCTCGGTTTGCGAACTGGAGGCGATGGCACCCCTGACGCCGGCTTTCAAGTGCTTCCTGGGTGGTTCCACCGGCGTCGGCGGGCAGGCCGACCGCGAGACCCTCGCGAGCCTGTTCGCCGCGGCCGCGGCGGCGGGGCGCATGATCGTCGCCCACTGCGAGGACGAGGACTTGTTGCGGGAGGGCAAGCGGGCCCACCGGGGAGCGACCGCCGCCGAACACCACCTCGTGCGTTCGAGCGAGGCGGAAGTCGAATCGGTGCGTACCTCGATCGAGCTGTGCCGCGAGACCGGCGCCGAGCTGCACGTCTTCCACCTCTCAACGGGGGAGGGAGCGCGGCTGGTGGGGGAGGCCCGTGCCGAGGGCCTGCGCGTGAGCGCGAGCACGGCGCCGCACTATCTGCTCCTGGATGCCGAGCGCGTGGCCGAGCTGGGCAACCTGGGCAAGGTCAATCCCTCGATCAAGACCGCTGACGACGCCGCTGCCTTGGTGCGAGCCCTGCGCTCTGGAATCATCGACGCCATCGGCACCGACCACGCGCCCCATCCCTTGGAGGACAAGCTGCGCGACTACGCCCATGCGCCCTCGGGCATGCCGTCGGTCGACTTGCTCTGGCCCTTGACCTGGGAGCTCGCACGGCGCGGTCTGCTGGAACCCGAGGTCGCCCTGGCCGTGGTCACCGAGCGCGCCGCCGACACCCTCCACCTGCCCGGGAAGGGACGCCTCGAGCCTGGCTGCGATGGTGATCTGGTGCTCTTCGATCCCGAGGAGCGTTTCGTCGTGCGAGGGGCGGAGCTCCCCTCGCGCTCGCGCTGGTCGGCCTACGAGGGCTGGGAGCTGGCCAGCCCTCCGCGCGTCGTCGTGCGGCGCGGCGAGGTCTGCCTGCGCGACGGGCGACCGACGGTCTCCTCCGGTGGGCGCCCTCTGCGCCTGTCCTCGCTCTAATCGCGCGCGATCAGCGCCAGAGCGCTTCGACGGCCTCGCGCATCTGTTCACAGGCCGCGGTCATGACCTCGTCTGAAGGAGCTGCGTCGCTGTCGAACTCCCAGTACACCGAGAGCACGTCGCGGCGCAAGGCGCTCGCCCGCGAGACGCGCCGCCGCAGGCTCTCGAGGAGGCCCTCGCCGGGGAGGGCGCCGGGATGCTGCAACCAGTGCACGAGGCGGATGCGCTGCTCGGATCGGCTGAGCTCGCTCGAGCGATAGAGCGCACCCGACGCTGCCCGCAGCACGCGTTGCTCGCCCAGAGCCCAGCCGTCGGCTGCGAAGCACAGCTCGACCGGATGGGGGCGCCCGCTCCAGCGCCGGTCCTTCGGGTAGTAAGCGGCGAACATCACTCCCTGCGCGCCGTCCGGGGCGCGATAGGAGTGGAACAAGCGGCGCAGTGGAGGCTGGTCACCCAGGTTCTCGGGGGCGACCGCGATCGTCTCGACGGGGGCGAAGGCCCCGAAGGAACGTCCGGCGAGGCGCTCGAGATTCGGCGGCACCGGGCGGCCGAAAAAGCCCAGCTCGGTGCCGTTGGCGAGCAGGCCGGCGAGGGCCAGGAGGCACCAGGCGAGGCGTTTCACGGTCCAACCCTATTCTCCGCCGTGGTGAAGCGCGCCACCCCGGTGGCGATCAGCCCCGAGGCTCCGATGACCAGGGCCTGGCCGAGGAGCTCGTGCGGCACCCCGTCCACGGCGCTCGGGCCGAATTGGTCGAGGATCACACCGGTCAAGGCGATGCGCAGGGAGTTGACCAGCAGGGAAGCGGGGACGGCGAGGACCACGAGGGCCGCGGCCGCGGACGGGCGCAGGTGGAAGAGACCGCCCAGGAACACCGAGAGCACCATCAAGGTGAGGGTCGTCCCCGACCCGGCGCAGGCCTCTGAAACCAGGAGCTCCCAGCCGCGGTAGTGAAGTGTCGAGCCGATCCAGCTGCACTCGGGATCGAGGGGGCGCAGGAACAAGAGCGCCGTGCGTCCCGAGGTGGCCGCCGCCCAGGGACGGGTATGATCGATCAACGGTTGGGGGAGGGGCACCATGAAGGCCAGCATCACCAGGGCCCAGGCGTAGCGGCCCAGCGCCGCCGCGCCGCCCCAGGTGGCGACCCAACCGACCGCCGCCATGGGAAGGCCGACGAGGGTGAGGGTGAAGCGTCCGAGCAGGATGCCGCCCGTCAGGCAGGCCGCGGAGGCGGTGAGGGCGAAGGCCGCGGTCAGTCCGTTCTCCGTGCGGGATTCTGCGTTCGAGCGTGCTAGGTCTCGGCCGGCGGAGCCGGCGGCTCGGGCGTTCCCGCGGGACACCTCGAGAGGAGAGCGGTCCGGTGGAGAGCCGGGTGCTCTCGTGGGGCCGTGCTCGCTCTCACTCCCGGAGCGGTGGTGGGCGTGGGCGAGGACCAGGGCCAGGCCCGGCACGAGCAGGACGTACCCCAGGCGCGGGTCGTTCCAGGCGTAGGGAGCCCACTCGGCCACGGCCGGCCAGAAGGCCGCGAGGACGAGCGCCGCCGTCAGGGCGCGCAGGGCACGAGAACGCGCGGGAGTGGGCACGGGCCCGTCGTCGAGCTGCGCGGTCCTAACCCTGCTTCTGCTTGCGGCGGCGCGCCGCCAGGCCGAGGGCGGCACCGCCGGCAAGGGCTGCCACGGTCAGAGGCTCGGGGGAGTGGGTCGGGACCTTCGTCCCCGAACGCGAGGCGCTGTACTTCGTCTGCTGCAAGGGCCCTCCAAGGGTGGGCGTGCTGGTGCAGATGGCAAAGGCGAGGCCGGCGAGGATGGCGGGGAGGGCTTTCATGGTGATTGCGAGTCGGACGTCAGGGCGGTGGGCTGCGCTTGCGCGCGCGCAAGCTGCGCTGGAGCCTCTCGAGCAGAGCTGTTTTCGAACTGGGAAATCCTACCAGATGCTGCGGGGATTTGCTACGCGCGCGCGCTCTTGCACCGGGGCCTGGGAAACCTGGGAAGCAGGGCCGGGGGAAACAGCCGAATCCCTCGCCGGGGGCCGCCCGCTCAAGACGTCAAACCGCTCCTCCCCTTCGCAGCGAAGAAACGGTCGGGGCGGAAACGATTGAGGATCGTGCCCAGGATCGGCCGGCCGGCGCCTTCCAGCATGCGGGTCGCCGCGGCGGCCTGGGCCCGGGAGGTAGAGCCGGCGCGCAACACGAGCACGGTCGCGTCGACGTGCTCCAGCATGCTCAGGGCCTCGGGGCAGAAGAGCGGCGGCGGGATGTCGGCGATGGCAAAGTCTCGCTGGGCGAGTCCTTCTCGGATGGCCTTGCGTACCTTCTCGCGCTCTATCACCCAGGTGCTGCTTCGCTGTTGTCCGGCGGTCAGCACGCGCAAGCCGGTCACGGCCGTTTCACGTACGGCTTCCTCCAGGGTTGCCTCGCCCGCCAGGACCGTCGTCAATCCGGGCGTCGGGCTCAGCCCGAGATAGCTCGCCATGGCGGGCGAACTCCAGTTGCCCTCCAAGAGCGTCACTTGCTCTCCGATGTCTCGCACCAGCGCCAGGGCAACGCAGGTCGCCAGGGTCGTCGTTCCGACCCCGTGCTCGCTGCCGACGAAGGCCAAGCGACGCAGGGCACCCTCGCGTCCCCCCCTGCTGAGGGCAGCCAGGACCTGGCCCACGTTCTCGCGCACCGGCCCGTATGCCGCGTCGATGGGCAGGGTGTCGTGCTCTGCTCGGTGCGCCACCCTCAGCCCCTCCCTTGGTTGCGCAGTTGCTTCCCCAGCCTGCGCCACTTGGGCTGCTCGCCGATCATCCCCAGGAGGGGATGCCCGGCGGTGGCGGCGACGTGGGAGGCATAGCGCACCCGCCAGTCGGTGACGTGGCGCAGCAGGAGGTAGCCGAGGGCGAGGGCCGCGCTGCCCACGATGCCCATCAGGTAGTACTTCGAGCGCGAGGGACCGTAGGGCTTCACTGGCATGGTGGCCTTCTGGATGACGACCAGGTTGCTCATCTGCTCGTTGCGATCGATCAGGCCCATGATCGCCGCCTTGTCCAGGGCCGCGTGCAATTCGGCTACATGGGACTCCTTGCGCGTGAGGTCGTCCTGGAGGTCGAGGTGGCGCGGCTCGCAGGCGATGAATTGCGCCATGTGCCGCTCGTGCTCGTCGAGCAGCCACAGCTCGTGCGCCTGGGAGCCGACGAGGCCCTGCTCCTCGCGACCGAGGTCCTGGATCTGCTCCGTGAGGGTCGCCCGGCGCTGGTTCGGGGCCAGTTGGGTGCGGGCCGGGCTGATCTCCAGGACCGTCGGCGTCCGCTCGAGGGTCAGCCGCGCGGCCTCGATCTGGGCCTCGAGATGAGCCGCCCGGGCCGTGTAGGCCGGGGAACCCTCGCGGAACTCGGTGCCCAGGCTGGCGAGTTGGCCACGCAGGTTCGACTCCTGGGTGTAGAGCGAGGTGAAGACCGGGTTGGTGATGACCTGGGCCGATACGGGCGTTTCGATCTGCTCGGGCTCCGCTTCCAGCAGGGCCTGCAGGGCGGCGCGCTCGGAGGTGATCGCCGCCAGGCGCGTCCGCGCCTGTGACATCGAACTCTCCAGCGCCTGGATGTCGCTCAGCAGCCGCGCCTTCTGCGCCGTGGGGTCCACGTGCCCGCACTCCGCGATGTGCTCGTAGTGCTCACGCCGTACTCTCTCCGCCTCGGCCAGGGCGCGGTGGAGCTGGTCGGTGAAGAAGGTCTCCTGGGGAGCGATCGTGTACACCTCTCGGTGGCGCTTCTGGAACACGCGCAGGTACGCGTCCACGACATCCCGCGCCAGGATCGGATCATCGGCGGTGAACAGGACCTCGATCGTCTTGCTGCGGGCCTTGTTCGAGATGCTCCCCCCTGCGGCGATCGCCGCGACAGCTTGCTGCAATGCCGCCTCGGGCTGCTGAAACGTCTCTGGGCCCTTGGCGCTGGCCCAACTGGTCAAGCGCCCGCGGATCGGCTCGAGAACAGCCAGCGGCCCTGGCAGGGGAGCGAGATCGCGCGTGGTGGTGCCGATGAAGCGCTCCCCTCCCAGCTCGAGGACCACCTGATGATAGAGGGCCGGGTTGCTCAAGAGCTGAACCTCGTCCTCGATGCCCGCTGCGTTGGCCCCGCCCGAGGAAGTCCCGGGGACGGGCGACTCAGGGGCTTGCTTCTCCTTGGCGCCGAACCGTACGAGGATCTTCCCCGAGGAGATGAACTGCGGCGGCAGGCTCGAGCCGTAGAGCAGGCCTCCCAGGGTCCCGACGACGAGCAAGCCGAAGACGGCGAAACGGTGGCGATAGGTGCCGTGGATCAGCACCTCGCCCAGATCGAGGGAGGGCGGCTCGCCGCCCGAGGCGGGTGCGTGCTGAGGGGGCGGACTCATCTGCTTCCTGAGATGCCCGAGACACCTGGGAACAGGTTGGGGATCGGGATCATCTGGCGGATGTAGCGGTCCACCCAGATGTTGACCTTCGTCACGGGCGTGTCCGGGACGTAGATGACGTCGTACGGCTGGAGTAGGATCGGGTCCGGTGTGCCCCAGTGGTCGGTGCCCGCGTCGATCCGCCAGGCGATCCGCCGGCCGTCCTCGGGCATCCAGCGCATGAGCAGGGTGTTGTCCAGGCGCGCGGAGCTGGTCTTGTGTCCGCCGGCCAGCGCCAGGGCTTGGACCAGGGTCAAGCGTCCCGTGCCGAGCGCGACCTGGCCGGGGGAGTTCACTTCTCCCGTGACGATGACGGTGCGGTCGGCGGGAGTCGAGACGTTCACGGTCACCACCGGGCTCTGGAAGATCTCTGCGTAGCGCGCGGTCAGCTTCTCACGCAGCTGGGGGATGGAGAGCCCGACTGCCTCCAAATCGCCCACGGACCGAAACGAGGCCTGACCGTCGGGGCGGATCCTGACGTTGTGGTTCCAGTCGGAGCGTTGATCGAAGCTCACTTCCAGGGTGTCGCCCGGGGCGAGGGTCCCAAGCAGGGCTTGACTGCGGGTGGCGTTGATCTCCTCGGCGATGACCGGGATGGGCGGTCCGGGGGGCTGGCTCGCGCACCCGCCCCAGAGGGCGGCGGCAGACAGAGCGAGGGCTCGGGAGAGAGTCAGCAGTTGAGGGGAGCTCATCGGGGAGGGGAGGGAATGGCACCTGGGCTCTCCGCCGCCCGCGGCGGTGGAGAGCCAATCCGACATCGTATGCCCCGGAATTGTATCCCAGCGCGGGGGCAGAGGCCCCCTTCCCTCGGTCGAGTCGCGGTCGGGGCGCGCCCGCCGAGGACCCTGCGCCGCCCCGAGCTTCACGATACCGGCCTTTCCCCGCACTCGCTCCCGGCGGCCGCGATGCATGCCTGCAGGCGTGCGGCGAGGGCACGCACGTTGGGCTCGAGCACCATGCTGTCGTGGTCACCGGGCACCTCGTGGACCTCGACCCGCGGGGCGTGGCGCCCCCAGCCGTTGTCGTGGTACACGAAGTCGCGACCGGCGGTCAGGTAGCGTCCCCGGCCCACGTCGTAGGCGTTATCGAGCCGAGGCCGAAAAAGGGTGATCGCTCCCTCGCAGGGGCGCAATTGGTAGCGCGTGAGCGCCAGCCGGAAAGCGGCCTCGACCCCGTCGTTGTTGAAGGCCAGCGGATCGGCGGGAGCGTGCGCGACTCCGTTGGAGCGTGCCCCACGCTGCGCGCGCTCCCACTCGATGCGATCACTGATCCAGGAGGTGACGTATCCCGCTCCCTCGCGCCGCAGGCGCTGCAGGTGCAGCATCAGCTTGTCACTCAGGGTCAGGGGTTCGGCCTGAGGAAGGGGCGTGTCCAAGAGTGCCAGAAGCGCGACCTCCTGGCCGGCCTCCCGCAGTTGTCGCGCGATTTCGTAGGCGGTGATACCGCCGCCGGAGAAGCCGCCCAGGAGGTAGGGCCCCTCGGGCTGGACCGCGCGCATCTCGTCGATGTACACCCGCGCCATTTCCTCGAAGTCGTCGTGTGGCTCGTGGTCGCCGTAGACCCCGCGCGCCTGCAGTCCGTAGAACGCCCGCTCCTCGCCGATCAGGTAGGCGAGATGGCGTAGATTCAAGACGTTGCCGAACATCCCCGCCACCAAGAAGAACGGCGTCCCCTCGCCCGCCTCGCCCTCGTGCATGGGGATGAGGTGCGCGAAGCGGGTGCGCGGCTCGTCGGGCGCGCCGTCGGTTTTCCGGGCGCCGATGCGGGCGTGGACGTGCTCGGCGCAGGCCTCGATCGTCGGTGCCTCGAAGAGCAGGGAGATCGGGAACTCAGCGTCATAGGCCTTCTTGAGCCGCGCGAACAGGCGCACGGCGATCAGGGAGTGTCCGCCGAGGTCGAAGAAGCTGTCGCGCACGCCGACAGCGTCGACGCCCAACAACTCCTCCCAGAAACCCACCAGCGTGCGCTCGACCTCGTCGCGGGGTTCGACGTAGTCGCTCTCGAGGGCAGGCCTAGCGAAGCGCGTCTGCTCTTGGTCGCCTTTCCTCGCGAGGGAGTCGACTTGCTCGACGAGCGCGGGGAGTGCGATCGAGGAAACGACCACCTCCGAGGGCCGGGGCATCGCCAGGACGCGCTCGAGGGCGCGCACGCCCTCCTGGGCGAGGATGCCCTGGGAGTGGTTCTCGCGCAGGATCCGCTCGGCCGGGGAGAGGGGCGCGCCGGCGGCCGAGGCCACCTCCTCGATCTCGAGATCCGCCGGGTTGGGCGGCGGCGAGTGGGCGAGGTCGGTGGATGCGTCGAGGCGCTTGAGCAGCAGGCCGCGCACCTCGACCAGGACTTCGCCGCCGAGAGTGCAGAGTGTGACGTCGAAGCGCGCGAAGCCCTCGGGACCGGTCGCATCGGGACGGATGCGAACCCAGCTGCGGATCGTGCGCGCGAGCGGTGCGAAGAAGCTCAGGCGTTCGTAGGAGACGGGGACCCACAGGCTCTTCCCGTACTCGTACCCGTCGATCAGATCCATCGCGAAGCCGGTTGCGATGTCGAGCAGGGCCGGGTGGAGTGGGAGACTCTCGAGGTCAGCGCTGAACTCGGGGTGCAGCTCCAAGAGGCCGAGGGCTTCGCCACAGCCGTAGCTGGCCTGGTGCAGCACGCGCCAGCGCGGACCGAATGCGAGGTGCTCTTCCTGGGCGGTGCGGAGGCCAGTCTCGTCCACCGGGCTGCGGCTGGCCCGGCAGCGGTCGTCGATCTCCGAGAGGGGCACGGAGGGCGGCGGCTCCAGCTTCCCGAGGGCGCACTGCGCCTGAGCGTGCGTCTCCCAGCCCCGCCGGCCATCGCGGAGGACGCGTGAGCTCTGGACCTCGAACGTGTAGCCGCGCTCGTCGGGGATCAGTCGCACGCGCACGGCGCGCGTCTCGCCCTCGCCCACCTCCAGGGCGCGGAAGAAGAAGAGGTCGTGCAGTTCGAAGGGACCCCGCTCTCCGCACTCGGCCAGGGCGGCGCGGGCCAGCTCGATGTAAGCGGTTCCCGGCAGGAGCGCGTGACCGGTGGCCGTGCGGTGTTCGTCGAGCACCCAATGGGTGTCCGTCCGGTAGTCGGCGATGAGCACCGTGCGCCCGTGGTCGTCGTGGGCTCGGGCGTCGAGCAGGGGATGAGGCGTGCCGAGGGGGCCCGTCTCCTCGACGGCCCGCTCGGGTGGCGCGAGGGCGCGGGCGGCCATGCCGACGTCCTTCCAGATGCCCCAGTCGATCGCCACCGTGCGCGTGCCGCGCCGGTCCGCACGGCTGCGGGCGAAGGCGTTCAGGAAGGCGTTGGCGGCCACGTAGTCCACCTGGCCGACGGGGGCGATGACAGCGCTGGTGGAGGAGAACAGCACGAAGAAGTCGAGGCGCTCGCGGGCCAGGAGGCGATCGAGGACGAGGGTGCCGTGGATCTTGGGAGCGAAGACGCGCTCGACGTCTCTCTGGGACTTGAGCGAGAGCAGTTGGTCGTCGACGACGCCGGCGAGGTGTAGGACGCCGTCGAGGCGCCCGAAGCGCCGGCGCACCTGGGCCAGGGCGCTGCGCATGGCTTCCTGGTCGGTGACGTCGGCGGCCAGGGGCAGCACCTCGGCGCCGAGCTCCTCGATGGCCAGGATGCGTTGCAGGGTGCGCCCGACGGGATCGGTGGCGTGCCCCGCCCGGGCACGGGCGGCCCACTCCTCGCGCGGCGGCAGGCTCGAGCGGCCGAGCAGGGCCAGGCGCGCCTGCGAGGTGCGCGCGAGATGCTCGGCCATGGTCAGGCCCAAGCCGCCCAACCCGCCGGTGATCAAGACCACGCCGCCGGGGCGCAGGGCGGGGGAGGAATCGTCGGGCGCGGGCTCGCAGCGCCGATAGTCCAGCTCCCAGCGCTCACGGCCGCGCCGGGCGACGGTGCGGGTGCCGGGCGCGGCTGCGACCTCCTCCTCGATTCCCGCCAGCAGGGCGTCGTGATCGATGGGCGTGCTCTTGCGGGCGAAGAGGCCGCGCGCGCGCGGCGCTTCCAGGTCGAGGTCGATGCTGGCGCAGGTGACGCTCGGCAGCTCGCGGGGGATGACTTTGCAGGGACCGAGCAGGGTGGCCTTCTCGGGGTAGGGGACGGGTTCGTCGTTCACCTGCTGCATCCCGTTGGTGAAGACGTCCAGGTGCAATCCGGCGCTGAGGTTGTGCTCCGCCACGGCCTGGGCCAGGAAGAACAGGCTGTAGAAACCGTTCTCCTGCGTGCGGTGGAAGAAGTTCGAGCCCGGGCGAAAGCCCTCGTCGGCGGTCAGCGACCAGAAGTGGGCGATGCGTGTCGGTGTGCGTCCCGAAGAGATGACGTCGGCCAGCAGGCGGTCGTAGCCCGCACGACCGTGCTCGGGGGGCAGGACGTACTCGGTATCGGATAGCTGGGCGTAGGCGTCGCCGGCGCGCACGGCCAGGACCGTGTCACCACGGGCGGTCAAGCGCTCGGCGAGGGCCGAGCCCAGGCCCGCTTCGTCGAGGAACACGAGCCAGGTGGGCTGATCGATCGGCGTTTCGCGCTCGGGAGGTTCGCAACGGCTCCAGAAGGGCTCCTCGAACCAGTCGTCGAACGCCTCCAGGCGCGTTGCTTCCACCCCCTCGGCCACCGGCGCGCCCGACCGTTCCTGCGCCTCGATCCAGTAGGATTGGTGCTGGAACGGGTAGGTCGGCAGGGAGACGCGCCTGCGGCGCTCGTCCCCACGCGCCGCGGTCGGCTCGACCTTCACGCCGCAGGCCCACAGGCGCCCGAGGGTCGTGAGCAGGTAGGCGTCGTCGGCGACCTGCTCCTCGGGGTGGCGCATGGAGGGCAGCACGCGGCGACTCGGCCCGGCGTCGTCGTGCTGCCGCGCGAGGGAGGAGAGGGTGTTTCCCGGTCCCACCTCGAGCAGCACCCGCACGGGATCGGCGAGCAGGGCTCCGATGCCGTCGGCGAAGCGTACGGTCCCGCGCAGGTGCCGCACCCAGTAGTCGGGATCGACTGCCTCCCCGTCGCTGATCCAGGTGCCGGTCAGGTTGGAGACGAAGGGGATCGTCGGCGGCGAGAGCTCGATGCCGCGCAGGTAGTCGCCGAACTCCTCGAGGATCGGGTCCACCAGGCGCGAGTGGGCGGCGATCGCGATCTGCACCCGGCTGGCGTCCACATCGGCATCCTCCAGCCTGCGCTCGAGTGCATCGAGGGCCTCGCGCGAGCCCGAGGCGACGCAGTTGGACGGAGCGTTGATCGTGGCCAGGTCCAGCTCCTCGCCCAGCATCGCGCGCAGCTCCTCGGGGGGTACCGAGACGCTCAGCATCCCGCCCTCGGGGACGCGCTCGAACAGGCGCCCGCGGAGCTCCACTAGCCCCAGCGTGTCGCTGAACGACATCACTCCCGCCACGCAGGCGGCGGTGTTCTCGCCCATGCTGTGGCCGATCATGGCCGTCGGCTCGACGCCCCGCTCCATCCAGAGTCGGGCCAGGGCGAACTCGAGCACGAACAGGGCCGGGAGCTGGAGGGATGGGCGCACCAGCTGGCGGCGGATCTCCTCCTCGGCGAGTTTCGAGCGGAACAGGAGCTCGAAGAGGTCGGTTCCCGTGCGCTGGCGGAGCTCGCCGAAGCCGCGCTCGACCTGCTCGCGGAATACAGACTCGGTTTCGAACAAGTCCTGTCCCATGCGCGGGTGCTGGGCGCCGCCGCCGGGGAACAGGAAAGCCACCGAGCCACCGGTCTGAGGGCGACGGAGGGTGAACACGCGGCGCGGGTCGCCCGTGGTCAAGAGCCGTCCCGCCTCTTCGCGGTCGGCGCAGGCCAAGACGCGGCGGTGCTCGAAGACCCGCCGTCCTTCGCGCAGGGTGAACGCCACGTCGGCGAGGTCCTGCTCGGGGTGCGCCTCGAGGTGCTCGGCCAGGCGTCGCGAGGCGTCGTCGAGGGCGGCGCGCGAGGTCGCCGAAAGCACCAGGAGCTCGTGGGGCCGTTCCACCGGCGTCGTGGGCGGGAGCTGCGGGGCCTCCTCGAGGATCACGTGGGCGTTGGTTCCGCCCACGCCGAGGGAGGTGACCCCCGCCCTGCGTGGGCTCGCTCCCGCGCTCCACTCGCGCAGCTGGGTGTTGACGGAGAAGGGCGAGCGTTCGAAGTCGATGGCGGGGTTGGGCGCCTCGAAGTTCAGGCTCGGCGGGAGCTGACGGTGGTAGAGCGCAAGGCTGGCCTTGATCAGGCTGGCGACTCCCGCGGCAGTATCGAGGTGCCCGATGTTGCCCTTGACCGAGCCGATGGCGCAGGTGCCGACGCAGTCGGAGCTACCCCGAAAGGCGGCCGTGAGGGCCGCGATCTCGATCGGGTCGCCGACCGGCGTGCCAGTCCCGTGGCACTCGACCAGGCCGATCGTGTCGGCATCGACCTCGGCCACCGTGAGGGCTTCACAGATCGCCTGGGCCTGGCCGTCGACGCTCGGAGCGAGGTAGCCGATCTTCCCGGCGCCGTCGTTGTTGACGGCGCTGCCTTTGATCACGGCGTAGATGCGGTCGCCGTCGGCCAGCGCCTCGTTTGCCCGGCGCAGGACCACGACGCCCACGCCGCTGCCGAAGACCGTCCCCTGTGAACGGTGGTCGAAGGGACGGCAGTGGCCGTCGGGCGAGAGGATCTCGCCCTCGGAGTAGAGGTAGCCGCGCCCGTGGGGGATCTCGATCGTCACGCCGCCGGCCAGGGCCATGTCGCACTCCCCCGAGAGCAGACTCTGGGAGGCGCTATGGATCGCCACCAGGGATGTGGAGCAGGCCGTTTGGATGCTGATGCTCGGTCCGGTCAGGTTGAAAAGGTACGAGGCGCGGGTCGCGAGAAAGTCCTTGTCGTTGCCGGTGTGACGCAGGAGAAAAAGCCCGACCGAGCGCACCAGCTCTGGGTTCGAGAGCAGGTGGAACATGAAGTAGCCGCCCATCCCGCAGCCGGCGAAGACTCCGACCGGTCCGTCGAAGGTCGCCGGCGGGTGGGCGGCGTCCTCGAGCGCCTCCCAGGTGCACTCGAGGAAGTGGCGGTGCTGGGGATCGACGATCGCCGCCTCCTTGGGGCTGAAGCCGAAGAACTCCGGGTCGAAGTCCGCCAGCCCTTCGAGTGGGGCGCAGCGTCGAACGTAGTTCCGCTCCGCGAGCTCCTCGGGGGCGACGCCCGCGGCCAGGAGTTGCTCCTCGCTCAGGGTGCGCACGCTCTCTACTCCCTCGCTCACGTTCTTCCAGAACTGCTCGGGATCTCTCGCTCCGGGCACGCGCAGGGCCATGCCGACGATCGCGATGTCGTTCTCGGACGCTGGATGGGAGGGAGTCTCGGGCATCTTCTCCGTCTAGGTTTCCTGAGCCCGACGTCCGCGGCGTCGCCGCACGGCATCACGGCGTTTGAGCCCTCGGTCGGCGCCCGCCCGCGTGGCCCCCGGTTCGTCCTCGGTGCCGAGGTAGTCGGCTAGGGAGCGCACGGTGGGGAATCGGTAGAGGTCGGTCAACTCCACGGGCCGCGACACCTTCTCGCGCAGGGAGCGGTGCACTTGGACGACGAGCAGCGAGTGGCCGCCGATGTCGAAGAAGTTGTCATCCACCCCGACCTGCTCGCGGCGCAGGACCGATCTCCAGATCTCGGCGAGGGTGGCCTCGAGGCCTTCCTCGGGCGCGACGAAGACCGCCTCGGCTGCGCCACCGAGCTCGCCCGGAGGGGGAAGCACCTTGCGGTCGATCTTCCCGTTGGGTGTCAGCGGCAGGCGATCGAGGGGGACGAAGTGCGTCGGCAGCATGTACTCGGGCAGGCTTCTGCTCAGGGCCTCGCGCAACTCGCCCACGTCGGCTCCCGCGGCGGGTGTGTGGTAGGCGACGATGCGCTGGTCTCCCGGCGCGTCCTCGCGGACGATCACGGCGCAGGATTCAACCGTCTCCTGCCGCCCGAGTACGGCCTCGATCTCGCCGAGCTCGATGCGGTGCCCGCGCACCTTGACCTGGTGGTCGGTGCGGCCGAGGAACTCGACCACGCCGTCGGGGCGGTAGCGCGCCCGATCGCCGGTGCGATACATGCGCCGCGTGCCCCCGTCCGGGCTCGAATCCCCGACGAAGGGGTCGGGGACGAAGCGCTCGGCGGTCAGCTCCGGGCGGTCGAGATAGCCGCGGACCACGCCGTCCCCGCCGATGTACAGCTCGCCGGGGACCCCGACGGGTACCGGCTGGAGGCCGTCGTCGAGGATGTACAGGCGCGTGTTGGCGATCGGCCGGCCGATCGGCACCGCCTCCTCGGTACCGCTGAGTGACTGGGTTGCCGACCAAATCGTGGTCTCGGTCGGCCCGTACATGTTGGTCAAGGTGCCCTCGAGCGAGTCGCCGAGGTCCGCGGCCAACGGCGCCGGCAAGGCCTCCCCGCCGACCAGCAGGTGCTCCAGGCCGGCGAGGGCCGCCCGTGACTCGGTGTGGTCGAGCAGCATGCGTGCCATGGACGGCGTGCACTGCAAGTGGGTCACGCCGTGGCGCGCGACGAGCGAGGGGAGCGAGTCATCCCGTCCGTTCGACGCGGCGCTGGCTGCGGCTACCCCGCCGGCCGGCTGGACCGCCTCGCGCAGGCGCGCGAGGGCGGGCAGGGAGGCCAGCACGACGTCGGTTGGCAGGCCGTAGTCGACCAGGCAGCCGACCTCGTCGACGCCGATCGCCTTCAACTGGTCGATGCGTTCGACGCACGACTCGGGCGTGCCGAAAAGACCGCTGGAATCGAAGTAGCGCAGGAAGGCGTTCTCCAGGATCGCCTCGGCCTCCTCGCCGGTCAGGCTCTCGACGTCGATGTCGACGACCGGTGCATCGACCCCGCCGGGGCGCTTGAAGGCCGGGAAGGTCCAGGCGAACTTCTTGACCAGATCCACGGCGCTGCCGAGGTAGGCCTTCATCGGGCCGCGCACGAGCTCGCGCACTTCGTCGATGTCCTCGCCGATGAAGGTGTGCAGCATCAGCGTGACGGTGAACGCCTCGGGATCGTGGCCGTGGGCTGCCAGGGACTCGCGGTAGGAGCGGATCTTCTCCGCCACCTCCTCGAGGGGCTGGCCGAGCAGGTGGGTCAGGAGGTGCGCGCCGATCTCGCCGGCGCGCTCGTAGGTATCGGGATTGCCGGCGGTGGTGAGCCAGATCGGCAGCTCGGGTTGGATCGGGCGCGGGTAGGTCACGCGCTCGATCGCCTCGCCCTCGGGGCCGGGGAACTGGAGCGCTTCTCCGCGCCACAGACGGCGGATGGTCTCGATGTCGCGGAACATGCACTCGCGATTGTCCGCGTAGTTCTCCGGGCGCAGGACGAAGTCGTGGGGTTGCCAGCCGGCGGCGATCCCCAGGCCCGCCCGGCCCTCGGAGAGGTTGTCGACCACGGCCCACTCCTCGGCGATCCGCAGCGGGTGGTGCAGGGGTGCCACACAGCTCCCCGAGCGGATGCCGACCCGCTCGGTCACCGCCGCCACGGCGGCGCTGAGGAGCGACGAGTTGGGGTAGGGCCCGCCGAAGGCGTGGAAGTGGCGCTCGGGGGTCCAGACCGAGGAGAAACCGTGGTTGTCGGCGAAGCGCGCCGATTCGAGCAGGAGCTCGTACTTCTTGCGCCCCTGTCCCGCGTCGTTGCCCCACAGGAACATGGCGAAGTCGATCCCGCGTTCGGGGGCGCCGGAGCCGGAGGTCCCGCCGTCGGCGTAGAGCACGACCTCGAAGCCGCGCGCGAGGGTCCACAGCAGCTCCAGTACCGAGATGTCGAAGGAGAGGCTCGTCACCGCCAGCCAAGTGCCCGGCGGATCGTGGGGGATGCGCTCGTCCATCCCGGCGAAGAAGCTCACCACGTTGCGGTGCTCGACCATGACCCCCTTGGGTTCGCCGGTCGAGCCGGAGGTGTAGATCACGTAGGCGAGGTTCGAGGCGTCTCCGGGGGCGGGGCGGTCCGCCGGTGTCGCGGCGGCGATCGCCTGCGCCTCGCCGTCGAGGCGCACGACGCGCGCGTCGTCCGCGGGGACGGAGTCGGCCAGGGCGTCGGTCGTCAGGACCAGCGGCGCCCGTGAGTCGCGCAGCATGAAGGCCAGGCGCTCGGACGGGTAGGAGGGGTCGAGCGGGAGATAAGCCGCACCGCACTTGAGCACGCCCAGCATGGCGACGACCAGGTCGATCGAGCGTTCGAGGTAGAGCCCCACGAGGCGGTCGGAGCCCGCGCCCAGGGACGCGAGGTGGCTCGCGAGACGATCCGCGCGCCCGTCGAGCTCGCGATAGGTCAGACGTTCGCCGCCGAAGACGAGCGCGCAAGCCTCGGGCGTGCGCGCGACCTGTTCCTCGAACAGCTCGTGGACGCGCGCCTCGTGCTCGTAGTCCGCCGCGGTCGTGTTCCAGTCGACGAGGATGTGTTCGCGCTCCGCGGAGTCGAGGAGGGCGACCTGTTCGAGGGGTTGCGTCGCGTCGCGGGCCAGGCTCGTCAGGTAGTTGGCGAGCTGGGCGGCGAGGGCCTCGAGGGCCTCGCCGTGGAGGCGCTGGGGGTCGCCGATCAGGCGGCAGGTGTCTCCGGCGGGCGAGACGACGATCGAGAGCACGGCGGCCGGTCGCGGCGTCACGGAACGGGCGCCTTCGCCCACGCTGACCGCCAGTTCGAGGGGCAGTTCAGCGGCGAATTCGCCGCGCTCGGCCAGGGCCGGGGAGCGGGGCGGGAGGTCGAGCAGCCAGGATCCGCGCTCGCGCAGGGGACCCAGGCTGGCGGCCAGGGCGCCCAGGGCCTCGGCGGCTGGGGCGCGGGGATCGAGGTCCACGCGCCAGGCCATCTCGCTCGCGGCGAAGCGCGTCGCCACCGGGGAGCGCTCGGCGGCGCTCTCGTCGGCGAAGGCCAGGTCGAAGCGTGAGCGACCGTCCACGCGCCCCAGGAAGGCGGCACACGCCGCCGCCACGACGTCGGCCGGCGGCAGGTCGGGACAGGCGGCGCACAAGGTTGCGGGGATCTCGACCGGCGTGGGCTGCGCGGGGGGGTGCCCGTTGGTCGAGGCGCTCGGCGCGTGCTCGGCCTGGGGCAGCTCCAGGGGTTCGAGTTGGGACAGGTGTTCGGCCCAGTAGACCTCGCCACGGGCGAGGTGGTCGGCCAGGCGCGTCAGGTCCTCGGCTTGGCTCTCGTCGAGGGAATCGATGAGCGTGCCCTGTTCGAGTCCCAGAGCCTCGATCGCCGCGCTCATCTCGAGCTTGCGTCCGCCGAGGGTGGTCAGGTGGGGGATCGAGAGGGCGCCGTCGCCGGTTTGCACCAGGAGATCGTAGCCGCCGATCTCGAGTACCGTCCCCGCCGGCCGGCTTGCGTCGCCCTCGCGGGCTAGTGCCTTGCCGACCGCCAGAACCTGGTTGCCGTGTACCAACTTGGGCAGGCCGAGGGGGTTGCGGTAGGGACCGAAGTCCAGAGCGCGCACGAGGGCTTCGAGTTGTACCGCGGGGCGCGTCCAGTCCAAGACGCAGGCCGCGTGCGGGCGGCGGTAGCGGGCGAAGTAGGTGCGCTCGCTCGCGTCCTGGTCGCGCTCGCTCAGCGTGTCCTGGCGCAGATTGCGTGCGAGTCGCTCGAAGGAGTCGATGGCCGCCTCGAAGCAGCGCGTGTTGAGGGTGAGAGAGGTGTCGTCGGCGGCGACCGGGAACAGCGCCTGCTCGAGGATCGCGCCGGTATCGGCGCCGGCCTCCATGCGGTGCCAGGTGACGCCGTACTCGCGCTCGCCGTTCATCAGGGCCCAGGCCGGGGCGTTCAGACCCGCGTAGCGGGGCAGGGGGCCGTCGTGGAAGTTGATCGCCCCCCGGCGCGGGAGGCGCAGGATCTCCTCGCCGATCAGGGCCAGGTGGGCGATGCTGAACAGGTAGTCGAAGGGCGCCGCGCCGAGGCGGGCGGCGAGTCCCTCATCGGGATCGACGACCTCGAGGTCACGCTCGGCCGCCCAGGCGGCGATGCGCTCGGTGGAGGTGATGATGCCCTTCACCTCGAATCCCTCCCTGAGCAGGATCTCCCCGCACTCGATCAGGAGCGAGTCGGCCCCGATCACGAAACAGCCCGGTCCTCTTACATTGTCCATCGCTTGTGTCCGCCTTCGGTTGTGAGGGCCTCCGCAGGATCACGCGGACGGGATGGGGCACGGAGGCGCAGCAGCACCTCGGCGACTCTCGGTTTTTGGGAAGTCTCATTCTCTCCACCTCCTGTCGGTCGGCGAGCGACAGGCAGCAGGCCTCCAAACACGGCAGCGCCCCATTATGCCCAGGTTAGGGTCAGTTCGGGGGAGGAAACCGACCCGAAAGGGCCGTGGAGGCGGGCAGCGGGGGAGGGGCGGCTCCGCGTGCGGGCGTCGCTTTTCCCTGGGGTGGAGCCGCCCCGTCCTGCGCTGAAGGGGTTGGCAGCCCTTCCTCGGGGGCTTTCCACCGCCCTCTGTCCGCGACCTTCATCTTCGGAGAACAGCATGCGTGCCTCCATTTCAGCCCTGGTCCTCGGGAGCCTCGCTTCCGTCGGAATCGCCCAATCCCATCTCGAGTGGGAGCTCCCCGTCCTGCCCCCCGCGACCCCCGGGTTCGAGGCGTGCGAGAGCGGGGAACCCCCTTCGTGCGCCGTGGCGTGCAGTGCGCGCGGCGGGCGGGCTAGGATGAAGGGCGCCGGGGATCCGCCCGGCGCCGACGACCTCAGAAGATGACCGCCGCCCCCCCCGCCGCGAACCAGCCGCAGACGCCCCGCTGGGGCGTGCGTCGCGTGGCGCCCGTGGCGGCGGCCGCGACCGCCGCCTTGGGTTGCACCGGGCTGCACTGGGTCTCCCTGGCCGCCTCGCGGGTCTCCTTCGACCCGCCCTACCTGGCCCTGTGCGCCGGGCTCTCGTTGGCGGCCAGCGCAGCCCTGGGCGGCCTTGCGGCGCGGGCGCGCCTGTCGAGCGCCGCCTGCCTGGCGCTCTGGGCGGGTCTGGCCGGCGGCTTGCACGGCGGCCTGCTCGCCGCCGCGGCCATGACCCTGGCGGGTGCGGCCGGTGTCTGGGTCGGGCGCGCGGGCGGCGACCGCCCCTACTCGGACGGACTCCTGGTGGGAGGCGGTTTCGCCCTGGCGGTCGGGGTGGCCCCCGCCCTGGCGGCGCGCCTGGGGGCCAGCGAGTCGGCCAGGCCGTTTCTCGCCGCCCTGGCCTTCCTCGGGCTCTGGGGCGCGGGACGCTGGCTGGCGGCGCGCCCGGCGCGGCGCCTATCGCAGGTCTCCCTGTTCGTCGCCACCGCCGGGATCCTGGTCGCCATGAGCGTCAGGCCCCTGTGGGATCACGAGCGCGCGGCGCGCCGCGGCGCGCCTCCCGTCTCGCCAAGGGAGGCGCGCGCCGAGTCCGGCAGGGGGCCGGACATCGTCCTCTTGGTGCTCGACACGGTGCGCGCCGACCACCTCTCGATCTACGGCTACGAGCGCGAGACGACGCCCGTGTTGGCGGCCCTGCTCGCGCGCCGCGGCGGCGGGCGCGCCCACCCCCTGGCCTTGTCCAACGGAACCTGGACCGTGCCCTCTCACGCCAGCCTGCTGACGGGCCTGTCGCCCTCCGAGCACGGCGCCCGGCTGGGCAATTCCTCGGGTACGGCCTTCGCTCTGCGGGCGGATCTCACCCTGGCGGAGGCGCTGCGCGGCGTGGGCTACCGCACCCTCTCGATCTACGCGAACACCTGGTTGGGGCGCATCGCCGGAATGGAGCGCGGATTCGACCACTACCGCCAGAGCGGTCAGTTCGGTTCCGCGCCACCGATCGGCGAGCGCCTGCGAGGGCTCCTGCTGCCCTCGGTGGCCGCCGCCGGCGCCCGCCCCAAGGCCAGCGCCGCCGACGTGAGCGCCAAGCTCCTCGCGGCGCTGGACGCGGCCCGAGGGGGACCGGCTTTCCTCTTCGCCAACTTCGTAGACGCCCACGCGCCCTACCTCCCGCCGCGCGAGTTCCGGGGGCGCTTCGCTCCCTGGAGCCCGTTCGAGCGACCCGAGCACCTCGCGCTGGCCCAGAGCGAGGCGGAGAAGCGGCGCCTCGAGGCGCGCTACGACGAGTGCATCGCCGGGCTGGATCGCGATTTGGGGCTCTTCTTCGACGAGCTCGATCGCCGTGGACGTCTGGCCGGTGCCTGGATCATCGTCACCTCCGACCACGGCGAGGCCTTCGGCGAGCACGGGGTCACCGAGCACGGCACGACCGTCTACGGCGAGGTGACGCACGTGCCTCTGCTGCTGATCCCGCCGGAGGGGGTCGAGCTGGGAGAGCTCGTCGGCGCGGCTTCCCTGGTGGACGTGGCGGCGACGGTCGCGGCCGTGGCGGGGGCCGAGTGGCCCGGCGGCGGGCGCGACCTACGGCGCGGCGCCGGCGCGGGGGTGCCGCCCACGCTGGTCGAGTTCGACGGCGACCCGCACAAGGCGCGGCGCCACGGCGAGCTGGCGCGCTTGCCGGCGCGGGCCCTGGTGGAGGGCACCCTCAAGCTCGTCTCCCATGGTGGCGCGAGCGAGCTCTACGACCTCGCCGTCGATCCCGGCGAGCGCCGCGACCTGGCCGCCGATCACCCGGACGATGTGCGGCGCTTGGAGTCCCTGCTCGGCGAGTGGGACGCGGGCGTGCGCGAAGACGCGGGGTGGACCGGCGCCCTGCCGCCCTCCGAGCTGGAGGCCCTGCGCAAGATGGGCTATCTCGGCGGGGACGACTGAGCGGCGCCGCCGCCGAGGCCGAGGGTCGCCAGGAGGGGAGCGAGGGCGTCGGCGACGGCGCTGTGCCCCGCGGGGGTGAGGTGGCCGTCGAGGGGCCAGAAGGCGCGGTCCGCGCCGACCGCCCGCAGGGCCGTGGTGGGGTCGAGGACCTCGACCTCGAGACCTGCGAGCAGGGCTCGCGCGCGGGTGACGGGCAGGGCGGGGTCGTGGTTGGGATCCGCGCTCGCCTCGTCGCGCACCGTGTGCTCGGGGGGCAGGATGCAGATCGTCAGTGGCACCGCGTGCGAGCTGCAGAGCTCGACGATGGCGGCCATGGTCTCCCCGAAGTGCACGCCCGCGCGGCTGAGGAAGGGCTCCTTCCAGGCCGCGATGCTGAACAGCTCGCGCGCGACCCGATCCTGGCGCGAGGGACGCAGGCGGTGCCAGGCCTTCGACGCCAGGCGGTAGAAGTGGGAGTTTCGTTTGACGTGGTCCCTGAGGCGCACGCGTCCGGTGGTCTTTCCGGCGTGCGGGTCCACGGGCTTGTCCCAGAGCGTGTCCTGGAAGTCGTTGCCGAGGTAGGGGGCGAGGAGCACCGCCCGCGGCAGCGGCCCGTCGGCGAAGCGATGCTCGAGCAGCATCAGGTACTGTCGCGGCCCGTAGCCCGGTACGCCGCAGTTCATGAAGGCGGGCTCGCCGCCGCCGGCTGCGTCGAGGAGGCCGACGAAGGTCTGTTCATGGTCTACGCCGTTGCCGAAGGTGAAGGAGTCGCCCATGACCAGGACGCGTCCGCCGGCCGGGGCGCGGCGGCGCGACTCGGGCGCTGCCGAGCGGTGACCCTCGCCGTCGCTGTAGATCGTCCAGGCCGACTCGCCGGTGTCGACGAAGTTGTCCAGGTCCACGTCCACGGCGTAGATCGGCAGCTCGGGGTGGGTGCGGTAGATCGCCAGCCAGCTCGCGGCCTGTGGTTGGACGAAGCGCACGACCAGCTCGGCGGCGAGCAGGGCGAGCAGCAGGGTGGCGCAGGAGAGGACGAGCTTTCGCACCATGGTCGGCTATCCTAGCGGAATGACGCGCGAGGGAACCGATGGGAACGGAGCGAGTAACGGTGGTTGGAACGCGCACCTCGCCGCTGATTTGACCGACCTGCTCGGCGCCCCGCCGATGGCGCTCGAGGATCAGGGCACGGGGCTGGACGCCCCCGACAGCACCCTCAAGTTGCTCGTGCGCGGCGGCGACGGTGCGCCGGCGGCCTTCGCGCTCTGCTCGGCGGCGGCCGCTCCACGGATGGTCGCGCGGGCGTGCGAGCGCGCGCGCGTGGCGCGCGCGGCCCTGGGCGAGGACTTGGGGAGCGTCATCATAGACCCCCTCCGCGAGGGAGATCGACAGGGACGAACGTGGTGCATCCTGCCGCTCCTGCGGACCCTCTCCGCCTCGCGCTTGATCTCGCTGTTCGAAAGGCGGCGCCTGGGGCCGGCCCTGTTCGCCTGGCTGCGGGCCGCCACGGCGCGGACCTTGCACGAGCCGGACGAGGAGGAGGTGGCGCGCGAGTTTCGGGTTCCCCTGGCCTTTCTGGCCGCCATGGAGGCTGCTCCCGTCGCTGTGCGGAGAGCGGGGGAAGCGGCCCTGGCGGGCCTCGAGACCGGGCGCTGGGAGCCGCGCCAGGTTCTGAGCCACAACGACCTGTGGCTCGGCAACGTCCTGATCGACTCGCGCCCCCAGAGCCCGCGAGCCGACCGGCGGTGGGCCGAGCGCTTCGTCCTGATCGATTGGCCCGGATCGCGGGTGCGCGGCCACCCGCTCTACGACCTGCTGCGCCTCTCCGATTCCCTGAGAGTGGGGCGGCGCACCCTGCGCGCCGAGGTCGAGGCCCACGCGGCCCTACTGGGCTGCTCCGCGAGCGGAGCCCGCCAGCACCTCGTCGCGGCCCTGGCCTACCAGGCGGCGCATCTCGAACACTGCCCCGAGGAGGTCTTCGCCCGGGTCAGTACCGCTTGTCTGGAGCGATTGGGCGCCCTGGGATGTTGAGCGGCGGTCGGCTCGCGCGGGTACACTTCCGCGCGGGGCACGGGCCTCCGATCGCCGATGGACTTCTCTTGGACCCCCGAACAGGCCCAGCTGCGTTCGGCCGTGGCCGAGATGGCCGAGGGCGAGCTCAACGAGGGCCTCGCGGAGCGTGACAAGCGCGGCGAGTTCTCCCGCGAGGGATGGCGGCGCTGCGCCGAGATGGGGATCCACGGCCTGCCCGTGCCCGAGGAATACGGCGGCGCGAGCGCGGGTGCCCTGACCACCGTGGGCGTGCTCGAGCGCCTCGGCTACGGCTGCAAGGACAACGGCCTGGTCTTCTCGATCAACGCCCACATGTGGACCCTCGAGATTCCGCTCTTGGCCTTCGGCAGCGAGGAACAGAAGAGGCGCTTCTTGCCCGGGCTGTGCTCGGGCGCGCTGATCGGCGGTAACGCCATGTCCGAGCCGGACTCGGGCTCCGACGCCTACAGCCTGCAGACGACGGCCGTGCTTCGCGGGGATCGCTACGTGTTGAACGGCAACAAAGTCTTCGTCACCAACGCGCCGATCGCAGACCTGCTCTTGGTCTTCGCCAACGTGGACCCCGAGCGCAGGCCGAGCGGGGTGACCGGGTTCCTCCTCGAGCGCGATACGCCGGGGCTGACCCTCACGCGCCACGTCGAGAAAATGGGCCTCAAGACCTCGCCGATGGGGGAGCTGTTCCTCGACGACTGCGAGGTTCCCGCCCGGATGCGCCTGGGCAAGGAGGGCGCGGGGCAGAACCTGTTCACTCACTCGATGACCTGGGAACGCAGCTGCATCCTGGCCGGCGCGGTGGGAACCATGGAGCGCCTGCTGGAGACCTGCGTGGCCTACGCGAAGGGACGCAGGCAGTTCGGCCAGCAGATCGGGAAGTTCCAACTCGTCGCCACCAAGTTGGTGGACATGAAGGCCCGTCTGGAGACTTCGCGCGCCCTGCTCTACAAGGCGGCCTGGTTGAGGGATCAAGGACGGAGCATCTTTCTGGAGGCTGCCATGGCGAAGCTGCAGATCAGCGAGTCGTGGGTGCAGAGCGCCCAGGACGCCGTCGCGATCCACGGCGGCTATGGGTACATGTGCGAGTACGAGGTCGAGCGCGAGTTGCGGGACGCCCTCGGCAGCCGGCTCTACTCAGGGACTTCGGAGATCCAGCGCTCGATCATCGCGGCGCTGATGGGCCTCTAGCAGCCCGCCCTCCGGAGAGGGGGCGCGGCAAGCCTCGCGCGCCGGCTCGATCGGCCCGCAGCCTCACAGCCCCCAGTTTCGCCGGAAGTGCTATACTGCGGCGTCTGCTCGCAGGCCGAATAGAGCCGTAACGCGTCCCCAGGGGGCATCCTCGGCCCGGATTCTGCCCAGGCGCTTCTCCCATCGATCTCATCGCGGCCGCCCGCGGGCCGCGGCGCTATCCGAAACAGAGCGCTTCCACACAACCAGAGAGCACTTCCAAGATGGTCCCCAAGGAGCAAGTACAAGCCAGTGTCAAGCAGTTCATCCTGTCCGAGTTCCTGCCGGGAGAGGACGCGGGCGAACTCGAGACCACCACACCTCTCGTCAGCGCCGGCATCCTCGATTCGATCGCGACCCTCAAGCTGGTCACCTTCCTCGAGGAGCAGTTCAGCGTTCAGATCGATGCCCACGAGGCCGACGTAGACCATCTGAACACGGTCGAGGACATCTCGAACCTGGTGCTCTCCAAGCTCTGATCGCGCCCGGCGGCGGATGAACCTGCACGCCTATCTCGCGGCCGCGGCGCGCGCGCGGCCCGAGCACGCGGCTGTTGTCGCGCCTGGGAAGGGCGAGCTCGACTACCGCGCCCTCGACGATCTCTCCGACCGCCTGCGCGACCGCCTGGTCGCACTGGGCGTCGCCCCCGGGGACCGGGTCGGTCTGTGCCTGCGCAAGTCCGTCGACTCCCTCGCGGCGCTCTACGGCGTGCTGAAGTGCGGCGCGGCGTACGTTCCCATCGACGCGACGGCCCCCGCCCGACGCAACGCGTTCATCCTGGGCGACTGCGGCGTGCGGGCCGTGCTGGTCGAGGCGGGCCTGGCGCCTGCCCTGCTCGAGGCCCTCGACGCGGGGGCCGCGCGAACGCCGGCGCTGTTGCTGGAGGGCGTGGGCAAGGGCGACGGCCTGGCGGCGGCCCTCGACGCGATCGACCGCGCCTTGCCGGCGGAGCCCACGCCCACGGTCGAGCGGGAGGACGACGACCTCGCGTACATCCTCTACACCTCGGGCTCGACCGGGAATCCCAAGGGTGTCGGAATCACCCACGGCAACGCGACGAGCTTCGTGGAGTGGGCCCACGGGGCGATCGGGACCGGGGCCGAGGACCGGTTCTCCTCCCACGCGCCCTTCCATTTCGATCTGTCGATCTTCGACCTCTACGTGGCGGCCAAGAGCGCTGCGACCCTGGTGTTGGTCTCTGAGGAGGTCGGCAAGGAACCGCTCGGCCTCGCTCGGCTGATCGCCGAGGAACGCATCAGCGTCTGGTACTCGACGCCCTCGGTGCTGAGCCTGCTCGCGCAGTACGGCAAGCTCGAAACCCACGATCTCTCGAACCTGCGCATCGTGCTCTTCGCGGGCGAGGTCTTCCCGATCGTGCACCTCGCGGTTCTGAAGGACCTGCTTCCCGCGCCGGTCTACTACAACCTCTACGGGCCGACGGAAACGAACGTCTGCACCTACTACCGCATCCCCGAGCGCGTGCCGCCCGAGCGCCGTGACCCTTACCCGATCGGCGTCGTCTGCGAGCACCTCGCCGCGCGTGTCGTGGACGAGAGCGGCGCGGAGGTCGAGGTGGGGGGAGAGGGCGAGCTGTGCATCCGCGGCCCGGCGGTGACGCGCGGCTACTGGGGCCTGGAGGAGCTGACGGCGGCCAGCCTGTTGGCTGACGACGACGGCGGAGTCTGGTACCGGACGGGCGACCTGGTCGTCGAGGAGGAGGACGGGAACTACCGCTTCGTCGGGCGGGGGGACCGCATGGTCAAGAAACGCGGCTTTCGGGTCGAGCTGGGCGAGATCGAGGCTTGCCTCTACCGTCACTCCGAGGTGCGGGAGGTCGCTGTGGTGGCCCTCGAAGACCCCGACGGCGTGCGCGTGCGCGCCCACCTCGCGACCGACGACGGTGGGCGGATCTCGCTGATCAAGCTCAAGACCTTCTGCTCCGAGCACCTGCCGCTCTACATGGTTCCCGACGCCTTCGCCTTCCACGAGGCTCTGCCCAAGACCTCCACCGACAAGATCGACTACCAGGCCCTGTTGGGAGACGGCCGCTCCTGAGCGCTCCAGTTCTACCGGTGCGTCGTCGTTCGGGTTAGGATCTTGCACTCAACGCACGCACCGGCGTTTCTCCGCTCGCGACTTCCCCCCGGCTGTACTCGCCCACTCCAGCTCCCGTCATGGACACAGGCTCGAAGACCCCGCCCGCCGCGGGCTCGCCCCCCCAATCGCCCTGGGCCCTGGGGAACCTCCTGCGCTTCGGCCTGACCGCCTTCCAGTTCGGCCTGCTGGTGCTGGTCGTGCGCGCCTTCCAGCTCGAGAGCCGCGCCTTCTTGCACGTGATGATCCTGGCCTGGGGCGGGTTCGTCGTCACGCAGTTCCTTCCCGGCCGACTGCGCATGCCGCTCTTCGCCTGCCTGTCCGTGATCTCGGTGCTGGTCGTGCTGGATCTCGAGGCGGGCTCCTGGCTGTTGGGCCTGGGCGTGTTGATGATCGGTGCCGCTCATGCGCCCGTGGGCCACGGGGCGCGCGTCGCCCTGGTGCTCGCTCTCGGTGCCGGCCTGGCCTTGCTGCGCGCGGGCGTCGCCGAAGCCCCTTGGCCTTCGGCCATCTGGCCCATCCTGGGCTCGATGTTCATGTTCCGCACGATGATCTACCTCTACGATCTGCGGCACAAGAGCGCCCCCTTCAACGTCTGGAACGCCCTGGGCTACTTCTTCATGTTGCCCAACGTGTGCTTCCCGCTCTTCCCGGTCGTCGACTACAAGACCTTCTGTCGCTCGCACGACAACGACCAGTCGTGGCTGATCCACCAGAAGGGAGTGCGCTGGATGCTGCGCGGTGCCGCGCACCTTCTGCTCTACCGCGCCATCTACCAGAACTTCGTCCTGGATCCGGCGCAGGTGGCCGACGGCCTGGACGCCGTGCGCGTGATCTGGTCGACCTACTTGCTCTATTTCCGCGTCTCGGGGGCCTTTCATCTGATCGCCGGGCTGCTGCACATGTTCGGCTTCAACCTGCCCGAGACATTCCATCTCTGGCTGCTCTCGAACAACTTCACGGACTTCTGGCGGCGCATCAACGTGTACTGGAAGAACTTCATGCAGAGGGTCTTCTTCACGCCGGTGCACTTCATGTTGCGCCGGCGCGTGAGCCCGACAGCGGCCGTCGTCGGGGCGACCTTGGTGACCTTCATCGCCACCTGGTTCCTGCACGGCTATCAGTGGTTCTGGATCCGCGGTGTCTTCCCGACCTCCTGGCAGGACGCCGTGTTCTGGAGCCTCTTGGGCTTGATGATCACGATCAACGTGTACTGGGAGAGCAAGCACGGCCGCGCCCGGGCCCTGGGCAAGTTCAAGCGCACTCTGGCCTCGGAGCTCGGCATCGGCCTGCGCACGATCGCGATGTTCATCACGATCACGATGCTGTGGTCGATGTGGACCTCGGGCTCCTGGGAGCAGTGGGAGCTGGTGCTGGGTTACCTCGGCGAGTTGACCTTCGTGCAGGGCTTGGGGGTCGCGGGCGCCTTGTCCCTGCTGGGGGTCGCGGGCTCGCTCTGGGGACGCTCGGCTTCGGTGGCCGTGGTGGCCGGGGGCCTTGCCCGCCGCGAGGCCTCCAAGCCGACCTTCTGGCGCTCGAGCGCCCTGGTCTGCGCCTCCTGCGGCCTGCTCCTGACAGCGGGTCGCTCGCCCCTGTGGTTCTCCTTCGAGCCGCGTTTGGCCGAGGCCGTGGAGCGCCTGGCCACCAACAAGCTCAACGCCGTTGACGCCGGGCAGTTGGAGCGCGGTTACTACGAGGACTTGACCGACGTCAACCGCTTCAACAGCGAGCTCGCCGCCCTCTACAAGGACCGGCCGCCGGGGTGGAACGTCAACGACGCGATCCGTCAGACCCCGGATCAGTACCCGCCCTACGATCTCCATCCATCGGTGGAGGTGGAGTACAAGGGATCCACCCTGGTCATCAATCGCTGGGGCTTCCGCGACCGCGAGTACGAGAAGGAGAAACCGCCGGGGGTCTACCGCATCGGCTTCTTGGGCTCCTCGCACACGGCGGGGATCGGCGTCGAGAACCACGAGACCTACGAGAACGTCTTCGAGGATCGCCTGAACGCGGAGCTGGCGACCGACGAGCGGCGCTTCGAGGTGCTGAACTTCGCCATCAGCGGCTACGGTCCCCTGTGCCGCCTGGCGACCCTCGAGACGCGCGCTCTGGAGTTCGACCTCGACCTGATGGTCAACGTCGGCATCGACGACTTGCCCTGGATCACCAAGGAGCTGGCGCACGCCGTCGACAAGGAGATCGACGTGCCCTACGCCGAGCTGGTCGAGCTGATGGCCGAGGTCGAAGTCCACAAGGGGCTGCCGCGCGTCGTGGCCGACAATCGACTGCCTCGCATCGCCGAGCGCGCCCTCGGGTGGATCTACGAGCGCGCTGCCGACGTCTGCGAGGAGAACGGCGTGGCGACTCTGATGACCTTCATCCCTCGTCCGGAGGAGAACGTGGCGCGCCCCGAGCACCTTGCCACCCAACTCGAGTTGGCCCGCGCGGCGGGCTACGAGGTGGTCGACACCGCGGACGCCTTCGCCACAGAGCCGGACCTGCCGTCCCTGTGGATCGCACCCTGGGACCGCCATCCGACGGCGCGCGGGCATCGCATGCTGGCCGACGCCGTGTTTGATGCCCTCCTCCCGCACCTGCGGGAGGACTGAGGCGCCCGTTCACCGGCGCAGCTGAATACCGTGAGACTGCTCGTCATCATCCTCAACTACCGCACGGCGCAGCTTGCCCTCGATTGCCTGCGCTCCCTCGAGGAGGAGATCGCCACCTTGGGCGACGCGCGAGTGGTCGTGGTCGACAATGCCTCGGGAGACGGGTCGGCGGAACGCATCGCGGCGGTCATCGAGCAGGAAGGATGGGGCGCATGGGTCGAGCTCCTGCCGCAGGCGACCAACGGCGGCTTCTCGGCCGGAAACAACCGCGCCATCGAGCTCGCCCTGGCGAGCGCTGACACGCCGCGCTACGTCCACCTGTTGAACTCCGACACCGTCGTGGGCCGCGGTGCTTTGGAGACGCTCCTGGAGTTCATGGACGCTCACCCCGACGTGGGCTTGGCGGGCAGCCGTCTCGACGAGCTCGACGGGACGCAACAGCACTCGCGCTTTCGCTTCCCCACGGCCTGCGGGGAGTTCGCCCAAGGCGCGTCCATGCGCGCCGTGAGCACGTTCCTGCGCGACCACATCGTGGCGCCTCCGCTGGTGGACGAGGCACATGAGATCGACTGGGTCGCCTTCGCCAGCGTGATGATCCGCGGTACGGTCTTCGAGGACGTCGGCCTGCTCGACGAGGGCTACTTCATGTACTTCGAGGACACCGACTTCGCTCTGCGGGCGAGGCGCGCGGGTTGGTCCTGCTGGTACGTGCCGGACAGCCGCGTCGTGCACCTCGTGGGCCAGAGCTCCGGCGTGACCGCCCGCGGCGGGCGGGGCGCACGGCGCCCGCGCTACTGGTTCGACGCCCACGCGCGCTATCACCGCGAGAACCACGGACGGTTGGCGGAGTGGTGGATCGCCTTCGTCTGGCTCGCGGGCCATGGCTTCGGACGCCTGCGGAGGCTGTTGATGATGCGCACGGAGACCGAGCCTCCCTGGCTGTGGTGGGACTTCCTGCGCTATCGCCTCACCTGGCGTCCGGCGGGTGGAGCGGGGCGTAGGGCGGCCGCTCAGGGTGCGCCGAAGGCGTAGAACCCCGCGCTGATCACCGCCGCGGAGGTGAGGAACGCCGCCGCGTCCAGGCCTGGGAGCCAGCCGCCGTGGCGGCGCAGGAGCGGAGCGAGGGGCACGTACTCGAGGGTGCGAGCGGCGGCGATCCCGAAAAGGAGGCCGCGGAAATCGCCCCAGCGATAGCCGAGGAAGGCGCAGGCCGCGAGCAGCACCACGCGTGCTACCTGAAGGCCGAGGTACCCGAGGGAGTCGCCGGCCGCGAGGAGTTGACGGTCGGAGGTGATCGCCACCAGCCGTCCCACCGCCCCCAGGGCTAGGATTCGCACCATCCACCCGGCCTCGACGTAGCGCTCGTCGTAGAGCAGGGCGACCAGGTCGTCGCCGAGGATGGCCAGGAGCCAGGCGACGGGCAGGACGAGCACGAGGATCGTCCCGCGCAGCTTGAAGATCCTCCGGCGCAGGGCGGGGCCGGGGTCGGTGCGGATCTCGGAGAAGACCGGGTGCAGCACGTTGAAGGAGAGCTTGCCCGCCAGCTGTAGTGCCGTCTCGTTCAGGACGAAGGCGACCGAGTAGACCCCGAGCATCTCCTTGGTGAGGAGCTTGCCCAGCACGAGTCGGTCTCCCTGGGAGAGGAAGAACGTGATCGCCGTGCTGAACAGGATCCAGCGCCCGAAGCGGTAGATGGAACGGGCGTGTTCGCGGTTGATCTCGAAGCGGTGCTTGCGCTCGGGGATCAGCCAGTAGCTGCCGATCGTGCCCAGGATGGCAGCCAGTACCGAAGCGCCCACCAGTACCCAGACCGACCTCCAGATCAGGGCCGCCGCGGCGGTGAGGGCGAGGGTGACGAGTTGGACTCCCAGGCCGAGCACGATCGCGCGTTGGGGGGTGACGCGCCGTGCGAGTGTGTAGCCGGCGGTGGAGCCGAAGCCGTTTATCAGGGAGGAGAGGCCGGCGAGGGGCAGCATCCAGCGCAGGAGCGGCTCCTCGTAGAATGTGGCCGCGGGCCAGGCCAGGAGCGAGATCAGCAGCCAGAGCGCCGCGCCGCGCACGATCTGCAGCACCCAGGTCGTGTCCAGGAAGTCGGGGTCGTCGCCGCGCTCGTGGGTCAGGACCGCGGCGCGCAGGCCGATGTCGGAGAAGAGCTGCACTCCGAGGGTGACGACGGTCACCAAGGTCATCAACCCGAAGGCCTCCGGAAACAGGAGGCGCGTGAGGATCAGGTTGTTGACCATGCTCAGCCCGCGGCTGAAGCCGATGCCGAGCACGGTCCAGGTGGAGGCGGCGAAGATCCGCGAGCGCAGGGAGGGCGGCGCGGCGGGGGTGACCCGCGCCGAGCGGTCCTGCGCCGCGCCGGATTCGCCGGATGCGCCGGGAGGTGAGTGGGGAAGCGTAGCCACGACCGAGCGGTCGGGCTGCGGGTGAGCGGCCGGGAACGCGCCCCGGCGTCACCAGTCCGACGAGGAGGGCTAGAATAGCGCAGACCCGCCGCGGCGACCAGATCCCCGCCCGGCCCCGCCCCCGATGATCAGCATCCTCCCGTGCCGCACTCGCTCCGCCGTCCTCGTCGCCCTGGCCGCCGCGGGGTTCGGCCTCGCCCGGCAGGCGACCGACCCGACTCCGGCGCCGCCCCCCGTCCCCAACGCTCGCTCGCCTCTTGGGATCAACCTGGCCAAGATACGCGACTACAGTCCGGAGCTGGTCTTCGTCGACCTCTTTCGGACGGCTCGCGCCTGGGCCTCGAACGCGCGCGGCAAGGGCTGGGACCAAGCCGGTCCCCTCGATGTCGACGGGCGTGGTTGGGTGCGTTCCCTGCTCCCGGGCCAGCGGGCGGAGACGCCGTTGTTCACCGGCTTCGGCTCGCACATCCCCGCCGGCACCGTGACCTGCCTCTACGAGGGCACCGGCCGCATCGAGTTCAAGGGGGCGCGCATCCTCTCCGAGAAGCCGGGCCGGATCGAACTGCGCTTCGATCCCCAGGCCCCGGTTCGCTCCCTGAGGGTCACCGCCACCGCTTCCGACGATCACCTGCGCGACATCCGTCTGATCCTCCCGGGCTTCCTCGGGACCTACCGCGACGAGCCGTTCCACCCCGCTTTTCTGGAGCGCTGGGAGTCTCTCGGCGTTCTGCGCTTCATGGATTGGATGCAGACCAACGGCTCGGTCGTCGAGCGCTGGTCACAGCGCCCCTCCCTGGCGGATCACTCCCAGGGCACCGAGCGCGGCGTCGCCCTCGAGTTGATGTTGCAGCTCGCCAACACCCTGCGGGCCGAGCCCTGGTTCTGCATGCCGCACGCGGCGGACGACGAGTACGTGCGCGAGTTCGCGGCCATGGTGGCGGCCGAGCTCGATCCGAGCTTGCGGGTCTGGATCGAGTACTCCAACGAGCTCTGGAACGGCCAGTTTCCTCAGGCGCGCTACGCCCGTGAGCGCGGCCTGGAGCTGGGACTGGCCGAGGGCGCCTCCAAGGCGGGGCTGTGCTTCACCGCGCGGCGCTCGGTCGAGGTCTTCGCCCTCTGGGAGGAGGCCTTCGGCGGGACCGAGCGCCTCGTCCGCGTCCTGGCCGGACAGTCCGCCGTCCCGCGCACCGGGCGTGTGATCCTGGGCTTCGAGGAGGCGGCCGAACACGCCGACGCCTACGCGATCGCTCCCTACTTCGGCGGGCGCCTGGTGCGCAAGGAGAGCGCGCGCGTGCGCGAGCTGGGGCTCGAGGGTCTGATGGTCGCTCTGCGCGACTCGGTGGAACTGCAGGCGGAGATCATCGCGCGCAACGTGGCCGCGCTCGAGCCGTTCGGCCTGCCGCTGGTCGCCTACGAGGGAGGGCAGGGTGTGTTCGCCGGGCGTGCCGACGCGAGTGACGCCGACTACCTGGGACTCCTCGCCGATGCCAACCGCCACCCGGCGATGGCCGATCTCTACGCAGGCTATCTCGACGCTTGGAAGGAGGCCGGCGGGACGCGCTTCGTACATTTCTCGTCGATGTCGCGCTACGGCAAGAGCGGCAGCTGGGGCGCGCTGGAGCGCCACGACCAGGACGCGGCCTCCGTGCCCAAGTACCGAGCCTTGCTCGAGTTCATCGCGGACAATCCCCGCTGGTGGGGGAACGACTAGCAGCCCGTCGAAGAAGGGCCGTAGCGAGACGAGGCCATCCTCGCCGCTGCAAGCAGGACGAAGTCGCAGTAGGCCGTTTCTCAACGGATTGCTAGGGAGCGCTGTCTCCTCGGGTCTCGCCCGATCCCTCGGGGGGCGCACCTTGCGCGCCGCCCTTGTACTCGATCAACACCGAGCGGGCCCCGCGTCGGCGATTGCGCGTGAATGTCCACCAACCCAGGGCCTCGGGCGTCTTGGCCGCCAGGCACCAGAAGGCGAAGGAGCGCGCGTCGGCGGGGGTGTCGCCCCGTCGCCGGCGGAGGCTGCCGATGCGCGCGAACTGCACGGCCAGCAGTACGCCGGCGCCGGCGGGGAGGACGCTCCACCAGCGCCAGAGCTCCGGCGCGAAGAAGGCGCCGGCGAGGGCCGAGACCAGCCCCCCGAAGGGAACTGCCGACCACATCAAGCTGCTCCGCGTGCGGCGGCGGTCGGTGAGGCCGAGCCGTGGGTGGCGGTGTGCGAGCTCTGCCACGGCGTGGCCGGAGCGTTTGGTGCGCCTCCACCACTGGGAGATGTGCGCGATGGCCGCATCGTGCAAGGTCATCTCGGCCTCGATGCGCCGCACCTTCCAGCCCGCTTCGCGCAGGCGGTAGCAGAGGTCCGGCTCCTCGCCGGCGATCATGTTTGGATCGAAGCCGCCGACATCGATCAGGGCCCGCCCGCGATAGAGGGCGTCTCCCCCGCAGGCTTCGGCCTCTCCGAGCGGCGTGTCCCATTCCATGTCACACAGGCGGTTGAAGATCGACGCCTCGGGGAAGCGCTCCCGGCGGCGGCCGCAGACCACGGCGGCATCGGCGTGGGCTTCGAGCTCCGCAAGGGCGGTCTCGAGCCAGCCCTCGGCCAGGGTGCAGTCGCCATCGACGAAGAGCACCGCTTCCGGGTCGCCCCACAGCTTCGCGGCGCGCTCCAAGCCCGCGTTGCGTGCCCGGGCAGCGGTGAAGGGCGTCTGGGGATCGAGCTGCACGACCTCCACGCCGAGGGAGCGGGCGTGGGCGACGCTCCCGTCGGTCGATCCCGAGTCCACGTAGATCGTCGCTGGCAGATGCCGGCCGAGGGAAGCGAGGCAGGCGCGCAGGCGCTCTCCTTCGTTGCGGCCGATGACGATGATCGCGAGGTGCACGGGGGTGGGGGGCGAGGGCGGCGAAGCTATCCGGCTCGCGAGCGAACCTCAAGGCGCGTCGTCGGGGCTCTCGAGTCTCGGGGAGCCGATCGGGCCTGTGCCCGACGTGCATCATCCACGAAGACGTGCACCGGACTCCGGAGTGGGTCGCTCTCAGCCCTCCTCCTTCCCGGCTCGGCTGCCGGTCGCCCGCACTTCACGAGAACGCACCGGGATCGCCTTCGGAGTCAGGGACGCGAGAGCGTGCCCCACGGACGAGCCGCCGTGTGGGGACCACGTCTTCACCGCTAGCGCAGGCTAGACTACCGGAGTCGATGTTGGCCTTCGCCCGCACAGCGCCCCGCCCGCCTCGCCGCTCCTCCCGCGGGCGGGAACACCGTGCCCCGCGCCCGCGATGACGCCGGGAGCGAGTGAAGCGCACTCCGAGCGCCCCGGTCCCCCGCCGGTCGTGCGCCTGTTGGGGATCCCGATCCACCGCACGAGCGCCGCCGACTGTGTCGCGCACGTGCTCGACGAGCTCGACGCGGGCCGGGGCGGTATGCTCGTCACCCCCAACCTCGACCACCTGCGCCGGCTCGTGGGCGAGGCGGAGTTCCGTGCCCTCTACGCCGGGGCACAGCGCGTCGTGGCCGACGGCATGGTTCTGGTCTGGGCCGCGCGCCTTCAGGGGACGCCGCTCCCCGAGCGTGTGGCCGGCTCGGATCTGATCTGGAGCCTGACTCGCGGCGCCGCCGGGCGCGGGCGCAGTGTGTTCCTGCTCGGTGGCGACGAGGGCATGGCCGAGCGCGCCGCGGCGGTCTTGGCCGAGCGCTGTCCCGGCCTGTCCATCGCCGGCCACCACTGCCCGCCCCGCGGCTTCGAGGAAGACCCGCGGGCCGCGGCGGACCTCGCGCTGGCCCTGCGCGAGGCGCGCCCGGACGTGATCTACGTCGGCCTCGGCTCGCCCAAGCAGGAGCGACTGATCGAACGCCTGCGCGGGGAGCACCCGGGCGCTTGGTGGCTGGGTGTCGGCATCAGCTTCAGCTTCGTGACAGGCAGCGTGCGGCGTGCGCCGCGCTGGATGCAGCGTTGGGGGCTGGAGTGGACCCACCGCCTGGCGCAGGAGCCGCGCCGGCTGGCCCGGCGCTACCTCGTCTTGGGCTTGCCCTTCGCCCTGCGCATGTTCGCGAGCGCCCTTGCGGTCCGCTTGCGCTCCTGAGCGTCTCCGATCTACTCGCCGAGACCGGTCAAGGCTTGGATGCCGTGGACGTACTTGGAGAGCTTGTCGAGGCGGAAGGGCAGGTGGCTCGCGATGTGCCCGGCTCCGTCGTCGTCCCGGCGGGCGTACTTGAGCTCGAGCACGATCAGTCCCCGTGCGCGGTGGCGTCTGCGTAGACCGACCGGTCGCGGCGCTGTGAACTCGAGATCGGTGTCGATGGTGAGGCGGAAGCGTCCGTCGGCCGTGAGCAGGTAGCGGCGATGGTAGCGATTGAACAGCGCCGGCAGGGAGCGGGCGAGGAGCTCACGGACGTCGATGGGCACCCCTGAGGCGACGGCGTTCCGGAGGGCGCCGCCGCGGGCGAGGAGCTCGGCGCGGGTCATGGGAGCGAGGGGGAAGCTGGGCTTCGTCCCGACCGTTCCGCGGCGTGTCTTCAGCTCCAGTACGGGGCGCGGCAGGATCCTGTCGGCCCCGCCCGCATCGTCGCCGTACCAGCGCACGCGCACCTTGCGCCGGTTCGCCATGCCGTTCACGTGGGCGGAGTAGTCCGAGAGGGTCGGGCTGTCGAGGTAGAGGTTGTTGACGAAGCGCGGCGGGAAGGCCTGGCGGAAGTGCGCCGGGTGCAGGCGCAGGAGCGCCTCGACCGCGGCGAGGTCGATTCCCTGCGCGTGGTACTTCCGCTCGTAGCGGTAGTCCTCAGCGTCCGCTGGCTGTCGGCTCGGCTTCGCCATAGACGATCTCGTGCGTTCGTTCGTTCTCCGCACGGACGGGGACGCCGCGCAGGACGAGGGTGCTTCCGGGTTCTAGCAGGATCAGCTCGCCGACTCCCTCGGCCCGCAGCTCGCCGACTCGCAGCTCTCCCGGTCCGAACTCGCTCTTCTTCTGGAAGACGGCGAGACCGAAGCGGCAGTCGCGTAGGACGAGTTCGGCGACCGCCAGACGCGAGAGGTCCTTGCAGGCGAGGGCGACCCGCGCCTCGGCGATCTCGATGGCGAGGACGTTCACCGTGCTGGCCTCGCCCGCGCTGACGCCTTTGTCTCCGCAGCCGCTGATCGACACGCCGTCGATCTCGATCATGCTTCCGGAGACGTCGATGGCGTCGTTGCCCGTGTTCACGAAGCGCGAGCCGGTGATGGAGCCGTTGCAGAAGTCGGCGTCCAGGGCGTCCGACAGGGCGTCGGTGAAGGTGCAACCGTCAATGCTGAAGCTCGTGCGGACGAGGTTCAGCCCGTCCTCGCAGGCGTTGGCGGTAACGCTCACCTGGCTCAAGGCCGCCGGCGCCTCGTGGAAGGTCAGGGCGCCGGTCAGGTTCCAGCCCGCGCGCTCGATCCCGGCCAACCCGCGCAGGACGACGTGCTGTAGGGTCGAGGTGTCGGCGCAGCCGGTGACGAGGATTCCGCCGCCCGTGCCGTCGGAGGAGCCGATCACGATCGGCGCGCCGGCTTGGCCGATGAAGCGTAGGGGAGAGCGGGAGAGGATCATCGCACCCGCGGTGAGGTCCAACTCCGTGCCGGGGCCGCACTCCACGGAGGTCCCCGCTTCGATCACCAAGTCGGTCTCCAGGCGGTGCCGTCCCGGAGCGATCACCAGTCGGCCGCCGCCCTCGTCTTCGTGGATGAACGGATGGTGCGGGACGGTGGAGGGACTGCGCAGGGCGTTCTCGGCGGCGAGCGCAAGGCCCGCGTGGGGGTGGGGGACGAGGGCGCGGTTGCGGGCGGGGCCGCCGACGACGCGGTGGACGAGGGCGAACTCGGCCTCGGGGGCGACGCCCTCGGGGAAGCGAAACACGACCGGGTGCGTCTGGGTGGGGCGGTCGAAGCGCCGCGGCTCGAGCAGGAGCGGGCGGTCGAGCTCGGCCCGCGCCCCGCCGGTGCTTTCGAGGGCCAGGACTTCCACGGGGAGCATCTGGATGTTCCCGGCTCGGACCGTCACCGTTGTGCCCTCGCGCTCCTCGAGGTAGGCCTGTACGCATTCGGTGGGCACGAGCAGAGAGCGCACGTACGCCTGGTTGCGGCGCAGGACCGCCGGGTCGAACTCGTAGGTGGGGAACTCCGAGTAGAGGATCGTGAGGGCTTCCTGAAGCTCTGCATCGACCTCCGCGAGCAGCCCGTCGAGCCAGGCCGGATCGGACAGGCGCCCGAGCTCGGCGAGGTAGAGCGCCGCGAACTCCCGATCGGCGAACAGGGTGTGGTTGAACTCGTCGAAACGCGTGAGCAGGCTCCTCTCGCGGATGTCGATGCCGGCGCCGACGATGCTCAGGGAACGCGTGGGCTTGCCTCCGACCATGTCGAACGCGATCGGCTCCAGGCGCGCGGTGAGGGGGTTGTAGTAGAAGCGGATGTTGTTCCAGCGCGCCCCGTGCTCGCCGCCGAGGACGTCGATCAGAGCGAAGTAGGTCGCCATGCGCGGGGCGTCGAAGGCCTCGTTGGTGGCGAGCTCGCCGGCGCGGAAGGCCTCGAGCAGTCCGACACCCTGCAGGTACAGCTCCCGCAGCTCGGGGTCGGCGAGGTGGCGCGCCGTCTGAAAACCGTCGACCTCCCCGGCGACGTAGGTGCCGGCGCCACTGCGGGCGGAGCCGCGGAACGGCCGGATCTGGGTCATGATCTGGCGCCACATCAGGTCCTCGTTGAAGCGGATGATGGGGCCCTCCCGGCGGCGGTTGTGCTCGATCAGACGCTTCTCGAAGTGCTCCTCGAGCGCGTAGATCCCCAGGGACTTGCCGTTCAAGCTGACGTCGATGAACTCATAGCGCAGTGCGACGACGTCTTCGCGCTCCATGGCGCGTTGCGCCAGCCACTCGAAGATCCAGTTGCGCACGCGCGGGTGGTGCAGGGAGAAGCGCTTCATCCCGTGCAGGGTGTCCTCGCCGCGCGTCTTCACGCGGAAGGACCACTTGTCTCCCTGCAGATGGTCGATGCCGTCCCCTTTGAGACGCATTCGCACCCGCACCGCGCCCTCGGGTCCGCTGATGGTGGCCGGCACGAAGTCGCTCTCGGAGAGCAGTAGGGCGCCGCTCTCCAGAGCGCGCTCGCGCTGGGCGGCCAGCCGCTGGCGGTCGGCCCACTTGATGTCGATAGCGAGGTGCTCGGGTTCGGCCAGCATCCCGCGCAGTCGGCGCGCGGGCCAGTCGAGTCCGCCGCGCAGGTAGGGCATGACCGAGGTGCCGAGGAATCCGTCGCGCTGCATGCGCGCACCGGCCGCGAGCAGGAGCCCGGCGGCGGCGGCGAGGAGCGCGCCGCGCGTGATCAGCTTGCGGTGGGCGCGCAGCCGGCGGGGCAAGGGCGGGCCGGCGGTGGACGGAGCCTCGACCTCCACCTAGCGGATCCCGTCGGTGTCCACGAAGCTGACGGTCAAGTCCGCGCTCGCCGCGCGCAGGGCAGCGTCGGCCGCCGCGAGTTGGTGGTGGTCCTCGAAGCGGACCAGGTAGGCGACTTCCAGAGCGTCCGGACCGTCGTCGAAGCGCACCAGGTTGAGCCCGCTGGAGTGTTCGCGCACCAACTCGGTGATGCGCTCGAGGCTCAGCCGATCGGTGGCCCCTTGGCCCACGATCAGGTGCAGGCTGCGCGGGTCGGGAGCGGCGCTCGTGCCGCGGGATGCGGCGATGACCGCCAGGACACCCACCACGCCGATGATCGTGATCAGGCGCTGGTCGGCGCCCAGGCCCAGGCCGATGGCGATCGTCAGGAACAGGTAGGCCAATTCCTCGGGTTCCTTGATGGCCGTGCGGAAGCGGACGATCGACAGAGCGCCCACCAGACCGAGGGAGAGGGCCAGGGAGGACTTGACGATGGTGATGATGATCATCGTCGTCATGCCGACCGTGACGAAGTGCCGCGCCAGGCTCGAGCGGTTCGTCAGGGAACGGCCGAAGCGGACGTAGATCATCCCCACCAGGGCGGACAGAGCGGCCGCCAGGAGCAAGTTGAGGACGAACCCGGGCAGGGAAATGGCGGGAACGTCGGTGGCGAGGACTTCGGAGATGGATTGCACCGGGACTGGCGGGGCTAGGGTGAGCGGAGCGTACCGACCAAGAAGATACCCGATCGTCGCCTGGGGAGGGGTGCGGCCGGGCCGGTGGCTCTGTAGCGCGCCATCGGCTCCTGGCCCATTGCGTGATCCAAGCGCGGCACGTAGTATCGCCCGAGATCGCACACTTGGTTTCGCAACATGAATCGCCTCGCTCAGAGCCTGAGCCTGCTCGCCCATGGGCTCAGCTCCCCCTCACAAGGGAACTTCGTGATACGAGAGTCTTCTTTTTCCGCTCGCCGAGACTTCCAGAGAACACAGGTTCTTCCATGACTCAGAGGAGAGAACTGCGCGCACCCCCCGAAGGCCGGCCGAGCCTCTCGTTGGACGAGGTGTTCGCCTGGCGCAAGATGACTTCGGAAGTCCTGAGCGCCGATGACTTCGAGTACGCCGCACGGCGTGAGTACAACCTCTCGGTCCGTAGCGGCCGAGCGTTTTCGCTGATCCTGTTGCGTCCCCAGGCCTCCACCGCGCCGGACCTGGCGGCCATCGGCGAGGTGCTGCTCGAACGCACCCGTTGTTCCGACGTGGTCGGCGCGATGCGCGGGGACACCCTCGCCGCGCTCCTGCCCGAGACTGACGGTGCGGGCGCCTGGACTCTGGTCGATTCGATCCGCGCCGCCCTGCCCGCAGGCGGGGAGGGCGTCGAAGTGACCGTCGGGTCACACCCGGACGACCACTCCGCCGATGAGCGGCGCGGGGGCGGTGGGGACGAAGAGGGTCGCCCCGGTCCTCCGGGGAATGGCTCGGGCGGCTCGGGCCGCTCCACGCAGCAGCGCCGCGACAAGGCCAAGGCCGAATCGCGGGGCGAGCCCGCGCCGATCGGCTCTTCGACCGCGCGCCCGGTGGAGGACGTCATGGGCCTCTTCGTGCAGTCAATCTCCTTCTCCAAGCGACTGATCGACGTCGTGGTCTCGGCGGTCCTGCTCCTCCTGCTCTGGCCGTTGTTTCTGTTCATCGGGGCCGCGGTTGTCCTCACGAGCAAGGGAGGGGCGCTGTATCGCCAGCAGCGCGCCGGCCTGGGCGGGAGGCCGTTCACGTTCTACAAGTTCCGCACGATGGAGGAAGACGCCGAGGAGAACTGGGCCGAGCTGATCTCGCGCAACGAGCAAGAGGGGCCCGTCTTCAAGATCGCCGACGACCCGCGCATCACGGGCGTGGGCAGGTTCCTGCGGCGCTCGAGCCTCGACGAGCTACCGCAGCTGTGGAACGTGCTCAAGGGTGACATGACCCTCGTCGGGCCGCGGCCGCCGAAGGTCGAGGAAGTGAGCGAATACGAGCCCTGGCAGCGGCAGCGGCTCGACGTCACCGGGGGGCTGACTTGTACCTGGCAGGTGAGCGGCCGCAGCGAGATCATGTTCCGCGACTGGATGCGGATGGACATCAACTACGTGCGCTCACGCGGCGCCTGGGTCGATGCAAAGCTCTTGCTGCGCACCGTCGGCGCGGTCCTGACGGGTCGCGGAGCCTACTGAGGAGCGCGCCGGAGCGCGCGCTGTTCCCGGGGCCGCCGGGTGAGGGCGGATCCGTCGGGGGCGCTTGCGCCCGGCCTCAGTCGCGCCCTGCGAGCAGGTTCCATTGGGGGGGGCGTAGAGTGTGCCCGACCCGGAGGCGGGGGGCGCGCACGCGCAGGAAACGACCGCCGCAGGCGGCTCCGGCAAGGAATCCGGCCGAGAAGAAGCAACTCCAGAAGATCAGGTCCATGGGCGCGCTCGCACTGGGAGATGGGGTTCTTGCGGGGCGGTCAGGCGAGAGTCGGCGAGTCTCGGCCCTCTTTCTCTTGGTTCCGCAATAAGGCACGGGGGGGCGCAATGCCAGCCCGCTCTCCCATCAGAGTTCGAGATGGCCCCGGCTTCCCTGAGGCGGGATTCCCCGATCTGGGCTACACTCCTGCGACTGGAGGCGAGTCAGGAAGGCTCGCCGACCCCATCGACGAGCATCCTGGAGGAGGAGAGCCTGCCAGTGCTAGCGCGCCGCACGATAACGACCCTGTTTTTCTGTTCCCTGGCAGCCCTCGGAGCCTTCGCGCCGGGGGGAGCGCCGGTGGTCCGCAAGGTGACTTTCAGCGATCCGCCGGGAGTCCCCACCGGGCACCTGCCGATGGATGGGGGCCGGCTGTTCCCCACCAGTCAGAACTTCATCGAGGACGACGTCTTCGTCGAGGCTTTCTGGCTGCGCAATAGCTGGGACGCCTTCGACCAGGGCCACTTCCATCACCTGGAGCTTCTGCGCGAGACCTTTCACGGCTTCGAGACCGACACAGGCTTCGGCCCTGATGAGCAGGGCGTCTACCTGGAGCTCGCCGAGGGTGGGGTCTTCGACCTGATCAGCTTCGACTATCGGGCGGACTACTCGCAGTCGGGGCAGGCCGAGGTGTTCGACGTGCACCTGCAGGTCGCTCCGGATCTCGACCCGACGGCGCCGGTCTTTCCGATCACCTTGCCCGCCATCGAGGACGGCAACTGGCACACGCTTGCGATTCCCGGCGTCTGGGACACCGAGCAGGTCTTCCTGACGGCGACCATGGGGCTGACTGCCGTCGACCAGATGCGCTTGGACAACGTGGTCGTCGGCCTGGCCGAGGACGTGGCCAGTGAGGATTTCGAGTCGGCGTCCTTCGACGGAGGCTCGGGCAACTGGTTGGGGCCCTGGGAGGTCGACGGGGACGTGCGCATCGGTTCGGTCATCGGGGAGCAGAGCCGGGTCTGTCGGATCAAGGACTCCGGCGCCCTCACCCGAGCCCTCGACCTCTCGGGCCTGCTCAACCAGCGCCTGACGATCGAGGTGATGGTGATCAACTACGAGGACGACGACCGCGCAACGATCGAGGCGAGCAGTGACGGCGTGGTGTTCACGCCCGTCCTGGAGCTCTCCGCCGCCGACAGCGACGGCGTGTTCCACTCGCACCTGCTCGATCTGGGCGCGGTGGCGGCGTCGGAGACCTTCGAGTTGCGTGTGGTGACCGAGACCTCCGGTGCGACACCCGACTACCTGATGATCGACGACGTCGTCGTGCGCGGCGTCGTGACCCTGGGGGATCTGCCGGTCGCCGACGCCGGAGACGACCTGGACTCCCTGGTCGAGCCCGGCGCCGATTCGGCCCTCGTGGAGCTCGACGGTGGAGCCTCCTACGATCCCGACGGAGTCATCGTGGCCTACGAGTGGTCGGAGGGCGGCATTCCGCTGGCCGATACACCCATCGCCACCCTGGACCTCGACTTGGGCGTGCACGAGCTGCTCCTGACCGTCGAGGACGACCTCGGGAATCGCTCCAACGACGGGCTGCGCGTGGCGGTCAACCCACCGACGGTGGCCCACGACGGCTTCGAGTCGGCGGATCTTCTGGGTGGCTCGGGGGCGTGGATCGCGCCTTGGACGCCCGCGGGCAACGTGATGGTCGGTGGAGGGTTCGTCCACGAGGGTCTGAAGAGCGTGCGCATCAAGGACTCCGGCTCCCTGGAGCGCATCGCCCTGCTGCCGGGGGCGGTCGACGTGCGCCTGCGCTTCTGGGCCTGGGTCCTCTCCTACGAGCCCGGTGACGTGGCGCGCGTGCTGGTCAGTTCCGACGGGATCGCCTACACGACCCTCTACGAGTTCACCGACGCCGACAGCGACGACAGCTACCACTACTTCGACTTCGATCTCTCGGGCATGGGCCTGACCTTCGAAAGCGGCCTGCACCTGCTGTTCATCACGGACACCGAGCCCGCGGGGTTGGATCGGGACCGCTTCGTCATCGACTCGATCGAAATCCTCGGGCGTTGAGGGACGGGGCGCGCCGGGGCTCTCAGCGCGTGCCGCCGATGCGCAGCACGCGCTCGGTGCTGCGCAAGTAGATCGCGCCGTCCACGATGACCGGCGATGCGACGAACAAATCGTCCGCGTCGATCGTGTTCGTGGCGATCACCTCGAGCTTCTTCCCGGCCTTGACTACGACGATGTCGCCGGACTCGCTCAACAGGTAGATGCGGTCGGCGACCCCGACCGGCGAGGCCTTGAACTCCAGGCCGCGCGGGAGACGCTGCTCGAGGTAGTGCGCCTCGCCGCTGCGTGCGTCGAGGCAGCTCATCCTCCCGCGATCGGAGACCGTGTAGAGCCGATCCTCGACGAGCAGTGCGGAGGGTGTGTAGGCCGCCCCGCGCTTCGCACTCCAGATGACCGCGTCCCCGTCCGAGAGATCGCCCTTGCCACCGAGGCGGATAGCCATCATGGCCGGGCCGCGCGGGTGCCCGCTCATCACCAGGACCGTGTCTTCGAACTGCAGGGGAGTGGGGATCGGGTTCGGACCTAGACCCGCGCAGGCCCAGAGCTCCTTCCCCGAGCGCGGGTCGTAAGCGCGCACGCGGTCGCTGCCGGTCACCACCAGGGCGGTCTCGCCCTTGTGGGTCATCGCCCGCGGCGTGCCCCAGGAGCTGCGCTCGGCGCGCTCGGTGCGCCACTTCTCGCGCCCATTCTTGCGGTCGAGGGCGATCAGAACCGAGTCACCCTCGTGGTCGAGGTTGAGGAGCAGCAGCTCGCCGTGGAGCGTGGCCGCGGTGCCCTCGCCGAACTGCGTGCGCATCTCCAGCTCGACCTTCAGGTCTCGCTTCCACTCGAGCTCTCCGTCGAGGTCGTAGCAGAAGATCCCGCGCGAGCCGAAGAAGGCATACACCCGCTCCCCGTCGGTGACCGGCGAGTTGGAGGCGAAGCTGCCGTAGGTCCCGTGGTGTCCTTCGTGGGGCGTGGCCTCCACGGCCGTCTGGCGCCACAGCACATCGCCCGTGGCGGCGGAGAGGCAGAACACCTCGAACGAGTGCTCGACCAACTTCCCGCCTCCGCCGTGGTAGGGCTCGCGCCCGCCCGGCCAGCGGCGCGCACCCTCGCCCTTCGGCGAGCGCACGGCGGTTGTCAGGAACATGCGCTCGCTGCTGATGACAGGGGTCGAGCAGGCCAGGCCGGGGATGGGCGTCTCCCAGCGCACGTCCTGTGCGCTCCAGTGGCTCGGGGCGTTCCCGTCGGCGTGCCCATCGCCGTGCGGCCCCCGCCACCCGGGCCAGTCCTGTGGAGCGTGGGGGGCGGAGTTGACGAGAGCGCCGAGCAGATACGGCAGGGCGGGGGGGATCATCGTCCGGGGTAAGGGTGGGTCAGTCGGGCAGGGCCTCGAGGATCGCGTCGGCTACCACGTCCGCCAGGATCTCGTTTCCGGTGGCGTTGAAGTGGCAGGCGTCGTAGTAGAGGTCCTCAGTGGTCTTCTCGAAGAGCATCGATGAGTCGATGAACGGGACGCCGGCGTCCTGCAGCTGACGGCCTTTGGCGCGCAGGATCGGGTAGCCTGTGTGCACACCCTCGATCCAGTCTTCCCCAGTCTGGCCGCCTGCGATCTCGGCTTCGCTCAAGGGCTTGGAGCCCGGATAATGCAAGGTCGGTTGGAGCAGGTGCAGGTAGAGGATCGAGCGCCGCTCACAGAGGGCGTGGAGGGAGATCGAGCACTCAAACCAGTTCCTGCTGGTCACCCGAAACGCACCCTGGCCTTTGCGCAGGGCCGGTCCCTTGAGGTAGGCCGGGAGATCCTCCGCTGCGAGCAACTTGACGTAGGCCTTCGTCGCATCGGTCATCTCGTGGCGCAGGCGCTGGATACGCATGAGCGCGTGTCGGCCAAAGATCGAGCTGCGGTGGGCTCCCCTGTCGAGGGTGCTCTGCACCAGCTCACGAAGTTCGTTGCGTGCTCGCGTGAAGTGAGCGAACTGCTCGAGGGCCGGCAGGTTTGCGCTGGCTGCCAGCATGAGCGGCGCCCAGTGGGAGTAGGACGGGTAGAGAGGATGGAAGCCGTGCAGTGCATTTGCGTTACCAATGGCCATCTCGTTGAAGCCGTCGATGTTGAGTACGACGTCCGGCTTCATCCCCATGCCTAGCAGGGTGCCGACCGTGATCAACTGCTGTGGCTGCTTGTATCCGCCGCGCGCGTAGGCGAGGAGCCTGATCTTCTGATCGGCGAGCCTCGGATCTGCATTCAAACGCTCGGTCAACCGCTCGCGGCCCATGTTGCCGAACCCGGCAGCCACCGATCCACCCACGACCATGACCGAGAAGGTGTCAAGCCGCTCCTGGCCGTGGGATTTCAGATCGTTCTGCAACCGCTCGAACACGAAGTCGTCGTCGTACCCCAGGTAGGGGTGAGGTTGCTGATGCGTCTTGCGTTGATCCGTTTCCTGGACCACCCTGTCCCCGGGCAGCGGCACATCGGCCGTGGCCTCGCTGAGGGCCTCGAGCAGCGCTTCGCGCATCTCCACCGCGCTGTAGGTCTCGCCGCGTGCGCCGAGCCACAGGCGGTGCCCGCCCTCGACGGACAGGGCCGTCAAGGTGGACGCGACCAGGATCAGGGCGCGAGGGCGGAGGAGGCGGAGCAAGGCGAGGAGGGCGCGGTGAGGACGCCGTGCTTCGGCGCTCGGCGAGCGCGGCTCTGCAGGATAGCCGCTCGGAGGGGATTCCCGTGGCTCTTTCGCCACCGGGGTCGGGCGCCGATCAGTCCGGGTCGCAGTTTCCCTCGCAGGGATGGGAGGCGCGGCCCGTTTCGAGCAGGTCGCCGAGCTGGGCGAAGGCGACGTCCTGCAGGACGGCTGCGTTGTGTACGCCGTTGTCTCGCTTGGGGATCGTGTTCTCGTCGGGAGGCGTGTACTCCTCGAGCAGGTGCGGGACCCGGAACTGGGTCAGGACCGCCGCCTTCGTCGGGCCGTTGATGGTGCGCAGGCCGAAGACCGGATCCGGGGCGACCTCGAGGTGCGCGGCGCCGATCGCACGCGCGAGGAGGTCCGTGGCCATGTTGGGAACCTGGCAATCTCCGATGGCTTCCTGCAGGATGACGACCTTGGAAGGGCTCCTCGGCTGGCTGGGGTCGGCGACCATCAGGGGCGCTAGGTTCGCCGGGTCGGAGAAGTCGAAGAAGGTCTGCAGGATGGCCGTGAAGAAGTTCTGGGTCAGGGGATCGGGATAGCGCTCGTCGATCACGCGCTCGATCGGGGAGAACTGGGTCGAGCGCTGGATCATGTGCGCCCAGCCGGCTCCGGGCACCGCCAGAACGGCGCGCGAGATGCGCGGGGAGATGGCCACCTGCGAGGCGCCCTGGATGCCGCCGAGGCTGATGCCGTAGTAGTAGATGGCCTTCGGATCGAGCAGCGGGCGGCGTTGCTTGCGCCCGATGGCCGGGTCAGACTGCAGTTTCCCCAAGGCCAGCTCCACCAGGGCCAGGTTGTTCGCGTGGGACTGCACGAGGCGGTCGGTGACCAGGCGGATGCGGCTGATGTTCGGCACCACCTGGGTCAGGATCAGGGTCAGGTCTCCGCCGGAGAGGCCGATCCAGTCAGTGGCGATGATCACCGCGTCGTGCTCGGCGCTGAGGGGTTGCACCAGCTCGCGGCCGATGCGGCGCGTCAGGTAGCGCTGGCCGGTTCCGAACAAGCCGTGACCGAACAACACCAAGGGCAAGCCGCCGCGCTTGCGTGCTGCGGGGGGGATCAACATCGTGAATGGGTAGGAGGGGCTTTCCTCCGAGCGCTCGACGACCTCGTCGGAGACGCGCTTCAGTTCGTTGCGAGCGTCGAGGAACGATGCCGGTTGAAAGGTGCCCTTGATCAACCACGCCACGTTCTCGTTGGGCGACTCCAGCACCTCGTCGATCGTGTAGGGCACGCCCTCGTCCGCCGCCGCGGCGAGGGTTTGTGCGCGCACGTCCCGGATCGGGCCGAGTAGGAAGCGCTCGCTGGCTACCTGGAACTCCCAGGCCAAGAGCAGCTCCTCGCGCTTCCAGCCCGCTCTTTCGGCCACGGCGAACAGTTCCTCGTAGCGCTCCCGCAAGGCCTCGACGGCCGGCTTCCCACTCTCTCCACCGTCGCGCAGGGCGTCGAATGCGCCCTGCGCGGGGAGCGCCGCTCCCTCACTGTCGCGCAGGTCGCGTGTCAACAACACCAGGTAGCGTGCGCCCATCTCCATCGGCGCCAGGGGCCGGATGCACAGGGGGTGGCGGCCTGCGTACTCCGCGCGCTCACGGTTGTTCTGATCCATCTCCGTCAGGATCGGGATGGCCGCGCCGGTCTCGGCATGGATCAGGGCGATGGGCGCGCCCGAGCGGACGGTCTCGGCCTGTTCGCCGCTGGGCGAGAGGAAGTCCGGGTGCACGTCCGCGCCGAAGCTCACGAGGATCGGCGTCACCGGGGACACGCCGTCGGCGATGTTGCAGATCGAGGGATCCAGGGGCAGGGAACCGTCCGGTCCGCGGAGCATCTCCCGGTGGTAGGCGAGCCGCAAACCCGTGGCCGAGTCAGGATCGGTGCGCGTGAAGTGCAGGCTAGGGAAGGGCAGCAGACCGTCGTCTCCAGTCGCGAGGGGGTTGGGGCCCGGTCGGTCCTCGTCGGTGCCGCCGGGCGCGGAGAGAGCGGTCGGGGTGAGGGCGAGCAGCAGGGCGAGGGAGGCGGCGAGGAGGGGCTTCGTGGTGGGCATGCGGGGGGGGATGGGGTGATGAGAGAGGCTGGACGAGGCGGCCTGGTGATACGCCACCGGATGGGAGCCCGTTTCGCCCGATTGGCAGGCCGTTGGCGTTCTCCGCTTGCCCGCCGTTGCGTCCCGCGAGCCGAACGGGGAGGCTGGAGGCTTCCTCTCGGCCGAGCGGGCGAGGTCCCGCGCCTTGAGACCTTCCGAACCGATGATCCCCGACGCCCAGACAGGCTCCGGACCGGCGCGCCTGCCCGCGCCCGGCGTGCACTTCGCGCCGGACTACCTCGCTCGCGTCGAGCGCCTCTTGCTGCGCCTGGCCGGAGCGCGCGAGCGGCGCGAGGGGCCCGGCCGCTCGGCCCTGGCGGGCGGCGGCGAGGAGTTCACCGGTTACCGCCCCTACCGCCCGGGCGAGGACTTGCGGGCTGTGGACTGGAACCTCCTGGCGCGCCTGGACCGTCCCTTCGTGCGCGTCACGCGGCGCGAGGCCGGCGAACGCTGGGCGATCCTGGTGGATGCGAGCGCCTCGATGGGCGTCGGGCCGCCGGGCAAGCTGGCCCGTGCGGCGGAGGTGGCCGCGGCTCTGGCCTGCGCCGGCCAGCGTATCGGCGCCGTCGTGCGCGTGGTCGTGTCGGACCCCGCCGACGGTGCTCCGAGCGAGTTCACCCTGCGCTCGCGCATCGACCCGCAGGCTCTGCTGAGGTTCTTGGAGTGCCGCCGAGCCGGCGGGGACGCGGGGCTGGCCTCCCTGCTCGCCGCGCCGCGCCGCGTGGCTGACGCAGGACGCGTGTTCGTGGTGGGGGACCTGCTCGACGTGGATTTCGCGGCCCTCGCCGGGCTGCTGCGCCGCGGACGCGAGCTGGGGGCCGTGCAACTCCTCGCGCCCGTGGAGTTCGAGCCGCCGGTGGGGGCGGTCGAGTGGTGGGACCCCGAGGGTGGCGAGCGCCTGCGCTTGCGCGTCGATCGCGCGACGGTCAGCGCCTACGAGCGGCGCCTCGAGCAGCACCTGGACTCCTGGCGCACTTCCTGCGCGCGCCACCGCATCGCCTACGCCTGCACCGGCACGCGTGCGGACTTCGAGGACATCGTGCGCGCCTTGTTGTGCTAGAGGTCCTGGCCAGTCTGGAGTGGACGCGCCCGGCGGGCCTGGCGGCTCTGATCCTGCCCGTGGTCTTGCTCCTGATGCACCGCGCGCGGTCGCGCCCACCGTCACGGGCGACCGGGACTCTCGGTCTGTGGCGTGACCTCGAGGGCGCGTCGCGGCGCGCCGACGAGCACCTGCGGCGCGCCGTGCCCCCGCGTCTGTGGCTGCTCTGCGCGGCGCTCACCCTGGGCGCTCTGGCCCTCGGCGGCCCGCGCACGATGCGCCCTCCCGCCGAGCGCACTTGGTCGGTGATCGTCGATCGCAGCCCTTCCATGTTCCTGCCCCTGGGCGAGGGAACGCGGTTGGGCGGGGCCCTGGCCACGGCGCGCGAGGCTCTCGCGGGCGCGCTCGCTCCCGGCGACCGCCTCGAGTGGGTCGCCTTCATCGACGGTGAGCGAAGCGTACGGGGGGGAGGCGACCCGCCCGCCGCCTGGCTGGAGCCTCCCTTCGGCGCCGGTGATGAGCCGCCCTGGGAGACCCTGGACGCGCCGGGCGTCCTGTGGGTGAGCGACGCGCCCCCCGAGCCGGCGCCGGGCTTCGCGAGCTGGGCGGCGTCCGGCGGCGCCGCGGTCCCCGGCCCGGTGGGTCTCACCCGCGAAGGCGAGGTGGTCTGGGACGGTGAGCGTCTGTCCTCCCGTCCCCTGGCCGGGGCGCGGCCGACCCTGGCCGTCGTGGAGCCCCTGCCGCGCCAGGTGCGCGAACTCGCCGGCCATTGGGCGCGGGAGCGCGGGCTGGCCCTCGCCGAGGGTGCGTCGCCAGGCGCCCTGCTGGAGCTCCGCGGCGTCGCCGGCGGGCCGCAGGTGGCCGTGGGCGTGGGGCGCGACGGCTGGAGCGCCGGCGCACAGGCCCGCCGGGCGCCCCTCGCGGATTCCCGCGGCCCCCTGGCGCCCTGGCTGTCCGACGAGGTGCGGCGGGTCTCTTTCGGACCCGGGCGCGTCGTTTGCGCCCTGCAGACCTTGGAGAAGCTCTCCGGCGATCCGGCAGCCTTCGCCGTCTCCTGGGCCGAGCTGCTCGACGACGCCTGTCCGCCCCCGGCGGGCTGCGTCACCGTCGTCGAGCGGCTCGCGGCCGGGCGGGGGGGAAGCGCCCTCGGCGCCCTGCCCGTCCCCGCACCGAGCGGTCGCGGCGAGCACCCGCCCGTCGACGCCTGGCTGGCGCTCTGCGCGCTCGTGGTGGCCGCTGGCGCCTGCTGGCCCCGCTTGCGCTGACCTGCTCAGTCCGCGCCGCCGACCGCACGCAGCAAGGCGTACTGGGCGCGGTTGAAGTCGCCCACCGCGCTCACGAGCGTGCGCCGCCCGCGCGAGAGGTCCAGGTCGGCCTCGAGGGCCTCGAGGAGGAGCCCCGCGCCTTGCTCGACGCGCAGCAGCGTGAGGTCGAGGGCGGCCTCGGCAACCGACACTCCCTCGGCGGCGGCCAGGATGCGGGCCGCCGCAGAGCGGCTCGCGCTCCAGGCGCTGACGACGTCATGGATCGTGCTCCTGCGGGCGCGCTCGGTTTCCAGGCTCGCCGCGCGGTTGTCGGCTCGTGCCCGTGCGGCCGCGCCGAACAGGGGTGCGCCCAGGTCCCAACGCAGGGCGGCCGAGAGGACTTCGCGTCGTTCGAGGTCGTCGAGGTCGTCGCCCATGCTGCCGACAGCGGCCTGCATGGAGAGGCTCGGGACCAACCAGTCGATCTTGGCCGCCCGTGCCCGCGCTTCGCTCGCCCGCTGGTCGGCGCGTGCGGCGCCGAGCTCCGGGCGCGCGGCCAATGCGTGCTCGATGAGCCGCTCCAGCTCGCGCTCGATCACCTCTCGCTCGGCCACCGCGATCTGCTCGCCGGCGCGTCGTTGCAAGATCGCGGCGGCGGCCACGGCCTGCGCCGCGATCGCTTCGAGCACCCCGGCCCGGGCATCGTCCGCCAACGCTGCCCGGCGCGCGAGGTCGGCCTGCGCTTGCGCCAGGTCCGCCTCGAGGTCGGGGACCGCGATGCGCGCCAGGGGAGCGCCGGCCTCCAGCAGGTCGCCCTCCTCGATCGGGATCTCCGCCAGGTAGCCGTTCACGCGCGCGCGCACGAGGGTCGTGTGCTCGGCGCGCAGGGAGCCGAAGAGCACGATCTCGTGGGTGAGGTCGACGCGCTCGACGGGCGCCGCGCTGACGAGGGTCGAGGTGCTGCCTTGGGCCGGGGGCTTGGGTGGCGCGGCGGGCCGGGCCAGGGCGACGGTGCAGGCGGCGAGGACGGGGCTGTTCACTGGGCCACCTCCGGGTCGGGTCGAATCGCGACGAAGCGCCCTACGATGCCGTAGAGCGCCGGGACGAAGAAGAGCGTCAGAAAGGCGCCGCCGCAGACCGCGCCGATGATTGCGCGGGCGAGGGGGACGTTGGCCTCGGCGCCTTCGCCGATGCCGATCGCCATCGGCCCCAGGGCCAGGGCCGTGGTGAGCGATGTCATCAACAGCGGCCGCAGGCGGGTCTCGGCGGCGTCCAGGATCGCCTCGCGCAGCGGTGCGCCCTCGCGCTGGCGGCGGACGGCGAAGTCCACCAGCAGGATCGAGTACTCGACGACCAGTCCGACCATCAGGATCAGGCCCATGAACGAGGGAATCGAGAGGTGCGTGCGCGTCACCCACAGGCTGGCGACGACGCCGATCAGACCGAGGGGAACGGTCAAGAGGATCACCAGCGGCAGGGCGAAGGAACGCAACTGGGCGACCATCACCAAGAAGACCAGGATGGTTGCGACCAGCAAGCCGAAGCCGAATTGCCCGAAGGACTCGTTCATGGTCACGATCTCGCCCTTGACGGCCCAGGTGTAGCCCTTGCCCGCGTAGCCGCGATCCTCCATCAGCTCGGCCATGGCGGGTGAGCTCGCAAGGCGTTCCTCGATTTCGGCCACCACGCCACCGAGGTCACGGCCTTCGACGTTGGCGAAGACGTCCACCGTACGTGTCAGGCTGAGATGCTTGACGACCACCGGAGAGGTGGTCCGCCGAATCCGTGCGACATTCTTGAGCAGCACCGGCCGCTCGCTGAAGGCGCCGGTGATGGGGATGTTCTGGAGGGTCTCGAGCGACTCGATCTCCTCGACCGGGTACTGGGCGCCGATGAAGTAGTGGTTGCCGTTCTTGGGGTCGATCCAGAAGCTGGGCTCGAAGCCGATCGAGGAGTTGAGGGCGGCGGCCACGTTTCGGATCACGTCCTCCTGGGTCAGGCCGAGGTGGGCGGCCTTGACGCGATCGACCTCGATCTCGAGGGCCGGGTAGTCGAGCGGCTGGGCGATGCGCACGTCCTCCACACCCTCGATCTCGCGCAGCTCGCGCAGCACTGCCCCCGCGATTTCGTGGGCGACCTCGAGCTTGCTGCCCTGGATCTGGATGTCGATCGGCGAGGGCAGGCCCATGTTCAGGGCCGCGGTCAGCATCCCGCCGGTGTCGAAGGCGAAATCGATGCCGGCGAAGCGCTCGTTGAGCACCTCGCGCAGTGCGGCTGCCCATTCCTGCGAGGTGCGCTCGCGGTCCTCGCCGAGTTGCACCAGGAGGAATGCGTCCATCGGCCCGTTGTTCGGCGTGTAGGCCGCCGGCCAGTCGTTCAACACGCCGATGTTCGAGATGACCAGGCGCAGGTCCGATCCGTCTTCTCCGGCTCGGCCGATCTGCTCCTCGAGGACCGCCTCGACCTCGGCCACGATCTCCTCGGTGCGTTCCAGGCGCGTCCCGGCCGGGGCGCGCATGAGGATCGTGAACTGCCCGCTGTCAACGCGCGGGAAGAGCTCGGTCCCCAGGTTGGCCATGCCGAACAGGGAGAGACCGAAGAGCAGCGCGGTCCCGGCGACCAGCGGGCGGCGGGCGCGGAAACAGGCCGCGGCAAGACCGCGGTAGGCCCGGCCCAACCCGTCGCTGTGCGCCGCGGCGCCGGCCGGGTCCAGAACACGCGCCGCCGCCGCCGGGATGACGGTCATGGCCACGACGTAGGAGGTCGCCACGGCGAAGGTCACCGCCACCGCGAGGGGCGTGAACAGGTAGCGCGCCATGCCGGTCAGGGAGACGACCGGGAAGAAGACCACGACGAAGGTCAAGCTGGAGACGAATACCGGCAGGGCGACCTCCCCGGCCCCGTCGAGGGCCGCTTGGGCGCGCGTCTTGCCCATTCGCAGGTGGCGCGCGATGTTCTCGGTGACCACGATCGCCTGGTCCACCAGAACGCCGACCGAGAGGGCCAGGCCGCCGAGGGTCATCGAGTTGAGCGTGTTGCCGGTGAAGAACATCCCGATCCCCGCCCCGAGTAGGCCGAGGGGGATGGCGATCAGGACCAGGGCCGTTGAGCGCACGCTGCGCAGGAAGGCCAGTACGACCAGACCGACCAGCAGGATCCCGAAGAGCCCGTTCGCGATCAGGGTCTTGATCGTCGCGCGGATGCTGTGGGATTGGTCCATGACGACCGACATGTCGAGGTCATCGGTCTTGCCCGTGTCGTCGAACTCCTTGATGCGCGCTTCGATCTGGCCGATGCGCGAGCGAACCTGATCGACGATCTCCAGGGAATTCGCCCCCGGCTGGCGGTAGATCGGCACGTACAGCCGCCGCTTGCCATTGATGCGGACGATGTTGGATTGGATCTGGAAGCTGTCGCGCGCCTCGCCGACGTCCTTGAGGAACACCGGCCCGTTCTCGTCGATGCGGAGCGGCGTGTCGTTCAGCTCCTCGACCTCGTCGACCATCGCGTTGGAGAGCACGAGGTAGTCGTAGTCGCCGAGCTTGGCGCTGCCGGTGGGTACGAAGGGGTTCGAGCGCTTGACGGCCTCGACGACCTCCATCAGCGACAGGTCGCGGGCCTCGAGGTCATCGCGGTCGACATACGCCAGGATGCGCCGCAGCACGCCGCCGTAGACCGCCGGCGCGACCACGCCTTGGATCGACTGCAGGCGGTTGCGTCCCTCGTGGTAGGCGGTGTCGTGGAGTTCCTTCTCGCTCATCGTGTCCGACGAGACCGCCAGCAGGCAGAGCGGCACCGAAGCCGTCGGATCGAAGGGCATCACCATCGGCGGCAGGGTGCCCGGCGGAAGGTAGAACAAGTCCGACATCGCGAGCGAGGTCACCTGGGACATCGCGTCGGCGTGGGAGATGTCCTCGCGGAAGAAGTCCTTGACCACGCACACGCCTAGCATGGCCTTGGCCTCCTGGTGGGAGATGCCGACCGACTGTCCCGTCCAGCGCTGGAGGCGCGACATGATGTCGCGCTCGACGACCTCGGGCGGCATGCCCGGGTAGAGAGTCAGGATCTGGACCGCGGGCGTGCGGAAGATCGGCAGCAGGTCCTTGGGCAGGCGCTGGTAGGAAAACAGGCCCAGGACGCAGACCGCGAGCGCCCCCACGATGACGGCGTAGGGGTTGCGCAACGCCATGCGGACGAAACCCATGCGGGTCTCCGCTCTCTTGTGATAGGGACAAAGGGCGGAGCCGGCGGCGGCGCGGAGACTACTCGGATGAGAGCGCTCGCGGTGAGTGAAAACGACGGGAGTCGACGCGCGCGCTCAGGTCGTGTCCTGTGGCTCGCCCGCGCGACGCCCTACCAGGCGTAGGAAACCGATCAAGAGCGCGCTCCCGCAGAGCATCGCGATCCAGGGCGAGAGACCGAGGAAGGCGCAGGGCAAGTAGCCCGCGATCATGGCCACGCCCATGGCCAGGAGCGCGTAGGGCGCCTGGGTGCGCACGTGGTCGATGTGGTCCGAGGCGGCCGCGACCGAGGAGAGCACGGTCGTGTCCGAGATCGGGGAGCAGTGGTCGCCGAAGATCGAGCCCTCGAGCACGGCCCCGATCGAAAGCACCATCAGGAAGTGACCGGCGGGCTCGCCGCCGACCTCGACGCCTTGCCCGAGAGAGAAGGACAGGCCGACGACCAGGGGTAGGAGGATGCTCATCGTCCCCCAGGAGGAACCAGTCGCGAAGGCGACGGCGCCGGAGAGGACGAACAGGACGGCCGGCAAGGTCATGGGCGCGGCCATGTCGCCCAGCGCCGCGGTCAGGAAACGTGCCGTGCCGACCTCGCCGCAGGCGGCGCCCAGCATCCAGGCCAGGTAGAGGATCACCAGCGCCACGCCCGTGGCGCGCAGGGTCCTCCAGGCGGCGTCCCAGATCTCACCCCGCAGGCCGGCGGCGAGGGAGAAGAGCACCGCCAGCCCCAGGCCGGTACTCGAGCCGATGGCGAGCGGCTTGCTGCCGCTGCCGTCGAACAGGACCGAGGTGATGCCCTCGAGGGAGAGCAGCCGTTCCAGCGGCATGTCGAAGGCGCTGCCGCGGCGGGCGATCTCGAAGAGGGTCACGACGATGAAGGCGCCCAGGGGAATCAGGGCGCGGTGGGCGCGGATCGTGACGCCCTCGGCCGGCCGCATGGTGGTGGCGATGTCGCTCACCATCGGCTCGCCGCCGGGGCGCACCAGTGCGCCGGTCGCCCGGGCCCGCCGCTCGGCGGTGAGCATCGGTCCGAAGTCGCGGCCGCTGATCACCACCACCGCCACGAGCACCAGGCTGAAGATGCAGTAGAAGCGGTAGGGGAGCGTGTCGAGGAAGACCGCGTAGCCGTCGGCGGGCGTCAGCCCCGCGAGGGGCAGCTGGGCGCTGAAGGTCGAGACCTCGAAGGCGATCCAGGTGCTGAAGATCGAGATTCCCGCCACCGGTGCGGCGGTGCTGTCGACGATGTAGGCCAACTTCTCCCGTGCGATGTGCAGCTTGTCGAAGAGCGGGCGCATGGTGCTGCCGACCAGAATCGTGTTGGCGTAGTCGTCGAAGAAAACCGCCAGGCCCATCAGGTAGGCGGCGATCTGTGTCTTGCGCGCCCCGCCGGCCAGGCGCGCCACGAGGTCCATGATGCCGCGCAGTCCTCCGTTGCGCGTGACGACGCCGACCATCGCCAGCATGGCGATCACGAACACGATGATGTACTGCCGCTCGCTATCGACGAGTTGCTCGCGCAGGAAGGTGCTGAACAGGTCCACGAACCCCCCGCCGGTGCTGGCGACGAGCCCCTCCCCGGCCTCGAAGCGCAAGAGGAAGGCGGCTGCCAGGACGCCCAGAAAGAGGGCCGGCACGGGCCGGCGCAGGAGGAGGGCGAGTCCGATCGCGAGCAGCGGGGGCAGGAGTGAACGCTTGCTGGGCGCCTTCCACGGGTACGCGTGTTCGGCGGGCGGGACTTCGCCCACGCTCCAGGCGAGGTGCAGGAGTGACTCCTCCGCGCGCAGCTCGACGTCGAGGCCTCCGCTCTCGACGGCGGATTCCTCGCCGAGCAGGGCGAGGGCGAGCCCCTCCTTTCCGGCGGCCTCGCGCAGGCCGCGCGCGAGGGCCTGGCGCAGGGCGGCGTCGGCCCGCGGGTCTCGCCCCTCGTCAGCGAGCGCGCGCACCTCGCCGAGGGCCAGGCGCCCCTCGTTGGGTCCGGTGGCCTGGTAGGCTGCCGACCCCAGGAGCAGGGTCCGCAGGGGGACGATCTCACCCGCGGGGCCGCTCGCTTCCCCCTTGGCGACGATCTCCGGCACGCTCAAGCTCGCCAGGCGCGCCCGCGGCGGTTCGCGCAGGACGAACACGCCCGCCAACAGCAGGACCAGGAACAGGCCGCTCACAGCGCGCGTCATGGGCCGGATGGTACGGACTCGCGCCTCGGCGCGGTAGAATGGCGCTCATGGTGCGTTCCCCGCAGAGCCTGGCTGCTCTCGACCTCGGGGGCTCCGTCGCGGGCCTGCCCCTCGGCGCGGGCCTGCTGATCCTCGGCGTCGTCGCCTGTGCTCTCGGGGCGGTGGTCGTCTGGCGCCTGCGCCTGCTCGACGAGCGCCTGGAGGTTCTCGAGGCCATCGAGCCTGTCGGTGAGGATCTCGAGCGCGTCGCCGCCGTTGCCGAGAGCCTCGACCTCGGACGCCTCGAGCACCTCTTGAGCGAGCTGAGGGACTCTCAGAAGCGTCTCAACGAGCGCCTCCTGTTCTTGGCGGAGGAGCGCGGCCGTCCCGGCGAGGTCGCGGCCGAGACGACCCAACCCGTTCCCCTCGGCGAGCGCATCACCAATCGCCTGCTCGCCATGGGCTTCGAGGGGATCCAACTGCTCGGTGGCCCCGAGGCCCTGGAGGACTGCGCGGCCGAGGCCGACGTCGTGGTCGAGGCGCGGCGCGGCGGCGCGTTCTGCAAGGGCCGCGTGCGCGTCCGCGACGGCGTGATCGCACAGGTGGACCTGCGGACCGCCCACTCCATGTTCCCCTGAGATCCCCTGAGATCCCCTGATCCCATGGTTCCTACCGCGATCGTCGCGCGTCTGCGCGAACACGTCGGCGAGACCGTCACCCTCCACGGCTGGCTCTACAACAAGACCTCCAAGGGCAAGCTGCACTTCCTCCAGGTGCGCGACGGCAGCGGAGTTGTGCAGTGCGTCGTCTTCAAGGGCAATGTGGACCCGGAGCTCTTCGAGCTCCTCGCTCGGATTGGCCAGGAAACGAGCCTCTCGGTGACCGGAACGGTCAAGGCTGACGAGCGCGCCGCGGGCGGCGTCGAGCTCGGCGTCGAGGACGTCACCTTGCACCAGGTCGTCGACGGCTATCCGATCACGCCCAAGGAGCACGGCACCGATTTCCTCCTCGGCCAGCGCCATCTGTGGCTGCGCTCGCGTCGTCCGTGGGCGATCATGCGCATCCGCCACCGGGTGATGACCGCCTTGCGGCGTTTCTTCGACGAGCGCGACTTCGTCTGTGTCGACTCGCCGATGTTCACCCCCAACGCCTGCGAGGGGACTTCGACCCTCTTCGAGGTGGACTACTTCGGCGACAAGGCCTTTCTGACTCAGTCCGGCCAGCTCTACGCCGAGGCCTCGGCCATGGCGCACGGACGTGTCTACTGCTTCGGTCCGACCTTTCGCGCCGAGAAGTCCAAGACGCGCCGGCATTTGACGGAGTTCTGGATGCTCGAGCCCGAGGTGGCCTACGCGGATCTCGAGGACATCATGCAGCTCGCCCAGGACATGATCTGCGCGGTGGTCGGGGAGGTGCTCGAGCGCTGTCCGACCGAGCTCGAGGTCCTCGAGCGCGACCCCGAGCGGCTCCAGGCCGTGCTCCCGCCCTTCCCGCGCCTGACCTACGACGAGGCGGCGGCGCTGCTCGTCGCGCACCCCGACTCGGACTTCGTTCCCGGCTCCGACTTCGGCGCTCCCGACGAGACGATCCTCTCGGCCGCCTACGACCGCCCGCTGATGATCACCCACTACCCGGTGGAGGTGAAGGCGTTCTACATGAAGCGCGATCCGGCGGACGAGACGCGCGCCTTGTGCGTGGACGTGCTCGGTCCGGAGGGAGTGGGGGAGATCATCGGCGGCAGCCAGCGCGAGGACGATCTCGACCTCCTGCTCGAGCGCATCGAGGCCCACGACCTGCCGCGGGAGGCCTTCGACTGGTTCCTGGACCTACGCCGCTACGGCAGTGTCCCGCACGCCGGCTTCGGCCTAGGCCTCGAGCGCTTCGTGGGCTGGATCGCGGGCGTGGAGCACGTGCGCGAGTGCATTCCCTACCCGCGGACGATCTACCGCCTGCATCCCTAGCAGCCGGCTGAGAAAGGGCCTTGGCGAGACGAAGACGTCTTCGTCGCTAGAGTGAGGGCGAAGTCGAGGCGGCGCAGGCGGTCGGGTTGGGCCACCGAGCGTCGGGTTGGGCCACCGAGCAACGGATCGGCGAGTCCGCCCCCGACCCGGCGCCGCCGGCTTCGCGACCTCAGGTGAGCTTCGCGGCTCCGCCGACCCAGCCCTCGCGCCGGATGCGGGCGGCCTCGATGCCCAGGCGCTTCGCCAGGGCATCCACGCCCGGACGGTCGAGGGCAGCCAAGGCGGCGGGATCGGCGATACCCGCTTCCCGCAGACGCTCGGCCATGCGAGAGCCGATACGCGGAATGCGGGTCAAGTCACCGCCTTTCGCTTGGCGCGCCGGTTGCAGGGTGACGGTTCGCAGTTGCCCCGGTCCACCGCTCCTCGCTCCCTTGGCGCGCCGCGCGGCTGCGGCTTTGGCTGCGGGCGTGGCCCGCTTCGGCTTCTTCGCCTTGGCCGTGGGCTTCACCTGCTTGGGGTTGGCGGCCTTGGCGCTGGGTCTCGTCGGCTTCGCGGCCTTGGCGGTCGGCTTGGGCTTCGTGGTCTTGGCCGCGGTCGCGGTCTTCCTCGACCGCGCCGCTGCTCCCGTCGCTCTCTTGGGCTTCGCGACCTCGGCCGTGCTCGCTGCTTTCTCCGAGCTCGCCGGCTTGCCCGTGGTCCTCGTTCTCGTCGCCTTGGGCGTCTTGTTCGGTTTCCTCGCCGGCTTCGGTTTCCGTGACCGCGACGCCTTGGGGGCGGTCTTGGCCGCGGCCTTGGCTGCCTTGCGGGTCTCGCGCAGGTCGCGCTCCAGGGTTCCGCGGGCCTCGCGCAGGTCCTTGAGCTGGCCGCGCAGGGTCTCGATGCGCTGCTTGCGGCCGAGCACCTCCGCCTCCAGGCGCTCACGGCGGGCCTGGGAGCGCTGGCCCGCTCGCGCCGCGAGCTCCAGCTTGCGTTCCCGTTCCTTGAGCTCCTTGCTGAGTTCGGCTCCCTGCTCCTCGGCCACGCGCGTGCGCCCGCGCTGGGCCTCCATCTCGTCGGCTGCTCGTTCGAGGGCGGCGCGCAGGGAGGCCTGTGAGCGCTCGCCGCGCCCGGCCTCGCGCCGCAGTTCCTCGATCGTGGCCGCGAGGGCGGTGCGCTCGTCGCGGCCCTCCCTCACGCGTTCTTCGAGGGCGCCGCGGGCAGCCTCGAGGGCATCGCGCTCGGCCGCCGTGCGGTCGCGCTCCTTCTCGAGGGTCTGCATGCGGCGGGCCGTCTCGCCGGAGGTTTCCTGCAGGTGCCGCGTGACATCCCGCTCCCGGCGCGTGGTGTCTCGCCGCAGCTCGTCGAGGCTGGCCGTCAGACCTTCGCGCTCGAGGGCGCCGGCGGAGAGCTGCTCGGAGAGCTCAGCCAGCTCGCGGCGTCTGGCGTTGCGCTCGTCTCGCAGGCGGTCGCGTTCCTGGCCCGTCTCGGCGAGTGTTCCTTCCAAGGCGGCCACCCGCTCGGCGGCTCCCTCGGCGACTTGGGCTTGTTCGGCGGTGGTTTCGGTGGCGAGGCGCTCCGTCTCGCTCCGCAGCTCCTCGAGCTCTCCGGCGAGTCGCTCGCGCTCCTGCGCGCCGCGGGCGTCACGTTCCTCGCCGCGCGCGAGCTCGTCGGCCAGCTCGCCGCACCGGGTGGCGGAGGCGTCGCGCTCCTCGAGGGCGTTCTCCAACCGCCGGCTGGCCTCGCGCGCGCTGCGCGCCGCGCGTTGCTCGAACTCCTGTTCGCGCTTGTGCCCGACGCGCTGGATCTCCTCGATCCGGGCTGAGAGGGTCGCGCTCTCGCGCCGTGCCTCTTCGAGACCTGTCTGGAGCGCACCGCGCTCGCGGGTCAGCTCCTCGCTCCGGGCGCGGAGCTCGGCCAGCTCCTCTCCGAGGCCCTTGCAGCGCTCTTCAGCTCCGCGCAGGCCCGCGCCGCTGTCGGCCGCCTCGGCCTCGGCGCGTTGGCCCTGGTCGCGCTCGTGGGCGAGCTCGCCGCGCAGGCGTTCGAGGTCTCGCTCCAGGCTCCCGCGCGCCGTGTCTCCCTCGCGTACGCCGGCGCGCAGGGATTCGAGCTCGCGGTCGCGGTCGGCGAGCTTGTCTCCGGAGTCCTTGAGGGCGTCGGAGAGGGGGGTCAGCTCGGTGATCCAGGCGGTCAGGCGCTGGACCTCGCGGTCGCGCTCGGCGAGGGTCTCGGTGCCCGTCGCGCGCAGGATCTCGATGGCTGCTTCGTGCTCGCTGCGGGTCGCCGCGAGCTCCGACTCAGTTCGTTCGCGCAGGTCGGCGAACTCGGCATCGCTGCGCTCGCGCAGCTCGGCGAGCTCTCGCGTGCGCAGCTCGAGGTCGTCCTCGCTGTCGCCGCGGGTGCGCAGGCGTTGCTCGAGGCGTCGGATGCGTGCCTGGAGCTCCTCGGCTTGTTGGGCCAGCTCCCGCCCGCGCGTGGCTTCGAGCGTTGCGTGGGTCAGGGCCTGTTCGGCCTCGTGCTCGTAGCTGCGGAGCTTGCGCGTCCACTGCTCGTCGAGGACGGCCAGGCGGTGGCTGTGCACGCGCCCGCGCACCCACCAGCCAACCCAGGCCGCGGTGCCGGCGGCGACGGCGGCGAAGGTGTAGAGCAGGAGTTCGGGTGCATCCATTCGATCGTCGTCCGAGGCGCGGGACCCGTTTTTATCCGTGGGGGGGGCCGCCGACCAGCGGAAAGGGGTGTGAGTTGCGCGGAGCTTGCTAATCCGCGCTCGGCTTCGGCGTGACGGAGGTGCTGCGCCCGGGTTCGAGGGCGACCTCGGTCTCGAAGGGCTCGCTCTCGGGTAGGTCGATGCGCAGGCGGATCGGCCCCGCTTCGAGCAACTCAGACGTGCCGTGCTCGAGCCCCCACAACAGCCAAGCGCGCCGCGCGCGCCAGCTCGGACCGCGGACCGTGAAGGTCAAGGGCCGCCAGTCGGCGGGGTCGGCGTCGGCACGCGTCCACTCGACCCGTGCGCCGTGGGACGGCGCGAGGCGCGCGAAGGCCGCCTCGCGCTCGGCGGGCGAGCGATCGGGGCCCAGGCCGAGGGCCGCGGGGTCCTCTCGGGCCTGCACGGGGGGGGCGAGCTCGATGCGCGCGCCGAGGCGGGCTTCGACCTCCAGGCGCACGCTCTTTCCGGCCTCGACGAGCACCGGCCCCAGATCGGTCTGCGCAAGGTGGTGATCGACCCGACCGGGCCCGCCGCGCGGGATCAACTCGAGGCGGTAGGAGCCCGGCGCCAAGTCGGGAGACTCGCTCTCCAGGGCCGTGTCGATGACGAACTGCAGCAACGGGCGCGAGACGCTCGCCGGGCGCACGGCGACCCGGTAGACGGCCGCCGGGAGTCCGTCGGGGACCCGCACCGCGACGGCGATGCGCCCGGGGGCCTGGGACGGGCCCAGGACCGCCTCGCGCTCGCGCACGTGCGCTCCTTCGGTGAGGACGACTTCCCCCGACCACGGCTGGCGTCCGGCGCCGCTGACGAACAGGCCGAGGCGCTCACAGGTCCCGGGCAGATCGAGGGCGACGCCTCCGACGCGGCTCGTTGCCTCGATGGTGGTCGCGGTCGCGTCGCCGCCCGCGCCCCAGGCGGTGGCCAGGATGCGTGCGTCGCCCAGGGCCGCGCCCGTCTCGTCGACGACGCTCAGGCGCAGGCTGCGGGCGTTGCAGACCAGCTCGAGGTCCGTCGTCCCGGGCGCGCAGGGCACGGCGCCGCCGACCAAGGCCGGGCCGCCGGGGCGCGCCCGGACCAGGTAGGGGCCGGGCCGTAGGCCCGTGACCGAGAAGCTCCCGGCATCGTCGGTGCTCGTGCTGGCCGCCAGCAGGCCGTCGCCGCGCTCGTGGGTGAAGCGCTCGGCGAGCCAGACTTCCGCCGTGCGTTTGCGGCTCGCCTTTCCGGTCGTGCGCTGGGTGAGCTCGAGGGTGAGGCCCTCCACGGGCGAACCATCCGGGCGCCGGACCACGCCGGCGAGGGCCGGGCCGCCGCGCAGGCGCACCTCGCCGAGGGCCTGGGCGCCGAGCTCGTCGGGGCCGAGCCAGGCCGTGCCGACGCCCTCCTTGGCGGCGTGCAGGTAGACCTCGCCCGAGGCCGCCCGTGGCAGGGAGAAGCGCCCGTCGGCGAAGCTCGGCGTGGTGTGCACGGCCCACAGGTCGCCGCTCGCAGCGCGGCGGTCGGGGACCAGGAGCGTGACTTGCGCGCCGGCGACGGCCTCCCCGCGGTTGTCGAAGAGGCGGCCGGTGAGCGGCTCGCCTGGGCACAGGGGAAGGTCGAGCTTCCAGGGCTGCCCGTCCTTCGGCGGCGAGCCGCCGCGCAGGGTGGGCTCGAAGCCCGGAGCGAGAGCGCAGAGGGTGACGGTGTCGGAGGGGGCGGCGTCGAGCAGCTCGATCGCGTAGGTGCCGTCGGCCTCGCAGGGTGCGCTGGCGAGGGCGCGCGCGCGGCCGAGGGGATCGGTGACCACCAGTTCCACGCGCGCCTCGTCCACGGGCCGCAGGCCGGCGGCGGTGACTCGCCCGCGGATCGAGAGGGACCGGGCGCCCGCGGCTACGGTGGGTCTCGCGTCGCCCGCGACCGCTGGTGTGGAACGGGCGAGCTGTGCGGCGCCCTGCGCCGCGGGCGCGGCTTCGCTCTCGCCCGTGGGTCGGGCTTCGGCGCCCTGCGCCGCGGGCGCGGCTTCGCTCTCGCCCGTGGGTCGG
>NZBA01000025.1 GCA_002686265.1 Planctomycetota bacterium
CAACGTGGGCGGCGTCACCATCGGCGAGAACTTCTCGACCATCAGCGGCTGGGACGTGGCCACCACCATGCTGGGCATGAGCGGAGTGAAGGGCTTTGCCGGGCTTGGGACTCCAGACTTCGATGACCCTGATTGGGCGGAAAGTGATGAGTTGTTTGGGCTGGTGATGGATGGCCTGGACGTTGGACTGGGCATTATGGACTCTACCTTCCCGGTTGCAATTCCCGGGTTTGAACAATTCATTGGACTAAATGCTATTGCCGATAACGTGTCCCTGGCCACAAGCGGCGGGGACTTGATGAAATTATCCGCAAACAATGCGGAAATAATTTTGAACGGCAACAAATCTTCATGGCCCGGTGGTATCGGCACGGCAGTCATTGATTGGGCTGCGACGGATTGGGGGGACGGAGATACAAGCGCCGGTCTGCAGGTGCCGACTGGTGCCAAGAACCCGGATGGGTCTGATGTAACCGTGACCCTGGACATGGATGGCAATGCCCGCACGAAGGTGTCCGTCGACAATGCGTTGTTAAGCCTGATGGATTTTGCCCAGGTGGTCGGCAATTTCGCATTTGAAATGGGTCCGCGTTTTGATGCCACTGTTAACCTTGGCGACCTGGCCACCCTGACACAGTACCTGCCTCAGGAAGTCCTGGATGTCCTGCCCCTTAATGGTTCCACCATGGAAATGGAATTGGAAACCATGACTGTGGGAGCACGCGACCTCGGGGTCTTTGTGGGCATGGGAGGCTATTACGAAGACACCAACGAGGATGGCGCTTACACCGTTAGTGAGACCAACGAGGACGATGCCGTTGGCATCATTCTCGACGATATCGATTTCGGTTTGATGCTGTCGAAGAGCTCCTTGCCCGGGCTGGATAAACTTCTCCAGTTTGTCACCCTGAATGCCCGGGCGGAGACGGCTGGTTTTGTCGGGCTAGGTGAAGAGATGGCCGCCGAGGTAAGAGGGATTGAAGTAGAACTCAATACCGGCCTGATTAAGGGGGTTCCGCCACAAGTTATGGCGGTCCTCAACGCCCCGAACATCAATTTCAAACAGAGTTTCGAGACCACCGCTGGCGCCAACGACGGATATTACGAGGTGCCAACAGGGACCACAACCGAGCCAATTCGCCTGGAATACGACGGGGAACTCGTGCGGGCCGCTATTTCCCAGGTTTATCTGGACCTGGGCGGGTTTGTGTTTCTCTCTGGCAGCGCCGCACTGGTCAAGGGGCCAGGCCATGAGGTGACGCTTTCGGATGGGTCCACAAAGAACGTAAGCATCATTTCCCTTGGCCTCAGCGATGTCAATGCCTTTGCGGGCATCAATGGCCCCTATGAAGACACCAATGACAACGGAGTCCTGGACTCCGGCGAGGACCTCAACTTCGACGGTCAGTTGAACACCGGCTCCATGGGACTCGCATTGGAGGATGTCGACGCGGGAATCCTCTTGATGCGCAGTACCGACATGGTTTCAGATCCGGGACTTTACCTGGCCGCAAGTCTGAACATCTCGAATGTGGGCCTGGTCGGAATTCCTGCTCTGGAACTCTCTGTTCAGGCCCGGGCGGAACTGAACATCGGCATAGGGGCTGAAGGCCTTGCTGTGGTCGATTTCCAGCAAAGCTTTGTGGGGGGAGAGGATCTCGATCAGGACGGCAAGCTCGATACGGCTAATGAAGATGTCAACAAGAATGGTGTGCTGGATCCGGGAGAAGACCTTGACGACGACGGAAACCTGGATTGGATAGAGGATGTCGATGGGGATGGAATCATAGGGAATGGCTTTGCCGTCGATACGGGCGGAGCGCCGGTCCTGATGAATTTCGACAGTTTCCTCTACAGGGTGAAAATGGAGGGCAGCCTGACAATTGCCAGTGCATTCACACTCGATGGGGATTTCCTCATGAGTGTAACCGACCAGTCGCTTGAGGTAGCCGTAAATGCCAGTATTGATCTGGACCCATTGGGGACGCTGACTGTTTCCGGTTACCTGGAGATCAGTGACGCGGGGTTGGTGGCTGCGATTCAGTTGACCGGGGCCATGGGCCTGGGCCCGGTTGAAATCATAGGTGCCCGCCAGCTGGAAATTAACACCACGTCCAGTTCAAAGACCATTTCACGCTATGAATTTGACATGGCAACAGAACAGGTGACCAACGTCCAGGTCGACGTAGTGTTGCCTGCTGAGTCCCTCAGGATCTTCGTGGGTGGCAAGCTGAAGGCGGGGGACATGGTGCTGCAGGGCACCTTTGAACTTGAAGAAAATCCGGAAGTGTTTGCGATCTCAGTAGACGCGGAAATGGATGCTGTCTTTACAGTCCTGTCTGTTACGGGTCAGGTGAATATCGTCAAGGTTGCCAACCCGGGACTGGTGCTGGATCTAGAAGCCTCGGTAGACAGCTTTGGTATCAGCGGCATTTTTGAGATGACTGCCGATTTCCGGCTTCAAATCAACACCCGCAGCGGTGGTGGTTCCGACCAGTATGATGCGGGCGTAGCTCGGGAAACTTATCGCGTCCAGGTGCAAAATGCCGAGCTGGCACTTTTAAGTGTCCTGGAGTTCAACGGGTCGTTTACCATCGAAGTGGTCCAGGGTGTTTTCCGCATGGAGGGCGTGGTAAGCACGGATTTCTTTGGCGTTGCAACCCTGGAGGCGGAAGTATTCTTCAGTTCCGAGGGTGAATTTGACATCCAGCTGACAGGAGCGATTGATTTGTGGATCGATCTTGAGGTGGCTGGCATCGGGCTGGAGGGCACCATTGGGGGTGGGATTAGCTATCTTGACGGGAACGGTAAGGATCCTTTTGGCGACAGTAATTTCGTGACGAGTTTTGGGGTTTTTGCCCAAGCCGCCATTAAGGCCGAGGTCGGATACACATTTACGGCTCTCGGCAAAGATTTCTACGTCGGATCCGGGCTTTTTACGTTGGTTGAAGCTGAAATTGCCCTGGATTACGCCGGAGACACGGGCGAGATCACGCTCTTTGTCAAGGCGGGCAAGGAGCTTGGTTGTGGATGCGCAGGATTGAATTTGACCAAGGACGTTAGCGTCAGCCATACATTTGCCATTGGCGCAATGCCGCCGGCCACACCGCCATTGCCCCGTTATGTCGCAGGGAATTCCGATGGAAGCGCCTTTAGCGGGGGTGTCCTGCACGTGTTTGCCGGAGACTTGGCCCATCACCGCGAGTACGCCGAAGATGAGAAGAATGAAACGGTCTGGATAGTGAAGGGTGAGGAGGCCTATCTCGTCAAACTGCTGGGAACAATCCGGCATTATCCAGGGGCCACCAAGATTGTTGTGGATGTGGGTGACGGGAATGACAGCATCGTAATTGAGGATGGAGTGGATGTTCCCGTCGAGATAACAGGTGGGGATGGTGATGATGTGGTTTACTACGAGGGTTTGGAACCGCCGACAATTAGTGGAGGTCCAGGCAATGATCTCATTGAATTAAGGAACAGTGACGGCGACGACCTGGTGAACATCGGTGCGATCGTTAATGACGGAAACTACTGGATTGATGGGGGTGCCGGAGACAACACGGTGGTTGTCAGGGACCGGCACTTTGGCTCGGATACGATCCATTTCACGGGCATCAACTCGACCGGCAATGACATATCGATCAATCACGCTGAACAGCACAGTGGTGACACCTTTGATCACAAATTAGTCGTTCCAAACCACACGTTGTTCTTTAACAATGACATCCAGACAATAAAGCTTTCCGATAGTGCGGCATTGAGCCGTATTACAAGCGATGAAAGCAGCATCAATCTGCAATCCGTGGGACTCATCTTTGACGGCAAACAGATTGAACTGAACAAGGCGACTGCAGCAGCGAGCATTGAGTTGATCTCCAGTCAGGGGACGCTGGTCCTGGGGCAACCTCTTGTGACCACTGCCGGTGGAATCGGAATCCATGCCAATGGCGACATTGAGCAAAATGGTAATTTCACCACCACAAACGGACCTATCGACGTCCAATCCACACACGGTTCCATCACCCTGGCGGACGGTGTGGTCAGTCGGGTGGACGTGGGGGATGTGGAGGATCCGAATTCGGCCCCAGAGGCTGACCTTGGGGCCTCCTACAATGCGGCTGATTCCATCGAAATGAGCACCTTGGAAGCTGTGGGTTTAAGTGCCGTTTCGGTTGTTGCAAACAGTGGGTCCATTGTTCTGAAGAATTCCATCACGGCCGATTATGGAAAAGTGACGATCACTGCCGGCGGGGATGTGAACTTCCAGCAAACCGTGGACGTGGAGGGAGAGTTGAGCGTGGACGCGGGTGGTGATGCTGTTTTCCAGGAGGTTGTTTCCGCTGCCTCGCTTTCTGTGACGGCATCAGCAGGAAAGGTCGATTTTGATAAGCAACTGGATATAGGCGATTGGATCTCGGTCAATGCGGGGACAAACATCATCGCCGATAGCGCGGTCAATACCGACAAATTGGATGCCTCTGCCGGGAATGATGTGACCTTCGTTTCCGCACTCCAGTTTGGCAGCCAGGGAATAAGCGTGGACGCGGGTGGTGATGCGAACTTCCCGCAAGCCGTGGATGTGGAGGGATCGCTGAGCGTGGACGCAGGTGGGGATGCGAACTTCCAGCAAACCGTGGATGTGGAGGGATCGCTGAGCGTGGACGCGGGTGGTGATGCGAACTTCCCGCAAACCGTGGATGTGGGAACAATAATGGAGGTTACAGCCCACGGTTTGCTGGTGGATAAGGCGGTCACCGCGGAAGGCCTGGTTTGGGATGTTGTCCAGGATGTGGATCTTAATGCCAGTCCAACAGTGACCGGCACGATGGGGGTTGGTAACACCGGATTGCTTAAGATTATCAGTCAGCAGGCCAAAATTGATTTCACTGGCCAGGATTTCCATGTTGTTGATGGTCACCTCATTCTCAGTGCCCAGGAGGGCTTTACCGATACCATTCGCTCCGAGGCCAGCGCCTTGACGGCCATCAACAGGAACAACGGTGATTACGCTGATATTGTTGTCCGTGAAGCCGATGGGCTGGTTGTCCTTGATCATGGCATGAATTCCGGCGGCATTTATTCGCAACACGGTAATATCGATCTTGAACTGGCGGCTGTTGACGCATTGCTGCAGGTGGATTCAGGGATCATCAGCACAGATGTTTCCGCTGGAACCATCAGGCTTGTGGCTGACGACATCAATTTTATCTCCGGTGAAAACCAGGTTTCCGGAACGGGTGACCTGGTCATTCGCTCCAAGCACGACAACATCAACTACCGGATTGGCACTGCCGGGGAACAGTCCGGCGGGAATGACCTCTCCGATTCCGGTCCGGACGGCTACATGGATTTGTCCCTGCGGGACATGGCCGCCATCGCGGACGACTTTGCCCTGGTCGTCATCGGGCACTTGCAAGAGTTCAACACCATGCAGTTCGGGGATATTGAGGATGCCACCGAGGTGAAAGCCACCGGGGAAGAGCGTGTGAACAACGGAGCCCTGCGGAACCTGACCCGTTTCCATGGCGATTTCATGTCGATTGAAGGGGATATCCAGGCGCCGGTGGACCAGGTCGAGTTTTATGCTCACCGGGTCGAGGTCAACTCGCAGAACCTGCATGATCCGGCGGGAGAACCCGATTCCGGGGTCTCGGCCAGGAATATCCATTTTGACGTGCACGAACAGATGGTGGTCTCCGGGTGGATCGTGGGAGATGACTTGGTTCACATGAACCTTCAATGGACCGCCGGGATCGATCCCATCGTCACCTACGCGGATAACAATGTTGGGCCGATCTACAACAGCGGACCCAACAGCCTGACATCGGATGTGGGCAGCCTGATCAAGACCGGCAACGACTCCAGCCGGGTGGAGATTGACGCGTCCGGCTCGGTCCGGATAGCCGGGGTGATCAAGACGGGCACGGGCACGCCCGGAGACTCGGGGTCAACGGGCGACAATTCGGTCATCGACGTGCATGCTGGCAGTTCAATCACCCTCCTTGAGGGAGGCCTGGTATACAGCCGCCACGCCGAAACGCAGATACACCTGGACGCGACCACCTTCCTGCACGTCCTGCCGGGTTCAGCCGTGACGGCGGGAGCCGACTTCGACGAGACCTCCGGGGAGCCGGTAGCCTACCTCACCGGTAATAACGCGAACCTCAACCTCAGCTCGACCCAGGAACTGTGGATTGGTGGAGCGGTGACGGCCAGCGGTAGCATGGGGTTGGCCATGGACGGGGTGAATCATGACTTTGCCAATTACTTTGACACGATCCCGGGGCGGCAGCTCTTCACTGTTGATGCTACGGCGAACAAGATTGCCCAGCTGGACGCTGAAACCACCGCCACGGGGCTTGGTGAGGCCTTTGATGAAAACGGCCACACGCTGTCCGGAGTTGTCACGGTTCAGGTGGTTGAGGCCGGCGCTCGCTGGCGGGTGATCGACGAAGCGAACCAATCCTACATGGTGGCGGTCGATGCCAACGATGCGAGCACGCTGAACATCACCGAGCCCCACTACTTGGACGGGCACCGGAACTTTAGTTTCCTGCTGACCGGCACGCTGACCACGCTCATGCCCAATGCGGACATCGCGATGGCGGGTGCCGACGCGATGATTGTGAGGGGTAACATCAATGTGCTGGGCCAGGACGCGAGCCTTTCCATCCAGTCTGACAAGTGGGTTTACTGGGAGGGACAAGCCAATGTGGCCGGCGACCTGTCGATCTACGGCGGCGTGAAAATCGACGGGACCGACGTTGGTGGGGCCAACGACCGGGGGGCCAGTGTCTACGTGCATGCGACAAGCCTGTTGACGACGAACCAAGCTGGTACGAGCATCGACGTCCGGGGGTCCAAGGACGTGGATATCTTCGGTGCGATCGTGCCCGGCGGAGAGGTTGGCACGAGCGGGGTGACATTCAACGGGCCGGATTCCACGGCCCACATCGAGGCGGGCGAGCAGATCTACCTGGACACCGGGATCACGGCCGCCAAGAAGGTGGAACTGGTGGCCGGCCAGGCCGGCGCCGACGACAACCGCATCAGCGTGCTGGTCAACACTGTCGGCGGTCTGACCGCGGTGGGCGACACTTCCGATGGAAGCGGCGGGCTGGTGAGCGTCACCGCCGGCACTGACATTTGGATGATGGGCCACGTCACGGCCGGGGCCAACGTTACCCAGAGCTTTGACGACGAAGGCAACCTGGAGAGCCAGACCTATGACTGGTCCGACGAGCCGGGCACGATCCGGATCACCGCCGTCGGCCAGGCCCTGATCGGCGGCACAACCACCAACGAGGCCGGCGAAACCGTCGAGACCGGCGGGTATCTCACCGCCCGCGACACCATCGAGATCGACGGTGGGGCCAACCCGGACGGCCGCGGCGTGTACGTGCCAGCTGCCGGCGAACTGGTGGTGCACCAGCCCGACGGCAGTATCAGCATCGACGCGGCCCAGGACACGGAGATCCTCGGCCTGCTGGCCGCTGGCGGCAAGGTGGACACCTTCTACGACGGTGAAGGCCAGTACTTGGGCCGCAAGATCCAGACCTTCGACGGCGACTCCACGGTGACCGTCGCCGCCGACGGCAAGATCGTCGTCGGCCAGGATATCGTCGCCGGCAAGACCATTAACCTGATCGGTGGTGGCCAGGGCGAAGCAGGCAAGGGCATGGTGCTCCAGGGCTCGGTCCACATGACCACCTGGCGGCCGGACAGCGCCATCAACGTCTTGGGCACCGGCGACATTGACATCCTCGCGCCGGCCCACACCAACGAGATCGAGGCTGACGGGTTCATCGCCACTGCCGACGGCAAACTCTCCGGCGATGTGACCCTGGACATATGGCTCGACAAGGTCGATTTTGAAATAGCGGGCCAGGTGACAGTTACGGCTGCGGGCGCGGCGGGCAACACCGGTATCGAAGACCTGGTGACCCAGCTTCAAACGGCCCTGAACACGTTCGAGTTCACCGTCACCCAGTCCGACAACACGGCCCACCCGGTGGACTCGACCTATACCTTTGACGATCCTGAAAATCCGGACATCGAGGTCAAGCTCCGCAGCGGTCGCTTCATGCTGGTCGGGCCCCACTCGGTGAAGATAACCACCGGATCGTCGAACGCGGACCTGCTGGGCTTCGACACATCCGCCGCAGACCTGTCGTCTTCCCTGCCCTACACGCTGCTGGCGCCCGAGTCCGGATCGGTGATCAACCTGGGCTCGCTCACCGGGCCCAACGGTCGGCTCTACATCGCCGGCAAGATCAAGGCCCACACGGCCATCAACCTCTACAGCGCCGAAACTGACGACGGCCAGAACGTGGACCTCGACTGGACCGGCCTGCTGGAGACCGTGGACGGTCCGATCTCGCTGTCTCCCGGCGGACTGGAGGCGGTGATCAAGGGCGATGTCATCGCGGGGGGTGGGAGCAACGATGTGGTGGTTTCGGCGGCCCACGACCTGACCTTGCGGGGCAGCCTGACCGCTGCCGACGACATCATCGTCACCGCGAACACCTTGAACACCAAGGGCACCGCCGTCCTGAGTACCGGGAGTTCCAACAGCCAGATCCTGCTCACCGGCACAGGTAACGTTTCCATCGACAGCCGCGTCGGCGGGCAGAATCCGGACCTTGAACTGGTCCAGATTGGTTCGACCGCCGGGGTGCTGACCGTCGAGCACGCCTCCGGCTGGATCGAGACCGGGGCTCTGATCCGGTTGACCGGCCACGACGTGGACGTGGCCGGCAAGCTCAAGAGCACCCGGGCCACGGCAGTTGCTGATGACTATGAGGTCGAGATCGACATCGACGGTACCGTGGAGATCCACGGGGATATCGAGCTGGCCGGCTCCCTCTCGCTCAAAGCCGGCGGGGATGTGGTCTTCTACAACACCGCTCTGGCCATCGACGGTAGTGGCCAGCGTCTGCAGATCACCGCTGGCGGTGACCTGCGGCTGGGCAACACCGACCCGCAAGCCGGTCAGACCGAACCCATGGGCGTCACCGTGCGGGCCGACGCCGCCGTGACCATCTATGCCTATGGGATCGTGAACGTGGCCGCCGACGCCAGCGTCCAGTCCATGGCCGACGATAGTACGATCGCAGTCGATGCCGGCTCCGTCGTCCTCGCCGGCACGGTGCGGGCCGGCGGCAGCCTTGACGGCGACGGTCAATTCACCTGGAGCGGGCAACGAGCGGCCGTACTGCTGGAAACCTCCGGCAGCATCGCTCTCGGCGGGGAAGGCCTCGACGAGCAAGGCAGCCTGGTTTCCAGGGGCGGCACGGTGGAAGCCAGCGGCGCAGTGCGCCTGGACGCTGGCTGGAGCGTCTCGGGGATCGGCCTGTCGATCTCCCCGCTGAGCGTCGTGCGTGCCGACGCCACCGGCGACGGCACCTGGGGCGATGCGGACGATGGGCTCGTCCAGATTGACAGCGAGGGCGACATCCATGTTTATGGCTTCGTCGACGCCACCGACGACGGCGCCGACGCTACCCTCCGGAGCGAGCGACTGTTGCTGGTCGGTGGCCTGGTGCAGTCCGATGATCAACTGACACTTGAGGGCGGCACCAGCGACACGACTGTCGGCATCCTGGTCAGCCCCGTGGTGTTCGACGGAAACGGTGACCGCGTTTCGGGTGGCACACTGGACACGAGTCCCGGCGGTGACATCGCGCTTGCCGCCGTTGACGACATCCTTATCCAGGGTGTCGTGGGCCAGTTCACCGAGTCTGACGGAGTTTTCACCGCGGACGCGGCGAGTATCACGCTCGACTCCACCGCCGGAACGGTCACGGTGAGCGGCCAGGTGGACGCCGCCGACTCGGTCGAGGCGCAGGGCGAGGCCGTCAACGTCCTGCCCGGCGGACGCATCAAGGCGCGGGCCGCCGGCTCGGAACTGCGGTTGCTCGCCCGGGGTACGGTTTATGTGGGCGGCGGAACCTCCAGCGCTGATCCGGCCCAAGTGCAGGGCGTTTCGTTTACCCACCTGCTGGCGCCCACCTTGCGACTGGACGGGATGGTCAGCGACGACGACCCGATGGGCCGGGTCCTGCTCAACGCCGGTCAGACCACCACCGTAACTGGCGTGGTCCAATCCCAGAACCGCATCGAGGCGAACGCCGGAGTGGACACCGTCGCCTGGAGCCTTGCCGAGCTCGAAGGCGACCTCGCTATCGCGGATCTCGCCGAGGGCACGGACATCGAAATCAGCGGCCAAGGCCGGCTTAGCGCCGCTAACCACGTCGAACTGAACGCGGGCGGCGATGTGCTGGTCGATGCCGATTCCTCGGTGGCGGGCACCCGCACGGTAAGCGAACCGGTGATTGTCACCACGGAGACGAACATCTCGGTGGTGGTCGGCTCAAGCGAGGTGGCCGTCGGCCAGATCGCTGTGCCGCAGGTCCACTGGATCGAAACCACCGTCACCGAGCAGGTGGGCATGGAAGATGTCAAGGTCGGCTCCGAGTACCACACCGTGGACGTGACCTTGGAGCAGATCGGCTACTACAACCCGGACGCTTCGTCTGGGGCCAAGACGCGGCAGTATTTCATTGAAGGCATTGACTACTCTTACGGCGGAAACGGCAGCGGAACCTCCTTCGGTCAACTCAGTGATTACCAGCGGACAACATATGTGCTGAATCCCCTGGGTTACAAACCGCTCTACGACTTCACGTTTGCCAATCCCACGGTGAATAAGACGCTTAACGGTGTGACGTCGACCAGCGGCTGGACGCCTTCCTGGTATGAAGCGAATGACCTCTGGTCCCAAAACAACGTTTCGGATGCCGAACCCGAGAGCGGCGATACAGATGACAATATCTACCTGGTTGACGTGTCGGGCTGGGACGACAAATACATCCGGATGCCTGTGGGCGCCCAGGAGGACGTGTTGCGGGTCGTGTCCCAGGGGGAACCGACTGTCATTGGCGGGAAGTACGTGGGTCGGTATCGCGACAGCGCCTTGGCCAAATACACCCAGGACAAATCTTCTTTGACCACGGCTACGCAAACCAATTTTTGGGCCGACGGTAATGCGACGGTAACCGATTATGACAACAGCCCGGCCAGATGGGATGTTGACTACTACAGCAGCGGAAATCGGCTTTTTGAAATTAATGACGGACACGGCGGGAACATTGGCCGTGTCCCGGACTGGAACTACAGCTCATCCTCCACAGCAGGGTATGACACGGCGAGCCGTCACGCCCTTATGCCGGATGGATATCACAACGATACCGCGAGTATTAGCGGACAGTATACACTCGCCACGCACCCGGGCGTGCACGTGGGCAATGACCCACATGATGATTGGTATGCAGAGAGCCACAGCCATCCTCAAACTCACGAGCACGCCGAAGAGCATACGCATACCACGGTAGTGGATGAAGGAAACGAATGGGTAGAGATTTCATTCACTCATAAAGAAGTCGGGGCGGTTTACGGGTCGACTTTGCACGGATGGGAGGAATTTGGGTCCACCGTATCTATAACGAGTAACGTTTCTGGCCTCTGGACATACACCCTTGAGACCAACCTATACAGCAAAGGGCGGTGGCGGGTCGGAGACGGGACGGAAGAGCACTGGTTTGGTGACGATCCCTACCTCGACATTTGGGTCGAAGGCTTCACATTGCCGGACATCGATACCGAAACTCACACGCACTGGGACGCGGCGACGGATTATTCCCATATTCATGGCTCTGTGCACGGTTCATCAAGTACTGCTGAAGCTTCCCACGATACTCACACCCATGCACGGGACCAGGACCATGGACAAGGCGCGCATGGTGGTCACTGGACAGACAAGGACCTCTATGAAACCCAATATGACTACCGCTATAACTGGACTGGCAACTGGCATGACATCTATGACACGCGGCAGAGGTTCAGCTACGAGTGGGTGAGCCAGGAGCACGACATCTGGGGCAAGCGGCCGCGTTACGAGACCTACGACGCCCAGACGAAGGTAGTAGAGGACAAGTGGATCACGCAATGGGAAACGCAGCCGGTTTATGGAAACGAAATTCGCCTCGTCGCGGAATACGGGACCCTGCCCGGCGGCCAGTTCGCTTACGGTGCATTCGACAGCGCGTCGATCACCACTGGCGCGTTGACCATCGGCGCCGGCGGTGATGTCACGGTCAGCGGCCTGGTCACCGCCGATGCCGGAAACCTGGAAATCGACGCCGACGGTCGGCTCACCGTCGAGGGACTCGTGCCCGCCGGTGCCGACGCGGGCACCCTGCCGTCCGAGGCACGGCTGACCAGCGCCGCTGCGGTCACCCTCAGCGCAGGTGACCAGCTCACCCTGGCCGATTCGGCCAAGGTCGGCAGCCACGAGACCACCGAGACTGCTTCGGTGACCTTGAAGGCCGGCGGTGATCTCGCGCTGGGCGGCGAGGTGGCCGCCTCCGACCTGGTCGACGTTCAGGCGGGTCGACACGTCGCGCTCAGTGGTAAGGCCACGGTCACCGCGGCCACCGCCCAGCTCAAAGTCACCGCCGGCGTCGAGACCCTCCGCGACGGCGGCATCGGCGACATCACCGGCGACGTCCAGGCGGCTCTGCGGGCCGACGGTTCCGGTGGCGACATCATGCTCACCGCCGGCGGCACCGGCGGCGACATCACCCTGGCCAACTCCCTGTTGGACGCCGACGACCAGGTGAGCCTGACCGCCGCGGCCGGCGAGGTGACCCATAGCGGTCTGGTCTTGGCCGATACCCTCTACGGCCGGGCCGCGGGCGGATTTGTCGTCTACGCCGAGGACGGGTCGGGCAACGCGACTGCCAACGCCAGCGTCGACACCGTGGACATCCAACTCACCGCCGGTGGCGACATCACGCTGAACAACGCCAAGGGGCTGGTCCTGGCGAACGTCGTGGCGGCCGACGGCGCGATCACCCTCGGCAGCCACGGTGATGTGACGGCAACGACGGTGGTCACCCAGGGGACGGGCGACGGCAACGACATCACCCTCGCGACGCACAAGGTCAACGGTAGCGCCGACCTGGCCTTGCACACCGTCACCGCCGGCGGCCGCGGCGGCGTGACCCTCGAGGTCCAGGGCACGGTCACCACCCAGACCGGAGGCAAGCTCACGGCCGGCGCCCTGACCGTCACCGCGGCCGGCGGCGTCACCCTGGCTACCGATGTCACTTCCCTATCGACCGACACCGTGACGGCGGGCAATGTCGCGGTCACGCAGGATGCGACCGGTCTGGTCCTGACCCGAGTCCGGGTTGTGGACGGCAGCTTCAGTCTCGACGCCGGCGGCGTGGTCGACCTGGCCGACGTGGTGCTTGTCACCGACGATGACGAGAACGACATTACGGTCACCGCTGTCGGCGACATCCATGTTCAGCACGCCAGCGGCGGCATCTACGCCGCCAGGGCATTATCTGTGTCGATCAATGACACACACGCTGACGATCCGAACCATAGCCGCACAATCGACTTGAGCGGCGTTGACGTTGAGAATGGCGCGACGTATACCGTCGCCGTCGGCAGCACGAAATTCGACTACCCGGCACCGGCCGAAGGCACCCTTACCGCTGCCGCAATCGCTACCGGTCTTGCCTCCGCAATCGACGGCGCCACCGGCATCGCGGCATCGGCATCCGGCGGGGTCATCACCATCGCTTCCGGCGCCGGGACCGAAACGATCTCCGCGTCCACGCGTTGGGCCGATGGCGCCACCTCCTACAGCGGCATCACTTCCCACGGCGACATCCTTCTCACCTCCACCGGCGGCTGGATCGGTGAATTAAGCGATGCGGCCGTGGACCTGGTCGCCGACGAGCTGACTCTCTCCGCTGCCACGGGCATTACCGGCCTGGAGATCGCGGCCAACGAACTGGTCTCGGTGACCACCACCGCGGGCGACATTTCACTGACCGAATACGACGGTGCAGGTGAAAGCCAACCGGGCCTGACGGTCACCGCCGTATCGGCCGGCGACGGTTCGGTCACGATCAGCGCCGAGGACGCCCTGCAGGCTTACCGGGTGGTCGCCGGCAATGATGCCACCGGAATCGTGACACTGGAAAGCCGGACCGGAAACCTGTTGGTTGGCGAGTTTGACAGTGACGGCACAACGTTGATCAAGCCAACGTCGCTTTCCGGTGGTCAGGAAGCTCTTGAGTACGGTTACGGCGTCTCCCTGAGTGCGGCCGAGATGCTCGATACATACATGTTCTTCGATGCCGATGGGCACCTTGAGTATCGCGCCGGAGAGGCGTTCAACTTCGACTTGCCTAGCAGCCTGAGTGCCGACACGATCATTCTCGATTTGGGCCCGGCCCTGAAGGTCCAGGGCACGCTCACGGCAACCGATCTGGTCGAGTTGTCGTCCGACACGAACGTCTACATCGTGGGTGGCACGATCCAGTCAGACGGTGGTGGCGACGTCGCCAACATGCGTGTTATTGCCCGCGGAACCCGGGACAGCACCAGTGCCGTTTATCACGAGGGAACCGGGCTGCAGATCTATGAAAAGATTTCCGCCCCCTCCACGCTGATTTACGTCGCCACCACGGATGACAATGGCAACCCGGTCGGTGAAAACGCGTACAAATACCACGACATAGCGTGGAACTACGACTCTGCCACCCAGAGTTCTAGATGGACTCGCACGGAACAGAGCGTGACGGCCAGCGACTACCAACCGAAGATGGAGACGATCCCCGGTGGTTATATCGACATCGAAGAGACTGCCACGTTCAACGCCGACCGCCTTGAAATTCGCGCCCTCAAGAAGATCGATATCAGCAAGAACACGGGCTTCACACTCACCGGCTTTATCGGTGGGGCCGAAGGAACCGCCCCCACCGCCGAAGGGGTTGGCCTGGCGGTCGAAGGCGACTTGGACCTGGCCGGGGCCTACATCACTTCCAGCGGCACCGTGGACCTGGATGCGACGAAGATCACCTCCGATGCGGGTTCCGCGGTCAAGGCGGGAACACTGCAGGTTGATACCGAAACGGGAATCGGCAGCTCGACCACCCCGCTCAACATCGTGGCCGATACCGTCAACGCAGCGGTAAGTGGCACCGGTGGCATCTACTTGAAGGAAGCGGATGCCGTCAACCTTCAAAGCGTGGTGACCGAAAATGGCGACATTGAAGTGTTTGCCGGCGGCCAGCTGACCGCCACCAAGGTCCAAACCGCCGTGGTTGTCGATGATCACGTCAACACGTCCAGCTACAACAACATCACGCTGCAGGCAGGTACCGACCTGCTGGTTGACCTCGTCCAAACCGACTTGATCGTGGGAACGGGTGCGCCGACCAGCAGTGCGACACTTGAAGCCCTGGGCGACATCAGCGAAGTCAGTCCCCAGGATAACGACGACGATGTGATTGCCGGGACGATCACACTCAACGATCAAAACAGCTCGGTGGCCGGCCTGGAAACATCTGGCAACAGTTCGACAGGCCAGGCCGAC
>NZBA01000026.1 GCA_002686265.1 Planctomycetota bacterium
ATGGGCAGCGGCATGCACGAGGCCCGCACCGCCGCCGATCTCGTCATCGGCGACCACGACAGCGACGCCATCGCCGAGTGGATCGCGGAGACCTTCTAGCCCGCGTCTCTCACCGGCCTCCGGCATCTACGCCGTATCTCCGGCCCATCTCGACACTTCCCTCCCTCGCCGTGCTCGTCCACGTTCCTCGCCCGATCGTGCCCCGTACGTCATGTCCGAACCGGACATCCGACCGCGTGTCCACCGATGTGGGGGAGATCCACGGTGCCGATGATTCCCCTTGCCGTCCCCTCGGCTCCCCCCTAGCATCGGCTTTGTGGAACGGGCGCTCGCATCGTTCACCACGCTCGCATCGTTCACTACGAACGGGTCACCTGAAATCGCCCCGTCAGGCAGATCTGGTGATCGAAGGAGCGCACGCCATGTGCGGCGAACGTCGGCGAGAGCTCGCTCGATTCCCAAGCGCACGGGCAATGCGGGTCGCGCCGCCATCGCGTCGATGGGAGTCGCGTTGCTGCTCTGGGTCGTCGGGTTCCTCGTCTACCTCGCCTCCAAGCAAACGGCAGGCACCCCCTACGACGGCGACGGTGTCCGAGGCGTGGAGGCTCATGAGCTGGGAGTCCCCGGGGCGGCAGAGTCCCTGAACACCTTGGCGGACGCTCTCCTGGACGGGACTGCCGATCTGGACCAGATCCTGTCCGCTCTCGGGACGACGGTGCATCGGGGTGTTCGAACCGACTGCATGGCGGTGGACGGACAGGGATGGGTGACCATTCCGGTAGAAACCGCCGCGCCGCTCCAATCCGCGAGCATCGTCCTGCGCTTGGAGGACGGGGTCCTTCGGCAGTTTGACTTCACCGCTTCGATCACCGTCGATGCACGAAGGGGATTCCCTGAGTCGAGGAGCACGGAGAAGAACCTCACCATCCAACTGGCGTTCGAGGATCTCCGACCTCGGTACTGCACGGCCCTGGCGCAGTTGCTCCTCCATCACACCGGTGCGGCCTTCGACCGCGTCGAGGGGATGGGATCCGTCGTCGTGGGAGGAGCGTGTCGCGTCTTCCCGGATGCGTTGTACAGGCAGCACCTGCTCCTCTCCGTTTCCAAGGATGCGGGCGGGATGGAGTCGTGGCGGACGCGACGAACTCCCGAGACTTCGGAGGTCGCCCCGTCCTTGGCGGACGGACGCATCGAGGCCTTGCTCCTCGCGCTGCAAGCGATGGTCGCATCCCATTCGGTTCCCGAAGGGTTGGAAGCTCTCCAGCCGCAGCAAGGAAGGAAGAAGACATGAGATCCCGAACGCGAATCGCCTTCGCGTTGCTCGCTCCGATCGTCTTGACCGCGACCGCCGCAGGATCGTGGCTGCGCATCACGCGTGCCCCACCGGATCCGACCTGCTGCTACTGCAAGGCCGTCATCGTCGAGGGGTTCGTCCGGCAGACCTGTCCCTGTGATTCTCACACGGGAGGGAGCTACTGTCGGATCCGAAACGACGACTGCATCGCAGCGGGCACATGCCACTCCTGAGCGCCTCGCCGTGGCCCGCAGAGCAGCGATGCGCGAGTCGCCCGACTCCCGATCCGTTCTCCCGTGGGTTCGGGGGAGGGGAGGGGGAGAGCGGTCCGGGGTCCGGGCTGGGAGTGTGCGGAACCGGTGGCTGCTCCTGGTGACCGGCTCGCTCGTGCTGGCGCTGGTGGCCGCCCGCGCCTGGATCGGCGGCTCCGTGGTGCCCGTCGCCCTCCCCGAGACCGCGGGAGGGAAGACGCTCGATGCACGGGGGGGCGATGCTTCGCGCGGACCGTCGGGAGCCTCGAGGGACCGGGCGGTCGTGGCGACGGACACCCGGTCGGTGGAGCCGGGCCCGGGAGGGGACGACGCGTGGGCGGACGAGGGGGAGCGAGGAGTGCCCTCCCCGGCAGCGGGCGCGGAGTTGGACCGGCTCGCGGAGACCTTCTTGGGAGAGGAACCCGACTACGCGGGAGCGCTCCGCTTCCTCCACGACCTGGCCCTGGAGGTGGAGGTCCAATCGGAGACCGTGTTCCACGATCCACGAACTGGGATGGTCGAGGGCGAGTTCCGGTCGGACGTCAACGGGATGGGAGGGGAGTTTCGGATCACGGGTGATCGCTACAAGGTCACCCTGCAGTCTCCAGCCGGCGAACTCAGGGAGAAGGGCCTCCTGCTCCGAACCGTCTCTCTGGGGTTTCGCGCGCCATCCGGGCGGGCGGAGGACTACGCAGCCACGATCCAGTTCCATGTCGACACGTCCAGGGGAGGAGCGCCCGATCTCGCGCCCGGCGAGGAGATGCGCGTGGGTTGGGTCGTGGCGATGGGCAGGGAGGAACCGGAGCTGCTCCCGCTCTCGGCGAGGCGCGACGAGACGACCGGTGGCTGGATCGTCGGCCATTCCGAGCAGTTGGCACCGCTCCCCCTCGGACACAGCGACCCGACCGCCCACGACGCGTGGTTGCGTCTCCTCGAGCCGCACGCCAACCCCAGGTAGTCCCTCGGGCCGCGGGGCTCCAGGGCGGGCAGCCGGCACCCGCCGGACGGTCCGGTCGTCAGGCACGTCGCCTGTGAGGAGGTCCTTCGTCCCGCGGGGTGTGCCTTCGTCAGGCGCGGGGAGGATCCCCGGTTCGGGCTCCTAATCCGTCTTCTCCCTCGACTTCGAGGCCTGGTCCGGGGCCTGGTCCGGGGCCGGGCTCTTCTCCTTGGCGCTCGCGTCGGAGCCGGCCTTGCCCGAGCCGCCCTCGACCTCCTTGCGCGCCGACTCGGCGCCCTGCTTGTAGGAGTCGGAGCGGTAGTCGGTCTCGTAGAAGCCGCTGCCCCTGAAGACGATGCCGGCCCCGCCGCCGATCCCGCGCCGCAGCTTCATCCGACCGCAATCAGGGCACTTGCGGAGCGTCTTCGACATGGCGTGGAAGACCTCTATCCGGTGCCCGCAAGCACCACACGTGTAGTCGTAGGTCGGCATCAGGCGGAGGCGGTCTCGTCCTCGGATGCGGTCGGAGACTCCTGCTCGCCGTCGGAATCGGCATCCTCGGCCGCCGAGACCTTCACCTGGGCGTGGCGCAGCACCCCGTCGCCCATGCGGTAGCCCGTGCGCACGGTCTCGACCACCTGCCCGGGAGGCTCGTCTCCGCCGGGAACCGTCTCCACCGCCTGGTGGATCGCCGGGTCGAAGCTGCCGCCGTCGGGCACGGGGCGTACACCGTCGCGCTCCAGGAGATGCATCAGCTGGTCGCGGGTCATCCGCACACCCAACAGGAGGTTCCTCCCATCCTCGCCGGAGCACTCGGTCTCCAGGGCCATGTCCATCGTGTCGAGCACCAGGAGCAGCTCCGAGAACAGCGCCTCCCGCGCGCGCGAGATGGCCAGGTCGATGTCTTCGCGCTGGCGCCGCCGCAGGTTCTGGTAGTCGGCCCGCGCACGCCTCCAGTTGGCGAGGTACTCGGCGGACTCGCGCTCGAGGCGCTGCTCGGGCGTTTCGTCCACCCGCGCCTCGGCGTCGGTCAGCTCGCCGTCGGCGGCCTGACCAGCGACGCTCTCGTTTTCGGGCTCATCGCTGGCGTCCGTGCGTTCCTTGCTGGAGGGCATGCCGGTCCTCGTTAGCTGAAGTAGTTGGCGATCTTCTCGAAGAAGGTCTCGTTGCCGTCCTTCTCGTGCTCGATCTGGGCGAACTCGGTCAGGAGCTCCTTCTGGCGATCCGTCATCTTCGTCGGCACCTCGATGAAGACGCGCACGAGCTGGTCGCCCCGTGTGCTGCGCTCGACCACTGGCAGGCCCTGGCCCCGCAGGCGCAGGATTTTCCCGCCCGGCGTGCCGGCCGGGATCGTCATCTCGACCTTGCCCCGGAGGGTCGGGATCTCGACCTTGTCCCCCAGCGCGAGCTGCGTGAAGGAGAAGGGGATCTCGGCCAGGACGTCGGGCCCCGAACGCTGGAACACCTTGTGGTCGCGCTCCTGCACGACGCAATACAGATCACCGCGAGGCGCGCCAGGCTCGCCCACGTCGCCAGCGCCCTGCTGGCGCACCTGCATGCCCTCTTCGACCCCAGCGGGGATCGGGATCTTGATCTCGCCCTTGCGCTGCATCTTGCCCGCGCCTCGGCAGCTCGCGCAGGGTCTCTCGACCTTGCTGCCGGCGCCGCCACAGGCCGGACAGGCGGTTGCCATGGTGAAGAACCCCTGGCTGCGCTGCACGCGCCCCTGGCCGCCGCAGGTGTCGCAGGTGATCGGCTTGGCGCCGTCTTCACCTCCGGTCCCCTTGCAGGGTTTGCAGATCTCAAAGCGCTTGAGCGAGACTGTGCGCTCGACGCCCTGGTCTATCTCCTCGAGGGTCAGGTCGAGGACGATCCGCAGGTCGCGGCCCTGGCGGGGGCCCGAGCGCGCGCGCTGCCTACCGCCGAAGAGGTCTCCGAACCCGCCGCCGCCGCCTCCACCGCCGAAGATGTCTCCGAAGGCGGAGAAGATGTCCTCGATGTTGCTGAATTGCCGCCCGGCGAAGCCGCCGCCCTGACCGAAGGCCGCGTGGCCGAACTGGTCGTACTGGCGGCGCTTCTCCCCGTCACCGAGGACGTCGTAGGCTTCGGCGGCCTCCTTGAACTGGGCCGCCGCCTTCTCGTCGCCCTGGTTGCGGTCGGGGTGGTGCTCTAGGGCCAGCTTGCGGTAGGCGCGCTTGATGTCCGCCTCGGCCGCGTTGCGGTCGACGCCGAGGACCTCGTAGTAATCGCGCTTCTCACTCATGGCTCACAAGGGTGTGGAGTCGGGCGGGCAGGGCCGACCGCCGCGTCGGCGGCCGGTGCTCTCCGATGCCAGCCCTCAAGCCACGCTGCCGCCGACCTTCTCGTCGTCGTCCTTGAGCTCGGTCACCATGGTGTCGGTGGTGAGCAGCAGGCCGGCGATGGAGGCGGCGTTTTGGAGGGCGGCGCGCACGACCTTGGTAGGGTCGATGATGCCGCTCTTGAAGAGGTCCTCGTACTCGCCCGTCAGGGCGTTGTAGCCCCGGGTCCGGCCCATCTCAGACACGCGCTCGGCGACGACGGCTCCGTCGACTCCGGCGTTGGTGGCGATCTGGCGCAGGGGGCTGGTGAGGGCCTTGGAGACGATCTCCGCGCCGAAGCGCTCATCACCCTTGAAGCGCACCGATTCCAGGCCGGCGCGAGCGCGCAGCAGCGCGACGCCGCCACCGGGAACGATGCCCTCGGCGATGGCCGCGCGGGTTGCGTTCAGAGCGTCATCGAGCAGGTCCTTGGAGGACTTCATCTCGACCTCGGTCTTGCCGCCGCAGCGCAGAACCGCCACACCGCCGGAGAGCTTCGCGAGGCGCTCCTCGAGCTTCTCGCGATCGTAGTCCGAGGTCGTCTTCCCGATCTGAACTCGGATTTGCTTGCAGCGGTCGGTGACGGCCCGCTTGGAGCCCGCGCCCTCGACGATCGTCGTGCTGTCCTTGGTGATGCGGACGCGCTTGGCGCTGCCGAAGTGCTCGGCCGTGACGTTCTCGAGGTCGATGCCGAGTTCCTCGGTGATCGCGGTGCCGCCGGTCAGGGCGGCGATGTCACCCAGGTAGGCCTTGCGGCGCTCCCCGAAGCCCGGTGCCTTGCAAGCGGCGACGTTCAGGACGCCCTTGAGCTTGTTGATGACCAGGGCCGCGAGGGCTTCGCCCTCGAGGTCCTCGGCGATGATCAACAAGGCCCGTCCCGTCCCGGCGGCGCGCTCGAGCACCGGCAGGAACTCGCGCACGTTGCTGAGCTTCTTGTTGTAGATGAAGATCAGCGGGTTCTCGAGCTCGACGGTGAGCTTGGTGAGGTCGGTCGCGAAGTAGGGCGAGAGGTAGCCCTTGTCGAACTCCATGCCCTCGACGACATCGAGCGTGGTGTCCATTCCCGAGGCCTCTTCGATCGAGATCACGCCGTCGTCACCGACCTTCTCGAAGGCATCCGCGAGGAGCTCTCCGATCTCGGGGTTGTTGTTGGCGGAGATGCTGGCCACGCTGGCCTTCTCGGAGCGCGACTTGACCTTGCGGCTCTGGGAGGAGATGTGCTCCACCGCGGCCTCGACAGCCTTGTCGATGCCCCTGCGCAGGGCGATCGTGTTCACGCCCGTCGCGAGGTACTTGAGACCTTCGTTGAAGATCGCCTCGGCGAGGACCGTCGCCGTGGTAGTGCCGTCTCCCGCCACGTCGTTGGTCTTGTTGGCGACTTCGTTCACGAGCTTGGCGCCCATGTTCTCGAAGGGATCCTCGAGCTCGATCTCCTTGGAGACCGAGACGCCGTCCTTGGTGACAGCGGGGCCGCCGAAGGACTTCTGGAGGAGCACGTTTCGGCCCGCGGGGCCGAGGGGGACGCGTACGGTGCGGGCGAGTTTGTCGATGCCGTCGCGCATCTTCTGACGCGCGTTCTCATCGAACATGATCTGCTTGGCCATATCAGCTTGTCTCTCTTCGTCTGGGGTGTTCGCAGTTGGTCTTCGAGTGAGGTGCGGTCGATCAGAAACCCATGCCGCCCATGCCCATGTCTCCCATGCCCATTCCGCCCATGCCGCCCATTCCGCCCATGCCGCCCATTCCGCCCATGTCTCCCATTCCGTCCATCCCGTCGCCTCCCGGCATGGGCTGAGCGGCTTCGGGCAGGGCGGCGATGAGGGCGTCGGTCGAGAGCAGCAGGCCGGCGACGCTGACGGCGTTGTTGAGGGCCGCACGCGTGACCTTGGTCGGGTCGACGATGCCCATATCGAACAGGTCGCCGTACTCGTCGGTCAGGGCGTTGTAGCCGTGGGACTTGCTCTCCTCGCGCAGGACGCGGTGGGAGATCACCGCGCCGTCCTGGCCGGCGTTCGCGGCGATCTGCTCGATGGGTCGGGCGAGGGCGTCGTACAGGATCTCGATACCCATGTCGTAGTCCTCGTCCTTGCCGGTGCGGAGGGCGTCGAGCACGTTGCGTGCTCGCAGCAGGGCGACGCCGCCGCCGGGCAGCACGCCCTCCTCGACCGCGGCGCGCGTGGCGTGCAGGGCGTCCTCGATGAGGGCCTTGCGCTCCTTGACCTCCGTGTCGGTAGCGCCGCCGACATTGATCTGGGCGATGCCGCCGGTCAGCCGTGCGAGGCGCTCTTGGAGCTTCTCGCGGTCGTAGTCGGAGGTCGTCGCTGCGACCTGGGCGCGGATCTGAGCGACGCGCGCCTGCACGTCCTCGCGGCGGCCCGTGCCATTGACGATGGTCGTGTTGTCGTTGTCGATCACGATGCGTCGCGCGGAACCGAGGTCGGCCACGGTCACCTCATCGACCTCGCGGCCGAGGTCCTTCATGACCGCAGTGGCGCCGGTCAGGGCGGCCAGGTCCTCGAGCATCGCCTTGCGCCGCTCGCCGTAGCCGGGCGCCTTGACGGCGACGCACTGAACGACGCCGCGCAGCTTGTTCACCACCAGGGTCGCGAGGGCTTCGGACTCGACGTCCTCGGCGATGATGACCAGCGGGCGCTTGGCCTCCTTGATCATCTCGAGCAGCGGCAGGAGCTTCTGGATCGAGGACAGCTTGGCCTCGTGGATGAGCACGAGGGGCTTCTCGAAGACCGTCTCCATGGTCGCCGCGTCGGTGACGAAGTGGGGCGATAGGTAACCGCGGTCGAACTGCATGCCCTCGACCACGTCCACCTCGGTCTCGAGGGTCTTGCCGTCTTCGACGGTGATCACGCCGTCCTTGCCGACCTTGTCCATCGCGTCGCTGATGATCTTGCCGGTCGCCGGGTCGTTGTTGGCCGAGATGGTCGCGACCTGGCGGATGTCGGAGGACTTGCTGACGGGCCGCGAGGCGCTCTCGAGGGCGTTCGTCACCGCGGCCGCGCCGTCGCGGATGGCGGTCAACAGCCGCGCGGGGGCGGCACCGGCGGTCACGGTGCGCAGGCCGCGGGTGAACAGGGCCTCGGTCAGCACCGTCGCCGTGGTCGTTCCGTCCCCGGCGACGTCGCTGGTCTTGCTGGCGACCTCCTTGACGAGCTGGGCACCCATCTGCTCGTAGGGATCGCTGAGCTGCACCTCCTCGGCCACGGTCACGCCGTCCTTGGTCACGGTCGGCGCGCCCCAGCCTTTGTCGAGGATCGCATTGCGTCCACGGGGACCGAGGGTCGTAGCGACCGCCTTGGAGAGCTTCTGGACGCCGTTCAGGATGGCCTGACGGGCGTCGGCTTCGAAAACCATTTGCTTGGCCATGGGAGCTCGATTCGCTTTCGGGGCTGCGCGGGTGGGTCGGACGGGAGGATCGGGAGAGGGGACAGGGTTCCGCGGATGACGGCCGGGCTGAGCTACGAAGGGATCCGCCTCGGCGGCGCGGGGTTGGCCGGAAAGCAAGAACGGTGCCGTTCCGCTCCGAGTGCCGGAATGGGCTCTCAGAGGCCCTGGGCGGCCGCTAGGGAGCCTTCAGGGCGCTGCCAGGTTGGCAGCTCAGCCCGTGACTTCGTTCTCCGCCTGCCATCCTGACAGCGCCGCCGACCCCGCGGGAAGGAGGCGGCTCGCGGGGGGGCGCGGGGTCCTCGCGCCGCGTAGGATGCGCCCCATGGTTCTCACGCTGCAGCTCCTCGCCCTCGTCACGCTGCTGGCGGGCACGCCGTCTCAGGGCCCCGACGCTCCGTCCCCGACGGCCTTGCTCGAGAGCGTCGACGGTCGCGTGCGGCGCGTCGCTCTGGCCGACCTTGCTGCCCTCGACCCGGCCCACGACGGCACGGCGTTGCTGCGTTTCGAGGGCCTGGGCGACCTGGCTCTCCCGTACGCGGACCCCGCGCGCGGTCTCTTCCGTCTGGTGGACGGAGGGCGGGTGCGGGCCCGCGTGGCGGGTGGTCGCGACGAGGTGCTGCGCCTGGTGGTCCTGGGCGAACAGCAGGTCGAGCTCTCGGTCGAGGAGCTCGAGAGCGTCGTCTTCTCCGAGCGGATCCCAGCCGGCTGGGCCGGCACCCTGGCCGCCGCCGACGAGGGAGACGTGCTCTACCACCGGCGCGGCGACGGCCTCGACCCGGTACGGGGCACGCTCCTGTCCTTCGAGGACGGGGGCGTGCGCTTCGAGGGGGACGAACTCGGCGCCCGGGTCTTCCCCTGGGGTGAGGTGGCGGCGTTCTTCGTCGAGGTGCTCGAACCGACCAGCCTCTCCAACAGCGCCGCGGCGCCCATCGTCGTCGATCTGCTAGACGGCTCGCGCCTGCGTGGCTTTCTCGAGCGCATCTCCGCGGACGGCTGCCAGATGCGTTCGGCGGCCGACCGTCCCCTGCGCCTGGCGCTGGAGAGCGTCTCGGAGATCCTGATCGAGAGCGAGCGTCTGTGTTTCCTCTCGGACCTGGCTCCGGTCGAGGCCCTGGCCGCTTCGCCCTTCGGCGACGAGCTGGGCATGCACTGGCCGCACCGCACCGACTCAGCGGTCGGTGGCGGCCCCTTGCGGGCGGGCGGGCGCACCTACACTCGCGGGATCGGCGTCCACGCGCCGAGTTCGTTGACCTGGGCCCTCGATGGGGCGTGGAGCACCCTGCGCGGGGCCGTGGCCGTCGACGATGAGGTGCTGCGCCTGGCGGCGCGCGGCTCGGTGCGTTTCGTGCTGAAGACCGATGGCGAGCTTCGCTGGCGCAGCGACGTCGTGCGCGGTGGAGACCCTCCCTTCGAGGTGCCGCCGTTGAGCTTGGGAGGCGTCGAGATCCTGACCCTGGAGGTCGAGATGGCCGATGACCTGCACATCGCCGACCGGGCCGATTGGCTGCGCATGATCCTCGTGCGCTGAGGACTACAGGAGGCAGCGGTAGTACACGCCCTGGTTGCCGCCCGAGCGCTTGGCGTGGCGCAGGGCGATCTCGGCGTGCTGCCGAAGGACCTCGACGGATTCGAGGTCCGAACCGTCGCAGGTCTCGAAGCCGATGCTGGCGCCGACCACGACCTCACGCTCGCCTCGGCCGATGTGCCCTGAGAGACGTTCGATCGAATCGCGCAGCCGCGCGACGACCCGAGCCGTGTCCACCTGATCGGTGTAGGGCAGCAGGACGGCGAACTCGTCGCCGCCGAGGCGAGCGCCGATGTCCTCGGCGCGCAGGGAGTGCTTGATGACGTCTCCGACGCGTGAGATGACCAGGTCCCCGACCGTGTGGTCGAACTCCTTGTTGATGCGGCCGAAGTTGTCGAGGTCGACGATCACCAGGGCCATGTCGAGGGCGTGGCGCTGGGCGGCGGAGAATTGCTCCGCTAGGCGCGCCTGGAACACCCGCGGGCGCAGGAGCTCGGTGCGATCATCGTGGGAGGCCCGGTAGCGCAGGTCGTCCACTTCCTCGAGAGCGTGGCCCTGATAGAGGAGGCGCTCGAGGCGCAGGAGATACTCGGTGGGGGTCGCCTCGCGGTGGACGATGTCCCAGGTCGAGCCACTCAGGCTGCGGGCGGCTTCCATGCCCGGGAGGGGGTCGTCGCGTTCGATCACCAGCAGGATCGGGACGGCCTCCTCGTCGCCTCGCAGGCGGTCGATTTCTTCCAGTTCCACTTGTCCGCCGGCGGAGAGGGGGTCGAGGACGATCGCGTCGGGTGCGTGCTGGGTCAGGCGCTCGCGGGTCTGTCGCGGAGAGCGGCAGAAGACGAACTCGAGCTCGGCTTCGAGTAGGGTGGGGGAGAGAATCTCCTCCAGTCCCTCTCCGCGGTGGTCACAGATGAGGATCATGGTGCGGGGGCGGCGGAGGCTCCGTGAGGGCCCTCGGGGGCCTCTACGGGGCATCGGGGCCCCGAAAGGAGTATATCCTCCCCGGGATACGGAGGCGGGCGCGGCGCACAACCCCCGGGAGGGGCTTGGACACGCGCCCTTCCCAGCGCTAGACTCCGTCCTCTGGAGAAGCCCCGTGCAGCTTGTGCGGGGTTTCGTCGTGGACGCGCGGGCCTGTTTTCACCGGCGAACGATCACCGTTGGGCGATCGCGAGCGAGCGGACACGAGCGAGCGGACACGAGCGAGCAGTTACCAGCGAGTATCCACCAGCGAGCATCTGGGGCGCTGAGCCGCCACAGGGCCGGCTCCCGCCTGCACGCAGACGCCCGCGAGAGGCCCACCCGCTCCGTTTCCAACCTAACTCTTCCTCTTTTTTCTTCCTCCCCTTCAACCCGATCTCCGGTCGATCCCCTGCCGAGCCGTCGCTCGAGTCCGCGGGGTCGCCGCGTTCCCAATCCAACCTCTCATGGAGACCGCAAGCGTATCCAGCCTGATCGAAGCAGGTGTGCACTTCGGATGCCGCGTGTCGCGGTGGAATCCGAAAATGGCGCCGTACATTTACGGCCGGCGCAACCTGATCCACATCATCGACCTGCGCCAGACCCTGCGGGGCATCGTCCGCGCGCAGAACATCCTCTACCACCTTGCCGCCGAGGGCTCGAGCGTCCTCTGGGTCGGCACCAAGCGCCAGGTCCGGGGCGTCATCGCCGAGACCGGCGAGCGGACCGGCATGCCCACCGTCACCGAGCGTTGGATCGGGGGCACCCTGACGAACTTCTCGGTCATCCGCAGTCGCCTACGCCGCCTCGAGGAGCTCGAGCGGATGGAAGAGGACGGGGCCATCGCCCAGTACTCCAAGAAGATGATCGCGAGCCTGCGCCGCGAGCGCCGCAAGATCACGCGCAACCTCGGGGGCATCCGCGAGATGACCAGCATTCCCGGCGCGATGGTCGTCGTCGATCCCGCCCGCGAGTACAACTCGGTGCGCGAGGCGCGCAAGATGGGGCTGGTCGTCATCGGCCTGCTCGACACCGACTGCGATCCGAGCCAGGTCGATATCGTCATCCCGGGCAACGACGACGCCCTGAAGGCCGTGCGCCTGCTCGTCGAGCAGCTGGCCGAGGCCGTGGAGGAGGGGTGCGCCAACCACCGCGAGCGTCTCGCCGCCGCCGGCTCCGCTGAGATGCACGAGGATGACGGCGCTCAGGGCGGCGAGGGCGGCGAGCCACGCCCGACGCGTCCTCTGCGGGAGATCCCGCCCCTGGTGCGCTTGGACAGCGAGGACAGGGCACCGGAGGCGGTCGCTACCGAGACCGCGACGGAGACCGCGACCGAGACGGCAACGGACGCCGCGCCGGCTGAGTCCGGGGCCGCACCCGCTCCCGAGGGAGCCGCCGAGGCAGCGGTCGAGGTGAAGACCCCCGCTACCGTCGAGGAAGAGACCAGCTGAGTACGCATCGGCCTCGCCGCAGTCCCTTCCCGGGACTGCGGCGGGGGCCGTTCCACGCCGCGCCGGCAGCGCCGCGCCGGCGCTTCCCGGGTCCGACTCCGTCGGGCCTCCGGGACGACATCCTGACCGGGACGAGGAGTCCCACCCCCACAGATCGAGACGAGAACCATGAGTATCACGGCATCCGATGTGATGAGCCTCCGCGACCGTACGGGCGCGGGCATGATGGACTGCAAGAAGGCCCTGCAAGAGTCCGGCGGCGACGTGGAGAAGGCCGAGGACCTGCTGCGCATCAAGGGCATGAAGTCGGCCGAGAAGAAGGCCGGTCGCGAGACGGGCGAGGGGCGCGTGTTGACCGTCATCGCCGACGATGGTCGCTCGGGCTCCATGGTCGCCGTGCGCTGCGAGACGGACTTCGCCGCCGGCACCGAGGACTTCCAGGCCCTCCTGAACGACCTCTGCGCGCACGTCGCGGACCAGAAGCCGAACTCGGTCGAGGACATGCTCGAGCAGCCCTGGCAGGCCTCGCGGACGAGCGTCGCCGAGGCCATCAAGGAGGCCACGGGCAGGCTGGGCGAGAACATGCAGTTGGCGGAGATCGCCTACCTCGAGAACGCCGAGGGACTCGTCGGGACCTACATCCACCACAACCGCAAGGTGGGCGTCCTGGTCTCGGTGACCACACCCGCCACGCGCGAGGATGCCGCCGAGCACCTCAAGACCCTCGGGATGCACATCGCCTTCACCAATCCCGCGGCCCTCGACCGCGGGGGGGTCCCGGCGGGGGAGGTCGAGCGCGAGGTGGGGATCTACCGGGAGGAAGTCAAGGACAAGCCCGCCGAGATCCAGGACAAGATCATCCAGGGCAAGTTGGACAAGTTCTACTCGGCCCAGGCCCTGATCGAGCAGCCTTGGGTGAAGGACGACTCCATGAGCGTCGCCAAGGCGATGGAGACGCTCCTGGGCGAGGGCTCGGGCGTGGCCGCCTTCGCGCGCTTCACCGTGGGCGAGTAGAGCGAGCGGGGCCGGCGGCTCGGGACGAGCCGTCTCGGTCCTCGGCTCCGACGGCGGGATTGCGTATCCTCTCGCTCGATGACCTACCGACGCATTCTGCTCAAGGTGTCCGGCGAGGCCCTAGGCCGCTCCGAGAGCGGGCGCGGCCTCGACCTCGATGCGATCGGGCTCCTCTGTCGGCAGGTAACCGAGGTCGTACGCTCGGGGTGCGGAGTGGCCATCGTCTGCGGCGGCGGGAACATCCTGCGTGGAGCGGAGCTGGGCGAGAGCGGGGCTCGGCGCGCCAGTGCCGATTACATGGGCATGCTGGCGACGATCATCAACGGTCTGGCCCTCTCCGACGGCCTGGAACGCGAGGGCCTCGACACGCGCGTCCTGACCGCGATCGAGATCCACCAGGTGGCCGAGCCCTTCGTGCGTCGGCGCGCCCTGGCGCACCTCGAACGCGGCCGAGTGGTGATCCTGGCCGGTGGCTTGGGCGTTCCCCTGTTCACGACCGATAGCGCCGCGGCGCAGCGTGCGATCGAGTTGCGCTGCGACGTCCTGCTCAAGGCGACCAAGGTCTCGGGCGTGTACAGTTCCGACCCCGCCATCGACCCGGACGCCGAACTGTACGACGAACTCTCCTACATGGACGTGATCAGTCGCGAGCTGGGCGTGATGGACGGCACGGCGATCACGCTCTGCCGAGAGAACGACCTGCCGGTGATCGTCTTCGATCTGTTCGAGGAAGGGAACCTGCAACGAGTGGTCCGGGGTGAGAACCTCGGCACGAAGATCGGGAGTTGACGATGAGTTTTGACGGAATCAAGAAGGACGCCAAGGGCCGTATGGAGAAGGCCGTGGCGCACCTCCAGGATGTGTTACGCAGCGTGCGGACCTCTCAGGCGTCTGGGGCGCTGGTGGAGAACATCCGCGTAGACTACTACGGCGCGGCGACGCCCATCTCGCAGCTGGGGGCGATCTCGATCCCCGAGCCGCGTCAGATCGCCATCAAGCCCTTCGACCCTTCGATCCTGCAGGAGATGCAGAAGGCGATCTTGAAGTCGGACCTGGGCATCAACCCCCAGAGCGACGGAAAGGTGCTGCGCTTGACCCTGCCGCAGCTCTCCGGGGAACAGCGCACGAAGTACGCGGCGCGCGTCAAGGAGATGTGCGAGGAGGGGCGTATCGCCATGCGCAACATCCGTCGCGAGCTGAACAAGACGGCGGACCAGGCGCGCAAGGACTCCGACCTCACCGAGGACGAGAACAAGAAGCTGCACGATGAGATCCAGAAGCTCCTCAAGAGCTTCGAGGAGCAGGTGGACGGCGTGCAGGAGAAGAAGGTGACCGAGATCATGGAAGTCTGAGGTCTCCGGGCGCTCGCCGGGGACTGGCGAACCCCACGGCCGCGGTCGGGAGGCCGCGATTTGGAGGCAAGGTCCTTCCCCGCGCGTCCCGGTTTTGTATGCTCCCGACCGATTGCGGTGGGCGCGTAGCTCAGTTGGTAGAGCAACTGGCTTTTAACCAGTAGGTCCCAGGTTCGATCCCTGGCGCGCTCACCATTCCGGCGCGGCCGTTCCGCGCGGCGGACCTTGCCCGGCTCGTCAGGGCCCGGGGGAGGGAGAGGCGTTTTCACCACCGGCGCCCTCGCCCAGGCCCGGCACACCGTCCGCCGGCGTCAAGCCGCCCAGGGCGGCGTAGGAGCGGGCCCAGTATCCGGCGCGCGTCACGCCCACGAAGCCCGCGAGGCAGGCCGACAGCAGTCGCCCAAGGGTTGCGCTACCGAGGACCTCGCAGGCGTGGTCGACGGTGAAGGCTAGAGCTCCGACCACGACCACGAGCACGACGTCCAGGGAGAGGCTGCGCAGGGTGGCCCAGGGTGCTCGACGGGCCAGATTCCAGGCATGGACGAGGGCCGATCCCACCCCGCGCCGGTTGTGGACCAGGCTCTGGAGCGCGAGTTGTTGGATCACCGAGACGACTGTCGCGTAGGCCGCCAGGAGCAGGAGCGGTGGACCCAGGAGCGTGCCGATGGCGAGGGCGCGCGGGATCCCCAGGGAGTCGATCGCCCAGCGGGTGAGCTCCTGGGCGGGCATCACCAGCAACAAGCTGGCTCCGATCAGCATCGTGGCCAGGAGCACCCACATACCCGCTGCGGCGAGGGAGAGGCCTTCTCCCGCCGCCCAGACGGCGCCCAGGCGCGGGCTCTTCCCCGCGGGGGCCGCCAAGACCCATTCGCGCGGCGCGCCGACCCGCGCCAGGCCCACGATCAAGCGCGCGAAGACCAGGAGCAGGGGTAGGGCGGGCAGGCTCAGGCATACTCCGGCCAGCCCGGCGGAGGCCGGCGGGAGGCCGATCACGCCGGGCAGGCCTCCCGGACCGTCCCAGGTGAGGCGGACGCTGTCGGGGGCGGAGCTCGAGAGGGCGCCGCCCAGCCAACCCACGCCGGGGAAGAGGCTCATCGCCGGGTAGAACACACCCGCGAGCCAGATCCAGCCCGGCCGTCCCGCGGCTCGCGCCGCTTCCGCGAGGGCGTCGACGGCGCGAGCCAGGGACCAGGGCTCGTCTACGCGTCCTCGGAAGCTGGACATCACTGCCGACTGCGCCGCCGGGCGGCGAGCATTTCCTCCGCCTTGAAACCGGAGAGGGCCACGCTCAGGAGGGGACAGCGTCCAGGTCGCGTCCCGCGCAGGCAGCCTCGACGTTCTCGACGGTCTTGGGGATGTCCGCCGTCAAGACCTCGTTGCCCTCGGCGGTCACCAGCACGTTGTCCTCGATGCGCACCCCGATCCCTCGCCAGTGCTCCTCGACCGTCTCGTCGTCGGGCGCTACGTAGAGACCCGGCTCGACGGTCGTGACCATCCCCGGCTCCAGTAGGCGTGAGTCGCCTTCCTCGTCGGCGTAGGCACCGCAGTCGTGGACATCCAGCCCGAGCCAGTGGCCGGTACGGTGCATGAAGAAACGCCGGTGCTCGCCGTCGGAGATGAGCTGCTCAGCGTCACCTTGCAGTAGGCCGAGCCGCAGCAGGCCGGCCACGAGGCGCTCGGTCGCGACTTCGTGGGCGCGATCGAAGCGCACGCCCGGCCGCACTTCGTCGATACCTGCCAGCTGGGCCTCGAGGACCACCTCGTAGAGGGCGCGCTGCTCGTCGGTGAAGACCCCGTTGACGGGAAACGTGCGCGTGACATCGGCGGCGTAGAACTGGTGTTCCGCTCCGGCGTCGATCAGCAGCAGGTCGCCGTCGGCCAGGGGCTGGTCGTTCTCGATGTAGTGCAGGATGCAGGCGTTGGCCCCGCCGGCGACGATGTTGGTGTAGGCCATGCCCGTGCAGCCTCGGCGGCGGACGGTGTACTCGATCAGAGCATCGAGCTCCTGTTCGCCCACACCCGCGGCCGCGGCCCGCATGGCCGCCAAGTGGGCTTCGCCCGTGACGCTCGCCGCGCGCCGCATGCAGTCGAGCTCGGCGAGGCTCTTGAACAGGCGCAGCTCGTGCACGAGGGTCGCCGGATCGACGAGCTCCGCCACCGGCGGCGTCCCCGTGCGCGAGCGCTGGCGCAGGCTGTCGATGACCCCGAGCATCTCCCGGTCGCGCTCCTCGTCGAGTCCGGTGCGGTAGTGCACGCGCTCGTAGCCGGCCAGGAGATCGGGCAGGGCCTTCCACAGCCCGTCCGCGTCGCGTGCCTCGTCCACGTGCAGCTCGGCGGGCGCCGCCTCCGTCCCCAGGCGGCGGCCCGTCCAGGTCTCCTGCTCGGGGTTGCGCTCGCGCAGGAAGAGGATGCTGCGCGGCTCCCGCCGAGCCTCGTCCTCGGCGGCGGGCAGTCCGCCCAACAGGACCAGGGTGGCCTCGGGTTCCGCGAAGCCGGTCAGGTACCAGAAGTCGCTGTCGGGGCGGAAGCGATAGGTGCTGTCGTGGTTGCGGACCTTGAGGGTGGCGGTCGGCATGACGGCGGCCGCGCCCTCGCGGGCGAGCTCGTCCAGCAGGCGTTCGCGGTGTTCTCGGTACATGATCGGTTGGGGATCGGCGAGCGGGGGTGGGTGGGGTCAGCGTTTCTCGAGCGGGGCGTCTGGCAGCACGTGCGCCTCGGCGGCAGAGGCGATCGCGGTCAGGACGGATTCCGCCTGCTGCGGATCGGCGAGGTGGACGAGGGTTCCATGCCAGGGGCTCGCCGGCGGGGGAGCGATAGGTTCGCGCAGACCCGCGGGGATGTCGAGCAGCTCGCCGAGGGCCTTGGCCGCGGCGCGCGCCCGCGGTCGGAGGGCCTCGCAGGTCGGGCCCACCTCGATCCACAGGCCGCCGCCGTCGAGTCCGGCCGGCAGGCGCCCGGCGGGGGAGGCGGGCAGGATGTGGTCGGTGGGGACGAAGCGTCCGAAGAGCACGACCGGATCGCACTCCGGGGTGAGCTCGACGGCCAGGGGGTCGCCGACCGTGTCCTGTCGGAACCAGTCGTTGTACTCGATCCCGATGAGTCGGCCGGCGGGTTGGGGCAGGCGCACGGCGAGGCTTGTCGCCGCGCCGCCGACGTGGGTGAGGGTCACCTCGACGCCGGCCGGCTCGACGAGCAGGGCCATGTCGATCCAGGCGGCGCCGATCCGCAGGCCGTGTACGGTGGCGCGGCGGGTCTGGATGCGGCGGCCTGCGCGCTCGGTGGCGGGCGGCGGGGCCGGCCGTAGGACGACGCCGTCGGCCAGGGGTGCGAGGAGTCCGCCGGCGAGGATCTCGGCGTCGGCGGGGGCGCCGGGAAGTAGGCGCGGCATCAGGCCCGCGGCGAATCCGGGGTGGGCGGAGAGTCGTGCCAGGTGTCGCCAGGCGTCGCCCCAGCGTCGCTGCTCGAGGGCGAGCAGGGCCAGACCGGTGCGGCGTTGGGGGTCGGGATGCTCGCCGGCGTCCGCGGCTTCCGCCTTCAGCCAGCGCGCCCAGGCCAGCCAGCGGTCCGTGAGGGGGTCGCCCGCTCCGCCGGCGTCCCGCGCCTGCTCGTCCAGCCAGGTGCCACCGATGGCGGCGGGTGTCGTCGCTGGGCCGACCCCGGCCCAGGCGGTGGCGGCGGGGCCGTCGGGGAGCTCGACGGCCGGTGTGTCGGGCGCGCCCGCGGCGAGGGCGCAGGCTGACGACAGGAGGAGCGCAATCATGTCCCAGAGAGTAACCGCTTGAGCCCTCGACCTGCGCGGGTGCAGAATGAGCGCGGCTCGCGCCGCCGAAACCCCGCCTCCGACTTCATGATCGACAAGAAGCTGCTCGAGATCCTGGCTTGTCCCAAGACCCACCAGAGCCTGCGCCTGGCCGAGGCTGAGGAGCTCGACGCCCTGAACGAGGCCGTGGCCGCCGAGCAGGCGCGCACGGTGGATGGGGAGACGGTCTCCGATCCCCTCGAGGCCGGGCTGGTGCGCGAGGACGGCAAGCTCCTCTACCCGATCCGCGACGGCATCCCGGTGTTGTTGGTGGACGAGGGCATTCGCCTCTAGCGTTCCGCTCGTCGCGTGCAGTGGTCCCACCCCGACCTTCCCGGGCGGCGGGTGCGCTTGGCGTACTGTCTGAACCTGCACGCCGCCGCCGACTTCGAGGCGACCCTGGCGGGTTTGCGCGCGATCACCTTGCCCTTGCGCGATCGTTTGGCGGACGGGCGGCCTTTTGGCGTTGGGGTCTACTTGCCGGCGGCCGTCGCCGGCCTCTTGGCCTCTCCGGCTGGGGAGCGCGACCTCGACGAGTTGGCGGCCTTCCTCGCCGCCGAGGGCCTCGACCCTTTCACCTTCAATGCTTTTCCGCACGGTCGTTTCCACGAGCCGGGGTTGAAGCGCGGCGTGTTCCGTCCGGCCTGGGACGAACCGGAGCGCGAGGCGTTTACGCGCGCGGTGGCCTTGGTGGCGGCGCGCTTGAACCGGGCGGACGGCGCGGGCGGCCACGTCTCGATCAGCACTCACACCGGCGGTTTCGGCCCTTTGGGGGAGGAGCGGGCCGGGCGCGTGGCGGCCGCTTTCGCCCGCAGCGCGTCGGAGTTGGCGCGCCTGGAGGCCGAGGGTGCTCCGCGCATGGTCTTGGCTCTCGAGGCCGAGCCGCGTGCCAACGCCGGCGACACGCGCGCTCTCGCCGCCTGGATGGAGCGCTTGCGCGGGGAGGCGGGCGAGGCTGGCGCACGCCATCTCGGGGTTTGCCTCGACGCCTGTCACTCGGCGGTCGAGTTCGAGCCGGACGCCGAGGCTTGGGCTTGGGCGACTCGTTCGGCGACGCCTTTGGGCAAGCTGCAGTTCTCCAGCGCCTTGGCCTTGGAGCGCCCCGCCGTCCGCCCGTGTGCGCGCGAGGCGCTGTTGGCCATGGAGGAGCCGGTCTTCCTGCACCAGGTCACCGGGAGCGGGTTGGCGGGGGAGTTGCGCGTCGACGACCTTGGCGAGTTGGCCGCGGCCTTGGCTTCTCCGTCGGCTGGGGACTGGCTTGCGTGCGACCAGTGGCGCTGTCACTTCCATGTCCCGGTGGACGTCGCCGAGTTCGGCGCTGGTTTGGCGACGACTCGCGCCCACGCCGACGCCCTCCTTTCCCGAGCCCTCTCCGACCCTGACGCTTGGGGATCACGGGAGTTGCACGTGGAGATCGAGACTTACACTTGGGACCTTCTGCCCCGTCCGTCCCTCGCTCCACGGGTTCTCGTGGACGGGCTCGAGCGCGAGTACCGTCATGTTCTGGGCCTTCTCGTCCGGCATGGCTGGGAGCGCGCTTCCTGAGCCCGGCGATTGGTCCGTCGGTCGTTGACACTCCCCTCCGTCGCCGGTACCTTCCCCGGCCTCGACGCGCCGCCCGCGGCCCGTCGACCCGGTGGCCCCTTCGTCTAGTCTGGCCTAGGACACCAGGTTTTCATCCTGGCGACAGGGGTTCAAATCCCCTAGGGGTCACCACTCTTCCCGCTTCCCGCTTCCCGAAGGGACCGCCTGTGCGTGGGGGGGCCTGGAAACCCGGGGGTTCGCATGGGAACCTGACAGGGCGCATGGAGACCAGAGCCGGCGGTTTCTCGGAGGGCGAAGTACTCGCAGGTGACGGTTCCCAAGCCGAGCGCCACGAGAGCGAAGACGTCGTCTTCGTGGGCGACGTCCACCTAGGGCGGCGGCCGGTGGGCCTCGATGACGCCCTCGGGGAATTGGGATTGAGCGCGCGCGAACTCTCGCCCGCGGCGGCACTCGCCAACCTCACCGACCACCTCAACGACAAGCCCGCACGGGCCGTCGTCTTCGCCGGCGACCTGGTCGATCAGGCCGACGACCGCTTCGAGGCCTACGCGATCCTCGAGCGGGAAGTGCGCAGGCTCCGAGAACGGGAGATCCCCATCCTCGCCGTGGCCGGAAACCACGACAGCCTCGTGCTGCCGCGCCTGATCGAGCGCGTGGACGGCGTGCGCCAGCTCGGCCGCGGCGGAATCTGGGAATGCCACGCGCTCGAGGGCGATGGCCCCGCCCTCGATCTGCTGGGATGGTCGTTTCCCAAGGGCCACCACCAGGCCTGCCCCCTGGACGAACCGTCCTACGAGCGCGCCCTCGCGGAACTGCGCTCCGACGCCACAGCCATCGGAGTCCTCCACTGCGACCTGAACGCGGGCGCCTCCGCCTACGCGCCCGTTCCGCGCCCCCGGCTCGAGCAGGCCCCGCTCGCCGCCTGGCTCCTCGGCCACATCCACAGACCCGCACCCCTCGCGGCCGACCTCCCCATCGGCTACCTCGGCTCCCTGGTCGGGCTCGACCCGAACGAGACCGGGATGCGCGGCCCGTGGCGCGTGCGAACCGCAGGCGGGACGGTCCAGGCGAGACAGGTGACGGACATCGCTCCCCTGCGCTGGATCACCCTCGACGTCCCGGTCAACGAAGCGCAGGCCGCGAGCCCCGACGACCTGCACACCGAGGTCGAGGCCGCCGTCCGCGAGCGACTCGCGGAGGAGGCGGACCTGACCAGCGGCCGACTGCGGGCGATCGTCGCGCGCGTGCGCCTTACCGGACGCTTGGCGCAGCGCCGTAGCGCGAGCACCTTCGCGCGCGAGCACCGACCCCAAGACGGCGTCTTGCACCTAGGGCAGGTCAGTGCGGTCATCGCCAAGGTCGAGGACGGCACGACCAACGCCGTGGACCTCGCGGCCCTCGCCGGGGAGCCGTCCCCCCTAGGAGAGGTCGCGCGGCGCATCCTGTCCTTGGAGGAACGCCCCACCGACGAGCTCATCGAGCCGGCACGGGAGGTGCGGCGTGAACTCGCCCGGGCGAGCGGCGACCTCGATGAGAAGGTCTACCCGCAAGAACCCCTCGAGGAGGTGCTCTCGCGCGCGGCCTGGCGCGTCCTCGATCTCCTGATCGCCCAACGGGACGGAGGCGCCGGCAAGTGAAGCTGGAACGGATCGACCTGCACGACGCGCCCGGGCTGCCCGACGGGCTTGCCCCCCTCGCGCTCGAGCCGGGCCTGGTCGTCATCGTCGGGCCCAACGGCTCCGGCAAGTCCACCCTCGCCCGCGCCGTGCGCGCGCTCCTGTGGCCCGAGGAAGTGATCTTCGCCGGCCGGCTCAGCTCGCACTGGCGACACGCCGGCAAGGCCCACGACGCGTCCGCGTTCGCCGAACACGTGACCTGGGACTCCGAACCCTCCTGCACGATTCCCCCCAAGGCCGCTGCCTTGGCGCGCTTCGGCATCCGCAGCCTCCTGGCCGACGCGGACGGGAGCGACCGGGACATGGCCCGTGAAGTCGCCCGCGCCCTGGCCGGGGGGCTCGATCTGGACGAGGCCGCGGCGGCCTTCGATCACAAGCTGCGATGGACCGCGAGAAGCCCCGTGGCCAAGGGACTCACCGATGGGAAGCGACGAGTCAAGGAGGCGCGCCGCGTGGCCACGAGCCTCGCGGGGAAGGAACCGCGCCTGGTCGAGCTGGACATTCTGATCGAGGAGGCCCTGGATGCGAGCGGGCGACTCGAGGCCGCCAAGCAGCTACGAGAGTGGCTCCGCACCCGGGCCGAGCGCGCCGAGCTCGACAGGCGGCGCTTCTCTCCGGGCCTGGAACGGCTCGTGGGGGATGAGGTGGAGCGTAGCGCCGAGCTCGCCGCTGCGGTCGCGAAGGCGCACGAGGAACAGCGGCGCACGATGGAGGCGATCGAAGCGGCGAAGGAGGAGATCGCCTCGGCCGCCTTCGACGGCGATCCACCGCCAGAGGAGGAGCTCGAAGCCTGGCAGGGGCGCATCGACAAGATCGAGGGCGCCGCCACGCGCGTCGTGGACCTGCGCCAAACCAGCGCATCTGCCGCCGAGCGGCGTGACGAGGCGGCGGCCGGCGTGCTCGAGAACGACGGGAGCGTCGAGCCCGGCCGCGAGGAGTTGCGTGAGCTCTCCGAGCGCATCGCGGGCCTGCACGGCGCGCGGGCGATCGCGGAGTCAATCCGGTCGGCCGAGGGGATCTGGGCTGACTGGGCCGAGGGGGCGGCAGAGACGGGGCCTCTCCGCGAGGCCGTCGACGGCCTGCGCAGGTGGCTGCGCGCCCCGGACGGGGAGAGCTGCGAGACGAGCGCGCCACCCCGCGTCCTGGCCTGGACCCTGATCCTCGCCGGCTTGGCCTGCCTCGCCGCCGCCTTTCTGCTGCCCGCGCCTTGGCTGGCGTCCGGGCTGGGGCTGAGCGGCGCGGGGATCGCCCTCCTGCTCTGGGCGCGCCCGCGGGCGCGCCCGCGGGCGGGTTCGCCGAGCACGGCGGGCGCTACCTACCGCGCCGAACTGCAGGGCTCGGAGTTCGCCCCGCCCTCCTGGGAGCGACCGCGGGTCGAGGAACACCTGCGCGAGCTCGAGCGGCAGTACGACACCGGCGTGCTCGCCACCCGGGCACGCCAGCACCTCGAGGAGGTGCGCCGGCGGGGCTCCGCCGCCGAGCGGGACCTCGGCGAGGCGGACGCGGCCCACGCTGCCGCGGCGGCCGCCGCCGGGGTGCGGGCCGAGTGCGCCGACTTCGGGTCCTTGGTGCAGGTCCAGGCTCTCGTGCGCTGGCTCGAGGCGCGCTCCGACCACGCCGATCGAGAGCTCGAGCTCCTGAGCGCCGAGGCGATCCTGGCCGAGGAGCTCGCCGCCTGCGCGGAATGGCTCGCGCCCCTAGGCCATGCCGAGGTGGCGGACGCGCCGGCGGCGCGGGCGGCGGTGCGCGGAGTCGAGCGGCGCCGCACGGCGCACCGATCGGCGCGGCGCTCGTTCGAGCAGGCGACGGCGGCGCTCGAAGTGCGCGCGAAGGAGAGCGAGGAGCTCGAGGGCAGGCTCGACATGCTCTGGGAGCGAAGCGGCGTCGAGCGCGACGACCACGCCGGGCTCGCCCGGCGTGTCGAGGAGCACGCGCAGCGGTGCGACCACGTACAGCGAGTGCGCGAGTCCGACCAGGCGGTCGAGGCCGCCCGGATCCGCTTCGTCGAAGCGGCGGAGCTGCCCGCCCTCGTGGATCGGGAGCCGGAGTCGGTCGCCGCGCAGGAGGTCGAGGGCTGGATCGTTGAGCTGGAGGAGGAGGCCGAGCGCCTCGGCGGGTGGAGAGAGGAGCGCGGAGGTCTCAAGAAGGAGCTCGAGCTCGCCGCGCAGGGCGAGGAGATGGCGGACGCCATCGCGGCCCTGCGTTCGGCCGAGCGTGCCGCGGCCGAGGACCGCGACCGTGCCCTGGAGGACGCACTCGCTCGAATGCTGATCGAGCAGGTGCGGACACATCACGCGAGCTCCCACCCGCCGGCGCACTGGCGGCGGGCCCGGGAGCTCTTCGCCCGTTTCACCCACGATCAGTGGCGCCTCGAGCTCGACTCCGACGGGCGCTTTTGCGCCGTGGACGTGGCGGCCGATCGCCGACGATCCCTGGACGAGCTCTCCGACGCCACGCGCATCCAGCTCTTGATCGCCGCCCGCTTCGCGGCTCTCGAATCCCTCGAGGGGGAGACGATCCGCGTGCCGATCTGCTTCGACGAGGCACTCTCGACCACCGACCCCGCTCGCTTCAAGGCGATCGCCGCGGCCTTGCTGGAGCTCGTGGCCGACGGCCGTCAGCTGCTCTACTTCACCGCCGACCCCACCGAGGCCGCGCAGTGGTGCGCGGCCTGCGCCGAGCTCTCGGCTCCCGCCCCGCAGGTGATCAATCTCGACGCCGCCGCCGCGGCGGGGGGCGAGTGGGGGGCATCGCTTCCCGCGACGCCCGTTCCAGACGCGCCGGTCCCAAGACCCGGGGACGCCACGCCCGAGGAGTACGCCGAGCTCTTGAGGGTGGGCGTGCCCGACGGCGCCGCGTCACCGTCGAGCTGGCACCTGTTCTTCGTCCTCTTCGACGAGCTCGAAGCCCTGGCCGCCTGTCTGCGCCTGCGCTGCCAGCGCCTCGGCCACTGGCGGACGGCCCGTGAGCGCGGCTGCACTCCCGCGGCCCTCCCGCCGTCCCTCGCGCAGCGGGTCGATGCGCGTCTGGCCTTGCTCGAAGCCCTCGCCCGCCTGTGGAACGTGGGCCGCGGCCGCCCGGTCCGGTGGGAGGACGTCCGCGACTGCGAGGCCGTGAGCACCAGCTTCATCGATCAGGCCCGCGAGCTCCTCACCGAGCACGCCCGGGACCCGGCGGCCTACCTCGACGCCGTCAGGTCGCTCAAGAGCTTCCGCTCCGCCAAGGCCGCCGAGCTCTCCGAGCACCTCCGCAGCGTCGGCTGCATCTGCGACGAGCCGTCCCTGGCGCCCGACGAGATCCTGCGCCGCTGCTTGGAGGAGGCCCCCGAAGCCACCGCCGAGCTCGGCCCCGAGAGTGCCGGGTCCCTCGTCGAGTGGGTCCTCGATCTCCTCTGACCCAGCGTTCGCTTCCGTCCCGGCTACAAGGCTCGCCGGCCGGTCAATCGCAGTAGCCGACGACCAATCCGTCGGAGAGGCCCACGCCCGTGCCGTCGGGGTGGGTCGCATCGGCGTACCAGAGCTGGAAGTACTCGCTGGAACCGACGACGGCGGGGTCGATGGGGATCGGGATCGAGGCGGCTCCGGTGGAGTCGAGGATCAGGATCTCCTCGCGCACGAAGGGACCGCGCACCAGACGCGCGCCGCCGAAGAAGGGCATGCTGTCGGGTGTCAGACCCGAGAAGAGCACAGCCAATACGTCGGGCACGCCGTCCTCGACGGTCACCACGAAGTCGTCGCTCACCAGGCTCGGCGTGCCGTTCCAGCCCATCCGCGCCTCGCGGTCGAGGGAGTTGGTCTTCGACGAGCCGTAGGTTCCCGGCGGCAGGCAGCCCGCACCCGGAGCCAGGTACAGCACCTGAACGTCGTCGAGGGTCCAACCGCCGAAGTTCTGCAGGAACTCGCTCTGGATCGACCACTCGATCTGCACCTCGCTCTGGCCGTCGGCGAGGGGCGAGATGTCCAGGTCGAACCAGGTCCAGCCCGTGTCCTCGGTGTCGGGGGACGTCTGGTTGACGTAGATCTGGGTTCCATTGACCGCCAGCCGCGCCTGGTCCGTCCAGGCGCCCTCGACGTTCAGCCAGCGCTGGAAACGCAGGCGCGTCCCCAGGGCCGATGAGCAGTCCAGCACGGGTGTCCGCAGCCAGTTGTGCTGGTTCCCCTGGTAGCGCCCGTTGAGGTTCGCGCCGCCGAGGTTGTTGCCGATCACGAAGGTGCCGCTGAAGGCTGCGTCGGGGTCGCCGGCCTTGCCGTAGGGGACGCCTTGCTGGAAGTCGTCGTGGTCGTTCGCCGTGTCGCCGAAGGAACCGTGGGTCCAGCCCGCCGGACCGCCCTCGAAGTCGTCGCTCAGCAGCTCGAACAGACCCACGAAGAAGTGCAGCACCGCCTCGGGCGCCTCCGGCGGGAAGCTCACCGCGTTGCCCGCGCCGTCCACGGCCGACACGTGGTACTCGAGGTGGGCGACCGAGCTCTGGCCGGGAATCTCCGCCCGGTAGACGTCCGAACCGGTCGTGGTCATGGGCGTCTGCACCCACGCGCCGCCGTTCGCGCGCCATACCAGCTCGACAGAAGCGAGGGGCGGCTGGTCCGTGGCCACTACCGTCGCCTCCACGGTGTAGGGCCCGACTTCGTCGGCCGTGTCGGGCAGGTCGCTCACGGCGGTGATCGAGATCGGCGCCACTAGGAGACCCGGGAACCCCTGCTCCCGAAAGCCGCCGTCGATGTCCGCGAAGTGCGGTGTCCCGTTGTCGATGTTGCCGTCGTCGTCGTCCAGCGTCAGCCACTGGGCCTCGATCACCGAGTGCAGCTCGACTTGATCGTAGGCGTTCAGCCAACCCAGGAAGAGCCCGTTCGCGATCCCGTCGCCGAGGTCGTTCCCGTGGGTCTGGTTCAACCTGTCGCGGACCTTCCAGGTCGTGCCCATCCACACCTCGCCATTGTCGTGGGCGCCGCCGTGGCACATGGGACAGCAGTCGCCGCAAAACTGGCGCGTGTTCAGCCCGCTGCGCATCTCGCTCCCAAGGCCGAAGAAATCCGCGCCCATCACCGGAGTGTCGTAGCAGTACATCGCCCATGTGTCGGCGTTGCCCTCGCCCATCCCGTCTGGAGCGTTCCCGGTCGAGTAGAGCACGTTCAACCAGTGGCCCATCTCGTGGGCGACGACGGTCGTGTAGGCCGTGTTCACGCAGTGCACGTCGAGGGACTCACCGGCCAGGTAGAAGACGACCGAGTCCCCGTCGAAGAAAGCGTTGCAGTGGCCGCTGAAATTCACCTCCGCCAGGGCCATGAAGTCCGCCGTGTCGTCTGTCGGATCGACCGAGCGGATCCAATCGCGCAGGACTCCGATCTGCAAGAAGGCGTTGGACTGGGAGGTCGTGCGCTCCACGCCGCCGGCGTTCATCAAGAGCGTGTTCTGTGTGCCGTCGATCGTCTCGCTCAGGGTGACGTCCGAGCCGGCGAGGTTGGTGACCCGAGCGAAGGGACCGAGGTAGCGCACGATGATGTCGAGCGGGCCGTCGACCCCGGGATAGAGGAAGCTCCCGTCGTCATCGGTGTACGTGACGCCCGCGGCGCTCTGTACGCGCACGTGCGGGACGGGGACGGGAACCGGCAGGTTCTCACGATGGTCGGGGAGCAGGCCGGTCGAGGCCTCGCTCATGACCGTGCCGCCCACGTCGGCATGGTGCACCGTCGAGCGCGAGTGGAGTAGGGCGCCGTCGTGGGCGTCGATCCAAAGGCTGCGCCCCTCGGGCTCGATGCCCGGCGCGTGCCACTGCACGGTGACCTCCCACACCAGTCGGCCGACGATGCGGCCGTCGATTTCGACGCCGCCGATCACCAGGCGCGGCTCGCCGCGCGCGGTGCCGGGGAGTCCGATCAGGCGCGCGAAGGCCGCTAGGGCGGCGCGGCGGGCTGCGCCCGCATCCAGGGACGGAGCGGTCCCCAGATCGGCCACGCGGTCGAGGGCGGTCGTTTGCAGGGAGAGCATGCGCCCTTCCAAGTCGAACAGCACGTTGAGTGAGCCGCCGAGCACTTCCACGCCGTTGACGATCTGGGGCAGGCGCACGGTCACCTTGTCGGTCGTCCCCGCCAGGCCGAGGGGCAGGTAGTGGAACTCGCCCGCGGCGAGGGTGGCGGGCTCGACGCCGGTCAACCCGGCAGTGTCCTCGGCGATCAGGTGCGCCAGGGCCAGGAAGTCGGCGTCGTTCACCGGCCTGAAGGCCGGCGCCGCCGCGCCGCCGTGCAGGAACACCACCAGCCCCGTGTCCCGGTCGCGCCGGGCGCGCCAGGTGGAGTGGCCGCTCCAGGCGGTCAAGCGCTCGGTGACCAGGGCGGGGTCGAGAGGCTCGGCGGACTGGGCGGAAGTGAGGGCGGGGGAGCCGAGCGCCAGGAGGGCGACCGGCAGGAAGGAACTGCGCATGGGGGGGTGCTTTCCGTGAAGGGCCTGCTTGCAGCATAGGACGAATCCGGCGAATGCGCTCGGGATTCGGCGCGCCGCAGAGCGCTAGCCCGCTCGCGGGTGAGCGCGCTCGTAGACCTCGCGCAGGCGCTCGATGGAAACGTGCGTGTAGATCTGCGTCGTGACCAGGTGCTCGTGCCCCAGCAACTCCTGGACTGCTCGCAAGTCGCAGCCGGCGTCGAGCAGGTGGGTGGCGAAGCTGTGGCGCAGGGTGTGGGGCGTCGCGTGGCGGCGCAGGCCCGCCGCGAGGGCGTGGCGCGCCACGATGCGCCCGAGCGAGCGCGTGGTCAGGCGCCCGCCGCGTGGATTGAGGAAGACGGCCTGCTCCGCGCCGCGCGCCGGCTGGGGGCGGGCGGCGTCTTCCAGAGTCGCGTGCAGGGCCTCGAGGGCGAAGCGACCGAGAGGTGCGAGGCGTTCCTTCTTGCCCTTGCCGCGCACGCGCGCCACTCCCCGCCGGAGATCGACATCGCCCCGGTTGAGGCCGACAGTCTCGGCCGCCCGCGTCCCGGCGGAGTACATCACCTCCAGGAGCGCGGCGTCGCGCCGGCCGGCGGCGGTCGTGACGTCGGGGGCGGCCAGCAGGCGATCGACCTCGCCGGTCTCGAGGGCGCCCGGCAGGCGACGCGCCGTGCGTCGCTTGCGCAGGCCTTGGGCGGGGTGGTCCGCGATCACGCCTCGCTTCCGCAGGTGTCGGAAGAGGGCGCGCACGGCGGAGAGCTTGCGCTGGATCGTGCTGTCCGCCAACTCGCGCCGGTCGAGGCGGGCGAGGAAGCGCCGCAGGGTGCGGGGCGTCACCTCCGCCGGTCCCTCCACCTCGCACTCGGCGAGGAACTCGTCCAGCTCGGCCAGGTCACGCCCGTAGGCGCGCAGGGTGTGCGGCGAGGCGCCGCGCGTCGTCTGCATGCCGCGCAGGAAGTCGTCGATCGCCCCGGAGAGCACCGTCATGGGGCTACTCTACCCCGACGGCGTTGCACACAAGGCGTCGGTTTCCGACTGAACGGCGCGGCGAGTCCGACTCCGCCGCGGTGGAGAGGGCGAAGTCGGAGTCGGGCGCTACTCGACGGGCTGCTAGGGCCGCCGGGCGCCGCCCGTCGCGCCTGGGCGGGCGGGCGCGGGAGCGGCGGGCAAGCCGTCGCCCAGGGCAGCGAGGCGCCGCCGCCAGCCGGCGAGCAGGATCTCGCGCGACGTGTAGTTCATCCCCTTGGCGAAACCCGCGCCCTCGGCGGCGTCGAGGGTGCCCGCCATCGCGGCGGCGGCGACGGCCTGCGCCCGGGCCCAGGCGGCGGTCCGCCGCGTCAAGTTGGCTGAGGAGGTGATCTCCACCGTGAGGGCCTCCAGGGTCGTGCGGGCGGCCGCCAGGTCGCGCTCGAGGGCGTCGACGCGCTCGGCGAGGCGGTCGCCTCCGCCGGGATCCTGGGGACGGCCGGTCAGGGAGAGCAGGGCGGCGCCGGCCAGCAGCGCCTGGGTGATCGTCGATCGCATGGTCGTCTTCCTATCGGCCGGCGACGGCCGGCGGCTTCAGTCGAGTCCACAGAGGACGCTGGGCGCCGCGCCCGATCCGATTTCCCTGGCCAGCGCGCGGGGGGGGAGTGCAGGCTCTCGCATCCCGTGCGAACCCGCTCCTACCGCTGCTCTCCGCGCCTGTTCCCTCTGCCCGACACGCCGCCGGTCACGGGGCTGCTCGCCGGCTTGCGGGAGCGCCGCGGGCTGATCGCCCTCGACAGCGCCGCCGGTCGGCCGAGCCGCATGAGCCTGGTGGCCGCCGACCCCCTGCGCGAGGACGACGGGCGCCCAGCGGCACCCGGCCCGACCGCGGCCAACCTGCGGGCCTTCCTCGCGCGCCTTGTGCTCGACGCCAACGCGGAATCCTGCCGACCCTTCCGGGGCGGGTTTCTCGGCGCCCTCTCCTACGACTTGGGCGTCGCCGGCGAAGGCCTGGACCTGCCGGCCGATCCCTGGGACCTCCCGCGCGTCGTGGGCGGGCTCTACACCGATTTCATCCTGATCGACCACGCGCGCGAGAGCGCCGTCTTGGTCCTTGGAGCGGAGCCCGGCGACGGCCGCCCGGCCGTCGCCGGGCGTCGCGCGCGCTGGATGGCCGCCGTCGAGGAGGCCGCCGAAGTGGACCAGAAAGAGGACGCCGCCGGCCCCCGCGGGCCTCTGCGACGATGCGTTCCCGCTCAGGAGCATCGGGCACGCATCGAGCGCGCGCGCGAGTGGATCGCCGCCGGCGAGTTCTTCCAGGCCAACCTCGCGCACCCCTTCGAGTGCGCCACCTTCGGTCATCCCGTCGATCTCTACCGGCGCTTGCGGCGAGCGAATCCGGCGCCCTACATGGCCTACTTGGCCTGGGACCGCGGCGCCCTCCTCTCGGCCTCTCCCGAGCTCCTGCTCGAGGTCGAGGGTCGCGCGGCGCGCACGCGGCCGATCAAGGGCACGATCCGACGCGCCGCGGAACCCCGAACGGACGAGCGCCTGCGGCGCGAGCTGCTCGCGAGCGCCAAGGACAACGCCGAGCTGGCGATGATCGTCGACCTCGAGCGCAACGATCTCGGGCGCGTCGCCGTCGCGGGAAGCGTGGCGGTCGAGCAGTTTCCGCTCCTGCGCTCCTACGCCGGCCTGCACCACCTGACTGCCGACGTGCGCGCGACCCTGCGCCCGGAGGCCGACGCCGTCGACGCCCTGCTGGCGCTCTTCCCCGGCGGCTCGATCACCGGTGCCCCCAAGCTGCGCAGCATGCGCGCCATCGCCGAGCTCGAAGGCGAGGGCCGCGGCTTCTTCACCGGGTCCGCGGGCTTCCTCGACGTCGGTGGCGACGCGCGCTTCAACATCCTGATCCGAACCCTGTGCTGGCGTCCGATGGCTTCGGCCGGGGAGGGCGAGGTGCGCTACCACGTGGGCGGCGGGATCACCTGGAGTTCCGACGCACGCTCCGAGGACGAGGAAACCCTGCTCAAGGGAGAGCGCCTGGCGGCCGCCCTCGAGGCCGCTCCCCTCGCCGCCGCCCGAGGCCAATCCCATGCCTGAGCTTCCCGCCTGGGTCGACGGCCGCCTCGTGTCGCCGGGAGAGCCGGCCTTACGTGTCGACGACTGCGGCTTCACCCTCGGATTGGCGGTCTTCGAGACCCTTCTGGCCGAGGAAGGCTGCCGCTACTTCGAGGCCGATCACCTCACCCGTCTGCGGCGCGGGGCTGCTGCCCTCGAAATCCCCTGGCCCGCCCGCGACCCGGCTCGTGACTTGGCGGAGTTCGCGTCCGTCCTCGACGACCCCACACCCCTCGCCCTGCGCTTGACCCTCAGCCGCGGCGCGCCCGGCGCGGGGACCTCCCTGGTGATCTCCGCCCGTGCCGTCGAGCCCCTGCCCGCCGCGGGCGTCAGCGTGACCGTCGCCGGCGCCAAGCTGGCGGCGGGCAGGACCGAGGGCATCAAGACCACCGGCCGGGCGCGCAATGTCCTCGAGCGCGAGGCCGCCGCGCGCCAAGGTGCGTGGGAGGCGCTGCTTTGCACGGAGGAGGGCGACCTCAGCGAGGGCACCGTTTCGAACCTGTTCTGCGTGCGCGAGGGCGTCGTCCGCACGCCGCCCCTGACCCGCGGCTGTCTGCCCGGGATCGTGCGCGGGCGCTTGGCCGAGATGTTGCACGCGGAGGGGCCCAGGCTCGTCGAGGAGCGTCTCTATCCAGTCGACCTCGCCCGCGCCGACGAGGTCTTCTTGACGAACAGCACAGGCCGCTTGGTGGGGGTCGTCGAGGTGCGCGACATCGCCGCCCACCTGCCGGGAAACGCGGGCCCGGCTCTCGCAGACCTGCAGCGGCGCTGGCGGGCGATGGAAGAGCGATACCGCACGCTGATGTGCGGCGAGTGAGCGCCATGGGCGCGGGAGGGCCTTCGCGGCGGCCCTTCCTCGCGGGCACGCTTTTCGCTGGGTGGTCCCCGTGGAGTCGGCGTGGGCGTTCCCCCCGCCCGCTCCGCCGGGGTACAGTAGGCCCCGTTCGAGCCGTAGCGGCGCCGAGCCCCCGTCGGGCTCGGTGCGTCGTCCGACATGAGTGCGAGGTGATTCCGATGATCGCGAGCCTGCTCCTGACCCTCACCGTCCCCTGCCTGGCTCCCCCCGTGGCTCGGCCCACGCCCTCGCCGGGGACCGTCTTCGCGCGCGCCCAAGATCCCGACCCCGAACCCGAGGAGCTGCCCGACAAGCGCCCCGAGGTGAAGGAGCTGATCGACGGTCTCAAGGAGCACGTCGGCAAGCGCGGCGACGAGGACGAGCAAGCGATCGCGATGATCGATCGCATGTTGGCCGAGTATCCCAAGAGCGGCGTGAAGGACCGCGCTGCGATGTGCAAGGCGCTCTCGAAGGTCTTCGAGGCGCGGCGCAAGGATCTTGAATCGGGCTTGCCGGACAACGGCCTCTACCTGGCGACCGGCACGGCCCTGGGGCTGATGGGGCCGGAGAGCGCCGCCGTTCTCACCAAGTGGATCGGCCACAAGAAGCACCGCAAGGACCTCGCCCTGCAGCGCGTCCTGGTGCTCTCCCTGGGTAAGACCCGCGACGAGAAGAGCCTGCGCGTTCTGATCGGTCTGCTGCAGGACAAGGACGCGATCATCGTCGGCGCCGCCGCCGAAGCCCTGGGGCAGCACTCGAGCAAGCCCCTGAAGCTGCGCAAGGACGCCTTCGAGTCGATGCTGAAGGTGCTCATGTCCGCCAAGGGGGCCGTTGACAGCGACCTCAACGACACCGTGGCCCGCGAGCGCTACGACGTCATCGCCGCGCCACTGATCACCAGCATGCAGGCTCTCAGCGGCCACGACGAGCGCAAGCCGGACGGATGGCAGCGCTGGTGGAACAAGAACAAGAAGAAGGACTGGGACGAGGAAGACTGACGGGTTCCGCGCGTCCTTGACGCGGGGGCGGCTCCTCGCGCCCGGGCGACGGACGGAACCCACATCCATGGACGCTCAGAACCGAGAACCCCGGGGCCGACGGCCGAGGACGGGTAGAGACGATCCCGGGCCGATCGTCTTGCTCCTGCCGCTACTCGTGCTGTTGCTGGCCGTACTCCACCTCGCCGAGCGCCGTCCCGGCCTCGGCCGGCGGGCGCAGCCGCCGCGGGCCTGTGGAGGGGAAGAGGTGGAGGCCTGGGCCGGCTCGGTGGAGGTTCCCTCGGGAGGGCGCCTGCAAGTCAACCTCGCGCCCCTACATTCGAATTCGGATCGCCAGCGCTTCGAGGCGCAGAGCCTGGCGCGCCGCTTGGATTTGGGCGAGGGCGAGCCTTGGCGCCTGGTCCTGCGCCACGTCGGTCACCCCGGCGCCGACCTCGAACTCGGGGGCCTGGTCGTCGCGGACGAGGGCGGCGCACGCCTGCGGCCCCTGTCCCCTCCCGCGCAGACCGAAGGGATCGCCGATCCCCTGGCCGTCTTGCTCGCCGCGCCCGAACGCCTGACGGCGGGGAGCGCGCGTACCCTCGTCCTGTGGGGACCCGCGCCCAGCGGTACGCCGCGTCTGGGCGGCCTCGGCGTTTCGGGGCCGGAGCTCGTGCCTCTCGTGCCGGGTTCGGTCGCCGGCTCCGAGCTCGACGGCAGCCTGGTGCGCATCGAGCGTTTCGCTCGCATCCAACCGCCCCGGCGGGGAGACTGAACCCGCTCGGTTCATGAACGCGCGCACCAGACTTCACGGGCGGTCGCCCGCGGCTGCCCGCCGCCCCGCGGCGCCGCCCGCGAGACCTCACCGTCTCGGACGATTCGTCAGGACCACCTGGGGAGTCGAGAGGCCGGAAGCACCGCTGGAGAACGAGCTGCCGTGCCCGCAAGTCGTCTCCACGAACAGCGCCGGTTGAGGGGGCCTAGCGTGATTCGTCGTCGCCTACCGTCGCTCTTCTTGCTCTTGGCGCTCTTGCCGGGAGCGTGGTTCGACGATCCGCGCGCGGAGCTCGAGCGCCTGCAACGCACCCTGGGAAGCGAGCGCGCCGAGTGGACACGCAAGGAACAGGAGTACCGCGAGCGTATCACGCGCCTGGAGGAGCAGCTGCGCGACGCGACCGCCCGCAGCCTGCTGCGCGAGCAAGAGCACCTCGACTTCACGCGCCTCTTGGCGGCGATCGCTCCGGACGTGCTGGAGGCGGAGATCTCGCAGCGCCTGGACAGTGCCGACACGGCGGTGGAGCCCGCCGCGACGGGCGGGGGGTCCGCGCCGCAGGCCGCCGTCCTCGAGACCGAGCGCGCCCGCCGCCTGGAGAGACGCCGGCACGAGATATCCCTGGCCCTCGGCTCCCTGCTCGTCGCCGAGCGCGTCGAGGGCCTGGAGCTGCTCGAGAGCGGGCGCGTGGGCGACGGCTGGACCGGCCCGGTCGTCTTCCGCGTGATCGACGAGCGCGGCCGGCCGGTGGGCACCCTGGCCGCCGACCGCCTGCGCCTGGAGGGCAGCCGCACCGGGCGCAGCCTGACCCTGGTCTTCGAGGACGGCTACGAGCGGCGCGGAGGCGCGCGCGTGCCCTTCGCGGGGACGCCGGAGGGCGTCGAGCGCGGGGGCGTGCGGCGCATCGTCCTCGCGCGCGTGGACCCGCGGCCTTGGATCGAGGCCTTGGGGGAGCTCTTCTCCGCCGCCTCCCTCGAGCGCATCGTGGACGACGGGCGCTGGAACCTGCTCCTCGTGCAGCGCGCGCTCAACCGCCTGTTGGCCCTCGACGGTTCGGCCGGCCTCTACCGGCTGAAGACTCTCGAAGGCATCGTGGAGGGCGTGCTGTGCGACGTGAGCATCGAGGAGCTTAGCCGCGACGGGCGCACCGTGCGCGTCTTGACCGCGGATCGGCTCTCGATCAGCGGCGGGGAGTCGAGCGCGCTCTTGACCCTCGAGGACGGCGTGCAGTTGCGCGACGGGCGCAAGCTGCCCTTCCTCGAGGGCCGCTACCGTATCTTCTTGCCGCGCGCGGACCTCGCGGAGTGGACCCGCGCCGGCCTGCCCGGCCTGATGCCGGCCGCCGACTCGCCCCTCGCCCTCACCCCCGAGCGAGGCGGCGGGAACTGATGGGACCGGGGGGAGGGGACGGGGCTTGTGACGCCGATCAACCGCCCCGCGTCCTGACCGTCGGCGAGCTGTCCCGCCACATCGCCGGCCGCCTGGAGGACTTGGGCCGCGTGTGCGTCGAGGGCGAGGTGAGCGGCTTGGCGCGCCCCGCCTCCGGTCACCTCTACTTCGACCTCTGCGATCACCTGCGCGGCGTGAAGTCCCTCATCCGCTGCGTGATCTGGCGCAGCCGCGTGGACCAGGCCACGCGCACGCCCCTGGCGAACGGCGACCGAGTCGTGGTCCACGGGCGCCTGGACGTCTACGCGCCCCGCGGCTCCTACAGCCTGATCACCGATCGCGTCGAGGCGCGCGGGCTCGGCGTGCTCCTGGCCCAGCTCGAGCAGCTCAAGCGCGAGCTCGGAGACCTCGGTTGGTTCGACCGTGCGCGAACCCTACCCGCCCTGCCGCGCAGGATCGGCGTGGCGACCAGCCGCAGCGGCGCGGCCCTGCGCGATGTGCTGCGCACGCGCAGTCTGCGCTGGCCGGGGTTCCCCCTGCGCTTCACCCACTGCGCCGTGCAGGGCGCCGGGGCGGCGGAGGAGGTCGCGCGTGCCGTCGAGCGCCTCGACCACAGCGGCGTGGACGTGATCATCGTCTGTCGCGGTGGCGGCTCGCTCGAGGACCTGTGGTGCTTCAACGAGCGGGCGGTGGCCGAGGCCGTGCGCAAGGCCTCGGTGCCGGTCGTGAGCGGCGTCGGCCACGAGACCGACCTGACCCTGTGCGACCTGGTGGCCGACCATCGCGCCCACACGCCAACCGACGCCGCCCAGCGCGCGATCCCCTCGCGGGCGGAGCTGGAGGAGCGCATCGAGCGCGGCCGTGGGTTCCTGGTGGACGCGATGGCGGCTGAGCTCTCGGGGCGCGCCGACCGCCTGTGGCGCACGGCCCGCTCGCGCGTCCTGCGCGCTCCGGATTGGATCCTCGGAGATCGCTCGGGCACCCTCTCGGCCGCCGGCCGCCGCCTCTCGCGCCTGGCGAGCGGCAGGGGCGAGGGCGCGGCCGCGCTCCTCGGCCGCTGCTCGGCGCGCCTGGGTGCCCAGACTCCCGACGCGCGCCTCGCACGCCTCCGAGCGCGGCTGGAGGCCCTCTCCTTGCGCCTGGGCACGCCCGTCCGCGAGCTCAGCGCCGACCTCTCCTCGCGCGTGACGGTGGCGGGCCGGACCTTGGAGGCGACCTCGCCCCTGGCCGTGCTGGCGCGTGGCTACTCGATCACGCGGCGGGCGAGCGATGGCCGACCGCTCGTCGATACCGACGAGCTCTCCCCGGGCGATGTGCTCGAGACCCTGCTGGCCGAGGGGCGCGTCCTCTCGCGGGTCGAGAGCTCCGAGGACAGTGCAGTCGAGAACTCCGAGGACAGTGCAGAGGGCACCCGATGACCGTCGGCGACCCGTGCGTCCATGCCGTGGTCGTCAACTGGAACGGCGGGGGGGCCAACCTCGCCTGCCTGGAGGGGGTCGAGGCCCAAGGCCTGGCGCGCGATTGCATCGTGTTCGTCGACAACGGCTCTACCGACGGCTCCCTGGCCGAGGTGCGCGCCGCCCATCCGGGCCTGACGGTGATCGAAAACGACGAGAACCTCGGCTTTGGCGCCGCGGCCAACCAGGGAGCGCGCGTTGCCATCGAACGCGGTGCGCGGGCCGTGTTCTTCGTCAACAACGACGTCGTCCTGCCGGCCGGGGTCTTGGGGCGGTTGTGCGCCGCCCTCGAGGAGCGCCCGCGGAGGGCCGTCGTCGGTCCGCTCGTCCTGCGCGGAGACCGCCCGGAGCTCGTGTGGAGTGCGGGCGGCGCCATGACCTGGCGCGAGAACCTCTCGGGTCTGCGCGGCTTCGGCCGCCGCGACGGGCCGGCCTGGCGCGAGTCCCGGGACGTCGACTACATCGTCGGGTGCGCCATGCTCGTGAGCGCGGAGCTCCTGGAAGAGCTGGACTACTTCGCCGTCGAGTACTTCGCCTACATGGAGGACGTCGACCTCTGCCTGCGCGCGCGGTGCGCCGGCTGGGAGGTCCATTTCGTGGGCGACGTCGCCGCCCTACACACCCCCTCGAGTGCCACGGGCGGCGGCTACAGCCCACGGCGCAAGTACATGAACGCCGTCAACTCGGTGGCCTTCCTGCGCCGCCACGGCCGTGCCGTGCACTGGCTGCGCTTCCTGTTCTTCGACGTGGCGAGCCTCCCGGTCCTGTGGGCGATCGGGATCTTTCGCGGCCGCGGCAAGGCCGTGCTGGCCAAGGCCTGGGGGGTGTGCGACGGCCTGCGCGGCCGGCGGGTGACCGCCGAGCGCGTGCGGGACGGCGCCTCTTGGCTGTGGTAGCTCGCCGTCAGGAGCCGTCGCCGCGCAGGGTGTCGGCTCGCTCGCGGACGGCCTCGCGCAGGCGCTCGCAAAGCTCCTCCCGCCGCTCGAATAGCCGGTAGCCGGCACGCTCCCGCAGGTAGCCGCGGGCCTCGGGGCGCTCCTCCGCCAGGGCGTCGAGGCCGATTTCCGCGGCGCGCCGCTCGAGGCGCGCACGCTTCTCGAGCAGGGCCCGGGTCACGATCGGCATCAGCATCGAGTAGTCGCCGGGGACGCTCTCGCAGGTGCGCGTGTGGTGTCTCGGATCGACCTTGCCCCAGGTGACGGCCTCGGACGGCGGGCAGGACGAGAGCGAGCCGTCGGTCACCGGTGCGGGGGTGATCTGGATGTCGTAGAGGAAACCGGAGATGTCCTCGAGGCCCAGGATCTGCGACAGCGCCGGCTCGGGCTGGAGGTTGAAGTTCTTCGGCACGCCGCCGCCGAGGATGAGCGTGCCGAGCGCGCGCGTGTCGCTCTCCCGCAGACCCCACAGGTGGTAGGCGCAGCTCTCGAAGACCTCGCCGTGCAGATCGAGTTCGAAGGCGTAGGCGTCGCCGCAGGCCTCTCGCAAGGCCCACAGTTTCATCGAGTTCAAGAAGACCGAACCGTCGGAGGGCGCGCCGACGAAGACGGGGATCGCCTTGCGCGTGCACAGGGCCAGGAGTCCCTCGCGCACGTCGTGGGCGCGCTCGAGCCGCGCGTAGTGCTGGCCGAGCAGCTGGCGCATCTGCGTGCCCGTCATGCGCCGTTGGAACTCCTCGCCGCGCAGGCAGGCCGTGAGGAAGCGGTCCTGGGAGAGCAGCACTTGCTCGTCGAATCCGATGTCGGTGATGCGGATGACTTGCTCCTCTCGCAGGCGGCGGTCGTCGCCGGCGATCGGGACCTCGAAGAAGGGGTGCTCGCGGGCGTCCGCAAGGGAGCGGTGCCCGTCGTGGTAGCAGACTGCGTCGGTGGTCGAGACGAGCATGAACCAGCCCGTGTCGAGCAGCGGGCAGAGCCAGGTGTGGTGCTGGCCCGAAGCCGTCACCGGCCCGGCGACCGCGAGCGTCAGCGGGACGCCCTCGCCGACGGCCGCGTCGAGCAGCTGCCACAGTCGGCGCAGGTAGGCGCCGCCGAAGGACGGCAGGCAGTGCTCGAGCAACTCGTCGAGGCCCTCGACCTCGGTCACGGGCCTGACCGGAAGCTCCCTGTGTTCCTCGGAATCGGGCAGGGGCGCGCGCTGGTCCTCGCGGGTGGAGTTCACGGAGGGGGAGTCTACTCCGTGGCGCGCGGGCGAGGGGAGACTTGCGGCGGCCCATCCGGTCGGGGATGCTCTGGCGTTCCCATCACGCGGCGCAGCACGGACGGTGCACTACACAGACATGGTCGAGTTCAACACACAAGCCCGGGCCCGATACAGCAAGCAGGACTACAGCCCCTCGGAGCCGATCGAGGGCGTCGAGATCGTCGATCTGCGGCGCTTCAATGACGACGGCGGCTCGATGACCGAGCTGGCCCGGCTCAATGGCGGCATCCACGCCGATCTCCCCGGCTTCGAAGCGCGGCAGATGAACTTCAGCGTCCTCGAGCCCCTGGCGACCAAGGCGTTCCACCTGCACCAGCGTCAGACCGACGTCTGGTTCGTGCCGCCCTCGGACAAGATCCTGCTGGTCCTGGCCGATGTGCGAGCGGGCTCGCCGACCGAGGGCAAGTTGATGCGCTTCCCCCTCGGCGACGGCAACTCGAGGTTGGTGCGCATCCCGCCGGGCGTCGCCCACGGTTGCCGCAACCTGCGGCCGGCCGCGCCGGGCTCGATCATCTACTTCGTCGACGTGCAATTCTCGGTCGGCGAGGACTGCGACGAGGGACGCCTGCCCTGGGACCACTTCGGAACCGAGGTCTGGGAAGTGGAGCGCGCCTGAGCGCTCAGGCGTCTCCGACGACCTCGATCATGCGCTCGAGGGCGAGGCGCGCCTCGTTGGCGACTTCCGTGCGTTCGCTCGCTCCGAGGCGTTCGCGCGAGCCTGAGGTCTCGTCCACCGCGTCGCCGGCCAGGACGCGGTTGGCGTCGGGGGGCGTCCCGCGGCGCAACAGATCGAGCATGCCCGCCAGGTGCGGCGGGTCGTTGCGGCTCATCGTGGCGCAGCCGCATCCCGCGCTGGCGTAGCCGGCCTCGGGGACGTCGGCCAGATGGACCACCTCGACCCCGCGCCGGCGGCCGAGCTCGCGCGCGTTGCGCACGAAGTGGCCCTCGGTGCCGATCACGAGGCGCGAGCCCGCAGGGGCGTCCTCGACGGCCTTCCACAGGTAGGCCGTGCTGCCGGCGCCGTCGGCCGCCTCGACCACCTCGAGGGTCGACTCGGGGTGGACCAGCACGCGCCAGCCGCGCTCTTTCCACCACGTGACGTGGCGCTCGGTGAAGACCGTGTGGACGCCGCAGTAGGAACCCCACAGGATCATCTCCGCCCGGTCGAGCGCCTCCAGGCCGCCTTCGACGTGGGCGTCGTCGAGAGGGAAGGCGCCGCGCGTCTGTTCAGCGGGGGCCAGGCGCACGACGCGGGCGAGATCCATCCCCAACCGCGCCGCCGTGTTGCGCCCGAGGTGTTCGTCGGGGACGAAGAGGATCTTGGCGCCCTCGCGCCGCGCCCAGTCGACGACCAGGTGGGCGTTGCTGCTGGTGCAGACCGCACCGCCGGTGCGGCCGGCGAGGGCCTTCAGGCGGCCCGAGGTGTTCATGTAGGCCACGCACACCAGCTCGTCGCCGTAGCGCTCGACGAGCTGCTCGGCGACCGGCAGGACCATGTAGTCCTTGGCCAGCATCTCCATCGTGCAGCCGGCCTTGGGATTGGTGATCCAGACCTCTTGGTTCTCGCCCGCGAGGATCGCGATCGACTCGGCCATGAAGTGCACGGCGGACTCGACGATGACGCGCTTGTGAGGATTGCGCGCCGCTTGCAGGGCCAGGGCGTAGCTGTCGGCGATGGAGCCGCCGTAGCGCTCGACGAGCTTGACGATCTCGCCGCCCATGTAGAAGTGGGCCAACAAGAGCAGCGAGTCGCCGAAGTGGTCGACGGCGGGCCGCACGTAGGCGTCCAACCAGGGCAGGATCGTCTCCGGCGTGCGGTTGGGCAGCGCGAGGTACTCCTCGGCGTAGGGGCGGAACTCCGGCTGGTACCAGTCCAGGGGCAGGTCGGACTGGCACAGAGGAATCCTCGGCTCGAGGGGGACGGAACCGCTCGGGGGCAGGGTGCCCGGCGTCTCTCGGGTGGGGTCCACGGGGACGGTGGCGCGGCCGCTCGACCGCGCTCAGTTCCCTTCGAGGAATGGGTAGCGCCAGTCGCGCGGGGGGACGAAGGTCTCCTTGATCGTGCGTTGGGAGCTCCAGCGCAACAGGTTGAGGATCGAGCCCGCCTTGTCGTTGGTGCCCGAGGCGCGCGAGCCGCCGAAGGGCTGCTGGCCGACCACGGCGCCGGTGGGCTTGTCGTTGACGTAGAAGTTTCCCGCGGCGAAGCGCAGGCGCTCGGTGGCGTGGGCCACGGCGGTGCGGTCGTTGGCGAAGACGGCGCCGGTCAGGCCGTACTCGGAGCCGGTGGCGCACAGCTCGAGGGCCTCCCCGAGCTTCGCGTCGTCGTAGACGTGGACGGCGATCAGCGGGCCGAAGTACTCGGTGCGCATCAGCTCGTGGCGCGGGTCGTCGACGCGCACGACGGTCGGCTGGACGAACCAACCGGTCGAGTCGTCGCGCTCGCCGCCGGCGACGATCTCGCAGCCTGCGTCGTCTCGGGCGAGGTCGATGGCGCCGCCCAGCTTGTGGAAGGCGGAGGCGTCGATGACCGCGCCCAGGAAGTTCCCGAAGTCGCACACGTCGCCCATGCGCACCTGAGCTAGTTCGCTGCCCAGGCGCTCGGCCAGCTCGCCCCACAGGCTGGCGGGGACGTAGGCGCGGCTGGCGGCGGAGCACTTCTGGCCCTGGAACTCGAAGGCGCCGCGGATGACTGCCGTGCAAAGGGCAGCGACGTCGGCGCTGGGGTGGGCGAAGATGAAGTCCTTGCCGCCGGTTTCGCCCACCAGGCGCGGGTACTGGGCGTAGGAGCGGATGTTGGTCCCGACGCGCCCCCAGATGCCCTGGAAGACCTCGGTCGAACCGGTGAAGTGGATCCCCGCGAGGCGTGGGTCTTCCAGCACCGGGTCGCCGACCTCGGCGCCCGAGCCCGGGACGAAGTTGATCACTCCCGGTGGCAGGCCGGCCTCGGCGAGCATCTCCATCAAGAGGTAGTTGGAGAGCACCGAGGTCGAGGCGGGCTTCCACAGGACCGTGTTGCCCAGCATGGCCGGCGCCGTGGGCAGGTTGCCGGCGATCGAGGTGAAGTTGAAGGGCGTGATCGCGAAGACGAAGCCGTCCAGGCAGCGGTGCTCGATGCGGTTCCAGCAGCCCGGCGAGGACTCGGGCTGGCTCTGGTAGAGCTCGCGCAGGAAGTGGACGTTGAAGCGGAAGAAGTCGATCAGCTCGCAGGCCGCGTCGATCTCGGCCTGGTGGGCCGTCTTCGACTGGTTGAGCATGGTCGCGGCGTTGATTCTGTCGCGCCAGGGACCGGCCAACAGCTCGCCGGCGCGCAGGAACACCGCGGCGCGCTCCTCCCAGGGCAGGCCGGCCCACCCCGGGCGCGCGGCTTCGGCGGCTTCGATGGCGGCGGCGACCTCGCCCGCGCCGGCCTTGTGGTAGGTGCCGAGGACGTGACCGTGGTCGTGGGGCATGACCATCGTGCCGGTCTTCTCGGTGCGCACCTCGACGCCGCCGATGACGAGCGGGACCTCGGCGGTGGCGCCGGCGCACTCGGCGAGGGCGGCCTCGAGGGAGGCCCGCTCGGGGCTCTGGGCCCGGTACTCGAGAATCGGCTCGTTGGTGGGCGTGGGGGTCTGGAAGGCTCCGTGGGTCATGGCAAGGCTCGCCGAGGTGACGGGGGGCGGTCAGGCGGCAGTATCGCCTCGGTCGCGGTGGCGGGCCACTTCTTTTGGGGCCGGCGTCGGTTCGCGGTGCGGAGGCGGAGTACCTACAATCCAGTCCGGCGCGTCCCACCGGCGGCCGCGGAAAGGAACACCCCCGATGAACCCTGCAAGATTCCCGCGCTGGATCGCGGTGCCTCTCGCCGGCCTGGTCCTCGGCCAAGGCCTCTCCTCCTGCGTCTTCACGGTCCGCGGTCACACGGCCGGCGGCGGTCGGCACGCCGATGGCGAGGAGCGGGAGGACGAGGACCTCGAGCGGGAGCAGCTGCGCCGGCAGGTCGAGGAGGCCGAGCTCGAGCTGGCCCTCGCCCGCCGCCAAGCCGAGGACCAGCACACCGAGGCGCGGGGGGAGCTCGATCAGGCCCGCCACGGTTGGGAGGAGGCGCGCCTGGCTCTGGAGCACTTCCAGTCCAGCGACAAGCCCCGGCGGATCGCCGGCGAGGAGCTGGGCGTGGAGGAGGCGCGCTTCGAGCTGGCGAACGGGCGCCTGGAGCTCGAGCAGCTCGAGTCGGACTACGAGCGCTACGGGGAGGAGCACTACGCCCAACTCACGCGGGAGATCGTCGTCTCGCGGACCAAGGCGCGCCTGGGCTTCAGCGAGCGCCGCCTGGCCCTGGCGGAGGGCGAGCTGGCGGCAGCCGTCGGGCACGAGCTACCGCTCGAGCGCCGTGCCCTGGAGCGGGCGGTCGAGGAGGCGCGGATCGCCCTCGAGCTGGCGCAGAGCGCCCTGGAGAGCGCTGAGTTGGAAGGGAGCTTGGAGATCCACCGGGCCGAGAGCGCCCTGGAGGAGGTTCGCCACGAGCTCGAGGCGGAGGAGGACTGCGACTGCCGTGTCTGCGCCGGTGACGGCGGTTCGTCCGGAGACGACGACCGCGAGGAGGACGAGGATTGAGGATCCGCACCGGCCGCACCGCGGCCGTCGCCTGCGCGCTCCTGGCCGCGGCCGCGGCCGCCGCCGGAGCCCGAGAGCAAGAGGAGGGCGCCGCCCCCCCCTCTGCACCCCCTTCCGCACCGACCGCCGCGGCGGCCGCCGCGGAGGCCCGTGCGGGCCTGGAGCGCAGCCTCTCCTGGCTGCTCGAGACGCAGAACGCCGACGGCTCCTGGGGGCACCCGTTCCCCGATCACCCCGGCGACGAGGGCTTCGCCTGGGACACCTACTACGCTTGGCAAATGGCCGCACACGGCCTGGCCTGCATGGCGCTGGTCGAGGCGCCCGCCACGGTTGAGCGCTCGGCCGCCCTGGGGCGCGCCTTGGAGTGGCTCACGACCGCGCCCCTGCCGATGCGCGGCTCGGACTGGGACGTAGACTCGACCTGGGCTTCGCTCTACGGCTTCGCGGCCTGCGTGCGGGCCGCGGGGGACGCGCGCGTCAGCGACAGCGAGCTGGCCGCCGCCGTGCGCGAGCGCGGCCTGGAGTACTACGCCGACCTCGAGCGGCGCCAGACGCCCGACGGCGGGTGGGCCTACTACGACGCACCGCCCTTCACCGCGCGACCGACCTGGGCCACGAGCTTCTGCACGGCCCTGGTGATCCCCGCTCTCTTGAGCGCCCGCGACGAGCTCGCCTGGCCGGTGGATTCCGAGCGGATCGCGCACGCCGTCGAGGCCGTGCGCCGCGCGGCACGCCCCAACGGCGCCTTTGCCTACGACGTCTCGATCGTGCCCCACTCCTGGACCGGGACGAGCATCGACGGCGTCAAGGGCAGCCTGGGCCGCATCCAGGTCTGCCTCTGGGCCCTGCGGAAGGCGGGAGTCGGTTGGGCGACCGACGACCGCCTGCGAGAGGGGCTGGCGAGCTTCTTCGAGCACCATCGCTTCCTCGACCTCGTGCGCCTGCGTCCGATCCCACACGAGGGGCACTACGCCAACGCGGGGTACTTCTACTTCTTCGCGCACCTCTACGCGGCGCGCGTGATCGGCTCGTTGCCCGAGGCCGAGCGCGAGGCCTGGTTCGCGCCCCTACGCCACCACGTCCTCAAGACTCTCGCCGACGACGGCTCGGCCAGCGACTTTCTCACCGCGCACTACATGATCACCGCCAGCACGAGCTACGCGATCCTGGTCCTCTCCGCCAGCCTGCCTGCCGAAGGGGGCGACGGGTGAGCGGGCCCGGGGAGCTGCTCGCGGAGCTCGTGTGCGAGCATCTCGAAGTGCGCGGGCGCGACTGGTTCGAGAGTGCCCGCGCCGAGGTTGCCCGGGGCCCCTCGGCGGATCGCTTCGCTGCCTTGCTCTCGCTGGCCAGCCGCCACGCCCCGCGCGCCGCGCTGGAACCTGACGCCGCGGCGTGCCGTCGGGCGGGCGAGCTCGCCCCCGGCTGGAACCCCGAGCGCTGGAGCGTTCACGAGGCCCTGCGCGTGGGCTTGATCCTCGCGCGCACCGACCTCACCAGAGATGCCGGCGCCGATGCCGTAGAAGACGCCTTCCGCCACGCGGACGTCGGGGAGTCCTGCGCCCTCTACCGCTCCCTGGCCCTCCTGCCCGCGCCCCAGCGCTTCGCCTGGCGCGCCGGCGAGGGCTGCCGTAGCAACATGACATCGGTCTTCGAAGCCGTGGCTTGCGACTCGCCCTTCCCCGCGGCGGTCCTCGACGACGTTGCCTGGCGCCAGCTGTGCATCAAGGCGGTCTTCATCGGCGCGCCTCTGTGGCGCGTACACGGCCTCGACGATCGGCTCGACTGCGAGCTGGCGCGCATGGCTCTCGACCTCGCCGACGAGCGGCGCAGCGCGGGACGCTCGGTTCAGCCCGAGCTGTGGCTGTGCCTGGGAGCCCACGGCGGCCAGCGGGGATTGGAGTCGCTGGAATGCGAGTGGGCGGGCGGCGACCTCCTCGGGCGCCGCGCCGCCGCCTACGCCCTGGCGCGTTCGGGCGCGAGCGAACGCCTGCGCGAGCTGGCCGAGGGCGAACAGGACTCCTCCGTGGCCGCCGCGGCCCGCGACGCCCTGGCCGGGAACACCGACCAGAGCGCCTTTCGTGCGCTGAAACCGACCCCCGCGCACTAGAGTGGGCCAATGAGATTCTTCGCCCCCCACATCCATCTCACCAGCCGCACGACCGACGACCTCGAGGCCATGGCGGCCGGGGGGGTGCGGGCGGTGATCGAGCCGGCGTTCTGGATCGGTCAGCCGCGCACGACCTGCGGGAGCTTCGTCGACTACTTCGCCAGCCTGATCGGTTGGGAGCGCTTCCGCGCCTCCCAGTTCGGCATCCAGCACTACTGCGCGATCGGGCTCAACTCGAAGGAGGCCAACAACGAGGCCCTCGCCGAGGAGGTCCTCGAGCTGCTCCCGCGCTTCGCCCTCAAGGAGGGCGTCGTCGCCGTCGGGGAGATCGGGTTCGACGAGATCACAGACGCCGAGGAACGCGCGTATCGGCGCCAGGTGCAGTTCGCCATCGACCACGAGATGGTCGTGATGGTCCACTCCCCGCACCGCGACAAGAAGCGCGGCATCGCGCTCTCCTTGGAGATCGCCGTGGAGATGGGCTTGCCGATGGAGAAGCTCGTGATCGACCACAACAACGAGGAGACGGTCGCTCACACTCTGGAGGCGGGAGCCTGGGCGGCCTTCACCATCTACCCGCACACCAAGATGGACTCGGCGCGCATGGTGGAGGTCGTGCGCGCCTACGGCAGCGAGCGCATCATCGTCGACAGCTCCGCGGACTGGGGCGTGAGCGATCCGCTCTCGGTGCCCAAGACCGCACGACTGATGCTCGAAAGCGGTATCGAGGAAGCGACCGTCGAAGCCGTCACCTGGCAGAACGCCCTCGACGTCTACGCCCAGTCGGGGCAGATCGACGTGGAGGCGCTGCTCGAGCAGCCGTCGGTGGATCAGTCGCAGCTGTTCTGCGACAACTCGGTGCTCCGCGGCCAGGAGCCGCGGGTCGGCGCTCCGATTCGCTGACCTGCCTCCCTGGCGAGGTTTCGCGCCCGAGCGTGCAAGCCGTTCGTCGCCCGCCGGCGGAGCCGGCCGCCCGTGTGTCCCGGAGCGGGAGCTCGTGAGGGAAGCGCGCTAGTCTTCCCGGCGGCGTCGCCAGATCGAGCGCAGGCGGGCGGCGGGGCCTAGGACGTGGAACGGACGGCCGCGCACCGCGTAGAGGTCGAGACCTCCCTTGACCGGATCGCGCGCCGCGGCTTGGCGAAGGATGCGTGCGGGCTCCATCGGGTAGGGGGCGGCGGTGGCCTTGCCGATCCGAAAACCCTGGTCGGCGAGCAGGGCGAGGAGCTCGGCGGGCTCCCCACCGCGCAGGGCGTAGGGCCAGAACTCCATCAGCAGCGCCAGGCGCGGGCTGTCGGCCAACAGCCGCTCTGCACCGCGCAGGGCGAGCCACTCCGAGCCCTGCGTGTCGATCTTCAACACATCCACCGGGCCTCGGACATGGTCGTCCACGCGCTCGATCCGGATCTCGACTTCCTCGACCTCGCCCATGTCCTCGGGACGCTCGGCGCCCTCGTCGAGCACGCGATTGTCTCCGTGATTCTCGCTCGCCAGGGCGATGCGCGCCGTCCCGGCCCGGTCTCCAGCCGCGAAGCGGTGCAGCCGGCCATGGCCCGGGCCGTGCTCAGCGGCGCACGCGATGTTGCGCTCGGCCACGTCGGCGATGGCGGGGACGGGTTCGAAGGCATCCACCTCGGCGCCCGCCAGGATGGCCTGGACTGCGAACCAGCCCACGTTCGCGCCCAGGTCGAGGACGCGCGCTCCCGGCGAGAGGTGGGCGCGAAAGAGCGCCGTTTCGTGGTCCTCCCAGGCGCCGCGCTCGATGGCCGGGCCGATGACGCTGTCGTCGGCGAGCACCTCGAAGTCGATCTCGAGCCCGGGGACCCTGACGGTGCGCGTGGTCGCGTCCATGGGCGGGAGCCTACGGCTCGGGCGCGGCGGGTGGAAGGCCTCGTGGACCGCGAACGGGAGGCCGGATAGGCTCGGGGGCGTGGAACGCTGGGCAATCGAGATCGAGAAGGAGTACTTCAAGTTCTCCGCGGCGCACTTTCTGATCTTTCCCGACGGGAGCGCGGAGCGCCTCCACGGGCACAACTACCGGGTCTTCGTGGAGATCGACGGCTCGCTCTCCGACTGTGGTCTGGTGATCGACTTCAAGGCCATCAAGCCCGTCGTCCGCGAGCTGCTCGACGGCCTGGACGAGCACTTCCTGATCCCCAGCGAGCACCCGCACCTGACCTGGGAGGAGACGGCCGACGGGAACGTCGAGGTGCGCTACCTCGACCGCCGCTACTCGGTGCCGGCCGAGGACGTGATCGCCCTGCCGCTCAACAACACCAGCTCGGAGAACCTGGCCGGCTTCGTCGGCCGCGAGCTGCGCGGGCGCCTCGCCGAGCGGTTCGGCGAGGTACGCGTCCGCGGCCTGCGCGTGGCGGTGGAGGAGACCGCCGGGCAGCGGGGCGTGTACCACTACGCCGCGGACGAGCAGCCCCCGTGAGCCGCCGGGACCCGCAAGCCTCCACGCTGGAGCCGGACGCGACGTGATGGGGTCCTGGGAGTTCCTGCTGATCTTCATCCTGGTCCTGATCGGGGCCGGCGTGACGAACCTGTTGCACGGCATCGGCCGCCTGATGCTGCAGCGCTCGAGCATCCGCTTCTGGTGGGTGCACGCAGTCTGGCTGACCGTCCTGGCCTTCACCCACGTGACGGTCTGGTTCAGCTTCTACGGCCAGCAGGGCCGGGCCTACGGGTTCTGGGAGTTCGCCGGGTTCTTCTTCTCCTTCGGCCTGCTCCAACTCCTCACGGTCCTCACGTTCCCCGACGCCTCGACGCCCGCTCCCCTCGACCTGAGGGAACACTTCCTGGCCCATCACCGGCCCTACTTCGGGATCTGGGTGCTCGTCTGGCTGACCCTCCTCCTCCAGCAGGGCGCGGCGACCGGGCGCCACGCGCTCTGGCCCGCCGTCTACGCCGCCCTGTCCGTCGTCGGCGTGGTGGTCTCCTCCGCGCGCTGGCACGCGTGCCTGGCGGCGGCGATCCTCGCCGCGATCGCCGTGCACGTCTCGGTCGGCTAGGGCGGTCGGCGGAGGAGCGGTTGCACGGGCGCGGGCCAGCGGTCATCCTTCCGCCATGCAGACCCCGAAGCAGCCTGCCGTGACGGGCGCGGTGGCGGCGCTCCTGGCGCTCGGCGCGTGCAGCGCGCCTCCCAAGGGCGAGCCCGGTCCGGACGCGCGCGCCCAGTTCGAGCGCTTCGTCGCCCTGGAGGGGGACTGGCGCATCATCGGTGGCGACCACACCGTGGGCGCAACCCACACCTACCGCACGATCGCCAACGGCAGCGCCGTGGTCGAGACGATCTTCCCCGGCCAGCCCCACGAGATGGTGACCGTGTACCACCTCGACGGGCCGTCCCTGGTGCTGACCCACTACTGCGCCCTGGGGAACCAGCCGCGCATGGTGGCCTCGGCGGGAGAGGGCGAGACGATCCGGTTCCGCTTCGACTCCGGCGGCAACCTCTCCGTCGGCACCGACCCCCACATGCACGACGCACGCTTCACCTTCGCCGACGAGGAGCGCTTCACCTCCACCTGGACCCAGTGGGACGGCGGCGTGGAGATCGAGCGCATGGTGATGGAGCTGGAGCGCGTCGCGCCCTGAGTCTGCTCGCATCGTGGCCTGTCCCACCGAAGAGCCGGACGCCGTCTGCCCGACGCCCGACGCAGCCCTGGAGCGGCTTCTGGAGGGCCACCGCCGCTTCCTCGCGGGCCGCCCCCTCGAGCGCGACCTGGGCGCCGAGCGCCGCGCGGGGGAGGCCGGCCAGCGGCCCTTCGCCGCGGTCCTGGGTTGCATCGACTCGCGTGTGAGCCCGGAGGCGATCTTCGACCAGGGCCTGGGCGCCCTGACGGTCGTGCGCGTGGCCGGCAACGTCGTGAACGACGACGGGGTGGCGAGCCTCGAGTTCGCCTGCGCCGTGGTCGGCACGAGCCTCGTGGTCGTCCTCGGACACACCGGCTGCGGCGCGGTGCGCGGGGCGATCGACGGCGTTGAGCTGGGCAGGCTCCCCGGCCTCCTCGCGAAGCTCCGGCCGGCCCTGGAGCGCGCCGGCGGTGGGGGGGGCGAGGGCGACCGCGAGGCCTTCTTGGACCGCGCGACGAGGGCCAACGTCGAGGTCGGTCTGGCGAGCCTGCGGGAACGAAGCGCCGTCCTCTCCGACCTGGAGCGGGAGGGCCGGATCCGGCTGGTGGGCGCGGTCTACGACGTGATGACGGGCGCGCTGGAACTCGTCGGCTGACCTCGCGCGTCAGCCGCGCGCCTCGCCGAAGCTCTCGAGGCCGTCGAGCTCCTTGCGCTGGGCGTCGCAGCCCGAGCGCCGCATCAGCCAGCCGAGGAGGAAGAACATCACCCGCGTCATGCCCTTGCCCCGCACGATCGAGTGCTGGGTCCCCCGCGTGCCGCCCTCGCGCTCCTCGAAGGTGTAGTCCACGTCGATGTCGAACTGGGCACCGGTGAGGTGGATCGCCGCGTAGCGCGGCGGGTCCCAGGCGGTGACGAGCCCGTCGAGGGGGATGTCGCACCCGCGGTCGCGGGTCAGGATCCGAAAGCGCGTCCCCACCCCGCCGGTGTCCTCGATGACCTCCTCGGAGACGCAGGTCTCGCTCCACTCACACACGTGGTCGTTGGTGCACTCGAAGACGTGTCCGATCGGTCGGTCGACGTCTACGGAGAGTCTGGCTTCCATGTCGGCGGCGGTGGGGACGGGGCGGGACACGGGAGGATGGCGCACTTCGTTTCCCGACGCCGTCATCGGCATTCGAGTCCGCCGAATCGACCGTCTGGCGCGTTTCCTGCCCCCGGCGCGTGCGCTACAATCGCCGCCCGCGAGCCGGTCGGCGTCCCCGGCCGCCGGGGTCAGAGGGACCTCGGACCGAACGCGGTTTTGCCACCCCCAACCCCCGATTGCCTCCATGAGCAACTTCATCGGCCAGGCCGCGCCCGCCTTCTCGGCGCCGGCTGTCATGCCGGACGGCTCTACTCGGACCGTGAGTCTCTCCGACTACTCCGGGCAGTACGTCGCGCTGTTCTTCTACCCCAAGGACTTCACCTTCGTCTGACCGTCCGAGCTGATCGCTTTCGACCGCCGCATCGGCGAGTTCGAGAAGCGAGGCGTCCAGGTTCTGGGCGTTTCCATGGACGACGCGGAGACCCACGCGAGCTGGCGGAACACGGCCGTCGCGGAGGGAGGCATCGGGCCCGTCGCCTATCCGCTCCTGGCGGACACGACGAAGCAGATGTCGCAGGACTATGACGTGGTCCACGCCGAGAGCGGATTCTCGGCCCGGGGCACCTTCCTGGTCGACCCCGACGGCGTCTGCTGGCACGCGGTGGTCAACAACCTGCCCCTGGGCCGCGACATGGACGAGCTGTTGCGCGCCGTCGACGGCGTGCAGTTCTTCAAGGAGCACGGCCAGGTTTGCCCCGCCGGCTGGGCGACCGGCAAGGCCGGCATGATCCCCGACGACGACGGGGTCAAGTCCTACCTCTCCGAGCACGGCGACAGCCTGTAGGTCGCTAAGTCTCCGAGGGCCTCCGCGTCCGTCTCTCACGGGCGGGAGCGGGGGCCTCGTCTATCGGGGAGCGAGGAAGGCGCGCAGGCGCTCGGAGTGCTCCGCCCGGGCGGCGGCGAGGTCGGCGAGAGCCGCGCGCCCCTCGCCGTCTACGAGGGTGAGGGCCTGGGTCAAGACCGCGTCGTCGGCGGCGGCGAGGAGCGTAGCGAGGAGTTCCGACCGTGTGCCCGCGCGCTCCAGCAGGCGCGAGGCGGTCGTGCGCGGGCTCTGGTAGCCGGGGTGGGCATCGCGATCGACGAACAGCGGGTTGGTGGCCGCTAGGGTGTAGGGGTTCTCGACGTCCCACCAGGGCAGGCGCCGCTCGGCGCCGAGGACGACGACGCTGATCCAAGCGTCGTGTTCCGAAGCCAGCTCGAGTTGGAACGCGCGCCGCAGGTCCACCGGGCCGGCCTCGCACTCTAGCTCGACACGCTCGCGGGCCTCGCCGTTCACGAAGACCGTGATCGACTCGGGTCGCGCCCAGGACGGGGCGGCGACGCGCACGACGAATTCGACGCCGCCGTCGGGAGCGCTCACGACCTCGCCCATCAGCGATGCGCCGTCCTCGTCCGCGGTGAGCAGGTCCGTGAAGATGCCGTGGCTGACCGAGGCGTGGCCGGCGTTGATGGCGGCGCAGGCTGCCTCGACGTCGATGTGAGCGGGATCGCCCGCGCCACTACGGACGTAGGTGCGCCCGCCGCCGACCGTGTCGCTGACCGTGTGGGAGTCGGAGGCTCCGACGGCCGTGATCGATTCGCCGCGGTCCAACAACCCGAACCAGTCGCGGAACAGCTCCATGGGGTCGGCCTGCCCCGTGTCCGAGTTCACGAGCTCCATGGCGTCGAAGGGGAACGCGCTGTTGTCGCCGCGCGTTCCGCTGGGGGGGTCGAGGGGCGCACGATCGAACGGGCTGTCGTCCTCCGGCCAGCGCGGGTGGTTGAGGATTACCGTGCGCGCTCCGCGGGAGCGGATGTCGTCGGCGAGCTTCACCCAGTCGAGCTGCGTGTGGTCGGGGACGGCCTCGTCGGGGTCGAGGGGGAAGGCGTTGAAGTGGCCGTTCTCGGTCGTGACCTCGTTTCCGATCACCGCCGTGTAGTGAGCGCTCAAACCGAGCCTCTCCTGGGTGGGGCGGTAGTCGGTGTTGTGGTTGTGGTCGGTGGCGATCGCCAGCTCGACGCCCTCACCCGCCAGGGTGATCACCCGCTCGTGGACGCTGGCGTCCCCGTGACCGGAGAACTCCAGGGTGTGGATGTGGGTGTCGCAGGCGACGTAGCCGGTCGTGTCGACTTCGTGGGTGATGCGCAGGGTGAGCTCCGCGCCGCCTTCGGTCAGATCGACGGATCCCTGGGCGACGCCCCACTCCGTGCCGCGCGAGGCGTACACCGTGAACCTCCCCGCCTCGAGCTCCGCTTCCAGGCGCCCGCCGATGGTGTAGGCCACCCCTTCCCGCACGGCGCTCGTGGCCGGGTCGGTGTAGAACAGGCGCGCCGGCCCGCCGTCCTCGCGGAGAAGGCTGAGCCGCGAGGGGAGCGGCAGGCCAGTCTCGGCGTCCAGAACCGTCACGCTGACCGGCCGCAGGCGCAAGACCTCGCGCAAGCTCCCCTCGGTCAGGCGGAGGTTCCCCAGCACCACGTCGTCGGCGGGTACTTCGGGCGTGATCTCGAGCACGTTCGTGCCGTCGACCAGGGTGCCGCCGGGGATCGCGTACCAGCGCTCCACCGGGCCGGCTCCGCGCGCGAGCAGGGCCACGCGCTCGCCGTTGAGGCCGAGGTGCCAGGCATTGTCCACGCTGCGCTGGGTGATCCACAGGACCGACTCCCCGTTGCGGGCGCGGCCCTCGAACTCCAGGCGCAGACTCGTTCCCTCGGGCGTGGCGGAGGCCTCCGGCCATTCCGGGGTCACGTCGTCGCCGAGGTGATGGTGGTCCGCGTCGATCACACGCACGCACGGGTCCTGGTCGACGAGGGACGCGGTCACAGCGAGGCCGCAGAAGAGGGCCGTGGGGCGCAGGAGGTTCATGGGCGGCGGTGGAGCTCGATGCCTGAGAAACCGACCCCACGCGTCTTCGCGCCGGGAGTCGAGTCGAGGACGGTGATCTCGAGGGAGCGTACGCGCCGGGCGCGGGGGAGGTCCACGGCGACCTGTCGCAGGGGATCGGGGCCCATCTCGACCTCGATCGGATCGTCACCGTTGACCGAGAGGGAGAGGCGAGCGATGGCGCCGTGGTGCCCGCGCATGGCGAGGGTGCTGTCGGCCTGGGCGAGCAGCACTCGGTCGGCGCGCACGGCGCGGGCGAGCTGGAAGCGGATCCAGGGAGCTTCGTCGTCCGCGGCGGCCAGCCAGCGCGTGGCATGGAGCTCATCGCAGGCCCGCTCCGGGCCGTTCGGGTCCAGCGCGCTCGAAGCCGTGGCGACCGGCTGCGCCGGGGCGAGCAGGTCCGTGCCGGCCAGGGCCAGATTGGCCGCCATCCAGTCCTCGGGCGAGTCACGGGTGACGACCGTGAGGGGCGCTGAGGTCAGCACCTCTAGCCGCTCGGCGTACTCGGGGTCCCCGTCGGGGGCGACGACGGTGACGCGCACTTGGAAGGTGTGCTCGCCGGGGAGGTCGAAGGCATGGCGCACGGCGTAGCGTTCGCCCGAGTAGGCCGCGAGGGGATCGCCGGCGATCGGCGGCAAGGGCTCCCCGTCGGCCAGGACCTCCACCCGCACGACGCGCAGGCCCCGCCACTCCCGCTTCGCCTCCTCGTAGTCCGCGAGCACGGATTCGTCGAACCCCTCGACCCACAGGGTGATGCGCGCCGTCCCCGTGGCGCGGACGTGGACTTCGCCGGTCGCGTCGCTGAACACGCTGCCGCTGCGGTCGGCGGCCTGCCCCGACTGGGCCGGCGCCGAGGCGCGGCGTAGGAAGAGCAGGGCGAAGCTGGTGTCCTTGGGGTTGCTCTCCCAGCTCCCGTCATCCGAGCGCTTGGCGAGCAGCCGCTGTGCACCGTCGCGGTACCAAGGATGATCCCCGATCAGGTCCGTGTCGAAGAAGGCGCCAACGCGTTCGACGCCGTACAGGTAGTAGTAGAAGTTGTCCCCGATGATGCCCGCGTAGTCGGCCTGTTCGGGGTGGTTTCGCTCCTTCCACATCTCGTCGTAGTAGGTCTCGAGCCAGCCCATTGCGAGCTCGCGGCTGCGGTCGATCATGCGCAGGCTCGTCGCTCCGAGGGCGCGACCTGAGAGCAGGAGCGGGATGCCGAGGGTGCACAGGCCGGCGGTCGTCATCGTCCCCGAGTCGTGCCAGGGGCCGCGGTTCTCGTAGTAGTGGTACCCCGCGATACGGCGGCGCCCCGTGCGCTGCGTGTCGCCGGCGGGCCACTCGACCTCCTCGACGAAGCTCTGGTGCTTCTCGACCACCTTCTTCACGATTCTGCGCCACAGCTTGACCGGCACCTCCACGCCCAGCTGGGAGGCGCCCCAGAAGCCGAGGGCTGCGAACTGCGTATTCGAGAGATCCACCCTCCCACCCGGGTAGGCCCAGCCGCCGATCTCGTTCTCGCTTTCCCAGGTGCGAAGCAGATCGACGAGCTCTCGCGCCCAAGAGGCGTGGGCGGGGTCGCCAGTCGCGCCCAGGGCCAGGAGCTGGCAGCCCGCGGAGTAGGTCTTGCGCGGCGGGCGGCGGGCGAGGAACTGCAGGCCACGCTCGATGGCCGGGTGGTCCGCGCGCAAGCCACACTTCTGGAGGGTGTAGAGAGCCAGCGCGCTCCCGCCGTTGGGGTAGGTGCTCAGGCGGTAGTTCCAGGAGCCGTCGCGTTGCTGGTGGAGCAGGAGGTACTCGACGCCCTCGTCGATGGCGTGGTTGATCGGCGCGCGCAGGGCGCCGAGGGAAGCGTGCTCCGGCTCGGGGAACGTGTTGAACGTGTCCCCCGTGGGAGGGGGCAAGTCGCCCGCTCGCCTGCGAAAGCGACGCCGGATCTCGGACGGTCGCAGGGCCTCGTCGAGGAGCGCAACCTCGTGCAGGGCGCCGCTCAGGCGGAAGTCCTCGTTGCGGTCCTTGTAGGCGGCGACCGCCACGGTGTGGGTGGGGGAGTAGCGCACGGCGCCGCTCTGCACGGCGCTCTCTCCCGCCAGCTCGCCGTTCACGAACAGGCGCTGGTGCTCGCCGTCGTAGGTGCCGACGACGTGGTACCAGCGCCCGGTGACGAAGGTCGAGGAGCTCTCGAGGTAGGTCATCAAGCCGTCGGCGTCCCCGGTCCCCTCGCTCGCGAGGGCGACGCAGAAGTGGCGGCCGCGGCTGCCGAGGAGGATGCCGCTCTCGGCGCTGCCGTTGTCCTCCAGGGCGCTGAAGATGCCGCCCCAGCTCGGCTGGGTGTCCAGAGCGACCCAGGCCTCGATCGAGAGCCCCTCCAACGGAAGCGCCTCCGCGGCGACCGGTGCCCCGACCGCCATCAGGTTCGGGGCGAGGGGCAGGAGCAGGGACTGGCCGTCTCCCTCTCCGAGGAAGGTCGGATCGGGCGCCGCCAGGGCCCAGTCGCCCGCGATGGGCTGGAAGGCGCCCTCGGCGTGGTGCTCGGCGGAGAAGATCCAGTGCGCGACGACCCGAGGGTCTCCCGCCTCGCCGGTGGCTGCTCCGAGCCCCGCGGACGCGCAGGCGAGGAGAAGAGTGGAGCCGGTCACGGGAGGGCGTCCTCCATGTGGGCCGAAGCCTCCCCTTGGGGCAAGACCTCCCCCGGGGCCAACACCACTGCCGAGGGCTCGTGGGCGAGGAAACGCCAGGGTTCCTCTCCCACGACATCGAATCCGAGGGCGTCAGGACCCAGGGGCTTCACGCGCAGGGTCGAGGCGGTGACGGCGGCGGCGTGGCTGTGGGCGATCCCGACCAGCTCGGGGCGGGCGGCGCGCCCGTCCCAGGGGAAGACGCCGCCCCCTGACCGACCGTGGGGGACGGGCCAGCCCACGGGGTACTCAAGACCCCGCTCGTCTTCCACGTTGCGGGCATATCGACGGATCACATGGGGGCCGGCCAGGAGGAACTCCAGGTACTCGACGAGGCCGTCCGGATCGCTGAGTCCGAGGACTCGCACGGAACGGTCGCGGGCAGGCCGTCGGCGACGGGTGTCCTCGCCCGGCAGGCGGCGAGCAGCGTGATGAGGGCGGCGGACGATGGGTGCAGCAGGGTCCTCACGGCCTCAGTCTACCCGTTCCTACTTGAGCCGGAACATGCGGTAGCTCTCGCGCATGTCGTAGAGGTGGAACAGGGCGCGGTTGGTGATCTCCTCGCCCGCGCCTACGGGAGCCGGAGAGACCATCGCGTCCGAGCCGTACCCGCCCTCCGCCGCCGCCTCGATCGTCGGGAAGTACTGTTGGTAATCGTTGCAGTAGCCCAGGAAGAGCGTGTGCTCCAGGCGGCTACGGCGTTTGAGGCGGATCGCGTGGCTGCAGAAAAACTCCCCAGAGGCGCCCACCAGACCGATCTCGCCGTTGAGCAGCGCCACGGTCAGGTGGGGCCGGATGCCCGGTGCGTACTCCTCGACGTAGAAGTCGACCAGGTCCTTGAAGAAGGCGCGGATGAAGGCGATTTGCACCAGGATGTTGCCGAAGTCCACCCGGGATTCCTCGAAGAGGAAGTCCTCCTCGCGCACGAGGAGCGCAGGCTCGCTTACCTTGCGAGTCTTGATCGAGCGGGCGAGCTCGACCGCCTCGTCGCCCACGGCAGCGCCGAAAGCGCGAAAGTCCAGCCCTCCTCGGTCCGTCGACAGGTCGCCCGCGGCACCTTGCAGGAAGAGGCACTCGCACTTCATCGTCTCGCGCACCCGGCGCTTGAGGGCGCCGGGGTAGTCCGCCGAGTAAGCAAGCTCGCTCGCGTCGATGCTCGTGGGGTGAGCGGCGAAGTTGACGGCGACGGCGATCGGCTCGCCCGCGAGGTCGTCGACGCGCACGACCGCCAACTCGCGATCGACCGGCTTGGGCTTGATGTCGCTGTGGCGGTTGCGGTTGCGGGCGACCTCTCGCGAGCCCGCACCGATCCGCGCAGCCACGCGCCGGCCGTCGGCGGTGACGATCGCCTCCACGATCTTCTCTTCCAGCAGTGTCACGTACTCGCCCGCCGGGCCGGGGACGCCGCCGAGCTCGAGGCAGGGGCCGTGGTGTGTGTGGGAGCCGACGATCATGCAGTGGTCGACGCCGGCCTGCTCAGCGATCGCCGCCCGGATGCGCGCCATCGACTCGCGCGCCGGAGCTCGTCCCATGTCGAGCCCCACGACCGCCAGCTTCTCCTCTCCGACCGCCAGGACGAGAGCGTTGGCCTCGAGGGGATCGAGCACGCCTTCGCAAGCGGTGTCCCCGCGGGCGCCGTAGCCCCACATCGGGATCCCGGCAGGGGGCGTGATGTCGACGGTGCAGGCGCCCGCTTCGAGTCTGTTCTCGGGCGGCGCGACTGGCGTGGAGGGCGCGACTTGGGAGACCGCGGGTGTCGCCGCCAGGGTCGCCACCACGGCCAGGGAGGCGAACCGGTGCTGAACGTGACTCATGGCAGATCGACTTCCGGGTAGGGGGGAATCCGACGGCTGAGGGAGCCTATCCCCCGAGCCCCCCCCTGCCAATCCCAGGCGGTGGCCGCCGGCGCCGTCCGAGGCAGCTCGGCCCGTCGGGCTCAGCGGTCGGCCAGCGCGGCGATGCGCCGGTCGCCGGCGTAGGATCCCGTGCGCTCGGGGTCCAAGACCCCACCCTCGGTGTAGAAGCGCCAGGGACCGCACTTGCGGCCGGCCTCGAAGCTGCCCTCGGCCTTCAGCGTTCCGTCGGGATACCAGCGCCGGCAGGGCCCTTCGCGTCGGCCGTCCGCCCAGCACGCCCGCTCGCGCTCGCCGCCGCCCTGATAGGTGCTGACGCGCTCGCCGTCGGCCATTCGTCCGCCGCCGAAGGGGTCGAAGGGCAGGCCTGCCTGGTGGGCGAGGCCCGTCAGCAGGCCGAGCGCGACGAGGGTGGAGAGGAGCTTCAAGGTGCCCGCTTCGACGCCCCCACAGCGGGCGTCTTCCCACGAAATCAGTGTTCCAGCACCAGCTGGAGCTCCACTCCCTCGTCCGTTCCCCCGACGGCGATGCGTGCTTGTACGCGTGCCGCGTGGGCGCCGGGGAACTCCACTCCCCCGATCCGGTCGAGGGTGTCGGTCAAGAGCGCCGGGTACATCGCCAGCATCTCGCGCAGGTCGCGCGCGTCGAGGGCGTCGTGGATGGCCGCCCGCCAGGTGGCGGTGTCCGCCCCCTCGAGGCCGGCGGCGGCCAAGAACCACTCCGCGGGAACCTCGTCCATTCCCCGCGCCTGCGCCCGGCGGCAGAGCTCGTGGAGGCCTTGGAGCCCCGAGCGTTCGGTAATGCGGTCCACCAGCAGAAAGGCGATGCCGTAGTAGGCCTTCTTGCTCGTGGAGGAGAGGCCGCTGTCGGACATGCCGGCGCGCACCTCGAAGACGCGGCTGGGGTCGATCGGAACCTCTTCCTCGCTCCGCAGTAGGACGCTCGCGGAGTAGCCGATCTCGATCGCCAGGGTGTCGGGAGGTCCGGGGACCAACAGGTCCACGTCGAGCTCCATGCCACCGGTGGCGAAGCACGCGGCGCTCAAGCGCCCCGCCCGCAGGCGGCTCGCGTTGAGGGGGCAAAGGCGGGCGGAGACCCAATCGCAGACGCCTTCCTCGAGGGTGCCGGGGAGCCGGCGCCAGCTCTCACCCAGGGTGGCGTGGACCAGCTCGTGAGCCAAGGTGCGCTCCAGGCCCCCGCCCGTCTCCCGCAGGTGGATCCGGCCGGGCCCCTCGGCCCAGAAGCCGTCGGCTTCCTCGTCGGATGTGGTCCAGAAACGATAGAGGCGGGGCTTCGCTTGGACCCAGACCTCCAAGGGGCGCTCGCGGCTGTCGGGGACCAGGGCCGTCACCCGTGGGAGCAAAGCGTCGAGCATGGTCGCCACCTCTTCGGCCCGCTCGGCCGTGGCGGCTCGCACCGCACCGTGGGAGGTCTCCACTCCCGCGGCCGGGGGCGTGGCCTGGCAGGCGACCAGCAGGGCCGGGACCAGGGCCGAGAGCGAGGAACCGAGGAGGGGACGGGAGCGCATTGGTGGGACCCGCTCGAACCCTACCCCGGGATCGGAGGACGGGTCGGGGACGCCGCCGATCGTGCGCGCTCGCGTGTCCCGTCAGTCGAAGCGCACGCACCACTCGCAGGTGCAGTCCTCCGGGTAGTGCTCCCCGGCCGCGCTGAGGCTCTCGCTGGTCGTGTAGCCGAGGTCGGCCAGCTGGGCCAGGAGCTCTGGATCCCTACCGCCCTCGCCTGCCCATCCACGGTCCTCGCCGGAGGCGAGCCAGCGCAGCAGGAGGGTCCGCAGGGCGTGCACCCGCTCGGGCTCCTCGTCGAGCAGGTTGCGCTCGCAGTCGGGGTCGTCGCTCAAGCGGAACAGCTCGACCTGGTGGAGTGCTCGCGGCTTCTGGGCTTGGGCTTCCCCGTGTGCGGTGAGCTGGAGGAGCAGGTGCCAGTCCCCGGTCGTGACCGCGGCCGAGAAACCACCCTGGGCCAGGGTGAAGCGCGGCGCGGGCGGAGGAGCGTCCGCGGCGAGGGCCTCGCGCAGGTCTTGCCCGGGGAAATCGACGTCGGCGAGTCCGGCCAGGTCGAGCAGGGTCCGGCCCACGTCGATCTGGCGCACCGGTCGCTCGACGAGGGCGCCACGCGGGCCGCCAGGGTACTCCAGCAGGAGCGGCACGTGGATCGTCTGCGGGTAGAGACCTCCGTGCTCGTAGAAGATCCCGTGTTCCCCCAAGGACTCGCCATGGTCGGAGGTGACGGCCACCATCGCCCCCCGGAAGCGGTCGGCATCGAGCACCCTCCCGAGCTCGGAGTCGAGATAGGAAACCTCCGCGCGGTAGATGGCGGGACCGAACGCCGGATCCTGGATGCCCTCCTGTGGCGAGGGACGCACGTTGGGCGGGATGGTGGGCGAGCCGTCCCCGGGGTGGCGGAAGGGATCGCGGTCGTCGGGGTAGTAGAGCCGCTCGAAGGCGAGCGGCGCGTCGTAGGGCGTGTGGGCGTCGAAGACGTGCAGCCAGACGAAGAGCGGCCGGCCCCGGGCCTGGGGGATCCAGTCCTCCAGGATGTCGATCGAATCCTCGGCGTCGCGCTGGGAGCGGGGAGCGGGCCAGGACATGCGGTCGAAGCCTTGGCCGAGGCCGCTGTGCGGAGCGCCGAGGTGCTTGGCGCTGACGACGGCGAAGGTGGCGAACCCGGCCTCGTGGAAACGCTCGGCCAGGGTCGGCGCAGCCGCCCGGAGTGGGCTCGTATTGTTCAGGATGCCCGTGTCGCGCGGGTGCGTGGCCGTCATCAGGGCCACGTGGGACGGGTTCGTCACGTTGGTCGAGCTGAAGCAGTCCTCGAACAGCAGGCCGCGCTGCGCGAGAGCGTCGAGGTTGGGCGTGGTCAGCTCCCGGGCGCCCGGCGCGGCGCCGATGTGGTCGGCGCGGTGGGTGTCGGAGGTTACCAGCAGGACCGTGCGCGGGGCGGGACTCGGCTGGTGGACGGCCACGTTGGCCACGGCGCACAAGGCCTCGCGCTGATCGAGGGAGTCGATCTCGAAGCGCAGGGGAACCTCGCCTGGCGCCAGGTCTGCGAGGGGCAGACTCACCTCGTGCCAGCGCACCGGACCCTCCTCCTGGAGGGGCCACTCCTCGACCCGTCGGGCCTCCCCCGTGCCGAGGATCAGGCGCAGGCGCGGCTGGCGCCGGCCGGGGAAGAGCAGGCGCTCGGGGACCCCGTAGGAGAAGCTCAGCACCTCTCCGCCCGCGGCCTCGAAGCGCCCCTCGAGCGGGCGCCTGCTGGATAGGCCGAGCGCCCGCCGGGCGTCCGGCCCCACGTCCACCAACCGCGGGGGTTGCTCAGGGTCGGGCAGCCATTCGGAGATCGGCTGCTGCAGGACCTCGATCCAGTGGATCGCCGCCTGCCCGCTGTGCCCCACGATGTTGATGCGCAGCGTGTCGATATCGGTCTTGATGCGCCTCGCTTGGGGCAGGTCGAGTAGGACGATCGCCGGTTCGTTGATGCTGGCCGGGGCCGTCGAGGTGAGCGAGCCGAAGACCACGCGCCCGTCCTTGATGGCCTGCAGCTGCAGCGCCTCGTGCTTTGAAACCTGCAGCTTGACGGCCACGCGGTTGAACGAGTGCGAGGGGAAGTGCCCGGGGATCAGAATCGACTTGGGGTCGTGTCCGTAGATGACGAGGATGCGCTCGACGTCCGCGCCCGACCGGGGCTTGCGCGGCTCCGAATGGCCGCCGTGGACGATCCAGGGCTGCCCGTCCTCGGAGACTTCGTGACGCTGGACGGCATGGAGCCCGCGTCCGTCCGCGGCGCCCGCAGGCGTCAGGGTCAGCCGGCGCAGGATGCCGTCGCCAGCATCTTCGCCCGCGCCCACGTCGCCTCCGAAACAGCCGGCGCAGAGCGCCAAGCCGAGGCCGAGGGCGGGTGAGAAGCGTGCGCTTCGCGCGCCGAGGCGGCGGGGGAGGAGGTCGTGCATGGCAGGCGCTGACGCGTGGCGGCGGGCGGCAGGTCGCCGCTCGTTCGCCGCTCGCAGTGCCTCAATTCTATTGCGCATCCACGGGGGAAGGCCGGACCTGGGAGAGGAAATCAGCCTCCACGGACCTGGAGAAGAACTCCCCCCGCGGCCAGGGGCCGCGGGGGGAGGAGAACAGGCGATTGAGGGAGCCTCGTCAGCGCCCCGTCGGAGTCGAGGGGGCCGAGAAGCGGCGCAGAGGCACGGGTGCGTGCCGCTCGAGGACGTCCTTCTCGGGATCGAGGCGCGGCGCGCGGTAGGCCTCGAAGCGCTGGCGGGTTTCACCGTCGAGCGCGGCGGGGAGCGAGCGGAAGGAGCTGTCCCCGGCCGCAAGGACGGTCGCATCTTCATCGTGCTCGAAGCCGTAGATGAGCGGGAAGGTGCGCACCTCGAGGGTGTACGGCGAGTCACCGAACCACGAGGAGACGACCACGTGGAACTCGGCGGGGAGGGCGAGGGCCAAGGAGCCGAACTCCGGGTTGGTGGTGCCCTCGAAACAGGCGATCATGGCGTCCTCCTGCGGGTCGTAGATACAGAAATCGAGGTCGGCGGCCGGGTCGTAGGCGTGCAGGGTCAGCTCCACTTCCATGGGCTCGAGGGCCTGGAACGAGAAGCCGTCGTAGGGATCGGGGCAGCACTCGGTGATGTGCCCTTCGATCAGGAAGTGCTCGCCCACGATGATGGGGCCCACCTCGTTCGCGTACCAGGCTTCGTCGTTGGGCTCGACTTCGTAGAGGATCGGCAGCCCCGGGGGGCCGGTGTCGGGAACGACGATGATCCCCGCCGGGTGGGTTTCGCAGGCGGCGAGGAGGGCGGCCAGGCCGATCAGGAAGGAGCCCGAGCGGGCGGATCGGAGCAAGTGGGAGGCGCTCATCAGGTTTCCTCGGTCTGGGAGTGGTGGGGTTGGAGGCGGGTGGCCCGTGACTCTGGGAGCGTTGCAACCGGCGTGCCGCTCCCCCCGGCCGTGTCCGCCCGCTCGCGTTCCTCCCTCCTGTCCGTTTCCGGCGGTCCGTGTCCACGGCAGGGGGCACCGTCTGTCGCGCTCCTCTCGGGTCTCGAGTGCTCGGGCGCCAGGCGTCTTGGCGCTGGCTCCCGCCCCCGGCCTGGAGGCCGGCCGGCGCCGCGATCGGTGTACGGCTCGGGCCCCGCCCTCTTCGCCCAGCCCCTGCTCGGTGCCTTGCGCAGACCCTCTTCGGCGAGTGGACGGCGTCGGGGATCGCTGGCAAGATGAGCCGTCGCCGCCATGTCGATCACCCGCTTCCAGTCCGCCGCCGCGGAGTCGCCCTCTCCCGACGCTCCCCGGCTGCACGTCGTCACCTTCGGGTGTCAGATGAACAAGTACGACTCCCTGCTGGTGGAGGCGCGCTTCAAGAGCCGCGGATGGGTGACCACCGATGCCCTGGGCGAGGCGGACGTCGTGCTGTTCAACACTTGTTCCGTGCGCGACCACGCCGAGGAGCGCGCCTGGTCCTGGTTGGGAGAGCTCAAGCACGCCAAGCACGAGCGCCCCGAGCTGGTGATCGGCGTCATGGGGTGCATGGCGCAGCGCGTGGAAGAGGAGGTCTTCCGGCGTGCCGGCCACGTGGACATCGTGTGTGGGACGCGCCGATTCGCGGACATGGTTGATCTGGTGGACGAGGTGCGCGAGCGCCGGCGCGATCCCGGGCGGCAGGCTGCGCGCGCGAGCCGCATCCTGGCCACGGGGACCGACTCCTCGACGGCCCTCGGGCGCGGCGGCTTGCCGTACACCGGGGGGCGGCACGGCTGGCTGGCGGTCATGCGCGGTTGCGACCTGCGCTGCACCTTCTGCGTCGTTCCCGGCACTCGCGGACGAGTGCGGAGCAAGCCCATCGACGAGGTCGAGGCCGAGGCGCGCGCGATGATCGCGGGCGGAGCCGGAGTGATCACCCTGTTGGGGCAGACGATCAACAGCTACGGTGAGGACCTAGCCGCGCCGGGCGCGGGGGAGCCCCGGGCCCGCGGGCGTCAGGGCCGGGCGGGACTGGCGGACGTGCTGTACCGCTTGCAGGACCTCGACGGCCTCGCGCGCCTGCGCTTGGTGACTTTGCACCCCGCCTACTTGACGCGCGAGCTGGCGCAGGCGGTGCGGGACTGCGACAAGGTCGAGCGCTTCCTGCCCCTGCCCGTGCAGTCGGGCTCGGACCGCGTCCTGAAGGCCATGCGCCGGGGCTACACCGTGGACCTGTATCGCCGGCGTCTGGAGATGCTGCGCGAGATCGCGGAGGACGTGGAGCTCTCCAGCGATTGGATCGTGGGCTTTCCCGGCGAGGAGGAGAGCGACTTCCAGGCCAGCCTGGACCTGCTCGACGAGGTCGGTTTCGCGAGCAGCTACGTCTTCAAGTACGACCCCCGGCCGGGGACGAGCGCCGAGGAGCGGCGAGCGGACAGCGTTCCCCTCGAGGTCAAGAAGGAGCGTAACGCGCGCCTGTTGGAGCAGGCCGAGGCCGCCTCACTGCGGCGCATGCGGCGCTACCTCGACCGCGAGGTGGAGGTCTTCGTCGAGGAGGTCTCCGAACGCGATCCGGGCCTGTTGCGCGGGCGCTCCGCCCAGGGCCTGCCCGTCAGCCTGCGCGGCGGCGAGGACCTGCTCGGACAGCTCCACTCGGTCACGGTCCGCCAGGCGAGCCCCTGGGGCGTGGGCGGGGAGCTCTCCGCCGTCGGAACCTCGCCGATGGACGTACACCCATCGAACCGGGCATGAAGTACCGGAGACTGGGCGAGAGCGGCCTGCGCATCAGCGAGGTCTCCATCGGCGGTTGGATCACCTTCGGAGGCAGCGTCTGCGAATCGGACGCGCGCGACATCGTGCACGCGGCCGTCGACGAGGGGATCAACTACATCGACCTGGCCGACGTCTACGCCCACGGCGAGGCGGAGCGGGTCGTCGGGCGCACGTTGAGTGACTTGCGGCGGGCGGACCTGATCCTGTCCAGCAAGTGCTTCTGGCCCATGAGCGAGGACCCCAACGATCGCGGGCTCTCGCGCAAGCACCTCTTCGAGAGCGTCGAGCGCTCCCTGGCCAACCTGGGTACCGACTACCTCGACCTGTTCTTCTGCCACCGCGAGGATCCAGAGACGCCGCTGGAGGAGACCGTCTGCGCCCTTACGGATCTCGTGCGCCAGGGGAAGCTGCTGCACTGGGGGACGAGCGTGTGGAGCGCGCACTCCCTCGAGCGGGCCAGCGAGCTGGCGGCCGAGGGCGACCGCTACGCGCCGCGTGTCGAGCAACCGCGCTACAACCTGTTCAAGCGCGACATCGAGCACGACGTGCTGCCCACCGCGATGCGCCTGGGGATGGGTGTCGTCGTTTGGAGTCCCCTGGCGGGAGGGCTCTTGACGGGCAAGTACAACGACGGCGTTCCGGCCGGCAGCCGGGCGAGCACTACTGATTGGATGAAGGGCAAGCTGTGCGAGGAGAACCTCGAGCCCGTGCGGCGCCTGTGCGCCCTGGCGCGAAGCCTCGAGGTCTCGCCCTCCCAGCTCGCCCTGGCCTGGATCCTGGCCCGTCCGGGGATCACGAGCGTCATCACCGGCGCCACGAGCCCCGACCAGGTGCGCCAGAACGTGGGGGCGGTCGGACTCGAGCTCGCGCCCGAGGTCATCGCCGAGCTCGAGGACCTCTTTCCTCTCGCTCCGGCGCTGGACTGATCGGTCCGGGCTGCCCCTGCCCGCCGCCTCAGCCCAGCAGATCCGCCACGAGCGCCCGCTCCTCGCTGAGCTCGGCCACAGTGGCTGCGATGCGCTCGGTGAGGAAGGCGTCGAGCTCGAGGCCCTCGACGATGCTCCAGCCGCCCTCGCCGTCCGCGCTCACGGGAAACGAGCTGATCAGGCCCTCGGTAACGCCGTAGGTGCCGTCGCTCTTGACGCAGACCGAGTTCCAGTGCCCGGCGGGGGTCGCCTCGCGCAGGTCGCGGACGTGGTCCACCAGGGAGCTGGCCGCCGAGGCCGCGCTGGAGAGGCCGCGGGCGGCGATGATCGCCGCGCCCCGCTTCTGCACCGTGGTGAAGAACTCGCCCCGGAGCCACTCGGGCTCGTCGATCACCTCGTTCGCCGGTCGCCCACCGATCGTCGTGTGGATGAAATCGGGCACCTGGGTCGAAGAGTGGTTGCCCCAGATCAGGCAGTTGGCGACCTCGGTGCTGGCGACTCCGGCGCGTTTGGCGAGCTGGTTCTGGGCCCGGTTCTGATCGAGGCGCGTCATCGCGCTGAAGCGGTCGTCGGGCACGTCAGGCGCGGAGTGCATGCAGATCAAGCAGTTGGTGTTGCAGGGGTTGCCGACCACGGCCACGCGCACGTCCGACGCGGCGTGGTCGTTGATGGCCCTGCCCTGCCCGGTGAAGATCGGCCCGTTCTCGAGGATCAGGTCGTTGCGCTCCATTCCCGGGCCGCGCGGCTTGGAGCCCACCAGGAGGCACCAGTTGGCGCCCTCGAAGCCAACGCTGGCATCGTCGGTCAGGATCATGTCCTCGAGGAGTGGGAAGGCGCAGTCGTCCAGTTCCATGGCGACTCCCTCGAGGGCGTTCATGGCCTTCTCGACGGGGATCTCGATCAGCCGTAGGACCACGGGCTGGTCGGGGCCGAACATCTGCCCGCTGGCGATACGGGGGAGCAGGGCGTAGCCGATCTGGCCGGCGGCGCCGGTGACCGCAACCTGGAGGGGAGCTCGTGACATGGTGGTCTTCGCCGGTGGAGGTGTCGTTCGTCCCGGGCGGAGGAGGCCGCCGGGGGGCTGCGTATGTTCGCGCCACCCGGTCTCACTTTCACCTACGTGCCGGTCGTTTTTCGGCGAGCGCGCACGACGGACGGAATATACTCCAGTAGATGCCTCTGCCGGCGAGGCTCACGACCGACTAGACGATCCTCTCGAACACACCATGATCCGCGGCATCGCAAGCGGCCTCGACGAGGGGCGCACGACCCACCTGATGGAGGAGCTCTGCCGCGAGGCGGCCGCGTTCCGCTTCGAGGTGGCGCCCAATCCTTGCGTGGGGGCGGCGGTATTCGCCGGAGGGCGCGAGGTCGGCCGCGGCTTCCACCGGCGCTGGGGCGGGCCCCACGCCGAGGTGGAGGCCCTTTCCGCCGCCGCCGGAAGCGACGCACCGCGCGAGCGCTGGGACCTGTTGATCGTCACCCTCGAGCCCTGTTCCAGCCTGGGCAAGACCGGCCCGTGCGTCGAGGCGATTCTCGCCTCCGGCATCTCGCGCGTCGTCGTGGGCGCCCTCGATCCCGACCCGCGCCACCGTGGCGCGGGGATCGAGCGCCTGCGGTCGAACGGGGTCGAGGTCGTCCTGCTCGAGGGCACGGCGCCCCTCGAGCGCGTCGCGCCCCACTTCGCGCGTTGGACGTCCGCCGACCGCCTGCGGCGCCCACGGCCGTGGATGATCGCCAAGTGGGCCCAGACCCGCTCCGGCCAGCTCACCCCGCCGGTTGGCGTGGGAGAGGGCCGTTGGATTTCCACCACCGCCTCTCTCGAGGAAGTAGCCGTCCTGCGCGGGCGTGTCGACGCCATCGTCAGCGGAGTGGGCACGGTCCTGGCCGACGACCCGCGCTTTTGCGTGCGCCCTCCCGGTGACATCGGCGCCGCGCCGCTGCGCGTCATCCTCGACAGCTGCCTGCGCACTCCGCCCGAGGCGGCGATGTTGCGCTCGCCCGCTCCCGGCGAGGGCGTGGGAGCCGTGCACTTCCTGTCCCTCGTCGGTGTCGGGGCGGCCCGCGCCGAGGCGCTGCGGGCGGCGGGCTCCAGCGTCCACGGCCTGCACGGAGCCGAGAGCGGCGGCCACGTCTCCCTGTCGGCGGTCGAAGCCTGGCTGTGGGACGCCGGCGTGCGCCGGGTCCTGCTCGAGGCCGGTCCGACGCTGCTGCGGGCTTGTTTGGCGGCCGGGGCGGTGGACCAGGTGCGCGTCTACACCGGGGCCGTCAACGGCGGCCGCGGCCCCTCCATGGGGGAGTGGCTGGGTTCGGCCACCCTCGATGGGCGCGCTGAGCGCGAGTGCGGCGAGGACGCCGTTCTCGAGGGCTTCCCGCGGCCCGTCTGAGTCGCGGCGAGCCCCCTTGGGGCCCGGGTGCGCACGGCGTATCCTGATGGTGGCGTCCGGCCGTCGAGCACACCGCGACACGTGCCGCGGCGCCTGCATGGGAGTTGGAACCGATGATGCGCCGCGCCTGCCTGTTGATGCTCCTCTTGGTCTCCTTCGTGGCGACCGCCTCCGCTCAGTCCTCCGCGGAGTTGAAGTTCCGCAAGAAGCAGGCGGACACCCTGCACGACTACGCGGCGAAGGCCTTCAAGAAGGGGTTTCCGCGCAATGCCCGCCGGGTCTGGTTGATGCTCCTCAGCGAGTACGACACCGACCACGCAGACGCCCGCGAGGCTCTGGGTTACGAGCGCGTGGGCAGCGCCTGGAGCGTCAACCCGCGCTTCTCCTACCCCAAGGACGATGCGCCGAATCCGAGCGCCGCCGCGGGACTGCGCAAGGACTGGGCGAAGATCGCGGCCAAGATCGCCAAGGCGCACGGAAAGATGGCCGTCGACTACGACCAGGCGGGTCGCTCGGACATGTCACGCGCCCACTACGAGAAGGTGCTCTTCTTCGATCCCGAGAACGAGGAGGCGCGCGCAGCCCTCGACCACAAGCCGGTGGCCGGGCTGACAGGGACGGACCTGGAACTGACCCTGTACGAGCGCTCGAAGGCGATCGAGCGCGCCGTTGCGGAGCAGGCGCAGCAGGACTACCCCGTCGAGGTCCTGCCGGCGACCGAGATCCACCCGATGCTCGAGAAGGCCAAGGTCGAGTACGCGACCGTGACCACCGAGCACTTCACCCTGCGCGGCGACTACGACCAGGCCGCCCTGATCGAGGCAGCGGTCAACGCCGAGCGTGCTCTGCGCGTGATGCAGGTTGCCTACGAAGGCTACTCGGGGTTCAAGAGCGACCCGCGCCGCTGGGTGCGCGATTGGAGCTTCTTCCAAACCAAGGACACCTACAAGCAGATCCTCAACGCGAATGCCGACTTGATGTCGGCCTCGGAGCTGGAGTTCCGCCTCGAGTACACGTCGGGTTCGACTCTCTCCTCGGGCTCGAGCAACCTGCAAGTGGCCGCTCCCTCCAGCGAGCAGGGGGTCCTCGACGGCACGGTGCGCGCCGTAGCCCAGTCGTACTCGGGCTTTCGGACGGCCGCGCTGCGAGAGGGTATCGGGCACACCTTCGTGGGCATGTTCTTCAACAACAACCGCCAGTTCGTCGTCGACCAGAAGGAGCAGTTGCGCACGACCACGGGCGAAGAGGACCTCGAGCAGTACTCGCCCAACTTCGACACCTGGAAGGATCTGGCCCTCGAGGCAGCCTGGCAGCTCGGCGACGGCACGCCCGCCGCCCGCCTGCCGGTCATCACCGCCGACAAGTTCCCCAACGACGCACGGATCAAGGCCTGGTCTTTTTGCGACTACGTCGTGCGTCGCGATCCGACCCTCCTGCGCGATCTCGACGGCCTCGCGGGGCAGAACAACCCGATCGACGTCGAGAAGAAGTTCACCGCCGACCACGGCGGCCTCTCGCTCGCGCAACTCGAGAAGGAGTGGAAGGACTTCTGGACCGAAGCCAGCCCGGTCCTCAAGGCCATTCGCGACAACAACGAGCCGTTGACCGCGATCAGCAAGGACGTCAAGAAGTGGCTCGAGGAGTTCAACAAGGCGCGCAAGGCGCAGAACGCGACCGAGGTGACCTGGAGCGAGTCCTACTCGGGGCGCTGCCGCGACCACGTCGCCTATCTCACCGCCAACGAGGAGCAGCGCGGCCCGGCCGCGGAGCAGGACCAGGACACCGACCTCGAGGGCGGCTCGCACCTCGGCGGGATGTTCGCCCAGATGGCGCTCGTTGCCACCGACGCCAAGAAGCCCAAGGACCTGTTTCGGCGCTGGCTCGACCTGCCGGGCTACCGGGACGCGCTCTTGAATAACGCCCTGGCCACGGTCGGCCTCTACGCGGACAGGACGACCCTGGTCATGGACTGCATCCGCGGCGTGCGGCGGCTGCCCAAGGGCGAAGGCGGCTACCGCGTCTACCCGAGCGCCAAGGCCTCGGGCATCCCGACCTCGGTGCGCGTCGTGGACCTTGGCCCGGAGCTTGCGGCCCTCTTGGAGCGGCACGGTCGCGGGGACAGCGACGTCATCGGCTACCCGATCTCCCTGCACCACTTCGGCACCGGCGGTGTCGGCGGCGCGCGGGACTCCTACCGCTGCGCGGTCACCGTACGGGGGCAAGTGATCGAGGGCTTCGTGCACATGGCCGACGGCGGGGCGAACCGCCACACCGCGGCTCCCGGGATGATCGTCTTCTACCCCTTCGAGCCCCTGAAGAAGGGCGCGCGCGTCGAGGCTGTCTGGACCTTCGAGCACGACCGGGGCACCTCGCGCAGCGCCGTGGAGTTCGACACCTGATGCACTCCAGACCGCGCCCTCGACGAGCGCGACCGACGTGCCAAGCAAGTTCGCGCCCTGCGAGGGCCTACGCCGCCCCCTGCGGCGTCCGAGAGGCTCGTGGATCAGGGCGACCCACCGTGACCTGGCGCCTGCCTTCGCGATCGACTCCCACCTGAGCGTGCCCGAGCGGGCGCTGCTCTGCCGGCTGGCGAGGGGGCGGCGCTCGGTGGTGGAGATCGGGTCGTACCTGGGTGCCTCGGCTTGCTGCTTCGCGGCGTCCGTCAAGAAGGACGGAGCCGGGGGCGAGGTGGTGTGCATCGACACGTGGGACAACGACTCGTGGGACAACGACTCGTGGGACAACGACACGTGGGACAACGACTCGTGGGACAACGACTCGATGTCCGAGGGGCGGCGCGATACCTGGGACGAGTTCCAGGGGAACACGGGCGCCTACCGTGAGTTCCTGCGTCCCGTGCGTGGGCTGAGCACCGAGGTGATCGACGAGGTGAGGGCGCTCACCGACAGGATCGACCTCCTGTTCATCGACGGCGACCACTCCTACGAGGGAGTACGGGCGGACTGGGAGGCCTACGGGTCCATGCTGGGCCCCGGCTCGGTGGTCGCGTTCCACGACATCCGCTGGGCCGAGGGCGTCCGGAGGGTCGTCGGGGAGCAGGTGTCGCCGCGCGTGAGCCGTCAGGGCCGCCTGCCGAACCTGTGGTGGGGAAGCCTCGCGGTGGTTCCCTGAGCGTCGCTCCTCCCCTGGCCCTGGGGTCGCACCGCGTTCCCCGGCCTGGGTGAGCCTTGCGCCAGCTCGCCGGTAGGCGCTCTCTCAGCGCGCCCGGCGCACGGGCAGGTCCACCCGCAGCATCTCGCCGGCGCGCCAGATCCAGCAACGGGCGACGCCGCCTTCGAGGGTGGCGAGCGCACCGATCGCCTCGGCGGCCTGCGCGAGACCCTCCAGCCGCCGCAGAGCCGTGCGCTCGATGTCCAGGTCGCGCTCGGTGGACTGCAGGCCCAGCAGCAGGTCGCCCGGCTCGACGGCCGGGCCGCGGGCGGCCGGTCTGACGCGCACGACGCGTAGGGCGCCGGCCATCAGCTCCCGCGGCGAGCCGGCGGGGTCGGAGGTGAAGGCGCGGTGCAGGTCCACCGAGACGGAGCGGACCAAGTCGGTCTCGGTGGAGTAGTCGATTGCCTCGAGCTCCAGGCCGCACTGGCGGTAGAGGGTCCAGGCGGTGTGGCTCAGGGGGATCGGCGCGCGGCGAATCCGGCGGCCCGCTCGCTCCAGCTCGATCGGAAGCGGCGTGTCGGGGCGCGCGGCGAGCACGGCCTGGGTGAACTCCACGCGCCCGTCGATCGCCGCGCCGGCGATCGAGAGCAGGCGGTCACCCTCCTCGACCCCGGCGCGCGCCGCCGGGCCGTCGAGATCCAATTCGGCGACCAGCGGCCCGTTCTCGGCCTCTTCGAGCCCCATCCCCAGGTAGGCGCTGCGCAGGCCCTGGGCGCTCAACAGGCGCTCGCGGAACACCGTGCGGATGCGCTGCACCGGGATCGCAAAGCCGCGCCCGGCGATCCAGTTGCTCCCCGCGGAGTTGATCCCGACCAGGCGCCCCTCGAGGTCGAGCAGGGCGCCGCCGCTGTTGCCGGGGTTGATGGCGGCGTCGGTCTGGATCATGCCCTTCAGGGCGCGCACGCGCCCGGCGATGTGCGTGTCCCGGTCGAGGGTCGAGATGATCCCGGCGCTGACGCTGTTGGCGAGGCCGAAGGGGTTGCCGATGGCGATCACGGGCTGGCCCACCATCAGGGTCTGGGAGTCGCCGAAGGGAACGGAGTGGACGTCGTCGGCGGCAGAGAGCTCGAGCTGCAGGAGGGCCAGGTCGTCGTCGCGCGCGGTGCTCAGAACGCGCGCCGCATAGCGCTCGCCGTTGGGCAGGGAGACCTCCAGCTCGTGGTCGGCTCGCTGCGTGCCGTCGGGCTCGGTGGCGGACTCGACCACGTGCCAGTTGGTGAGGGCCAGACCGCTCTCGTCGATCACGACTCCCGAGCCCAGGCCCTGGGTGTGGGCTACGGTCTCCTCCCCGCCGAAAGGATCGAACCCGCCCGACCTCGGAGCGGAGACTTTGACGTAGACGTTGAGCAGGGCGTCGCGCGTCTGGGCGACCACCCGTGGCACGCCGCTCGCGCGTCGCAGGGCGTCCCGCTCGTCCTGCTCGGGGGCGGCGGGCAGGGAGCTCTCGCCGCCGCGCGCGGCGAGGGCGTCGGCGAAGGCCGTGCGCAGGTGATCGACGGGCGTCGCCAGGGCGAGGCCGTTCTCGATCTCCGAGTGGGTGCCCAGGGGTACGAGGTCGGGATCGGCGATGCCGATCACCCGGCCCCGGGCATCGACGAGCGCCGCTCCCGCCTGGCCCGCGTGGACCTCGGCCGAGAGTCTCAGGGGTCCCTCTTCCTCGCAGGCGGCGAGCACTCCGGCGCTGATCGACGGTGCCCGCCGGTAGGGGGCGGCCACCACCGCCACGGCCTCCCCCGGGCGAGCCGCGCCCGAGTCGCCCAGGGTCGCGCAGGGCAGGCGCAGGCCCTCGGGCAACTCGAGGGCGAGGAGCGCGACGTTGCCGCTCCCGCGGCGCTCGAGGACCGTGGCCGCGAAGGCGCTGCCCGAGGACAGGAAGACGGTGATCGTCTCGGGAGAGCCCGCGAGGAGGCGCGAGTGGGTCAGGAGCAGGCCGGCGGAGTCGATGAGCACCCCCGAGCCGAGGCCCGCCGGCGGGTGGCGCCCGTGGGGGTCGTCGGGTTCGGGGGCGAGGGGGCGCTCTTCGGGCGCACCGGCCCAGACGCAGACGACCGCGTCGGCCACGGTGGCGACGGCGTCGGCGAGGGGGTCGGACCAGAGTGCGGCTCCCCCCGCCTCGGGCGCGGCGGCGGGGATGCGGCCGGGAAAGGTGGCGCGCAGGGTCTCGACGCTGAGGATCACACCGTGGCCGAGGTCGATCGTCTCGCCCTCCTCGGGCTCGCGCGTGAGCTCGAGCACGTGGGAGGCGTTGCAGATCCCCAGCAGTGCGCCGCCGCCGTCGACCAGCGCGCCGCCGTCGATCTCCTTCAAGAGGGCAGCGTCGGCCAGGAGCAACTCCTCGGCGGCCAGCTCTCCGCCGCGCAGGCGGACCGGGCCGTTGGCGTGGCGCGTCGCGCCGGCGAAGGCGTAGGGCTTGCCGCGCGGGCGCCCCAGGGCGTGGACTCGCGCGCCCGAGCGCGGGCAAGCGTCCCCGGCGAGGGGGATGGCGGCCACGCGTTCGCCTTCTTCCAGCTCGAGCTCGAGCAGGGCGAGGTCCGTGCGCTCATCGTGGTCCACCAGACGCGCGCCGCGCGCGCGGCCGTTCGCCAGGGCGACCTCGATCCGGTAGGCGTCGGGTTCGGTGAGCGCCTCGGCCACCAGGTGTCGCGCCGTAATCATCCACCCGCGCGGGTCGATGACGACGCCCGAGGAGGGGCGTTCGACGCGCACCGCGTTGCCGGAAGGATCGTCGAAGCGCAGGGCGACATCGCCGACCGCGGCCAGGGCCTTCTCGACGGGTGATCCGTCGGCGGGCACGGGGGCGGGGCCGACCGTGAGCAGAAGGCTCGTAAGCGTGGCGAGCGAGATCATCGCCCGCGCCGCTGTCCGACCTGTTCGTTGAACTCGGCGCGTGCGATACACAGGTCGATGAGGAGCAGTTGGTGGCCCAGGAGGAACACCGTGCGGTCGGTGAACTCGAGGAACTCGGCGTCCACCCAGTCGGCGTAGCCGACGTAGCCCGCGCCCTTGCCGAGGCCCTTGAGGGACGTCTCGAGCAGGGACTTGGCGCCCTTGATCCCCGGCAGGACGCGCGCCGCCGGATCGACCGCCTTGGCGAAGGCCTTCTCGCTCTTGGAGCGGCTCTCGTGGACGGGCTGGTATGCCTTCAGGCTCTCCAGGGTCTCGGCGAGGGTCTCGCGCGCGGCGCGCAGTTTCTTGAGCTTCGCGTCGCCCGGTCCCCCCGAGCCGAACTTCGCGGCCGGGAGGAAGCCGAGTCCCTTGCACGGCGTGCACTCGAAGACGCCGCGCGTCTTGCAGGCGCCGCACTTCTGGTCGCGATCTCCCGCTCCCTTGACCGGGTACTTCCCGCGCGTCTTGCACAGCTTGCAGCCGTACCAGGTGCTCCCCCAGCAGTAGGGGCAGATCAGGGCTTCGAGGGGGTCGAGCGCGCGCCCGCTACCGCGGCAGGCGCGGCAGGGCGCCTTGCGCGTCAGGTCGCACTCGGCGCACACCGACAGGTTCTCGTAACCCTTGCAGTGCTCGCACTCGGTGGTCTTGCCGCCGCGGCAGCTCCCGCAGCGCTCGTCGAATCGAGCCCACTGGCGCAGGCCATCGCCGTCGGTCTCACAGGCGCGCTCGACGACGGGCTCGGGGAGCTTGCGGCGCACCTGGGCGAGCGGAGCGGTGGAGGGGGCGAGGAGCGCCGCGCCGGCGGCGAGGGCGAGGGCGGCGTGCGACGGGCGCGTGATCATGCAGAGCTCCTTGGAGTCGGGGGAGGGCTCGGTCGGCTGCGAGTCACTTGCCCGAGGCGCGCTCCTCGGCGGCCCACTTCGGGAAGCGCTCGGCGGCGCGCAGGCCGGCGGGGGTCTGTGCGTAGTTCTTGCGCAGGAGGCGGCGGAAGAGGCGCTCGGCCTTGCGGTCCTGCTCTTCCGCGAGCAGGGCTAGGGCGTCACTCCAGAGCTCCTCGGCCTTCCGTTCCAGCTTCCAGGTCTCGATCTCCTCCTTGATGGCGCGGTCGCGCTCGGCCTTGCGGATCAAGTCGGCGAGCCGCCGCTCGCGCGGGGTTCGGGCGCAGTCGGCGGCAAGGGCGACGAGTCGGGCGTAGGCGGCGGCGGCCGTACCGGGCACGAGCCGCTCGCGGACCTCCTCGATCTCGATGTCGAACCCGGCCAGGGACGCCTCGGCTCCCTTGCGCGCCTCGTCGGCGAAGGCTCCCTGGGCGAGGATTTCCAGCACGGCGCCGTGGGCCCGCCAGGCGTCCATCCACAACCGCCCCTCCAGGCAGCGCGCGCCGTCGAGCAGGTGGCGCTTGACGCGCAGGAGCTCGCCCTCGGTCAGACTGGGGCCGGCCTCCTTCTGGGCCCGCTTGAGCTGGGCGAGGACCGTGTTCATCGGCGGCGGGTCCGACGTGAGGCGGTAGACCTCCGTGCCGTCGGGCATGAAGATCCGGATCTGCGGGCAGTAGAGGTTCCCGTCCTCCTCCTTCAGCTCCTCGTAGAGCGGGTCCCACATCGCGCGGTGCTGGTGGCAGTTCTCGTACATCGGGTAGATCGAGCAGACTTGGCGCTCGATCCTGACGCCCTCGACCTGCTCGGTGATCTGCTTCAGCTTGTGCTGGCCGTTGTTCGAGATGATCACCACCGCGTTCCGGGAGAGGGCGATCAGCTCCCTGTTGGGGAGGACCTGGCGGCGGTACTCGTCGTTCTGCTCCTCGCCTTCGAGGATCAGATGGTAGACGAGGGGGACGTTTCGCTCGCGCGCCGAGCGGCGCGCCGCGTCCAGGTCGCCGCGGAAGGGGACGAGCACGGGCTTCACCCGGTCCTGGCTTCCAGCGGGGCGTGCGGGCGCGCGGTGGACCGGCTCGCTCGCTGCGCTCAGGGCACACAAGACCGTCAGGATGGCGCCGGAGCTGGACAGCCGAGAACCCATGAACGCAGTTTGGACCCTCGTGCCCCGGGCGGCAAGGAATCGCCGCGTCTGTGGCCCGAGGGCGCCGCGGACGCTACAAGGAGTGGATGACCACGGGGAGGCGACGGGTCCGGTGGGCGCTAGCGCTCCTCCTCGCCGGCTGCGCCAGCGCACCCGAGGGCGCCCCGCCGGTCAGCCCCGCGGCCTCCGTGGCCCTGGCGCGCGTGCGCGACCTGCGACGCCACGGAGCGGGGCCGACCGACGCGGCCCTCTGGGACGCCCTGGCCCAGGCGCGCGCCCTGGCTCCCGACTGGACGGCTCCCGAGCGTTTGGCCGACGACCTCCTGCGCGCCGGCCTGCGCGGCCTGGAGGCCCTCGAAGCCCGGCGCGAGGCCGTCCTCCTGCGGCCCGACGACGCCGGTGCCCGCTATCTCCTGGGGCGCCTGGAGGGTGCGGCGGGGGCCGAGCAATTCGAGCGCGCTCTGCGCCTGGACCCGGGCCTTGCCTGGGCGATTCACGGGCGCGCCTTCGAGGTGGCGCGCGCCGGGCGCCCGCTGCTCGCCGCGCGCGTCGAGGAGGCCGCCGTCGCCCGCGCCCGCGATCCCTGGGAACGCGCCTGGTTCTGCCTCAGCCGCGCCCGCTGGCTGTTGCAGGGGGAGCGCCCGGCGCGGGGCATGAAGCTCCTGCGCGACGCTCTCGAAGACCCCGACCTGCCGCGCTCGGATCTGGAGTGGCTGGCTTATGAGACCGCCCGCCTCGAGCTCGCCCAACCCCGGCTGGAGGAGGTGCGCACGGGCTTCCGACGCGGGGTCGAGTTGCTACGCGAGGCCGATCTGGGCGACGGCGAGCTCTCCGCATTGGTGGGCGCCATGTTCGACGGGCCGCTGGGCGTCGAGGGCCGCGACGAGCTCGAGCTGGCCATCGGCGCACGCTCCTCTCCCTTGCGCGAGCGCCTGCGCGCCTGGCTCCTCCTGTCGCGCTCGGCGCGCGGGCTGGGACGGGCGCTTCTAGCGGACTCGGTTGAGGGGGCGTCCGGGAGATGGCGGAGCCTCTCGCGCTTGCAGAGCTTCCGCATGGGCGACTGCGCGCCGGCCGTCCTCGAGTGGGCGGCGGACTTGCCCGCCCAAGCACTGGACGGCGAGGGCCGTCCGAGCGAGCCGCGCCTGGCCGCCCTGGTCGCGGCTGCGCGCGCCTGGGGAGAGGCGAGCGACGAGCTTCGCCCCGGTCTCGCGGGCTCGCTGGGCTCGGCCCTCCTGGCGGCCGGTTGGTTCGACGAAGCGCGCGAGTTCGCGGAGCACCTCGCGCCCAGCGACGCGGCCGGCGCCCTGGACTTGAACGACCGGGCGGTGGCCGGGTGCGTGCTGTTGGATGCCCTCGAGGTTGCCCTGACTGGGGAGGCGCTGGGAGGCGAGAGCGAGGACGCCCCGCCGGTCGTGCTGGCACCCGCCCGAGCGCCCCATTCGGCGCCGAACGGATCCTTGGACGCCATCCTGGTGGGCCTCGCCGGGGCCTTCGCCCAGGCCCACGAGCGCCTGGGTGGCGAGACGGACGCGGCACGGGTGGCCGAGAGCCTGGCCGCCACGCCGCGCCTGGAATACGGCGCCTTGGCGACCCTCGTCCATCCCGGTCCGCGCTTCTCCGACGGCGACGAACGCGCCGGGCGCGGGGTGGCGGGAGCGCCGGTCGGGGGGTTGGCAGGTGAGATGGCCGCCATCGGGCGCTTCGCTCTGCTGGGCGAGTTCCTGGGAGGCGGCGGGCCGGACGCGACTCTCCTGCGCGTTGCCGCGGTGTGCGAGCGAGCGGGAGAGCACCTCGGCGCTCCCTGGAGCGGGACGGTCGTCTGGTGCGACGGGGTCGACGTTCCTGGTCGCGCCGCGCGCGGCGGGGCGCGCATCGCCGGGGCGGCGCTGCACGAGGGCTACTGGATAGACCTGGCGGTCGTGCGTCGGGGCGTCGACGCCTGGGCGCGCCTGGCGCGGCGCTTCGGCCGGCGGGAGGGGCGCGCAGAGCTCGGGGAGCTTCTGGCCGTGCGCGGTTTGAGATTGCGCTCCGATCCCGGAAGTCGGGCGCGCTCGCGCGAGCGGCGAGCAGCCACCGGCTTGATGAGAGAGGCGTCGCGCGTCCGTTTGTCGGTCATGCGCGAGCGCGCGGCGGGCGCCGCCCTCTCAGCGCCGAGCCTGACGGAGCTCGCTCGCGTCGTGGCGGTGCACGAGGAGGGGCACCTGTGCGACCGCGAGCGCTTCCTGCCCCTCGGCCGCAACCTCGGGCGAATCCTCGGCCTGTTGCTGCGCGGTGGCCTGACGCCCAGGGCACTCCAGCGCCGGCTCGAGCTGCGCGCCGAGCTCGTCGCCCTGTGTTCCGTGGAGGATCCGCGCCTGCCCCTGGCGGACGTCTTGGCCGCGGCGGAGGGTGGCGTGTACGGTCCATTGCCTCACGGCGAGGCCTACCGCGAGCTGCTCGCCGACTTCTTGCGCGAGCTCGACGAACGTCGCGAGCGCGATCCCGCCGCCTGGAGCGCCCTCGATCCCTCGCGCACCCTCGTGCACCAGCTGCACCACCTCGGCCCCGAAGCCGTTCGGACCATTGCCCTCGCCCTCGCCCGCCGAGAGGGCTTGGTGGACGAGTAGCCTCCGGCGCACCTCGCGATCGCCTCGGGCGTGCTCGGATCAGCGCGGCCCGGCCACGGAGACGACCTCGAGGACCTCGTCCGCGGCGGCGAGGAGCTCCTCGAGGCCTTTCTCGGTGTGGTCGCCCATGTGACCGATGCGGAAGGTCTTCCCCTTCAGGTCGCCGTAGCCGTTGGAGATCGAGAAGCCGTGGGCGGCGAGGCCGGAGACGACCGCGCCCACGTCGAGGGAGCCAGCGTTCACGCAGGAGACCGTGGGGGAGGCGAAGCGTGGTGCGGGGAAGAGCTCCAGGCCGTGGCCGCTCGCCCAGCTCGCCGTGCGCGCCTGCATGCGCTCGTGGCGTGCGAAGCGCGCGCCCCAGGCGGCGGCGCCGGGGGCGGCGTCCGTCCCCGGCGCCAGGGTCACGCCGGCGCTGATGTCCTCGAGCTGGCGCGCGAGGCCGTAGTAGAGCGGCGTGCAGGGCGTCGCCGGAGTCTTGCGCGCCGCGTGGCCCTCGAGGATGCGGACCGGGTCGAGGGCCCAGCTGCCCCGTTCGAGGGCGCGGGCGCCCGCCATGTAGCGATCGGATGCGCAGCAGACGGCGATCCCCGGCGGAAGGGCCAAGGCCTTCTGCACGCCGGCGAAGGCGAAGTCGATGCCATGGGCGTCGAAGTCGACCGGCGCGCCGGCGATCAGGCTCACCACGTCCACGAGGAACATCGCCCGGCCGTGCTCGCGCAGGACGTTGGCCAAGGGCGCGAGGGGCGTGCGCACGCCCGTCGAGGTCTCGTTGGCCACCAGGGTGACCGCATCGAAGGGACCGTCGCGCTCCAATCGCTCGGCCAGCTCCGCCGGCTCGACCCCCGCGCCCCAGGCGACGTCGAGGCGCTCGACGTCCTTGCCCAGCAGCTCGGCCATCTGGAAGAAGCGGCGGCTGAAGGCGCCGTTCACCACCGAGAGGACACGCGGGCCGACGCCGCGCAGGGAGGCTTCCATCAGGCCCGAGGCGCTCGTGGAGTGGACGCCGACATGGGCGTCGCTCCCGGCGGAGAGGCCGAAGGCCCAAGGCAGGTGCGGGTCGAGGCGCTCGATCAACTCGCGCATCTGCGGCGAGCGGTGGCCGATCGCCGCGCGGGCGCACTCGGCGAGGAGTTCGGGGCGGACTTCGGTCGGGCCGGGGATCCAGAGCATGGTGGTCGTCTCGTCAGGCGTAGCGCTCGATGTCGCGGGTGAAGCTAGCGAACCGCGGCTCTCCGCGCAGCACGCAAAGCTCGTCATCGCTGAAGAGCAGGGGCGCGAGGGCGGCGAAGTCGGCTTCTGCGCAGGTGACGGCGGCTTCCTCGAAGACCGCCGCGCGGCGTTCGACGCCTCCGAAGGCCACGAAGCGCGCCGCGGAGCCCGCCGCCTCGAGGTCGGTGACGCCGTCGCCGACGAGGCAGACGGGGCCGGATGCGGCCTCGGCCGCCAGGGAGGCCACGATCCCGATCTTGCCCCCAGCGCGTGCGAGGGGCGACGTGCGGTCGAAATCGGCGTAGGAGCCGTCGGCGTTGAAGGTCACGCCCACCGCGAACACATCGGCCTCGGCCAGCCCGAGGTGGCGGCCGAGGCACGCGACCGCGGGCAGCAGGCCGCCCGAGACGATCACCGCTCGCTTACCCAGGGTGGCCAGAGCCTCGAGGCAAGGGTGTGCGTTGTGCACCAGCTCCTCCGCGTACCGCTCACCGACCGCGAGCAGGTTTGCGCGGGAGGGCTGCACGAGATCGAGACGCCGGCCATACACCTCCTCGAGGGGCAGTGCGCCATCCATCGCGTCGGCGGTCATGCGGGCGATCTCCCCACGCCGCGCTCCGGAGAGTTCCTCGATGCCCTCGATGCGCGAGAGAGTCGAGTCGCAGTCGAAGACGACCGTACCGTAGGGCGGGGGGGTGTCGGCGAGGCTCACGGCGCGCCGACCCTAGCAGCCCGTTGAACAACGTCCTACTGCGACTTTGCCCTCTCCGCCGCTGCGGCGTCGGACTCGTCGATCCGTGCTGCGACGAACAGGTCTTCGTCTCGCTACGGCCCTACTTCCATGAGCTGCCGGCAGCCAGCAAGGAAGTCGTCAACGGGCTGCTAGAGCTCGACCAGGCGGACCTCTTCGAGTGATTCGAGCTCGCCGATCCGCTCCAGGGCCTCGGTGCTCGGGCGCTCGTCCAGGGAGAAGAAGCCCGAGGCCAGAGCGTCGACCCCCAGAGGCGCGGAACCCAGCTCCACTCGGCGGATGTTGACCCCCGCCTCACCCAGGATCGTCCCGATTCGGCCCACCACACCGGGCCGGTCGCGGTGGACCGTGATCAGCATGGTGCCCGCGGGCTCGAGGTCGAGGTGAAGGTCGTCCACGCGCACGAGCTTCGGCGTGCGGCCGAAAACCGTGCCGGCGACCACGTGACTCTCCTCGCCGCCGCGGCTCGTGGCGCGCACCTTGATCATGCCGTTGAAGAACGCGGCGCTCTCCTCGGCGCCCTCCAACAAGCGCACACCCTTCTCCCGCGCGACCAGGGGCGCGTTCACGAAGTTCACGCCGCGGTCGATGTGGCGCAAGACGCCCACCAGGACCGCCAGAGGTAGGTAGCCTCCGCCCTGGCGCGCGAGCTCGCCACAGAGGGTCACTTCGATCTTCCGCGGCGCCTCCTCCAGGCGCTGGGCGAGGAAGCTCCCCGTGCGCTGCGCCAGAAGGACGTAGGGTGCGAGGTGCTCGAGGGTGTCCGCCGAGAGCGCCGGGGCGTTGACGGCGTTGTGAGCGACGCCGTCGCTGAAGAAGTCGCAGATCTGCGCCGCGATGCCGACGGCCACGTTGTGCTGCGCCTCGCTCGAGGAGGCGCCGAGGTGCGGCGTCAGGATCACGTCGTCGCGACCCATCAGCGGGTGCTCGGCGCCCGGCGGCTCCTCCGCCAGGACGTCCAGGGCGGCGCCGGCGATCTGACCGGTCTCCAGGGCCTCCGCCAGAGCCTGCTCGTCGATCAAGCCACCGCGCGCGGCGTTGATCACCCGCGCGCCAGGCTTGATGCGGGCGATCCGCTCGCGCGAGAGCAGGTTGCGCGTCGAGTCGAGCAAGGGCACGTGCAGGGAGATGAAGTCCGAGGTCTCCAGCAGCTCGTCCAGCTCGATGAGAGCGACGCCCTCGACGGGCGAGGCGACGCCGGTGGAGGACAGGTAGGGGTCGTGGGCTACGACCTCCATGCACAGGCCGCGTCCGCGGCGGGCCACGACGCCGCCGATGCGGCCCAGGCCGACGACGCCCAGACGCTTGCCGGTCAGCTCGCTGCCCAACAGGCCCTTCTTGCTCCAGTGCCCCTCGCCGACCAAGCGGTCGGCGCGGGGGATGTGGCGCGCCAGGGAGCAGAGCAGGGCAATCGCCAACTCGCCGGTAGTCGTCGTGTTTCCGGTTGGCGTATTCATGACGACCACCCCGCGCTCGGTGGCCGCGTCGCAATCGACGTTGTCCACGCCGACGCCCGCCCTGCCGACCACGCGCAGTTCCCCGGCGGCTTCCAGAACACGGCGCGTGATGCGCGTGGCGGAGCGCACGATCAAGGCGTGGACCTCGCCCACGCAGGTGCACAGCTCGTCCTCGTTCATCCCCGTCCGCACGAGCGGCTCGAATCCGCGCGCTGTGAAGGCCTCCAGGGCAGCGGGAGAGAGGGTGTCGCAGATCAGGATACGGGCCTCGCCCGGTGAGAGCGGCGTGGAAGAAGGTGTCATGAGTTCGGTTGGCTCAGCCCCGTAGGGCGGTGCGGACGAGCAGCTCGAGGTCGCCGGCGTCGACCGATTCGGCGGCGCGCTCGACCTGGCGGCGCGCCTCTTTCTCCTTGTAGCCGACCGAGACCAGAGCGGTGACGGCGTCTTCGAGGTTCGCCTTCAGCTCGTCGCTCGCGGGGGTGGGGGCGGCGCCGAGTTGCGCGTGCAGGCCGGCCGCCTTGTCCGACAGGTCGAGCAGGATCTGCTCGGCGGTCTTGCGCCCGACGCCCTTGACGCGCGTGAGCTGGGCCGTGTCGCCGCCGACGATGGCCTCGAGTAGCGGGCCGCGCGAGAGCCCCGAGAGGATTCCCAGGGCCATCTGCGGGCCGACGCCGCGCACGGAGAGCAAGAGCCGGAACAGGTCGCGCGTCTCGCGGTCGGCGAAGCCGAAGAGCTGGTGGGAATCCTCGCGCACGATCAGGTGCGTCCAGGCTCGCGCGCGCCCGGAGGCGGGGAAGTCGGAGCCCAGGGGTACGCAGAGGTCGTACCCCACCCCGCCCACATCGAGCACCAGTCGCGTGGGGGTAAGCCCCGCGACGTCTCCTTCGAGGTACTGGTACACGGCTCCGCCCCATCCGCGGTCCGCGCCCGGACCGCGCGCGGGCTAGATCATCCTGTTCTCGTTCGGCAGCTTCAGGGCCAGCCCGTGCTCGACGAGCTTGTCCTTGAGCTCCTGGAGCGAGGTGATACCGAAGTTGGGCATTCCCAGGAGCTCCTCCTCGGAGTGCTGGACGACATCGCCGAGGGTCAGGCAGCCGAGGGCCTCGACCGTGCGCCGGGCGCGGATCGAGAGCTCCAGCTCCGCGATCGAGCGGTTCATGGCTTCGACGTTCTCGCCCGAAGTGTAGCGGCGCCCGGAGTGGGACTCGATGCTGGCCACCGCCTCTTCGCGCGCCATCCCCAAGCGCAGGGCCTTGCTGCCCAGGATCTCCTTGATCTCGTTCAGAGAGGTCTCGCCGAAGTTCTTGTAGGTCAACAGCTCCTGCTCGGTCTTCTTGACCAGGTCCCCGAGGGTCAGGATGTCCATCTTGTTGAGGCAGTTACGCGCCCGCACCGACAGCTCGAAGTCGGTGATCGGGATGCGCAGGATCTGGTTGAGGCGGTCCTCCTTGCGCTCCAGATCCTCGTCGTAGTACATGTTCATCCCGGCCTTGGCGTCCTCGAGGTAGAGGCGCGCGCGGCGGTTGGTCGGGCGAAAGCGGGCCACTGTGTCGTAGCAGGTCGCGGCTTCCTGATCGCGACCGAAGTCCTCGTACAGGCAACCGAGATTGAGTAGCACGTTGCTGTCGATGGGCCTGATGGCGATCAGGGCCTCGTAAGCCCCGAGGGCCTCCTCGTCCAGGCCCCAGCGCTCAGACAGGTGCGCCAGGCGGAACAGGTTGCGCCGGTGCGTTGGGTCGATCCCGCGCGCGGCGGAGTAGTGGTCGATGGCCGTTTCCCAGTCGCGACGGAGCTCGGCGATGCGCCCCTGGACGTAGAACCCGTCGGCGCTGGTCATGAAACTCTCGGGTGCCTCGGCGCAACTCGCCTCCGCGGCCTCCGCGGCCCGCTCGTGGTCGCCCGTCTCGGCAAGGGTCGCCTCGAGCCGCGCCTCGATCCAGCCGGCGCGGGGGCGGGGCTCGTCGGCGTAGGCTTGGGAGAGCCGCTGGAACACGGGCACCGCCTCAGCCGGACGCCCGAGGGACATCAGGGCGTTGGCGTGGGTGAAGGAGGCCACGTCGTCCGTCGAGTGTCCTTCGAGCATCTCGACCGCTTCGTCGTAGCGTCCGACCATCCACAGGCCCAGGCCTCGGCGTCGCCCTTCCTCGCCCTCGCGCCCGAGGGCGTCGATCTGCAGGCCGAAGGAGTCCAGGGAGCGGCGGGTCTGGAACACGGTCCCGCGCGCGGCCTGCAGGGAGGCGAAGCTGGGGATGGGATCGTTGCACAGGTCCACCGGGTCGGCGGTGTCTGTGCTCGGACTCACGGCGGGATCTTGCGTCTCTTGACTCATGGCGGAATCGAAGCGTGGGCGGACCACGAAAGGACCTCGGGGAGGGCGCGGGTGCGCGCCTGGGATCCCCGGCGTTCAGGCAGCGAGATGATAGGGCGGCGGCGGGGCCGGAGTCAACCTGACGCGGCGGGAGGGATTCCCGGCACGGAGGGAGCTTCACCCGCGGGCGGGGAGTACCTTCGCCTCACGAGTACGGGCACGAGCACCAGGGAGGGACGAGATGGAGAAGCTGGTTGTGGAGGGGGGCCTGCCCCTCGCGGGCGAGGTCGACGTCGCGGGATCCAAGAACGCGGTCTTGCCGGTGCTGGCCGCCGCTCTGTTGACCCGCGAGCCCCTGCGCGTCGGCAACGCCCCGCGCTTGGTGGACGTCGAATCCATGCTCGGTGTCCTGCGCGACCTGGGGTGCGAAGCCGTGCGTCGGGACGACGGTTCCCTCGCGGTCCAGGCCCCCTCCAGCCCCTCCCAGCGCACGGATTGGGAGCTCGTGGCTCGCATGCGCGCCTCCTTCTGCGTCCTGGGCCCGCTCGTGGCGAGTACGGGCCGGGCCGAGGTCAGCCTGCCCGGCGGCTGCGCCCTGGGCGGGTTCCGCCCGATCGACATCCACCGCAAGGGGCTCGAGGCCCTCGGCGCGCGCGTGAACATCGAGGGTGGCTACGTGATCGCCGAAGCTCCGTCCGGCGGCTTGCGCGGCGCCGAGATGTACCTCGGGACGGCCTTCGGCTCGTCGGTGACGGGCACCGCCAATGTGATGATGGCCGCCACCTTGGCCCGGGGCCGGACCGTGATCCAGGGGGCTTCCTGCGAGCCGGAGATCGTCGACCTCGGCCACTGCCTGCAGTCGATGGGCGCCCGCATCGATGGGCTTGGCTCGCCCCGGATCGAGATCGAAGGCGTGGACGAGCTTCACGGCCCCGACTGGGACGTGATTCCCGATCGCATCGAGGCCGGGACCTACGCCATCGCCGGGGCGATGACCGGCGGCCGGGTGCGCGTCCGCGGCTGCCGGCCCGAGCATCTGACGACGGTACTCGAGCGCCTGCGCGAGGCGCGGATCCCGGTCGAGGTCGGCGCGGACTGGATCGAGACCCAGGCCTTCGATCCGCGCTCTCCCGATGAGCGCCCGGGCCCGACCGACATCACCACCCATCCGTTTCCGGGCTTCCCGACGGATCTGCAGGCGCAGTGGATGGCACTGATGACCATGGCGGAGGGGCGCAGCGTCATCACCGAGCGTGTCTATCCCGAGCGCTACATGCACATGGCGGAGCTCGCACGCCTGGGGGCGGACGTGCGCCGCGAGGGAGCCTTGGCCCTGGTGTGCGGCACCCCGCGCCTCTCGGGTGCCCACGTGACCGCCTCGGACCTGCGGGCGTCGGCGGCGCTCGTGCTGGCCGGCCTCGTGGCCGAGGGCGAGACCCACATCCACCGCGTCTACCACATCGACCGCGGCTACGAGTGCATCGAGGAGCGGCTCGGAGCCCTGGGCGCCGCGATCCGCCGCGAGCAGGCGGAGTAGACGGGCGCGCGGCGGCGCAGGAGTTGAAGACAACCGGGTGGGGCGCCTGCCGGCGGCCTGCTAGAGTCTGCAGACCTTGTTCGAGACCCTCACCCAGCGCCTGACCGCCTCCTTCTCCGCCCTGCGCGGGGGAAAGAGCCTCTCCGAGGAGCAGCTCGACCTCGGGCTCGCGGAGGTCCGCCGCGCTCTCTTGGAGGCCGACGTCCACATTCAGGTCACGCGCCGTCTGACCGCCTCCGTGCGCGATCGCCTGGTGGGGGAGGAGCGCGTGGCGGGAGTCGATCCCTCGCAGCAATTCGCGCACGCCTTCCACGCCGAGTTGGTCGAGATCATGGGCCCCGAGGACGCCCGGCTGTCCTTCGCCAAGAGTGGCCCGACGGTGATCTTGATGGCGGGCCTGCAGGGCGCCGGCAAGACCACTACCTGCGCCAAGCTCGCGCGCTGGCTGCGCGACGAGCACCAGAGGCGCCCCCTGATGGTGGCGGCAGACGTCAAGCGCCCCGCCGCCGTGGAGCAGCTGCAGATCCTCGGCCGCAAGATCGACGTGCCCGTCTTCCACCTAGAGGGCGCTACGCCCCCCGACGTCTGCCGGGCCGGCGTCGAGCACGCTCGGGCGATCAGCGCGGACGTCGTGCTGCTCGACACCGCCGGCCGTCTGCACGTCGACGATGACCTGATGGCCGAAGTGGCCGAGATAGCCCGTGTCACCAAGCCCGACGACCAGGTCCTGGTCGTCGACGCGATGACTGGTCAGGACGCGGTCTCCTCGGCAGGCGCCTTCCACTCCCGGCTGGAGCTCACCGGCGTCGTGCTGACCAAGCTCGACGGCGATGCGCGCGGCGGCGCCGCCTTGAGCCTCAAGGCCGTCACCGGCTGCCCGATCCTCTTCATCGGCACGGGCGAGAAGATCGAGGATATCGACGCCTTCCACCCCGACCGCATGGCCGGGCGCATCCTCGGCATGGGTGACGTGGTGGGCCTGGTCGAGAAGGCCCAGGAGCAGATCACCGAGAAGGAAGCTCAGGTCTCCTTCGAGCGCATGGTGATGGGCAGCTTCACCCTCGAGGACATGCTCTCCCAGCTGCGCATGATCCGCAGGATGGGGCCGATGAAGAAGGTCCTGGGGATGATGCCGGGGATGTCAGGCCAGCTCGATCAGCTCGACGTCGACGACGGCCAGATGAACCGTCTCGAGGCGCTCTTCACCTCGATGACTCCCCGCGAGCGCGTGCAGCCGGACGTGATCGACATGAGTCGCCGGCGGCGCATCGCGCGCGGGGCGGGTCAGGACGTGGGGGCGATCAACGACCTGTTGAAGCGCTTCCGGGGTATGAAGAAGATGATGAAGCAGATGGGGAAGCTGGGCCTGGGCTCGAAGATGGGCGCCGGCGCCAAGCGCGATACCCTGCGCGACCTCTCTCCCAGCGGGGAGCTGGCAGGCGGCGGTGGCGGCGGTGGCCTGTTGGGCGGCCTGGGCGGCCTGTTCGGGGGCGGGGGAGGCAGCCCGGGAGCCGCCGGGTCCGGCGAACTGGCGGAGGCCCTGGGCGGCGGCGGCGCCCGACCGATGGGCTCCTCCGCGACCCGCAAGAGCGCCCCCAAGCGCCGCAAGAGGGACCGCCGCTCCCGCAAGGGGCGCAAGGGCAAGCGGAAATAGTCCGTCCGCGGCTTGCCCCGGCGGCCGTTTTTTCGTCTCCTGTGCGGCCCTTGTCCGGGGCCCGGGTTGTCTCGCAGACCCCCGTCGCGCCCACGGACGAGCTCCGCGCCTTCCCGTCATCATCGACCGCGCCGTCCTCGGCTGCAACTCCTTCGGCTGCAACGCCCTCGGCTGCAACGCCCTCGGCTGCAACGCCCTCGGCTGCAACGCGATCCGCCACCACCTCCGTATTCCATGGCAGTAGTCATCCGTCTGAAGCGCACGGGACGCCGAAACCGTCCCTGCTACCGCATCTCCGTCGCCGATCGGCGTTCCCCCCGCGACGGGAGGACCATCGACCATCTGGGGCTGTACGACCCGATCGCCGGGGATCCCCAGGCGCAGGTGACCCTGGACGTCGAGCGGGCCCGGCACTGGATCGGCGTCGGTGCCCAACCCTCGGATACGGTGCGCTCGATCTTCGGTCGCATGGGTGTGTTCGAGGGAACCGAGCCACGCAAGCCGCGCAAGCGGCCGGGACGCAAGCAGACGGCCACTAGCCGTCGCCGCAAGGCCCGCAAGGGCGAGCGCGCCGAGCACAAGGTGGCTCGGAGGACCGAACGCGTGGCCGCCCGGCGTGCCGCCGCGGCGACCGAAGGTGGCGAGGACCAGGGCGAGGAGTGACCTGTTCGGTAGGCGCGCCCAACGCGGGATTGCGCGGGCGAGGGTCGAGTCATCTTTGTGATCCGGACGCAGTCCGGGTGAAGGAACGGGGAGAGGTGTGAGCAAGAAGTCGGAACGCCTGGATCGTCTGCTGGGGAAGATCGAACTGTCCACCGGCGTGCCGGATTCCCTTCCGGAGGGGACCTTGTTCGAGCTCGGCATGCTGCTGGTCTTGCGCCGCGAACTGTCCGCGACGCGAGCGCAGGCCGGCATGGCGACCCTGAAGGCCACCTTCGATGACTGGAACGAGGCCCGTGTCTCCCAGGTGCAGGAACTGGCCCGCTGTCTGCTCCCCGACGGCTCCGATTCGCCGACGGCAATAGCGCGGTACGTGCCTGCCGCCTTCGCTCTGAAGGAGTACATGCAAGAGGTCTTCCAGAAGATCCACGGCCTTGATCTGGAGTTCCTGCGCGAGGACGAGAACGGCGCAGCGCGTCGCGTGCCTCAGATCACGACCTTGGGCAACTCCCTCGGCAGCGTCCTGCTCTGGTGCGCCTCCGAGGGTGCTCTGCCGGTGACGACCGCCATCACCCGCACCCTCGACCGATTGGACCTCGTGCCGCGCACGTCGTCGATCTCGAAGCTGCGGGCGAGTGTCGAGCCCTTGGTCGGCTCCGGAAGCGGGCTGCGGGTGTCGATGGGCTTCGGCCGTATCGCGGATGAGTGGTGCGACCAGCGCAAGCCCCTGTGCTGGGAGTGCGTCTTGGTGGACGACTGCGCTCACGGCAAGAACGTGCGCGTGGACTGGATGAGGCAGCAAGAACGCCACGCTGCCCACGCCGCCAAGGAGGAAGCCCGACGCCGGGCGACGGAGGAGCGGGAGAGGGCGCGGCTCGAGAAGGAGGCCGAGCGCGAGCGCAAGCGAGCGGAGGCCGAGGCTCTGCGGGCCGAGCGCGTGGAACAACGTCGCTCGCAGCTCATCGAACGCAAACAGGCAGCCGCCGCCAAGAAGGCCGCCGCGAAGAAAGCTGCCGCGAAGAAGGCCGCGGCCCAGAAGGCCGCCGCGAAGAAGGCCGCCGCGAAGAAGGCCGCGGCCCAGAAGGCCGCCGCGAAGAAGGCCGCCGCGAAGAAGGCTGCCGCGAAGAAGGCCGCCGCGAAGAAGGCCGCCGCGAAGAAGGCTGCGGTGAGGAAGGCCGCCGCGAAGAAGGCGCCGAAGAAGAAGGTCGCAGCGAAGAAGAAACCGGCGACCAAGAGGGTCGCGGCGAAGAAGAAGCCTGCGACCAGAAAGACCGCCCCGAAGAAGAACACCGCCAAGAAGAAACCCGCGACCAAGAAAGGTGTGGTCAAGCGGAAGTCGGCGGCCAAGAAGAAGAGCGCCGGACGCGCGAGCGGGACCGGCAAGGCTCCTCGACGGCGTTGAGCGGTGGCGTCGCGACTGCTGCTCGCCTCCGCCTCCCCGCGTCGGCGGGTGTTGTTGGAGCGTGTTGGACTCGAGTTCGAGGGCGAGCCCTCCGAGGTGGACGAGACTCCGCCGCCGGGCATGGAGGCGGAGGGTGTAGCCGTGGTCCTCGCCGAGCGCAAAGCCGCCGCCGTGGCAGCGCTCCACGTAAACGCGCCGCTGACGGTGATTGGAGCCGATACCATCGTCGCTCTGGCGGGGGACCTTCTCGGCAAGCCCCGCGATGAGGCCGACTCGCGTCGCATGTTGGAGGCCCTCTCGGGCTCGCGGCACCGGGTCGTGACGGGCGTTTGCGTCATTGACTGCTCCGCGGACGGGGGCCGGAGGTCGGACTTCGAGCGCACGTGGGTGACCATGCGCGCCCTCTCTCCGGCTGAGATCGAGGCCTACGTCGCCGGCGGCGAGTGGCGGGGCAAGGCGGGGGGCTACGCCATCCAGGAGAGCGCGGACGCCTTCGTGAGGGGGATCGAGGAGGGCGGCCTCGACAACGTGATCGGCCTTCCCGTGCCCCTCACCCTGCGCCTGCTCGCGGAGCTCGAAAAGGGACCCGCGGGGGACTCGGGAAGCTTGCCAGGCTGATCTTCTCCCGCTACCCTTTGCGGCTCTGCACGCACCCGCGAGAGGCTTGGGGCCCCGTTTTCGGCCCTCGTTCGCGGCCCCCGGTACCAGCCTCGCGACGAGGCGCGTGAAGGAGCATCCAGCATGAAAGCGGACATTCATCCCAAGTACATCTCCTGCACCGTCACCTGCGGTTGTGGCAACAGCTTCGAGACACGCGCCACGGTGCCCGTGATGCGCGTCGAGATCTGCGGGTCCTGCCACCCCTTCTACACGGGCAAGCAGAAATTCGTGGACTCCGCTGGTCGGGTCGACCGCTTCCTGAAACGCTACGGCAAGACCGCCGCCGCCGCGAAGTCGGACGGCGATTGACGGGAGGGCGCGCTAGCGCGCCGCCATGGAACTCGCCCCTGCCATCGTGGCCAAGCTGCGCGAGCGGGCACGGCGCTTCGGGGAGTTGACCGAGCAGCTGTCGCGCCCCGAGGTAGCCTCGGACGGACGACGCTGCGCGGAAATCGCCGCGCAGCGCGGGCAGCTCGAGTCAGCCGCCCAGCTCTGCGCCGAGTTCGAGGAGCTCGCGGGTCGGCGCAGGGAGGCCGAGCAGATTCTCTCCGACGCAGAGGCCGAGGAGGATCTCCGAGAGCTCGCTGGCGAGGAGTTGGCGGGAGTCGCGGAGGCCGAGGCGGACCTGGACGAGCGCGTCAAGTCTACCCTGGTGAGCGACCGCGACGACCTGCGCAAGAAGGTCATCGTCGAGATCCGAGCCGGGACCGGCGGAGACGAGGCGACGCTCTTCGCCGCTGATCTGTACCGCATGTACGTGCGCTTCTGTGACACGCGGCGCTGGAAGATCGAGCAGCTCGAAGTCTCCGCGTCGGAGGTCGGCGGCTTCAAGGAGATCATCTTCAGCGTCACCGGTGAAGGCTCCTGGCGACTCTTGCGCTTCGAGTCGGGCGGCCACCGCGTGCAACGCGTTCCGGCCACGGAGTCCCAGGGGCGCATCCACACCTCGGCGGCCACCGTGGCGGTTCTGCCGGAGGCGGAAGAGGCCGAGATCGTCCTCAAGGACGAGGACCTGCGCATCGACACGATGCGCTCGAGCGGCCCGGGCGGGCAGTCGGTGAACAAGACCAGCTCGGCGGTGCGCATCACCCACCTGCCGACCGACACGGTCGTGTCTTGCCAGGACGAGAAGTCCCAGCACAAGAACAAGGCCAAGGCCCTGCGCATCCTGAAGTCGCGCTTGCTCGACGAGGAGCAGAGGCGGCTGCACTCCGAGCGCGCCGAGCAGCGCAAGTCCCAGGTGGGCAGTGGAGACCGCAGCGCCCGCGTGCGGACCTACAACTGGCCTCAGAATCGAGTCAGCGACCACCGCTTGTCGAGCAACTTCTCCCTCGAGCAGATCGTGGCCGGCAAGTTGGGCGGCCTGGTGGAGGAGCTCGAGGCCATGGATCGCGAGGAGCGCATTCGCAACTTGTAGCCGGGCTCCTCAGATCGGCTAGAACCCCTGGTTCTTCGCATTCCTATCCCCCTGCGTAACCTGACGCCATGACTGACCAAGATCCCGCCGCGGCCGACTTCGACGACCTCGAGCCCCTGCCCGTGAGGGAGCCCGAGCCCGCATCCGAGACGGAGTCTGGGATCGAGCCGGCGCCCGACGCCGCACCCGCTCCGTCTCCGGTGGCGCCGAACTCGGGCGCCGGGGAGCGCGCCGCCGAGCGCGGCGCCCCCCAGGGCCAGGTCCAAAAGCGCGACCTGGACCGCGCGCCTCTCGTCCTGCGCAAGGCGGCGCTGGTGCTGCTGGCCGGCTCGATCCTGCCCTGGGGCAATCCGCTCGCCAGTTGGGGCGGGACGGTCGCCGAGAAACTGCTCTGCTTCCTGGCCGTCTGGCTCTTCTACCAGAGCCACATCCTCAAGGTAGGCGGTCAGGTCCACGGCCTGGTGAAGAACATCGGCCGCAAGGGCCCAGGGTCGGTGATGATCCTGGCGGCCGTCGTCGCGGTGATCGGCCTGATCCCCTCGGCCACCCTCGGCGCCGAGGCCCTGACGCTCTTCAAGACCTTCACCGAGAAGGCCTTCCTGCTCCTCGCCGGCTACACCTTCGTGCACATCTTCGACTACGAGCACGGCGGCAAGTTCAACCCGATGTTCCCGCTGCTGTTCTGCTTCGCGGCCGTGGGCGGTTTTCTGTCGGTTTTCACCGTCGTGCCCGCCATGGGCGAGGCGGGACCGCTGGCTTTCGTGGCTCTGATCGGAACGGTCGCCGTGACCGCGGCGGGCTGCATGGCCGCGTACACGATGATCGTTGCCATGAAGGAGGCCAAGGTTCACGGCGAGGCCAAACGTGCCGCTGCCCTCGAGGCGCGCAAGGCGGCCCGTGAGGCCCGCGGCAAGAGCGGCGGTGCGGCGGGGAGCGTCCGGCGAAAGTGACCCGCACCTCCCGTTCGCCCGTGCCGCGCACCCCCGGCGAGATGTTGGCCATGGCTCGCGCGTTCCTGGAGCGCAAGCAGATCGAGGAGGCTCGCCTGGAGGCGGAGCTGCTCGTCGCCCACGCCCTGGCGACCGACCGCTTGGGGCTGTTCATGCAGCTCGATCGGCCGCTCGATGGGGCGGACGTGGACGCGGCCCGGGATCTGCTGGTACGCCGCGGCCGGCGCGAGCCGGTGGCCTACATCACCGGCCGGCGCGAGTTCTACGGGCGCTCTTTCGAGGTCGGTCCGGGGGTGTTGATCCCGCGGTCGGAGACTGAGCTTCTGGTGGACCTGGCGCGCGAGCGCTGCCCCGATCCCGCCGGCCGGCGGGCGGCCGACTTGGGCTGTGGTAGCGGCTGTATCGCGGTGACCTTGGCCTTGGAGCTCCCCGGCCTGGTGGTCGGGGCCTTCGACTCCTCGGAGGAGGCTCTGGCCTGCACGCGTCGCAACGCCGAGTGTCTGGGAGCGGAGTTGACCTTGACCGGAGGCGACGGCCTCGCTGGCTTGGAGGCGGCCGTAGTCGCGGACGGTCCTTTCGACCTGCTGCTCAGCAACCCACCCTACGTGCGCCCCGAGGAGCGTGGATCTCTTGCGCCGGAGGTACGCGACTACGAGCCCGACGAGGCTCTCTTCGCTCCCGCGGGCGATCCGGATCGCTGGGTGCGCGAGCTCGTCGTGCGTGCGCGTTCTCTCGTGTGCTTCGGCGGCGTGGTGCTGGTGGAGTTGGGAGTCGGGCAGGGGCCGCGCGCCGTAGCCCTTGCCGCGGAGGCAGGCCTGGGGGCCACGCTACACCGCGACCTGGCCGGGATCGAGCGGGTGCTCGAGGTCGAGGTGGAGCAGCCCTCGCCCTAGGCGGGGGACACCGCGGGTGCTGACATCGTCCTAGAGTCCGAGGCTTCCGGCCTCGGCTCCTAGGCGGCTCCCGAGGCCGCCACGAAGCTCTCGACGGCGTCGCGGTCGGGCTCGGCGAGATCGCTCAAGAAGAGCGCAATCTCGTAATGATCGAGGCGGTCGGAGATCTTCTCGCAGCGCACGACGGCGCCCTGGCCGCTCACGTGGCGCACGCCACCCTCGACGGGTAGGTCGAGCTCGACCGAGAGGACCGTCATCAAGCTCACCGGGCGGTCGAGGAAGAAGCACACACCGGCCCGGCTGACGTCACGCACGCGGGCCTCGAAGCGTCCGTCGGGCAGGGACAGTTGCAGCGGCCAGTCGGCCCGTGCCCGGGGCCAGCGACGGCGGTCGGAGGGGGGCGAGGCGTCGGTGGCGGAGCGAGCGGCGGTGTCTTCGGGGGGATGGTCCACGGGCTCATCCTAGCAGCCCGGAGGAGGAACGCTCCATGCCGACTTCCGCCCTCTCCGCCCCCGCGGCGCCGGCCCCGGCGATCCGTGCTCGACGGCCCGACAGGGCCGCCTGCGCCGTCTCGACTTCGCCCTCCCTGCAGCGACGAAGACGGCCTCCTCACGCTACGGCGCTCTTCCTTGCGGTTGCCAGCTCCCCGCCCCCGCATGCGCCATGACCCAAATCGACCCGCGTACGCGGTGGATTCCGGGCCGCGGCGACCTACACTGGACACTTGAGGACCGACGCAACGAGAGAGAGACCAGACCGCCCCGCGGCGGAGAACGAGGACGCGCGATGTCGAGCTACAACCGGGTGATCTTGATGGGGAACCTGACCCGGGACCCCGAAGTGCGCTACACGCAGAATGACATGGCCATCTGCAAGCTGGGCCTGGCCGTGAACCGGCGCTTCAAGGACGGCCAAACCGGTGAATGGCGCGAGGAGCCGACTTTCGTCGACATCACGATCTTCGGCAAGCGCGGCGAGGCTTTCGCCAAGTACCACAGCAAGGGTCGTCCCGCGTTCATCGAGGGCTCCCTGCGCTTCGACTCCTGGGAAGACAAGGAAGGCAACAAGCGTAGCAAGCTGTACGTGGTCGCGGACGAGTGGCAGTTCGTCGGCAGCGGTGGCGGCGGCGGCAACGGCGACGGAGGAGGCTCGCAGGGCGGCGGATGGTCGGCGGGCGGCACGGGCTCGCCGGACTCGGCCGCGGGCGGCTACGACAGCGCCCCCGGCCGTCAGCCGGCCGGCGAGCGCGTGGACGTCGACGACACGCCCTTCTAGTCCCCACGGCCCGCTGGCCGAGGATGAAGCTCACGGTCCAGCTGTTCGCCGGCCTGCGCGAGCGCGCGGGATGCGGCCAACTGGAGCTCGCCGACCTGCCCGACGCCCTCGATCTCGGAGGCCTCAAGGCCGAGCTCGAGGAGCGTCATCCCGACCTGGGATCTCTCGCCCACGTGGCCGGAGTGATCGACACCGAGTACATCCCCGATGCGACGGTCTTGCGCGACGGGCTCACCGTCTCCTTGCTGCCACCCGTTTCCGGCGGCGCTCCGGGGGCGGACGAGATCCTCGCTCGGGGCGTCTTCGAGCTCAGTGCCGAGCCCCTCGACCCCGAGGCTCTTCGGCGCCGGGTAGCCCATGCCTCATGCGGCGCCGTCGTCGTCTTCTGCGGCGATGTGCGCGACCACAACCTCGGGCGCGACGTCGAGCGCCTGGAGTACGAGGCTTTCGAGCGCATGGCCGGCCCCGAGATGGAGCGCATCTTCGCCGCCTGTCGCGAGCGGTGCGGCGCCGGCGATGCCGCGGCCGACGAGGTGTCGGGAGACGGCGTCGGCGAGCACGCCCTGCGTCTGCTGTGCGCGCATCGCACGGGTCCGGTGGCGGTCGGCGAGACCTCTGTCGTCGTGGCCGTGGCGAGCCCGCACCGCGACGCGGCTTTTGTCGCCGCGCGCTTCCTGATCGATGAGCTGAAGCGCTCGCTACCGGTCTGGAAGAAGGAGATCACCGTCGATGGCGGACAGTGGATCGGCGAAGGAGCCTAGCCCACCCATGGAGTACACCGTCGTCCCCGTTACGCCCTTCGAGCAGAACTGCTCGGTGCTGCGCTGCGAGAAGACCGGGCGCGGTGCGGTCGTCGACCCCGGCGGAGACGTCGAACGCATCCTGGCAGCCTGCGAGGCGCACGCGGTCGAGGTCGAGCGCATCCTGATCACCCACGGTCATCTCGACCACGCCGGTGGGACCGCGGCCCTCGCGCGTAGCCTGTCGGTTCCCATCGAGGGGCCGCACCAAGAGGACCGCTTCTGGATCGAATCGCTCGTCGAGCAGGGGACGACCTTCGGGCTGGAGGGGGCCGAGGCCTTCGAGCCCGACCGCTGGCTGGCCGACGGAGACACGGTCGGTGTCGGCGGACTCGAGCTCCAGGTGCTCCACACTCCCGGCCACACGCCGGGGCACGTCGTGTTCTTCGAGCCGGGAAGTCGCATTGCCTTGGTGGGGGACGTGCTCTTCCAGGGGTCCATCGGGCGCACCGATTTCCCGCGCGGGGACTACGACCAGCTGATCGCCTCGATTCGCGAGCGTCTTCTGCCCCTAGGGGACGATGTGACCTTCGTTCCCGGCCACGGCCCGAGCTCGACTCTGGGTGCGGAGCGGGGGACCAATCCGTTCCTCGTCGACCCGGACCGCTACCGGGAGATGATGTAGGCCGCCCGAAGGCCACTTGGTACGCTCCGCGGCTCTCGCTTGGCAACCCCGTCGATGTCCCTTGCCTCAAGCCCCAGCCTGAACGCGTCCGACGTCGAGCGCGACGAGCTCGAGGTCGACCTGCTGCTCGTCGGGGCCGGGCCGGCCAATCTCGCCTGTGCAATCCACGCGCAGCGCCTGCTCGCAGAGCGCGGCATGGACGAGGCGACCGTCCTGGTGATCGACAAGGCCGAGGAGATCGGCCACCACACCCTGTCCGGCTCGGTCATGAACCCGCGCGGGATTGCCGAGCTGTTCCCCGACTGGCGCGAGCGCGGCTTCCCGGTGGAGAGCGAGGTCACCGACGACGCCCTCGTCATCCTGCGTGGCAAGGGCAAGCACGCGCGCCTGGGCGGGCTCCTAGCGCCTCCTCAGCTGCGTAACCACGGCAACTTGATCGTCAGCCTCAACCGCGTCGTGTGCTGGCTCGCTGCGCAGGCCGAGGAGCTCGGCGTCGAGGTTTATCCCGGCTTCGCTGCGAGCGAGGTGCTGCTCGAGGGCGAGCGCGTCACGGGCGTGCAGATCCGCGACAGCGGGCTGGCGGCCGACGGCGGGCGCAAGCCCAACTTCGAACCGGGCATGGACGTACGCTCGCCCTTGACGGTCTTCGGTGAGGGGCCGCGCGGCCACCTCGCCAAGGGGCTGATTCGTCGGTTGGGCCTGGACGAGGGGCGCAACCCCCAGACCTTTGGGACGGGCGTCAAGGAGCTCTGGGAGGTGCCCGCCGAGCGTGGGCGGGAGCTCGTCGGCACGGTCCTGCACACCGCCGGCCACCCTCTCGGCGCCGACGGCTATGGCGGCGGCTGGATCTACGGCCTCGACGAGGAGCGCCTCTCACTCGGCTTCGTCGTCGGCCTCGACCACCACGACGCCGCCCTCGATCCCCACGCGCTCTTCGTGCGCTTCAAGCAGCACCCGTTCGTGGCGCATCTGCTCGAGGGTGGCAAGGTCTTGCGCTACGGCGCGAAGACCATCCCCGAGGGCGGGCTCTTCGCCATGCCCCGCCTTTCGGGAGACGGTTTCTGTCTGGTGGGGGACACGGCCGGCTTCCTGAATGCTTCGACCCTCAAGGGTGTCCACCTGGCGATCAAGTCGGGGATGCTCGCGGCCGAGGCGATGGTCGATGCTCTCGCCGCCAAGGACACTTCGGCGCGCGCCACGGCGCGTTATGACGAGCTGTTCGAGTCCTCTTGGGCTTTCGACGAGCTACATCGCGTGCGCAACTGGCGGCAGGCCTTCGACTCCGGGCTCCTCGGGGGCATGCTCGACGCGGGCGTGCAGATGATCAGCGGTGGCCGCGGCCTCGTGAAGCGCCGTGCGGGGCACGCCGACCACACGACCACGCGGCCGCTGTCCGAGTCGCGCATGACGCCGCCTGTGTGCAACGACGGCGCCTGCATGGACAAGCTCACCGATGTCTACCACTCCGGTACCGTCCACGAGGAGGACCAACCTTCCCACCTCCTGATCCTCGATCCCTCTGTGTGCGTTGACCGTTGCAGCGAGGAGTTCGGCAACCCCTGCCGCCACTTCTGTCCGGCCGCGGTCTACGAGTGGCCGGAGGAGGGCGCCGCCGAGGGAGTGCGGATCAGTGCCAGCAACTGCGTGCACTGCAAGACCTGCGACATCGCGGATCCCTACGAGAACATTGAGTGGGTCGTGCCCGAAGGAGGCGGCGGCCCCAAGTACGTCGATATGTAGACTCGGCGCCGCGTCGGCCGCGGACGCACCCCGCCTCATTGCGGCTTGCTGTCCCCGACCCCCGTTTTCTCCCCCGGTCCCTCACTTTTCATGAAGCTCACCCACGCCCGTTCCGGCAAGTCTCTCGCCGCCACCGATCTCTTGGTTGTGCTGTGCCCCGAGGGGGCGCGGCCCGCCCTACCCGACGGCGTGCGCATTCCTCCGGCGGCTCGGGAGGACTTCAAGGGCGGTTTCCGCCAGGTGCGTCTGACCGACAGCAGCGCCGGAGCGGCGCGCCGCGTGGCTCTGATCGGCCTGGGCCCGAAGAAGAGCGTCGACGCAGAGCGCCTGCGTCGTGCCGCGGCGATCGCCGTGCGCAAGGCCGAGAGCATCGGCGCCGCCTCGGCGACGATCTTGGTCGCGCCGGCTGTGGCGAAGCTGGGAGGCGGCGAGCGCGAGTGCGGCTGTGCTGTCGCGGAGGGCGCCGTGATGGGCGCCTATGACTACCAACTCGGGAAGAGCCGTCCCAAGCGGCGCAAGCTGGCGCGCGTGCGGACGTTGGCCGAGGGCGCGGCCTTCGCCCGTGGGGCGAAGGAGGGAGCGCTCTCGGGCGACGCCAGTTGCTTCGCGCGCGACTTGCAGAATCAGGCCGGCAACCAGGTCACCCCGACGGTCCTGGCGGCCGAGGCACGCAAGCTCGCCCGTTCCAACCCGCGGGTCTCCTGCCGCGTGCTCGACGAAGCGGCGATGAAGAAGCTCGGCATGGGACTGCTTCTGGGCGTGTCGGCGGGGTCGCGTCAGCCCGCGCGCCTGATCCACCTGACCTACCGCCCCAAGGGCAAGTCGAAGGGGCGCGTGGCCCTGGTGGGGAAGGGGCTGACCTTCGACGCGGGCGGCATCAGCCTCAAGCCGTCGGCGCGCATGGAGGACATGCGCTACGACATGTCCGGCGCCGCCGCGGTCCTGGGCGCTTTCCGGGGCATCTCGGCGGGGATCGACGTGCCGTGCGAGGTACACGGGATCGTCCCGGCATCGGAGAACCTCCCCGACGGCCTGGCCACCAAGCCGGGCGACGTGCACCGGGCGATGAACGGAACGACCGTCGAGGTCATCAACACCGATGCCGAGGGGCGCCTGATCCTAGGGGATGCTCTCGCTTACACGACGAAGAAGGTCAAGCCCGACACCATCATCGACCTCGCGACCCTGACGGGCGCCGTCGTGGTCGGTCTCGGCCACGAGGTCACGGGCATGTTCGCGACCACGAACCGCTTGCGTGACGGCCTTTCGGCGGCCGGGGAGGCGACGGGCGAGCGCGTCTGGCCTCTACCCTTGCTCGAGGGCCACAAGGAGAATCTGCGGGGCGGCCCCGCGGACCTGAGGAACATCTGCACTGCGAACCTCGGCGGAGGCTCGATCGCCGGCGCCGCCTTCCTGTCCGCCTTCGTGGGGGATGTGGAGTGGGCTCATCTCGACATCGCCGGTACCGCGTGGGGGCAGCATCAGCGCGATTACGTCGGTGGCAAGGGCGGCTCGGGAGTTGGCACCCGCCTGCTGATCCGCTATCTTCTGAGCCGCGTGTAGTTCTTGCACGACCCGCATCGTAGGCCCGTATCCGAGAGTGTTTCAGAGTGACCGTACAGGATCACGTGTACGTACCCGGCCTCGCCGGTGTCCCCGCCGCCGAGTCCGCGATCAGCTGGATCGACGGCCAGGTCGGCATCCTCGAATACCGCGGCCACCGCATCGAGGTGCTCGCGGAGCGCAGCACCTTCGAGGAGATCTGCTGGTTGCTCCTGCACGGCTCCCTGCCGACCGCCGGCGAGTTGGACGGCTTCCGCGCGTGCGTGAGCGAGCGGCGGGCCCTCTCACCGGAGGTCCTCGACAGCGTGCGCGCCCTTCCGGGGACCGGCCACCCGATGTCCGCCATCCAGGCCAGTCTGGCGGCGCTGGGCATGGGGAGCGCGGAGGTGGACCTCTCCGACGATGCCTCCTGCGCAGACGCGGTGGTGCACATCTTGGCCGCGACGCCCACCCTGATCGCCGCGTTCGAGCGTCACCGGCAGGGCTTGGAGATACTGGCTCCGGATCCCGAGTTGGGGCACGCGGCGAACTTCCTGTGGATGCTGACCGGCCAGAAGCCCGACGAGTTCGAGGCTCACGTCCTGGACGTGGCGTTGGTCCTGCACGCTGATCACACGATGAACGCTTCGACCTTCACGGCGCGCGTCGTGGCCTCGACCGAGGCGGATCCCTACTCGGTCTGCGCAGCTGCCTGCGGTTCCCTCAAGGGGCCCTTGCACGGCGGCGCGAATGAGCGTGTCCTGCAGCAGTTGGAGGCCATCGGCGGTGCCGAGGCCGTCCCTGCCTGGGTCGACGGTCAGATCGCAGCCAAGCGCAAGATCATGGGTTTCGGCCACCGCGTCTACAAGACGAAGGACCCGCGCTCAAAGGTGCTTCAGGACCTGGCGACCAGCCTTTTCGAGCGCCTGGGAACGACGGCGATCTACGACACGGCTCTGGCCTTGGAGAGGGCCATGCTGGAGCGTCTGGGCGACAAGGGCATCTACCCCAACGTCGACTTCTTCAGCGGCATCGTCTACAGCAAGATGGGCATTCCCACGGATGTCTTCACGCCCATCTTCGCCATCTCGCGCGTAGCCGGCTGGCTGGCCCACTGGCGCGAGCAGATGCAGGACAACCGCATCTTCCGTCCGCGCCAGGTCTTCACCGGCTCTCACGGAGCCGATTTCGTGGAGCTCGCGAAACGGGGCTAGCAGCCCGCAGGGAAAACGCCTACTGCGATTTCGCCCTCTCCGCCGCTGCGGCGTCGGACTCGGCGATCCGTGCTCGACGGCCCACCAGGGCCGCCTGCGCCGTCTCGACTTCGCCCTCCTTGCAGCGACGAAGATGGCCTCGTCTCGCTACGGCCTTTTTCCCTGCGAGCTGCCCGCAGCCCGCACGGAAAACGCCTACGGGCTGCCAGCTCGTCCTCCTCGCGCGGCGCCGCCAGGACCGTTTCGCCCGGCAACTGGGTTGCCCCTCCCGGCCTGGATGCGGCCGCGCCGGCCTCCACGGCGGCGTGTCCCCCCGACGCCGCGCCGCGCTTCAGCGGGGCGGCAAGGACACGAAAAACGGCGGCCGGCCCCCTCGGGGCCGACCGCCGGTGCGGTCCCAGGCGAGCGCGTAGGCCTCGCTCAGCGCCCGACGATCTTGACCGCGTCGATCACGATCATGTCGGGGTTGGTGCTGTCACCCTCGGTCATCGAGACGAAGAGGACTTCGATGCCGTCGCTGAATTCGACGTCGCTCAGGTCGAAGTCGTAGTAGTGCCAGGCACCGTCGCTGTTGTGGATGGTGAAGTTGTACAGGGTCGTGTAAGGACCCTCGTCGCTGCGGTACTTGACCTGGCAGCCGTCGCCCTCCTCGTAGGAGGTGACGCGGGCCCAGAAGGTGAGCCTGACGTCCCGGGCACCGGGGACCGTGGCGATGCGTCCGAGGGAGTTGGTCCCCCGCATTCGGGCGCCGCGCCAGCCGTGGACGGCCGGGCGGCCCAGCTTCACGCCGTTCAGCGTCCACCAGGGACCTGCCCAAGAGCCCCATCCGTGCGTCAGGTCGGCGGTCTCGAAGGAGTCGCCGGCGAGGGTTCCGGGGTTGATGGTGATCGCGACCTGGTCGAGGGCCTCGTTGCCGTCGGCGTCGGTGACGACCAGGGTCACGATGTGGTGCCCGAGGGCGAAGTCGACGTCGGCCGACTCGCCAGAGCCGATCTCCGCGCCGTTCTCCCGCCAGGAGTAGCCGCTGAGGGCGCCTTCGGCGTCGCTCGAGTCGCTGCCGTCGAGGGTGACGGTGATCACGTCGCCCTCGTCGCCGAGGTAGACGTTCTCGTCGTCGCCGGCGGCCGCTTCGGGAATCGCGCCCACACCAGGCGTGCCGGAGACCACGACGTCGTCGACGAAGAAGTAGTCGGACCCCGAGCTGGAGTCAGTCTGACTCAAAAAGCGCACGTTCATGTCCACCGAGCCGGCGAACTCAGTCAGGTCGATCAAGAAGTCGTGGAACGACCCGTCGCTGTCAGCGGATGTGAAGGTGTAAAGGGTCGTGTAGCCGGTGCTGTCCGTACCGACCTGCACGTAGGCCTCGTCGCCGTCCTCGTAGTTGAGGACCATGGCGGAGAAGGCCAGGGCGAGGTCGCTGCAACCGGAAGTGTTCACGTTACGAGTCAGACGCGCGTTGTTCTTGAGGCGGGTCACCTGTCCGTGACTGCCGCCGGCGCCGCCGATGAGGGCGGGGCCGCCGCCCGTGCCGGCGGCTTCCCACCAAGCGCCCCAGCGGCCGGAGCCGCCGGTGAGGTCACCTGATCCGAAGTCGTCGGCCGCGAGGTCGTCGGCAGAGACGGTCGCCGCGAGTGAAAGCGCCGCAGTTGTGCAGAGCGTGCTGAGCATGGTCCGGGAGCCGGGCGAGCTAGTGAGCTTCTCCAAGGTTGATCTCCTCCTTCTTGGATAGGGATGATGGAGGGGCGAGAGCCTCCCCTTGCATGTTGTGCGCGCGTAGCATGGCCCGAAGACACGGCCTCGTCTAGGAAGTTGCAACCTCGCCTGGGAAGGGCGCGGCGGCGGTACGGGGCGGGGGCGGGGGCGGGGGCGGGGGAGTCGCGTGCTGACGCCCCCGGGTGCGATCGCCGGCAAGGCTGGTAGGGAGGGGGGGGCTCGAACCCCCACGGGCTGTTCGCCCTTCGGATTTTAAGTCCGATGCGTCTACCGATTCCGCCACCTCCCCAGCAACTATCTCCCGGGCAACCACCTCCCGGGCAAGGCCGCGACGATTCTATTCCAGGTATGATCCTGTCTGTAGGCGTCCGTCGAAAAAGCGCCTGGCACCCGTCTCCGCCCCCTCATTTCCGTCCATCGAGGGCACGATCCGTGACCGACGATTTCTACTGTGACGAAGTGCTCAGCGGCCGCACGCCGGTCGAGGTGGTGTGGGAGACGGACGAGGTCCTCGCTTTCCACCACACGCGGCCCTTCTGGCCGGTGCACGTCGTCGTCGTCCCGCGCCGCCACGTGCCGTCCTTGACCGACCTGGGGGAGGGCGGCGAGGAGCTGTTGGCCGCCGTTCTGGCGGTCGTGCGCCGGGTGGCGGCCGACATCGAGGCGCGTCACGGCTCCTGCCGCGTGCTGACCAACCTGGGGGACTACCAGGATTCCAAGCACCTACACTTCCACGTCAGTCATGGACTTCCCTCGCGGGGAGCCTGACCGGGAGCGTCGTTCCTTCGTCATGACCGATCACGAAGACCCGATCGCCGAGGTACGCTCCGTGCTCGGGGAGTTCGCGATTCCCGGCGAGCTTCTGGAGGTGGCGCCCTTCGAGCGCGGCCACATCCACGACACCTACGTCTCGACTTGGCGCGCGGGCGGTGCAGCGGCGCGGTACATCCACCAGCGCATCAACGACCGAGTCTTCGGAGACGTTCCGGGTCTGATGCACAACATCGAGGCGGTCACGCGTCACCTGGCGGGCAAGCTCGGCGCTGCCGGTGGCTTCCAGACCCTGCGCCTGGTGCCCTCGCGCTGTGGGGCGGCGTTTCTGGTCGCGCCTAGCGGTCCTTGGCGGACCTACCACTTCATCGAGAACTCGGCCTCCTTCGACGTCTGCGAGAGCGAGGAGCACGCCTACCGTGCTGCGCGCGCCTTCGGCGAGTTCCAGGCTCACCTGATCGATCTCGACCTTGACGGCTTGCGGGAGACGATCCCGCACTTCTTCAGCTCGCCGCACCGCATGGTGCAGTTCCGTGACGCGCTCGACAGCGACCCCCTCGCGCGCGCCGACGCGGCGGAGACCGAGGTCTCCTTCGCCCTCGAGCGCCGCCCGATGGTGAGCGTGATGGCGGAGCGTATGCGCGCCGGCGCCTTCCCGCGGCGCACCGTCCACGGGGACACCAAGCTCAACAACGTGCTCTTCGACCGCACGGGCGGTGAGGCGGTCTGCATCGTCGACCTCGACACCTGCATGCCGGCCTACTCGCTCTACGACTTCGGTGACCTCGTGCGTTTCACCGCGGCCACGAGCGCCGAGGACGAGCGCGACCTGTCTCTGGTCGGCACGGACCTCGACCTTTACCGCGCTCTGGCGCGGGGTTACCTCGATGGTGCCGGCGGTTTTCTGACCGCCGAGGAGGTTGAGCTCATGCCCTTCGCCGCCCGCCTGGTGACCTTCACCATCGGCCTGCGCTTCCTCACCGACCACCTGGCGGGCGACGTGTACTTCAAGACGACCCGCGAGGGCCACAACCTCGACCGCGCCCGGGTGCAGTTCGGGATGGTGGCCTGGATGGAGGCTCACGAGCGCGAGCTCTCGACGCGGGCCGCCCGCTCCTGAGCCGCCGTCGAGGAGTAGGCCGTGAGCGCGCGCATGCCGGTGCGCCGATGCTCCCCGGGTCTCCTTGTCCCGCGGACCACACGGTCCGCAGGCGCCCAGCTCGCCGGCGGCTTCCTCGGGCGGGGGACGGGGCCCTTGGGGTCGAGCGCTCGACGAGGGCGGCCCGCTCCGAGGCGCCCGTCAGGAGTCGGTCGCAAGCTCCCGCACGCCGATGTGTCGGAAGCGCACCGGGTCTCCGTGTCCGGCGAAGCCGAAGTGACCGCTCGTGCGCAGTCTCCCGGCGTAGTGTTCGGCCGCCCCCATCAGCTCCGCGACCTCACTGATGTCGCTGTCGAGGATCTGCGTCCCGTTGAGCTCGACGGTGACGCGGTGTCCGCGAAGGGTGACCCGTTGGTGGTTCCATTCGCCGACCGCCCGTTGGTAGCCGCGCTCGGCGGCGACCTGTCCGTAGACCGAACCGTGGTACTGGCGTGGGTCGAGGTCGGCGTACTTGGGGTGGGAGTTCTCGAGGACCTGCAGCTCGCACATCCCGCTGTAGGCCGGGTTTCCTTCGCCGGGGTAGCGCAGGGCGAGTCCGTTGTTGCCGCCCGGCGGCAGTTGGATCTCGAGCTCGACGGTGCAGTCGGTGAGGACGCGCTCGTGGTACAGGTTCCCGCCGCTGCCCGCCTTGCAGGAGAGGGTCTCGCCTTCGATCGCGTAGCCGTCGGTGTCGCCCTTCCAGCCTTCGAGGCTCTCCCCGTCGAAGAGGGGCTCGAAGGCCTCTCGCGGTCCATCGCGGTCGGTTCCCTCGGCTCTCAGTATCGCATTGGCTTGCTCGGCGCCGATCGCGCGCAGGCGGATTCCTCGCCAGCGGATCTCTCCGCCGTGGGTCTGGAGTTGGATCGGTCCGCGGCGTGGTACCGGTCGTGTGCGGTCGAAGTAGTTCTCGAGCGCGGCGTGGTCGACGACGAGCTTCCCGTTGAGCCACACGCTGACCCGTGAGCCGACCATGATGATGCGGAAGGCGTTCCACTCTCCGAAGGGCCGGTCGGCGTGGACGAGCGGGTCCTTCCCCGGTGCGCCGGGGCTGTTGTTCCACAGGCCGCCCGAACCCTTGTCCGCGCCGATGTTCCACTTCCCGCCGACTCTCGTGGTGTCCCAGATCTGTATCTGCGGGCAGCCGCGCAGGTAGATCCCGCTGTCGGCTCCCGCGACGGTCTTGTAGTCCAGGTGCAGTTCGAAGTCCTCGTACTGTCCTTCGGTGGTGAGGAACAGGCCGCCGCCGTCGTTGATGAGCACCTCGTCCTCGACGCGCCAGTGGGCCTTGACGTCTCCCAGGCTCTCGCGCTTCTTGGCGGCCAGGGCATCGTCGCTCAGTGCCTGCCATCCCCGCGGGTCCTCGGTCCCCGCGCCCCACCAGCCCGAGAGGTCCTCGCCGTTGAAAAGGGTGACGAACTCCTCTCCGTCCCCGCCACTCGCCGCCGCGGGCAGGACCAGGAGGGCGGTCAAGGCTGCGCCCGAGTACGAACCGGTTCTGATCATCGTTCCTCTCTCGCTGTCGTTGCCCGTCGTGTTCCCCGCATGTCGCGGTGTCCGGCCGTTCCGTGCTTCCCGGCTTGTGGGTTCACCCCGCACCCGCTGGTGCGCTCTCGTTTCGATCCGTCCGGCACCCGGCCTGCGCTCCCGCTTCGATCCGCCCCGAGCGCGCACCGCTGATCGTACTAGTGCCCAAGCGCGCCCGGTTCCTCATTCTCCGTCCATCCCGCTGCCGGCCGCTCGCCGGACCTTGACCCGGCCCCCTCCCCGGTTATCCTCCCCGTCTCCCTGAGAGGCGGCATAGCCAAGCGGCTAAGGCGACGGATTGCAAATCCGTTATCACCGGTTCGAGTCCGGTTGCCGCCTCCACTCGCGCGGACGCGCAAACAGCCGCAATACTCGCTGATTTCGGGTGTTATTCACGAATCGGGTGGGGGAGGTCTGCTCGCATCAACTCGCACCAGAAAGCACCGTTTCGTCCCCTGAGTGGTGGGGCTGGTGGTGGGGGTTGGTTTTGGGCTTGGCCGTGCCGCCCGTTGGTGACGGTAACGCGTGAACCGCCGCCGCCGTGTCGGAGAGTCCGAGCTTGGTGTAGAAGCGGATGGTCGTTCGGTAGTCGGAGTGCCTCATGACCTTCTGAGCCACCTGGGGAGTCACCCCGGCCCGTGCGAGCATGGTGCCCAGGGTCGAGCGCAAGGCGTGCAGGTCCGCGTAGCGGCCGTCCTCGTCCGTCTCAGGGATCTCTGCGCGCATGAAGTCTTTTCGGCGGGTGGTGTTCGAGACGGCCGTCGGGAAGACCTTGGCGCTGGGAAGGGCTGTCCGTGGGCGCTCTCGGGTCAGCTCCGCTGCGAGGTCGGGGTGCAGGGGGACCTCGTCCACTCGGTTTGCCTTGCCCTTCCGGACGACCAGGACTCCCCTGGC
>NZBA01000027.1 GCA_002686265.1 Planctomycetota bacterium
CTTTTCGTTTCTTCACAAATCCATCAGGGCCAAACGGCAAAATCAACCGGCCCCAAGCCTATTGAACGTAACTCCGTGAACGGTTACCTTGTCCCAACGTGGTCAGGCTGTCGTCGAAGGCAAATGGGCGCAAACGACCGACCACTTCGGCGGCCGAGGCAACTCGTTTTTCTGGATCTCGCTGGAGCATATCGCTGACTGCTACGACTAAGTCGGCGGGCAGATCGTGGCGGAACTGATCGAGTGGTGCAGCGGCTTGGCCAGTCAGCCGCTGGAGATGATCGAGGATGGGACGTTGTGCGCTGGAGCCATGCGGCGCCTCGCCAGTGAGCAATTTGAAGAGTGTCGCGCCAAGACCGTAGACGTCTGCACGTCCGTCAATTTGGTGGTCGCCCCCCACTTGCTCGGGTGCAAGGAAGTCAAGTGTACCGATCAGTCGACCTGCTGAAGTCGCCGCATGACTGGCCATGCCAGCGTGTTCCAATCGTGCCAAACCGAAGTCGAGGATTTTGAGCTGGCCATCGCGCCCAAGCATCAGGTTCGAAGGTTTGATGTCTCGGTGGATGACCTGGTGCTCATGTGCGTATTGCAACGCATCGGCGGCTTGAACGATCAGGGCACAAGCGTCGCCGGCTCCCAAAGGACCTTGGATCCGCACGAGCTTGGAAAGGTCGATTCCATCGACTTGCTCCATCACCAAGTAATAAGTGCCATGCCAGACTCCCGCATCCAATGCGCGCACGATCGCTGGATGGTCCAGCGAACCGGCGGCCCGCATTTCGCGTTGGAATCGTGCCACCGATGCGGAATCGTCCGTACGGGATGCGGAGAGAACCTTGATGGCTACCGCACGGTGCAACTGGGGATGCCAGCCACGATACACGATCCCCATTCCACCACGTCCGAGCACTCCGTCCAGCCGATAGTGATAGACCGAAGTCGGCTCAATCCGTTCTTGAAGTGTCGATGCGGAAGCTACGTTCGTCGCGTCTCCGCCGCTGGTTGGCAACTGCCGAAGACGCTCCATACATGCCACCCACTGGGGATCGTCTGCCGACTCCGCCTCGGTCAAATCGGGCTGCAGTCGCAGGTGCCTGATCAACGAGTCGTCGTTTGATTCCAGCTGAGATGCGGAATCGCTGCAGCGGTCGCACGACTGCAAGTGGTTTTCGATTTCGTCGCTTGCTGCCTCTGGTAATGCCCCTTGTAGGTAGGCTTGCAACTGAACTGGCGTGAGGCAACTTGATTGAATCATCTTTGGATCCTCGAGAGGGAGACCACACGCTATTCGAATACGAACTTCGCGTCACTCGATTTGATCTGCCGGAGATCGGCTCCGTTAGCAGATTTCGACAAGGTAGCAATTCCTCGTTGGTTTACACAAGTTTGTTGCCCCTTCGGGTCGAAAGATGTGTTTTTTGCAACGAGGTGGCAATTCCGCCCTATCAAGAACAACGGAGTCGCGTGACAGAAAAATTTTGCACGCACCCAGAATCTGGCGATCGCCCCCTGTTTCACCTATGATGACCTCTTACCTCATTTCAGTCGACAACTGTCAGTATGATGGCCATCCAAGGCCGTTGGTGACATTGGTTAGCCTTGGAAGTCCAACCTACAAAACCAAGCGACGTGAGGCACTCGTCTGACATTCCAATCTCTCTGAAACCGTGAGACGTACGAAAATGTCCGTTTCCGTAAGCTCTGCGGACAGTTCGTCCACCAGTCTCGTCGCAGGTCTCCGTGATGGCAGCGACGAAGCATGGCGGAGGCTCGTCGATATTTATGCGCCGTTGGTCCGAATCTGGTGCCGTTATAGTGGCGTTGGCGAGGATCGAATCGCCGACATTCTCCAGGAAGTATTTTTGGCGGTCCATCGCAGGATTGACAAATTCTCCGTGCAAGACGACTCGACGGGCTTTCGTGGTTGGATGTGGATGATCACAAAAAACAAGATTCGGGACCACTTTCGAAACCAGCCGCAGCCAGCCAATCCCGTTGGCGGCTCGACGGCCTGGCAGCAAATGCACGAGGTCGCAGCTCCGCCTCTACCCGCCGAGGCGCCGAGTCAGCCGTCTGACACTGCGGCGCTTCTGCATCGTGCGTTGGCCTACGTGAAAGTCGAATTTCGCGACCAGACGTGGAATGCGTTTTGGCGTACGACGGTGCTGTGCGAAGCGACTGACACCGTGGCCGAGGAATTTGGAATCAGTTCGGCGGCCGTGCGACAGGCGCGAAGTCGCGTCCTTCGACGTTTGCGTCAACAGCTCGGCGATGTCGCGTGAGCTGATCGCTCCTTGGCTGTGAATTCATCGAGTCACCCTCTCGGAATCGCCCAGATTCCGTTTCATTAGCCCAGGATTGCACTGGCATGTTTCTATTCTGCCGTTTCGCCTAGAGTAACAACATGGACACTCGGCAAGCGGTTTTCCTGATTGACGAATTGGATTGTGCCGAAGAGGTGCGTCAACTGCGGGTCGAGTTGGCACGTGTCGCGGGCATCGAGCAACTTGATTTCGATGTTATCGGGCACCGAATGTACGTCATATTTGCCGAGGCGTCTATTTCCGAAGACGACATCATGTCGCGGATAGCAGGGCTGAATATGCGTGCCCGCGTTATCGAAGGCTCGGCAGGTTCATTCAATGCGACCGATTCGACCGATCAGCTGTCTGCGGACAGTGCCTGGCAGCGTTGGAGTCGAGCGGGGACGACCGTGGCGGCTGGCACTCTGTTAGTTATAGCGTTTGCCGTCCACGCAATCACAGCGCAAAGTTTGCCTGTCGCATTTGGGCTGGAAACGCCCCATGCGGCAACAGAGGTGCCGTTGGTCCCGCGATTACTGTACGTCGCGTCTCTGATTCTAAGTGGCTGGTTTGTCGTTCCCAAAGCGTGGCTGGCACTGCGTCGTCTTACCGCGGATATCAACCTATTAATGTGCATCGCAGTGGTGGGAGCGATGGTGATTGGTCAGTGGTTCGAGGCCGCCGTGGTGACCTTCCTGTTCAGTGTTTCGCTGCTGCTGGAGCATTGGAGCATGGGGCGTGCTCGGCGCGCGATTGCATCGCTCCTGGACTTTGCACCGCCAACAGCTCGACGAAAGGAACGTCGCACGGGTGCAATTGAAGAACTACCCATCGGGAAAATCGAGCCCGGCGAAACGATCGTGATCCGACCGGGAGAGCGGATCGCGTTGGATGGCGTCATTACCATCGGCCAGACGTCAGTCGATCAGTCTCCGATTACGGGTGAATCGCTTCCGTTAGCGAAGCAACCTGGTGAGCAGGTTTATGCAGGGTCCATGAATGTGGACGGCGCCATCGAGTTGCGGGTCACGCACGCGGCCAATGACACCGCGCTGGCGCGAATCATCCATATGGTTCAAGAGGCCCACGCTCGCCGGGCGCCAACGGAACAGTGGGTGGAACAATTCGCCCGCTACTACACGCCCGCCATGATTCTGTTGGCAATCTGTGTCGCCGTAATTCCTCCTCTGGCAACGGGGTTGGCCTGGCCCCTGGCAATCTACAACGCGCTGGTGCTGTTGGTGATTGCCTGTCCGTGCGCCTTGGTGATTTCAACGCCCGTCAGCATCGTCTCTGCGCTGACGGTCGCCGCTCGCCGCGGTGTGCTGATCAAAGGCGGCCGCTATCTCGAAGCTGCCGCACATCTCAAGGCGATCGCAATTGACAAAACGGGCACTCTGACCGAGGGCCGGCCGGAAGTGCGGAAAGTGGTTCCCTTAAACGAACATTCGCGCGGCGAGCTGTTGGAACGCGCGGCTGCCATGGAGGCCGGCAGTACACATCCAATTGCTCAAGCGATCCTGCGCTGCGCCAACGACGAAAACGTGGCCGTCCCACCCGTCGCAGGCTACCAAGCGCTGGCGGGCCGCGGTGCCGAAGGGGTCATCAACGGCAAGCCCTATTGGATCGGCAGCCAACGGTTTATGAACGAAAAGACCTCGGATGTCAGCGAGGCCGCGAAACTGAGTGAAGCCATCGAGCGTTCGGGGCATTCAGTGGTTGCCATTGGGACCGCAGATCATGTCTGTGGTCTGATCGGAGTGGCCGATGTGGTGCGGCAGGAGAGCCAAAACACGATCCGCCGCTTGCAATCGATGGGGATCGAACATGTCGTCATGTTGACGGGCGACAACCCAGCAACGGCCGCAGCCGTTGCCGACTCGGTTGGGATTGATGAGTTCTTTGCAGGGACACTACCCGAAGAAAAAGTCCGGCATGTCGCGCGGCTGCGCGAGCGCTACGGCGTGGTGGCAATGATTGGTGACGGTGTCAACGATGCACCGGCCATGGCGGCTTCAACGCTGGGGATCGCCATGGGAGCGATCGGCACCGACGCTGCGATCGAAGCTGCCGACATTGCACTCATGTCCGACGAATTGGTGCGTGTGCCGTGGCTCATCGACCTGGCCCGACAAACGCTCCGCGTGATCAAGCAGAATATTGCGATCGCTCTGGGGTTGAAGCTGATTTTTATCGCGCTAACGATTGCCAGTGCGGCATCACTGTGGATGGCGATTGCGGCGGACATGGGTGCATCGCTGCTGGTCGTGATGAACGGACTACGGCTGTTGCAGTCGCGCGCCTGACCTGTTGGTTCTTCAAACTCAACGTTCATTGTGACGCACGATGAAACAGAACCACACGGACCGTTTTCAGCAGTAATTTGAAATCGTGCCAGAGCGTGCGGTGACGGATGTAGCGCAGATCCATCCGAATCCATTCGATAAATGAAACTCGTATACCGCCAGAAACCTGCCAGATGCAGGTCATGCCTGGAGTGACATCCAGACGACGACGCTGCCAGTTGATGCAATCAGCGGACTCGTCCAATGGGAGCGGACGAGGGCCAACAATCGACATTTCTCCACGAAGCACGTTCCAGAATTGAGGGAATTCGTCGATGCACGTCTTACGCAAGTACTTGCCGACCGACGTCACGCGCGGGTCATTCTTGAGTTTGAAGGCCGGTCCGTCTTGTTCGTTGTACGGCCGCAATCTGGCTTGCTGCTGGGCGGCTCCCTCGCACATCGTGCGGAATTTGTAGACCACGAACGGACGTCCCGCCAGGCCGACTCGACGCTGGAGAAACAGGATTGGCCCCGGTGATGTGAGTTTGATCATCACTGCCGCACAGACCATGATCGGAAAAAAGACGATCAAGCTGATTGACGCCAAGAAGATATCGGCGACCCGTTTCCAACGAGGAATGGGCTGCAAGAAAAGGTGCTCTGGCATGGCGTCGGCGGCAGGGGCAACCGTTTCATCTACGGGATCGGCCGGATGAGTATGAATGACACAAATGTGTTGTTGCAGCGCGGCCGAGTAGTTCTCCTGAATATCATCCAGCAACGTGCGAGCACCGGCGCGATCGGTATCGAACAAGAGCGCTGCCAGACACTGACGGTTCAAATAGCCCACCACATCGGTCGTCCGTAAACGACCTTGTAGATACCGAGTCAACTCGGCAAAGTCCAGAGGCTCTGTCGCCGTCGTATCGGCCGTGAAGACCAGTACACTAAACGGTCTTTCGCAACGATCAGCCCGCATGCGTTCACGTTCGAGGATCTTGCAAAACGTATCGGGACGCAAGGCAAATCCGGCCCCGGATGACGTGCAGTGCATCGAGCACTCAAGTGGCTTGAACACGATCAGGTCCTTTCTATGCCTAGTTGTTTAGGAGCGTATTGCGGCCGATCCGTGGAATGGTCAAAAGTACCGGCAACGACAGTTGTGATTCGATATCCTCCGGACTCGTCAGGGATTGGTCGAGCCAATTGCCGGCCAGGGCGACTCCCGCGGCGCCGAACACGGCCGCCAGGAGGCCAAGTACGAGAATGGGAAGCTTCTGTGGACTGACCGGTTTGGTCACCAACGTCGCTGGCTGAATTAGATTCACATTCGAGATTTGGCGGGCGTCCAAGTCGTTGGAGATGCGGGCCAATTCGCGGCTCCTGGCATACGTCATGTAGTTGGCCCTGAGCAGTTCGGCATTCCGCTCAAGCTCACGAATCTGCACTTCGTTCTCATTGAGTTGCTGCAGCCGCGCGATCTGGGATCGATGCTCTTGGTCAAGATTGTCGATCTGAGCGGTCAGTGAAGCGGCGCGGGATTCTTCGATCTGCAACTCGAGTTCTTCCAGCAAATATCGAGCGCCGTCAACTTGCGCCCGCATCGCCAGCAGTCGTGGATGGCCCGCGTTGTAGCGGGCAGACATCTCGCGTTGCTGGATTTGCAGTGTATAAAGCTGATCGCGCATGTCGTCGAGCGCTTTGGGAGAGACCGTTGTTGCCGCTTCGTGTTTTGCGTTGCGAGACACGTCAGGGTGTGCCAATTGAAGTGCAGAGATTCTCGAGATCACTGAAGACCTTGCCGCCTCGGCCAAGATCAGTTCGCGACCCAAGCTCTTGATTTGGCCTTCAATAATGTCCCGCTGACTCTCGACCGAAACGAGTCCTACTCTGTTCTTCAAGTCGCGTAGCTGCGATGTGGTATCGGCAAGTTGTTGCTTGAGCAGGGCGGTCTGTGATTCGAAGAATTGCTCGGATCCTTCTGTGCGGTGCACGCGATGATGCAGTCGATAGTATGCGTTGGAAAACGCCGTAACGATCCTCTGCGCCGTCTCCGGCGAACTCGCCTTGGCACGAATTGTCACGACCGCCGAACGTCTGGCGTTGGCGACGACGATTGTCTTTTGAAGTCGATGGATTGCTTTTTCTCGTCGGTCTATCGAATCCGCGATGCCAGCCGTCTTCAGCCACGCGGAAAGCGGCCCGTCGGTCGTACTGCCGAGAACCATTTTCTCGCCGAGATCATCGACGACATTCTCGAGCAATACGCGGCTGCGGAGCACGTCTTCCAAGGAGCGGACTTCGCCTTCCCGCGAATCATTGACCATCACGTTTTGACCGGTCGTCGCAGTCGGATCTAACGTAACACTTTCCCGGCCCGTTTTGACAAACAGCCGGGCTTCGGAAATGTATGCCCGAGGAATCATGATCAGGCTGAAAACCACGATCGCAATGATGGCTACAAAGACAGCCATGGCCCGCCATTTGAACCGGAATAGAATGCGGTAGGCATCGCGCTGGGTGTAGCGCGTGGATCGGTTTGAAACCATGGCCGTGCAACTTTCAAGTGGCGAATCCGGCATCCCGGAAATGTGAGCGAACGGTCAGTCGGGCCAAAGAACGTGAGCGAATGCTCAAGGCACCAACACCAGATTCCAGTATAAGTCGGAAGCGGGCGATGTCGAATTGCGTTGGAATCGCCGTGTTATTGAGGACCGTCGGTCGAGCCGGACACGCAAGCCACTAGCGATCTGTCAAGAGTAAGAACCGTAAAGAAAAACCTAATACAAGCTTTTTAGTGGCATCCGAAACCGCGCTAAGTTCCGTACCTATCTCTAACGCTTGCCATCCGCTTGAGATTATTCGGCCGCAGGCTTGGCGGTCAGATCGAAACAGGCAAGTCCCTTCTTGGTTCGCAGGTACAACTTGCCATCAACAATTGCCGGTGATGCGCAAGCTAGCGGTCCTGTATTGTTGAACTTCTTGCGCCAAATCTTCTGCGATTCCTTTTGGCCTTC
>NZBA01000028.1 GCA_002686265.1 Planctomycetota bacterium
GCGCTTACCGTGGCGGGACTTGCACCCGCTAGCTCGATACAGCAGGAGCCATCTCGCTTACGCTTGACGACTCCGTCAGGACGTACCATGGAGCGCATTTGTAGCATTTTGCCGATGGGAAAGTCGAGACCCGCCGAAGCGAACCATCGCCGACACCGGCCTCGCAGACCGCACAGGTCGACCGGCCGGGGGACCGCGCGTCGCGTCGGCTGGACCCGAAGACCATGATCCGTCGATATCATGGACTGGAGGGTTCGAGGTCCGATGAGCCGGAGCCGCAACGGCTCCCCGGCATGCGGGACAGCGCCCAATGGCTCCCGATCTTGCGTCGATTCTCAGGCACGCGCCCGAGCTCGAGGAGCCGGCGATCGCTCAGCACCTGAGCCGCGTCGACGATGACTACCTGCGCCGTTTCGGCACCGACGAGATCGGCCGCCACATCCGCGCCCTTTCGCACCTCGGCGGCAATCAGCCCGCCGAGATCCTCGTCGAACGTCTCGGCGACCGGCGCGCCGCGTTCACCGTGATCGCCTTCGATCACGAGTTCGAGTTCTCGCTCATCGCCGGCGTCCTTGCCGCGCACGGCTTCCACATCCAGAGCGGCGAGGTGTTCACGCTGCTGCCTCCGGAGACGCAGCGCCGACGGCTCTCGCCGCAGGAACTGAACCGCCTGCGCCGCTCGCGGCGCCCGGGCGGCGGCCAGCGCGGCGAAGCGGCGAAGCAGCGCCGCGTGATCATCGACCGCATCACCGGCGGCCTCGACCCCGCCGTCGTCGACGAGGACGAGCACCTCGAGACGATCCGCACCGGCCTGCTCGAAACGCTCACGCTCCTGGAGCGCGGCGACAAGACGTCCGTCGAGACCGCGAAGCGCCGGGTCAACGAATGGGTCACCCAGCGCATCGCCGGCGACGAGGACGCCGGTCGTACGATGCCCGAGCTCGATCTGGACATCGAGCAGGTCGAGACGCGCGGCGCGGCGCGCACCCGCCTGCGCGTGGACGGACGCGACACGCCCGCGTTCCTCTATTCGATCAGCACCGTGCTCTCGCTGCACGGCCTGTCGATCGAACGCGTGCACATCGCGAGCGAAGGCGACCACGTCAAGGACGAGATCGACGTCGTCGATCACGATCGGCAGCCGGTCACCGACAAGACGACCCTCGAGCGCATCCGCCTGGTCATCCTGCTCACGAAGCAGTTCACGTTCCACCTCTACCGCGCGCCCGATCCGTACACCGCCCTCGCCCGGTTCGAGCAGCTGGCCGAGTGGATCACGCTCCGGCCCGACCGCGACCAGGCCGAAGCCTGGACGGACCTGATCGCCGATCCGCGCACGATGGCGGACCTCGCGAAGCTTCTGGGCACCAGCGACTTCCTGTGGGACGAGTTCGTCCGCACGCAGTACGAGCAGCTTCTGCCGATCTTCGGTCAGCACCCCGAGCACCGGCACTTCTGCCCGCCCCTCGAGACGATGCCGCTGCGGATGCAGCAGGCGCTCGAAGCGGCGAACGGCTTCGAGTCGAGGAAGACCGCGCTCAACCGGTTCAAGGACCGCGAGATCTTCCTGATCGATCTCGACCACATCCTCACGCCCGGCTCGGACTTCCGCGAGCTGAGCCTTCGCCTGACGCTGCTCGCCGAGAACCTCGTCATCGCGGCGGCGGGCATCGTCTACGAGCACCTGGCGGAGCGGCTCGGACCGCCCGGCGGCAAGCGGGATGCCACGGTGCCGTATGCCGTCTTCGGCCTCGGAAAGCTGGGCGGCGTCGCGCTCGGTTACGCCTCGGATATCGAGCTTCTGTTCATGTACGGCGACGACGACGACGACGATCACGGCGAGCGCAGCGCGTTCTTCGAGCAGCACGCGCGGGAGACCGCCCGTTTCATCCGAACGAAGCGCGAAGGGATCTTCGAGGTCGACATGCGGCTGCGGCCCTACGGCAAGGACGGCCCGCTGGCGTGCAGCCTCGCGCAGTTTCGCACGTACTACGGCCCCGACGGCCAGGCCCACGCGATGGAGCGACTCGCCCTCGGCCGGCTGCGCTGGCTCGGCGGCGATCCGCAACTGGGGTTCGAGGTCGAGCAGCTGCGCGACGAGCTGCTCTACGACAACCCCGAGTTCGACACCGGGTCGCTCTGGGAGGTGATGGAGCAGCAGCACGAGCAGAAGGGATCGCCCGGTCGGCACAACGCCAAGTACAGTCCCGGCGCCCTGCTCGACCTGGAGACCGTCGTCCAGCTTCTGCAGTTCCGTCATGCGCGCCGAGCGCCGCAGCTGCGCACGCCGCGCCTGCGCGAGGCGATGGAGTCGCTGCGCCGCGCCGGCGTCCTTGACGCGGGCGAGTACGCCGCGCTCGTCGGCGCGTACAACGACTATCGCATCCTCATCAACGGCCTGCGCATGCTGCGCGGCACGGCCCAGGACCTGCTGCTGCCCCCCAGGGACTCCGACGAGCTGACCCATCTCGCCCGGCGCATCCGCGTCGCGCCGCAGGACGGCCGCAGCGCCGCCGCGGCGCTGATCGCGCAATTCGACGGTCACGCGCAAGCGGTGCAGGAATTCGTGGAGAGGCGATTCAGGCCCGACCCACCCGGCGGAGGGAACCACGGATGAACACGGATGAACACGGATGAACGAGCGGACCCTGACGACCTGAGGTCGCCGAACACGATCCCCGGACCTTTCGACTTGTCCCCCTGATCGCCGGGCGGATCGACCACGACCCGCGGCACGGCGGTAAACTGGGAACGGCGATCAGACCATCTCGAAGGGACTCACCATGAACCGTTACTCGATCGACGATTTCATCACGCGCACCGCCCAGCAGGACCGCGGCGAAGGGCTGTTCGAAATGGAGAGCGAGCGCCTGCTCGAGGTGAACCTCGACGGGATGGTGTGGACCAAGCAGGGCTCGATGGTCGCCTACCGCGGCGAGATCCGTTTCGAGCGCGAGAAGATCCTCGAGCACGGCATCGGCAAGCTGCTCAAGAAAACCGTGACCGGCGAGGGCGCGCGCCTGACGAAGGCCGAGGGGCGCGGGGCGCTGTATCTCGCCGACGCCGGCAAGAAGGTGTCCATCCTGACTCTCGAGAACGAAGCGATTTTCGTCAACGGCAACGACCTGCTGGCGTTCGAGGACGGCATCAACTGGGACATCAAGCTGATGCGCAAGGTCACGGCGATGCTCGCCGGCGGCCTGTTCAACGTCCGCCTCGAGGGTAACGGCATGATCGCGATCACGACGCACTACGACCCGCTCACCCTCATCGTCACCCCCGACAGCCCGGTCATCACCGACCCGAACGCCACCGTCGCCTGGAGCGGCACGCTCGAGCCGCAGTTCCGGACCGACGTCTCGCTCAAGACCTTCTTCGGCCGCGGCTCCGGTGAGTCGATCCAGATGAAGTTCGAAGGCGACGGCTTCGTCGTGATCCAGCCGTACGAGGAAGTGTACCTGCAGGCGGGGCAGAGCTGAGACGAGTCAGTCCAGCTCGATCCGAAGACCCATCTCCTTCATCTGCAGCAGCGCCTCGGCGTTGCCCCGCGCGTCGTCCATGGGATCGTGCGTGTGCCGCGTCTTCCGCAGATGCTTGAAGTTCACGAACGTGTCCTTCTGCATGCCCTTGTAGAGCGACCCGAGGTTGGTCGAGCTGAATCCGAACGGATTGCGGCCCGTGAAATGGTGGAAGTACCAGTTGATGAATTGCCAGTCGAATCCGTTGTTGTCCGAGATGAACATCATTCGCCCCTGACAGTTCGCTTCGAGCCACGACTGGAATCGCCGCATGACGTCCCCCGGGTCGTCGAACTCGAGACACTGCTCGCGCGAGAACCCGCTGACCGCCAGGGCGTCCGGGATGAATGCGTCCGAGATCGACCGCAGCCTGCCGTAAAAGGTGCGATCGAGCCCCGGCTCGACGATCACGGCCCCGAAGCAGACCATGGAGTAATCACCCGGAATCGGCCCGTCCGATTCGATGTCGACCATCACGTAAGGCACGGCACCACGCTCCTTTCGGCAAGGTCCTAGACGGACGTCATTTCCTGCTGATCTCGAACTCGCCTCGAACCTGGTGGGCGAAGCTGATCATGCCGAAGGGATTCGGCGGTGTCGCCTCGACCTCCATCATCTGCATCCTCCCGCGCTTGAAGCTCCTTCCGCCCGAACCGACGTGCGATTCAAGGTGCAATCGCGACCGAGGTGGCCCATCGTCGAAGAATCGAAGCAGTTCGAGCTTGACGCCCAGGCTGCGCTCGTACATTTGCTTCTTCTTCATCAGATGCGCACAGGCGCGCTCGGTCGCGTCAAGCTCGAGTTGCGGCTGATCCGTGTGCTCGAAATCAATCCCCTGGTAGACGACGTCCCTGTTTTCGTCCACGAAACCCGCGATCGTCTGGAACTGGCGTTCGTCTTCAATGCTGACGGCGACGACGTTTCTAACCTCGTAGCTAGATTCTGTTGCACGGCCATGTTTCCCGCGGCTGTCGGGGGGATCACGGCCCGGTCGGTGATGGCGAAGATCAGTGGCATGCTCCACGAAACGCCTTTTCTCATAGCCGAATCGGATTATGCTACCGATTTGAGGCCGTGAGGGCACTTCGCGAGCGCACCGTCGCCATCTCATGCTCGGAAGTTGATGGTGAGCCGCTTAGGACAGCGTCAGCCACGAGCCAGAATGATGACGTTGTGGGTGAAGATCGTGGCACCGACGGGGCTCGCGAAATGTTCCCAACCCTTGGTGAAGCATCGGAACAATCCGAGAACGCGCTTCAGATACGAAATCGAACCCTCGACGCCGGCCCGAAATCGCTGAGCGAAACGGAATTCCGGGTCGGCTTCACGTAACACTTCCTCTTCGGTGCGATTTCCCTTCTTGGCAATTGATACGACGTCGATCTTCTTGCCGAGCTTCTTGATCGCCTCCATGCTTTCGTAGTACCCCTTGTCGGCAGCAAGGCTCTCGGGATAGTCACCGAAGAGAGATTTATGACGTTTCAAGGCTTCGTTGATGAGCTCATGTTCGACGGGTTTGTTTTCAAAGACGTCGTAGTCGGTAATGAACTTGCGCTCGACCTGCTGGATCTGAATCATGTGTCCGAACTCGATGGGCTTGGCGGCCTTGCCTCGCTTGAGCAGTTCGGTGTGCGGTTCGAAGATGCTGAACAGTTTCTGGTCATTCGGAACCTGTTCTCCATCCAGGACTCGACGGGCCGCTTGATCGATGACCCGAAGTCCGAAATGACAGAAGTGAGCGATTTGATCTGCGAGCTCCCGTTCGAGTTCAGCTGAACGTCGTATTTGGCATCGTCGTTCAAGGTTCTTGCGGACATCGTCAGCCCACTCACAAATCGCGGTCACGAGCTCGATAAGCCTTTCATATAAGGGTCGAATTGCCGCCTCTGATCCCGGCTTCTTCGAAGCTTTGCGAGCGATCTTGGTGTAGATTCTCTTGGCCTTCCTCGTTTGCAGACGACGATTTCCGACCATGCTCGGGTCCAGTTCACGGACTGCCGTGATGAGGCGGGCCAGAACGCGGTACGTATCCCAGAGAAGCGAAGAATCCGTCGGCCAGTGAATGTTCGTCTCGACCGCGGTCGTATCCAATCGCAGTTGCTCCCCTTCGATCAACTCCTCTCGTACCGCGTATCGAGCCAGCGCATCGTTAACGTTCTTCCACGTCGCGGGTGAGATGCAGTTCTTCAATCTGCACAGCGTCGTGTAATCCATCATGGGTCCGTTGAAGATGCGGACAAATCGTCTGAGGAAATAGCTGTCATCAATTCGTATGACCGTCTCCCGCAGCGTGCGTCCTTCGATGATCTGACAGATCACGATTCGAAGCACATTGTCTGAGGTGTACGTAAAGTCGCTCCCACCCTTGATCTGCGAAGTCGTCGCCTTGAGTTCCTCCCCAACGTCATCATGGACGAAGTCCAGGATTACCGGATTGTCGTCGAGGATCATGGACACCGCCTCGTACTTCTCGTAGTATTCGTTGGTGACCTGAAGGTTCGACGGGTGGAAATCGAGTTCGAATTGCCGGTTGATCTTCGGTCGCATCACGGGCTTCCTTGCCACGGTTTTGTTGCCTCACAACTAAATACGTGGAACCAAGGAGGCCCGTTTTACGTTCCTTCCGAAAACACTTGTTTTTGTAGTACTTTATGCCGACCGACACCTGAAATACTGCTCAGGCAACAGCAACTA
>NZBA01000029.1 GCA_002686265.1 Planctomycetota bacterium
CAGGGACCGCAAGGTCCGACCGGGCCCGCAGGTGCCAACGGCAACGACGGGGCCCAGGGACCGCAAGGTCCGACAGGGCCCGCAGGTGCCAACGGCAACAACGGGGCCCAGGGACCGCAAGGTCCGACCGGGCCCGCAGGCGCCAACGGCAACGACGGGGCCCAGGGCCCGCAAGGTCCGACCGGGCCCGCAGGTGCCAACGGCAACGACGGGGCCCAGGGACCGCAAGGTCCGACCGGGCCCGCAGGCGCCGACGGAAACGACGGAGCCACCGGCGCCCAGGGGCCGACCGGACCCGCCGGCAATGACGGCAGTAACGGTGCCGACGGCAACGACGGAGCCACCGGAGCCCAAGGCCCGACCGGGCCCGCCGGGCCTGCACCGTCGGGGAGCACCCACTCCACCCTGCGATACAGCGGAACCAATGTTGTGGCGTCCTCCAGCAACATGCTGCACGATGGAACTCGCGTTGCCGTGGGCTTGCCCATCAACGCCTACGCACGCCTGAACGTCACCGAGGACATCCTGTCCTCCATCCGAGGTCAGGGTAAATTCGGCCCCACGGCCGGGTATCTGGGGGTCCAGGGCGCGACCGACTTCGACGGCCTCACGACGCTCGACATCAGCGGACTGGAAATCGGCGTGCTCGGCATCTCGACCGGGGGTAGCATTAGCGACAACGCAGGCATCTTCGGACACTCCAACTGGGCCGGCGTCCACGGCGAGTACTCGGGGAACCCCTTTAACAACTTCGGACAGCTCGGCCTGAACGGCTACGGAATCTACGCGGTCGGGACCCTCGCCGGGGGCAGGTTCTCCGGCGACACGGGCATCACGGCCTCGGGAGGCCTCTACTCCGGTGATTTCTTCGGAAGACTGAAATTCGGCACCGCCCCCTACGCCGAAGGCGGCGTTTTCGACGGCTACCTGCGAGCCGGAACAACCCAGTCGGACGGCCACCGCGTCCAGCCCCCGGAGGATTTCTGGGGGTACGTCGGGGCCAGCGGTGATGCCTGGTACCGAATGTACTCCTACGGGTTCATCCAGACCTCCGCGCGGGAGACCAAGCGGAACATCCGCCCCGTCGAGGAAGGCCTGATGAACCTCGTCATGGATGACATCGACCGCATCCAGCCCTCGTTCTACAAGTACAACGGCGAGCTGGACGAACTGGTCCCCGGGCGTGAGTCCAAGTTCCGACCCAACATGCACCTGGGTCTGATCCTCGACGAGGCACCCGACTACCTGAAGGACGACTCCCTGGCGGGCGTCGACGTCTATGCCACGGCAGCCCTGGGGCTGGCGGGGGTCAAGCACAACCGTAGCGAGATCCAAGCCATCCAAAGCGCCCTTGGCATGGGCGCCCGACAGCGCATCGAGGACTTCGGCAGCGCAACCATGACCCGCTCCAAGGTCTGGGTCGCGTTCGAACCGGAGTTCGCCCTGCGCCTGGAGCTGGGCGAGGCCGTCCCGACCGTGACCGTGACGCCGAACACCCCCGGTGTCAGCTTGAGCGTCACCCTGAAGAGCAGTGAGGGCTTCCAGGTCACCGCCAGCGGCGGCGAGCTAGGCTTCGCCTTCGACTGGATCGCCATGGCCCGGGTCTCCACCGACGCGCTCTCGAGTGGCGTGCGAACCGAAGTCCCCAAGGGGCTCCTCGACCAGCTGCACCTGCCGACATCGGCCCTCGGAGACATCGAGGCCGCGAAGGAAGCGCTCAGACAGCAGGCCGCCGACAACCAGGGCGAGTTCGAGCGCAAGCTCGAGGAGCGGCAATCCCATCCCGCCCTCCGCGGCGAAGAAGGCTGACGAGACTGAACGGGCGGGGCCAGGCGGTCCCGCCCGCGCTTCGCCATCCCCCACCGCAGCAAAGCTCCCCGGAGCCGGAATCCTGTGACGTAATCAGGCAGTGTAGGCACGCCCGGGCGAGCGCGAACCACGCACCTAGGATCGCCCCGACCCCAGCCCCGGCCCCAGCCCCCAGCTCGGCAGCGGATCCCAGGCCATCGGGAGCCGTGCCCCCCCTTTCCAGCCGCCGGAAGCCATCGGCTTGCGGACCCACTTCGCTTGGGCGGGCTTCGACGCGGACGGACGGCTCGGTGCCTTCGTGGCGGCGCCTGGTGGTGCCGCCGCGCTGTTGCGCAACGAGGGCGACGGCACTTTCGTGAACGTCAGCCACGCCTCGGGCCTCGGCGATCTCGCTCCGGCCCGCTTCCGCATGTGGGCCGACTTCGACGGTGATGAACGACGGTGCCGACGGTGCCGGTGGAAACGACGGAGCTACCGGCGCCCAGGGGCCGACCAGGCCCGCCGGCAACGACGGGGCCACCGGCCCGACCGGACCGCAAGGTCCCGCGGGAGGCGGGACCTTCACCAAGATGGCGGCCGACGTCGCACCGATCGGCGGCAGCGGAGGCGCGAACTACGTGGTCAAGTGGGTTGCCTTCGACGAGCCCTTCGATGAACCCCCGATCATCATCTGCACCGCTCGCGATAGCTACACCGACTCCTTCAACGTCACCACCAAGCACGTCCAGACCACCGGCTTCGACGTGATCGTGAGGAGACAAGACTCGGCCACATCCTGGGGAGCCTTCATCGAGGTGCACTGGCTCGCCATCCAACCCTGATCAACCGGAGAACGAGCCACGGGCCCGACCCCGAACAGGCCTAGAGCTCTCCGTGGGCTCCAGCCCGGCACACGGGCCGGGTTCGACCGGGCGCCTCCGGCCCGGAAACCAGTCGCCAGCAATCCCCTCGGGAGTCCTCGGCAACTCCACTCATCTCAGGGGCAGATGCGGACCTCGAGCCCGTCGCTCAGGTTGAAGCCACTCCCGCCAGGGCCGGCGGGGTCGGCGTACCGCAGTTGGAAATACCAAGTCGAACCCTCGCTGAACGAACCGCCCCAACCGCGGGGAGCCGTCAGGTCCAACTCGCACACGAAGACACCCGCCGGTCCAGTATCCGCCGCAACGAGGCGCCACGCGGGCGCCCCCACGCAACGGAATCCGTCACCGAAGGGGAATCCCACGCGGGTCGGACCGCAGAACAGAAGGGCCGCCTGATCCAAGGGCAGGTGGACCGCGACCAGGGCGAAGTCGTTGGCGGCCACACTCGCCGAACCCTGGTGGGACAAGAAGGAGCCCGTCGGATGGACGGAGTTGGGACCCGCCGCACAGTAGGATCGCGGGAGCGGACAGCCAGCCCCGGCCGGACCCGGAAGGACACCCGACTGCAGGGCGAGCAGGACCAGGGAGGGCAGGTGACGACCGAACATGAGGACCCGGCGGGCACGGCCCACCACCCCGAGTCTACCCCCGCGCCCGGGAGCCAGGTCGAACTCAGTCCGCCTCGCGCGGACCGACCATCCTGGAAGGGTCGACCGCGGCCTCGAACTCCTCGGCGGTCATGAACCCAAGGGCCACCACCGCCTCGACCAAGGTCGTGCCCTCGCCGTAGGCCTTCTTGGCCACCTGCGCCGCCCGGTCATAGCCGATGTGCGGATTGAGCGCCGTGACCAACATCAAGGACTGGCGCATCAAGCCATCGACGCGCGCGCGGTCGAGCTCGAGGCCCTCGACGCAGTGCTCCCGGAAGGAGTCGCCGGCATCGGCGAGGAGAGCGAGCGACTCGAGCACGTTGTGCACGATCACCGGCTTGAAGACGTTCAGCTCGAAGTTCCCCTGGCTGCCCGCGAAACCCACCGCCGCGTCGTTCCCCATCACCTGGACACAGACCATCGTCAACGCTTCGCACTGGGTCGGGTTGACCTTGCCGGGCATGATCGAGCTGCCCGGCTCGTTGGCCGGAAGGCGCAGCTCACCCAAGCCGCAGCGCGGGCCCGAGCCCAGCCAGCGCAGGTCGTTGGCGATCTTCATCAGCGCCGCCGCCGCGCCGCGCAAGGCGCCGTGCAGGAACACCAGGGCGTCATGCGCCGCGAGGGCCGAGAACTTGCAGGGGGCCGAGACGAAGGGCAGGCCGCACTCCTCGGCGATCCCCGCCGCCGCCAGCTCGGCGAAGCGCGGGTGGGTGTTCAGGCCCGTGCCCACCGCCGTCCCGCCCAGGGCCAGCTCGTACACGCCGGGAAGCGCCGCCTCCACCGCGCGCCGCGCGTCCGCGAGTTGCCGTGCGTAACCCGTGAACTCCTGGCCGACCGTCAGGGGCGTCGCATCCTGCAGGTGCGTCCGACCGATCTTGACCGCGTCCGACCAGGCCTCGGCCTTGGCCGAAAGAGCGTCGCCCAGCGCCTGCAAGGCCGGCAGCAAGCGCCCGAGGGTCTCCTCCGCCACCGACACGTGCATGGCCGTGGGGAAGACGTCGTTCGAGGATTGGGAGCGGTTGACGTGGTCGTTGGGGGGGACCGGCGACTTGCTCCCCAACTCTCCACCGAGCAAGCCGATGGCGCGATTGGAGATCACCTCGTTGGCGTTCATGTTGGTCTGGGTCCCCGAGCCGGTCTGCCATACCACGAGCGGAAACTGGTCGTCCCACTCGCCGCCGACCACCTCGTCGGCCGCCGCCACCACCGCGGCGCGCTCCTCGCGCGAAAGGTCGTCCAACTCACCGAGCTCCGCGTTCGCCAGGAAGGCGCGCTTCTTGACGATCCCAAGGGCGCGGATCATCGGCCTCGTGAAGCGCTGACCGCCAATCCTGAAGTTCTCACGCGACCGCTGGGTCTGCGCCCCCCACAGGGCCTGGTCGGGAACCTCGACCGGTCCCATCGAGTCCCGTTCCGTGCGCGTGCTCATACCGATCCCTGGGCCTCGCGGCACCGGGATTGAAGGCCGAATCCACTCACAGCTGGCCGAGCTCCCGCAGAGTCTCCAGGTCGCCCTCGATCGCCCCCGCGGTCTTGTGCATCAAGGCCCGCGACTCCGCGGTCAACGGCAGCTCGATGATACGCTCCACGCCCCCGCTCCCGAGCACCGCCGGTACGCCCATGTAGAGGCCCTCGAAGCCGAACTCACCGTTCAAGTAGCAGGCGCAAGGTAGCAGGCGCCGCTGATCGCCAAGGACCGAGGCCGCCATCGCCACCGCCGCGGTCGCCGGAGCGTACCAGGCACTGCCGGTCTTGAGCAGCCCAACGATTTCCGCCCCGCCGTGCTGGGTGCGCTCGGCCATGGCGGCGATGGCCGCCTCGTCCACGAGGTCGGAGAGCTGCACTCCGTTGACGGTGCAGTAGTGTGGCATGGGCACCATCGAATCACCGTGGGCCCCGAGCACCATGGCGTCCACGTCCTGCACCGATGCACCGGTGGCCTCCGCGATGAACGAGGAGAAGCGCGCCGAGTCGAGGACTCCCGCCATGCCGATCACGCGCCGCCCCGGAAAGCCGGTGCGCACACGCATCAGGTGCACCATCACGTCCAGGGGGTTGGTGACCACGATCACGATCGCCTCCGGGGAGCGCTCGCGCACGTACTCGGCGACGGCGTGGATCACCTTCCCGTTGGTCCCCAGAAGGTCCGAGCGGCTCATGCCCGGCGTACGCGGCTTGCCCGCGGTGACGATGAACACGTCCGAGCCAGCCGTGTCCGCCGGATCGTTCGTCCCCACCACGCGCGCCCCTGTGAAATCGACCGCCGCCGCCTGGTTCAAGTCCAGGGCGATCCCCTGGGGCCGCCCCTCGAGGATGTCGATCAGGACGACCTCCGCCGCCAGCTCGCGCATGGCGCACAGCTGGGCGCAGGTGGCGCCCACGAAGCCGGCACCCACGACGGTGATCTTGCGCTGTCGGATGGAGCTCATGGCTGGTCGTCGGCGGCCCATGGTAGGCGGAGGCGAGGCGCGGATCGAGCCCGCTCCCTGCTAGGCCGGGGGGCCCGCACCGGGGCCCGAGTCGGTTCCGGGCGTCGCAACACCACGGCCAGGCTCCCGCAGGCCCCGCCGGCGGCTCAGGCGCCGACCGTCGCGAGGGAGTCGATGATCGCGTCCCCCATCTCGCGCGTTCCGACCGCCGTCGGATCGTCGCGATTCGGCTTCATGTCGTAGGTGACTTGCTCGCCACGGCGGATGACCTCGGCAATGGCACCCTCGAGCCTCGCAGCCGCCTCGCTCTCGCCCAGGTGCTTCAGCATCAGCGCGCCCGAGAGCAGCATCGCCGTCGGATTGACCTTGTTCTGCCCCTTGTACTTCGGTGCCGATCCGTGGGTGGCCTCGAAGATCGCGATCCCCGAATCCCCCAGGTTCATGCCCGGCGCAACGCCCAGGCCGCCGACCAGGCCCGCGCCCAAGTCGCTCACGACATCCCCGTAGAGGTTGGGCAGCACCAGGACGTCGTAGAGCTCCGGCTTCTGCACCAGCTGCATGCACATGTTGTCGATGATGCGGTCCTCGAACTCGATGCTCGGGTAGTCCTCCGCCACCTCGCGCGCCGTGGCCAGGAACAGGCCGTCGGAGAACTTCATGATGTTCGACTTGTGCACGGCGGTGACCTTCTTGCGGTCATTCGCAATCGCGTACTTGAACGCCGACTTCACGATGCGCCGCGTCCCCTCGATGCTGATGGGCTTGATCGAGATGCCCGAGTCCTTGGCGATCCGCCGCCCACAGAGGCGCTCGATGTCCTCGATCAGCTCGTGGGTCTTCGCGTCGCCCTGCTCGAACTCGATGCCGGCGTAGAGGTCCTCGGTGTTCTCGCGCACGATCACCAGGTCGATGTCGCGGTAGCGCGAGCGGACCCCGGCGAAGGTCTTGCAGGGACGGACGCAGGCGTAGAGGTCGAATTCCTTGCGCAGGGCCACGTTCACCGAACGGAAGCCGGTCCCGACCGGGGTGGTGATGGGCGCCTTGATGCAGGTCTTCGTGCGCCGGATCGACTCGAGCACCTCGTCGGGCAGGGGCGTCCCCGCCCGCTCCATCACATCGACACCGGCCTCGACCTCCGTCCAGTCGAACTCGACTCCGGTGGCGTCCAAGACCTTGCGCGTGACGGCGGCCAGCTCGGGGCCGGTGCCGTCGCCGAGGATCAGGGTGACGAGGTGCTTCATGGGTGCTCGGGGGCCTGCTCGGCCGGCAAACGGCTTTCTGGGGGGGGGGGGGGGGGGGGGGGGGGGGGGGGGG
>NZBA01000030.1 GCA_002686265.1 Planctomycetota bacterium
ACCCCCAGCACGATCATCATGATGAGCAGCGCCCCGACGAACAGGCCTTCGATTTCCGTAACGAGTACGTCGTTGAAGAAGCCCATCACGACGGGATTGCCGACGGAATGGAGGATCAGCGAGCGCGTGTACGTTTGCTTCCCGGTCACCTCTGCGAGCGCAGCGACGAATTCGGCGTACTCCGCCATGGTGACGGGACGTTTGGGCACCCGCGTCGGTGGCTCGGCATCATCGAATTGCGCCGCCAGGTCACTCTCGAGGAGCGCACTCGTGGCTTCATCCTCCTCCGCTTCGAACGGAACGGTGCCGAGGTCCGTGCGGATCCAGATCCCCCCGTAGCGCGAGTCGTTGGACAGATAGAAGCCGGGGTAATCCTTGTGAGCCAGTGCCCGGCTCCGGAGCTCCCGTCGGCGGTCCGCTGTCTCGGGGATCTGTTCCACGAAATCGCGGGAGACCAGTGTGTCCTCTCGCACCTCGAGGTAGCTCGCATTGACGATGGTGGTGACGTCGACGATGTGGTGCAGGGGCGACGGACCCTGCGCGTCATCGTTCTCGTTGGCGGCGAGCAGCTCCTCCTGCAGGCCGCGGACCGCCGTGAGGGAAGTCGGGGAGAAGATGTCCCCGTCGCGCGCTTCGTAGACGATGTAGACGCCCTCGTCGCTGCCGAAGGTGTCCTTGAACCGCTCATGGAGACGCCGCACGGGGTCGTCATCGAAGAAGAACGACTCCATCGTCGTGTCGATCTGAAGTCGACCCAGCCCTGCGCTCATCAGGATCGTGAGCACTGCGGCTGCGCCCCAGACGGTCAGATGTCGTTGCCGCAGCCGAGCGGGAAGCGCCGCAAAGATTTGGTTCAGCTCTTCGAGCCAGTCGTGCACGAGATCCTCGCTGGAGTGGATGGGCGCTGGCGCATCCGAGGGGCATCGATCTCCTGGGGGTCGGGGATGGCCATGGTACTGCGACCAAAGCGAATTTCCTGCTCTCCCCCCCGTCTCGTGCGGCGCCTACTTCCGACGAACGAAGGCTGACGCGCGCTGTCGGAGGAGGGGTTAGAGTCTGCGGGGCGTCGGAACGTCACCGGTCGTGAGGAGACGTCGTGACGGAGGACGTGAGAGGGGGATCCCCATGCAGGAGACGAAGGGTACGTCGCGCTGGGCTGTGCTCTGGCTCGTTCTAGTCATCGCGATCGGTGCGGGCTGCGACGGCGATCAGGACGCCCCGCTGTCCTCGCCCGCAGAACGAATGTCGTCACGTGCCGTCGCGGAGCGCCCCGAACCTGTCGCCCGCACTCGCTTGACAGGCGATATCGTCGACTACCACGGACGCCCTCTCTCCGGTGTGACAGTGACTGCCCGCGATGACGCTCGTGGGATGAGCGTCACGGTCTTCAGTGATGGCAACGGGCACTACGCGTTTCCGGAGATCGAGACCGGCAGCTGGCGCGTGGCTGCCAAGGTCATCGGGTCAGAGCGTCGCGAACGCGAAGTCGCGCTGACGGGACGAGGTCTCGACGTCGACTTCCAGCTCCGCCTGGCCGAGGAGCCGCACCAGCAGCTCCCGGCCTCCTACTACTACGACCGCATCCAGTGGCCGACCCCGGCCATCCGAGCGAACTTTGCCCTTGCCTGCGCGAACTGCCATCAGATCGGGGATCCACTGTGGCGCAAGGAGCGAACGCTGGCGGATTGGGAAGCGGTCGTGACGCGCATGGAGTTCCGTGGCCCGCCACTCTTGAAGGAGGCGCGCGCCATGTTGGTTCCGAAGCTGGCCGAGAGCTTCGATTCCATCGATCCCCGGGACTTCGAGATTCCGGGGCCGCCGACCGGCGATGCGGTGCGCGCGATCCTCTGGGAGTACGAAGTCGATCCCGAGGGCCGCAACGGCTGCCACGACCTCGAGATCGCTCTCGACGGCACTCTCTACACCGAAGACGGCTTCGCCGTCGATCCTCAGACGCTGCAGCGCTGGCACTACCCGGTTCCCGAGCGCGCCCACTCCATCGAGCGCGCCGGAGATGGAAGCATGTGGATCACAGTGACCGGTGCCAATCTGATGACGAAGCTCGATGTCGAGACGGGCGAGGTGACGAGCTACGAGCACCCGCAGATCGGCGACGACAAGGGTGTCTATCCGCATACCCTGCGCTTCGACGAGCGCGGGCGCATCTGGTACACGCTGACCGTGTCGAACCACCTCAACGTATTCGATCCCGCCAGCGAGACCTTCACCTACCACGACCTGCCGGGCGCGCTCGATTGGAAGGGGCCGACTCCGATCCCCATAGCTTACGGCCTCGACGTCGCTCCCGACCAGACCGTCTGGTGGTCGCAGCTCCTTGCGGACCGCATCGGCGTCTTCGACCCGGTCAGTGGCGAGATGCGTCATTGGCGCTCCCCGGTTCACGGGCCACGGCGTCTGCGGGTCGGCCCCGACGGCGTCGTCTGGGTGCCCGGCTACGGATCCTCGCAGCTCGGCCGCTTCGACCCGGCGACGGAGACGTGGAAGGTCTACGACCTCCCGACGAAGCCCAAGGGCTCGGAGCTCCCCTACGCCCTGTCGGTCAACCGACGGACGGGAAATGTGTGGGTGGCCGGCTCGAACTCCGACACGCTGATCCGCTTCCAGCCCGAGACGGAGACCTTCACTGCCTATCCTCTTCCGACGCCGGTCGATTTCATCCGGGAGATCGAGTTCGACGACGACGACAACGTGTGGACCTGCGTTCCCGATCGCGGTGTCGGGGCGGAGGGGCCGCTTTCCGGGCGCTTCATCAAGTTGGAGCTCCTGCCGCGAGTCGGTCGCTGTGGGGACGGCGAGATCCAGCTCGGCGAGCAGTGCGACGATGGCAACACCGCTTCCGGCGACGGCTGTGGGACGGACTGCAATTGGGGAGCCGGGGTGAGTGCCTCGGTCGAGTGGCAGGACTGAGCGCCTCTCTCCTCGAGCTGGCCGCGCGGGCCCCGATCCTGCTCTTTGCCGTCCTGGCGTGTGCGGCACCCGAGGTCGGGCATCACGCCCCCCCGACCCTCGACGCGGGCTCCGCTGCGCGGGGCGAACGGCTATTTCTCGGTTCCTGCGCCGGTTACTGCCACGCTCCCGCTCACGGTGGGCGCGGTGACGCTCCCGATCTCTTCGACTGCAGCTGGCTCTACGGCGGGACCGACGAGGCCGTCTTCCGAGTGCTCTCCGAAGGCGTGCCCGGCACGGATATGCAGGCATTCGCCGACCAGCTCCCCGAAAGCGATCGTTGGATCCTCGTCGCTTGGATCCGGTCACAGAGTGTCTGCGAAAAGGCGGCGGGGAGCCGCTCAGTCCGGAAGCGTGTAGGCGATCACGTAGTCGCCCATCAGTCCTCCCTGATAACGTGCGTAGATATGATGGCCTCCGGGCGTCACCACCAGGAACTGTTTGCCTCCCGGTCGTACGCGATAGCTGATCGGCCCGGCGTTCAGGCTGGCGGGCAGATCGATCGTTGCCACGATCTCGCCCGTCTCCGCGTCGTGGGCTCGGAGCTCGGGCACTGACGTTCCGGAGTGGAAGACGAGTCCTCCTGCGGTGACGAGGACGGGTCCGAAGCCCGCCGCTCCGTCGATCCCATCGGGAGTCTTGCTAGTCGACGTGCGCCACAGGATCTCCCCGCGCGCGAGATCCACCGCGACGAGCAGGCCCCAGGGCGGCTTCAAACACGATTGCCCGTTCACCCGAAACGGCCCCCCTCCCCGCGGCGCGACGGTCTCAGCGGCGGCCTTCGCAGCGCGACGGTGACCCGGAAGCCAGCGTGTGAAGATCGATCGCCTCAATGCATCGGGCAGAGGGGGAACGGTCGTGATCATCGCGAGATTGGTGACGGGCACATAGAGGATCCCGTTTCGCGGATCGACTGCGCCGCCGGGCCAATTGGCGCCCCCCGAAACCGCCGGATGGAGGATCGAGCCCTTCTCGCTCGGCGGCGTGAAGATCCCTTCGTTGCGAAGGCCGGCCAGCTTTTGCGCACAGGCCTCCACGTGTTCCGGCGTTCGCGCCCAGAGGTCGTTGCGTGTGAGCGCGTGGACGGGTGAGAGGGCGGGTGGGCGAGTGGGAAAGGGCTGGGTCGGTGAGGCGCGCTCGCCGGGGACGTCGCTCTTCGGGACCGGTCGCTCTTCGATCGGGAAGAATGGCTCACCCGTCTCGCGGTCGAAGATGTACACGAATCCGGTCTTGGTGAGCTGCGCGGCGACGTCCGTCTTGCGCCCCTCGCGCTCGAGGGTCACGAGTAGCGGCTGGGAGGCGTTGTCGTAATCCCAGAGGTCGTGATGAACGGTCTGGAAATGCCAGACCCGTTCGCCCGTATCGGCGCGCAGTGCGAGGAGGGAGTCGGCGAAGAGGTTGTCGCCGAGGCGCGCGCCTCCGTAGAAGTCGGGGCTCGCCGTACTCGTAGGCACGAAGACGAGCTGTCGCTCGGGGTCCGCGGAGAGCGGGGCCCAGGCGTTGGCCCCCGCTCCCCTTCGCCAGCTCTCTTCTTCCCAGGTCTCGACCCCGAACTCGCCCTCTCTGGGAATCACGTGGAAACGCCAACGCAGACGACCCGATCGCGCATCGAAGCCGCGTATGTCGCCCGATGGCTGGACCCGCCGGTTGTCGGCCAGCGACGAGCCAACGACTACGGTGTCGCCCACCGCGACGGCCGGCGAGGTCATCTTGTGGTGCTCGGGTCGGATCAGCGGCTCGATCCCCACGTGGAGATCGACGGTGCCGTTCTCACCAAAGCCGGGGCAGGCACGGCCGCTCTCGAGGTCGAGGGCGATGAGGCGCGAGTCGATCGTCGTGACGAAGAGTCGCGATGCACAGAAGCCCGTGGCGTTCGGGTCTCGCCACGACTCTACGCCCCGGTTCAGGTAGCCGTTGGTGTAGCGAAGGCCGCGATCGACGCCCGGGTCGAAGATCCAGATCTCGGCGCCCGTCTCGGCGTCGAGTGCGATCACACGGTTGTAGGGAGTCGAGATGATCAGCTTTCCGTCGATCATCAATGGCGTCGCTTCGAATGCGGTGCCCGCGACCCTGGCCGGGCTGTCGGGAACGTGCGCGTCGCCGTGACGGTAGGTCCAGGCTACCTCGAGGCGGCCGACGTTGGCGCGGTGGATATCCTCGAGGGGAGAGAAGCGCGCCCCCCCCGGATCGCCCCCCGGATGCGGCCAGCCCGCGACCTCCTTAGGCTCGGCCGCGGCGCCTCCAGCCGCCGCCCAGATGACGAGGAGGAAGAAGACCTCGACGATTCGCGCAGTGCGACCGACGGGGTGCGTGGACGGGGTCATCGCCAAAGGGTTCCCAGCGTACGAGATCGGATGCACAGAAGGACTATACCCCCCGGCCCCTCGAGCCTGCTCGCACGGTCTCGCGCGCTCCTGGACCCATGAGCGGATTGACCACGAGTCATAAGGAGAGGGCTGCCTCGTCATGGACGATCGGAAAATGGTGGATCGCCGATTGGTTAGCACGCCTAACTGCGATTCTCGAGCTTCTAGCGGTCACCCAACTGTCCAGGAAGCGTGCAATCATCGCTTCTGCGGGAATGTCCCAACGTCAGTCGATCTTCTAGGTAAATAGAGCGGCGACTCCTTCACCCTCCGTGTGTTACGGAGGGGGTAACCAAACCAACGAAGGAACCGCCACTATGACCAAGCATGCCAAGAAGTCCGATCATCTCCAAGCCGTCGATCTGCCCAAGACGATGGCCGTCGAGATTCCACTCCCCTTGCTGGGAGCCTTCACGAACATCGAGCGTTCATTCTTCGAGCTTTGCATCGACGCGGGCCAGCAAGTGCTGGGCGCGATGATGGAACAGGATCGGGAAGATCTCTGTGGGCCTCGATGGAGACGAGACCCCGATCGAAGAGCCGGGCGCTCCGGGACTACGCGCAGTGAGGTGACTCTCGGCGGTCGTCGCATCCCGATCGCTCGGCCTCGTGTTCGGAGCAAGGAAGGCGAGGAAGTGGAGCTTCCGAGCTTTGCCTTTGCTGCGAAGCGAGATCCGCTGGACCGCCATGCACTGAACGCCGTCGCCTGCGGCATCTCGAGTCGGAAGTACGCTCGAAGCCTCGATCCGCTCCCTGACGAGATGGAAGAACGATCGACCTCGAAGAGCTCGGTCTCTCGTCGATATGTCGCGATGACAACGAAGCAGATGACCTCGTGGCTGACGACCCCGCTCGGTGACCGCCACTTCCCGATCGTGATGATCGATGGGATCCACCTGGGCGACCATCTGGTACTCATCGCTCTGGGGATCGATACCGAAGGGAAGAAGCAGGTTCTGGGACTTCGCGAAGGCGACACGGAGAATGGCCAGGTGGCCAGGAGTTTGCTCCGCGACCTTGTCGAGCGCGGTCTCGATCCAGAACGAGCCCGGCTCTTCGTGATCGACGGAGCGAAGGCGCTGACCTCCGCCATCCGAAAGATGTTCGGCCCGCTCGCCAAGATCCAGCGTTGCCAGATCCACAAGCACCGCAATATCCTCGGCCACCTACCGGATCGTCTTCACGAAAGTGTGAAGGCGGTTCTTCGAGAAGCTTGGAGTCTGGGCGACGCGACTGTGGCCAAGCGCCGTCTGGAACGCCTGGCCTCTTCCCTTGAGGCCGACCATCCGGGGGCGGCTGCGTCGGTCCGGGAGGGACTCGATGAGACGCTCACGCTTCAACGACTCGGGATCGGCGGAAGGCTCTACAAGAAGCTGCGGAGCACGAACGCGATCGAGAACCTGAACAGCGGGATCGCGACGTACTCGAAGAACGTGAAGCGTTGGCAGGGCGGCCGTATGGTCGTCCGGTGGGTCAGTGCTGCAATCGTCGAAGCGGAGAAGAAGTTCCGGCGCGTCCAGGGATGGCGTGACATCGAGAAGCTTGTCCGAGCCCTCGATGCCGTCCAGCAGAAGCAGGAGGCGACTGCGCGGCGCGTCGCCTAAAATCCATCAACCGAGCCGCCGCTCAAAGAAGATCAACACCGCACGGGACAATCCCGCTTCTGCCGCAATGATACCAATGATAGGGTTGAATGTGGCTTTACCCAGTACGGCCGTCTACTCGCGCCGCGACTGCAACGGAGGATCGACCATGAAATATATCTTCGTCCTGGCTCTCATCGTCCTGTTTCCAGCGGCATCCCTGGCGAAGCGGGATTCCGACATCAATGTGATGACCCAGAACCAGTATCTCGGTGCCGACCTGACAGCCGTCGTCGCGGCTCCCGACCCGTTCGCATTCAATTTCTCCATCATCATGGCGCTTCAGGACATAGCGTCGAACCGGACACCCGAGCGAATTCAGGCACTCGCGCGGTCCATCTCCGACAAACAGCCCCATCTCGTCGGGCTCCAGGAGATGTTCTCGTTTGGCTGCAATGATCTTGGATCGGGCGCCTGTAGCCTGTTCGCTCCGGCATTCAGTGACCATCTCGCCCTTACGATGGCAGAGCTTGGTGGCCGCTACGAGGTTGCGGCCGAGGTCGACAACCTCACGCTGCCTCCCGCGGGCTTTCCGTTTCCGGGCCTCCCAGTCTTCCTGGACCCCGACGGCGTGCCGGACATTTTCGTCACGGTGCTCGACCGCGACGTAATTCTCAGCCGCAGCGATGTGGACGCGAGCCCGGTTGCCTTCCCGTGCACGAAGCCCTCCGTCGACGGTTGCAACTATCAGGTGGTGGCGTCGGTCGAGGATACGCCCGTAGGCGACATCAGCATCGAACGGGGCTTCGTCGGCGTTTCGACCCAGATCGGGGGAGACGACTATCTGTTCGTGAATACGCATCTCGAGGTGCAGAATCCCGACCCGAGCGAGCCCATGTCGGCCCTGATTCAGGCCTCGCAGGCTACACAGCTGATTGGAACCCTGAGCTCCTTCGTGAGCCCTGCCACACGCATACTGGTGGTGGGTGACATCAACTCGTCGCCTGATGATCCGCTCTTCCCTGATCCCAATGCCGGACCCATCCATCCGCCCTACGTTCAGCTCGAGAACGGAACGGACCTGTTCGGCACTGCGATCTCGCCGCTGAGCTATTCGGATGTGTGGTTCTTGCGAAACGGCAGAGACGCCGGATTCACCTGCTGCCAGCTCTCGGATCTATCCAATCCGACTACGCTGCACGATGAGCGGATCGACGTGATCTTTTCGATCCCATCGCCCTCTCGAGTCAAGGCGAATGTCCTGGGCGACGAGCCCAGCGACAGGACGGCGTCGGATCTCTGGCCGTCCGATCACTCTTCGGTTTCCGGCGAGCTCGAGTTCTGAGCGGGTCTGGCACGGCTCTTGGGGAGATCGACCGACGAGCCGATCCCCGCCGAAATCGTAGGGCCGAGCGAGACTCTCGCTCGGCCCACGTCCCGGTCTACGGGATCCCGATGCTCGGGCGAGCGAGCAGCCCCCCCCACTGCCTATCGATTGCAGCCAGCGCGACCTATTCGAACGACAGCGGCATCTCTCCTGAGAGGAGTGCTTGCGTGAGACTCCAGCCGGTGGCGACGGCACAGATGCCTGCCAGCACCGCCTGAGCGCGTTCGGTCTTCAGGATCGCTCCCAGGCCGAACAGGAGCATCAGGGTCGTTTGGGCGAGACGAAGGCGATCAAAGAGCGGTACTTCGAAAGTGACGTATGAATTGATGGCGAGAGCTGCGATGTAGGTGAACGCGCCAAGGAAGAACCGCATGCGATTTCGAAAGAAGTGCTCGCGCCAGGAGGGCACGGATGCAGGGGATGCCGAAACAAGCGCAGTCGCCGTCAGATAGAGAACACCCGGGGCGAAGAGCAGAAACAGGAAGTAGCGGAAGCTGAGCGATTCCAATATGCGATTGGACCAGTTCAGCCACCAGAAGGTCGCGCTTATATAGAGCAGGGTGGTCACCCAGACGGTGTGCGGCCAGTAGCGTTTCTCTCGGCTGAACGAGCCTGGGAGGGCATCGAGCAGCCGAAGCATCGTGAAGGACAACACGATCGAGACGGCCACGAAAACGTATTCGAAATGCGTCAAATTTCACCTGACGTATTGGGTGCCCACGTGCCGAGCTGTCTCGATCGGGGGTTCGAAGCGCCCGGGGCTCCATGCATCACTCTACCGACTGTAGGGCGGAGCGTACTTCCCCAGAAGGTCTCTCGCGAATCGTCTGGCCCTTGGGGCCACTCCATGAAGGCCTGACTGCCCGATCCCCACTCCGCTCACGACGAGGAACAGGGGCAGCAGATCGACTGAGAGACTAAGAGGCGATTACGCCGTCGTGGTGCAATCTGGAGAGTCGTTCTTCGTCCAGGCCGAGATCTTCCTGCAGCACCTCGACGGTGTGTCGACCCAGAAGCGGGGCAGCTTGCAAAGGGACGCGACTCGCCGACAGGTTGATTGGGGAGCCCAGGACAGGCAGCTCGCCCTGCTCCTCGTGGTGGATGTTCTGGATGAATCCGCGGGCCAGCAGGTGGGGATCCACAAATAGATCCTTGGTGTCGAGCACCGCGCCGCACGGGACGCCCGCATCTCCGAGCATCCGCATGACGTCGTGCTTGCTATGCACGCGCGTCCATTCTGCGATCTTCTCGTAGATGTCCACGCTCGTGGCGCTCTCGCCGGACCAGCCCCGCTGCATCGCGTCGAGCAGCTCGCCATGACCGACTGCCTGACACAAAGCCTCCATGTGGCGCGGGATGAACGCCACGACGTAGACGTAGTCGTTGGGCCCGCCGGGGGCACAGGGGTAGAGGTTGACGCTCGGACCGAGCCCGTTGCCGGTGCGGGCCACAGCCTGGCGCCCCCAGTCGGACCCGGTGGCGATCGTCGTGCGCAGGAAGTACGTCGTCGCTTCTTGCATCGAGACTTCGACCTGCTGCCCGATGCCTTCGCGCAGTCTCTGCACGTAGGCAGCTGTGATTGCGAGAGCGAGCTGCAGCCCGCTGCCGGAGTCGGCCAACGTCGGTCCGGGTTGCAGCGGAGGTCCATCGGCTTCGCCGGTAATGGACATCGCTCCGCCGGTGGCCTGCGCGATCGGGTCGTAGCACTTGAAGGTCGAGTAGGGGCCTTCCGTCCCGAAACCCTTGATGCGGGCATAGATGAGCGGGGGATGGATGGCCTCGAGTACGTCGTAGTTCAGGCGCAGCTTTTCCATGACGCCTGGACCATAGTTCTCTACGAAGACGTCGTAGTGGGGAATCAACTCGAGAAGCAGATCACGCCCGGCGTCCCGATCCAGATCGATGGCGACGCTGCGCTTGTTGCTATTCCAGTAGAGGAAATAGCTGGAGTCGTGCTCCCCACCACCGAGGTGTCGACCCGGATCTCCGTCGCCGGGCCGCTCCACCTTGACGACGTCAGCCCCGAGCCAGGCCAGCCACTGCGTACACGACGTGCCCGCCTCGTACTGCGTCATGTCCAGGATCCTCAGTCCGTCCAGTGCAGGCATTTCGGTCCTCCTTGTCGGTCTGCGACCTGAGCGCATCGGGTGATCGCTGCTTCGAGCCGCATTTCCCGCCTACCGGTAGCGGGCATTCTGTCAGACGAGCTCGGGGTCGAGCGACCTGTTCGATGCTGGGCAGCTTCCGGCGCCCATCCTATTTCAGGTGAAATGGCCAGAGGCTGCTCATGCGCCAGGTCGTCGCAGGCCATGTCACAGGGTTGTTTCATTGTAGCCGCGCGAGGCTGAGGGCACCGGGCGGCTCTTTGTCGGCGCAGCGTAGTCAATCTGCACGGTTGGACTCCTTGCTGACGTTCTCCAACCTCAGCGTGGCGAACTCGAAGCCAGAGCCGACCTCCAGTTCGCGCATCATACCGTCGCTTGCGTCTTCGTCGAGGAGATTCGAGCCGCGGTCGTTCCTCCGGGCGATGCGTGTACGCCGAATGATCATGGCGCATCGTGCAATCGCACTCATGTGGGTGGATGGGGGATTCTCCTCCGGACTTCGAGGGGCGGTCCGAATGGCACATCGGGGTTCGACCTTTGCGTTGTCTCTCGATTGAATCAATCAGAAGATTCGGGCTCAACCTTTCGCGTGCCGGGCGGAGCACGATCCACGGCAGGTCCCCCCATATATCTCTTTACGCGACAAGTGTTGTTGAACCCTGCCCATGTACGGGCGACACGAGCCAAGCGCTCGAAATGACACGTTATGTCAATGAGAACACGAATCTGCAGACGTCGGTCTTCCAGGTTCTGGCGGGTGCGCCGCTGGGAACACTGACGTTCGCCTTCCGAACGGAGTCCTATGCCGCCTCGGTGACGGAGAGCGCCGCCTGCTCCAATCCGACGAGTACATGCAGAAGGTGGAGTCCGGTGCTCATTACTTCATCGGAAATCCGCGCGATCCCCCGGAGTTCTCAGAGGGCAGGCGCCTGCGAATCTTCTGCATCGAGACTCGCTTACAGTGCGAGCAAGGCATCAGACTCCGTTTTTCGCCTACGGCCTTGTAGCGGATGCCGCCAGTCTCCCAGAAGTCCCGGATCGCGCCGCACTTGCACTCGGCGATCCATTCCCGAGTACCCGCTTCCATAGCCGCAAAGGCACTGGCCGGAAGGACGTGTTTCAGCAGGCGCTGGGGGCCCGAAGAGGGGATGCCGGGCTCGGGATGCCGACGATGGGGAAGGAACCTCTGTCCGCCGACGACGATGATGAAGGCAAAGAGCAGGAAGATGCCTAATAAGATCAGTGCGACGGTATTCCAACCCAAGAGCCATGCGCCGGGCATCAAGATGCAGAGCACGCCCAGAGAGATAAGACCATTGCCCAGGTGATCCGCCAGCCCCTCGATGTCGTACTTGCGCTTCTCTTCGGCCGAGGCGCGGTTGTAGCCCGCCACGAGCCGGTAGTCCCGCCCATAGCGAAGCCGTCGACCCAGAATCAGAAAGGGGAGCGCAATCCCCACCGCCGCCGCCAACAGCATTCCGGTCTCGCTCATCTGGCCTCCACAGATCCGGGGTGGATAGGCCGCGATCGGAGCCATCCTCGAAGAGCAGGAAGTTCGAGCGCGGGTAGGGGAAGTGTAGTCGAGCCTCCTCGCCCCGCCGCTGACGATCGATCTGTCGAATGAACTCCGGGATCCGCGGACGCAAGATCGCTCGCAACCCGGGTAGCTCCTGCTTGGGATCGGAGCGCAATGGATCGGCTGACGTCACCGCCATTACACCGTATCCCGTAGGGTGAAAGGAGGAGCGATGAGAGTACTCTCGCCGCTATCGGTCATCGCGATTCTCCCGGTGTTGAGCTGCGCGATGCTCACGGCCGGGGATGCCCGTCCGAGAGTGCGACTCCGGTCCGTCGAGGGTCTCGAGAGAGTCGAGGCTCCGCTGCTTCGCTACGCGGCTGAGCATCTCGTGCCCAGTCCGAGGGAAGGCATTACACAATAGGCAGATTCGGAGAGGTCTTGACCGGATCGTCGCCGAAATGGACCTCTCTGCGGCGGTGCGGGAGGCGGGACTCGCGGACGATTCGTCTATTCCGGGGTGCAAGGGCACCCTGGCGGCTCGGGCCGGGCGGCCGCAGGCCGAGACGGACGAGTTCGCCGCCATCCAGCCGGCGACGCGACACCTGTCACGAGGGAATTCCCTTTCGCTGTGACCGATGGAGGCATGTGGAGGCTGTTCAACCGCTCGCGATTCCACATCCGCTGCCGTGCGGCCATTCCTTCACCGGTTAGAATGTGCGTCGGATGGATCGAACCTGGAGGCAATCGAAGTGACGGAAAGTGAGGCAATCGAGGTAGCGCGGCGGGTCGTCGCGTGTGACAACGGCCGTGACCTGGAGGGTTACCGCGCACTTCTGTGGGACGACTATCACGCCGAGGTAAATGGCGCCGAGGGCGTGACGACCGGCGACGCTGAGGCCGAAGCGCTCGCGAGCTACTGGCGGGCTTTCTCCGACGGGTACGCCACGGAAGAACAGGTTGTCGCGTCGGGCAATGTCGTGACCATGCGTTACCGACTCGTCGGGACCAACGACGGGGAGATGGACGGGCGCCCGGCCACGGGTCGCAAGATCGAGGTGGCGGGCTGCACGATCTTCGAAATCGAAGACGGTCGCGTGCGCCGAGTCTTCCGCTATCTCGACGTGTTCAGCTGGCTCAGTCAGCTCGGCATGCTCCCGGGCGACGCCGCCTGAGCGATCTGCCGGTCCGACTCGCCCATCCCGAACGAGAAGAATCGAACCGAGGATGGACCGAGGCTCCGAGCGGCCATCTCCACGATGATCGTCAGACCGGGAAAGTGAGGGCAATCCACACTTCCGTGAAGTGCTTCACGGTTGGAGCACCACGTACCGCCGAACATGGATTCGAGCCACGCAGCGTTTGCGTCGCTCGAAAGAACCCCGTGCAGGCCGCATTGATGCCGGCTGGCACGCTCGAGGAGGGTTTCCATGATTCCGTTGCGTACGACTCGAAGACGAATGCGACGAGCCGCGTGGCTCGTCGGAATGCTCACGCTTCTCCCGCTCATGGCGAGCGCACAGGACGCCGACCTGGATGGCGTCGACGACGATGTCGACAACTGCACGCTCGTTGCCAACCCAGACCAGCACGATGATGACGGCGACCTCTATGGGGACGTCTGCGACTCGGACCTCGACAACAACGGTACGACCGACGGCAATGACATCGCGGAATTCAAGTGGCTGATGGGCACGGGTGACCTCGAGCCGGATCTGAATGGCGATGCGGTCGTCGACTACCGGGACCTCGGCCTGCTCAATGCGAGGATGGGTCAGGCACCCGGTCCCCGCGGCGTGACCGCGGCGGACGTCGACCCCCCGGTCTTCCAGCTCGACTCGGGGCTCATTCCGAGCGCCCAGGAGATGGATGGTCTGCCGGGCTTCCCGGTCCGCAACGTGGGTCGAATGCGCGTCGACGGGACGATGCCGCAAGACGTCGATGTCGTGTTGAACGAGGTCGTGCTCCTCACGAAGGACCCGGATGCCGCGGCGGACCTCGCGAGCCGTTGGGGGGGGGCGGTCATGACCAGCTTCGACCCCGACGCGACGCTCGGGATCCCCGCGCCGGCGATGTACCTGATCCTCGTCGACCCGACGGGTGCGGACATCTCGTCGCTTCCGGCGATGATGGCGACCCTCGACCCGCGCATCCACGGCAAGCACGATGCCTCGCACGGCGAGCTGCTCGAGCTCCTTGCTCTCATCGCGGAGGAGCGAGTGAATTTCGGGCTCGACGTCTCGATGAACGTCCTGATGGGCAAGCACGGTGTCGCCGAGCGAACCGTGGTCGAGTCCGCCGCGACGATGGGGGGCGTCGCCCAGCCCGGTGGCGCGCCCTATACCCCGAATGCCTTCGAATGGACGATGATGGAGGTCGATCCGGACATTCCGGGGGACTCCCTCTTTCCGGTCGACACGCGTGCGATGGAGGCCGTCCGGATTCTCGACGCGGCGGGCCGGACGTCGAATCGCTCGCGTACGCTGATCTGGGACGGCGGCTTCTTCCCGAACGCCGATTTTCCGCCTTTCACGCCGGTGGGTCCGATGCGGGCAGTCAATACCGATCCGTCGGGCTGTGGTACCGGCTCTCCGCCGGCGCCAGGGTCGACCTGTGAATCCCATGGCACACACGTCGTCGAGGCCGGCTGGGGGCTCCCCGACAACGGATTCGGCACGGCCGGACCCGGTGGCGCGGTGACCGATCTGACGTTGCTGCAGTCGCCCGTCGTCGATGTCGCGGAGATCGTTCGCTTCATTCTGGAGAGCCTGCCGACGGCCCTGGCCTCGCGGCCGCAAGTCTTGAACATCAGCGCCGGCTTCGACATCCCAGCCGGCTGGTGCCTCCTGGCCTGCCCGCCGCTCGACTGGATGACTCGCACGCTCACCAGCTCGGGCACGTTGGTCGTCGCTTCGGCGGGCAATGCGAGCCGGAACGTCGACCACGAGGACGAGATCTGCATCCTCTTCTTTCCCTGTATCCCCTTCGAGTCCTCGGCGAGCGTTCCCTGCGAACTCGACGACGTGCTCTGTGTCGGGGCCACCGCGTACGAACGCAGCGCTCTGGCGAGCTACTCGAACTGGGGATCGAACAGCGATGCGAACTCCGTCGACATCTATGCGCCCGGGAATGTCTGGAGCGTAAACGCGTTGAACGCCGAAAACGCGAACCCGAGCCCGAACGATGATCTCCAGATCATCACGGGCACGAGCTTCGCGGCACCCTTCGTGTCTGGCGTTGCCAATCTCGTGAGCTCGGGGCGCACGACCGTCGATGCTCGCCGCGTTCGCAACTGCATTCTGAACACGGCCCACGATACGAGCATGAGCCTGGTCGTTCGAAGGCGCATCAACGCCGTCGACGCCGTGCGTTGCGCCCTGGGCGGCCGAAGCCACCCCTTCCTCCGCATCATCGGACCGAGCAGCGGCTCCTCCTTCGAAGAGGGCATCGCGGCCGTTTCCCTCGGTGCCGATGCGGACGATGCCGAGGACGGCACGGCGCTCACGATCGAGTGGACGAGCAGCCGCGACGGCTTCATCACGACGACCTCCCCCGGAGTCGGCGTCAGCATCGGCCCGAGCGGTCTGTCACGGGGCAGCCACATCCTGACTGCCACTGTGCGGGACTCGAGTGGTCTCGTCGCGACGGACAGTGTGAGCGTGACGGTCACGAACCCGCTCCCGATCACGACGATCGTCACTCCGATCGTCTCGCCGCCGCAGACCTACTACGCCGGCCAGACGATCGACCTCTACGGCGTCAGCCAGGATCCGAACGAGACACCGGCCTTCGGTCCGCTCGAGGACGGCCAGGTTCGCTGGTTTCTCGACGGCAGCTTCCTCGGAACCGGCCACACTCGGACCCGGTCCGCCTCGCTCCTCTCGCCCGGGTTCCACGAGTTCTGCTTCGAGGGGACGGACGACGACCTCGAATCGGGCCCCCGCGACTGCGTCTGGATCGAAATCGTCCCGGTCCCGTCCGATATGGAACCGGATGTCGACCTCACCTCACCGCCGAACGGGTCGTCCTACGCCTACCCGGGAGGTCCTGTGTCGGTGAGCCTGGTCTGGTCGGCGAACGACGACGAGGACGGGGCGATTCCCTGGAGCCAGACGCGGGTGCTGGTGAGCCGGAGCCCGAGCTCGGTCTACTCGGACCACTTGGCCACGCCCTTCGCCGATGTGACTTCTCAGGTGAACGTGTCGACGATCTGTACGAATCCGCTGCCGCCGCCTCTCTTTTGCGGGGGCACCTTCCAGACGTTCTACATCCTGGACATCGAAGCCCTGCCGGGTTCGTCGTCCACCATCGTCCGAATCAAGATCGAAGCGGACGACTCGACCGGAAACACCGGCGAGGACTTCAACGACGTTCAGATTCTCGAGTTCCTCTAGGAGACCGACATGCGAAGCCATACGACTCTTCTCTTTCTCTGCTTCTCGATCCTGCTGGCCGGTGTGGCAAACGCCCAGGACAGCCTGGACCTGGCGCCCGGATCGGCGACGACGTCGATCGGTGTGCCCGTGACGATCGATGTCGAGGCGGACTTCATGTCCTCTGTGATCGGCGGGGAGGTGCGTGTCGACTACGACCCGAGTGTGCTCTTCCTGAGCGCGATCGACTGGGATCCGAACTACGGGGACGACCCCGAGCTCCGCTGCCCGCCGGGCGGTGTCCTGCCGGGTGGACGAGGCTGTGCGGGCGACCATGCCTTCATCGCGCTGGGCCAGCTTGCGGGACTCGGCAACGGAAGGGTCGCTGGACTCGTCTTCGACGCGATCGGGCCCGGCGTCACGACGGTACGGCTCCTCTCGGTGTCGCCCTTCTCGGACCCAGCGGGTAGCAGCGTGCCGACGATGCTCGGTGAGTCGGACGTCACGGTCGTTCCGGAGCCCGGCATGGCACTCGGACTGGTTGCGGGTGTCGGTGCGCTCGCCCTCGGTGCCCGCCGCCGTCGGCCGGAATCCGGTCAGGGGGCCCTCGAGTCCGGCCCCGCCTGATCCCAGGCCCCGTAGAGGGTCTCGGCCGCGGGCGATGCCCTGCGTGTGCCCCGATCGGCCCTGCCACGGATCGCCCCAAAGCGGCGATCCGTGGCAGGGCTTCCTGCATCACGGCCTCGAGACGTCTCGGACTCGTCTACCCCATCTCCGATCTCCGCCGTTCGTTTCGGATGCTCTCGCGTAATCAACCGCAGCAAGGCGTTTTGCAAGAATGCGAGTCTGTTTCTCTTGTTCTCGCTAAACCGAGCGGTGTAAGGTCAGTTCGACTGGATCTGGGTGAACCGGTCCGCGCAACGCGGCAGAACACCGCGAGGAGGACGAGCCATGACGAATCCCAGCGCGGGCCTGGAGTCGATCGACATCTTCTCTCCCGATGCGTATGCAGCGCACGGGTACCCCCACGAGGACTGGGCGCGGCTGCGCCGCGAGGCTCCCGTGTTCTGGTACCCGCGCAACGAGGTGCAACCGTTCTGGGCCATTACCCGGCATGCCGACATCGTGTGGATCTCGAAGCAACCCGAGCGCTTCCTGAACGCACCCAACAGCATCGACATCCCGGCCGAGGCCGGCGCGGCGGAGTTCGAGCTCCCGCCCACGGTCGTCTCCATGGACCCGCCGAAGCACGGCGTCTACCGCCAGCTGCTGAGCCGGCGCTTGACGCCCCGGGCCCTGCGCCGACTCGAGGGGGACATCGAACAGATCGGTCGCGAGATCGTCGATGGGCTGGTCGAGGGTGGGCAAGAAGGGGAGTGCGATTTCGTAGAGCGTGTGGCGATGCCGCTGCCCCTCGCTGTGATCGCCTGGCTACTCGGCATACCTCGTGAGGAATGGAAGCTGCTGACCGATTGGACCAACCAGCTCACCGGTCATGCCGACCCCGAGTTTCAGCAGGCGGGCGAACATGCGGGCCAGACGCGCGAGCGGGCCAGGGCAGAGGTGTTCACATACTTCGAGGAGCTCGTCGAGGCTCGGCGCCGAAACCCTGGGGACGACCTGGTCAGCCTGCTGGCCACCGCGCGTCTCGACGGAAAGCCTCTTCCCCGCCATGAACTGCTGGCATATTGCATGCTTCTGGTCGTGGGCGGCAACGAGACGACGCGCAACGCGACCACGGGCGGAATGCTGGCGCTCATCGAGAATCCGGATCAGCTCGCGCTCTTGCAGCGCAACCCCGGGCTGCTGGATTCGGCGGTCGAGGAGATCGTGCGCTGGACCACCCCCATCGTGCACATGGGTAGAACGTCCGCCGACGACGTAGAGCTCCATGGCCAGAAGATCCGCGCCGGCGACGTCCTGGCTATGTTCTACCCGTCTGCGAATCGGGACGAGCAGGTGTTCGACGAGCCCTTCCGCTTCCGGATCGATCGCTCTCCGAATCGGCATCTGGGCTTTGGCGTCGGTGAGCACTTCTGCATCGGGTCGCATCTGGCGCGCGCCGAGCTTCGCGTGGCCTTCCGCCACTTGATCGGGCGCCTGGAAGACGCGGAGCTCGCCGGTCCGGTCGAGCGTTTGCGATCACTCTTTGTCGGTGGCATCAAGCGCCTGCCGATCCGCTACCGCTTGCGGGTGTGACACGGGTGTGACGCGGGTGTTGAGGGCGCCTTACACGGCGCCAAGCAGCGCCGGCGTGATGGTCCAGTAGTGTGTTTCTCTCCCGTTATGCGCAATAGCCACCATCGATTGGGATTTCGGCACCTGTGATGAAGCTCGACTCGTCCGAAGCCAGAAACACCGCCAGGTTGGCCACCTCTTCGGGGCGACCGATTCGCCCGAGCGGATGCAGGGAGCTGAAGCCGGCAAGGCTCTCCTCGCGGGTGGATCCTGGTGCGACAAAGGGATCCATGATCGGTGTATCGATCACTCCCGGGTGAATCGAATTGCATCGGATGTTCAACTGCTGCTCGGCGCAGTGAAGCGCAACCGACTTGGTGAGCATGCGAACGGCCCCCTTGCTCGCACAATAGGCGGGAAAGATCGAAGAGCCCTTGATTCCCATCGTCGAAGAGATGTTGATGATGGACCCACCCCCGGCCGCCCGCAGCGCTTCCAAGCCGACCTTGCACCCCAGGAAGACGCCGTCGGAATTGACCGACTGGGTTTGCTTCCAATGATCGAAGTCGCATTGGTCGATCGGTGCCGGTAGGCTGATTCCTGCACCGTTCATGACGACGTTGATCTTCCCGAAGCGCTGCTGCCCCTCGGAGACGGTTCGCTCCCAGTCGCTCTCGAGCGTGACGTCATGCTGTACGAAGAGGACAGCATCTCCAAGAGCCTCGGCGAGGGCCTTGCCTCGATCGGTCTGGATGTCTGCGATGACCACCCGGGCACCCTCTCCCACCATCGCGCGGGTCGTCGCCTCGCCAATGCCCGAGGCGCCTCCGGAGATCAATGCCACCTTGCCTTCCAGTCTTCCCATTGCGACTTCCTCCCGTGCTGTCGGTCGCGGCTCCCTTCATGGCTCCTCCCGGAGCGAAGGGAGCCTCCAAGGGGTCTCCTCTCGCCGAGATCAGGCGTTGAGTCGAACGCGTACTTCGCGAGGCCCTCGGAATACACATTTCTGGATCTCGATGGGGCTTCCCGATGCGAGCTCCATGTGCGGAAAGCGCTCGAAGAGAAGCTTGACCGCTGTCTCCAGCTCGCGACGGGCGAGACGAGAGCCCAGGCAGAAATGCTCCCCGAATCCGAAAGCGAGGTGTTGATGGTTGTTCGGACGCTTGGGATCGAAGCGATGCGGATCGTCGAACACCTTGGCATCGCGATTGGCGGCGGCGATTCCAAAGAGCATCTGCGCCCCGGCGGTGATGTCCATGCCGCCCAGGCGCGTATCCTGGCTGCACGTTCGAGGCTGCAGGGCTACAGGAGGCTCCCAACGCAAGCCCTCTTGTGCGAGATTGTCCCTGTCCGAATCGCTACCACGCGCCAGGTCCCGCATCCCAGGCGTCGTTAGGATTGCGCCGAGCAGGCTTCCGAGATTCTTGAAGGTGGTGTCCGATCCGGCGGGAAAGAGCTGGCGACAGAACGCGAAGATCTCTTCATCCTCGAGCCGATTGCCGCCGACTTCTGTCTGGGCGAGGGTAGATAGAAGACCCTCGCTGGGCTCCGCCCGGGCCGTGTCGAGCAGTGGCTGCAGATAGTCCGTGAACTCGCGTCTCGCCCGCAAGGCGCCTTCCGGGTCCCAGGGATAATCGAGTAGCTTGAGGGCCCATTCGAGCAGGCGCGGCTCGTCCCGAATCGGGATGCCGAGAAGCCGCGTGATGACCGAGAACGGGAAAGGCCGGGTGAAGACCTCGACGAGGTCGACCTCCGATTCATCCGAGAAGAGGTCGATGCGGCGGAGCGCCTCTTCCGTAATCAAGCCATCGAAGAAGCCGTTCACCTGGCCCGGGAGGAAGGGACGGGAAACCAGAGCCCGATTGACCCGGTGCTCCTTTCCAACCATGGCCAGCAGGATGCGGCCGACGCTGGGCTCGGCATGGACCCGATAGAACGCCGCCGAGGCGAAATGCTCTTCGTCCGCGAAGGCGGCCCGCACCTCGTCGTAACCCGTCACGAGATAGGCGATCTCGCCGTGGTAGCGTACGGGAACTACGGGCCCGCGATCTCGCGTCGAATCGATCAACTGGTGAAGGTCGGGAGCATCGGCATGGGCCAGGTCGAGGTCCGGCAGAGCCGGCTGGATACTCATCTCGATGGTCCCCCATCCGCGCAGGCAAGCACATCGAAAGGTCGATGTCTTGGAGGCGAGCGCCTTTCTCGAATACGATGTCGAATACGACGAACCCCGCGATGCTAGCAGGTCGAAGGCGGCGCCGTTTCGGCAACTGTCATACGCCGGATTACCTCCGAATGATGCGACGTTCCCTGTCAAGCGACCCGTCGATCCACGAATAACGATATGTAGTGTCGCAGTGAAGTCCAGCTTCGCCGTCGGAGGGACTCGAGCCTTCGCGACTCGTGACCCCCGCCGGCACCTCCCTGCGACGCACGGTTCAGGAAGCGAGGGGGAGATCGCTGAGATGCTCTCCAGTGGTTGGGCGCATGAAGGACTGCCTCAGTCGACTGGGATTGCGACCCCTGGTGGCTACCCTGGCGGTACTCGCCCTGGTCTTGAGGAGCAGTTTCGGCAATTCACAGACGGCCGAATCCGCGAGGGCGGAGCTGCCGGGCGAGCGGTGAGGCGGCCCGACCACAATTACGGCAGCGGGGAAGCGAAGAGCAGACCCCGATCCGTGGCCTCGTCTATCGTGGCTCCTTATCGGCGACAGTGCGGAGTGAGGGAGAGAGGAACAGCTGGTGAGTGCCCGATTGAGTTTTCTTGTCTGCCTCGGGCTGGGCTTGACCGGTAGCGCGCCCGGATTCGCGGATCTGGGTAGTCAGTCCGCTGGCTTCTACACGAAAGCGCAGGCCGCTCGCGGCGCGCGGGTCTTCGAACAGGCCTGTGCCGGTTGCCATACGGTCGATCGAGATGCCCCGTTGCCTCCGGGCAGGCCGGGTTTGGAGCCGATCGAGCTGTCGGGGAGGGAGTTCACGCAGAAGTGGCACAGCGTTGCCGGCCTGTACCACAAGTCCCGCTGGACGATGCCCTCCGACGCGATTCTCAGCCTGGATGTAGACGCCTATCTGGCGGTTACCGCCTACCTTCTCGAGGCCAACGGCTTTCCGCCAGGGAATACGCCTCTGGTCGAAGACGACGCTGCGATGAAGGAGATGGTTCTCGTTCCTGCTCCTCCCGATACCGAGAGAGTTTCGGGTGACATCGCTGCGGGCTTCTACACCGCCGAGCAGGCGATGCGCGGCAAGGCCTACTTCACCGGCTCCTGCCAAACGTGTCATCTGGCGGGACAGCCTGATGCGACCCGGGGCGGGGGCTCCGAGCCGTCGCCCGGGCCCGGGATCAGCATGGGCAGCCAGCTGATCGTCATGCCACTGATGGGGCAGGGGCTTCTGGAGTACAGACACAGTGTCGGTGATCTGTATCTGAAAACCCGGACGACGATGCCAATCGAGTACCCCGACGCGCTCAGCGAGCAGAGCTATCTCGACATCGTCGCCTACTTGCTTCAGGCGAAGGGGTATCCGGCGGGTGAGAGGGAGCTGACCGGCGATCTCGAGGCCATGAGAGCCATGACGCTTCCCGAAGAGGGTTTTCGGACTCTCTTCAACGGAAGCAACTTCGCCGGGCTCCGTTTCCTGCTGGGAAGTGGCTGCGAGCCTCGCCCTCTCGGCTGCGGTTCGACCGACCCCGGTACGACCTTTCGGATCGAGAAGGGTGCGATCTACATATCCGGTCGCCCGTCCGGCTATGTGTATACGGAGAGGAAGTTCCTGAATTTCACCCTGCGGCTGGACCTGCGCTATGTCCCTTACGTGGGAATGGAGAGTGAGTCCGACTACTACTCCAACACGGGAATCCTCCTCTTCGTGAAGGAGCATCGGGTCTGGCCGAAGAGTCTCGAGGTTCAGGGTGTGTACCCGTGGGCCCTGTCGATCCTGCCCATCGATACCGAGGCGGCCTTTACCTCGAACGCACACGTTCGCCGGTCAGCGATGCGCCCGCTTGGAGAGTGGAATTCCGTCGAAGTCGTCTCGAAGGGGGGTGAAGTTTGGGTGTCGCTGAACGGTCAGCTCGTCACGACGGTGACCGAGCACGAGTTCGAGGAGCCTGGGCATCTAGGCTTCCAATCGGAAGGGGCTTCGGTCTATCTGCGCAACATCCGTATCGCAGAACACTAGACCAACCGGGAGACCCCCCGGCTCTGCCGGGGCGGCAGCCCAAGTTTGACAGTTCCACCAGTCGATAAGGAAAACTCCCTTCCGTGAGCCGGCAA
>NZBA01000031.1 GCA_002686265.1 Planctomycetota bacterium
CGCGGGCCGGCGACCTAGGTCGCCGGCCCGCCGGTCCGTTTCGTCACCCGAGGCCGCTCAGGGACAGAAGACCGCGCTCAGTCCATCGGAGAGGTTGAAGCCCGAAGAACCGCCGCTCGGGTCGCGATACCAGAACTGGAACTTCCAGGTATCCCCCGCCGAGATCGCGCCCGGACCGCAGCAAGCGGGGAACTGGGTGAAGTCGACCAGGCGCGAGGTGTCCCCGAAGGCGTCGGCGTTCTGGGCCGGGTTCAACCGGAAGGTCGTCCCACCCACGCAGCGGAAGCCCTCCCCAAAGGGAATCTGGACCTCGTTGGGGCCGTAGTAGAACAGGCCCGGCTGCCCAGGCGTTGCCCCCAGGATCTCCAGCGTGAAGGTGTTGGCCGTGACGCTCGTGTCACCGGAACTGGTGATCTGCGCGCCGCTTCCCGAGGAGTTGGGCGCCGCGACACAGTAACTCGTCGTTCCGCAGCCTCCGCAATCGACGTCCTCGATGGCGATGTCGTCCACCGCGGCCTCGACGATGGAGCCGAAACCTTCGTCCGACGCGACGAAGCGTAGGCGTACGGCCGCAGTGGGCGTGACGATGTCGGCCACGTTGAACGAGTGCTGGAACCAGCCGCCGTTGGACTCGTTCCCGTCGGGACCGACGACCTCGACCGTCACCCAGCTCGTTCCGCCGTTGTTGGAGATGCCGACCTCGAGCACGTCGTTGTTGGGCGACGCGCCGGCCGAGTTGTGGAACCAGCGCCAGTAGCTGATGATCGGCGCCGACGAGCCGCTCAGGTCGTAGATCGGCGACAGCAGGGTGGTCTGGCCTCCGTCGACGTCGTTCTCCCCGGTCGAGCCACCGTTGGATCCCTGGCCAGTGACCCAGGCCATCGTCCCCGGAGCCGGAGTGTGGTCGTCCTCCGGTTGGGCGTCGGTGCCGATGGGGTTCACGCGCGTCCAAATCCCCGACGTGGCGTCGTCTCCTGGAGCGCCGACGGTCCAGCCCTGATTCGTCTCCGCATCGTCCTCGGCCACGACGCTCGCGCCGTAGGCGGCGACGCCCTTGTAGGCGGACATGGGCGCGTCGGCGGGGTCGGCGAAGGTAATGCCGCCCGTGGAGTCCGCGCTCACGTAGTAATCAAACCCGGTGCCGCAGGCCATGGCGGGGAACGGCGCCTCGAACAGGCCGTTGCCCAGGTCCGTCATCGAGAACGAGACGTAGCCGCTACCCGCGTTCACGTGCAAGAGCGCCGTGCCGGGATCGTAGACGCCCGGCTGCGACTCGGTCACGTTTACCAGGACGGCGTCACCCCCGGGATCGAAATAGTCCGGCCGGCCGTTGGGATAGGAGAACGAGAGGATTTCGTTGCTGACCGACCAAACGAAGAGGCCGCCGCTCGTGTCGCTCCCGATCACCAGCCCGCTGGCGAAGTACGGGTAACAGCTCCACAGGCCGTTGAAGCTCGCGTTGTTGCCGTTCGGGTAGGTGTCGTAGGAGGCGATCTCGTTCGGGTTCAGCGGGTTGGTGGCGTCGAAGATCCTGATGCCGCTGGTGTAGTTGGCCTCGAAGATGAGGTTGTCACGCTGGTAGAGGTTGTGGGTGATCGAGGGCAAGCCGTTGTCGAACGACGAGGCGACGAACGGGGCGCTCAGGTTGCTCACGTCGATCACGTAGGTGGTCGAGGGCAGCGTACCGTCCTCGTCGAGCTCGTCTCCGAGGTAGAAGTACTGTTTGTCGGGCGACAGCCAGCCCTGGTGGGAGTACTCGTTGTTGGGGTACTGGATGTTCGACAACTGGAAGATGTTCGACTTGTTCGTCACATCCAGGATGGTCAGGCTCACGTAGCTGCCAGTGCAGCAGAACGCAATCTCACGCCCGGCGTAGGGGCCCGTCGCATAGGTGACTACCTGGACGTCATGGACGTAGCGCGTGCCCCAGTTGGCGACCCACTGCGGATTGACCGGGTTGGACAGGCTGTAGATGCGCAGGCCGTTGCTGCTCCCTCCGCAGCGATACAGGAAGCCGCTATCGGTGTTGATCGCGACGTTGTGCGTGGCGGTCGTCCCGTTCTGGTTGGTCGTGTTGACCAAGGTCACCTGTCCGTTGTCGATATTCGACAGGTCGAAGACCTGGATCCCGTCGCCGTCCTCGTTCACCGAGTAGGCGTAGGTCCCGTACACCTTGACGTCGCGCCAGGTGCTGTCGACGCCGTTCATGTTTGCGATGACGGTCGGGTTCGTCGGGTTGCTGATGTCCACGAAGGACGTGCCCGTGCCGGTACACATGATCGCGTACTCGCGCCCCGACGGTGATGTGTAGCCCCAGCAGTCGCTACCGAAGTTGGCGCCGAAGGCCGAGAGCGGGACCTGGGCCAAGAGAACGACGCCGTTGCCCAAGAACCCGCCGCCGCCCATCTCGATGTTGCCGGTGTTCGCGCCCGGCGTGCTCACCAGGGCGTTGCGGTAGCCCGGGCCCGGTCGCGGATTGGGCGGGACGTTGACCTTGGGGTCGTCGTCATGGGCAAAGGTGACGAGGGGCGCCAGCGCGGTGAGCGCGGCGGCGAAGAACAGCCGATGGCCGGATCTCATGACCGGATTCCTACGGAAGGGAGTGGGGGATTGAAGAGACCGTGAGCGGCGTGGGCCTCCCGCCGACCTCATTCAGCATACGGGAAAACGCCGAACCCACTGTGGATGTGGATCACGCACGGCGAACACGTACCCGTTCTTTACGAGATTTGTGCCTCGGGGAGGCGGAAGAACCGCGGTGGTGCCTACTTGACGACCGCTCGCCCGGATGCCGCTTCGTGGTAGGGCAGCAGGCCACCGCCCTCCAGGCCGAGCCGCTCGGCGATGGCCTGCAGGTGGTGGTCGACGCCGATCTCGGCCCCGGGCCGGAAACCGGGGACAGTGATGATCTGCGCCAAGACGCCTCCGAGGCCGCGGTGGATCGTGCCCCGCGGCAGGTAGACGAGGTCGCCGGGGGACAGAGAGGTGCTCTTCAAGAGCGTCGTGGCCTCCGCCGCGGAAACCCCCTCGGGGTCCTCGATGCGCGCCACCTGGTCGCTGGTCAACAGGCGAGCGCCCGGCTGGACCATCTGTACGAGGTAGAACTCGTCGAACCCGCCGTCGACGGGGTGGTAGTGCGTGAATGAATCCGTGATGCGAACTCGGTGTGCATTCAGGGCGCGATAGATGAACGGGCCGACATCGGGTTCCCAGGTGAGCAGGATGCGTCGGTAGGCTCCGGTCTCCTCGGCGCAGCCGCCGGGCTGGTCGGTGATGCGCGGATCCCAGTCGGGGCGCACGAAGGTGGGCAGTTCGGCGGGCAAATCGGCGGGAAGATGGAAGACCACGGCCGAGAGGCCACCGGCGACGGTTAGCTCCTCGCCCGCATGTAGCAGGACCGCATCCCCTACCGCGAGGCCCGAGGTGACGCGCGAGTCGCCCGAGGCGCGAAGCAGGGTCCCCTCGCCGTCTCCGTCCTGGATGAAGGCAACGCGGGGGTGTGGCTGCGGTGGAAGCTGCTCGAGAGGATCGACCCACTCGAGGTCGTAGCCCTGATTGCGCTTCTTGAAAGCGGCGCGCAGCGCTGCCAGGCCCACGGGATCGCCGCCTTGCTCCGACAAGTGGGCGACACGCGCGGCCGGGGCAAGGCCCGCGACCGGCTCGTCGGTCAACACGGGCGCCCGCTCACTCCTGGTGCTGTTGCAAGCGGTCGCGGTGATCGAGAGGATCGCGAGGACGAGCCGGCGGGGGTGCGTGCTCATGGGCGGGGGCCTTTCGCTCCAGATGGTACCGTACGCCACTCCGCCGCCGTGCCTCGATTGGAGCCCGACCCGATGTCCTCTCTCCGCGCCGCCCTCCGCCTGCTGTGTGCCTCGCTCCTCGGCCACGCCCTCGCGCCCGGGGCCCTCGCCGCCGACGTGACCGCGACGATCGAGGAAGGCGTGCTCGTCGTCCGCGACGGCGAGCGGCTCTTCTGTCGCTACCTTCACACAGACTCCTCTACTCCCTGCCTCTATCCCCTACTCGACCCCGGCGGAGTCGCGGTCACTCGCGGCTACCCGATGGAGGAACTTGCGGGGGAGAGCGCTGACCACCCCCACCACCGTTCCGTCTGGTTCGCCCACGGTGCCGTCAATGGTCACGATTTCTGGCATCCCGCCGAAACGACCATTCGCCACGCGGGCTTCGAGTTGATCGGCGACGACGGCAGGGGGGGAGCACTTGTCATCAGCCGGAACGAGTGGCGCGCGAGCGCGGGCGAGCTGATCTGTGTGGAGCGCCGTACCATGCGCTTCGCCTCCGGGCCCGCGGGACGCACGATCGACTTCGACATCGAGCTCGGCTCGGACGAGCACGACCTGCTCTTCGGGGACACGAAGGAGGGCACCTTCGCCATTCGCCTCGCGCCCGGCCTGCGCATCGAGGGCGAGCTAGCGACCGGCGAGAGCGTCAACAGCGCCGGCGACGAGAACGGGGCCTGCTGGGGCAAGCGTGCCAGCTGGGTCGCCTATCGGGGCGAGGTCTCCGAGCACGCCTGCACCGTCGCGATCTTCGACCACCCCGACAACGTCAACCACCCGACCTGGTGGCACGCCCGCAAGTACGGTCTGTTCGCGGCCAACCCCTTCGGCGTCCACGACTTCGAGAAGCTCCCGCCGGGGACCGGAGACCGCAGGGTCGCGCGCGGGGAGAGAATCGCCTTCCGCTACCGCGTCCTCGTCGCCACGGGGAAGGCCCAGCCGGAAGCCCTGGCAGGGGCTTCCCTGCGCTACCTCGACAGCTCGCCCGTGCAGCGCTCCCCCCTCGCGGGAGCGGGTGAGGTCGAGCTGGTGCGTGACGGTTTCCTGTTCACCGAGGGGCCCGCGTGGGTCCCAACCACCTCGTCCCTCTTGTTCTCGGACATCCCCGCGAACAGGATCTACGAGCTCGACGCCGCGGGCGAAATCAAGGTCTTCCGCGAGCCCAGTCACTACGCGAACGGCCTCCTCGTCGACGAGCTCGGCACGCTGTGGGCCTGCGAGCACGGCGGGCGGCGAGTCTCCCGCAGCACCCTGGGCGCCGACGACCCCAAGACCCTCGCCCATGAGTTCGGCGGTGCCCGGCTGAACTCCCCCAACGACCTCGTCCTGCGGGACGACGGCCAGCTCTATTTCACCGACCCGCCCTACGGCCTGCTCGGCAAGCCGTCGGAGCTCGGCGCCAACCACGTCTTCCGAAGGACTCCGTCGGGCGAGCTCTTCGTCGTCTACCGCGGCGCCGAGGGCAGTCGCCCCAACGGCATCCGCCTCTCGCCGCGCCAAGACTGGCTCTACGTCGCCTTCACGAGCAAAGGGGTCGTACGGCGCTTCCCCGTCGCCCTCGACGGCACGACGGGGAAGGGCGAGGTGTTCGTCGAGACCTCCGGGGGGCCCGACGGCATGGCGGTCGACCGCGACGGCAACCTCTACGTCGCCGCCAAGGCCGGCGTCGAGATCTTCTCTCCCGGTGGACAACGCTGGGGCGTGATCGAGGTCCCCGAGAAGCCCGCCAACTGCGCCTTCGGCGGCTCCGACGCGCGCACTCTGTTCGTCACTGCCCGCAAGGGGCTCTACCGCGTGCGGCTGCCGGTCCCCGGGCTCTTCCGCTGAGCCCTGCCCGTCGCGGCCGGAGCAGCGCCGTCGTCCCTAGGCCTCGTTTGCCTTGATCCGCAAGAGCACCATCGTGACCAGCACGACGGGAAGCGCGATCAAGGCACCTAGACCACCCCAGAGCGGAGACGCCGCCGTGATCGTGACCAGGGCAACGGCGAGGAGGATCGCGACGAGACCCCGAGGTCGGCGCGGCGCAGACACAGCGACGAGGCGGCCAGAGTCAGGATCCACGCGCCGAAGACGAATACGCCGAGGACGGGATAGACGGCAGGGCTGGCGAAGGGTGCCTGGCCGTGGGCCCCGTCGGTCTCGGGCAAGGTCCACGTCACCATGCAGACGGCCCAGACCCCGGCGATGCCCGAGCCGCACAGGGACGCGAGGGCGAGGGCTAGTACCGAGTTCACGCTCTCTGAGGGTTCAGGTTCCTTCATCATCTTCTTCCCCTCGCGGGAGATAGCTCATTCCTTGAAGCCGGAGGCGGCGGCGGGCCCGAACCCGCTCTCACCCGTTCTGTGGGAGCCTACCCGCGCTCCCATGCGAGAGGCCCCCCTTCTCTCAGCGATGCCAATTCCCCAGTGAACCGGACGCGGGCGCGCGCTCCTCGGGGGCCCAGATCCGCACCCGGCCGACTCGTCCGGTGTCGTCGAAGGACCCGAACCCGACCCTGCCCCAGCTCAAGCTCGCGTCGGAGGCGGTGATCGTCGGCTCCTCGGAGTCGTCGAAGAAGACACGGATCGCCCCGTCGGCGGCGCTGCGCTCCAGGCGTACGCGATGCCAAACGCCCTCGCCCCACTCGACCCCCGCATCCATCACACCCGCCAGGTTCCGCCGCGGGGCGTCGTGAACGAGAAAGGCGTTGTGGGCGCGCTCGTCCGGCGCGGGAGCGAGGTGGCAGTAGTAGTAACGAGTGGGCGAGACGAAGCCGAAGAAGAGACACAAGTCCCGATGGCCGTACTGGCGGCCGGTCTGCAGCAGATCAACTTCGAGCACGAAGTCGCTCAACCAGAGGTCCTCGATCAACGCGATGTGCCGCGGCGAACGGTGCGGCGGCGTAAACGCGCCGCCTCCGACGAGTTCGAGCGACCCCACTCCTCCCTCACCGCTCCAGCGCCAGTCGGAGCCGTCGCTGAACACCCACCCCTCCAGAGAGCCGGGTTGGCCGAAGTCCTCGGCGTAGACGAGAGAGTAGCCCTCGGGTACGAACGGGCGGCGGCCCTCGCCGGCCCCTGGATGGACACAGGCGCAGGCGCACGAAAGCGCGCCCACCGCTCGGACCAGGGACCGCCCGCGCCTGCGGCTCATACGCGCTCGGGTACCTCGAAGGGCGGACGGTAGTCCCGGAACAGGCGGTTCGCCCGCGAGTGGCTCGTGCACTCCTCCGTCCGAGGGTCGTACTCGAGGTAGGCGCCGAGAGTGACCTCGTCCTCTGCGATGTCGACACCGTTGACGGACAGGTGGCCGCGCAGGCGATCGAAGCTGTCGGCGGCCTGGGCATTCCCCGCCAGTCGTTCGCGCGCCTCCTCCGGAGAGGCCGCCGAACCCAGCAGGTGCGAGGCGTTGCCCATGTGGCACAGCGCGCTGGATACGTGCCCCTCCTCGATGTCCGCGGTCAGATCCTCGGGATTGCGCGCACGCACCGCATCGATGAAGTTCGCGAAGTGGTTGGACGCTCCCGACCACTCGTTGACGACGTTGCCGTCGTTGTCGAGAGCCTTGGCCGAGCTGTAGTTGGGGACCAGCAGCCTGCCGCCCTCGCACTGGATCACGGCCCCGATGCGGGCTCCCTTGAAGTTGTCCATGCTCCCGCCCCAGTTCAGGACCTGCGCGGCCTTGTCCCTGGGCAGGCCGCGCACCTCGAAGATCAGCGGCGCCTTCTCGTACTGGTGGAAGACCATCTCCGTGTTCGGGGTGTTCCCGTCGTCCTCGTACCCGAAGCGCCCGCCGATGCTCAAGACGCGCGGAGCGATGGCGCGCTCGCCCATGACCCAGCGGCAGATGTCCATCTGGTGGATGCCCTGGTTGCCCACGTCGCCGTTTCCGTAGTCGAAAACCCAGTGCCAGTCGTAGTGCAAGTTGCGGCGCATCTGCGCCCGCGCCGGCCGCGGGCCGCACCACAGTCCGTAGTCCACGTTGGCCGGCGGGTCCTGCGGCGACTCCACCTTGCCGATGCTCTTGCGCGGCTTGTAGCACAGGCCGTGCGCCACGGTGATCTCCCCGAGGTTCCCCTTCTGGATCCACTTCGCCGCTGCGCCGATCGCCTGGCTGGAGCGGCTCTGGGTTCCCGTCTGCACGACGCGGCCGTGCTCGCGGGCCGCGCGCACCATCTGGCGTCCCTCCCACACGTTGTGGGAGACGGGCTTCTCGACGTAGACGTCCTTGCCCGTTTGGCAGGCCCAGATCGTGATCAGCGCGTGCCAGTGGTTCGGCGTCGCCGTGGCGATCACATCGATGTCGTCGCGGTCCATCACGCGTCGCAGATCGGTGTAGGTGTCCACCGACTCGCCTCGGTCGCTGAAGCGCTTGGCGCCCTTCGCCAGAACCTCCGAATCGACGTCACACAGCGCCACGACGCTGACGTTCTGGAGGGCGTGCAGCCCGTTGATGTGCGACCTCCCGCGGCTGCGGAAGCCGATCACCGCGCAGCGGATCTCCTCGTTGGGGCTGCGGCGGCGGGGCTTGGGCGTGGCGAGAGCAGGGAGGCTCAGCGCGAAGACGCTGGCGGTCGAACCCTGGACGAACTGGCGACGGCTGAGAGGAGACATCGAAACCTCCTTTGAGTGGGGAGAGCGGCCCGCTGACTATACGGTGGGGTGTGCCGTGCCGGGGAGCTGTGCGGTACTTCACTGTCGGTGAGGAGATGACGGGTGTGCGACACCGTACGTCAGGGGCAGAAGGTCGCGCTCAGCCCGTCGGAGAGGTTGAAGCCCGTCCCTCCCGCTCCCGGATCGCGAAACCAGAGCTGGAAGAACCACGTCGAACCCGCAGCAATGGCGCCCGAGCCCGAGCCAGCCGGCGGCTGAGTGAAGTCCACCAGGCGCTCGAGCCCCCCCGCGCCGTCAATGGTCTGCGGCGGTCCGAGGCGAAAGGTGCCCACGCCGCCACTGGAGACACAGCGCAGGCCGTCCCCAAACGGAACCTGGGCCTGACCACCACCGTAGTAGAACAGCCCGAACTGACCGCCGACCGCACCTGTCGCGGTCAGGGTGAAAGTGTTCGCCGACACGCTGGCCTGCCCGGTGGAACCGATCAGCGCACCGGAGCCGGCGGAGTTCTGGGAGGTCGCGCAGAAACTCGAGGTGGTGCAGATGCAACCACCGGGCGGCGGACCGATCAGGGCGAAACCCTCCAAGCGATTCTGGCTGAGAGGATCTCCGCTGTCGACGATTCCAAGCAGCCCGGTGACACTCGGAGTGAGCGGGGGCCCGAGGGCAAGGCCCTCGAGGTTCGTCGCCGGACCGCTCCACAGGAGCGTCTTGGTCGCCGGGGTGAATACGGCCCCGTCGAGGGCGGGGAAGGCGCTGACGTCGCTCGCCGCGGCGAAGTCAACGAGGAAGATGCGCGACAGGAACAACGGTGAGGCGAGGGCGATAGACCGCTCGAGCGCCAACAGCAAGCCGCCGGGAAGTGCGACGAGATCGCACAGTCCACTCTGCCCGGTTTGTCCCGGCAAAAAGGCACCGTGCATGGGCTCGACCCAGTAGGCGTACTGCTCGGCGGCGACGGGATCGGGAGCGGACGCGTCGTGGCGCAAGAGGCGCACGACCGTAGGGTTGGTGGGCGTCGAAGGCGGCCCGTCGACGGTCAACGCCTCCTCGTTGGCAGTCCACGAATCACCACTCTCGCAGCGGCGGGCGAGGGACTCGAAGCCACGATTGGGTCGAATGTGATCAAACACCGCTGGCGTCGGCCGAACCGCGAGGAGCCGGCCGTCGGAGAGGGAGAACTCGCGCACCGACGGCACGCCCTCATCGGAGATCAAGACGCTGCCGCTCGCGGCGCCGGTGTGGGCGATGCCTTCGAAGTCCCGCGACTCCTCCAAGGTCAGGCCGCCGACGATGGCGGCCGAGGCGATCGAGCCGTCGTCGTTCTGGACGACATCGAGGATCACGACCTTGTCGGAGTTGTCCATCACACACAGCCAAGTGGCCCCGCCCGCGTGTGTGATACCGCTCAGGCCGCCGACGGCAAACGGAACGCCGTGCTGGTCCACGGCCGTGTCCGTGAGCAGGACGGAGCCGCGGTGCTCGACGCTCCACTGTCCGACAGCCGCGGGGGCAGCGAGGCCGAGACAGGTCGCGAGGAACAGGAGCGGGCGCATCAGCTCCATGCTAACCCGCTTCCCTACAACGGGGCGCGGCGAGCGGGCTCAGCGCTCCAGATCTCCGAAGACGAACGGCGGCCAGGGGTCGGGGTAGGTGGGCAGCACCCGATCCTGCGCGGGTTCCGGCGGGATCGGATTGGGGTCGGCGGCAACCCAGTCCAGCAGCAGCTTGGGGTACTGCGACGAGATCGTCAGGATGTTCCCCGCCGTCCCACGCGAACGATAGGCCTTCCCGACGACCTCCGGCACGGCGGAGGCGTCGACGAGCGCCAACTCCCCCGGCGCGCATACGGCGGCGAAGAACTCGATGTCTCCGTACCGTAGAGCACCGGGCAGCATGTCGGGGTGGTCGAGGCTGCCGATGTCGGAGAAGTGCCAGCTCCAGTCCGCGGCCACGCGCCCGACCTCGCCCTCGCCGGTCAACCCGCGCGCGAGGATCACCCACGGGCCGGCCCGCCCGCGTCCGAGCAAGTTCACGTGCTCCGCTCGCTCTAGCCCCTTCGCGTAAGCTACGGCCGTCAGGATGTCGGTGACGCGCTCCGCGATCAGCAGCTTGTTGTAGCACCAGGTGTAGCTCGGATCGATGTGGTGGCGTCCCTCGTCGACGGGGAGCGCGACCGCCTCCTCGCCCTCCACGAGCTCTCCGGTCAGTAGGCAGTCGATCGCCAACAGCGATGCCCCCTCCTCCAAGATCACGAGGGCATCGTCACCAAGGCCGCCGTCCCGATCGAAGAAGTGGCCCTTGCCGGCCTCGTGAACGGCGACGACGACATTCCCGTTCCACTCCTCCGGGATGAGCTGCAGCGCGGGGATCACCTGCTGCTCTCCACTGCGACCAAGAACGAGCTTGACCGTGCGCAACCCGTCCCGCTCCTCCTCGGACACGACGTGCGCCTCTACCGCACCGGGCTCGGGTAGCTCCGTCCACATCATGACCTTCAGGGCGAGCGCGATGACGTTGCGGAACACGATCAGGCGGTCGACCCCCTCGCGGAAGAACAGCAGGTCGAGCTGCTTGTCGAGGTAGGTCGAGACCAAGTCACGGACGTGCGTTTCGCTGTGATCGGGCTTCTGGCTGGGGCGCGGATGGTCCGAATCGAAGACCGAGAGCTCGGCGGGAGGGATCGGATCGAAGTCGCGCTCGACGATCGGTGTGGGCTGTCCGAGCTCGAGGTGCTCGTTCATGAACGCGTACATCAGCTCGCGTGAGTGAACGTTGTAGTTGTGATCGAATCCCCCCAAGACGCGCGCCTCTACCTTCTCGCCGGCGCCGAGGTTCTCCCAGTGCTTGTTCAGGGCCGGGAAGCCCCGCTCCATGATGTCCGCCGTCCAGTCGTTAGCGCCGATCAGCGCCACAGCCCTCGGGGCCGCCATGGCGGTGAACTCGAGGTTGCTCGTGCCGTAGCGCAAGTAGGGTGCGTTCTCACAGCGACTGCCACCCTGGAATCCCGCAGAGACCATCACTGCCGGCACCGAAGCCCGGATCCTGGCATGCTCGATCGCGGAGGTGATGAAGGTCTGCGTGCCGCCTCCGCTCCCTCCGGTCATCCCGATCCGCCCCCTGTCGATGGTCGAATCGTTGGCCAGGATCGTCAGGGCCATGAACGAGTTGAGCGATTGGAAGCCGAACAGGTTCTGCAGGCGCAGCATCGCCTCGACGTCGCTCAGGCCGGTCTCGTGGCTGATCTGGTCGCCGTCGCCATAGCCGACCATGTCGTACATGAAGACCACGCAGCCCATGCGCGTGAGCTGCACGCAGCGCGCCTGAAGGTGATAGCGAGCGGCGCTGAGGTGGCGCTCCTCCCCACTCTCGATGAGGTCACGCGCTTCCTCCTCGGTTCGTTCACAGAATCGCCCGTTCTCCCAGTGCCCGTGTGGACAGAGCACGCCCGCGAACGGCCCCTCGCCCTTGGGGCGGTAGATGTTCCCGGTCAGGAAGTACCTGTGGTGCGTTGGCAAGTAGACCTTCTCGACGGTGTAGTCACCCTTGTCGACGACGCCATGAAACACGGGGTCGTAGATGATCCCGGGCATGGGGTAGTTTCCACCCGCGATCTCCACTTGCCGCCGCATCAACTTCAGCCGCTCGATCCAACCGTTGACCTCCTCGGCCGTGTAAGGCTCGTCCTTGGGTGGCGCCCACGAGTGATCGCTGTCGGTCGTTCTGACACTCTCGGGCTTGAGGCGCCGATCCCCCGCCTGCAGCAGCTCGACCGCACGAAACTCGACTTCCACGTCTTGCCCCCCGTGCACCTGCAGGGCGAAAGGTCCGGCGGTGCGCCCGACCTCGTCGAACAGCTCGGCGCTGCGCGCGCCGTTCACGTCCACGGCGATGTGACCACCGAGAGCGGTGACCGTCATCGTGTTCCACTCACCGGGCCGAAACCAGGAGGAGGTCGCCTCCGCCGACGGCTGCACGACCCAGCCGCGGCCGCCGGTCTCGTAGAGCCCTCCGGCGTCTCGCTCCGCATCGATCTCCGCCTGGAAGCCTTCGACTCCCGGCCCGCTGCCAGTCTCGACGATGCGGAAGTACAGACCGCTGTTCCCGCTCTTCGCCCGGTACTCGACGCGCAGGGTGAAATCGCCGTACGAGCGATCACTGACCAGGTGACCGTGCTCCGGGTTCTCGGCCTCCTGCCGGCCCACGAGCGCGCCGTCTTCGACCGCCCACAGGGCTCCACCGCTCTCGTGCCACCCGAAGAAGCTCGCGCCGTCGAAGATCGGCTGCCACCAACTGGCGCCGAGCCAGGTCAGGCGCGCATTGCGCAGGAGGAGCTCGGTATCGCCTTCGACTTCGAGCGTGATGCGGCCGGTCAGAGTCGTCGCGTCGATAGCGTCGGCCGCCGGAGCGCCGTCCACCCAGGTCTTGATCGAGGCACCGCGACATTCGATGCGCAGGCGCCTCCAGGCGATCTCAGCGGCCGAGGCCTCCCGCACTCCGGCAGCCTTTGGAGCGTCCAGCCACTCGCCTCGTGACGTCGAGTACAGACCCCGCACGCTCGCCGAGGTGGCTGCGTCGATCAACACGACCGCCCCCGTGCCCTCGCCGCCGCTCTGGGCGCTGGCGCGCACACCGACGCGAGCCCGGCCCGAAACGACTAGCACATCGAGCTCCAGCGAGAAGTCCGCGTACTCCGCGGCGCTCACCAATCTCCCACCCTCTTCGCCCGGGGCGCGCACGCTGAGGATGCCGTTGGCGACAGCGAAGGCTGCCTCGCCCGCGGCCTCCCAGCCCGCCAGTCCCTCGCTCTCGAAGAGATCGAAAGGAGTGTCGTAGACATCGGTGCCGTCGGGGTCGAGCGCGAAGGCGCCCGGAGGAATCAGACTGATGGCGAGCCCGAGGGCAAGGCCACGGGCGAGTGCCCCGGGCAGCGGTGTCACTGAGGATCGGTTCATGTCCTGAATCGTAGCGGCCGGCGGCGGCGCGGCGATCGGCCATCTGGAGTGTCTCGCTCGGCAAGGGCAGCCGCTGTCATGGCGGCGACCTTCGTGCCCCGCTGATGGACCGCCGCCGGCTGCGGGGCGAGCGAAGACCCGGCACGTCCGTAAGTCGCCTACCTGACCAACTAGATCGCATCCTCCTGGACGATCGCGGCGGCGGGTGCCCAGGCCGGGGCCGTCGCCTTCGATGTGGACTGCGACGTACGCATGCCCGCCAGCGGGAGTGAGGACCAAGAACGCATCCTCGAGGACCTCCTGGCGCGTGGCGTGGACGGCATTGCCATCAGCCCAGGCGACCGGGTAGGGCCGTCGAGCACGGATCGACGAGTCCGACGCCGCAGCGGCCCAGAGGGCGAATCGGAGTAGGGCGTTTCCCTGCGGGTCGCTAGAGCCCCCAGCCCTCGCGCGCTTCACGCCGCAGAAGAGGCTCGGCAGCGGGACAGCCGCGCGCCTCGATCTTCTCGGCGTCCCAGTCGAGGCGCTCTCCGGTACGGAAGGCGACGGCTCCGAGGAGTACGGACTCGGTCAGACGGCCTGAGTAGTCGAAGTTGCAGGTCGTCGGCCCGCCCGACTTGCAGGCGGCGATCCACTCGGCGTGGTGGCCGGGCGAAGCGGTGAGGAACGGTTCGGGAGCCTCGAAGTCCTCGAAGGCTGCGGCCGGCCCCAGCTCGTGGCGGGTGTAGTCCGCCATCAACCAGCCGCCTGCGCCCACGAAGAGCACACCGTTTCGCCAACTCCCGAGCCCGAGCTCCGCCAGGAGTGCAGTGGGACGCTTGCCCCCGTCCCACCAGGTCAGGGCGAGATCTGAGGCGGCCGCTCCGCGCGGGAACCGATAGCGCACGACGAGCCAGACGGGAGCGGTGTGCTCGTCCACGCTCGGGCCGTCGGCCTCGACCGACAGCGGGTGGCGTAGATTCAGCGCCCAGAAAGGCAGGTCCATGTAGTGGCAGGCCATGTCGGTGAGCGTTCCGCCGCCGAAGGCCCAGAAGCGCCGCCAGTTCGCTGGGTGATAGTCGGGGTGGTACGCAAGGTGCGCGCCCGGTCCGAGCCACAGGTCCCAGTGCAGATGCTCGGGGATCGCGTGCGTCCCAGAGGGCGCACCCCCTCCGCCCCAGCTCTTGTCGCACAGCACGTGGACTTGCTCCACGTCGCCGATCGCCCCACTTTGGATCAGCTCGACGACCCGGCGGTAGTTCCCCTCCGCGTGGATCTGCGTCCCCATTTGCGTGGCGAGGCCCGCCTCGTGCGCAGTCTCGGCGACCAGGCGCGCTTCGTGCACAGTCCGCGTAAGAGGTTTCTCACAGTACACGTGACAACCCGCCCGCAGCGCGGTCAGGGTTACGGCCGCGTGGGTGTGGTCCGCCGTGCTCACGACGACCGCGTCGAGCTCGTGGGCGTCGATCATGCGGCGGAAGTCGTTGTAGGTCTTGGCCCCCTCGAAGCGAACGGCCGCCTGACGCAGGTGGTGATCGTCCACGTCGCACAGGGCGACGATGTTCTCTCCACTCACGCCGGCGAGGTTGGCCGAGCCGCGATTCGCAACCCCCACCACGCCGATATCGAGCTTCTCGTTCGCAGACGCCCGCGAGGCCCGCGCATGGCGCGCGCCAAACCACAACCCACTCCCCGCTACCGCCGAGCTACGCAAGAAGTCGCGCCGTGTCGTAATCCGGTTCATACTCGGCATTCCTCTCACTGGCGGGCGCCTCGGGCGAGCGTTGAGCCTAGCATCCCATTGCGAAACGGCGTACTACGACTTCGCCCTTTGGGCCACTGCTACTTCGAACTCGCCGAACCGTGCCCGTCGGCCCCATCACGCCACCTGCGCCGCCTCGACTTCGCACTCCTCGCAGCGATGAAGAGGTCTTCGTTTCGCTACGGACCTTCTTCAACGGACTGCTAGCCGATCTCCTTGCCTCCCGCGCCCCACGGAGCCCGATCCTGACGGGCGAGCACGGGCGGGGTAGAATCCTCGCGCTCCTCCATGCACCCCATCCCCATCCGCCATGAGTGAAGCTGGGCCGAAACACGAGGCCTACTGGCGAGCGAACCTCCGCATCGTGGCCGTTCTGCTCTCGATCTGGTTCACGGTCTCGTTTGTGTGCGGGGTCCTCCTCGTCGAACCCCTGAACCAGGTTCGGATCCCCAACACGGGCTTCAAGCTCGGTTTCTGGTTCGCCCAGCAGGGCTCGATCTACATCTTCGTGGTGCTGATCTTCGTCTACGTGCGCCTCATGAACCGCCTGGATGACGAGCACGGAGTCTCCGAGGACTGACCGGCGCGACCTCCGCTCCACTCGACCATGACCATCCAGAGCTGGACGTTCCTGATCGTCGGACTGTCCTTCGCGCTGTACATCGGCATCGCCCTGCGCGCGCGGGCGGTCTCCACCAAGGAGTTCTACGTCGCGGGCGCCGGCGTTCCGCCGATCGCCAACGGCATGGCTACCGCCGCCGACTGGATGTCGGCCGCGTCGTTCATCTCCATGGCCGGGCTGATCTCGTTCCTCGGTTATGACGGGTCGGTCTACCTGATGGGCTGGACGGGCGGCTACGTGCTCTTGGCGCTGCTGCTGGCACCCTATCTGCGCAAGTTCGGCAAGTTCACCGTGCCCGATTTCATCGGCGATCGCTACTACTCCTCGAGCGCGCGGATCGTCGCCGTCTTCTGCGCCATCTTCATCTCGTTCACCTACGTCGCGGGCCAGATGCGAGGCGTAGGGATCGTCTTCAGCCGCTTCCTCGAGGTTCCGATCAACACCGGGGTCTGGATCGGAATGGCGATCGTCTTCTTCTACGCCGTCCTGGGCGGCATGAAGGGCATCACCTACACGCAGGTCGCCCAGTACTGCGTGCTGATCTTCGCCTACATGGTCCCGGCCATCTTCATCTCGCTGATGATCTCGGGTAGCGCGGTCCCTCAACTTGGCCTGGGCGGCGAGGTCTCCGGGACCGGCGTAGCCCTGCTCGACAGGCTCGACGGGCTCCACGAACAGCTGGGGTTCAGCCCCTACACGGGCGGCTCGCGGTCGACGATCGACATCTTCTTCATCACAGCGGCCCTGATGGTCGGCACCGCCGGCCTGCCGCACGTGATCGTGCGCTTCTACACGGTTCCGCGGGTGCGCGACGCGCGCGCGTCGGTCGGGTGGGCGCTCTTGTTCATCGCCCTGCTCTACACGACCGCTCCCGCCGTCGCGGCCTTCGCGCGCGTGAACTTGATCGAGACGGTCGAGGGAGCACACTACCGCGCCTCCGAGGCCGAGCGCTCGCTCCCCAAGTGGTTCAGGACCTGGGAGAACACCGGCCTCATCGCCTGGGTGGACAAGGACGACGACGGGCGGGTGACCTACCGCGCCGGGCCCGCCTTCGCGCCCCTCGCCGAACAGAACAAGGTCGCGCCCGTCTTCAGCGGCGAGAGAGGCGAGCACGGAGAGCGCCTGCTGCTCAACGAGCCGACCGAGAACCCAAACGAGCTCTATGTCGACCGGGACATCATGGTGCTGGCGAACCCCGAGATCGCGCGCCTGCCCAACTGGGTCGTCGGGCTGGTCGCCGCCGGAGGGCTCGCAGCCGCGCTCTCGACCGCCGCGGGCCTGTTGCTGGTGGTCTCAACGGCCGTCAGCCACGACCTCCTCAAGCGCTCGCTGTTGCCGCGCATCAGCGAGGTGGCCGAGCTGAGAGCCGCCCGCATCAGCGCCGCTCTGGCCGTGTGCGTCGCCGGCTACCTCGGAATCCACCCGCCCGGATTCGTGGCTCAGGTGGTCGCTTTCGCCTTTGGCCTCGCGGCATCTTCGTTCTTCCCGGCGATCATCATGGGCGTCTTCTCGCGGCGCATGAACCGCGAGGGTGCGATCAGCGGAATGCTGGTGGGCATCACCTTCACGACCGCCTACATCGTCAACTTCAAGTTCGTGCACCCCGAGATGAACACGCCCGAGCACTGGCTGCTCGGGATCTCCCCCGAGGGAATCGGCACGGTGGGGATGGTGATCAACTTCACCGTGGCCGCGTTCGTCTCGCATTTCACGCCGGCGCCCCCCGACGAGGTTCAGCGACTCGTCGAGCACATCCGCGTTCCACGTGCGGCGGAGGAAGGAGGCTCGGGCGATGATTGACCTCGATGTGGTCAGGAGAGTGCGCGCGGGAGTCCGGCCCGGCTCGCTCGGGCTGGTTCTCGCCGTCCTCGGCCTGGCCCACGCGGCCGGTTCAGGAACGGGGGGGAGAGAGCTGAGCAGGCACGGTGAAGTGCTGCTCGGCGAGCTCGGGTGTGTCTCCTGTCACTCCGCGTCCGCGGCAGCGCTCGCCCGCCTGCGGCCCGCGCGAGCGCCACGGCTCGAAGAGGCGGGGGGCCCCCCCCCCCCCCCCCCCCCCCCCCCCCCCCCCCCCCCCCCCCCCCCCCC
>NZBA01000032.1 GCA_002686265.1 Planctomycetota bacterium
GTGTTGTCTGCAATCAAGAGATCCACGCATGCGTGGATCCGCAACGCGCGCAAGATCACGGTGAACGTGCCACAGCCATGGGCCAAGACGTGTGCGTTCTCAGGGACGTCAGTCCCCACCTTGGCCCAGACGCATACGTGAGTTGCGAACTTTAGGGTCTATTTTTGTTGACCCAGCACCTTTGGCCCCACAACATGGTGCCTGGCACCTTAGGCCCTGTCTTGAGTGCAAGAGAGTACACCAACAAGGCATTGTGGCCCGCGCTTTCTGGCCCACTGGCACATCCGAGTCGGTGGAGAATCTGCCAGTGAGGACCTAATCTTGAGATTTGAATTGATGCAGCCCATCTTCCGCTGGCTCATCACGCGGCTATGCCCTGCCAGTGCTCACTCGCAGCCTAGACGCCGACGATTGGGACCAAATTCACAACTCTCTCTCAGAGGCTCTATTGCTATCTCTACCAGCTACTCACCAGCACCAGGTCCTCTTGCCACGGCTTTCACCTGCCCAGACTCTATCATGTCCTGCCAACTAGTAGCCAGTCTCCACACACCGGCAGTCTCGGTTTCAGTGAACTCGGTGGCTGCCAGCACATGCGCGATTGCGTAGTCAGGCACTGGATCTCTGTCCCACAACATCGGATCCAGCTTGTACAAGCCTCTCGTGCCAGACCCCTGGAGACCAGTGAACCACTGACACATCAATTGGTCTCGAGTACGACTTCCTGTATGAATGTAGTCGCATGGAATCCAGTGGCCTGAGTCTGCAACGCGCTGCAGCTTGTCAACACGTCCAATCCACACTTGTGCATCGCCCCTCTCACTGTCAAAGACAGCAATAACATGGCTGTTGATAACAACCATGTCATTCAGATCAATTCTGTCGTTCAGGTCAGCTGCCTCCGCAATTCGGCGTCGCCTGTCCTTTGACGTTTTCGGGTCTCGTCCGCTCGATCTGACATTGTCACGGTACTGCTCGTTGAGCTTGCGAACCACAGCGTACGCAGACTCCCACTTCTTCGTTTTGTTACACCAGACACTCACAATTGACGGCCGTGCAGGCCGCTCCTCAAGTGAATCAGAGTCTGCAGGTAGAGCATCTGGTTGATCCAGGCTGAGCTGTTCACCTTCAACAGCGTCACGGTCCTCATCATCTTCCTCCACTCTCCTTTGCACTTCCTCCTCGGAATCTGACTCGGAGGACTCTTCCTCTGAGCTCTCCTCCGCTGCCCACCTCTTTGGCTTGCGTTTCCTCGAGCTTCTGCGTAACAGACCAGCACCAGCACCACCACCGCCGCCACCGCCGCCGCCACCACGACCAGCACCACCATGACCAGCACCACCACGACCACCACCTGCACCTGCACCTGCACCAGCACCGGCACCGGCACCGGCACCGGCACCAGCAGCACCACCACCGGCACCAGCACCAGCACCAGCACCACCGCCGCCGCCGCCGCCACCGCCACCGTCACCGCCGCCACCGTCACCACCACCACCGCCGCCGCCGCCGTCACCGCCGCCACCGTCACCGCCGCCACCGTCACCACCACCACCACCACCACCACCACCACCACCACCACCACCGTCGCCGCCGCCGCCGCCACCTCCACCACCACCGCCGTCGCCGTATTCTGCATCAATCTGAGCAATCTGAGCAAGTTGCTCTAGTGTCTTTGCTGTTTGAAAACACTGTCGTCGTGCAAACGGCCGTTTGAACCATTGGCTTGTCCTGTAGCTGGTGTTGCCCAGCAAGTCAAGAATCACGTCCTGTGCACGCTTTCGTCCATCAGTCCACGCTTTTGTGACCTCGTGTATGCTCGGGTATATGTTTAAAGCAGCAGCCGGTTGTGGCCGTCGCTGCCCTGACGCATCAACTGCGTACCACTCTCCAATGCCGTCACGGTGCCAGTTGGTTTGCACTTTACGGTGCACTGCGCGACTTGGCCCGTGAGGGTCAGAATCGAGGTGAAAGCCGCGCTCTGCCCGAGTTGCACACCGAAGCGCGGAAGCAGTATTAAACAATCTGCAGTTGCTCTCGCCACACCAAGCGCCAAGACGAGAAAAGAACAGCTCGCAGAGGTCACTTCCCATTTTGTGCAATGGGATCGGCGGGCAAGCAACAGCATCGAAGCTGTGGTAGTCAACACGAAATCTGGTGACAATGTGGTAGAGGAAGTGGCAGCTAATTTCTATGTCCACGAAGGTCTCTCGCGTCACAAAGTTCTTCGTCAAAGTAGGCAGCTTCGTGTTGCCAAGGCTTGTGCCCTTGCGGCTGTTCTGCGCATCTTCAATGAAGTTGCGCCACAGCATCAGGAAGTGGGCCACTACAGAAGCTTCTTCCAGCCGCTTCACCAATGTCCAGGATCTGGAATAAAAGCACGAGTAGTAGCTGTTGAGAACTGACAGATACTCTGCAGTTCCTCGAACCCCTTCATCCCTCCGACTGCGTACAAGGTCTTTGAGTGCTGCTATGGTCTTGAGGGAGCATACCCGCTGAGCACCATTGACATTCTGGCGATCGCGTTTGGTGTTGACAGACTCCTGGGTTAGACCAGCCTCCTCAGCAACCATCTGGACATGACCCATCGATATCAGCTGTCGTCCAATGGCGAGGTCGCGTGTACACAAAGCATTGACTGCCTTCTTCAGGCAATGCTTTGGATCAGAATTGCCAATCAACCAATTTGTCGTAGAAGCAGAAAAACAGAAGCCATGGCGTGGATTCACCGGATAGACTCGTTCCCCAACAACGACTTGTGAGCCATCACGAGCGGACGACACTGGAGCATGAGGAGGTGGGAACTCCCATGGTCTTGCCAACTGAAGGAAACACACCCGGCGCCGGCTGTCACCATCAGATGCATGGCTGATGGTTGTCCCACCAAGGACATCTGCTCGTCCAAGTGTTGCAGCTGCCTCTTGACGCAGCAACCTCCACTGTCGATGAACAGACTTGAACGAGAAATGATGACACGTGTCGGCAACGAAGATTGTGTGCGAAGTGAGTGCTGGATGGAGCGGATTCAGGATAATCACTCGCAAGTGCTTGCTCACACGCGACCTCCGTGCGAACTCCTCCACTTCCTGAACAGTTGTGGAATCTGTGATGTCCAGTTTGTAGCGCCCGGTGATGTCGCAATGTGCGACACACGGTCCCTCACAATGACCGTGTTTGCCACATGAGCCGAGAATCGTTGGGCTCCGTGTGCCATCGTCAGTGTCCACGTAGATGCACAGCTCAGCTTTTTTGGGCGTCTCGTCCTCACAAAGTTCCCAATGGATTGGCAGTCCAGGGTGTATGCCGGCTGCGGAGCGTTCTGCTTTGATGTTGTTCGCAACCTGTTCCAAATTCGATCTTTGCAGCCCAAGAGAAACCTCACACCCAAGTCGTCGCTCAAGCAGGCGTCTCCTGATGGTGACTTCTGCCCCAAGGCCAAGATTGAAACCAACATGCACAGCACTCTTCGTGCCAGCAACAACATAAACGGACTCGAGCAGTGACCACAATATGTTGCTTGCAGGTGGGTAACGCCTGCCCCGGCTTGCCTTCTTGAGATTGAGGAAGGTGGTCTTCAGCAACTCCGCAACAATTGCAAGGCCAGGTTGGACCACACCGGTGTCGTGTCCATCCTGAAGCTTTGCCTCAAGTAGACGAGCGGTGGCAGACACGCACTGTGACCGGAGCACTCGATCTGCCTTTGCCTCAAATTGAGCTCGATCTCGTAAGCGTCGTGCCATTTCCCAGAAAAGTCGAGCACGAGTGCGCAAGTATCGCGTCTTGAGACCACGGGCAACGTGAACAAGTGCGACTCTGCCCATATTGTCATAACGAGTGCCTTTTCGACTTGGAGCTGCTCCAGCCGCGCGACGCACAGGCTGACACCGTTTTTTGAAGGTCTTGTTGGAGACTAGTTGCTTGCACTCTCGACATATGCTGCCGTCGGATGCGAAGGACGGCATCATCCGGGAGCAGCGAGTACTTCGAATAACAAGTTCTTGTTTGTCTCCAGTCCACCCATCAGAGAAATCAATGCCCCACAGACCCTCAGAGTTTGACAGCCCATACGGCTTTGAGGATTCATGCATCAAGTTCACGAAGTCCAAGCCCTTTTCCTTTGCTCTGGTTTGCCGCAACCCAAAACAGCGATAGTAAGTGACACTGCTGCTCGCGGGTTGCGCAAACCCCTAGAAATCAGGCGAGGAGGAACTGGATGCTGCGAAGAAGTCACTCACAGTGGTCTGCTGACCGGCACCCTCCCACTGCTGCAGCTTCGTCTTGTGGGGGGCACTTGCAGTGTGCTCTGCAATATTCTCCTTCCAGCGCTTGCGGATGCTGAACCGCATGGTACAAGGGATGCACTGCACTTTGCCATCGTACACGTGAAAACGACCCCGCTTCCCAAAAATCCTTGTCAGCGACGGAATGATTCCACCATCTTTGACGCACTCGCGATGCATAGTAGTGACCATGTGCTTGATGAGAGCATAAGCCATTCTTGCTAGCGTACCGCCGCACAGCTGAGTCTGTTCTGGGCAGAGGGTACAGCAGAAGACCGTTGATCCATAGACATCATCGTCGTCAGAATGTTGGGCTGAGAAGTACTTGAAGCCCACAGGAACATCATCACGGAACTGAAGCTGCTTGGAGAGCTCGTCACGCCCGTAGTCTGAGAGCTGTGCGATGCGAGGCAGAGATCCTCCAGGTGATTGCCACTTTCCACAGTACCGTGCAACTACGGCTGCGGCAGACACAGAACTTGAAGAAGTTTCAGCGGCAACCTCCGAGTCCGAGACAACTCCTCCTCCAGCTCCAGCGCCCGCTCCTGCTCCTGCTCCTGCTCCTGCACCACCACCAGCCTGAGCCGTCATGGAATCCTCGCTCGACTTGGAGGAGTCACCGAGTTCACGATCCACAGCATCAAAATCACTGGTTGACCCAGATCTGGCACGCTTGCTGCTGCGCTCATGTGAGCCATCACCATCACTGTCAGACCCTTCAAGTTCAGAATGAGCCTCAGTGTTGCTGCCAGCACGAGCGGACTCCGAGTCAACTGCCCTTGACCGTCGGGTAGCAGGAGTACTTGCGTGCTGTGCGTGTAGAACAGCAGACCGTTTGACCTCAGAAGACCAAGGCCTGTTCCCGATATCGACAACCAGAGCTGCAACCAGTTGAGGGTGTGTTGCAGCTGGCCAGGAAAGGTCGCAAAAGACACTCTCAGCAAAGTGTTGGACTTGCTCAGCAGAGATGCTGCCCTCCATCGAGCTGCTGCTGGCATGATGCAGCTGGTCAACCAAATTGAAGGCGGTGGAGAATCCATTGGGGATCCTTGCCATCGTCCTGATTGTGACACTCTGTGACACTGTCGAAGCCTTGAGCATCTGGGTCCCGTGCTACAGTGAGAGCTGAGCCAGGTCAGTGAGATTCACCCCTTGAGCCTTGACAGCTTGGCCTCAAAAGTGATCACCTGTAGACTTGGAACAAGCGTCTGCACAGTCACAATGACAGTCACAATGAAAATATCAGCACCAACAGCATGGTAACAAAGCAGCATCAGATTCTGGCAAAACAAGCTCAAGTGCTGGCACAATGAACAGGTTCACACCTGATGCTCACAGAGCAGAGAGAAAGCAGCCCCCACAGAAGAGTTTGCCCCCAATCCATGGGCAGTAAGGGAAACCATATGCATAAAACCCCCGGAATGGGCTGTGAGGCACCCCAATTGGAGGGCTGGGCACCGGGCTCAGCTGGCACAGCAGCTGTGCCCTTGAGAGGCTCTCAGATAGGGGAGGCCAAAGCACACCAAGCACTAATCACTGGGCTTTGTCGCTGCAAACAGGCAATCATAGACTGCTACTCACCGCCAATATGATGGTGAACTAGCCAGATGCGACAAAAGGCTTGAGCCAGGGGTGGCAAACTGAATGAGTGTGTTGGCTGTGTTCTACAGGTATTCTTTGGTTCCTCACAGCACCTTTGGGTGGGGAATTTTGCCCAATGCTGGAACTTTAGGGTGTGGGATGAGGTGGGCTGCCAGCACCTTAGGCCCTTGCATGAAGACGAGGGAACTCACGTATGCGTCTGGGCCAAGGTGGGGACTGACGTCCCTGAGCGGTGTCTATGGACGCCTTGATCGCGACGCCGTCCTGGCCAAGTCCTCGGCTGCTCA
>NZBA01000033.1 GCA_002686265.1 Planctomycetota bacterium
GCACGGGCACACACCACCTGGACATGGCCTGCTACGACCTGATGGGCAAGCACCTGGGTCTTCCCGCCTGGAAGGTCATGGGCCAGCAGTTCCGCGACTGGGTGCCCATGGGCTGGTGGATGCCGTGCATGTCCCCGCCGGACACCGCGGCCGAGGTGCTGGTCGCGGTCGAGCGCGGGTACCGGGCGCTCAAGTGCAAGGGCCGTGCGTTCTACGACGTGGTGGAGCAGTCACGCGCGATCCAGGAGGTCGCGCCGCCGGACTTCCGCGTGGAGTTTGATTTCAACGGCGCCCTGATGAACGTCGAGAAGGCGCTGCCGATCCTGCGCGAGCTGGAGAAATACCCCGTGGTGAAGGGCGTGGAGGAGCCCATCTTCGCCCACGACACGATTGGCTGGCGCCGCCTGCACGAACAGGTCCGCATCCCCTTCTATCTGCACGGGGTTTCGGTGTTCCAGAAAGGGCCCGTCCGCCAGCCGTCGGGGCCCTGGCACGCGCTGCGGGCGGGGGACATGGAAGGTGCTCTGTGCAGCCACGAGCCCGTTCGTGGGGCCCTGGCGGCCGCCTGGGCGTTCGGGGCCGCCAACACGGCCATCATGCTCCAGTACGTGGGCACGGGCATCACGACGGCGTTCGCCTGTCAACTGGGCGCCGTGATGCCCACGGCGACGATCCCCGCCGTGACGGTCAGCCACGCGTACGAAGACGACCTGATCCTCGAACCGCACACGATGCAGCGTGGTTTCATGAAGGTCCCCGAAGGCCCCGGCCTGGGCGTGGAACTGGACGAGGACGCCGTGCAGCGCTACAGCCGCACCGCCGAACCAAAGTGGCCGCGTCATATCTCGGTCGTATCAATGCCGGGCGGCGTGAAGCACTACTACCGGGACCTGCAGCAAGCCGAGCGTCTCATGAAACTGGGCGTGGATGAACCGTTCGTCCCGGGCGTGTGCTTGGCCGAATGGGAAGACGACGGCAGCGACCGATTCGACGATCTCTATAAGCAGTTGAGGGAGAAGGACTTTCCGATTTGGGGATAGGCCGGTATCGAACCTGCACGGTACACCTTCGGTGAACCCGTCTGCTGAACCCCGGCCTCGAGTGCACGCCGCAATCGGGCCTCGAACATCGAACACTGAACGTCGAAGCCACAGCGGAGATCCGTCACAGGCGGGTCCAACATCGAAGGACGGAACGGAACGGCCGTCTGCGTTCGATGTTCGATGTTGAATGTTCAATGTTCGATGTTCAATGCGCTCCAGGCGCCGTGCGTTGGCCACGCCGGTTTACGATTGGGTTCGATACATGGGTTTACCGAACGTGTACCCTGCACGTGCATTCCCTCCCCCTCGAGTTGAAACCGTCCAGGCTGGTGACTACCAATACGGCACGGTCCAGAACTCGGCACCCGCCGGTGGGCTGGAGCCTTCGGGCGGCGGCACGGCGTGAATGCTGCTGGGGTCGAACGGATAGCTCAGGTAGGTGAGAAACGCCCCGAAGTAATTCGAGTTCAGGACGATCCATTCCATACTCGCCGACTCGACGTGTCCGTCCACAAAGAGAATGTTGTCGTTCCCGTAGGGATCGACGAGCTTTCTGATATTGCCGCCGCCGCGGAAGTGGCGGCCGCCTGAGTTCTCGCCATTTTTCTTGACGTAGTTGAAATACGGTTGAAAACCCGCAAACAGTTCGGGCAGGCTATCGAGGCCGGGGTTAAAGAAATCCTCCGTGTTCTCCTTGAGGAGGATCACGCTGCTGGGGTTTCGCACGTCCGAGATCCGCTGGTGGACGTCGCGGGTGATCCCGTTTCCGCTGGGCCAGGCGAGCAGCCACCAATAGCCGTTGGCGTTGTAGCTGTAGAAATCAGGCGCCAGCTCGGAGCGGACGGGGCATTGGAAGCTCGCTTTGCTCGGCATGTAGTCGAAGACTTTTCCCGGCCAGTACCACACGCCGTTGGTTATGACGTTGCCGTCCGAGATAGGGAAGTAGCCGTTGTTGTCCTCGGCATAAAGCGAGATGGCCAGGCCGATCTCGCGTTCGTTGGCCATGCAGTTGATCGACTGTGCATGCTCGCGCGCCTGTTCGAGCGCCGGCAGCAGCAGGGCGATCAGCAGCGCCACGATCGAGATCACGACCAAAAGTTCGATCAGTGTAAAACCGCTTCGTGTTCGCGTCATGTCGTGGGTCCCGCGATGGCTCCGGCAGGAGTTTGGCAGGTGTTCGCCAGGCTGGGACAGCGCACGTCGCTCGGTCTGTTTGGACACGTGGGCTTCCGTTGCGTCATTGATCCTCCGTGATTGTACGCAGGATCATGGCTCAGGCACACCCACGGCCGGTGCCCTCGCCGGTATGGGGCGCGTGCTGGCGGCAGAGAACCCGGCCCGGGATCCGGGGCCTGGTAGCACCAGGCGCGGGCCTCGCGAGACCTGATGGGGCGTCGCCTCGACCGGGACCGTGGGGCTGCCGCTGACCGGTGGTACACGGCCCCGCTCCGGTCCCCGAAAACCGTCGGCGGCGGTTGGGCGATTGGGGAGAAATTCACCTAAGAATATATCATATAGTGACTTATGACGAATCAAGATTTTTTTTTGTCTTCCGTTGTGTTCTCCTCATCGCCGTGGTATGATACAGGGGAAGAAAGGTTTCCAGCAGCGTGAGTCCACGCTTGTGCAAGAGAGGACACGACCCGTTCGAACCCGACGAAAGAGAGCTGTCGCCGATCCTCACTTGCCTGTGAGCAAAGTTATCCGTGCGCACGTGCGCACGACGTGACCCGAATGGCTCCCGGTTCCACCCGGCCTGACGCAGGCGGTGGGGGAGCACCAACGTGACAGAGGCCCCGGCACCGTCGGGCCGAAAGAAAAGGAGCACGAAGATGAGACGCAGAACGACTAGTTGGTTGTTGGTGGTGATGGCCGTCCTGGCGACCGGTGGAGTCGCTTCGGCCCAGACGGTGTTCTTTGAGGATTGGGAAGCGCCGGCTTTCGGCGTGGGCGACAGCGTTAACAACAATGGTTGGTCTGGCGGTGGCGGTGCCGCGCCAATTACGATCGGAACAACGGGTCTTGGCGGTTCCCAGTCGCCCACGCACGCTGATTGTACTGGCACTTGCGGTTCCCAACCCAAGATCGACCTGGGCCAGACATTCAATTCGGGCCCGCTGTTTATCCAGTCGTTTGTCGATCTGACGACCGGCGGCGCGTTGGCAAACATCACCCTCGGCTACCATGATGCGGCTGACAATCTTGAGGCACTGGTCATCATGGGTGTGGGGGGACTCGGGACTGGACCGCATAGGCTGCTCACGACCGGTGAGGGAGGCGATGGCCCCAGCACCGACGTCTCGGCGATGGGCGGCTTTCCGAGCGGTTTTATGGAGGTTTTGATGGTGACCGACTTCAGTGCGGGCACCGTCGATGTGAGCTGGCGTGACGTTGATGACAACTCCGGCGCGCCCACCGGCGCGTGGGTCGGACCGCTCGACTTCTCGGCTGTCCTTGGCGCCAGCCCCGATGCCAGGTTCCTTCGCGTTGGCTTCAATCAGAACGCCAGCGGAAGCCCTCCAAGCACGCAGGACAACATCCGCGTCTTCGTGCCGGAGCCGGCCTCGCTGGCTCTGGTCGGGCTGGGCGGCCTCATGCTGCTGGGCCGGCGCCGCCGCGCCTGATCGTGGCCTGACGGCACGGTCGCCATTCGAAAATCAAAGCAATGCATTCACGGCGGACCGCTTCCGAGCGGTCCGTCGTTTTTTTAGTGAGCTAATGTGCGTGCTGAGATCTGAACCGAGCCGCAAGCCGACGGCGCGCCAGGTTCGCCGAAGCGTCTTCGACTCGCGCACCGACATGACGATGGCCAGCGGTCCGCCGCCCATGTCGACGGGTCGCTTCGTCTGGGCCAGCAACCTTGTCGGTTCTGGCTCGCTCCAGCCCCGACCATCGGGTTGTCCGATCACGCGGGGGAGGGTTTTAAACTTCTGCCCGCTGGCGTCGCCGGTCCAGGGAAAGCCGATCAGCCGCCCATTGGCGAGCGGAATAACGCGTGTGTGCCAGAAGGTTTTGTCGGCATCCGGGCGTCATTGATCAGCGACGTTCCAGGCTTTTGCACCATGTTCTGCTCGATGATTCAACTTTCTGGCGGCCACAGTTGGGCGAACTTCAAGACACTGGAATTGAGTGAAGGGCTCGAGGACCTGAACCGCGTGCTGCCGGAGGGCCGGGGCCCTCACAGGCTCAGTCAATTTCGGTTCTAATGCCCACCGAGTTGCCCCATGTTCGATCAGATCGCTGACGGCGTCTTTTGCTTCCAGAACAACGCGTTGCTTTCGTCGGCGACATGCTGTCGTCCGGGGGCCGCGTGCCCCAGATTCACACGCTGCAATATTACTACGGCGATGCGGCGGGCGCGTTGCAACTACTCCACAGCCTTCACCACCTGATGAGCCTGAAGCCCGACGTCCTGTATCCCGGGCGCGGGCCGATTATCGACGCTCCAGTGGAGGCTTGCGCGGATCTGACCGAGCGGTTGCGTGCGTTCTGCCGCCAGCTCAACTTCGGTATCGACGACATGGACCCGGGCGCTGGGTTCCTGCGCGTCAGCGAACACGTTCTGGAGACGTACCAGAGCTGCTGCATCTGGTACGTCCTGCTTAGCGATGACGGGCACGCGCTGCTGTTCGACGTGGGCTATTCGGCGTACGTGTTCATCTTTCAGAACCGTTTCGGATACCGGACGCGATTCCTGCCCAACACGCTGGAGGTGCTGATAGCAGAGCACGGCGTCAAGCAGATCGACGCCGTTCTGGTCACGCACTACCACGACGACCACGTCATAGGCGTGCCCTACGTTCAGGATCACCTGGGCGCCGAGGTGTGGTGCCTCGACCGCGTGGCCCCCATCCTGGCGGACCCGACGGCGCAGAACATGCCGTGTCTGATGCCGCAGGCGCTCCGTGTCGACCGCGTGTTGCGCGATCGGGAATCGTTCGAGTGGCGTGGCGTCCGTTTGCAGGCGCACGAGATGCCGGGGCAGACGGATCTCCACGGCGGCTTCAGCTTCGAAGCGGACGGGCGCAAATACTTTGCGATCGGCGACTCCAGCCACATCCGCGAGGGAAAATTCTGGCATGGGGGTGTGATCTTCGCCAACCGCGTGTGCGGCCAAAACTACCTGAAGGTCGCCGAGCGCCTGCTGGAGGTGGAGCCGCAAGTCCTCCTGCACGGCCATGCGCGCCGCCACGTCGACGGTGTGCCGCGCGGTGATTCGCCCGTCAGCCGCGCGGACCTGGAGGACTACCACCGCAGTGCCAGCGCGCTCGACCAGACGCTAAGTGACCTGGTTGTGGATCACGCCGACCGGCGCTGCCGCGCCGACTGGGTGCGCATGGAGCCGTACCGGCTTCACCTGGCGACGGGCGATTCGGCCGAGTTGTCCGTCGTTGTCGAGAATCTCCAGGATGAAACCATCGAGGTGCAGGTCCGCATCGTGCCGCCCGAAGGTGTCGGGGTCGAACCGCCGAGCTTGAAATGTTCTGTCGCCCCGGGGAAAGAGCATCGATCCGCCCACCGCATCCAGGTTGAAGCGGCGAGAGATGTCGCGCCCGCGATCATCTGCGCGGACGTCGTCCTGGACGGGCGTCCGCTTGGCTGGATCGGACACAGCCAGGTGTGGTCTTCGGGGGTCCCGAGATGATTGGCGAGGCGGAAGAGTGCGGTGCGCGAGATTCTCCAATCCCCGTCCCTCCTGGGGAGGGGGCAGGGGAGGGTCGGGCGTGATTACAACCCAAATAGTCAAATCGGAAAATCAATGACGAACGAAGGCCCAGACCCTCCCCCTGCCCCTCCCTAAGAGGGAGGGGAGGTGGTCTGCAGCCCCAGGTAAATTCCGGCACGACTCGTTCAACGGGGCACCAACACTCCAACACGCCAGTACTCCACTACTCCATCACTCCGGACCTTCGACACACGGCTTGCGTCTCAGCCGACTGAAGGGGACTGCCATGAAAATCACGGATATCGAATGCCACATCCTGGTGGCCCCGGAGCTGAGGGAAGACGCGACGTCGTCGTCGCAGGACGACATCGTGGTCGTCGTGCACACCGACGAGGGAATCAGTGGCGTCGGTGAAACCGACACGGGGCCCTGGCTGGCCAAGGCTGCGATCGAGGCGCCGGGCAGCCACACGATGGCGCAGTCAATGAAGGACCTGCTGCTCGGGCAGGACCCGATCGAAACCGCCGCCCTGTGGGAGCGGCTCTACACCTACACCTGCATGAGCGGCCGCCGCGGCGCGGGCATCTGCGCGATCGGGGCGATCGACATGGCGCTGTGGGATATCAAGGGCAAAGCGCTGGGTCTTCCCTGCTATAAACTCCTGGGCGGGGCACAGGTCGAACACATCAGGCCGTACGCTTCGCTTCAGCCCATGGGCGACAGTGTAGATGCGTATCGCGACTCGATCGTGGCCTGGGCCAAGAAGGCCAGGCAACTTGGGTACCGGGCGGGGAAGATGGAGTGCACGTTGGACGGGCCGTACTGGCACGCCGGGCTCAAGGGCACCGATGAGCAGATGATGCAGATCGTCCGAGCCTGCCGAGAGGCCGTGGGAGAAGACTTCACGATGATGGTCGACGTGCTGCCCGCGGAAATGTGCGACTCGCCGCTCCGCCGCGAGCTGGTCAACGACCCGCTGATCATGGAGGACGGGGTCCTGAAGCTGCCCGATCGGCCGGGCCTGGGTATCGAACTGAATCAGGATGCGTTGGAGAAGTATACTTGGCGCGAATCCACCGGATGAAAACGGCGGCGTTGCGGACGCGCACCGTAGCCACAAGCTGCCAGCTTGTGAGCCTTTCGTCTGCTCCGGACAACGATGCGTGAATGGTGCAGCCAGTACGACTGCGCAGCCGGTGGCGCAGATGTACCGCCTGTTCCCTCAGGGCACCGCCTGTTTTCTAACCCGTCCGAGTTGCGCAGAAGGCAGACAAGCTGGCAGCTTGTCGCCAGGGTTTCGCAACGTGCGAGATCACCGTGTGTTCGGCTGACAATCGCAACAGCGCACGATCACTGCAACTGCAACAGTTGAGGCGGAATCGGCACGTCTTCCTTTTCAGCCGTTTCGAAAAACCCCTCCCATGCCCTGATATAGATGGGGTCGGTCTTCTCTCCGTGGCGCAGGATGGCGAACTGCAGCGACATGCGCAGCAGCTTCAGCCGGGCCAGTGCCGCCGGATCGTCGGCGGCTGCCTTTTCGGCGTCGTCCAGCAAGGCGTTTAATTCCACAATCGCCGCGGGCCTGAGGGGGAAATCCGCGACGTGTGGCAGGTGGAACCCAGGCGTTGGGCCCATGGTGGCGTTTCGGCCCCAGGTGTTGGTGCAACGTTCGCGCATCGACCGCGCCGTGTACGAGTAGCTGTCTGAATCGTTGATTCGATCGATGTACGATAGAACGTGCTTCGCGGCGGGACCGTAGGATGCCTGGGCAAATTCGTTAACGCCCCTGGACACGTCGAAATCCGGGTCCCACGCCAGCTTCGCGAAGATGTACGTCTTCAACTCCGCCAGCCCGGCGCGCTGCGGTTCGCGCTGAAAGTTGGACGTGGTCATCACGTACACGCCCGTCACGCCCGCGTCGCGCATCGCCTTGAAGTTCGGGCTCTGTGTCCACAGGTTCGGGAACGGATAGAGGTTCGCAAGCCCCAGCGAATAGTGCCAGACCCATACGCGCGGCGACATCGCCAGCCACTCTTGCAGCTTTGCGTAGGTCCGGTGTCGAACGTTCCGCCAGCAGCCGGTGCCCGTGACGTCGTCCCACGGCGCGTTGAAAGGGTGGTAGCTGCAACTCCACAGCGGGCAGTAGCGGACCACGACGTTTCTGTGCATTTGAATGCCCGTGGGGGGCGTCTGTGTCCAGCCGTACCCGAGCGTGTCGATGAGGATGTCCGGGTGGTCTTTTTCGAGTTCGGCCGCCACCCGGTTTACGTAGCGCATCAGCTCGCCCGTCGATCCGGACGGCCCGTGCTCATAGGCGGCTTGGCACGTTGCGCACTGGCAGACGCGTGTGCCGTCGCCGTGCGATATCCCCGTGATGCGGCCGTGGGGATACTTCATGATGCGCTGCCGCACGCGCTGCATGATGAACTGGAACAATTCGGGGTTCGTGAAACAGGGGTTGCCGCGCATGCGCCGCTTTCCCTCCCACAGTGCAAAGTACTGCGGATGGTCGTCGTACTTCTCAACCGGCAGCAGGTTTCCGTGTGCCAGCGTGTGCACCTGGTTGCCGGCGTAGTGCCACACACCCTTGAGGCGCGGGTCCGCGACGAATGCGTGCCAGTGTTTGTCCGACTCTTCCTCAACCGGCGCCGCGAGGCGGTAGTGGGCCATGTGCGTGCTGAACAGGTTCAGCCGCTGTCGCGCCGCCCAGGCCGGATCGCCGGTGCTGCGGGAGTTGACGAAGCGGGCCTCGAAAGGGGGCGTGTAGTGAATGTCCAATTTGGGCAGTGTCAACTTCGGTTGGCGCCGAACCACGGACAACTCCGGCGTGAACCAGCGGCAGCCCAGGTGATCTTCGAGGAAGGTGTACACGGCGTTGACCGTGCCGCGCACGGGCCCGCCGAACAGCATCAGGTGCCGGCCCGTGGATGGGTCGCTGCGTGTTTGTATGACGCACGCTTCCTGGCTCAACGCGTCGGTGTCAATCGGCCCAAGCAGCTCGTCCAGGTGGCGGCTGGGCCCGATTAGGATTTCGTGCCGCATCATGGGCTGAGCGTCAGTGATGATCGGCAATTGCACGCCCGTGATCTTCTCGAAGTGATCGACGAAATCCTCGGCCACGGCCGGGATGGGTTGCCGGGCGTTTTCGGCGATGATGACCCGGTATTGGCTCACGCCGTCCTTGGCCAACCACAGCGGTTCGGCGGCGCAGCAGTGCGCTGCCAGTGAAAGCAGCATCAGAACACAACCCGGCGCGATCCTCATTAAGGCGGCATCTGCAATTGGTCGCATATGAGTTGGTTTCGAATCTCGTGAGGTACTCGATGCGGGTCGAGATCATCTTAACACGGCGGAGCCGCCTCCGTGGCCACAAGCTGCCAGCTTGTGAGCCTTCTGCGCGTGGGTCGCACCATTCACGGAGCCAGCCACGGGAGCGCAAAGGGCGCGCAACTGGCGCGGTTAGCTTCAGCGCGGTGCACTCAGATGGGGCGATGAGCAAGCGGCAAGGACGCTTCCCTACCGCGCTTGGCTGCGGTGTCCGCGCGGAACAGCAGCTCATTCTGTGATCACAAACGGCACGACCAATGCCCGCGGTCGAGAAGCCGGCTCACGGATCAGATGAAGATGCTGGTTGAACAATGCCGCGCCCGCAGGTACTGGGAGAGGGCCACGAACCGAATTTTCTTTCCTTTCTTACATTTCCGCACCTACCAGAATTCCGAAACATCACGCTTCGGTGATCATGTGATGGGC
>NZBA01000034.1 GCA_002686265.1 Planctomycetota bacterium
CAGCACTGAACTTCCGTCGTTTCCGTCTCGGCATATGGACATCCTCGCGCAACGCGCGATCTTGGGTGTCCACCAAACCGGGGGAAGGTCAGTCCCACCAGCCCTTCACCTACGACTACTTCGGGACCGCCGTCGCCGCCGACGGGGACACGGTGCTGGTCGGCACGCCGGGCGACGACTTCGGCGGCAACCAGTTGACCGGCGCGATGTACGTGTTCCAGCGCGACCAGGGCGGGCCCGGCGCCTGGGGTCTGGTGAAGACGGTCGTCACGAACGACCCCCACTGGGGCGACCAGCTCGGGTCCGGCGTGGCCCTGTGGGGGGACACCGCCGTGGCCGGGGCGCCCTTCGACGACGAGGGCGGCCCCGACGCCGGCGCGGCCTACGTCTTCGAGCGCGACGAGGGCGGCGCCGACACATGGGGCCAGGTCAAGAAGCTCCTGCCGCCGAACGTGGACATCCTCGACCACTTCGGCGAGGTGGTCGCGATCGACGTCGACACCGTGGTGGTCGGAGCCTGGAACGCCGCGCCCGGCGGCACCGGCCGCGCGTACGTCTTCTACCGGGACGTGAACGGGATCCCGTGGCGACAGGTGGCCGAGCTCGAACCGGACGACCTCGTCTCCGGCGACCACTTCGGCATGTCGGTGGCCGTCTCCGGCGACGTCGTGGTCGTCGCCAACCCCGTGGACTGCAGCGCCTACGTCTTCGTGCGCGACGCAGGCGGCGCGGACAAATGGGGGCAGGTGAAGAAGCTCGAGCTGCCGGCGCAGAACTGCCGGTACGGCCCCCCGGCGCGCGGCGTCGTCTCGCTCGACGGCGGCCGCCTCGCCCTCGGCTCCCGCCGCGACATCGGGAACCGCGGGGCCGTGTACCTGTTCGAGCGCGACCTCGGCGGCCCGGAGGCTGGCAGCGCGCATCGAGACGCCCTCGGCCGAGGGCTTCTCGGCTTTCGGAGACAGCGTGTCCCTCTCGGGCGAGACGGTCCTGGTCGGCGCTCCGGAGGACGAGGACACCGGCAAGGTGTTCGTGATGGATCTCGCCGCCGCCGCCCGCTACTGCGTCGGTGCGCCCAACTCGGTCGGGCCGAGCGCGTTCTTCGGCACAAATGGCACGACTCACGTGAGCCACGACAACCTGCTGCTACTCGCCGCCGGCGCCCCGGCCGGCCAGTTCGGTCTGTTCTACTACGGGCCCGAGGCGGTCCAGGTGCCCTTCGGCGACGGCTACCGCTGTGTCGGCGGCGGTGCGACCGGGCTGTTCCGCCTGTACCCGCCGGTGCAGATCGACGGCTCGGGCGCCGCCGCGCACGCCCTCGACTACGACAACCCGCCGACCCCCGCCGGCCAGATCACGCCGGGCTCGACCTGGTACTTCCAGTTCTGGTACCGCGACCCGGCCGCCAGCGGGGCCGGCTTCAACTTCTCGGACGCCTGCGCGCTCTCCTTCTGTCCGTGATAGGGATGGACATGTCGAGGGGGCATGTGCAGTTCTTCTCTCGCGTTTCTCGCCGGGGCACCACCCTCCTCCTCACCTGACTCTCATTCGGACTGGACCACTCTTTGGGGTCATGCCACTCGGTCGAGGTCCCGGAGCATCCGCCGTCCCATCCCCGCGGGGGGGGGCTACATCAGGCCGTGAAAGACGCGTGCATTCTCTTGAATCGGCCTACGGTTGATCGCGTGGGAGGCGCGCAACACTCTGCGCATTTGTTTTCGATAGCCGCGATCCCGTTCGCGTACATGCACGTAGTGGCTGCGTGCCCACTCGTGCTCCCAACCGATGCTGTGGATTGAAGTTTCTGGTCCCGACTGGCCGTCCAGATCGTGAGCCAGCATGGTGCCCTCCAAGACGTTCAAGCGGTTGATTCGCACGCGGTCCAGTTCACCGTTCAATTCCTCGAGCAGCTCCGCCGTCAGAGCGAGATCACTCTCGGCCTCGCCAGGATAGCCTTGAATTATGGTCGTGCGGACGCTCAGACCGGCGGCCGAGGCGTCGCATACAAAGCGCTTATTGCGTTCGACGCAGGTGCCCTTGCCCATCGAGTCGAGCACACGCTGGCTGCCCGATTCCATGCCAAAGGTCAGGCGCAACATACCCGCCGCACGCGCCGCTTCCAGGTCCTGCCGTTCCAGGCCATTGTCGATATCTCCCTGCACGTGCACCGATCCGATCCAGCGTGAACCCGGCAGTTCTTCAGCGATGCCCTGCACTAGTTTGCGCCAGGTGTCCGGATGCGAGTTGAGCTTCAGGTCGAGGAAAACGAAGTCGCGCGACTCGTGACGCTCGGACTGCGACTTCATCTCGGCCAGCACGCTGCCCACGCGGCGGGTACGGTAGCCGCGACCGTTGGCGGTGACAATGTCGCCACAAAAGCGGCAATGCCCCCAGCCACAGCCGCGCCCCATCTGAATCGGGATGATGCGACTCTCATACCGATCCCAGGGGAAGTCGGTGTAGTCCGGTATCAAGAGGTCGTCCAGGTTGCGCTCAGCCGCCGGAGTCGCTCCCTCCTTGCCATCGGGGGTGAAGGATCCGGGATAGCTCGCGAGGTCCGCACCAGCCAGCACGTCGCGACAAAAGGCAACGATCTGTCGTTCGAACTCGGCTCCAACCACGGCGCGCACACCGGGCAGGCGTGCCCACTCCCGTGAGACCTCCGCTTGGGAGAAGATCGGGCCGCCAATCACGACCGGTATTCCTGCCATCGCAGCAGTGGCACACATGCCGCGCGCGACGGCCAGACTATCGGTGTAGGCGGAGATCAGCAGCAGGTCCCCCTGTTGAGCAATCATCTCCCGAAAGGCGGGCATGGCGCCATGTTCCTTGCGTTCGCGCCAGCGTCCGCGAGCCCGGCCGAGCACTTTGCGTGGAGGTCCGAGCCATTTGTGCGTAGAAAAAGAGATGCGTTGCTCGAGAGCGTCGATGCGAGTCTCCACCATTTCACGGGGGAGCGACTTTACGCCATGAGCCAATGGAGAAAAGACACGCACCGTGTGGCCAACCTGGCGCAAGGAAGCGGTCAAGAGGCCAACGGCGATGGACGGGTAGTGGGCGAAGTTGTTGAGGTCAACCAGGAGGATGTGCGCCATGATGCGAGTGGGGCAAAGTCGGCCCAAGCCCCCCGCATTCTGGAAGAACGCGGGGAGGGGATATGACCGGAATCTGTGGACGACGATCTGATGAGAGGCGCGACGTACCCTTGGTGTTGGAAAGCAACCCGACACCCAAGCTCCCAACGCAGGGGAAGGATACGCCACATGAAGAAGGCTAGGCCTTTCATCGAATCTCCGCCAGTCGCTACTCCGCGTACGGTGTCGCACACCCATCGTCACCTCACCGACAGGAGAGTGCCGCACACCGGCTCAGGTACCAGGTACGGTGTCGCACACCGATCAGGATAGGTACGGTGTCGCACACCGATCAGCGCTCCTCCGACAGTAGAGTACCGCACTACTCGAAGCGCTCTTGACGCTGGGAGCTGGAGTCTCTCGCGGTTGCCCGTGGCGAGTTCCCGGGCGTGGGCGTCGCTTCCGTCGGAGACCCGCTGCTCGACTGACACCGACGGTGCGCTGAGGCACGGCGTCGTCGGTGCGCATGCCGGGAAGGGGAGCGCCTCCGCCCCTGGCGTACCCGGCACCTCTCCACTCCCGGTGCACCCCGGCGCGCTGCGCACGAGAGGGTGAACTCCAGCGATGCGGCCACGGTGGGGACATCGCCGCAGACCAGGCCCGGTAGGAAAGCCGGTGGTCTCTCCCTTGCCTGAATGAGCCCAGGCGCCGTGCGGTACTTTGCTGTCGCAGGAGCGCTGATCGGTGTGCGACACCGTACGCGCAACACCGTACGCGACATGTTCTGCTCCGGGCCCGAGGCGGTCCAGGTGCCCTTCGGCGACGGCTACCGCTGTGTCGGCGGCGGTGCGACCGGGCTGTTCCGCCTGAACCCGCCGGCGCAGATCGACGGCTCGGGCGCCGCTGGCATGACCCCGAAAAGTGGTCCAGTCCTAATCAGAGTCAGGAGAGGAGGAGGGGCGTGCCCCTCGAGGAGGCGTGAGGGGTGCCCAGGCCGTGCGCCCGGAGACGGAGCGTCAGCCGTCCCTGCCGGGCACCCTCCAGCCAACCCGCGGTCGGCCGGCCGTCTCAGTTGCAGACCGTGATCTCCAGCGCGTCGGACAGGTTGAATCCGCTGCCGCCGAAGGCCGGGTCGCGATACCAGAACTGGAAGTGCCAGGTGTCGCCGACCTCCATGATCGCGGTCGGTGCGGAGGCGTCCTCGAAGTCAACTTCGAAGGCCGCATCTCCACCCGGGTCGGTGAGCTGAACCGGAAGGCGGTGGACGGTTCCGCCGACGCAGCGCATGCCGTCACCGAAGGGGAGCTGCACCGCCTGGTCGCCGAAGTAGAACACCCCCGGCTGACTGGCGGCTGCGCCGCTCACGCTGATGACTAGATCGTTCGACGAGTGGCTCGAGCTCCCGCTCCAACCCATCGTCGCGCCCGCACCCATTGAGTTCGGAGAGGTCTGGCAGGTCGACGTCGGAGGTAAGCACAACTGATAGCGCTCGGCTCGGAAGCAGCGGCTGTGCGTCAAGCCCGGAATGGAGGGGAAATACTCCCACACGATGTCCCCCGTCGGCGTGACCTCGAAGAACCACTCCTGCGTCCCGCTGTCGATCAACGTGTTGCCGTTCGGGAGCCGCTGCGCACCCGAGATGATGTGGGAGTAGAAGTCAGTCGGGTTGGGCGCTTGATAGGTCCAGGTCGGACTTGCGGGGCCGTAGGCCGCTCCAGGCATGAGGGTGTAGTTCCCCTGCGCATCGACCGGCGGAACGATCTCCTCGACCGAGCTGAACGGTCCCGCCGGCCGGTCGAGCCCGTTGTTGAAGACGAGGATGTTGCTCGCTCCGGGCGCCCCTTCGTCGATCCACTGGGTGTTGTGCTGCCCGAAGAGCCTCTGGTCCGCGACCGTTCCCGCGCCATAGGCTTGCGGGTTGCCCCAGCGATAGAGGAGGTCTCCGCCGTAACCGCTGCTGCCACCGGTGTGACCTGCGGCCTCCTCGGTCGTCGTGCTGTGATCGATGACCCACAGCTCGCTCTGGTTCCGCGGGCTGATGATGATCTGGTCCAGCTCGGCGTTGTAGTCGATCGCGTTCGTGTGGTTCCAGTCGCCGCCGGTCACCAGCGTTGGTGGGAAGTTGATGTCGATCATCTCGGGGTGATCCGCGATCACGCCGAAGTTGTCCTTCGTCGGGTCGAAGTCCTGGATGACGTGGTCCATCACATGCCATTCCCAGACGACGTCCCCGGAGGCCGGGCCGGTCGTCTGAATCTCGAGGATTGAGTCGGGCGTCCAGGAGCTCCCGGCGATGGTCGCGGGATTGCGTCCTGCCTGGATTGCGTCGGCCGCCGTCATGATCTGGTAGGCAATCGTCAACACGTTGCGGTTGGGAAGGATCTCGATGTCGTGATGACGTTGAACGATGGGACTCGGATCCAGATACCGCCAGAGCAGGGTGCCGTCCCACGCAACGAGTTCAATGCCCGCGGGCCCACCACTGGGACCGGGTTGACCACGGGTCGCGCGGAGGAGGGACTGGTCCTCGAGGAGGTAAACCGACGAGCCCGCCCGAAAGGTGCCGGGCCACGTGTGGACGATCGATCCCGAGATGTCGATGAGGTAGGTCGTCGTCGAGAGGACCGGATGGAAGAGCGTCAACCCCTCCGAAGGCGCGCCGCCGCCTTGAGCTGAAGCATGCGGCGGTGGGACCGAGACGGCGAGGAGGGCGAGGAAAGCCAGCGGGGATCGGAGCATCGGCGAAATCGATCGGGTGTGTTGGGCAGAAGCGTCAACCGAGGATAGAGGAAGAACCGGAGTTGTGGCCATGCCCGTTGTCGTAGATGGCCCCGGCACTCGCACCGTCGTCGCTCATGGCACCGCTTTCGCCGAGATGATCGCTCGCAGACCCCCGCTCACGGGCAGAACGTCACCCCGCGACCTTCAGAGGAGTTGAAGCCAGCTGACCCTCCGAGGGGGTCGCGATGCCAGAACTGGGAACTCCAGGTGGATCTGGGCTCCCATTGCTACATCGGTTTCCTCTGGCCGCCACACACGTAGCAGCTGGAGGAGCACCAGGAGTGGCATTGGCATGACCCCAGAAAGTGGTCCAGTCCTAATGAGAGTCCGGTGAGGACGAGGGTGGTGCCCCTCGAGGGGGCCGGCGAGGGGCTCTCAATCGCATGCGCCGTGCGCCTGGTGCGCGCGGCGGCCACCCTGTACGAAGAGCCGATTTCGCACCTCTCCCTTGCACCGGGCACCGTTTCCCCGGACAATACCGCTGGAATCGCGGGGTGGAGCAGTCAGGCAGCTCGTCGGGCTCATAACCCGGAGGTCGTAGGTTCGAATCCTACCCCCGCTACCAACCCCTCGAGGGCGTCTGCTGACGCCCTCGAGGGGTTGTTTTCGTTTCTGGCCCAACCGCTGACGCGGTTGGAGCGACTTTCAAGAGAGGACTCGGCCCTCCCGGCTGGGTCCTCTTCTTCGTTGGGCCGTGAGGGGCGATCGGGGCGCCGGGAGAGGGGCTGGGGGTCCTCACCTCCTCTTGAAAACGTCCTTTGGAATCCCTATCCGCCGTGCCTCGCGGACCCTCAGTCACCTGCCTTCAGCCCGTCAAGCTCAGCCCGCAGCTCAGCGATAACCCGCAGCATCCAGACCAGGCTGAACGATAGGGCGATGGCTCCCACGGCCGCGGGTATACGTGAATCCAACGACAGCACCATGGGGCCGACTATCAGGCCGGTGGGGACGAGGTTGCGTAGTGGACTCTTCAGGGGGGAGATGGTGCTCATTCCGGGACGATAGAGGCTGATGCCGGGGAAGGCCAAGAGGTTCGCGGGCTGACCTTCTCTGTATTGAGTCCGTTGCGGAGCTGCCGGTGAGGGCTCGGGATCGAGAGATGGGCTGGGGGTCCTCACCTCCTTTGGAGTGCGCCACCTGCTGCAAACGCCGGAACCTAGGGAGCCAACGGAATGCACTCGTTGATGAAGGTGATGTTCCTCGCCGCATGCATGGGCGCTGTCCATGGCATCGTGCAAGCCCTACTGAAGGACGTATTCGGATTGGAGGCAATCAGTGGATGGTGGGATACAGCCATCTGCATCCTGCTGGTTCTTGTCGCGCTCAGTATTGCGAACAAGTGGGAAACCACTTCGAGAGACACCCAAGTGGAAGAACCCCCCCCCTGGCGGCGGCGGTCCTCCTGGTGCTGCAGCTGATCGGCCTGCTCGAGATCTTGCTCGGCTGCGTCTGGGCCTTCGCCCCGCTCGCGGAGAGCGGTTTCGGGATCCTGCTGATCATCCCCGTCGTGCTCGTCCTTTGGTGGGGCAAGGAGAACGCCTGCATCGAGTGGGGGAAGTGGTTCAGGCGCAAGACCACGAGCGACACTCGAACCGTGAAGAACACGAACCGAGAGTTGGCCCACGGGCGGATCACCAAGAAGGGCGAGTTCGACCAGCGCTACAACACAGTCATCCGGGTCACCGAGAGCGGGACTCGGCACCGCAAGTTCAAGTGCTCGGCCTGCGACCATGTCTGGAAGCTGGACGAGCCCTACGAGGAGTCACACCACGAGTCGCCGTGATTCCTCCCCGGGTCACTCACGAATGCGACGACCCCGTTCAACCCTGGCGCTATCAGGCACGCCGCTCGGACTGAGGCCCGAAGCACCACGGTGCCCGTGGCATGACCCCAAAAAGTGGTCCAGTCCCAATGAGAGTCAGGTGAGGAGGAGGGTGGTGCCCCTCGAGGGGGCGTGATGGGTGCCCGGGCTGTGCGCCCGG
>NZBA01000035.1 GCA_002686265.1 Planctomycetota bacterium
CCCGCCTCACGCCCCAGTACCTCCGGGCGTTTCTCGCAGACCCCCCGGCGGTCGCTCCGCGCACGACGATGCCCGATGTGCTCGGCCATCTCGACGAGAGAACGCGCACGGAGACCGTCGAGTCGCTCGTGCACTACCTCGCCTCCCTCGGCGGCCCCGCCGACCAAACACCGATCGGCGCCTACCCCGGGCAGCTCGAGTCCGGCCGACAGCTGTTCCACGAGGTCGGGTGCGTGGCCTGCCACGGTGCGCAGGAGACGCTCTGGGAGCTGGACCAGGACTGGGTCGGCCTGACCGACGAGATGCGGGCCGAGGCGCGAGCCGAACTGGCCGACGAGGACGAACGCCACATACCGGCGGGGGTCTGGGCCGAGAGACCCGTCGCTCTCGAAGACCTCGCCCGCAAGACGACCGTGGGGGCGCTCGCACGCTTCCTGGCAGCCCCCCACCTCGTGCGCCCGTCGGGGCGCATGCCCTCCTTGAGCTTGAGCGAGGGAGAGGCGCGCTCGATCGCGCTCTACTTGCTGCGCGAACAGGCCTACGGCACCGAGCGTGAGCCCGTGGAGGTCTCGGGCCTCGCCTATGAGTACTTCGAGGGAAGCTTCCCTGGCCCGGTGGCCGAATTCGGCGACCTCACTCCCAGACGCAGCGGCGTCGTCGAGACCATCGACGGCCTGCCCGAACATCGCCCCGACGAGTTCGGCTTCCGCTTCTCGGGAGCGATCTCCGTCGACGAGAAGGGAGAGTACACCTTCACGACTTCATCGGACGACGGTTCGCGGGTGCGCATCGACGGCGAACTCGTGGTCGCCAACGACGGCTGCCACGGTCCTGAGGAAGCGTCCGGGACGATCGACCTCTCCGCCGGAGCGCATGCGGTGGTCGTCACGATGTTCGAGCACACCGGCGGAGAGGCTCTCGAAGTCTGGTGGGAAGGCCCGGGATTCGGCAGGCAACTGCTCCCCGCCGAGCGCCTGTCCCATGTCGTGCGCGCCTTCGAGCCCGTCGGCAAGGCGCCCTTCTCGGTCGATCAGACGCGGGCCGAGGCCGGCCGCGACGCCTTCACCGCCTCCGGCTGCGCCGCGTGCCACCCCGTCGAGGCCGCGGCGCCCGCGCCGCGCGGGCGGCCCCTCGAAGAGCTGCGCGCCGGTGGCTGTCTCTCGGAAGAAGCGCCCGCTTCCCTGCCCCGCTACGCGCTCTCATCCGCCCAGCGAAGCGCCCTGCGAGAGGCGCTCGCCTCCCAGCCCACCTGGGCGAACCCGCCCGAAGCCGCCACGGAGCTCGCGCTGTCCCTCGAACGCTTCCGCTGCCTCGCCTGTCACCGCCGCGGCGACTGGGGTGGCCCGCACCCCGACCGCCGGGACTTCTTCTTCATCCGCGGCGGCTTCGACCTCGGCGACGAGGGCCGCATCCCGCCCCATCTGAGCCAAGCGGGCACCAAGCTGACCGATTCCTGGATGGCGGGAGTGCTATTCGAGGGCCTGACTTCCCGACCGTACATGGCCACGCGCATGCCGCAGTTTGGGATCGAGAACATCGGGCATCTCCCGGCGCTGTTCACCGAGCTGGACCTCCCGCCGGACGAGAGCACAGCCCCAGTCTTCGACATCGCCGCCGTGGAGGACGGCCGCCGCTTGGTCGGGACCGACGGCCTGGGCTGCATCCAGTGCCATACATTCGCCGGCTACGACTCCCTGGGTATCCCCGCAGTCGATCTAGCCGACGTCACCGACCATCTTCGCTTCGGCTGGTTCCGTGAGCTCATGCGCGATCCGATCTCGATCAACATGAACACGCGCATGCCCGAGTTCTGGGTCGAGGGACGAAGCCCGGTCACCGACGTGCTCGACGGCGACCCCGAGCGACAGATCGCGGCGATCTGGAACTACCTGCGCCTCGGTGCTTCGATGCCCCTGCCCGATGGGCTCGTCGTGCCCGACGGCGACTACGAGTTGGTGGTCGATGACGAGCCCCGCATCTGCGGCGTCTTCATGGCAGGCGTCAGCCCGCGCACCTTGGCGGTGGGCTTCCCGATCCACACGCACTACGCGTTCGATGTGCAGAACTCCCGCCTGGCGAAGGTCTGGCGCGGCCGCTTCTTCAACGCGCGTGGGACGTGGCACGCCCGCGCCGGAGAGCTCGAGTCTCCCCCGGACGGGGATGTGCTCGCCATGCCGCCGGGGCCGCCCTTCGCCCTCCTCGGCGCAGAGGACGCCCCCTGGCCGAGCGGCGAGTCTTCCGCCGCGGGCTACCGGGTCCTGGGCCGCCGGCTGGACGCCGAGCGACGGCCGTTGTTCCGCTACGCCGTCGGCCCGGTCGAAGTCGAGGAGCTCATCGCTCCCGAGCTGCGCGAAGGCGGGAGCTGGATCGTGCGCAGCTTCCGGTTGCGCTCGCGAGAGCGCGTCGAGAACCTGTGGTTCCGCCCGGGCGGCCCCGGCGGCGAGGTCGTGCGAGTCGTGCTCGAACGCGCTCCCGACGGCACCTACAGCGGCTCTCTCCAAGATGCGTTCACATGGTAATCACGACCTGCGGGCTGCTATTCGCCATGCTCTGCTTCGCGGCCCAAGAGACGGACGCGGAGCCCCGGCCGCCGGTCGAGGGGGATTACTTCGAGATCGTCACGCTCGAGATCCCCGACGGCGTCGTGCTGGAGGTGAGCGGCATCGCCGTCCTCTCGGACGGACGCCCGATGGTGGCGACGCGCCGCGGCGAGATCTACCTGCTCGATGACGCCTACCACCCCGAAGGCCGGGCGGAGTTCCAGCTGATTGCCGAAGGTCTGCAGGAGCCCTTGGGCCTCCTGCTGCACGAGGGCTGGACCTACGTCGGCCAGCGCGGCGAGCTCTCGCGCATGCGTGACGTGGACGGGGACGATCGAATCGACGAGCTCGAGACGATCTGCGACGTCTGGCGCGTGAGCGGGAACTACCACGAGTACCTCTTCGGACCGCGTCTCGGCCCCGAGGGGAACCTGTGGATCACGACCAACAAGCCGTTCGGAGGCGAGCCGTTCGGCCAGGCCCACTGGCGCGGGTTCGCCCTGCGGATCACGCCCGAGGGCGAGATGCTACCCACCTGCTGCGGCCTGCGCTCGCCGGCCGGGATCGAAACCAGCCCTTGGGGCGACGTCTTCTACACCGACAACCAGGGCGAGTGGTGCGGAGCCAGCAAGCTCAGCCACCTCGAACCGGGCGATTTCCACGGGCATCCCCATGGGGTCTTCTCGTGCGAGCTGTCCGAGTGGCCCTACGAAGTGCCGCGCAACATCCCGCAGCGCAAGCTCATGCCGCGCGTCCACGAGGACGTCGAGAGCTTCAAGCTGCCCGCGGTCTGGTTCCCCTACGACAAGATGGGGAAGTCGCCCGCGGGGATGGTCTGGGATACGTCCGAGGGTGCCTTCGGACCCTTCGCGGGACAGCTGTTCGTCTCCGATCAACACCACGCCTCCGTCATGCGCGTGTGCCTCGAGCGCGTCAACGGCCACTGGCAGGGCGCGGCGTTCCCCTTCCGCCATGGCTTCCAGTGCGGGATCGTCCGCCTCGCCTGGGGAGCGGATCACTCGTTGTTCGCGGGCATGACCAACCGCGGCTGGGGCGGGCTCGGCAACTCACCCTACGGCCTGCAGCGGCTGATCTGGACCGGAGCGATTCCCTTCGAGATACACACGATGAGCGCCCTCGCCGACGGCTTCGTACTGTCGTTCACCCGCGCCGCGGACCCCGCCGCCGCCGACCCGGCGTCCTACTCTCTAGAGAGCTACACCTACGAGCTGCATCCCGACTACGGCAGTGACGAGATGGACCGGGAAGAGCCGAGGATCGTCGCCGCAACGCTCTCGGCGGACACCCTGTCGGTGCGCCTGAGGGTCGAAGGCCTGCGGGCAGGCTACGTCCACGAGCTGCACGCCCCGGGCGTCCGCGCGGCCTCGGGCGAGGCGCTGCTCCACGATGCGGCCTACTACACGCTGATCGAGATCCCCCGGGGTGAGTGACGACGGGCGGCCTCGAGCGGGTCGATCTCGATCACTACCGACTCCCCCGACGAGGTTCGCGAGCGCCTCTCGAGCCCCAGCTTGATCGTCAACGTCGATCGAGTGCGTGAGAACCCGCGGCACGGGCGTTAGGCCCGATGAACTCACCACGGGCGGCAGCCCGCCCTCTCTTCGGTGCTGCCTGCGCTACGCTCATCGGGATCGTGGAGGTCAGCGCACGCGGCCACGAGCTCACACTCCAGCCCGCTCCACGCCTCCCGCCTAGGGGACGAACGCGACCTCGAGACCGTGGCTGAGGTTGAAGCCCGAGCCGCAGGGACTCGCGCCCGGATCTCGATACCAGATCTGAAAGCGCTTGGTGTCTCCCGGTTGCCAGCCACCCTGATTGGCGAGCCCCGGCCCCCAGGCGGCGTCCCCCGTCGCGTCACCGTTCTGGACGCCAAGGCGCTTGACGGTTCCTCCGGCGCAGCGCAGGCCGTCGCCGAAGACGACGCCGTCGCCGTTGTTGACCGCGTTCTCCCCACAGAACAGCAGCGCCGGCTGGAAGGGCAGGATCTGCGCGCCCGCGAAACCCAGGTCGTCCGCGCTGACACTAGAGCTGCCGGTGGCCGCGACCATGGCGCCGAACCCCGTCGAGTTGCCGCAACCCTCGCTCAGTCCGCCGGGATTCCCGCACGGACAGACGCCGCCGCTCCCGTCGCCGAAGCAGTAGGCCCCGGCGGCGGTCGTCTCGTACTCGATCACGTAGCCGCGCGAGTGTTCGAGCGGGTGGACATCGTTCCAAGTCGTCCCGGAGCTCCCGCCCTGCAGGAGCTCCATGAAGTCCTCGTTGCCATAGTTTCCCGCGTTGTTCGGTTCTCCGGCGAGCCAGCTCGTGTAGACCATCGGCTCGCCAGTGTTCCACTTCCATGCACCGGCGGGTTCGGAGTAGCTCGGATCATTCAGGTCCTGGTAGCCGCCGGTCCAGTGATTGTGGACGTCTCCAAGGGCGAATACGAAGTCGTTCTCCGCTTGATCGGTGATCGTCACCAGGTGTCCGAAGACGCCCTGGTGGGAAGAAGCCGCCGCGGCGGCCTCGGCGTCCGCCCATGTGATCCCGACCTGTGGAACGGCTAGGTAGTGGTGACCGTTGGCCGGGTTTTGGACCGGCCCGCTCTCGGTCAGCGAGAACGTCCCCGCACCGCCCGCGGCGCCGGGAAAGGTACCCACGCGAAACAGGTAGGTGCTCGCCGCCGTGGCGGTCCAAGCGACCTGGCTCTGGAGCCCGCAGGTGTCGTCGTTGCACGCGAGCACCGCACCGCCGCACGCGCCGTCATAGACGGCGATCTTCGTGTCGACGGCCGTCTGCCCATTACATGTGTCGACTTGATAGAGAGAGTCAAGAGGTGCCGCCCACTCGAACCAAACGTCGTTCTCGATGTTCGACGTGCCGAAGGCGAGACACAGAGAGGCCGATGTCCCATCGGTCGTGGCCGCGGTGTTGTCGAAGTTGAAGACGCCCGTCCCCGCGATGGGCTGAGCGCTCCCGCAGGCATCGGAGCCTTGAGACAGCACGGGGGTCGAGTTGAGAAGCGCGAGGGACGCTCCGAGCAAGATCACTCTGAAAGTCATGGGCCTGGTCGTAATGCTGGGGGTCGCGGCGTTGGAAGAATCGTGCTACCCGAGCGTAGCACGGCGAGGAAACCCTGGCCGCAAGGCACTCTCAGGGGCCGCCCAGGGACACTTCCGCGAAGCCCGTCGCCTGCGACGAGCGCCCGTCCGTTCGCTCGAGGATGCGGATCTCCAGGCGGCGGATCCCGGTGATCTTGGGCAGCCTGCAGACCGTCTTCAGCCGCTCGTCCTCGACCAGGTCGAATTCGAGCATCTCCCGGGAACGGTTGACCAAGATGCCGACGCGCTTGACGCGCGCGCGGGCGCCGCGTTCCTGGGGACTGGCGTTCACTTGGCTCAGGGTCACGCGGTCCGCGCGGAACATGCGGCGCAGATCGAGCACGAGCGTCGGTCGCTCGTCATCCTCGGCGCAGATCCACGGGGAGAACTCCAAGCCGTCGGTAGCCTTCGCGGCGCTCCAGCGTCCGTCGAGCTGAGAGGAGGCGCTAGCGGCCGCACCGCGTCCCGCGAGGGTGCGGGCGCCTCCCGCGCGCGCGTAGTCCAGCATCCAGTCCTCGAGCACGTCCTCGGCCTCGACCACGAACTCGGCGGAGCTCAGGAACGCCGACGGAGACTCCGCGCTCTGCCCGTCGCCCGTCGGCGCGGCGAGATGGACACGCGCTCCGACCGTGTGCGACCCGGCCTTGGCGAATGCGTGGCGCAGCGGATACTTGGCACCGGAGTCCCAGGCGCGCTCGGGATCCCCTTCGACGCGCTCGACGGAAGCGCCGTCGACGAACCACTCGACCGCCGCCACGCGCGGGCCCGCGGCCCCGTCGGCGTAACGCTCGAGGACGTCAGCTCCGAAGCCTGTGATCCAAGCGGTCACCACTGCGCTGCCCGAGGCGCGAACCCAGACCTCGGAAGCGGGGTCCTCGGCACGGTAGACGCCCTCCACCGAACCCTCCTCCTTACCAGTCGATGGTCGGGGCGCTGTCGCGCGCGTCAGGAACAGGAGCGCGAAACAGGTGTTGGCGTTGGACATGGGCGCCGGCGGCCAGTTCGCATCCCCGTCGGTCTCCCAGCGGCCGTTGGGCGCCTGCGCGCCGACCAGGAAGCGCGCGCCCTCCCAATACCAGTCGTGCTCACCGAAGCGCGCGAGATCGAACAGGGCGCCAACTCGCTCGAGACCGTAGAGGTAGTAGTACAGCCAGCTCCCGCTGCCGCCCTTGTTCTCGGTCACCGAGAAGTGGTGCGCCAGCCAGGCGATCCCTTGTTCACCCGCCAGGCGAACCCTGCGGGCCACCGCGCCCGGGAGCTTGTCTCCCGCGCCCTCGGTGCAAATCCCCAAGATCGAGGTGCCGGCGGCGGTCATCGAGGCGGAAGGAGCGTGTCCACCGCCGGAGCGGAGGCGGTCGTAGCTGAAGGGAGCGGTATCGACCACGTCGGCGATTCGGCCCCGGACCCGCGGCGAGCGCTCCACGGCTTCGACGGGACGCTGGAACTCGAGCGTTGTGGCGATCAGGCTCGCCCACGCGCGCGAGTGGATCTCCACCCCCGCGCCGGCGGCGGCGCGCATGGCCAGGGCCGCATACTGGGTGTTCGACAAGTCGACATGACCATCGCTCAGACCCGGGTAGCCCCAGGCGTTCCCGACGCTTCGCTTGCGCAGGGAATCGACCAGAGCGAGCAGTTCCTCGATGCGCTCGAAGTGACGCGTGTCTCCGGTCGCGCCCAGGGCCATCGCCTCGCAGGCCGCCGAGTAGACCTTGGTCGGGAAGCCGCCCAGAAGGAAGGTCACGCCCCGCTGCACCGCCGGGTGCGTCGGTTTCACACCACTCTTGAGCAGCGTGTAGACCGCCAGACCGGTGTGGCCACAGCGCCGATCGAAGTGTCCCTCTTGCAGCCGCGCTCCCGTCGGCCCCCAGGAACCGTCGCGACTCTGAGCTCGCAGGAGATAGCGAACGCCTAGGTCGATCGCCTCGTTGACGCTCTCCTGCAGAGCTTCCGGAACTCGTGGAGGAGCGCCTTGATGGGCGGGAGCCGGACCGCCGCCGAGCACGGCGGCGGCGAGGAGAAACGAAAGCGGCGGCGGCATTGGATCGCGCACAGTCTAGCCGAGGAGGTGCGCCTGAACCTGCTATCCGTTCGCTCGTAGCATTGCCGTTTCGGCCACCCCACGGAGCGCCCGGGCGGTTCGGGCGAACGCACCGACGGAACGACGGCGCCAACCGCCGGCCGTTTGCGCGTTGGGGCGTGAAGGCTCGGGAAGGAAGCCGGTTAGGATGCTGGCCCCACAACCGCTTCGGAGAATCCGGATGAACCACTGCAAGCTCCTGGCACCCGTCCTGCTGCTCCCCATCGCAGCTCTCTGTCCTCAGGATGCGCCCGTCGGCTACAGCGATACTCCCCACCTTCCCGGGGGCGAGTGGCGCGTACACGACATCGCGCGCCCCGTCCCCGCGACCGTCACGTCGGGTGCGACGGTGAGCGCCGCACCTTCGGACGCCATCGTCCTGTTTGACGGCGGCGACCTCGGGCGCTGGACCTCCCGCGGAGGACCGGCGCGCTGGAAGCTGGTTGACGGGGCCATGGAGGTGAATGGCACCGGCTCCATCGAGACTCGCGAGGAGTTCGGAGACTGCCAGCTCCATGTCGAGTGGGCGGCTCCGGCGGAGGCGACCGGATCCTCGCAAGGTCGCGGGAACAGCGGGCTGTTCCTCATGGGCCGCTACGAGATCCAAGTCCTCGACTCGTTCGAGAACCGCACCTACGCCGACGGCCAAGCGGCTGCGCTCTACGGGCAGCGGCCTCCGCAGGTCAACGCCTGCCGGCCCCCGGGAGAATGGCAGACCTACGACGTCGTGTTCCGCGGGCCTCGCTTCGAGGGTGACGAGCTTGCCAGCCCAGCGACGGTCACCCTCTTCCACAACGGCGTGCTGGTACACGACGGTGCCGAGCTGATCGGCGCCACGACGCACCGCGCGGTGGCGAAGTACTCGCCGCACGAGGCCGAGGGCCCGCTCTCCCTGCAGGATCACGGTAACCCGGTGCGCTACCGCAATATCTGGGTCCGCCGGCTCTAGCAGCCCGTCGGAAGACACCCTACTCCGACTTCGCGCTCTCCGCCGCACGGCATGCTGTCGTCCACGCCGCCCATGCATCACACGCTCCTCACAACTCTGCTCCTCCTCGCGCCGTTTCAAGACGCTCCGCCCGGCCTGAGCCACGGCCCCTTCCTAGGCCACGTGGATGTCGACCGCGGCACGATCTGGGCCCGGGCGTCCGCCCCTGGAGACTACGTCCTCGCCGTCACCACCGACGGCGGCGAGCGGCGCGCCCTCGCCGCGACGGCGGCCGAGGAGCACGACCTGTGCCTGCGCTGGGACGTGGACGGCCTGGTCGCCGACGGGGCCTACGCCTGCACGATCCGCCCGGCGGCGGCCGAAGAGAGCGCCTGCGAGCCGTTCGTCCTGCGTACGCCGCCCGCGCACGACACACGGCGCGTCACGCGCATCGCCTTCGGCTCCTGCGCCCACGAGGGGCGCTTCCCCATCCAACCGATCTGGTCACGCATCGCGCGCAGCAACGCGGAGGTCATGGTGCTGCTCGGGGACACGCCCTACATCGACTCGACCGATCTCACGGTGCAGCGCCGTCGTTATCGCGAGTTCTACGGTGCCTTGCCGCAGATGCAGGCCCTGCTGCGGCACACGCCGTTCTACGCGACATGGGACGATCACGACTTCGGGCGCAATGACACGACCGGCATCCTGCCGGGCAAGGAGAACTCCCGGCGCGCGTTCATCGAGTACCACGCCAACGCCGGGTACGGGAGCGGCGACGAGGGGATATTCACGCGCTTCCGCCGGGGCGCGATCGAGGTCTTCCTGCTCGATACGCGCTGGTTCGCGGGCACCGAGGCATCGCCCTACGACGAGGGACGCAACGGCCTGCTCGGCACGAGGCAGTGGAAATGGCTGGAGCAAGAGCTGCGCGCATCGGGCGCGACGTTCAAGGTCCTCGCCTGCGGGATGATCTGGAACGGAGCGACGCGGCCAGGCAAGCGCGACCACTGGGGTACTTACCCCGGCGAGCGACAAGCGGTCTTCGACCTGGTCGGCGAGCACTCCATCCCCGGCGTCGTGCTCGTCGGCGGAGACATCCATCGCACCCGCGCCCTGCGTTATCCGACGACCGAGAGCGCTGGGTACGAGCTCTTCGAGTTCATCACCTCGCCCATGGCGAACACCGTCATCGCCGCGGCCAACGCTCCCAGCGAGCACCTGCTGCACGACGCCGGAGTGCAACAGACGTTCCTGCTCTTGACGGCCGACACCACCGCCGAGCCCGCCACTCTCAGTGCGCGCTTCCTCGACCAAACGGGCGTGGAGCTCTTCGCCATCGACACCGACGCCGACGCCCTGCGGGCTCGGTGAGGAATCGTGCTGACGCTGACGCTATGTGGCCTGGGGTTGCTGCTCACGCCCCGCGAGGCGCCCACGGTCGAGGCGCGCGTGCCGAACACCTACCTGGGGATCGCCCTGCAACTGGAGGGTTTCCAGGAGAACGTCGAGCTCACACGCGAAGCGGGCGCGGCCCTCGGCGAGCGTGCGGTCCTCTTCGGCTCCATCGGCCCCACGCGCGCCTCCCTGTCGATCATTGCCGAGCGGAGCGAGGGCGAGGCGACGAGTGAGGCTTGGCGCGCGCGCCTCACCGAGGGCGAGCCGCTCCTCTTCTCGATAGGCGGCACCTCATGCAGCGAGGCGCGGGAAGCGCCCGGCGAAGAGGAGCGAATCGAGTTCCACGCCTTCCTCCTGGCCGGGGGGTACTGCTTCGACCTGCGCGTGCGCACCGGGGCCGAGGCGGGCCCCGATGCCCTCTCGCGCGAGGCCTTCGTCGAGATGGTTCGCTCTTTCCGCGTGGCGCTGTTGCGCCGCGGCTGGCGCGCGGACTACCCCGCAGCCGTCCTCGCGCTGATGCACGAGGCCGCCGTGCGCGCACCGCGGGGAGAGCCGTGGTTGCGAGAGGAGGCAGCGAGGCGCTCCGACGACTACGCCGTCCCGTTCGTGCGCGCCGAGATGCTCGAGGTCTCCGGCGGGCCGGTCGAGGAAACCCTGGCCGCCTACGCGCGGGCAAGCGCCCTGCTCGACGGTCTCGAGGCCCCCACGCCCGCGCAACGCTTCGCGCGAGCGGTCTGCGCCGACGGAAGCGGGTTGACCCTCGCCAAGTCGGGGCGGGCGGCGGAGGCCCTGGCTCACTACCGCAAGGGCCATGCGATCGCCGCAAGCCTCGGCCATGCGGTCCGCGGCCCCTTGGCCTACAACCTCGCCTGCGCCGCGGCCCAGACGGGCGAGAACAAGCTGGCCCTCGACTACCTCGAGCGCGCGATCGGGGTCCTTCCGCGCTACCGCGCCATGGCCGGGATCGATGTGGACTTCGAGACCCTGCGCGGCGATGCCCGGTTCCGGCGGCTCGTCGGCGGAGGGCGCTGACGGGCGCGAGTCGCATCGCCTACGACTCCTCGGGAGGCGGCCAGCTTCCCGTGGCAAGGGCGACGAAGAAGAGCGGGCCCACGAGCAGTTGGAGCAGATTGCGCAGGAAGGCCGGGGAACGGCCCTCCCAGATCACGTGCCCCGCCAACTGAACGACCCAGGCCGCGACGGTCACGGCGATCACGACCCAGGCTGGAGTGAGCTGGGCGACGACGAGACATACGAGGCCGTGAGCGATGATGATGGGCGCCTGACGCGGTGCTCCCCACAGGTACCAGACGCTCGCCAGAGCCAGCACGGGCCAGGCGAGGGTGACCTCGCGGCCGCCCGAGAGCGTCCAGCCGCCCAAGGCGACCCAGTCGAGCATCGCGATCACGTGGAACATGATCAGCGGGATCGCCAACCTGTGGGTCAACAGGTTCATCGGGTGCTGGTGGCACTCGGCGTACTCGTGCATCAACTGGACGACTTGCGGCTTCATGCTTGCCTCACCAGAGCGAACCAGGTGTTCATCTGCTTCCCGCGGCGGCAGGCGCGGCCGGCGCAGACGTCCGCGCTCACCCGCCGCATGCCGTCGCGCATGAACCCATAGACCAGGTTCGAGGGGAATCCGTCGTTGCCGCGCACCGCAGGCCAGTCGTCGCGCGGCCTGACCGGCGGGACCTCGTGGTAGTCGATGGTGAGTTCCTCGCCGTCGGTCGGCTCGTCCACGACGAAGTAGCCCGGACCCGTGACCGCCTGCATCGCCTGGTGATTGTAGCCCCACAGGCGCCCCGCGGGAGCGACGCCCGACGGCGCGCGCAGGAAGCGCTTCTCGAAGCGGCGGAAGAGCGGCATGGAGTTGATTCCCGAGTGCCGCACCTCGACGCCGTCGTCCACGCATGCCGGCACGAGGTGGTCGGTGGAGAGTGGGCGGGCGGCGCAGCGATCGAAGAGCGCGCCGACGGCCTTGCCCGAGAGGCCGCGCACCTCGGCTAGGCGCGCGGCGGCCTCCAAGCCGTCGAGGTAGGCTTCGATCTCGTCGGGGGCCTCTCCATTCGAAAGGCGCTGCTCTAGTTCGTTCACGTCGTTCCTTCCTCGTTCGCGATGCGTCCCGCGACGATGCGGGCCACCGCCATGATGGTGTGCTGGGGGTTCACCCCCAAGGTGGTCGGCAGGCAGGCGGCGTCCACGACGTGCAGGCGGCGGACGCCCCGGACGTGCAGGTCCTCCGCCACGACGGATCGCGTGGGGTCGTTCCCCATCACGCAACCGCCGAAGAGATGGCTCAGCACCCAGGTGTAGCAACGGTTGTCCACCGGAGCGCTGTCGAGGGCCGTGAGTTCATCGGGGCCGAGCTCGCCGGGGAGCCCGTGGATGCCCGGCAACACCTTCTCGGCGCCGGCGTCGAAGTGCAGGCGCGCGAGGCGCCCGAGCCCCTGGCGCAGCCGCTCGGTGTCGCGCCGCGTCGGCGCGTAGCGCACGACCGGTGGGCCGAGGCGGCCGGCGCGCACGGTCCCCTGCGCCTCGGCGCGCACGGCGGCGACCCACATGGCCATGCGTGGTGCCTGCTCGAGAGCGCGCGCGTAATCGACGCCGGCGCCGCCGACGCGGGCGACGAGGAGCTCCAGCGGCAGGGCGAGGCTCTCCAGCTTGAATCTCTCCGAGGAGAACGCGAGGGATGCAGCTCCCTGAGTCGTCCCGCGCTCCATGTGGACCTCGTGCGGGTAGACGCCGAGCATCGCGGCACCCGGCTGCCCGCGCCAGCCGCGTCCCAAGGCGGGCAGGCGCAGACCGCTTCGCTCCAAGAGCGGCGCCGAGCCCGTGGCGGAGGCGGCTACCAACACGCCGCGGCGGGCGCGCACCACGAAGCGCGACCCGCCCCGGCGCTGACCGCGCGCCGGGGCGGGGTGAACGAAGCGGCCACTGACGCCCACGGCGCGGCCCCGCTCGATCAGAACGCGCGCGACCGAGGCGCACGAGAGGACCGTCCCGCCACGCGTGGCGACTTCCGGCACCCAGCACAGGTTCGTCGATGTCTTCGCCCCCTCGCGACAGCCCTGCAGGCACTGTCCGCTCCCGATGCAGTCTCGGGCGTTGCGGTGGATCGCATGGCCTTCGAGGTCGCGCGAGCGCAGGGCACGCAACAGTGCCTCGCTGTGCTCCATCAGCTGGCGACCCTTCATCTGGGTGACGCCCAATTCGCGCTCCAGCTCGTCCTGCTCGGCGCCCATCGCGGTCTCGCTGAAGACCTCACCCAGGCCCAGCTCGGCCCACTCGGCGAGCACGGTCGGCGGCGTGCGCACGACGATCGCGCTGTTGATCACGGTCGTCCCGCCGACGCAGCTCGCCTGCAGGATCGGGATCATCGAACGGCCGCGGGCGAAGAGCGTCCCCCAGTCCGCCCACAGATCTCGCATCGCGCCGTAGACCGTCGCCGGGTAGTGCTCGGGATCGCGCCAGGGGCCGCGCTCGCAGAGGCAGACCGTGCGGCCGGAGCGTGCGAGTGTGGCGGCCGCGGCGGCACCGCCCGCGCCGCTGCCGACGACGACGTAATCGACGTCGAGCTCAACCGGCGCGCCGGTCTGAAAGGAGAGGTGAGCTCGGGGAGCGATCACATCCGCCGCCACTCTCCGGTCTCGGCCGGATAGGGTTCCATCCCCAGGGCGCGGCGCACGGCGGGATCGGCTCCCCAGCACAGGCCCGCGACGGTCTTGATCATCAGCATCGCCTGGCGCAGGAGGTAGGAAGGGTGGCGCGCCATGCGGGCGGTGTGCCGGTCCAAGTTCTCGGCGGACAGCCACGAAGCTGGGCAGGGCCGACCCACGGTCACCAGCGGCGAGAGCAGAAAGACGGCAACGCTGGCGTGGAGGGAGAACCGAATCAGGAGCGGCGCCTCGCACCGGAGTCGCTCGATCAGCTCAGCGCAGCGGTCGGGATCGATCCCAGGCGTCGTCGCCCCCGCGGGCAAGGCGCAGGCCATCACCCCGACCAGTCGTCGCCGCCACCAGCGCATGCCTCAGGCTCCCTCTCGCTCGGTGCACCATATTCGGACACGCTCCAGGCCGTCGCGCTCGATCATGTCCTGAGCGGCTTCCGCCATGTCTCGCAGCTCGGCGGGTCGCGGATGGCGCAACACGGCGTGCAGCGCGGCGTAGGTGGCAACGTGTTCCTCCAGTGGCCCCATGAAGCTCAGGGTCAGCTCGCGATGTCGGTCCAGTACGCGTTGGAAGCTGTTGAAGAGCAGTTCGACCGCGGTGCTGCCGGAAATGCGAATGACGCGCCGCTGGATCTCCGCGTCTCCCGCCATGTACGCGGCGGGATCGTCCACCCGACTCGACTGCTGTGCGGCGAGCTCCTCGAGATCGAGGACCTGCGCCTCCTCCGCACGCTCCGCAGCGCGCAACACGGTGTCCACCGCCACCAGCCTCCTCAGGTGCACGATCTCGGTGAAGAGACCGAAGGTGCGCAACCCCTCGCCCCCTGCTCCATCGAGCAGCCAGCTGAACAGGTCCAAGGAAGCGCTGCGGCTTGGATCGAGGACCTCGATCCCCGAGCCGCGGCGCGCGCGGACCAGCCCCTCGGCGGTCAACTGGGACAGGGCGCCACGCAGGGTGAGACGGCTCACGCCGACCTCCTCGGCCAGGACGCGCTCGGCGGGGAGGCGGCCGCTCGAGGTCCACTCCCCAGCCAGCAGCCGCTCACGCAGGAGGGCGGTCACGCGCGCCTGCGCGCCGGGAACAGAGTCCTTGGCGGGGTCGGAAACGGACATGAGGAGAGATTGGTATTACCAATCTCTCCTCAGAATGCCCGGACCGGGCCCGGCGGTCAAGGGCGGGAGCGGCTCAGGGGAGCCAAGTCACGCCGTAGGAGTTGGAGAGGTTGAAGTTCGCTCCGCAGGGGCTGTTGATCGGGTCTCGGTACCAGTACTGGTAGCACCTGGTGTCGCCGGCGACGACGCCGCCGCTGAGGCCGACGTTCACCGAGGTCGATGCGGCGCCGCTCGAGTCGGGCACGACGACCTGCAGGCGTACGACCCCGCTGCCGCAGCAACGCAGGCCGTCCCCAAAGACGACGCCATTGCCGCCGTTGATGAAGTTGTTCCCCTGGAAGAACAGTCCCGGCTGTCCCGGGAGCGCGCCGGTGGCGGCTAGGGCGAGATCGGCCGTGGCGATGCTCGCGGAACCGGTGCCCGTCAGGGTGCAACCCGCCAAGGTGGAGTTGCCGCAGCCCTCGCCGCTCCCCCCGACGTTCCCACAGGGACAGGAGATCCCGCTGCCGTCACCGAAGCAACTCGCCGTTCCCGGTCCGCCGCTGTCGCAGGGAGACGTCAGCACCGAGAAAGAACCCGCTCCCGTCGCAGCGCCGGGGAAGGACCCGATCTGCAGGGTGTAGGTCGTCCCTTGGGCCGCCTGGAAGTTGATGGTCGACTGCAATCCGCAGGTGTCGTCGTTGCAGGCGAGCGCCGATCCCATCGTCGGGCAGCCGTTGCCGAGGTAGGCCGCGATCTTCGTGTCATGGCTGGCCCCGGCGCAGGTAGACACATCCGTCGGGCCAGAGCAGTCCGCGGTCCAGGCAAACCACACATCGAGGTCGATACCCGAAGTGCCGAAGGCGAAGCAGAGCGACTCGCTCTGGCCTTCGGTGCCGGTCGTCGCGCACACCGTGTCAAAGCTGAAGCTGCCCTGACCAGCGATGGGATCGGGCACGGCGCAGTCGTCCGCGCCGCCGCCAGTCGAACCGATGGTGATCGAGAACTCGCCGGTACATCCGACCTTTCCCGGGTAGGTTCCGACCTGCAGCGTGTAATCGGTCCCGGCGGTCACCGGGAAGCAGAGGGTCGTCTGCAGGCCGCAGGCGTCATCGTTGCAGGCCAGGGCCGAGCCGGTCGCCGGACAGTTCGTCCCCGGGTAGGCGGCGATCTTGGTGTCGTCGTTGGTCAGGCCGCAGGTCGAGAGCAGGGCCATGCCCGTGGCATCGGCAGTCCAGTTGTACCAGACGTCTCCGTCGATCATACAGGTCGCGACAGAACAGCAGAGCGACTCGCTCTGGCCCTCGGTGCCCGTCGTCGCGTTGCTCAGATCGTAGAAGAAAGTCCCTTGACCCGAGATCGCCGCCGCCGTGGCGCAGTCGTCGCTGCCGTTCACTCCGGTGGCGATCGATGTGGCGAGCAGGCCCGCGCCCGGCGTGGCGCCCGGGAAGGTCCCGACCTGCAGGGTGTACATACCGTTGTTCACGACGCCGAAGCAGAGGCTGGACTGGAGCCCGCAGGCGTCGTCGTTGCAGGCCAGAGCCGAGCCGGTCGCCGGGCAACCCGCTCCGGGATAGGCCGCGAGCTTGGTGTCGTGGCTGGCTCCGCTGCAGGTCGTCACGGTCGCCGGGCCGGTCGCATCCGCGGTCCACGCGAACCACACGTCGTAGTCGATGCCGGAGGTGCCGAAGGCGAAGCACAAGGACTCGCTCTGGCCCTCGGCGCCCGTCGTCGCGGCGGTCTGATCGAAGGGGAAGGCGCCCTGCCCGCTGATCGGCGTGGGCGTGGTACAGGAGTCCGTCCCGCCGAGATAGCCGCCGGGATTGGCGGGGATCGTGAGCGCGACCGGGGCGCGCTTGGACGCGACCTGGGCCTTGCTCGCCGGAGTGGGTTTCGCGGGCGCGACGCGCGTGTTCTGCGCGGCCGCGAGGGGAGAGAGCACGACAGCGCACAGGGTGGCCAGAAAGCGAAGACTCACGGGGGACCTCCGGGTTGGAAGGGGACGGGTAGCCTGATCCTAGCGCTGATCCGTGGATCTGCCTGCGAATCGGCTCTCAGGCAAGGGCCCGAGGCCTGTCAGGGCCTCAGGGCGTGCCTCGCCACGGCCAGCAGCCGGCCCAGCCCCGGCCGCGCCTCGTAGCGCGCCAGGGCCTCCGCCGCCGGGAGGGCGCGCCGGTGACCGGCGAACCACAACGGCAGGATCGGCGCGCAGAAGGGGCCCTCGACCACGCTCTTGTGCGGGCGGCCGAACAGGCGCGTGTTGTGGACGAAGCCTATCCCGCTCTGCACGTCCTCGATCGTGTGGCCCGGATAGGCTCCCCAGGTCGTCACGCCCATGGCGTAGCTGAGCGCCGGCCAGTGGTTCACGCCGATGCTGCCGTAGCGCAGCTCGCGCAGGGCCGTGGCGACCGCCGCGGCGACCTCGGGGCGTGCGCGCGTGCGCGGGTCGGCGGCGAGGCCGCAGGACAAGGTCCCGTACAGGCGCTCGTTGCAGAAGCGAACCGCCGCCGGGAGGAACTCGACCGCGTCTTCCGACGGCAAGGCCGTTTCCGCCAATACGCCGCACCAGGCCTCGATCCCGAAGGCCGTGACGTCCTCGGCAGTAGGGTCGACCCCGGGAGCGACTGCCCACGGCAGGCGGCCCTCGCCGCGCTCGCCGTAGGACACGGACCCGGGGTGGTCAGAGATGAAGCGCTCGTGTCGCCCGTCGGCGCCCGGGTAGTAGGCGAGCCGCGGCGGGATGCGCTCCAGCGCGCGGCCGAGCTCGGCCAGGAACGCCTCGCGCTGCGGCCAGCCCGCGGAGGTGACCAGCACCTTGGCAGCGTTGCAGTTGAACGAAGCGTTGTTGGTCAGCATGGTCGCCACGTTGGCGGCCTGGAAGGCGAGCTCGCGTCTGGTCCACTGCCCGGGGACGAGGATGAACGGCGTCACGCAGCCCAGCTCGCTGGTGATCGGCTTGTCGAGCACGGGCGTCCCCGCGGTGCGGTTCGCCTCGCGCACCTCCGGCGGCCCCCAAACGATCGCGTCGTGCACGGTCTGGGATCCGGTGATGTGCACCTCGCAGACCTCGTCGTGGTGGACGAGCTCCGCTCCGGTCTCGGCGCCGCCCTCCAGGATGCGCAGGAAGCCCGCGTCCACGGCCGCAGCGAAGGCGCGCTCGAAGATGGGGCCGAGGTACTCGTTGACCGGGTTGAGCTTCAGGGCGCAGACGCGGTTCTCGGCGAACAGCTTCTGGAGCACGTCCTGAGGGCCGATGGAGGAGACGTTGCCCGCGCCCAGGACGGCGCAGATGCCCGGCTCGACTCCGGCGGGGTCCAGGTAGACGCGCGCCATCGTGTCGCGCACGTTCTCCGGTGAGACGCCGGCCTCCATCCAGATCTCGGCGCTGAAACCGGTCAGCACGAGGCGGTCGGAGAGCACCTCGGGGAAGACCCGGGCGACGGTCGTCCCGTCGCGCAGCTCGAGCTCGGAGTCGGCGAGCAGCGGCCGGCGGTGGCGCGCGAGGTGAGCCAGGGAGCGGCGCAACAGGCCGAGGTTGCGCAGCACGGAGACCGGTCCGGCCAGCCACTCCTCGCTCGCCGTCGGGGACGCGGGATCGATGCCCTTCGCCGCGCAGGAGACGGCGACCCACTCCTTGGCGGCGGCGTGGGTGTCGGCGGTCAGACGATCGATCAGTCGGATACGATCGTCGACAGAGCAGCTCGCCAGGGCCTCCCGTCCGGCGCCGAGCTCCCCGACCGCCTCCGAGACGCTCCCTCCGCGGTGTGCGATTTCGGCCATTGCCACCAGCATACGAGGTGGCACACCGATCCGTACGTCAGCGCACGTCGGGATCGCCGTCCACGGCGATGACGATGACGGAGACGGCTTCGTCCGGCGTCACCGCGGTGAGGTCGATCACCGGGTCGCCGTCCACGCGCTGGAGAGGCAGGAAGGTCTCCTCGGGATCGGAGAGCATCCAGGCCTTGCCGATGCCGTTCTCCAAGCCGGCCACGACCAGCGACTCCTCCTGGGGCCAGTCGAAGACGTGCAGGTAGAGTAGTCCGCCCTTGCGCGTGCAGGCGCCCCAGGCCGGATCGGGAAAGGGCCCGGCCGCGGTCTGCCTGATGCTCTCGCCGTGGACCGAGAGCCAGCGTCCCATGGCGGCGAGACGCTTCAGAGCGCTCTCCGGCAGGTCGCCCGCCGCGCTGGCCGCGACGCCGACCAGCAGGTTACCACCGGCGCCGGACGTCGCGCACAGGGCGCGGATGAGCTCGTCCGCGCCGAGCCCTTCGCCCGCCGCGCCTCCGAGGTCGACGCGGACCTCCCACAGGTCGTCGCCGCCGGTCGGGCGCTCCTGTGGCGTGGCGAAGTCCGCGAGGAGGGCCGTATCCCGCGGGCCATCGGGATCGAGGCGCCCGACGTCGAGGCGGTCGTTGATCAACAGGTCGGGACGCAGAGAGCGCGCGTGGGCGAACAGCGCCTGCCCCATGGCGCGTGTCCAGCTCCCCTCGTCCTCGCCGTCGAACCACAACAAGTCCACGTCGCCGTAGCGCGTGAGCAGCTCGCGAACCTGCCCGGTCAGCGCGGCGCGGTAGCGCTCGGGGTGCGCGTCCTCGCTTCCGCGTTCGTCCCACGCCCGCCGCGGCAAGTAGTCGGGGTCGTGGCGGTCGGCAATCGAGTGGCGCCAGCCCACTGGCAGGCCCGCGGCGTGGGCAGCGTCGGCGACCTCGCGCATCACGTCGCGCCCGAAGGGAGCGCCCGTCACGTTGAAGTCCGTGTGGGCGCTGTCGAACATCGCAAAGCCGTCGGTGTGCTTGCTCGTGACGACGAGATACCCCGCTCCCGCGCCGCGCACGGCCTCCACCCAGCGGCCGGCATCGAAACCGCCGCCCTCCAGGCGACCGGCCAGGCGCACGTACTCCTCCGCGGGGATGCGCGCCGCGTCCACGATCTCGGCGGTGGGTCCGGGCGCGACCTCCCCGTTCCACACACCGGCGGGGATCGAGTACAGCCCCCAGTCCACGGCCACGCCCACGCGCGCCGCCGACCACCATGCCGAGCGCGCGGCGCGCGCCCGTGCGCCCTCGCCCGCGGGCGCCTCCTCGGGCAGGACCGCCAGGGCCAGCTCGCGGAAACGCGCCTCTCCGCCCTCGACCACGAGGTCGATCGGCGCGGCGAAGGCGGGCGCAGAGCCCTCCGTGGATCCGCCCAGCGCGCGGTGCCAGGCCGTCGGCGCGCCGTTCACCCAAACCGAGAGGTGGGCCTGGGTGACACGCACGCGGGCGCTGTTCCACTCCCCGGCGGGAGCCTGGGCCTCGAACAGGCGCGGCGCGCCGTCCACACTGCCGGCATCGTCCGCCCCCAGACCTACCGTCGCGCCGCGCAGGACGAGACGGACGTCGGCCTGCTCGGCGGCCCTCCAAGCCACGACCAGCTCGAAGCAGCGATAGGAGCGCTCGGTGCTCAGGCCCGGGCCTACGCCATCGGCCACCAGTTCGCCCTCCGACGCCCGCCAGTGTTCCCCCGCGAGGCGGTTCGCCTCTGCTCGTAAGTCGAACGAGTCCGCACGACCGATCCAGCCGTAGAGGTCCTCTCCGTTGAAGAGGGCGTCGAATCCCTCGGGCGGCTCGCTCTCCACGTCCTGGTGGGCAGCGGCGAGGCCTGCCAGGCAGGCGAAGAGGAGGGCGGTCGGCGTGGCCATGGATCGTCAGCGAGGAAGCGGAGGGAGACTCGGACCCGGCGCTCGGTTTGGCGCACGGACCGCATCGTGTACGACCCCTCGCACGCCGGCGTTGGTCACGAATGGCGCGAGCATGCCGCCGCGCGGACGGCTCCGCAATGCCCAGTCGCCCGGCTCCCCCGCTGGCGTAGGGGTGATAGGGTTGAAGAACCGCCGTCACGCTGCGGTAACGGGCGGATTGCGCGCCCCCATGATCACTCCCGTTGCCCTGATCTGCCACAAGCGCCCCGAGCACACCGCCCGCGCCCTGGAGCGCATCGCGGCGGTGAAGCCGCCCCGATTCATCGTCATCTCCGACGGGCCGCGCTCCGCAGCCGAGCGCGAGGCGGTCGGAGCCACCCGAGCTCTCGTCGAGCGATTGCCCTGGAAGACCGATCTCGTGCGCGAGTACACAGACGAGAACCTCGGCTGCCCGCAGCGCACCTGCACGGGCCTCGACACGGCCTTCCATCTCTTCGAGGAGGTGATCATCCTGGAGGATGACACGCTCCCCGATCTCTCCTTCTTCCCCTACTGCGGGGACCTCCTGGTGGCCTCCCCCTGGGCGAACCTCGTGAAGAACATCGGCTTCGGCGAAGACGCGGCCCTGACCGCCGACCAGAACCCCCTCGCGGACCGCCCGACCGAGCCCGTCTCGTTCCCGCTCCGGCACCCGCCACTCGAGCTCGACCTCGCCCTGCGAGAATCCGACGTGCAGGAGTTGGACGCGGCCTTCTACCGCTACGGATTCTCGCGCTAGCCCCGCTCGGAGGACTACCGTGCGTGCGCCCCGGAGTGCGGGCAGGCATAGTGAGGGAGCGCCGAACACGCCCTGATTTCGGCGGCCCGTGGCGCGCGCCGTCCTCGGATACATCGAGAGCTCCCATGCAAGCCCCCCATCTCACGCGTCGCTCCTTCCTCACCGTCCCTCTCGCCGCTGGGGCCGGGCTCGCCGCCGCAGGCGCGGCCGATGGCCAGGACGATCCTGGCGCGGCGGAGAGGCCGGCCGGCGTCCGCCGCGGCCGACTCAAGCAGGCCGGCGTCCATTGGTGCTACGGCGGCCCCCTCGAGGAACTCGCCGCCCTCTGCGCCCGACTGGGAGTCGCGGGAATCGACGTCATCCACCCCGACGCCTGGCCGATCCTCACCGAGCACGGCCTGGTGTGCACGATCACGCCCACCATGGAACGCGGCTTCGGCATCGCACGCGGCCTCAACCGCCCCGAGCACCACGAAGGACACCTCGAAGTGATCCGCGAACGCATCGACCGAAACGCCGAGGCCGGCTTCGAGAACATCCTCGTCTTCTCAGGCAACCGCGCCGAGGACCTGAGCGACTCCGAGGGACTGGAACACTGCGCGACGGCCCTGCGCCAGATCGTCGGCTACGCCGAGGAGAAGGGACAGGTGATCCAGATGGAACTACTGAACTCCAAGCGCGACCACGCCGGGTACATGTTCGACCACACCCGCTGGGGCGTCGACCTCGTCCAGAAGGTCGGCTCGGACGCCTTCAAGATCCTCTACGACATCTACCACGCGCAGATCATGGAAGGCGACGTGATCGCCACCATTCGCGAGCACCACGAGCACTTCGGCCACTACCACACCGCGGGCGTGCCCGGCAGGCGCAACCTCGACGAGAACCAGGAGCTCAACTACCCCGCCATCATGCGCGCCATCGCCGAGACGGGATTCGAGGGCTTCGTGGGCCAGGAGTTCATCCCCGAAGGCGACAAGGTTGCCGCCCTGACCCAGGCGATCGAGCTCTGCGACGTCTGAGGGGCGCCCGATCCGCTATCCTCTGGGCGGCGCCATGATCGTCGCCGCCCACATGCACGTCTGGAACCGCCTGCACGGGCGGATCGGCGGCGAGGTCGCCCTGAGGGCGGTGCGCGACGGGCGCGTGCGCGTCGGCGACGACGAGCTGCTCGGCATGCCCGCCCACATGGCCGACTGCAACGCCCTGGCGGAGCTCGCCGTCGCCGAGTTCGACGCGGCGGGCGTCGACGTCGGCGTCGTGGTCCAGGAGTACATGGACGGCGAGCAGAACGACTACCTGCTCGAGGTGCGCGACCGCTTCCCCGACCGCTTCTTCCTCCACGGCCTCCCCGACTTCTTCGATCCCGACCACACCGCCGAGGAGGCCTTCGCACTCTTCGACCGCGGTTTCTCCGGCCTGAAGCTCTCCGCCGGCCACCTCGCGGGCAAGGTCCAGATCGACGACGAGCGCTTCCTGCCGATCTACGAGCGCATGGAGCACGAGAGCCTCGTGCTGGCCGCCGACCTCTCCGAGGGCGAGGAACAAGCCGCCGAGCTCGAGCGGATCCTCGCCCACTGCCCCGCCCTGCGCGTCGCCGTCGGGCACTTCGGCTTGCCCACACGCGGCGGCTGGCCGGGACAACTCTCCCTCGCGCGCCACGACCACGTCTACCTCGAAGGCGGCGGCCTCGTCTGGCTGTACCGCGGCGAAGGCTACCCGTTCCCCGGCGCCGTCGAGGCGATCCGCCACGCCATCGACGAGGTCGGCGCCCACAAGCTGATGTGGGGCTCGGACTGGCCGCGCACGATGTGCGATTTCACCTACCGTCAGAGCCTCGACTTCGCACGCTGCAGCGGCGCTCTGTCCGACGAGGAGAAGACCGCCTTCCTCGGCGCGAACGCGGCGGGGCTCTACGGGCTCCTCAGCCCCGCAGAGAAGCGCGCGCCCGTCCCCCACATCACCGAGGGCTGAGCCTTGAGCCGCACCTACCTCGTCACCGGCGCCCAGGGCTGCATCGGCGCCTGGACCGTCAAGGCACTCGTCGAGCGCGGCGACCTGCCGGTGGTCTTCGACCTCTCCGACGACCCACGCCGCCTGCGGCTGGTATGCGACGACGAGCAACTCACAGCGGTTCGCTTCGTGACCGGCGACGTCACAGACCTCGACGCCTTGCGCCGCGCCATCGAGACCCACGACGCCCGCCGCATCATCCACCTCGCCGGCCTCCAGGTGCCCTTCTGCGCGGCCGACCCGCCCAAGGGCGCGCGCGTCAACGTCGTGGGCACGATGAACGTCTTCGAGGCGGCGCTCGCCTGCGGCATCGGGCACGTCGTCTACGCCAGCTCCGCCGCCGTCTACGGGCCCGACCAGGGCCGCGGCGCCCTCGTCGAAGGCGAGGCCGGCGGTCCGACCACTCACTACGGCGTGTACAAGCGGGCAAACGAGGAGAACGCACGCGTGTACCACGCGGTGAACGGCATCTCCAGCGCCGGCCTGCGACCGCTGACCGTCTACGGCGTGGCCCGCGACCAGGGGATGACCAGCGACCTCACGCGCGCCCTCAAGGCGACGGTCCTCGGTCGCCCCTTCACGATCCGCTTCGGCGGGGCGACCGACGCGCTCTACGCGGCCGACGCCGCCGCCGCCTTCATCGCCTGCGCCGACCGCTGCCCAGAGGGAGCGCACGTCTTCAACCTGCACGGCGAATGCGTCGAGGTGACTCGCTTCGTCGAGCTGGTCGAGGCCAACCTCGAGGGAGACGAGCGCTGCCGGATCTCGATCGCCCCTCCCCCGCTGCCGGTCGCCTCGCACATGGACGACGCAGCCATCCGGACCCTCGTCGGCGACCTCCCCGCGACGCCGCTGGAGGCGGGCGTGCGCGAGACCCTGGAGCGCTTCCGCGACCTGCGGCGACGGGGCATGCTCGACGCGCACGACCTCGAGGAGTGACGATGGAGCCGGCCACCCCCATCTCCCGCCGTGCGATCCAGGTGGGCGAAGCCGACAACGTCGCCGTCGCCAGGAGAGCCCTACAAGCGGGCGAGCGCCTCTCCGGGGCCTGCGGGACGACCCTCGAACTCCTCGGCGCAGTCACCGCCGGCCACCGCTTCGCCCTCCGCCCCATCGCCGACGGCGAGCTCGTCCTGCAGTACGGCCAGCCCATCGGCACCTCGCTCGGGATCGCCGCCGGGGAGCCGGTGACCCGCGAGAACCTGTCGGATGACGTGCCCGTGGTGCGCGAGCTGCCCGACGACCTCGAGAACGCCCCGCCCGACTACCTGCCGCCTGAGGACGTCGCGAGCTTCGAGGGCTACCGGCGCCCCGACGGCCGCGCCGGCACGCGCAACTTCGTGCTGGTCGTCCCGACGAGCATGTGCGCCGCCCACGAGGCCCGGCACATCGCCCTCACCGCCGAGCTCACCGCCTGGAACGCCGCCGACCATCCGAGCGTCGACGGCGTCGTCGCCATCCCACACAACAGAGGCTGCGGCTCCACCGGCGGCGCGGGCCAACAACTGCTCTTGCGCACCCTCGCCGCCTACGCCGATCACCCCAACGTCGGCGGAATCGTCGTCATCGGCCTCGGCTGCGAGATGACCAACCCCGCTCGGTTCGAACGTTTCCTGAGCGAGCGCGGCGGCTTCGGCTGGGAGAAGCCCGTCGAGTGGATCGGGATCCAGGAGGCCGGCGGCACGAAGACCGCGATCGACAAGGGCGTGGCCGCGGTCGCCGCCATGCTGCCGCGAGTCGGCGAGGCGGTGCGCGAGCGGTTGCCCGCGGGAGAGCTCGTCCTGGGCGTGAAATGCGGCGGCTCCGACGGCTTCTCGGGCATCTCCGCCAACCCGGCCTTGGGGCGCGCGGCCGACCTGGTCGTACGCTCGGGCGGGACGGTCTTGATCACCGAGGTGCCCGAGTTCTCCGGCGCCGAACACCTCTTCGCCCGCCGCGCGCGAAACGCCCGCGTCGGCCGCGAGGTGCTCGCCATGGTGGACTGGTACGCGGAACACGCGGCAACCTTCGGCGGCACCCTGGGCGAGAACCCCAGCCCCGGGAACGTCGCCGGCGGGCTCCTCAACATCACGATCAAGTCCCTGGGCGCCATGGCGAAGGCCGGCAGCACGCGGGTGGAGGGTGTTTGCGACTACGCCGGCGCACCGGCGCGGCGCGGCCTCCACCTGATGCAGGGGCCTGGCTACGATCAGGAATCCACACCCGGGCTCGTCGGTGCCGGCGCGAATGTCGTGGTCTTCACAACCGGGCGCGGCACGACGATCGGCAACGCCATCTGCCCGGTCGTCAAGCTCGCCTCCAACACGGCGATCTTCGAGCGCATGAAGGGCGACCTCGACCTCTCCGCGGGGAGCGTGCTCGATGGCACGGAGACCCTCGACGAGGCCGGCGAACGCATCTTCGACTCCATCTGCCGCATCGCGTCGAAGGAGACGCTCGCGCTAGCCGAGGAGAACGGCCACCGCGAGTTCGGAGTCTGGGGAGGGGAGTCGGTTTCTCTCTAACGAGGCAACATGAGCGAGACGATGAGAGCCCTGGTCCTGACCGCGCCCGAGCGCATGGAAGTGCGCGAGCTCCCGCTCCCGCTCCCGCGCCCCAACGAGGCGCTGGTCCGCGTCAGCGCCGTCGGCCTGTGCGGGACCGACTTCCACATCTTCTCGGGCGAGGCCAACTACCACTTCGACAGACGCGGGAGAGTCGTTCCTCTCTCCGTTCACTCTCAGGTCCTCGGACACGAAGTGACCGGCGTCGTCGAGGAGGTCGGCCCCGAGGTGAGCGACCTCGCCCCCGGCGCACGCGTCGCCATCGATCAGGGCCTGAACTGTGTGAGCTTCGGGCGCGAGCCGCTGTGCGAGTACTGCGAGACCGGCGACTCGCACCAGTGCGAGCACTACGCCGAGTACGGGATCACCGGACCGAACGGCGGCCTCGCGGAGTACATGGCGGTCCCCGCTCCCAACCTCGTGCGGATCGAGTCCGACCTCGACTGCGCCTTCGCCGCCATGACCGAACCCCTCGGGTGCGTGATGCACGCGCTCGAGTCGGTCGAGCGGGCAGTCACCCGCTATCGCCTGCGCCCCGCGGGCGACGAACGCGCCGTGCGCACCGTGGTCGTCTGCGGCGCTGGGCCGGCGGGGAACCTCTTCGTCCAAGCCCTGCGCGGCGTGCTCGGCTTCGACGGCCGCATCCTCGTCAGCGACCCCGAACCGTCCAAGCTCGCCCTGCTCGCACCACTTGGGATCGAGCCGCTCGATTCGAGCGCCGGCTCGGTGGGCGATGCGGTGCAGGAGGCCACCGGCGGGCGGCGCGCCGAGCTGGTGATCGACGCCTGCGGCGCGGGCTCGGTCTTCGAGCAGATGCCCGCCATGATCCGAAAGCAGGCGACGCTCCTGCTCTACGGCCAAGGCCACGCCGGCGCCCGCCTAGGGGTCCTGACCGGGGTGCAGTTCCGCGAGCCGACCTTCGTGGCCCCCGTCGGCGCCTCCGGCGGCTTCGATCCCGACGGGCGGCCGTCGATCTACCGCCGCGCCCTCGGCCTGCTGGAAGAGGGCGTCGTGGACGTTTCGCCCCTCGTCACGCACCGCATGGGCGACCTCGCGGCCGTTGTCGGCGCGTTCCGCACGGGCCATCGAGAGCCCGGCTACATCAAGGGCGTCGCCGTCCTCGGCTGAGAGCACCGCGACTCGATGCACGTCTCCCTCTTCGTCTCCTGCCTCGTCGATCAGCTGTGGCCCACGGCCGGGACAGCCACGGTCGAGGTCCTGCGGCGTGCGGGCTGCACGGTCGACTTCGATTCGCGCCAGACTTGCTGCGGACAGCCGGCGTGGAACAGCGGCTACCGGCGCGATGCTCGCAAGCTCCTCGAGCGGACCGTCAGTCTCCTCGAACAGAGCGATGCCGAGGCCATCGTCGTCCCTTCGGGATCCTGCACGGCGATGCTGCGCCACGCTCCCGAGGTACTCGCCGACGAGGGCCCCTTGCGCGAGAGGGCGGATGTGGTCGCCGCCCGCACACACGAGCTCACGAGCTTCCTCGTCAACGTACTCGGCGTCGAGGATGTCGGCGCACGATTCGAGCGCCGCGTGAGCTGGCACGACGCCTGTCACGGCCTGCGCGAGCTCGGAATCCGCGAGGAACCGCGGCGGCTCTTGAGGCGGGTGGAGGGGTGTGAGCTCGTCGAAGTCACGAGCAGCGAGGAATGCTGCGGCTTCGGCGGCACGTTCTCGACGAAGCACGCAGGGATTTCCGTCGCGATGGTCGACAGCAAGCTGGAAGCGGTGGAGGCGGCCGGCGTCGATGCCTTGGTGTCCTCGGACGCGGGCTGCCTGATGCAGCTCGGCGGCCGCCTCGAACGGCGCGGAAGTGCGATCGAGGTGCTGCACGTCGCCGAGGTCCTCGCCGCCAGAGGTAGCGCGTGAGCACCCTGCGCCCCGAGGATTTCCGGAGCAACGCCAGTGAGGCGTTGCGCGACGACGTTCTGCGCGGAGCCCTGCGCAAGGCGACGGACCTGTTCGGCTCGCAGCGCGGCGCCGCCGTGGCCCAGATGCCCGCCTGGGAGGCCCTGCGCGAGCGAGCGAGCGCGATCAAGGCCGAGGCACTCGCGACTCTGGACGTGCAGCTCGAGCGCTTCGAGGAACGAGCACGGGCCAACGGCATTGAGGTGCGCTGGGCGCGGGACGCGGCGGAGGCCTCAGAACAGGTGGCGGCGATCGCCGCCCGCTTGGGCAGGCCCACGATCGTCAAGGGCAAGAGCATGACGACCGAGGAGATCCGACTGAATGAGCACCTAGAGCGGGAAGGCCATCAGCCGGTCGAGACCGACCTGGGTGAGTGGATCGTCCAGCTCGCCGGGGAGACACCGTCGCACATCATCGCCCCGGCGATCCACAAGACCAAAGGCCAGATCGGTGAGCTGTTCGCCGAGCGGCTCGGCATCCCCAGGACCGAGGACGAACGAGAGCTGACGCGCGCCGCACGGAATGCCCTGCGCGAGAGCTTCGCCACCGCCGAGCTGGGGGTGACCGGAGCGAACTTCGCCGTCGCCGAAACGGGCTCGATCTTGCTGATCGAAAACGAGGGCAACATCCGCCTGGCGACGTCCATGCCGCGCGTGTTGGTCTCGATCGTCGGCATCGAGAAGGTCATCCCACGCCTCGCGGATCTCCAGGTGTTCCTGCGCCTGTTGCCGCGCTCGGGGACAGGGCAGCGGCTGACGAGCTATCAATCGCTCCTCAGCGGACCGCGGGCGGGGCCCGACGACGATGGCCCCGAGGAGATGATCGTCATCCTGCTCGACAACGGCCGCTCCACCCTGTTGGGCGACGACGAACTGCGTGAATCGCTGGCCTGCATCCGCTGCGGGGCCTGCCTGAACTCCTGCCCCGTCTACCGCGAGATCGGCGGCCACGCCTACGGTTCGGTCTACGCCGGCCCGATCGGCTCGGTAATCACGCCCGGACTACAGGGGTTGGAGAAGACCTCCGATCTGCCCTTCGCGTCGAGCTTGTGCGGTGCCTGCCGGGATGTCTGCCCGGTGAAGATCGACCTGCCGAGGCTCTTGTCACGCCTGCGGGCCGAGGCGGTCGAGGGCGTCGGGGCGAGCCCGGGCCTCGGCGCGCCGCCGCCGCGGCGCCTCGAGCGCGCGGCCTTCGCCCTGTGGAGTTGGCTCGCCGCGGACTCCGGGCGCTGGCGGCTTGCCATCGGCGCGGCACGCCTCGCCCAGCGCGTGGGCCTCGACTCCCTGGCTCCCCCGGCACGAGCCTGGCGCACGGGGCGCGAGCTGCGCCCGCTCGCCGCGCGCTCCTTCCGCGACCTGTGGCGCACGAACGGCGAGGACAGGCAATGAGCGCCCGCGACGAGATCCTGGCCCGCATCCGCGCGGGCCTCCGAGGTGCGAACGCGCCGCCCGCCGTCGGCTCGCCCGCCGTCGGCGCCCCCGACGGCCTCGACTCCCCCGCCGAGCGCGTGGCCGCCTTCAGCCGCAACTTGACGGCCGCCGGGGGCCATCTGCGGGTCGTGCGCGGTGCCGAGCAGGCCGCGATCGCCCTGGGCGAGCTCGTCGCCCAAGCGGGCGCGCGGACAATCGCCCTCTCCGACTCGCCGCTCGTCGGCCGGCTCTCGGCGCAACTCGACGGCCCCGAGCTCATCGACGCGACCGACCGCGCCGGCCTGCTGGAGGCCGACCTGGGCGCCAGCGGCGTGCAGCACGCCATCGCCGAAACCGGCACCCTGGTGCTGGAGACGCGCTCGGAGCGCAACCGCCTGGTCAGCCTGCTCCCACCGCGCCACGTCGCGGTGCTCCACGCCGACGACATCCTCGCTACCCTGGGGGACGCCCTCGCGGCGGTGGACCCCGGCGGGACCGGCGCCGCGAGCCGCGCGGTCACCTTCATCTCCGGGCCGTCGCGCACGGCCGACATCGAGCTCGTGCTCGTCGTCGGCGTGCACGGGCCTCGCGAGCTCTCCGTCATCCTGATCGACCCCCGACACGAACCGCCGACGCCGTGAAACTCGTCTCCTTTCTGACCTCCGAAGGCCAGCGGCCACACTTCGGCGCCCTCATCGCCGGCGACACCGAAGTGCTCGACGCCTGCTCCGTCGGGGCCGAGCTCCCCGAACCCGCGACCTACGGTGACTGGTTCGACCTTGCGAGCGAGAGCCAGCGCGCCCTGCGCGAGCTGCACGCCGCGCTGTTGTCGGACGCCTCGCTCCTGGAGGACCTGCGTGGGCGCGGCGCGATCCTCCCGCGCGGCGCCGTGCGGCTGACGGCGCCGGTCCCACGCCCCGGCAAGGTCCTCTGCATCGGCCTGAACTACCGCGATCACGCGAAGGAGGGCGGAGTCGAAGTCCCCGAAGCGCCGCTGATCTTCTCGAAGTTCCCGACGTCGGTGACCGGCCCCGAGCACGAGGTCCGCCTCCCCCTCGAGAGTGAGAAGGTCGACTACGAGGCGGAGCTCGGCGTCGTCATCGGCCGCGAGGCCTTCGGGGTGCCCGTCGGTCACGCCCGCGAGCACATCCTGGGCTTCACCATCGTCAACGACGTCAGCGCCCGTGACTTCCAGTTCGGTGACGGCCAATGGCAGCGCGGGAAGTCCTGCGACACCTTCGCCCCGACCGGGCCCTTCATCGTCACGACCGACGAGCTGGCCGATCCGCACTCCCTGCGCATCTCGTTCCGCCTCAACGGCGAGACGCTGCAGGACTCGAACACCGACCAGATGATCTTCGGCGTTGACGAGCTGGTGTCGTACATCTCCCGAACGATCACCCTGGAGCCCGGCGACGTGATCGCCACCGGGACGCCTCCCGGCGTGGGCTTCGCGCGCAAGCCCCCGATCTGGGTGCGCGCGGGCGACCGCATGGAGGTAGAGATCGAGGGCTTGGGCGTCCTCGCCAATCCAGTCGTGGTGACGCCCGTCGGGCGCGATCGGTCGGGAACGCCCCGAGGGAGCTGACGCGGGGACGGGGGCGCCGTACAGTGCGCAGCGCCCGTCGCGCCGCCGCGGTACGGGCGCGACGATGGAGAACAGCGCCGACCGAGCCGCAACGCGACCCAGCGCCTGGCGCGGCGTTGTGTGGTTCCTCCCGATCGCCTGCTGGGTGATCCTCGGCTCCGCCTTGCTGGCCTTGATGGCCTTGATGGCGCCCGGCAAGACGGCGCACCCCGTGCTGCGCTGGGTTCGGCTCTGGGGCCGGATCCCGCTGTGGGCCTTCGGCGTGCGGATCGAAACTCACGGGGCCGAACGGCTCGAGAGCGGGAGTCCGCGCATCGTGCTCTTCAACCACGTCAGCCTGCTCGACATATTCGTGCTGGCGGCGACCTGTCCCGCGCACCCGATGGGCCTCTACAAGGCGGAGCTCGGCCGCGTGCCAGGTTTGGGCTGGGCTTTCCGCGCCCTGGGCATGGTGGCCGTGGATCGCAGCAACCACGAGAAGGCGGTGGCCAGCGTAGCCGAGCTCGCACGACGCATGCGGAGCGAAGCGGCCAACGTGATCCTCTCGCCCGAGGGCACGCGCTCGCGGCGGGGCGGCCTGCAGCCGTTCAAGATGGGCCCGTTCCACCTCGCCGTGCAGACCGGCGTGCCTATCGTCCCGCTCATCATGCGCGGCATCGCCGAAGTCCTGCCGATGGGGTCCTTCCTCGTCCGCAGCGGGACCGTGCGCCTCGACTACCTCGAGCCGATCGACACGAGCGGCTGGAGCGCCGAGCGCGTGCGCGAGCACGCAGCGGAGGTGCGGGAGGTGTTCCTGCGCTACCTCGAGCCGGAGGCCTGAACGCGGGCGCGGGGCGCGCCAGACATCAGAAGGCCTCGCCCTCGTCGAACAGGCGGTTGAGGACCGCCATCATCGGGCCGAAGAACGCGTCCCCGTTCGCGAACAGGATCACGCCCACGCGATCAGAAGGACGGAACCACATCTCGGTCATCAGGCCCCAGTCGCCGCCCGCGTGTCCCAAGCGAAGCTGGCCGGCGACGTTCCAGTAGTACAAGGCCAGCCCCTGGGTTCCGTCGAGCGCCGGGTACTGCACGGTGTGCATGTCGGCGACCGTCGCCGGCTCGAGGATCCGCCGCCCGCGGTGCTCTCCGCCGTTCATGTGGGCCAGCAGGAAGCGCGCCAACTGCACCGTGCTCGTGCGCAGCCCACCGTCGGGGTAGTCGGGGTAACCGTAGTGGCCGTAGGGAACGAACTGCTCAGTGGCGCCGTCCCACGAGTAGGGCATGGCCACGTGGTCGGGATCGAGGTCCGCCAGCCGCCAGCTCGTCTCGTTCATGCCCAGCGGTTCGAAGATCCGCTCCTGGCAGTAGCGGTCGAAGCCGATCCCCGAGATCGACTCGACCGCGTGGCCGACCAAGGCAAAGCCGATGTTGGAGTAGGCGAAGTGGGTCTGGGGCGCCCAGTAGTAGTAGTTCTGGCCGGGGAAGTACCACTGACCGCCGGGAGCGAGGTACTCGCGCAGGAAGTAGCCGAGCGGGATCGGCGAGTCGCCCTGGACGTACAGCGAGTCCATCACCGCCCAGTTGTCCTTGATGCCGCTCACGTGCGCCAGCAGGCTGCGGTAGGTGATCGGGACGAGGGGGTGGCTGGGATTGCGCACGCTGAAGCGAAGCCCGGAGTTGACGTCCTCGTCGAGATCGAACAGGCCTCGCTCCCAGAGCTGCATCAGCGCCGTGCCGGTGACCGCCTTCGAGATCGAGGCCAGCATGAACAGCGTGTCCGGCGTGACGCCGATCCCCTGGGTGATGTCCGCGTAGCCGTAGCCGCCCGCCCAGACCATCCGGTCTTCCTTGACGATGCACGCCGACAAGCCCGGCACGTGGGCCGCGCGCATCTTCTCGATAATGAACTCGTCGAGGTCCGCCGACTGAGCCGCGGCGGGGGAGAGTGACGCCGAGCCGATGGCGAACCCCAAGGTGAGGGCGAGGAGTCGAGAGTGTTTCATCCGGTCGATGATGCATCATCCATGCTCGCGCGGGGGAGACCGCCGGCACTTATCTCCTTGCCTTTCCTACGCGCTGCTGCGTATTCGCGCCCTCCTCTTGCGCCTTCGTGCGGCTTCGGTGAACCTGCGCTCCCTTCGCCCCGCCACCGAGTGCGGCCGAAACACCCAGGAAGGAACGCATTCATGCTCGAAGGTCGCAAACTCGCACTGATCGGCGTCGGCACGATGGGCAGGACCCTCGCCCGTGGTTTGATCACCTCCAAGGCCGCCGACGCGGAGCAGCTGTGCGGGACCGTGGCCCACGCCGAGCGCGCGGCCGAGCGTTCCAAGGAAGTCGGCATCGCCGTCGGCGCAGACAACGCCGCCGCCGCCCGTGCTTGTGACGTGATCGTCTTGTGCGTCAAGCCCAAGGGCGCGGCGGCGGCCCTCGCCGAGCTCGCCGCCGCCGGCGCTCTCGATCACGACCCGCTGCTCGTCTCGATCGCCGCGGGCGTGGGCACCGCCGCCCTCGAAATCGCCGCCGCTCGGAAACTGCGCGTCGTGCGCGCCATGCCGAACACTCCCTGCCAGATCGGCCAGGGCATGACCGTACTCTCCGGCGGCCGCCATGCGACGGCCGACGACCTGGCCGTGGCCGAGACGATCGTGCGCCCCCTCGGTCGCGTGCTGCGCCTCGACGAGGAACACATGGACGCGGTGACCGGTCTGTCCGCTTCGGGTCCGGCTTTCATCTACGTGATCATCGAGGCCTTGGCCGAGGGTGGCGTGATGGTCGGCCTGCCGCGCGCGGTCGCCACGGAGCTCGCCGCGCAGACGGTGCAGGGCGCGGCGCGCATGGTGATCGAGACCGGACGCCACCCCGCCGCCCTGAAGGACGACGTTACGACCCCGGCGGGCTGCACGATCTCGGCACTCTTGGCGCTGGAGGACGGCAAGCTGCGCTCCGTGCTCGCCCGCGGCGTCCAGGAGGCGGCGCGCTCCGCCGCCGGCCTCGGCGGCGGCGGAGGCTGCTCTTGAAGGTCACCAGCATCGGCGGCGGCCCCGGCGGGCTGTACTTCGCCATTCTGATGAAGCGCGCGTTCCCCGAGACCGAGATCCGGATCGTCGAGCGCAACAAGCCCGACGATACGTTCGGTTGGGGCGTCGTGTTCTCCGACGAGACCCTGTCAGGTTTCGAGGAGGCCGACCCAGAGAGCTTCGCGCGCATCGAGGAGAGCTTCCGCTACTGGTCGGACATCCACACCTACTACGGCGGATCGATGATCGCCTCGACCGGTCACGGCTTCTGCGGGCTCTCGCGCAAGCGATTGTTGGAGATCCTCCAGGAGCGCTGCCGCGAGCTGGGCGCCGAGCTGGAGTTCGAGCGCGAGATAACCGACCTCGCAGAGCTCGCCGACTCGGACCTGATCCTCGCCGCCGACGGAGTCAACAGCTTCGTGCGCGAGGACCTCGCCGAGCACTTCCGGCCCCACCTCGACTGGCGCAAGTGCAAGTTCTGCTGGCTGGGGACCGACAAGCCACTGGAGGCATTCACCTTCATCTTCAAGGAGAGTGAGCACGGGCTGTTCCAGGTCCACGCGTACCCCTTCGAGGAGAACCTCTCGACCTGGATCGTCGAGTGCCGCGAGGAGGTCTGGAAGCGGGCGGGCCTGGACACGGCGGACGAGGAGGAGACTGTCGCCTTCTGTAGCGAGCTCTTCAGTGAGTTCCTCGAGGGCCACGCGCTGTTGACCAACCGCTCGAACTGGCGGACCTTCCCCACGGTCACCAACGAACGTTGGCACCACGGGAACGTGGTCCTGATCGGCGATGCGGCGCACACCGCCCACTTCTCGATCGGCTCGGGGACCAAGCTCGCGATGGAGGACGCGATGGCGCTGGTGGACGCCTTTGTCGAGCGCGGCACCGAGGCCGAGATCGAGGGGACGCTCACGGCCTACCACGAGGCGCGGCGTGTGGACGGGATCAAGCTGCAGAAGACGGCTCAGACGAGCCTGGAGTGGTTCGAGAACTCCGCGCGCTACCAGGGCCAGCCACCGGCCCGCTTCCAGTTCAATCTGATGACGCGCTCCAAGCGCATCACCTACGACAACCTCGGGGTACGCGACCCAGAGTTGGTCGCCGCCGCGCGCAGGGAGTATTGCGAGGACGTCGGCGCGCCGCGCCAGTCCGACGGCCGGACACCCGCGCCGATCTTCACCCCCTTCGAGGTCGGGGATCTGCGTCTGAGAAACCGCGTCGTGGTCTCGCCGATGTGCCAGTACTCGGCGGTCGACGGCGCGGTCGGCGACTGGCACCTCGTGCACCTGGGCAGCCGCGCCGTCGGCGGGGCGGGCCTGGTGATCAGTGAGATGACCGACGTCACGGCCGACGGCCGCATCACGACCGGCTGCGCGGGGCTCTACGCCGACGAGCACACCGCTGCCTGGCGGCGGATCACCGACTTCGTCCACGCCCACTCCGCGGCCAAGATCGGCGTGCAGCTCGCCCACGCCGGACGCAAGGGCTCCTGCCGCCATCCCTGGGACGGCTTCGATGAGCCGCTCACCGAGGGCGGCTGGCCGCTCCTCGCTCCCTCGGCCGTCGGGTTCCATCCCGACTGGCCGGTGCCGCGCGCCATGGACCGCGCGGACATGGACGCCGTGCGCGACGCCTTCGTGCGCTCGACCGAGCGTGCCGCCGAGGCCGGGTTCGACCTCGTCGAGCTACACATGGCCCACGGCTACCTGCTGTCGAGCTTCCTCTCGCCCTTGGCCAACCGGCGCGAGGACGCCTACGGCGGCTCGCTGGAGCACCGCGCGCGCTTCCCCCTGGAGGTGCTGGCCGCCGTGCGCGCCGCCTGGCCCGCGCCACGCCCGCTCGCCGTGCGCATCTCCGCCACCGACTGGCACCCCGACGGGTTCACGCCCGACGAGGCGGTCGAGCTCGCCGCCTGGCTCTCCGAGGCCGGCTGCGACCTCGTGGACGTCTCCAGCTCGGGCAACTCCCCCGACGCCGACCCGGTCTACGGGCGCATGTATCAGGTGCCCTTCGCCGAGCGCATCCGCGCCGAGGTCGGCGTCCCCGTCATGGCCGTCGGCGCGATCGGGGGCGCCGACCACGCCAACACGATCCTGACCGCCGGCCGCGCCGACCTGTGCGCCATGGCCCGCCCGCACCTGCGCGACGCCTACCTCACCCTGCACGCCGCCGAGGCCTACGGCTTCCCAGACCAGCCCTGGCCCGGCCAGTACCTCCCTGGCAAGCCCGCGCCGCCTGAAGCCTGAGCGCGGCGGGTCGGGAGCGGATCGGCGGCGGAGCCAAGCCGCCGGCTCAGGGAATCCACGTCAGGACCCAGCCCCCGTCGGGGTCGAGGTTGGCCTCGATGTCGGCTCGCACGAAGTAGAGCGGCTTGTAGGTGTCCGCGGCGTAGAGCTCGGTCAGGTCCGAGTAGTGGGACGAGGTCGGATCGTCGGAGTTGCCCCACGGCTTGATCGAGATCGCTTGCGGCGACTCGCCCTGCTTGAGACGCACGAGCCGCAAGTAGGAGCTGCCCTGCCCCACGTACCCCGTGCTGCCCTCGAACTCGACCGCCTTCGTGATCCTCAGCGGCGCCATCGGGTAGCCCGCGCCGCCGATCGGCAGATCGACCGCGCCACGGCGGATGCGGTGCACGGTCCCCCAGGCGACACCGCCTGTCCCGTGCTCGGCCTCGATCTCCCGCCACGAGTCCGCGAGCAGGTTCAGTCCATACACGGCCAGGGCCACCGGGATGCCACCCCCCCACGGCGGCGGCTCGGTCACGTCCACGCCCGGGATCGCATTCACCTTGCGGATGAAGGTCTGGAAGAGCAGCGTCGCCGTCGAGTCAGTCGTGGCGCACCCGTCCCATCCCGCGAACTCCTCGAGGGCGGCTGCGAGCGCCGCGGGATCGGTGATACCCGGGTCGTCGCCATGGAGCGCGTCGAGCTGGAATACCAGGGTCACCCACCACTGGGCCATCAGGAGGTAGTTCGACAACGAGAGGTCGCGCGAGTCTTCGACGGAGAACCGCGGGAGGGCCTCGATCTCCTGCGTCGCCAGCCGTTCGCGCATCGTGTGCTTGTCGACATTCATGTAGTGCCTCGGCCAGGCGAGCTCGTCGATGAGCTCGCCGTACACGCTCGTCGTCCAGCCGGGGCTGTTGTTGCAGTTCTGGACGTAGCCGGTGGCCGGGTCGAGCACAGAGGCGAGCTGCGAGAAGTCCCAGGGCGCACGCTCCGTCCAGTCCACCGCCGGGTCCGAGCCGTCGATGGGGTGCTTGTAGTTCAGTCCGTCTACACGGTCGGGGTGACGCGAGTTGTGGAGGTAGTACACCTGCCCGTCGGCCGTGCCGACCAGCATGTTCCACCGCTGGATCTGGAGCAGGGAGGCCGCGGCCTTCCACTCCTCGAGCGTCCTGGCGAGAGCCATGCCGAGCAGTTGCGTCACCGGCCCGATCTGCTCGAGCATCGTCGCGCCCGCGGCGTAGACGTGGGTCTCGCCCGAGAAATCGGTCGTGTCGAGAGGGAGGATGACCGGGCCGTGGTGACTCCAGGCGAGGTCCAAGGTGACGGCGCTGCCGTCGGGCCGCTGGAGCACTCGCTGCTCAAAGGTGAACGGCCGGCTCGTGCTGCCGTGGAGGTAGCGGGTCGGATCGTCGGGATCGACGGTCAGCCGGAAGGCGTCGGCGTTGTCGACGCCGTTGGACGTCAGGGAGATCGCGAGGTCGCGGTTGAAGGCCATCGACAGGATCGGCATGCCGTAGAAACCACCGCCCGCCGACTCCATCTCGCCTCCCACCAGATGCGCCTCGTACCAGGTCGCCGGGCCCGACCAGGGCCGATGCGGATCCGCCTGCACCAGTACGGACTCGTCGGTCGTCTTGGAGGGTCCGAGGACCCACGCGTTGGAGCCGCCCGATTCGTCGGGCGCGTCCGAGCCGCCGCCGGGGAGGTTCCCCATGGCTTCCTCGATCTGGTAGCTCAAGAGGACGAGGCGAGTCCAGGCGACGATCTGCCGCGGCGAGACGTCACCGGCCCACCACGCGGGCACCTTCCCGGGGTGAGCGGCCATGTAGTCGCGGATCCCGGCGGCGAACGCCTCGAGGACCTCGCTCGTCGAGACGCCCCAGGCCGGGTCATCGAGTGCGTCGATCTCGGCCCAGTGGTCGTCGACCGCGCTGCGGAAGCGGAAGAGCTCCGCCAGATGATCCGACTCGACCGGATCGGGGAAGCCGGCCACCGCCGTGCGGGCGTCCCCGTCGGAGAAAGCCTCGCTGAGCCGGCCGTCCGCCGCGAGGTAGTCGAGCAGCATCGTCTCCAGGTGATCCTCCGCCTGAGCCCAACCGTGCCCGTAGACCGCCCCCGCGATCGAGTCGGCGTAGATGTGCGGCACGCCATAGACATCCCGCAGGAGCTCGACGGTCTCACTCGGCCCCTTCCATCCGGCCCGGCTGCCGAAGGCGGAGGAGCCGTTGAAACCGAGCGCCTGTCGGTCCGCCTGCCGTTGAAAGTCGGCGCCCGCGTCTTGGGGATCACCCCCGCGGTGCGACGGGCCGGCTCCGGTCAGCGGCGCCGCCGCGAGGTCGAGGTCCCCGGTGGTCTTCGCCGCGCCGGGGACGGTCTTGGAGCGCGCGCCCTGCTGCCCCGCTGCCGGCGGCGCCGTCAGCGCCGTCATGGCGACGGCAGCCAGAAGGGCCGGAGCCACGTGCCACAGTTTCAGTTCCCCATCCGGAAGTCTCATTTGGATTCCCTTCGTTGCTCGGTGCACGTCCGGTTTCCTGGGCCTCCCGCGAGCTCCAAAGTGTCCGTCCAAGTGCAGGAACGGACCGAGGTCATCTCATCGTACCGCAGCCCTGTCATTCGACGAGGATGGCCGTTCCCCGCCCCCGCCGAGCCGAAACGCTCTCGCGGGCGTGCGCCGCCTCATTAGGGACAGAACGACACGGCCAGGCCGTCGGAGAAGTTGAAGCCACTGCCGCCGGGGCCGTTGGGGTCGCGATACCAGAACTGGAAGTTCCAGTCCGCTCCGGGGACGACGGCGCCCGAGCCCGCGGCGGAGGGCGGCTCGTTCACGTCGAGGGCGAAGCCGCCGTCGCCGAATGCGTCGGTCGTGATGATCGGCAGACGGAAGGTCCCCGTCGAGCCCGCGCCCACGCAGCGAAAGCCGTCTCCGAAGGGAATCTGGATCTGGGTCGAGCCGTAGTAGAAGATCCCGAACTGCGAGGGGGTCGCACCGGTAACTTCGAGACCGAGGTCGTTCGCCACAACGCTCGTCGAGCCGGTGTGGTAGATCAGAGCCCCGCCGCCGATCGAGTTGGGAGCCGTCTGACAGTAGGACAGCGGTGCCGTGCAGTCGAAGCCCGACTCAAAGACGAGCTGGACGATCGCTTGGCTGGAGACGCCCGAGGGTGTCGTGACCCGGTAGACGAGCGAGTCCTGTCCGCTCGCCCCGGGGTTGGGGCGAAAGATGCGGAACGGCCCGGTCGCCCCGGGCGCGAGGGAGCCCTGGGCGGGCGGCTGGACGATCGCGAAGGTGGCCGAGGCAAGATCGTCGTCGAAGGCCGCCGGCAACTCGATCAAGGTCGCGACCTCGTCGCGCACGCGCTTGGTGTAGCGAAACGCCTGCGGCGCGAGGCCCGCCGCCGTCCCCGAGCTGTAGTCGACGGTGAGCGTGAGCGGCTCGCTCCGGACCCGACCGCCCCCCGTCAGCAAGGCCTCCGCCTGAACACGCACCGGGCCGGCGCCGAGGTTCTGGCCGTACACGCTGATCACGCCGGGGTTCGAGGAAACCGTGCCGATCACCCGCCCCCCTTGGAGCAGGCGCATTTCACTCACCATCGCCCCCGGAGTCTCCACGGTGAAATCGAAGCGGTCGGTCAGGTTGCCGCTCGCCGCGTTCACCCCCACCATCGTCTGGAGACCCGCGTTCACGACCTCCAGAGCCCCGATCCAGCTCCCCGCCGAGCGGATCGGGCTGTCGTCGTAGCCCACCACCCGCAGCTCGTGCCAGCCGTCGTCGAGAGCGGTCGTGTCGATCGGCAGGCTCTGTCCGATGACGCCCGTGCGCACCAGGCGACCGTCGACGTAGACCTCGAGCTCCTCGAGGTCGGCGCCGGGCATCGTCGTGGCGCCGACCGGCGTGAGGGTGATCAGGCCGCTGACGGGCGCGCTCGGAGCGTCGGGGACCTCGAGGGTGGGGATGTGGGCGAACGGCCGGGTGAGCGGGTCGCCGTAGAGGAGGTTTTGGAAGACGTAGTAGCGCATGCTGCGAAACCACGCCTCGCCGAGCGAGAGGCCCTGGAAGGCGTAGAGGTGCAAGCGCGCGTGAGGGAACTTGCCCGGGTAGTTACAGGGTTCCTCGACCGCGCCGGACGTAGCGCTCGCGCCCTTTTCGATCCAGCGCGACATCTTGGTCTGCGAGCCGACGTCGAAGGCGCCGGCGTAGCTCGTGAGGTGATCGCAGAAGGCGCCTGGCAGGATCGTGAAGTCCCCGCCGACGATGTCCGGCCCCGCCAGGCCGGTCATGATCCCCTGGCAGTCGTGGTGGCCGATCGGAAGGTCCGCCAGCAGGTGCTCGGCCGTGCCGCCGAGAGCGTTGATCGCGGCGCTGACCGCCGGGTAGTAGCCGTGTCGCGGCCCGCTGCGCAGGATGTCGTTGGTCTCGCAGAGGAAGTAAGTGCTCGCCGGTTGCGTCCCGTCCGCGGCGACGCTGGTCTCGATCATCGCGATCAGCTCGTCGAGCGTGTTCCCGCGCAGGCCGGTGTAGCCCAGCATGGCGCCAATGAAGTAGCGCTCGGCGCTGGAGGAGCTGCTCGGCTGCCCTCCGAACCAGGCCGTCGAGCTGTCGAAGGCGACCGCGGTGTCGTCGTTGGCGAAGTAGCGGTTGGGAACGCCGACCCCGGTCCCGGCCAGGATCTTGTCGCTGTTGAAGCACAGGGCGAAGGGCGCGGCGATGCTGAAGCGGTTGACCGGCGAGCAGCTATCGGCCACCAGGCCCGGCGCGTTCACGTAGAAGGTCGTCCCCGGCATGACGATCACGAAGTCGACGTGCTCGAGGCCGCGGCCTTCGAGGGTTCCCAGGAATCCGGCCTGGTTGTCGGTGACGAAGGTCGGGTAGTCCGCCGCCGAGGGATCCATGTAGAGCAGGTTGGAGGCGGGGATCCCGCGCGCTGCGGCGTAGGTGTTGGCGATGTAGAGCGACTCCGCGCTCGTGGGATCGACGATCAGCACCGCGCTCTCGCCCGAGCCGCCCGCGCGGGCGGCGGAGGGGATGAGGGCGAGCAGGGCCAGGGCACAGAGCGAGGGGTGAGAGCGGGTGCGGTTCATGAGGATCCTTCGAGTCTCGCGCCCACGGGGGACGCCCACGGCCGGGCGGAGGGCCTGATGAGGCAGACCTCGATCCTATGCGCGGTGCGAGGATCGCGCTATGCGCCATCCGGCCTGCGCGGCCGCCAGCCTGCAGGGGCTACACGCCGCGTGCGCCGTCGTGTGCGCCGGCGGGAACCCGCCGCGGCGCGGGCCCGACTCGACCTACCAGGCCGCCGTCAGACCCAGGGTGATCGCGTCGGAGTCGCCACCGTCCGAGCTCGTCTCGGCCCAGTCGAAGTTCCACTTGAGCCCGTGGCCGTCGAGGAAGCGCGTGACGCCGGCGCGGATGAGCTCGCCCCCGGCACCGTCGTCGAAGTCCTCGTAGCGCACGGCGACCTCGTAGTCGCCGTTGACGGCGTAGGCCGCGGTGATGTCGTAGGGAGTCGTCCCCGCGCGTCCGGCGGAGCGGGCCGTGCTGCCCGAAGCGGGGACGCCGTCGACGAACCCGTCGCCGAAGTCGACCGACTCGGCGTGGAACCAGAACGGACCGCTGTGGGCCATCACCTCCAGCGCCAGGGCGCTGCCGTCGTCGATGGACTGCTCGTCGAGATAGGCGAGGCCCAGGGTCACTTGGCGCTCGGCGTCGGGGCCGTGGCCTCCAGCCCATTTCCGGATGCCGGGCACGCCGTCGAACAGGTCGTAGGTCACACGCCCGGTCAGGTGCAGGTCGTCGGCCGGGCCGTCGCCGCCGTCCTGGGCGCACAGGGTCCAGCCGAAGCGGTCCACGAAGCCGTTCAACTGAAAACCGGCGTCCCGCCCCGACCAGTCGCCGCCGATGTCGGTGCGGTCGTAGAAGAGGATGCCCGTGAAAGGCGAAAGGCCGCTGAAGAGGAACGGTGTCTTGAACGTGCCGAGGGTGCCGCTCACGCCCTTGGCGAGGGGGAACTTCACGAAGGTGTCGCGCAGGGAGGCCACGCCGCCGCCGAGCTCGACGGAGACCTTGTAGCTCATGTCGCCGACGCCCCCGGTGAGGTTGGCGCGCACGGAGTTGAAGCCGAAGTCGCCCGTATCGGTACCGGAGACCTGCCGGTAGTCGGTCTTGATCCAACCGCTGATGTCGACTCCCCCGCGGGCGGCCGCGAAGGCGGGAGCGCGCAAGGAGACGTCGAGGGCGGGCCAAGCCTCCTCCGCCGGGGCGGCGTCGCCGCCGCCGGGGCCGGCGAGGGAGACCGAAGCGGAGAGGACGACGAGGAAGAGGGCGCTGGACGTGCGGATCATGGTGCGCGGAGTGTAGAGCGCAGTAGGGTGCCGCACACCCACCAGCGCCTCGCCGGCAGCCGAGGATCGCACGCGAGGAGTCGCGGGCTTCGCCCAACCCGAGCCCGCACCCTTCGCCTACTCCTTCCGGAGCTCGCCCGTGGCCGCGATGAGCTCCAGGAAGCCGGCGCGATAGCCTCCGGGGTCGTCGCCCGTGCTCTCCAAGGCCCAGTCGGCGACCTCGTCCAGGGTCGTCTTCCCCAAGTGCTGCGATCCGCGCAGGAGCATGCCGAAGGCCGCCACCGAAGCGGCGAAGCGCAGCTCCCCATCGGCCTCGAAGAAGGAGCCGCCCGCATCGCTGACGGGGACCTCGATCAAGGTGCTCTCGTCGCCCTCGGGCTCCTTGTAGCGCAGCTTCACGAAGAGCAGCTCGCCGTCGAAGGCGGCGTTGGTGGGCCGGCCGTTCTCCTGATAGCGAAGGGGGCCGAGGCCGGGGACTTCAAGGCCCGCCCCGACGGGAACGACCTCGTACAGCGCCGTCACGGTGTGCCCCGCGCCGATCTCCCCCGCGTCCTTGGTGTCGTCGGCGAAGTCCCTGGCTGCCAGCAGCCGGTTCTCGTAGCCGATGAGCCGGTAGCCCTCGACCGCCAGCGGGTTGAACTCGACCTGCACCTTGACGTCCTTGGCGATCGTCTCGAGGGTCGCGCCCATCTGCTCCACGAGGACCTTGCGCGCCTCGAGCCGGCTGTCGATGTAGGCGTAGTTCCCGTTCCCCTTGTCGGCCAACTTCTCCATCTTGGCGTCCTTGAGGTTGCCGGTGCCGAAGCCCAGGACGGTCAGGAACACCCCGCTTTGCGCCTTCTTCTCGATCAGGCGCACGAGACTCCCGTCGGCGGCGACGCCGACGTTGAAATCGCCGTCGGTGCAGAGGATCACGCGGTTGTTGCCACCGACGATGAAGTGCTCGCGGGCGACCTCGTAGGCCAGCTCGATGCCCGCGGCGCCCGCGGTCGAGCCGCCGGCCTCCAGGCGTTCAAGAGCCTCGAGGATCGCCCAGCGGTTATCGGCGGGCGTCGGCACCAAGACCAGGCCGGCGGCCCCGGCGTAGACGGCGATCGCGACGCGGTCGTTCGCTCCGAGCTGCTCGGTGAGCATCCCCATGGCGCTCTTGAGCAGGGGGAGCTTGCGCGGGTCGTTCATGGATCCCGAGACGTCGAGCAGGAACACGAGGTTGGACGGCTTGCGGCCGGCCTCGTCGATCTCCCGTCCCTTGATCCCGATGCGCACCAGGCGATGGCGCGGCTCCCAGGGGCAGCCGGCGACCTCGACGTGGGTGGCGAAGGGGTGCGGCCCGTCGGGCCCGGCGTAGTCGTAGGGAAAGTAGTTGACCAGCTCCTCGACGCGCACGGCGTCGGCCGGCGGCAGGGAGCCGTCGCTGATCCAGCGCCGCACGTTGGAGTAGGAGGCGGTGTCCACGTCCACCGAGAAGGTCGAGAGCGGCGCGTCGCCGGCGCGCAGAAAGGGATTCCCGTCGATGGGGTCGTAGGCTTCGCCGGAGAGGTCGTCCACGAGCCCGTCGGTGACATGGCCGAAGGACTCGGCCTCGCCCTCGACGGAGAAGGCGCCGATAATGCTCTCGGAGCTGGGCGCGGGCGCGCCCTTGGTCGTCAGGGTGCGACCGCCGTAGCGGGCGGCGGTGGAGGCACGCTCAGCGCGCCCGAGGGTCACCGCGCCCGATCCCGGTGAGGCTCGGCGGGCGGCGAGCCACTCTTCCCCCGGAGCGGCGAAGCGCCGCTGGAACAGGAGGGCTCCGATCCCGACGACCATCACCACCGATGCCGCCGCCGCGACTCGCTTCCAGCGTCCGCTGCCGAAGCGCCCGACGATGACCCGTTGCCCGCCGTCGCGTGCCGCGCCCTCGATGCGCTCGCGTTGGGCGTCGGTCAACCCAGGCGCGCTCTGTGCCGCCAGATGCTCCTCGAGCTGCTCGGCCGCACGGCGCACCTCTGCCACGGCCTGGGCGGCGCGCGGGTCGGCGGCCATGCGCGTCTCGACTGCCGCGCGCTCGCTCTCTTCCAGCTCGCCCAGCGCGTAGGCGGTGACGATCGGGTCGTCTGCGGGGTGGGTGTCTTCTCGTCGGGTGCTCATGCTTCGATCCCTTTCCATGCCTCGTCCCCCAGGCGGTCGCGCAGCTTCTTGAGTCCGGTGTGGATCAACCAGCCGACGTTGCCGACGGTCTCCTCGGTGACGCGTGCGATCTCCTTGTAGGAGAGGCCCTGCTGGAACTTGAGCAGCAGGGCGTCGCGCTGGTTGTTGGGCAGAGCTTCCATGGCGTCCATGACTCGGGAGGCGCACTCGCGGCGTTCGATGGCAGCGGTGTGCGGTTCGTCGGCGCTCTGGATGTCCGCTGCGTTCTCTGCGGGGAGGGTGCTCATGCGGCCTTCCTTGCGTAGGACATCGAGAGCCTGGTTGCGGCAGACTGTGTAGAGCCACTCGGCCAAACGGTGCTCGACATCGTCTCTTGGTTGCTTGCAGAGCCGCAGGAAGGTCTCCCCGACCGCGTCGCGTGCGCGTTCGATGTCTCCGAGCAGGCGCAGGGCGTACAGCGTCAACCCGCGCTCGTGCGCCGCCAGGGCGGCACCGATCCAGTGCTCGGCTCGTTCTTCGCTTCGCGCTTGTTTCGACGACATGGGTTGCGGTGGGGGCGGGCGATGCCCGGGCTCGCGGACATCACGGGCGGGGGCCGGCCTTCTTGGGGGGAATCGGAGGAATCCTGCAGAGCATGCCTCTGGGTGCACCTGAAGCCCAGGAGAGGTCCGCGCCAGTCCCGCGAGAAGACTCGGGTCCTCGGGCGGTGACCGCTTTGACCCGCGCGCAAGAACCCCAAGGCTCCCCGGGGCGCCCACGTGTTCCTGAGCGCTCGCCGCCGCGGCGTGCGGTTGGGGGGTGTGATCGACGCCCTCTCCTCGGGCCCGTGGTTCGATCGCCGGCGCGGGAGGTGGATGTCGGGCAGCCCGGCGTGGGCCGGGTAGTCGATGCGGTTCGCCTCCCGAGGAGCGGTCCAGCCCGCGTGGATCCTGGCGCGCGCGAGGCGGGGGGTCTTGGCCGCGCAAGTCAGGAACGACGGCCTCGATCCCAGCCTCTGTGAGAGCGGTGGCGAGCGCGTGCATGGAGCCCACGTCGGCAGCCAGGCCGTGCAGACAGAGGGCCGTGACCCCTGCGGACTCGGCGGCCGGGCCGTCGGGCGGCACGCAGCAGCGCAACCCGCGCAGAACAGAGCCTCCCCGCACGCTCACCTCGAAGGCCTCGGCGTCATTCTGCAGGATTGGGATCGACACCCCCGCCCGCAGTGACCGTCTCCATGATCTGCACCGCTCGCTGGATGCCCCCACCGTTCCGGCAGGCCTCCTGCGTTCTCCTCGCGGCACTGGCGAAGCTCGCATCGGCGAGCACCCTTTCGATCGCGGCGCGCAGGGCGGCCACGCGCAAGCGTCCGGTCCCCAGGGAGAGGCCGGCGCGGGCTCGGCGCACACCGGGGCTCGCGCATCCGCCCGGATCGCTCGGCCAAGGAAAGTCCAAACCCGCGGGCATCTGAGAGATCGCCGCCGTCGGAGACCGGGTCTCCTCGAGATGTCGGTGGGGAGCAAGAGAGGCCTGTCTGCGCACGCGGTTGATCACGTCGAGCAGGGGCAGGTCCACCAGCGCACCCAATCGTTGGAGCAGGCGATTGCGGGAGCCGCCGAAGCGGGTGTTGCCGTAGGCGCAGGGAGTGAACTCAGGTGGGATCGCCGCGTCCCTGCGGCGTAGCACACCCGTCGAGAGGCTCACCAGCGGCACGCCCGCCATCTCCGCGACGGTCCGCGCGGCCGGGGAGACGTCCGTGGCGATGAGGGCGTCCACCCGAGAACAGGCGAGGGCCGCGGGCAAACAGGTGAGGTCCTTGATCGCCACGATTCGGCAGAAGTTGGGATGTCTGGCCCACGCCTGCAGGCCCTTCGCCGTCCGGTATTCCCTCCGGCTGCGCTCGCGCACCAAGAACGGCAGCTACTCCCGAACGAACGAGGACCTCCCTCGCACGGCCGGGCCGGCACCTCCGGCGAAGGACTCGAGCGGCAGGAACTCCACGCCTCCCGACTCGACCAGTTCCGCCATGGTCTGCGAGCCGTAGAAGGTCACCGTGTGCCCGCGGCGCGCCAAGGCGCGGGCCACTGAGAGCATCGGGAGCACGCGCCCCCCGAGCCTCGATCGAGGTCATGGCGAAGCGCATGGAGCAACCCTGGGTGGGCATTGGATCGGAGGAGAAGGGCCGGCTCGTGCCCCTAGTCCGGACTACTCATGGAAACATGCTCCAGACGCGCCACCTCGGTTCCTGGCGGTGCCTTGCGGGTTCTGGCGAGTCGGGCGCCCCGGGACAGGTCGTCGAGGCAGCCCGGTTCCCAGAGGTGCCGCCAGGGGCCGAGAGCGACCGGACGTGCGCTCTGTTCGGGGTAGGTCACGACGATACGAGAACTAGACACCCATGGCCCGCGGAAGGGTGCCGGCGGCCCCGAGAGCCTGGAGACGTTCCAACCACGGCTCGTCAGCGAGAGGCAGGGCGATGTGGGCGGCACGGGGAATGATCTCCATGGTCGCGCCGGGGATGGCGGCGGCCATCTCGCGCGCCTGGGGAACCGAATCCACGATTCCGTCTCGCTCGGAGGCGAAGAGAGCCACGGGGCGGCGAACCTGCGCCAAGCGCGGACGCAGGTCGACGCTGCTCAGCATGCGCGCGCGGCGCAGGTAGCCCTCGCCGAATACGAGGCCCTCCACGCGGCGGAACTCGCTCACCATCTCGGCGTCGCGGCGCGGGCCCATCAACATCACCGGCCCCACGTGGCGTCGCACGATGCGCGCAAGGCTGACAGGGATACGCGGCATGACGGCGTTGGTCAGGGCCAGCCGCGCCCGAAGCCGGTAGTGGGCGAAGCTGTTGACGATGGCGAGGGCCGACACGCGCTCGGGATGATCGAGGGCGAGATGCAGACCCAAGGGACCGCCGAAGGACTCGGCGAGCAGGAGCGGGGCCTCGATTCCGCACTCATCGAGGACATCGACAACGCTCCCAGCGAGGCCCTCGTAGGTGTCACGGCCGAACTCGACGCCCGGTTCGAGATCGTAGCGCAGGCACACAACCCGGAAGTGAGCCGCCAGACGGGACCGAGTGCCGAGCAGCAACTCGCCCGTGCCGTCGATGCCGGGGATATAGACCAGCGGCGTCCCCGTCCCCGAGTCCGTGTGTACGCACGCCAACATGACCCGAAGATAGCGTACACGCCTCAGACAACGGTGAGGAGAGCGCGGCTCTTCTTTGGCGCGGCCCGGCTGCCTACCCTCGGCACCCGCCGGTCATCCGGCACGCCCCATGGAGACGACGACGGAAGAACAGCGAACACGCCGCGAGCCGGGCGGGATTCGCCCTTCGCGGGCGGGGAAGTGGCGCGCGGTAGCCCTGGTCGCGGTCCACGTCGCCATCGCGGCGCACGTCGCGCACTGGCTCGTGAGCGACACCACCCTCTCTCCGCTCGAACCCTCCGAGGGAATGGAGTTCTTCAAGCACGGGGTGATCAACGCGGGCCTTCTGTTCTTCATCGCCACAACCCTGCTGACCGCCGTCTTCGGTCGCTGGTTCTGCGGTTGGGGATGCCACCTCGTCGCCTTGCAAGACGCGAGCCGGTGGCTGCTCGCCAAGCTCGGCATCCGACCGCGTCCGCTGCGCTCGCGCCTCTTGCTCACGGTCCCCGCGATCGCCTTCGTCTACATGTTCCTCTGGCCTCTAGCCGTGCGCCTGTGGCTGGGAGACGACGTCGGCTACCGCGGCATGAACCTCTCGACCGAGGACTTCTGGGCGACCTTTCCGCCCTGGCCCGTCGCCGTGGCGACGCTGATCGCGGCGGGTTTCGCGATCATCTACCTGTTGGGAGCGAAGGGTTTCTGCACCTACGCCTGCCCCTACGGAGCCCTCTACAGCGCGGTGGACCGGATCGCCCCCGGGCGCATCCGCGTCAACGATGACTGCGAAGCCTGTGGACACTGCACGGCGGTGTGCAGCTCGAACGTCGTGGTCCACGCCGAGGTGCGCGACTACGGCTCGGTGATCGACCCGGGCTGCATGAAATGCCTCGACTGCGTCAGCGTGTGCCCCAACGACGCCTTGTACTTCGGGTTCGGGACGATCGGAGCCGCGACGCGCCCGCGCGAAGAGCGCGGGCCACGGGCGCCGGCCGAGCCCCTCGCGCGGGAGAAACTCGCACGCTGGAAGGAGCAGACGCCTGGCGAGGAGCTTCTGCTCGGCGTCGCTTTCGTGCTCGCCTTCGCGACGTTCCGCGGCCTCTACGGGCAGATCCCGTTCCTGTTCTCCTTGGCGATCGCCGGCATGCTGGCCATCGTCTCCCTCGCAACGGCGCGCCTGTTCTACGCCCGAGAGGTGCGCCTGCAGCGCTGGACGCTCAAGCGCGGAGGAGCCCTGACCCCCGCCGGGCGAGTTTTCTCGGGGATGATGGTGGTGCTGCTGGCGGCCTGGACGCACAGCGGCGTCGTGCGCTGGCTCGACTGGCGGGCCGAGATCGCCTGGGAGAGCACGGCGAGCTTGCGCGATAGATGGTTCTCCGCTCCCCGCGCCGCGTTGGCGGAGGATGAGAGCGCACGGGTCGTGGCGGCGCTCGAACGCGCCGAGGAACTCGGGCGCTGGAGCCCATTCGCCGACGATCGCAACACGCTCCGTGTCGCCTGGATGCACCTCTTGCTGGGTCGGGCCGGGGAGTTCGAGGCCCGAGTGGCCGAGCGCATCGCTCTCGATCCCCACAGCGTCTCCCTACGCCTGAGCCTGGCCGAGTTCCACACCGCGCGCGGCGAGGCCGAGAGGGCCTTCGCCCTCTTCGAGGAAGCCCTGGCCATCGAGCCCGCCTCGGAGGTGGCACTCAGGCGCTTGGGCCTGGCCGCGCAAGCCCTGGGCCGGCTCGGACGCGCGGCGACGGTCTTCGAGGCCCTCGCGGCCGAGGATCCCGAGAACGTCGCCGCCCTCCACCACTTCGGCATCGCGCTCGCGGGAGAGGCGGGTGCGCTGCGGGCGCGGAGCGTGGCGCTGCGCTCTGGTGGCGACGAAGAGCGCGCCGCAACCTTCGAAGAGAGCGCCCGCGCCACCCAGGTCGCGGCGCTCGCGGCCTTTCGCCGCACGGTCGAGCTCGCCCCCGGGCGCACTCCGGCACGCGAGGATCTGGCCTTCACTTTGTTCGCTTCCGGTCAAACCGCGGCCCTGCGTGAGAGCCTCGAGCACTACGCGGTACTGCTCGCCCTGCGGCCGGCCGACCCCGGCCTGCACCTCGAGCTGGGGCAGGTGCGGTTCGCCCTGGGAGAACTGAAATCCGCCGAGAACGCGCTCGCAGAGGTCACCAGCCTCGCTCCCGACCTCCCCCAGGCATGGGTGCTCCTGGGTCAGATCCGCCAGGCCCTCGGGCGGCCCGAGGCGGCCCGCGAATGCCTCCGGAAAGCCCGCTCCCTGACCTCCCCGGGCCCGGGCGAATGAACGCCATCGCTCCGGGGGCCGTGGTAGAATTTTCCAGGTAGGTAGGTAGGTCGACTACGTTTGAGGTCGTAGGGGTCTCCTCCTATGGAAACGAAACGAATGTTCCAGCGCCAGCGAGGCCTGGAGGGGGGTGCCGCGCCCCCTCCCCAGAGCAATGGAATCCCAGGACCCGCCCCTGCGTGTCCACTCTCTTCTCTTTTCCGACGCGGGCAATGAGCCCCCCTCCCTGAACCATCATCACTTTCGCGGCACGAGAAACCAGACCAATGAAGAACAAGACCCTGCTGCTTTTCCTCGCGAGCGCCCTGTTCGGCGGCCTCGCTTTCGGTCAGACCGGTGGCGCAATCACGACGATCAAGATCGGCGTCGACGGCGGCAACCAGAATGACTTCCACTACTACGGCCAGGCCGGCGGGATCGCCGCCTACTCAATGGGCACGACCTCGTGCAATCCCGGCACCGAGCAGGTCGTCTGGACGAGCAGCAACCACCCCGTCATCGGTCAGAACTTCTTCCGCCTGAAGGACGGGCGCTTCGAGCAGATCGGGCAGAGCTGGCTCAAGCACGGCTTCTGCGCCGTGAACGAGAGCGGCTGCGGCTCATGCCAGTCCACTTCCTGCAACTCCCTCGGACTCGGCTGCGCCGACACCTACTGGGCGACGCTCAACGACGGCGCGGGTGGCGGACCCAAGTACCAGGTCAACCCCACCAGTGGCGTCCACCAGCACCCCTATCCCAGCCCGAGCGGCTCCTCCACCACCCGCGGACGACTCCAGGTTCCGGTGAGCGACATCGACCCCGCGCAGAACTCCGGCGCGGAGTTCTTCGCCGAAGGGCAGTACATCTCCCAGCACACCGCACAAGACGGCAACGGCGGGATCGCCAACTCGTGGCGCAAGCTGAACGTCGTGTCGGTGAGCAACATCGACGGCGGCGGCCCGACCATGGTCGATCAGTGCGCTCCCTACGCGTGGGCGGCCGAGGACAGCTCGGTCAACGTCCAAGACGTGATGTACGCCAACGAGGGCGGCTCCGGAATCCACGGGCACTACACCATCGGCTACAAGGTCGAGGACCTCGGCGGGAGTAGCTGGCGCTACACCTACGTCGTCTACAACCGCACCTCCGACGCCAGCGCCGGCTCGCTGGCGATCCCGGTGGGGAACAGCGCGACGCTCTCGAACGTGTACTTCAACGACATCCCCTATCACTCCGGCGAGCCGTTCAACTCCAACGACTGGGTCTCCAGCCAAGCCGGCGGGATGTTCACCTGGCAGACGGACCAGACCTACAGCCAGAACCCGAACGCGAACGCGATCCGCTGGGGCACGATGTGGAGCTTCGGCTTCGACGCCGACGTCCCGCCGGCACCCGGCACCGCGGACCTCGGCATGTTCAAGGACGGCACGGTCATCCAGTTCGGCGTCTCCGCTCCCGGCGGCGATCCGCCTGCCGGTACGTCGTTCTGCCCCGGTGACGGCACCGGCACTTTCTGCCCGTGCTTCAACTTCGGCAACCAGGACCACGGCTGCGAGAACGGTTCGTTCGGCCAGGGCTCGCGCCTGACCGCCTCGGGCGACCCGAGCGTCAGTGCTGACACGGTCGTGCTGAACTCCGCTTACGCCACTCCCGGTCAGCCCGGCCTCTACTTCCAGGGCGACCAGGCGGTCAACGGCGGCAACGGCGTGCAGTTCGGTGACGGCCTGCGCTGCGCCGGCGGCACCGTGATCCGCCTCGAGATCATCGCCTCGAACGGCTCCGGCGCCGGTTCGTCCACCGTCAGCATCAGCTCCGCTGGCGGGGTCTCCCCCGGCCAGACGCGCTACTACCAGTGGTGGTTCCGCGATCCGAACCTCTCGGTCTGCGGCTCCGACTTCAACACCTCGAACGGGGTTGAGATCACCTGGAACCCCTAGGGTGAGCGCCTGAGGCGGGAGGAATCCCGCCTGAGTCCGGCGAGGCCGGCCCCCTGGGGTCGGCCTCGCTCACATTTGCGCACGACCGAGGGCACCCGATCCCGCGACCAACCGTCCTGAAGTAGGATGTCCCCATTGGGATCCCGCCCCAGCTCACTTACTTGCTTCGCCCCCTAGACCCAAGAACCACGATGATTCGCCCTCTCACCCTCCTCCGGATTCTCGCCGCTGGCCTCTCCCTGGCCATCCCCGCCACAGCCCAAGGGCCCGACATCACCACGATCAAGATCGGCGGCTCTGGTAGCGACTTCTCCTACTACGGCCAGAGCGGTGGAATCGCGGCGTACTCGATGGGCACGACCTCCTGCAATCCCGGCACGCAAGTCGTGAACTGGACCAACTCCGACCACCCGGTGATCGGCCAGAACTTCTACCGGCTCAAGGACGGCCGCTTCGAGCAGATCGGCCAGAGCTGGCTCAAGCACGGCTTCTGTGCCGTGAACGAGAGCGGCTGCGGGAGCTGCCAGTCGACGAACTGCGACACCCTCGGGCTCGGCTGCGCCGACACGTACTCCTCGGGGCTGAACGACGGTGCGGGCGGCGGGCCGAAGTACCTGGTCAACGCCCTGACGGGCCAACACTCCCACCCCTACCCCAGCCCCTCGGGTCCGAGCACGATCCGCGGGCGGCTGCAGGTGGCCGTGCCGGATATCGATCCGTCCCAGAACACCGGAGCGGAGTACTTCGCCGAGGCCCAGTATGTCTCCGCCCACGTGGCGGGCGCGGGAAACGCGAAGCACAGCTACTCCTGGCGCAAGCTGAATGTGATCTCGACCAGCAACGTCGACGGTAGCGGCCCGGCCACGACGGACCAGTCCGCGCCCTACGCGTGGAGAGCGCAGGACCCGTCGGTAACGGTCGTCGAGGTGGCCAACACCGATGAGGGAGGATCCGGCGTCCACGGGCACTTCGCCGTCGCCTACACGGTCACCGACCTCGGCGGGACCTGGCGCTACAACTACGTGGTCGAGAACCTCACATCCCAGCAGGGCGCCGGCTCCTTCGCCGTTCCCGTGCCCGACGGAACGGTGATCACGAACGTGTTCTTCAACGACGTCGACTACCACAGCGGAGAGCCGTTCAATGGAACGGACTGGACGACCTCCCACAGCGGCGGCGTCTTCTCCTGGGCGTGCACGCAGACCTACCAGCAGAATCCGAATGCCAACGCCCTGCGCTGGGGCACGATGTACTCCTTCGGCTTCGACGCGGACGGCGCGCCCCTGTCGACCGTCGGTGAAATCGGGTTCTTCGAGCCCGGCACGGGCAGCGTGCTGACCATGGCCGTGGACGCCCCCGCAGGCGGCCCGGCGGCGGGAACGGCCTACTGCTCCGGCGACGCCTCGGGGACCTTCTGCCCCTGCTTCAACTTCGGCATCCCCGGACACGGCTGCGAGAACAGTGCGACGCCCGATGGGGCGCGGCTCGCCGGAGCCGGCGATCCGAGCGTCTCCGCCGACACCCTGGTGCTCAACGCGACCCTCGTGATCCCCGGGCAGCCGGGACTGTTCTTCCAAGGCGACGAGGTCGTCAACAGCGGCGACGGCGTCACCTTCGGCGACGGCCTGCGCTGCGCCGGCCAGAACGTGATGCGCCTCGAAGTGGCGACTGCAAGCCCCGGGGGGAGTGCGTCCACCACGATCGCTATCGGCGCCGCGGGCGGCGCCGCGGGCGGGGAAACGCTCCGGTACCAGTACTGGTACCGAGATCCGGTCGGTAGCCCCTGCGGCACGGGGTTCAACACGACCAACGGACTCGAGATCGTCTGGGTGCCCTAACCCAGACCTTTTACACGGCCATGACTCCCGGCGCGTCCCCTGGCAATGCCGGGGCGCGGGCGCGCTTGACGCTGGGGAGGATTGCCCCATGATGAAGTTGCCGCGCGTTGCCGCTCGTCTCGAGCGACGATCCGTGTGATACGAAACGCCACACCCAACCCCGCATGATGCTCAAGACCGCAACGCTTGCCTCGTTCTTCGCCGGCACCTTCCTCTGTGCCACCGCCGCCGCCCAGGGACCCGACATCACGACCCTGAAGATCGGGCAGGAGGGCGACGACTTCCACTACTACGGTCAGTCCGGTGGCATCGCCGCGTACTCGATGGGGACGACGTCCTGCAACCCGGGCACGGTTCCGGTGGAGTGGACCAACCAAGACCACCCGGTCATCGGCCAGAACATCTTCCGGTTGAAGGACGGGCGCTTCGAGCAGATTGGGCAGAGCTGGCTGAAACACGGCTTCTGCGCGGTGAACGAAGGCGGCTGTGGGAGCTGCCAGCAGACGGACTGCGACACGCTCGGAATCGGCTGTGCCGACACCTACTGGGCGACCCTCAACGACGGTGCGGGCGGCGGGCCGAAGTACCTCGTCAACGCCACGACTGGGCTGCACTCCCACCCCTACCCGAGCCCGAGCGGCCCGTCCGCTATCCGGGGACGCTTGCAAGTGGCGGTCTCGGACATCGACCCGGCCCAAAACCCCGGGGCGGTGTACTTCGCCGAGGCACAGTACGTCTCCGCCCACGACGCGGGCGCGGGCAACGCCTGGAACAACAACTCCTACCGACGCCTGGACGTCGTGTCGGTTAGCGACATCAACGGCGGGGGGCCGACCAACGTAACGGCTCCCGCGGTCCTCGCCTGGCGCGAGGTCGACCCCCTGGTCATGGTCTCCTCCGCGACCAACACCGACGAGGGCGGCTCGGGGAGGCCCGGCATCTTCAACATCGGCTCACGGGTCACCAACCACAACAACGCCTCTTGGACCTACGACTACGTGGTCCACAACCTGACCTCCACCCAGTCGGCGGGCTCGTTCACGATCCCCATCCCCAGCGGGATGAACGTCACGAACACGTACTTCCACGACGTCCCCTACCACTCAGGCGAGATCTACAACGGGGCCGACTGGATCTGGAACCAGCAGAGCGGCAGCGCCTCCTGGGCGACCACCCAGACCTACCAGCAGGATCCCAACGCGAACGCGATCCGCTGGGGGACGATGTACACCTTCAGCTTTACCTGCGACTCCGCGCCCCAAACAGTGACCGGGGAGATCGGGCTCTTCGCGCCCGGCTCGGGAAGCGTCCTGACCTTCAACATCGTCGGCCCCGGCGGCCTCCCGCCTGTGGGTTCGCCCTTCTGCGCCGGTGACGGCAGCGGCACCTTCTGCCCCTGCCTGAACTTCGGGCTCACCGATCGTGGCTGCGAGAACGGCTCCTACTGGCAGGGCTGCCAGTTGGATGGGGATGGAACGGCAAGCGTCAGCAGCGACACGGTCGTCCTGACCGCTGACCGGGCCGCGAAGAACCAGCCCGGGCTGTTCTTCCAAGGGGACCAGGAAGTGAACGCCGGACGCGGCGCGATCTTCGGCGACGGGTTGCGCTGTGCCGGCGGCACGGTCGTGCGCCTTCAGATCGTGAACACCGACGCCTACGGTGACGGTGAGACGACGATCGCCATTGGCGCCACCGGGGGCGTTTCGGGCGGTGACGTGCGCTACTACCAGTTCTGGTACCGCGATCCCGTAGGGTCGCCTTGCGGCGGCGGCTTCAACACCAGCAACGGCTTCCGAGTCGTCTGGGCTCCCTGAGCAGACGCTCGGGACCCTCGAGCTAAGTCGGCTTGGCTCACGCACGTCCACGCCTGCGGTCCGTTTGAGCTGGTTGCGCCCTGGCTGCTCCCTCGAGGAGCGGGCCGGGTCGCCAATGGCGCCGACGGGGCTTCGGCACCACGCGGAAGCCGCAGGGGCGCGGGACCTTGGGAGGGAAGCAGGCCTAGCGCGCCTTCTTCAGCCCCCTCGCCCAGGCGGCGGGCGGCTGGAGATCGGGCATCATGAGCGCCAGGATCGACATGGCCGTGCCGTAATTGGCGGAGCGGTCGAAGACGCGGTCGTTCCAGGTGCCGTCCTCGAGCTGTACGGAGTAGAGCAGCTCAGCGAGCCGGGCGCGGTACTCGGCGCGCTCGTGCTTCGAGAGGAGCTCGATGGCCTGGGCGGCGAAGTAGTGGGCGTAGTAGAAGTAGTAGGGCGCGACGCCATAGGGCGCCACGTGGGTCCCCGTTTGGGCCCTGCGCTTGTCCAGCCAGCGCCAGTGCACGAGGAAGGCATCGACGGCTCCGCGGACATCCGCCTGGGAGCCACGCCCGGCGAGCAGCAAGGTCGCCTCGGCGGCCAGCATCCGGCCCACGGCCCCGGGCACCTTGTCACGGGAGCCCAGGGAATCGCCGCTCGAGCTGTAGACGATGGCGCCGCTGGAGGTGCGTGAGCTCTCGAGCGCCGCGATCCCGCGCTCGACCACCTTGCGATCCACCTTGTGCCCCGCCGCCTCGGCCTCGAACAACGCCTGGAGACAGGGAGCCGTCATGAAGGGCGATGGATTGGAAGGCTCGTCGAGGGGTCCGCTCCGCGAGTAGCTCCACCCACCCTTGGCCGGGATTTCGATCCGCTCCAGGGCATCGATGAAGAACCGGGCCGCCTTCTTGGCGGCCCGGGAGTGTTCCTTGGGAATGAGCTTCAGGCGCTCGAGGCGGAGGAGAAAGGCCAGACCGTAGGCATAGCCCCACCCACGCACGTCATAGCCGCCAGAGTAGTCGGGGTCCATCAGGTCGTGCTCGATCGAGCCGCAGACAAACTCCACGGCTCGCTCAACGGCCTCACGGCGCACGGAGTCCTCCGCGTAGCCGGGCGCCTGGATCAAGGCGCTGGCGACGATGCCCGTCCCCCCCACGCGGTAGCCAATCGGGATCTTCCGCCTGACGCGGTAGACACCCTCGTACGGCCACTCCGCGGGCCCACTGCCCTCTTGCATCTCAATCAGGAGCTCGATGCCTCGGCGCACCGAGGCGCTGCGCCACGTCGCCGTCGGCCCCTCTTCTCCCTGGTGTGGATCGGCCTGCAGGGAGACTGCCGCCGCGAGGGGTCCGTGCGCGCAGAGCAGCGCCATGAGGAGCAGGCTGGATCGGTCCATGGGAACTCTCGAGAGAGGAACGGCAGAACGAGGAAGGAGCGGCGCGACGTTGCGATTCTAACCCGCTGCGCTCAGGGGTATTCACTCCGGAACGCGCGAACGGCTCACGAACTCGGACGCGAATCCTCGTGAGGGGTTGGAGCTCATCCCCGCCCCGAGCCTGCGCCTGCCGTTTGGGCCCGATACACTCCCAGGCTCGACGCTCGACCCCCGACCGTGGGTTTGCCGGTGCCGAAACACCTCTCGCCCTCCGTCTCCCCCCATGTTCCTCACACCCCTCGCCCTCTCTCTGCTCTGCTCGAACCCGCCGACGTGCGCGATCGAAGCCCCCGATCATCACATCCTGCAGCGGCCTGCTGGCACGCCCGCGCCGGTGATCGACGGCCTCCTCGATGACGCTCTATGGCAGTCGTGCGAGCCTCTCACCGGCTTGCGCCAGGTCGAACCCGTGGCCGGCGGCGATCCCAGCGAAACCACGGATGTCCGCATCGCCTGCGACTCGAGAGCCCTCTATCTCGCCATCCGCTGCAACGACCGGGACCCCGCTGGGATCCGCGCCACCCAGCGCATGCGGGACGCACGCCTCAATCCGGACGACCGCATCGAGCTGTTGTTCGACACCTTCCTCGACCGGCGCAACGCGTTCTGGTTCCAGGTCGGCGCGGGCGGCTCGATCGGCGACGCCCTGATCACCAAGAACGGCTCGGACTTCAACAAGGAGTGGGACGCGATCTGGTCGGCCAGAGTGCGCCGCGACGAGAGCGGCTGGACCGCCGAGGTGGAGATCCCCGCCGCCTCCATCAACTTCGACCCCGCGGCGTCCGTTTGGGGCTTCAACTTCCAGCGCGAGATCCGCCGCCGCTCGGAATCGGTCCGTTGGGCGACGCCCGACCCGAGGTTCCGGTTCTTCTCCGTGGCCCACGCGGGGCGGCTGACGGGCATCGGCGGACTCGAACAGGGCCTCGGGCTCGACCTCAAACCCTTCGTCACGGGCACGGCCACCGACGACCGAATGACCGGCGAGGAACACGCCAGCGGCGACGCCGGCGGAGACCTGTTCTACCGCATCTCTCCGAGTACGAAACTGAGCGTCTCCATCAACACCGACTTCGCCGAGACCGAGGTCGACGCGCGCCAGGTCAACCTGACCCGCTTCCCCCTGTTCTTCCCCGAGAAGCGCGATTTCTTCCTCGAAGACTCGGGGATCTTCTTCTTCGGCCCATCTGTCGGCTTCCACCGCCGACCCGATGTGGTCCCCTTCTTCAGCCGCCGGGTCGGAATCGATGAGGACGGCGGGGAGGTTCCCCTGGTCGCCTCCGTGAAGGTGACGGCCCAGACCGACTCCTTCAGCCTCGGCTTGTTGGACGTCCAGACCGGCTCCTCGGAAGGTCTAGAGGAGCGGAACCTCTTCGTCGGGCGCTTCTCGAAGAACATCCTCGACCAGTCCGACGTCGGGCTGATCTGGACCCACGGTCATCCGACCGCCGGGGTCGAAAGCGACACGGTTGGCGTGGACTTCAACTACCGCACGGACCGCTTCGCGGGCGATCGGAACCTGCAGGTTTCGACCTACGCGATGAAGTCCGCGACCCAGGGCGACGGGGGTGACGACCTCGCCTACCACGTGAGCCTGCGCTACCCCAATGACGAGATCCACGCACGCTTGAGTTTCACGACCCTCGAGGAGGACTTCGCCCCTGCCCTCGGCTTCGTACGCCGCAACGGCGTCCGCGCGTATGAAGGGGGGCTCAGCTACCGGCCGCGCATGCATACCGGTGTTCGCCGGCTGCGTTTCGGTCTCGCGCCCTCCTGGATCACCGACATGGATGGGAACACCGAGTCCGCCGAGCTCTCCGTCACGCCGTTCGGGGTGGAGTGGGAGAGCGGTGACGAGCTCGACCTGACCGTCTCCCGAGAAACCGAGAACCTCGTCGAGGACTTCGAGATCCACGAAGGGGTCGTCATCGGCGGGGGCGACTACGACTTCACGCGCGCTGGGATCGAGCTGGAGTCCTCTGACAAGCGCGAGCTCTCAGCGGAGATCGGGGTGTCCGCCGGCGGCTTCTTCAGCGGCGAGCGAACCGAGTACTCCCTGGAGTTCGACTGGCGACCGAACGCCGCGGCGCTCTTCGGCTTCGAGTACGAACTGAACGACGTCGAGCTCGACGAGGGCGATTTCTCGGTCCACCTCGGTCGCCTGAAGGCTGATTTCCTGTTCAGCCCCCGGGTCTCCTGGTCCAGCTTCGCGCAGTGGGACGACGTCAGCGATGAGGTCTCGCTCAACAGTCGCTTGTGGTGGATCTTCTCTCCCGGCCGCGAGGCGTTCGTCGTGCTGAATCGAGGCTGGAACTTGGAGGACGGCGGGCTGCAGCCCACCCATCTCGACACGACCGTGAAAATCGGCTACACGCTGCGTTTCTAGCCAAGGGGCCGGCGAGCTGGCCGGTCCCGGCCACGCGCCGGAGTCAGGTGAGCAGCTCCTCCAGCACACGCACCGAGCTGTCCACGCCGGTCAGGCGCACGTCGAGGCCCTGGTGCTTCACCGTCAGGCGCTCATGATCCAAGCCCAGGCAGTGCAGGATCGTCGCGTTGAGGTCGTTGATGTGGACCGGATCGCGAGGGATGTTGTAGCTGAAGTCGTCCGTCTCTCCGTGGACGATGCCGCCCTGGATGCCGCCGCCCGCCATCCAGATCGTGAAGCAACGCGGGTGGTGGTCGCGCCCGTAGTTCTGCCGCGTCAAGTCCCCCTGGCAGTAGATCGTTCGCCCGAACTCGCCGCCCCAGATGACGAGCGTGTCATCGAGCAAGCCGCGTCGCTTCAGGTCCCCCACGAGCGCGGTCGCTCCCTGGTCGATGTCCCGGCACTGATTGGGCAGGTCCGTCGGCAGGTTCGCGTGCTGGTCCCAGCCGCGATGGAAGACCTGCACGAAGCGCACATCGCGTTCGACCATCCGTCGGGCGAGCAGGCAGCTGGCCGCGAAAGTCCCCGGCTTGCGGGAGTCGGGCCCATAGAGCTCGAAGGTGCTCTCCGACTCGTCGGAGAGATCCGTCAGATCGGGGATCGAGGTCTGCATCCGAAACGCCATCTCGTACTGGGCGATCCGTGTGTGGATGTCCTCGTGGGCGAGCTCGGTGTAGCGGCGCTCGTTCATACGCCCCAGGGTGTCCAGCATCCGGCGCCGAGCCTGTGAACTAATCCCGTCGGGGTCCTCGAGGAACAACACCGGGTCGCCCTTGGAGCGCAGGGCGACGCCCTGGTGGCGGCTCGGCAGAACGCCGCTCCCCCAGAGCCTGTTGAACAGCGCCTGAGCCTCTTTGCGCCCCGTCCAGGTGGCGTTGAGGACAACGAACTCCGGCAGGTTCTCGTTGGCCGAGCCCAACCCGTAGCTCAGCCAGGAGCCGAGACTGGGCCAGCCGGGCTGCTCACGGCCCGTACAGATGAAAGTGATCGCCGGGTCGTGGTTGATGGCCTCGGTGAACATCGAACGGACGATGGCGATGTCCTTCACCATCGTCTTGGTGTGCGGGAGGAGCTCGCTGACCCAGGCGCCGTCTCCTCCATTGTCGACCTTCTCGAATTCGAAAATCGAGGGCGCGATCGGAAAGCGCTCCTGGCCCGAGGTCATCGTCGTCAGGCGTTGCCCCATGCGGGTCGACTCGGGCAGGTCCTGGTCGAACAGCGCGTCCATCTTCGGTTTGTAGTCGAAGGTGTCGATCTGCGACGGCGCGCCGGCGGCGAAGAGGTAGATCGCCCGCTTCGCACGCGGGGCGAAGTGGTGCCCGCCGACGAGACGTCTCGGGGGGGAGGAGTGACCCAGGGCCGGAGGCCCGAGCAGGGAGGTCAGCGCAGCTCCTCCCAACCCCACCGCGGCCCGCCCGAAGAACTGGCGGCGCGTTTCCAGCATCAGTGACTCTGCGCGAGGATCCACCGTTCGCTCAGCCCTTCATGATGACTTCGTCAAGGTTGAGCAGCAGGTTGGCAACGACCGTCCAGCTGGCGAGGAGCACCGGATCGGCCTCGCCGTCCACCTCTCCACCGCTGTAGGCGAGCAGCGCCCGCGCCGCGTCGGGTTGAGCGCGGAACTCCTCCTGTTGATCTCGCAGCAACGCCAAGATGTCGGCCAAATCGTGCTCCACCGCCGGACGGCAGGTCACGAGCGACAGGGCGAAGGCCGCGCGCTGCTCGGGCGTCTCGCCTCCCTCGCTCAGGATGCGCCGGGCCAGACCTCGCGCGGCCTCTACGAACTGCGGGTCGTTCATCAAGAGCAGTGCCTGCAGGGGGGTGTTCGTCCGCTCCCGGCGCACGCAGCTCGACTCGCGGCTGGGCGCATCGAAGGTGCTCATCTGAGGCGGCGGCGAGGTGCGCTTGAGGAAGGTGTAGAGCGTGCGCCGGTGAACGGCTTGCGGGCCCTCGTCAGCCTTGAACCGCGCCGTATTGGACGAGGTGTAGCCCACGGCGTACCACAGCCCGTCGGGCTGCGGCGGTTTGACGCTCGGGCCGCCAATCTTCTCCACGAGCAAGCCGCCCAGGGCCAGGGCCTGGTCGCGCAGCACCTCTGCGCCGAGCCTGAATCTCGGCCCACGCCCAAGCAGGCGATTGTCGGGGTCACGCTCGCGCGCGATGGTCTCGCCACGGGCGTCCTGGCGGTAGGTCGCCGAGAGAACCGTGCGCCGCAGGGCGCGCTTGACGTCCCACCCGTCGGCCACAAAACGCGTCGCCAGCCAGTCGAGCAGCTCGGGATGGCTGGGACGACTGCCTTGATTGCCGAAGTCCTCGCTCGTCTCCACGAGTCCGACGCCGAACAGCTGCTGCCAGAAACGGTTCACCGTCACTCGCGCCGTCAGTGGGTGCGCGGGGTCCACAAGCCAGCGACTGAAACCCAACCGGTCTCTCGGAAGGGCGGGGTCCATGGGCGGGAGCATCGAAGGTGTCGAGCGGGGCACCTCTTCGCGGCGCATGTCGTACTGCCCGCGTTCGAGGAAGAACGCCGGCCGGGTTTCGGTGCGCTCCTTCATCACCAGCGTCGAGGCGACTTGGCCCCTGACTCGCTCCTCCTCGGTCGTGACGCTCGCTTCGCGCGCGTTGAGCTCCGCGAACACGCCTCTGGCCGGCGCGTACACGCGCTGGAGGTAGTGATCCAGGAGAGTCCCCGCTTGCGCGTCGTTACGGTCCTCGCGGGCCACGCTCAAGGCGGCGCGCACGCCCTCGGGAAGATCTCCATCGGAAGCCGCGAGGGTCTCCCAAGCAAGCTGCGAAGTGAGGTGGCGGTCGTTGGGCACCGACCAAGTGTGGACGCCCGCCCGGTCCCAGTAGGCGGTGCCTCCAACCTGGGTGAAGGCCCAGCCGTTGAGCTTCGCCCCGGCCTTCAAGCCGACCGAGGAAATCGGCACTTCCAGGCGCACCCAGCGGCCGGCCTCCACGAGGTCGCCGACGCGCAGGTCCCCCCCGCCCGCGGCGCCCTTGCCGTGGGCGGGTTCCCCCCAGCGCGCACGGTGCTCCCAGGTGCCGTCATTGAACTGCAACTGCACCGAGCGTGGAGGGTCCTTCGGGTCCAGCCAGACGTGAGCGTAGAGCCGATCGCCCGCCGCCAGGACGAGCGGGCGAGCCTGGGTGAAGTAGTCTTGGTTCAGGCCGTCCCCCCCCTTGCGGCGTAGGCTGCGCTCGCCCGAGAGCACGGGGAGATCATCAGCGCCGACCCAATTCCAAGTGTCACCGTCGCCCGCGAGCACGGCACCGTCGGGCGTGGCGTCGTCGATCCAGTCGAAGTCCTGCGGCGCTTGGTCGGCGCTCGAGAGGATCCCCACCTCGTCCCAATACGCGGTCCCGTCGAACTGCGTGAAGGCCACGCCATGCACGACGCGGCCGGGCGTGAGGCCGATGCTCTCGACGGGGACCTCGAGCTTCACCCACCCACCCGCGCTCGGCAGGTCCCCCATCCGGCGTCGTTCACTCGTGCCGTCGGCTCCCCAGTCGATCAGGTTCTCGCCCCAGAAGGCCCGATGCCTCCATTCTTCGGCGCCGTCACCGTTGAACTGCAGCATGATCTCGCGTGGCGGGTCCGCGGGGTCGAGGAAGACCGAGGCGAACAAGACGTCGCCCCCGGCGACGCAGAGCTTGCGATCGGCGTTGCGGAAGACGTGCTGGTGGTGCCCGCTCCCGCTGCGCTTCATGGACCGCCGTCCGGCGCGCACGGGCGCATCTGGGGCCTCCGCCCAGACCAGGGCATCGCCCTCGGGGACGATACCCGCGGGCACCTCGTCGTCCACCCAAACCGTCGCCGACTTGGGCGCCGCGGACTCGTCGGCGGGAGGTTCCGGTTCCCGGTACTCAAGACCCGTGAGCACCTGCTCGACCTCGGCCTGCAGGGCCGCGTGCTCAGACCGCAGGGAGGCCAGCACGGCGCGCTGTCCCTCGCTGGGAACCCTCACTACCGGCTCGTGGACTTTCTCGTTGCCGTCCATCGGCTTCCCGTCGAGGTTGTTGAAGAACCCGAAGAGGCCGTAGTACTCGCGCTGAGTGATCGGGTCGAACTTGTGGTCGTGGCAGGAGGCGCAGCCGATGGTCATCCCCATGAACACCGTGCCGACCGTGTTGACCCGATCGACGACGTTGCGCACGTAGACCTCCTCCTCGATCGAGCCGCCTTCGTTGGTGGTGACGTGGCAGCGGTTGAAGCCCGTCGCGATGTGCTGGTCGAGGGTGGCGTCGGGCATGAGGTCTCCGGCGAGCTGCTCGATGGTGAATCGATCGAAGGGGAGGTTCTCGTTGAACGCCGCGATCACCCAATCGCGGTAGGGCCACATCTCCCGGTAGTTGTCGAGGTGCAGGCCATGGGTATCGCCGTAGCGGGCCGCATCGAGCCAGAAACGGGCGCTGTGCTCTCCGTAGCGCGGCGAGGCGAGCAGGCGGTCCACCACACGCTCGAACGCCCCGGGCCGGGCGTCAGCCACGAACGCGGTGACCTCCTCGGGCGTCGGCGGCAGGCCCGTCAGGTCGAGAGTCACGCGCCGCAGCAGCGTGTGCCTGTCCGCCTCGGGGGCGGGGCCAAGGCCCGCGTCCTCGAGTCTGGCGTGGACGAACTGATCGATCTCGTTGCGGGACCAGCGGTCGCCCTCGACCTCAGGCGGCGTCGGCTCCCGAGGTGTTTGAAAGGCCCAGTGCTCCTTCCACACGGCGCCCTCTGCGATCCAGCGCAGCAGGAGCGCCCGTTGCTCGTCATCGAGCACCCGAGAGGAGTCCGGCGGCGGCATCCTCTCGGCGGGATCGGAGTGCAGGAGCCGCTCAGGCAGCGTCCCGACTCGGGCATCGCCCGGAACGACGGCGACGAGGCCCGCCGGACCCCACGGTTCCAAGAGGCCTTCGCGTACGTCGAGGCGCAGGCCACCCTTGCGCGCCGCCCCGTCGGGGCCGTGGCACAGAAAGCAGTTCTCAGAGAGGAGCGGGCGCACATCGCGGTCGAAATCGACCGGCGGCGCTCCGGAGGTCCCCTCGAGAACGGCGTCCACGAGCGGCCCCACGTCCACGGCGCCGGCGGCGAGCTCCACGGGAGCCTCGACCTCCTCCCAGGTTGCCCCCTCGGCGATCCAGCGGCGCAGGACGGCGACCTCCTCGGCCGCCAGGAGATCGCCCTTGGCCGGCATGACGTCGGGATCGTCGGCGGGAAGCGAGATGCGCTCCAGGAGCGTGCCGGCGTCGGGGTCGCCGGGGACGACGGGCACCCACTCGGGGTCCTCGGACTCGAAGAGCCCCCCGCGGGTGTCCAGGCGCAGGTCGCCCTTCTGCTTCTTCGTGCCGTGGCACGAGAAGCAGCGCGCGGCGAGGATCGGGTGTACGTCGCGGGCGTAGTCCCCCTCCTCGCCGCCGGTCGCGACCGGGCGCATGGAGGGGAGGATGATGAGACCCGCTGCTAGAAGGCCTGCCGGGAGGAGCACCGAAGGGGAGTGCATGGCCGGGGGAACTGCGCCGATTCTAGCAACAGGCCGAGAGCCCCGCGAGTGAGCCCGATGTACGCACAAGGCCAGAGAACGGAACGGAGCGAGTCAGCCCAGCTGCTCGGGGTACATCCCCAGGCCCAGGCCGCCGCAGACCGGGATCGTCGCACCGGTGACGTAGGCCGCGCGCGGCGAGGCCAGGAAGGCGGCCGCGTGGGCGACCTCATCGACGCTCCCCGCCCTCCCGACGGGAGTGTTGTGCTTGAAGTGCTCCTGCACCTCGGGGGAGATCACCTCGGCGACACGCTCGGTTTCGATCAGGCCCAGCTCGAGCAGGTTGCACGTGACTCCGCTCCGCGCGCTCTCGATGGCCACGCTGCGGGTCATCCCGACCAAGCCGGCCTTGGCCGTGGAGTAGGCGACCTGCCCCGTGGCTCCCAGGCTCGCGGCCACCGAGCCGACATTCACGATGCGACCGAAGCCGCGCGCCTTCATGCCCGGCAGGACGTGGCGGATCAGGAGCAGGGCCGAGCGCACGCAGGTCGTGAGCACGCGGTCGATCTCAGCGGGATCCACGGTTTCCACGGGCCTATAGGACGCAAAGGCGGCAGCGTTGTTGACGAGAATGTCGATCTCGGGCGCGACGCGGTCCAGAGCCTCCAGCCAGTCCACGCCGTCGATGTCCGCCTCGAGAGCGACGACATCCAGGCCCGCGCCCGAGAGGGTCTCGACCGCGTCGGCGAGCTGCTCGGTCGTGCGCGAGACGATTACCACCCGCGCCCCGCCGCGGGCGAGCTCGGCGGCAATCGCGCGCCCGATGCCTCGCCCGGCACCGGTGATCACGGCCGTCTTCCCGTCGAGCTCTCTCATCATCTGCCGCCGCCGGCGTCGAGCGGCGGTCTCACGCGCCCGAGATCATAGCCCGGTCCGCGGTGACGGGGCGCGGCGGTGACGGGGAACCGGGTTTCTCGGACAGCCTGCGGGAGCCGGACCCCGCTCTCGCTCCCTCGAGCGCCCGAAATCAACCATCCTCGGTAGGCTGAAGGGGCGCCGCTCGCAACCTCCAGTCCCCTCCCAGCGGATCCTAGTCATGACCCTCGAGTTGCCCATCCTGCTCACTGTCTGTGCCCTCGCCGCGCAAGCGCCGAAGCCTCCCTCGGCGACCGCCGTCTCGCCTCCCACGAACTCCGCTCCCGGCGGCTGGCTGGGCGGGACCGACGACTGCGTGACGCCCATGCCGATCGCCGGGCAGGGCACCTTCCCCTTCGATCACAGTGCCGCTACGACGGGCACCGCGGGGCAGAGCGAGTCGCTGTGTTTCGCCTTCGGGACGAGCGGCATCGAGAACGACGTGTGGTACTGCTGGACCGCCGATGCCGACGGCTGTGCCGAGCTCACTACCTGCGGCCTGACCGCCACGGACACCAAGGTCGCCGCCTACCCCGGGTGTGGCTGCCCTGCGCCGGGCACGGCCCTGGCCTGTAACGACGACGCCTGCGGTCTGCAGAGCACGATCGGCTTCCCCGTTTCGGTCGGGACCACCTACACCCTGCAGGTCGGCACCTTCCCCGGCGCCTCGCCGGGCAGCGGCTCCTTCACGCTCCAGATCCAGCCCTGCCCGACGCCCGCACCGATCCAGCTCGTCGGCCACTACCGCCTGGACGAAGCAACGGGAGCGATGTGCATGGACTCCTCGGGCAACGGCTTCGACGGCACGTACCTCGGGGGTGTCACCCTCGCTCAGCCCGGTGCCGCGGCCACGACGAACCTCTCCGTCGAGTTCGATCACACCCAAGGCGGCCACGCCTCGATCCCCACCAACCCGACCTACGACGCCATGCAGAGCGATCTCTCCGTCGCCGCGTGGATCCACCCCGAGTCCTTCGGTAGCAGTTCCGGTGGGATCATGCGCATCTTTGGGAACAGCTGCTGCGGAGGGAGCTGGAGCTTCGGCGTCACGAACTCCGGCCTGCGCTTCACGACGATCGGAGTGCAGGACTACGACTTCTCCGTGGCTGTCCCCCTGAACGCCTGGTCCCACGTGGCGATCGTCTTCGACCTCGCCTTCGACGTGCGCTTCTACCTCGACGGTGTGCCGGTAGGGAGCGTCGCCGGAGGCGCCTCGGCCAACCTCGCCGGGCCGACGTGGAACATCGGGACCTGGGATGCGGCGATCGAGTACTGGGATGGGCTGCTCGACGACGTCCAGGTCTACTCCGGCTCCCTCGCCGACGGCGACGTCGCCTTCCTGTTCGCCAATCCCGGCGCCACGGTCTCTGGGACCGTCGGCACGGCCTACTGCTTCGGTGACGGCTCGGGGGGCGTCTGCCCCTGCGGCAACCTCGGTGGCACCGGCGAGGGTTGCGGCAACTCGACGGGGCAAGGCGCCACAACCCTCGCCGACGGCTCGACGGGCGGCGGGGCCGACGACGTGACCTTCGGTAGCCACGGCCTCTTGCCCGGCCAGCCGGCGCTCTTGTTCAGCGGCAACAACACGGTGAACGGCGGCAACGGCGTGATCTTCGGCGACGGCCTGCGCTGCGCGGGAACGGCCGTGAAGCGCCTCGGCGTCCGCGTGCCAGATGCCGCGGGCGGCGCCGCCTGGGGGCCGGGCCTGGCGCCCATGGGCCAGTGGGGAGCCGGGGACACCCGCCGTTTTCAGGTCTGGTACCGCGACCCCAACGCCAGCCCCTGCGGCAGCAGCTTCAACCTCTCCCATGGCGTCGAGGTGACCTTCACTCCGTAGCCACCGGCGCCGGCTCGTGGACCGAGGCGCACTCCTGCGCTGGCCGGTCCCCTCCGCCGCGCGGGCCTCCCCCGTGGTCCCCTACTCGTCCCCGACGGGCGTCAACCAGCCGAAGCGATCGTCGGTGCGGCCCTGCACGATCTCGAAGAAGGCCTCCTGTAGGCGGGCAGTCACCGGGCCGCGGCTGCCGGCTCCGACCGTCTGGCCATCCACGCTGCGGACGGGGGTGATCTCGGCCGCAGTGCCCGAGAAGAAGACCTCCTCGGAGGTGTAGAGCATCTCGCGCGGGATGCGCTGCTCGCGCACACGAATGCCCGCCTCGGCGGCGAGTTGCAGCACGTACCCGCGGGTGACGCCCTCGAGGATCGACGCTCCCACCGGAGGGGTCCAAAGCGCGCCGTCACGCACGAAGAACACGTTCTCGCCGCTGCCCTCGCAGACGTAGCCGTCCACATCGAGCACGATGCCCTCGGCGTAGCCGTGGCGCTTGGCCTCCATCACGACCAAGGCGGAGTTGATGTAGTTCCCCGACGCCTTGGCCATCGAAGGGTGCGTGTCCGGAGCCATGCGCCGCCAACTAGCGACGCCCGTGTCGACGCCCTCGAGCTGGGAACCTTCTCCCAACAGGGCACCCCAGGGGAAGGTCGCCACGATGACCTCCACCGGCGAGGCGCTCGGATCCACGCCCAGCTCGCCGTAGCCGCGGAAAGCGAAGGGGCGGATGTAGCACGCCTCATGCTCGTTGGCCCGAACCGTCTCCAGCACAGCGGAGCGCAGCCTCTCGAACTCGAAGGGCATCGGCAGCGAAAGAAGCCTTGCCGAACGAAACAGGCGCTGCACGTGAGCGTCGAGCCCGAGGACGCGCGTGCCCTGCTCGCTCCCATACGCCCGGACTCCCTCGAAGACGCCCGTTCCGTAGTGGATGACGTGCGACAGCACGTGCACCCGCGCCTCGTCCCAAGCAACGAACTCGCCGTTGAACCAGATGTAGGGGGAGGGAACGACCTTCATGAGATAGGACTTCGGGTGGTGGTGATGTCGGTTGCCGGACTCCGGACAGGTGCGGCGGTCAGGAGACCTCCCAGGTCTCCCCGGCGTAGACGAGGTCCCTGATCGTGCCCGCACCGCTCTCCGTGATGGCCTCGGCGACTTGCGAAGCGGAGACCTCGTCGTAGGACGGCGCTGAGACTGCCCGGAAGACGCCCACGGGGTTGGGATGTCCGGGGTTCTCGTCCATCATCGACATCGTGAAGGCCGGCGCCGAGGAGGAGAGCGTCGGATCCCAGACCGACGCATCGTCCGCGCCGGTCACGTTCGTCTCGAAGCCCTCGACCTTGATGCCCTTCTCGCGCTGCTTGCCGTAGATCATCGGCTCTCCGGGCACGAGGTCGATCATGCGGTCGTCGCGCACCTTCTTGTCCACGACGTCTTCGAAGCACCCGTCGTTGAAGATCACGCAGTTCTGATAGATCTCCACGAATGAAGCGCCCTTGTGTCGGGCGGCCGCCTCGAAGGTCCGCTCCATGTGCTTCAGGTTCGAGTCGTAGGTGCGCGCGACGAACGTCGCGTTGCAACCCAGCGCGAAGCTGATCGGATTGAAAGGACGGTCGATCGACCCCATGGGCGAGGTCTTGGTCCGCCGCCCGACGGGCGAGGTCGGCGAGTACTGCCCCTTGGTCAGCCCGTAGATCTGGTTGTTGAACAGCAAGATGTTGACGTCGACGTTTCGCCGCAGGATGTGTGCGAGGTGGTTGCCGCCGATGGAGAGCCCGTCACCGTCACCGGTGACGATCCAGACCGAGAGCTCCGGGTTCGCCGTCTTGATCCCCGTCGCGATCGCTGGAGCGCGCCCGTGGATCGTGTGGAATCCGAAAGTGCTCATGTAGTAGGGGAAGCGGCTGGAGCAGCCGATGCCGCTCACGAACACGGTGTCCTCGCGGGCGATGCCCATGCGAGCACACACGGCCTGAACCGCATTGAGGATCGCGTAGTCCCCGCAGCCGGGGCACCAACGGACTTCCTGGTCGGACTTGAAGTCCTTCTTCGTCAGGGGGTTCGTCTCGGTCATGGTCAGCGCTCCAGGATGTCGGTGACTTTCTCGACGATCTCGGTCGAGAGGAACGGCCGCCCCTGAACCTTCGGAAAGGAAATGAAGTTGTGGTGGGGGTACTCGCCGCGCAGGACTCGCGCGAGTTGGCCGAGGTTGATCTCGGGGATGAGGATCGCCTTGAAGCGGTCGAAGATCTCGTCGAGCCCTTCGGGCAGTGGCCAAAGGTGGCGCAGGTGGAGCGTGCTCCCCTCGGTGCCCGTTCGCGCGCAGCGCTCGGCCGCATCGATGATCGTGCCGTAGGTGGATCCCCAGCCCAAGATCAGCAGGTCCCCGCTCCGCGGCCCACGGATCTCGGGAGTGGGGATGCTCGCGCGGATCCCCATGACCTTCTCCTGGCGCTTGAGGATCATGAACTCGTGGTTCTCGGCGTCGTAGGAGATCTCACCGGAGAGGTGCTCCTTCTCGAGCCCTCCCACGCGGTGCTCGGTTCCCGCCGTCCCGGGGAGCGCCCACGGCCGCGAGCTCCGCTCATCGCGGGAATAGGGCATCAGCCTCGAATTGCCCTTCTCGCGCGGCTTCTCGAAGCGCGCCTCGAAGCGCGGCAGGCCGTCTATGTCGGGCAGGCGCCACGGCTCGGCGCCGTTGGCGATGTAGCCGTCACTGAGGAGGATGACGGGGGTCATGTACTCGACGGCGATGCGGCAGGCCTCTATGGCGCAGTCGAACGCGTCGGATGGGGAGCACACCGCGAGCACCGGAATCGGAGCCTCCCCGTTGCGCCCGAACAGCGCCTGCAGCAGGTCGGCCTGCTCGGTCTTGGTGGGAAGCCCCGTCGAGGGGCCGCCGCGCTGCACGTTTACGATCACCAGCGGCAACTCGACGCAGACGCCGAGCCCCATGGCCTCGCCCTTGAGTGCCACGCCTGGCCCGGAGGTCGTCGTCATGCCCAAGCTCCCGGTGAACGAGGCTCCGATGGCGGCGCAGATCGCCGCGATTTCGTCCTCGGCCTGGAAGGTCACTACGCCATGCCGCTTGAACGACGCCATCACCTCGAGGATGCTCGAGGCGGGGGTGATCGGGTAGGAGCCCAAGAAGGCCTTCAACCCCGCGAGCTCCGCACCCGAGATGAGCCCCAGAGCGAGGGCCTGATTGCCCATGATCTTGCGGTAGGTGCCCGGAGCAAGCTCGGCGGCGGGGACCTCGAAGCGGCCCTGGAACATCTCGTGGATGTCGCCCGCCGCGAACCCTGCGCGCATGGCGGTGATGTTGGCCTCGGCCAGCTCCCCGCGCTTCGCGAACTTCTTGCGCAGCCACTCCTCGGTCGGCTCGAGTGGGCGGCTGTAGAGCCAGTACATCAGGCCCAGGGTGTAGAAGTTCTTGCAGCGCTGGACTTCTTTGGTCGAGAGCGTCGAGCCGTCGAGGGCCTCGGTCACGCGCTTGTTGATGTCAACCTTGATCACGCGGTAACCCTCCAGTGAACCGTCCTCGAGCGGGTTGACCTCGACACGCGCCTTCTTGAGATCCTTCGCGGTGAAGTTCCCCGTGTTCGCGATGACCACGCCGCCGATCTTGAGGTCGGCGATGTTCACCACGAGCGCGGCGGGGTTCATGGCGACGAGCACATCGGGGTTGTCGCCGGGCGTGTGGATGTCGATCGAGCTGAAGCACAGTTGGAAGCCCGAGACGCCCGGTCGCGTACCGGCGGGCGCGCGGATCTCGGCCGGGAAGTCAGGCAGGGTCGCCAGGTCGTTGCCCACGGCGGCCGAGGTGGACGTGAACTGGTTGCCGGTGATCTGCATCCCGTCGCCGGAGTCGCCGGCGAAGCGAATCACGACGCGCTCCTGTTTCTGGAGCGGCAGGTCGGAACCCGGTTCTCTGGTGGTCGTCATGAGCGTGCCGCGAACCCCCGTCGGGGCCTCGCGTGGCCGTGGTGTCGCGCGGGTCTGCCGGCGTCGAATGCGCCGGTGGGTCGTTGGGCCCATCCTGCCCTCTGAGGTGGGTGTTCAGGGCATGGTTGGACGGGATTTTGGGCAACGAGTCTATCCGCTCCCGGCGTTGGCGGAGGTGTGGTTGTGGAGGATTCGGGGGGGTCCGCGCTGGAGGTCGTGCCCAGCTCCGCCCACAATCCCGAGGCTGCCACGCCGGAGGAAACGGACACTCCTCTCCGGCTATGGGAGCGACCGAATCGACCAGCCATGACTCCCGCCCGCTTCGCTTCCGGATTCTCCACGAGAGAAGACACGCAGGATGCAGTGCGCGAAGCCTCCGAGCAGCTCCTAGGGCACCTCGGCGACGAGACTCCGGACCTGCTCGTGGCCTTCGTGACCCTCCATCACGGTGGGCAGTTCGAGAGCCTGGGAGCCGACCTGCTGCGAGCAACGGGCGCCCGACACGTCGTCGGCTGCTCAGGCGACGGCCTGATCGGCGGTCGCCGGGAGGTCGAGCAAGGTTCTGCCCTCGCGCTCTGGGCCCTCGCCTGCCACGACACGCGGGTGGGGCTCTTCAGCTCCCAGGCCGAGCAAGACGAGTCTGGCGCCATCTCGTTCCAGGGCGTGCCCGATCTGCGCCGGGAGACGAGCGCCCTGCTACTGCTCGGAGAACCCTTCACCTTCCCCATGGCGGAGTTCCTGGGGTTGCTCAACGAGCGCTTCCCCGCCATCCCCGCGGTGGGGGGCATGGCCAGCGGCGGCCAAGGCCCGGGCCAGAACTTCCTCCTCCACGACGAGCGCCTGGTAGAGAGAGGTTGCGTGGGGGTCACCCTCGAGGGCGGCGTCGAGCTCGTGCCGGTAGTGAGCCAGGGCTGTCGGCCGGTGGGCGAGCCGCTGGTCATCACCTCGGTAGCAGATCACCTCGTGCGCAAGCTCGGCGGACGCAAGGCGGCCAAGGCCCTCTTCGAGACCCTGCGCGGCCTCGATGAGGGCGATCGGGAGCTCTTCCAGGGCGGCCCCTTCCTCGGGGTCGCCGTGGACGCCAACCAGCACGAGTTCCAGCGAGGGGATTTCCTGGTACGCGGCATTCTGGGTGTGCAGTCCAGCGACGGGGCCGTTGCCGTGGCGGACGGAGGCCTACGGCCTGGCCAGACGGTGCAGTTCATGGTGCGCGACGCCGAGTCCGCGGGTGAGGATCTCTCGCGCTTGATGGAGGCCCGCGTGGGGACGGAGGGTGCCGCCGCGGAGGAAGTCGGCGTGTTGCTGTTCTCCTGCAATGGTCGCGGATCGAGGATGTTCGGCGGCGAGGCGGACCACGACATTCGCCGGGTGCAGGCGGCCTTCGGCCGCGAGGTCCCCGCCGCGGGCTTCTTCGCCATGGGCGAAATCGGTCCGGTCGGCGGTCGCAACTTCCTGCACGGCTTCACCGCCTCGGTGGGCGTCCTGCGCGGGGCGCCGCCCTCCGGCCGCTAGCCGCCCGTTGAGAAGGGGCCGTAGCGAGACGAAGCCATCTTCGTCGCTCTGAAGGAGGGCGAGGTCGAGACGGCGCAGGCGGCCCTAGAGGGCCAGCGAGCACGGATCGGCGAGCCCGACGCCCTAGCGGCGGAGAGGGCGGAGTAGTAGTAGGCCGTTTCTCAGCGGGCTGCCGGCAACCCGGCAGAGGAAGAGACTCCGAGGGCCGTTCGGTTCGCCGCGGATTCCGGCTCGCGAGCGGGTGACCCGCCACAGGCGGAGCCGCCGCGCCCCAAGATCCACCCATCCCGACCCGCCCGGTCGGACCATGACCTGATGCTGCTCTCTCTTCGATTCCCCACCTCCCTCCGGCATGCGCTCTCCCTTGGGCTTGGTGTCCTTCTGCCCCTCGGCCTGATTGTTCACCTGAGCATGACTGGCGGCCTGGAGACGCTTCCCGGCGATTCAGGGCCAACCCCGCTGAGCCCCCCTCGAACCGTCCATGCGAGCCACCGGTTCAGTCGAGGGCGCTCGAGGCCTCCCCGCGCCGTGGCGCGCACTGCCCGCGACTACTTGGCGATCGAGCGAGCCGAGCGCACACGCCTCGCCTCTGAAATCGGCCCGCCCCAGCGCGGCGCCGGGCCCCCGCCGGCCGCCGACGGGGTGCTCTCGGTGCAGAGCGCGGCCGCGGAGAATCGAGAAGAGCCTCGCTGGCCCGTACACCTCAACGACACACGTCTCGCACGGCACGAACCAACGCCGGCGCAGAGGCTTGGAGGCACCGCTCGGAGGGGCGGGGCTCGCACTGCCCGCGTCCGCCCCGCGGGCTTGATCGATGTCGCCACGAACCCGCGGCGAGGCCTGGAGCAGGGGTTGGTCCTCACTCGCTGCGAGTCCACCGCGCGAGCCCGGAGCGGCATTCGCGTGGTGTTGCTCGAGCCCACCGGCGACCTCGATCCCGAGATCGACGACCGCGGCGAGGAGCTCGCCCTCATCGACCGCGCCGGCGAGACGGTGAGTCGGATCGGAGGGCTCGAAGCCCACGACCGCGGCGGCCGCCGCGTCCCCGTGCGCTTCGCCATGAACCGCGGTCGCTTGCGGATCGAGATCGCCGACGAGGAAGCCGAGTACCCCATCCGCGTGCAACCGCGCAGCGTGGAAGAGGAAGAGCAGGAAGAAGAGGGTAGGGAAGGCCGGCTGATCGCCGGATCCAAGCGCGGGAGCGAGGCGCAGGAGACCCACCGGGGGACGGGGCCGGCTCCTCAGGTCGCCGCACGCCCGGCCTCCTGAACCCCTCGCGGCCTGCGCGGGGAACTCCTGACGTGAGGACGCGCGGGAGAATGCCGACGCCACCCTGAAGGAAACCGGAGCCCGGGCTGATCCGCCCGGCGGTCGGCGTGTATCGTGACGCCCCATGTCCGCATCCATGAGCCCGGAGGAGGTCGAACGAGACCTGCGGTTTGCGATCGAGGCGGCACGCGTAGCCGGCGAGCGCGTCTCCGCCCTGCGTGAAGCCGAGCGCTGGGAGGGGGCCATGTTGGCCGACATCGGCGACCAGGCGGCGGACGGCTACCTGCAGGGCCTGATCGCCGGGCGCTACCCCGACGACGGAATCCTGAGCGAGGAGACGCGCGACTCAGAGGCGCGCCTCGCCAAGGAGCGAGCGTGGATCATCGATCCGCTGGACGGCACCCGCGAGTACAGCCAGCTGCGGGAGGACTGGGCGGTCCACGTGGCTTTGACCGTGGGAGGTCGCTGCGCCCTGGCCGCCGTGGGCCTGCCTGCCCAAGAGCGCCTCTTGTGGGGCGTCGCACTCGAAGGCCGCGAGCGGGCGGGGATCATCGGCGAGGGAGAGCTGGCCCGAGGCGACTCTCCCTGCGCCGATGCGCCGCGCATCGCCTGCAGCCGAAGCCACACGCCTGCCTGGATGGAGCGCTTCGCCGAGACCATCGGCGCCGGGGAGCTGATCCCCTCCGGCAGCGTCGGCAACAAGGCGGGAATGCTGCTCCTGGGAGTCGCCGACGTGTACGTGCACCGCATCGGGCTGAAGGAGTGGGACACCTGCGCCCCTGAGACCGTCGCCCGCGCCCTCGGCTGGACGGTCTCCAAGCTGCGCGGCGACGAGCACGCCTACAACCAGCCGGACCCGGTCAACCACGAGTTCGTCATGTGCCGGCCCGCCTGGTCCGCGCGCGTGGTCGCCGCTCTCGCGGCCTGCGGCGCACTGGATACCGACGACTGAGCGCGGTCCGAGCGCGCAGCCGGGCCACGAACACGCGCGGGCACGCGGGACTTGGTCGTTTGCCGGTCAGCGCTCGAGCGCCTCGAGACCGCGCACGAAGGACTCCCACTCGCCTTGGAGCTCCCCGATGTCGACGCCTTCGAAGGCAACGTCGACGGCACAGGTGCGCGCCGCGAGCTGAGCCTCGCCGCGCGCCTTCTCGTCGGCGCGACCCTCCTCGCCGAGCCGTTCTTGTTCCGTGGCCCAGGCGCGCTTGAGCTCCTCGAAGTACACGGTCAGGATCTCCGACCAGCGCGGGTGGGAGGCGACGGTCTTCGAGGTGTTCAGGAAGTAGATCATCGACCAGCCCTGCGCGTAGCACAGGCCCGGGTTGGCGTAGTAGTCCTTCTGCTCGAAGCGGATGATCTTCTCCCAGGAGATGTGCTTCCCCTCCGCGACGGCCCGCTTGATGGTGTTGACCCGCCAGCGGTTCGGCCCAATCCGCCGCACGCGGCCGTTCTTGACGACGGCGCCCGAGAAGAAATCCCCGGTGCCTTCGTTGTACCAGGAGTGCGGCGCGAGTTCGCCGGCGGAGTAATGGATGAACTGGTGGAAGGCCTCGTGGTAGAGGACGATGAAGGTGTCGGTCTTGTCCGTCCGCTCGCCCTTCTCCCGCTTGGTCGCATCGTAGAGGACGAGTTCCTCGTCGCGGTAGTTCCAGTAGCCCGCGCTCCCCCGCGGACCGCCGTACTCGAAGTACTCGTCACGGTCCTCGCAGACGCGCACCGTCGAGACCGCTTCGATCGGCCCGGCGGGCGGGAAGAGCGCCTCGTACTCAGCCCGGATGAGCTCGATGTCGCGCACGATCTTGCGCACGAGCGGCTGGTCCTTGGTGTCGTAGACGACGATGTAGTTCTCGGTGTCCTCGGCCTTCCACTTCTCGGGGAGCGAGAGGCGCGTCTCGATGCGATAGGCGGGGTCCACGTACTTCCGGCGGGCGTAGAAGCGCTCCCACTTGCGCCGCTGTGGATTGGGCGCGGGCTCGCTGAACTTCATCTTGGCAGCGGTGTTGCGCCAGATCTTCGCCTGCTCTTCCAACCGCTCCTCCGGGCAGTAGCCAAGCACGGCGATCGTGCGCTCGCGCTCCTTCTCCCAGACGTAAGCCCAGCCCGCGAGGTTCCCGCGTGACTTGGGCGGGCGCACGAGCTCGTATTCGGTCGCCTTCCAATCACCGCGCTCCTTGCCCTCGCTCGCCTCTCCCGCCGTCCAGCCCCGCCCGCGCTGCGCGAGGTAGCGCTCGAAGTTGTTGATCGGCGGCGGAGGCGGCTTCTCCTCCTCTTCTTCGACGCCTGTGTCCCCCTCTTCGTCCGTTTCGGCGGGCTCCTCGGGCTCCTCGGGCTCGTCAGGATCGCCGCTCTCCCCCGGACCCGGCGTCTTCGGCGCGACGTCGGGGATGTAGTCGATACGCAACACGAGCATGTCCGGGTGGTACCCCCTACTCCTCCGATCCTCGCGCAGCTTCTCGGTGTACTTGAGGATGACCAGGGCCTCGTTGGGCTTGGTCGGGATGCGCTTGTAGCTGCGAGCGCGCGGGAAGGTGATCCCGTGCTCGACGTGCTTCTCGGTCGAGTAGCCGCCCTGGGACGGGGAGCGCGCGGCTTCGGCGGGCGCCGGAGCAACGGCGAGCAGCACGAGCGCAATGCGCAGGAACGGGGTCATGTGCCTCGTTCTAAGCCGCCTCCGCCCCGCCCGCAACCCGCGCCTGTCAGGCCGTGGCCTCCAGGGCGTCGAGAGCCTCCACAAGGGGGGCGGAGCGCTCGTCGCCCAGGCGAGCGACGAGGGCTTCCACGAGCTCCCGAGCGATCCGCAGGGTCCCCTCGCGTCCCCCGTTGAACGCGGACCACGCGTCCTCGGGCCGGCCGCGCAGGAAGTCGGCCAGGCTCTGCATGTTGTGCAGCTTGTCGGCCGCTTTCACCAGGAGAGCGGCCTCACTCATGGTCGCCACATGCTCGACCGCCAATCTCTTGCGCTCCGCCCAGCTCTCGATCGACTTGTCCTCGGTCACCTCGGCCACGATGTCGGCCACGGGGGCTCCGAACTCCTCGCGCAGGCGGTCGCCGGTCCACTCGGCGCAGTCCTCGACGACATCGTGCAGGACGGCGGCCTGCAGGGTGAGGTCATCCGCCCCCCAGCGTGCGAGGATCAGCGCCACGTGGACCGGATGGAGGAAGTAGGGCGTGCACCCGTCCTTGCGCCGCTGATCGGCGTGGGCCTCGCAGGCTGCGCGCAGGGCGCGCTCGATGCCAGGGGAGAAGCCCTTCAAATCTCCACGCCCAGGGGTTTGAGCATCGCGAAGCCGAAGACCATCGAGGCCAGGATGAAGGTGATCACGATGCCGCCTGTGCCGTCGGGCAGCCAACCCAGCCGGCCGTCGGGGTAGTGGAACGAGACGCGCGAGAAGGGCGAGCCAGCGGGGAGACGGTCCTCCGCCGGCCACATGAAGGCGAGCCAGATCGAGCGCACGCGCTCGGGTTGGAGCATGGGCGCTTCCACATCGCCCGCGGCGAGCAGCTTGCGCTCGCTGGTGCCGTCTCCGAGGCGCAACTCGAGCTCGTGCAGGCCCGGCGCGGTGACCGCGACCTCCTGGAAGGCCACGCCACGGGAGGGGATGCGAGCCAGGGGGCTCAGCGCCTCGACCCCCGGGGGCAGGATCAGCTCCAGCTCGCCGACGCGCGCACGGTGCTCGGGCGCGAACTCGATGCGCACCAGGGTTCCCTGGCCGGGGAGCATCTCCGCCACGCGCTCCCGCTCCAAGACGGGCACGGGCTCGAATCCGTAGCGTGTGACCATCTGAGCGACGACGAAGACGAAGGGCAGGGCCAGGGGCACGAAGGGGCCGAAGTTCAGCCCGAGGTACTGGAGGATCCTCGCCAGGACCCTGCCGGTCGACTGCAAGACCACGACCAGATCGTCCTGATAGAGCCGGATGGCGATCATGTGGCCCTTGATCTTGTCCTTAGTCTGCTTGATGCCGCGCTGCCAGCTGATGTGCTTGAAGACGACGAGGGCACCGACGCCGAAAACGCCGCTGATGACCAACAACGCGAACTCCGGTCCCAGAAGCTCCAGAGGCTTGAGGGCCAGGTCGAACAGAACGTTGATTGCGCCGTTGATCGCGTTCATTTCGCAGGGGGAAGGCGGGTCAGCTGATGTAGCCCAAACCGCGTAGCTTCTCGGTGATGTCCTCGTCGGAGGCGCCGTCCTCGAAGTTCGAGAGCTCCCTCTCGATGATGTGGACGATGAACTCCTCGTGCGAGGCGTAGCCGGCCACTTCCGCGACCTTCTTCACGCGATCCAGGAGATCCTTCTCGAGCTTGATCTTGTTGCCGCCACCAAACATGGTCGCTCCTCTCGTCAGGGGGTTCTTTCGAAAACGGGGTGTCCGATCAGGTCCGCTCCGGGAGCGATCCCGTACTGTTCGAGCAGCTCGACGGTCAGATCCTCCAGGCGGTGCTCGCCCGGCAGGACCTTCCCGTTCGTAAGCAGGGTGCCGGCCACGACCTCGGGCGCCATCAGATGGTTCCCATTGAAGGTGCCGCCGAGGTTGTCACTCAACACGGCGTGGGGAATCCGGCCGACCGAGGAGGCGTCCGCATTGCCGTATCCCGCGTTGTAGCCGACTTGGAGGTCCGGCGCCTCTTGCTTGCGCGCGCCCGCATACACGTCAGCTGTGATATCCGCCCGCAGCACGACCTGGACGCCGCCGTCATCGACCGCCTCGAGCTTGCGCTTGATCTCCGCGACCAGCGCATCGGCCTCCGCGCCGGGCTGGACGATGCCGCCCTCGTCCACGTCCGGCGTGTCGGGGTTGTCCAGCTCTCGCCCGGCCAGGTTCAGGTAGAGGCCGTTGAAACCCACCCCGTAGGCCCGCGTCCGCGTCCAGTCCACCGCGCCCCACAGGTTGACCTGCTGGAACTCGGGGTCATCACGGGGAAGCTCCCGCTCGAAGCCTCCCTTGAGCACGAGGTAGCCCTCTTCGAGCAGCCAGGTGTTGAGGCTGAACTTGCGCCGGTAGGACTCGAAGCCGTGATCGCTCATGACCATCAGCAACGCGTCCTCGCCAACTCGCTCCCGCAGGGTCCCGAGCACCGGGTCCATCAGGAGATAGAGGTCGTGGACGACATCCTTCCAGGTGCTCCCCTCGCGACCGGACCATTCCGACGAGTCCTGCGCGGCGAAGTCGGCCACGAGCTCGTGGGCCGGGTGAGACTCATCGTGAACGCGCCACATCATGTGGCAGTTCAGGTCGATCGTTGAGTAGTAGAAGAAAAACAGGCCGCCGTCATCGCCTTCGAGGTAGCGGTCGAGGGCGTAGTCCATCATGCGCACGCGCTGGTCGTAGATCAGACGCGTCTGGGTCATGAACTCGGCCTCGTCGATGGCCTCGTCTTTCAGAGCGTTGACCTCCTCGGCCATGCCCTGGGTGTAGTAGAGGCCGATCGCTTCGGCGAGCTCGCCGCTCGCCTCCTCGGGGAGGGAGACAGGCGTGGCCGGAGCCCTCGGATCGATGTTGACCGGAGAGGCATAGAGCTCGAACGGATCCAGCGAGCGCAGGTAGAAACGCACGACACCGCTGATCGACATCGCCCCCAAGGGCAGAAGGTCGAAATCAACCTGGAGGAAGTCGCTCCACTGCCCCGGCGTGAGGACCACGGTGTCGGCACCGGTGTCGACCACGGCCGCCGCGCTCTCGTGGTCGAGGTAGATCGTGAGCGGTGTACGCTGGTGCGGGTCCCCCACCTTGAAGGTGTTGGGAGGGCCGGCGATCTCGGTCACGATCGTCTCCCCGAACTCGCGGACAGTCACGAAGCGACCGCCGCTGCGCTTGGCGTCCACCGGGGGATCGGAGGTGTAGATCGTGTACTCCCCGTAGGCCGAGTCGAGGGCCGGGGTCATCATCCCCGAGAAGGAGAGTCCCTCGGCCGGCTCGACGGGGAAGTTCGCCGGCATACGCCAGATGTCGGCCGGCACTCCGGCGCGGGCGAGGGTCACCCAGAACGCCTCGCCACTGCGATTGCTCGGCGTGTCCCCGCCGATCGGGAACTTCCATTCGCCCCAGAGCGAGACCTCGCTGCCCTTGACCTCCCGCACCGAGCCCGGAGCGGGGACGCGCAGCACGGGGTCGCGGTGGATGAAGTCGAAGATCCCGTGGCCGCCGGGATTCATGCCGGTGATGAAGTTCGACCAGGCGACAGGGCTCTGGGGCGGAGTCGAGGTCCCCAGGGAGTGCAAGCCGCCCTCGTCGATCAAGCGCTGGAAGTGACGCATGCGCCCGGGGAAGAGGTGGATCGTCTCCGTGAGCATCTCCGGGTCGAGCCCGTCGATGCCCAGCACGACGACGCGCTTGAAGCGCGCGGGAGCGGGCGCGGCCGGGGCCGTGGAGGGTGCATCGCCAAGCGTCAGGTGGCGGGCCGCTCGGACCGCCCCGGGAGCAGTCGCGGACGACCTGAGCGGGATCCCCGCTACGAAGAAGAGCAGCAGGGCCGCCAGGGCCGGGTAGATCGTCGAGCGCGGAAGAGTCACCGGGCTTCCTCCGGCTCCCTGGGGGCAGCGCCGGCGCGCGTTGGTTCGCTCGCCTCCTCCTGTGCGGGGCGGCCGGCGGTAGCGGAAGCCCCGCCGAACAGGGGCGATCCCTGCATGTAGGCGGGGATCTCCACGCCAAAGAGGTCGAGCACGGTCGGCGCGAGATCGAGCAACTCCGGATCGGCCTTGTCGATGGGCCGGTTGCACCAGAACACGCCCGGCACGAGGCGTGGGTCGACGCAGTGGTCGCCGGACCAAGACTTGGTGTTGTCGCTGAAGACGGCCTTGGAGGCGCTGCCCGTGGCGCAGTCCCACGAGTGGCGGAAACCCTTGTGGTAGCCGATCAACAACTCGGGAGCCATGTCGCGGTAGGGCCCCGAGTGGATCTCCTCGGTGACGAAGGCCTCCTTGATGACCGGCTGACCGTCCAGCGGGTCACGCAGCGCCTCCAGCTTCTCCTTCAGCTCGCGACACAGTCCGCCTAGCTCCTCGGCCGCGACGATGCCCTCGGCCTCGCGACCGATTCGGTTGATGAAGATGCCCGTCAGGCCGATCGTGAAGGCGCGCGTCTTCGTCCAGTCCACGTCTCGGAAGTAGTCTCCGGAGGTCTCACACCCCTCATTCAGTACGAGGTAGCCCTCGTCGCGCAGCCAAGAGTTCAGGTTGACTCCGCGGCGGAAGTTGGTGAAGCCGTGATCGCTGATCACCATGAAGACGGTGTCCTCGACGCGGTCCACTTTCTCGCGCACCTCGGCCACGAACTCGTCCATGCGCGCATACATGGCCGGGATGACGTCCGCGTGACGCTCGGTGTCCTTGCCGTGGTTCGCCGGATGCTCAGGATCCAGGTAGCGGTAGAACATGTGCGAGATGCGGTCGGTCGTATCGAAGACGACCGTGACGAAGCCCTTCTTGGTCTTCTCGAGCGCGTCCCACAGCTGCTTCTTGCGCTCCTCGAAGATCAGCCAGGCCTGCTTGAGGAAAGCCTCCTCGTCGATCACGCGCTCGTTCAGGGCCCAGGTGTCCTCCGCCAGGCCGAGGGTTGCATAAGGACCGAACAGCTTCGCGAGGTAGATCGCGTAGACGAAGGGGTGCGAGATGGGCATCGCCGGGCTATCGGGGTCGATGTTGATCGGCGTGAAGTAGATCTCCACGTCGTCCTCGTCCCAGGTCTGAATGTAGGCGCGGGCGATCCCGTTCACGCCGTCGAAGGGAATGCGCAGCCAGGGCGTGTACTCGCGCGGGCCGACCTCGACCGTTTCACCGCCGACGGTGATGCGGGCGCGTCGGGCTTGGTCATCGAACTCGACCGAGAACGAGGCCTTCATCGGGTGGCCGTCCGCTCCGGCCGGACCGGTCAGCTTGGACTCGACTCGATTACCGCGCCGGGTGACTTGGTACTGCTGGCCGCCGATGTGGGCGTCGGTCGGCCGCGAGCGGGTCGAGTAGAAAGCGAACGATCCCTGCGTCCCCTGGATGTCGGGAACGCACATGCCTGACAGCAGGGTTCCGTTCTTGAACTTCTGCGGCGGGAATGTGATCGGGACGCGGATGATCGACGACCAGACGCGGTTGGCACCCAAGAGCTTCCAGAAAGGCTGGCTCTTCTGCAGGAGTCGGAAGAACGCCTTCTTGCCGAAGGGAAGCTCCGCGAAGCCCAGATTCAGGGTGCGCGGGAGAGTCCCGGTTTCCGAGGAGGAGAGCACGGGCAGGTAGTTGCACGGGTCCCGCGTGAGGAAGTCGTAGATGTTGTGCCGTGAGGCATCGACGCCGGTCGCGAAGCTCGACCATGCGACGGGCGAGATCGAGGGGCAGGCCGTGGCCAGGGGGTGAAAACACCCCTGTTCGGCCAGCTGCTTGAGGTTGGGCATGCGCCCCTCGTCCATGAACCGTTTGGCGAGCCCAGGATCGAATCCGTCCAACCCCAAGACGACGACGCGCTTCACCTTGGGTTTGGGGAACCGGAAGCTCGTCGCGATGCGGTAGACGGCCTTGACGGGCCAGAGCAGCAGGATGATGAAGACGAGCAGGAACGTCCCCAACAGAGCGTAAGCCGCCCCGGCCGCCGCGAACCCCGCCCCCGGCCCGATATAGGCCAGAGCCGGCTGCTGGAGGCCGACCAAGAGGAGGGCCGCGGCGAGGATCGCGCGCAGGATTCCGTGACGTTGACGCATGCAGCGGAGTGGGGGACGTCGTCGGGACTATACGCCCCGGCTGCCCGGAAGTGAGGGGTTCGCCGCGCTGGGCTCCTCTCGGCCACCGAACTGCCGGAGAGAGTTCTCAGCTTCCTTGCAGGAGGCCGCGCTCGGTCAGATAGGCCAGAATGCGCTCGGCCGACTCTTCGATGCTCTCGTCGCCTGTGTTGACGACGACCTCGGGAGTCTCCGGCTCCTCGTAGGGATCGCTGACCCCGGTGAAGTTCTTGATGATGCCGGCGCGGGCCTTCTTGTAGAGGCCCTTGGTGTCGCGTTGTTCGACGACCTCTAGCGGCGCCTCGACATAGACCTCGACGAAGGTGGCCTTGGTCATCTCACGGATCTCGTCGCGCACGGCGCGGTAGGGCGAGATCGCGGCGGTGATGGCGCACACACCGTTGCGTGAGAGGAGGTTGGCGACATAGCCGATCCGGCGGATGTTGGTGTCGCGGTCTTCCTTGCTGAAGCCGAGGCCCTTGCTGAGGTTCTCGCGGACCTCATCACCATCGAGCACCTCAACGGCGCAGCCGCGCTCGAGAAGGATGGGGGTGAGATACTGGGCGAGGGTGCTCTTCCCGGACCCCGAGAGTCCGGTGAACCAGAGAGTGATTCCTTGTGTGTCCATGGCTGAGTGGCAGTCGTTATCGATCTGTCGTGGAGAGGGGAGAGGGGGTCAAGGTGAGAGGAGGGACGAAGGCTCGAGTCAGCGGACCTTGCCCTCGAGATAGGGAACCTCAAAGCACTTGTCGTGCATGATCGGACCGTGGCCGAAGTAGCCGGCCTCGCCGAATAGCTCGCCGTGGTCGGCGGTGATGATGATGTGGGTGTTGTCGGGAACAGAGTCGAACAACTCCTCGAACACGCCGTCGAGGTAGCGGACGGTATCGACTTGCCGCTCGCGCAGCTCGTCGAGCTTGTCCTGATCGAAGAACTGGGGAGCCTCTTCGTCCTTGATCAGGTTCCCGTCCCCATCGGTCTGTCCGTCGAGCTTCTTGAAGACGCCGTTGACTCCGCTGATGCGCGGCCACATCGAGGAGTCCTCGTCGGGCTTGGCGTAGGGGTAGTGCGTCTCGCCCACGTTCAGCATGTAGAAGCTCGGGCGATCGGAACCGAACTTCAGCGTGGGCAGCATGGCCCGCATGTCGTTGTGCGAGTCCATGAGCTGAAACGTGTCGAAGTCGCGGTTGATCCCCGTCTTGGGGTTCAAGACCGGCAGGCTGACGCGCGCGTGCGTGCGGTAGCCGAGGGTGTTGCGCAGCAGGCCCGGCAGCCACAGGCCCGGGACCATCTTGGCGAACTCGATTCCCTTGGCCCCGAGGCGCTTGTTGTAGTTGAGGAAGTCCTCCTTGTAGTACTCGGAGGCGTACACGTTCTCGGGGGAGGTGTGGGGCAGCAGTCCCGTCAGCAAGTTGTAGTGCGACGGCGCCGTCCACGAGGCGTAGGTGTAGCGCTTCTCCACCTTGCCGAGCTTGCTGATCACCTTCGGCTCGGCGGCCATGAACGAGTCGTAGCGCAGGCTGTCGAGGATGACGATGATGAAGTTGTTGTCCGCCTGTGGCTCAGGCTGGGCCCGCAGCCCCGCCGGCGCCTTCAGCGGACGCGGGGGGGGCTTGGGGTTGGACCCCTTCTTCTTGAGGGAATCGAACAGACCCATGCCTACTCCTCCTTGGACCGGTAGAAGGCGGAGAGGATGCGCGCGGTCGAGGGGCGCATCACGCGCTCGTCCGGCAGCTCCCCGCGGCCGAGGATCTCCCGCATCTTCGTGCCCGAGATGCCCACGGCGGTCTTGCCCTTGTTGTCAGCGACGAGGCCGACGCGACCGAGCTCCTCGAAGAACGCGGCGAAGCCCACGTTCACGGTTTGGATGGCGAGGGTACCGCCGAGATTCTCGAAGACGCCCTGGGCGTCGAAGTCACCCCAGATCGCATCCCCATCGTCGAAGGGCGCGTCGGCGTGCTTGCGCCCGATGATGAAGTGGGTGAAGCCCAGGTTCTGGCGGTAGATCGCGTGCTGGATGGCCTCGCGCGGGCCGCCGTAGTACATGCGGATGTCGAGCCCGATCAGGTCGAGCTGATCGTTGAGGTCCTGACCTCTGTCGCTCCACAGAGCTTCGTCCATATCGCCCTGTCCGAGAAAACGCCCCTCGAGGAGCGCCTCGTAGGTTTGCATGCGCTCGGCGGCGGGGACGTCGTCGCCCTTGAGCTGGCCCACGAGCGGGTTGAGGACGACACCCGTGCGCTTGCCGGTCTCGCGCAGGATGATTTCCGCGCCGTACACCAGCGCGTACTCGTGAGCCCGGTGCAGCGGGTTACGGGTCTGGAATGCGACCGTCTGCTCGTAGCCGGCGGTCTCGATCAGCGATCGCACCGCGCAGGGAGAGAGAACGCGCGCGGCGAAGGAGCGCTCGTCCGTGAACGGCAGGAGGCGGATCGCCCCACCCACGAGCTTCGTGCGCTCGTCGCTGGTCCACAGGCGGGCGCCGGGATGGTCGGTACGCTCGGTGCCGTAGACGCCCGCGATGAAGCGCTCCTTGTCCCAGCCGTAGACCTCGTCCACTTCCAAGATGCCGAAGAGCCGGCCCTCTCGCCACAGACCGACGGTCGCTCCGGACTCGCACAGCTCGGCCTCCGTGTCGGTGAGCGGGAGGATGATCGGGATGCCCCAAGCCCAGGACTGACCGTCGCGGTCGATGGCGGCGCGCTCGAGCACGCTGTCGTAGTCAGTGCGGTTCATCGGCCCGGTGAGCGGGCTCAGGGTGCCGTCGCCGACGCGGTAGAGGGTCGTCGCGTCGATCTCGTTCACTTCCACGCGCGGCAGGGCCTGCCAGGCGGCGAGGTCAACGTCGACGGAGGAGACGATGCGATCGACGGGAGCGCTGAGGCCACCGTGGACGGGAGAGACGGTCGGGCTGGTCGAGAGAGTCATGGTGAGAAGGGGGGGGGACTAGAGGTATCCGAGGTTCTTGAGCTTGCGTTTGATGTCCTCGAGTTCCTCGGGCTTGAACTCGGCCGGAGTGTGCTCGTCCGCCTCTCCCATCAGGTCCCGCAGCACGAAGACGACGAAGTCAGTGGGGGAGTTGAAACCGGAGTCCTCGACGACCTGCTGGATCTTCCGATACAGCGGGCGCGGGATCTTGACGGTCACCTTGCTCTCACGCACGACAGCTCCTTCGAATGGGATGGACCCGGCCCGGAAATGGGTGTTCGCCACCCTCCGAGGCCGTGGAACGCAGACCGGGGAACACGGGCCCCGACCCTGGCACGGACGCTACCCGAGGCCCTCCCGAGGGAAGGGCACACTCCGATAACACTCTCATCGTACTCTCATCGGAGTGCTATAGGAGCCTCCTTGAGGAAAAAGTGGCGCCTGGGCGCTCCTGGAGCCGCAAGTCCCGATCTGGCACAGGTTTGCGGTATCGTTCCAGGCCCAGGGGCTCGCGCCCCCGGCACAAGCCCGTAGAGTCGAGCCCCGGCCGCCGCCCTAGCGGGCACTCCTTGACCACCCTCCGGCGCCCCCCCCCGCCACACCATGCAACCTCTCGATCGCCTCCTCGCCCTGTGCCTCTTCCTGACCCTCGCCGCCTGCGGCACCTCCGATCCCGGCCAGCGCACCGACGCCGGCCAAAGGGCGCTCAACTCCGGGGGCTTCGAGCTCGCCTTCGAGGAGTTCTCGGCGGCCGCGGCGGCCTTCTCCCCCGACGATCCGCGGCTCCTGGAGGCCCGGCTCGGGCAGTGTCGCGCCCAGGCGCACCTCGACCCGCCCGCGGCGAAGGCTGCCTTCCTCGCGCTCTCCGCCGCCACGAACCTCGAGTACAGGGATTTCAACCTGATCGTCACCGACTTCAAGGCCGCCGAAGCCTACGCCGAGGCCATTGAGGTGCTCGGCGCCGGCATGAAGGCCTTTCCCGAGAACACAGCCCTGATCGCCCTGCGCGACCACATGGGCAAGGCCGCCGAAGCCTCCGGCGACAACAAAGCGCTCGACTCCCTCAAGGGCCTAGGCTACGTCGGAAACGACTGAGGCCCGATCTCGCCCACCTCTACTACGCCCAGAGTGGGGGCGGGCGATGCGGGCTCAGTCGCCGCCCAACAGGGACCCGATCAGGTTCCCGCCGCGCTTGACCTGGCCCTTGTTCGCCCCGGCGGCGGACATGATGCGGTCGGCAAAGCGCGAGAAGGGGGTGGTCTGCAGCCAGACCTTCCCCGGTCCGCTCAAGAGCGCGTAGAAGAGACCTTCGCCGCCGAAGACCATGCTCTTCACGCCCTTGATCATCTTGATGTCGTAGTCGACGCACTCCTGGAATCCCACGATGCAGCCCGTGTCCACGCGCAGGGTCTCGCCGGCGGCGAGGTCGCGCTCGACGATGTGGCCGCCGGCGTGAACGAAGCCCAGGCCATCGCCCGAGAGGCGCTGGAGGATGAAGCCCTCGCCACCGAAGAAGCCCGCTCCCAGCCGGCGCGTGAAGGCAACGGAGACCTCGATCCCGTCCGCGGAGCACAGGTAGGCGTCCCGCTGGCACAGGATCGGGCCCGTGGTCAGGTCAACCGGCATGATCTTGCCCGGGTAGGAGGCGGCGAAGGCGACCTCAGCTCGCTCACCGCCCTCGTTGGTGAAGGTCGTGATGAAGAAGTTCTCGCCACCCACCAGGCGCTTGAGCCCCTTCATCAGCCCGCCGCCGGTGGAGGTTGCCATCTCCACGCCCGTCTCCATGTACATCATCGCCCCCGGCTCGGCGCGCACGGCCTCGCTAGGGTCGAGGGTGACGATAACCGCCTGGAAATCGTCGCCCTCGAGTCGGTAGTCAATTTGATCGGCCATGATGGGGGTCCTTCGATCTCGGGGGGCTCCTCGCGCGCCGGTGAACTCCAAGGTCGCCCGGGACCAAGCAGCATAGCCTCTGCACTCCACCGTGCAGCGGAGAGGATGGACACGACTTGGGCAGGGAGCCCAGAATCAGAGGAATGAACCTCGCTCTTCGTCGGTCACCGCCGAGAGGTGCGCAAGCCCTGCTCGCCACCGTCCTTGCCGCCGCCTGCGCCGCTCCGCCCGCGCCCGAGGAGCTCACCGCGGTCCTCTACGCCCAGCAGGAAGCGTGGAACGCAGGCGATCTCGAGGCCTTCGTCGAGCACGGCTACTGGCGCTCGGAGGGGCTGACCTTCTTCTCGGGTGGCGCGGTGACGCGCGGCTTCGGGCCCCTGCTCGAGCGCTATGAGCGCCGCTACCTCGGTGGCGGCGCCGCCATGGGCGAGCTCTCCTTCAGCGAGCTCGAACCCCTGGTACTGTCAGCCGACAGCGCGGTTCTGCGTGGAAGGTGGCGGCTCGTGTTCGCCGACGGCGAGCCCGCGGGCGGCCTCTTCACCCTCCTCCTGCGCAAGCTCGGCGGCCGCTGGCTCATCGTCCACGACCACACCAGCAGCGACGGTCAGCCGTGAGCCTTCGAGCCAAGGCGCCCTACTTCAGCTTCTCCCAGAACTCCTCGGGCATGTCGTGCGCGATCTTCAAAGCGCCGTTCGCCCCGCCGTAGAGAGGCTCCTCGATGCGCGAGACCTTGCCGCCACCGAGGCGCTCGACCATCTCCCGCTCGATGGCGAGGTCGAGGCCCTTGATCTGGCTGCCGCCTCCGGCGAGCAGGACGCGCCCTTTGAGGCGCTCCTGGAACTCAGGGTCGAAGGAACCGACGAGCTTCCCTAGACCGTCGACGATCGGCGGGACGATGGCGCGGCTGGCGGCTTGGATTTCCGCGGTCATGTCGAACTCCGTGGGCTTGCCCGCGACGGGCAGGGTCACCAACACCGGCTGCATGACCTCCGCGACACTCGAATGGCGCTCCTTGATGTCCTTCAGCATTCGGTCGGAGAACTGGGCGCCCGGGTGGTTCTCGCGGACGAGCTCGGCCAGCTTCCCGTCGACGAAGTCCCCGGCAGTCTCCAAGGTGATCTGATCGGTGTCCTCGGGCATCGTTCCGTGCATGCGGCACAGGTCGACGGTCCCCGCCCCGATGTCGATCACGAGCACGTCGTCGAGCATGTCCTGGCCGTAGGCGACGGCGAATGGCTCCGAGCACAGCATGACCGAGTCGACGCAGTCGCGGGCGATACCCACGATCGCGTTCTTACTGGTGATGCTCGCCTGGGCAGGTGCACCGATCACGGCGTACACCAGCTCGTCCTTGCGCGGGCGCGCACGGTGGATCGCCTCGATCAGGAGATCGCGCGCGGCGCGCAGGTTGCCCGCGTCCTCCGCCGAGCCCTCTTCGCTGGCCTTCAGGACGCCGTGCTCGAGTGGGCGGTAGAGGTCCAAGGACAGCCGGTGCTCAATCGCGTCGTCGCCGTAGAGGACGTCCCGCTGGAGCAGCTTCTTGCTGACGACATCCTTGGGGTATCCGACGTAGGAGGCGAGAGTCACGCGCACACCGTTGCTGGCGGCGACGGACGTCCGCGACGTGCCCAGGTCGATCCCGACGTACAGCACGCCGGCACTGGGCGACACGGGGGTCGCCGGCGGAGTCGTCGAGCTCTCTTCGGAGGGGGATTGGGACATGGTCCTTTGTTCGTTCTCGCGAGATTGGGGGCTACCAAGTCGGGGAGAAGCGGAAGTTACCCCGCCTCTTCCCGCTTCTCTCTCAGTTCCAGGTTGGCCTCGAACACCTTCGCCATCATGGCACGCTTCAGCTCCCGGTCCGCCTCCTCGGTGCCCAGGCCCTGAACGGTGCGGTAGAGCGACGCCACACCGGCGTCGAAGCCCTGGCGGGTGAGGGCGTTGCGCAGCTCTTCCTCGGTGATCTCGAGCCCTTCCGCCAGCTTCTCCATGCGGCGCGAGAGCGCGTCCATCTCCTCGCGGTGCTGCGAGACGAGGGTCTCCCGCTCCTCCTCCATTTTCTTGACGGCCAGAGCGAGGACCTCCTGCTCGTGGCCGCCGAAGTCGGGGACCTGCTGGCCCATCGACTCGAACATCTCCTGGACACGCTCGCTCAGCATGCGGTCCAGCATCGTCCCGATCTGCTCGAGGTCCGCCGGCACGGCTTGGGATGATGAGGTCAGAAGGGAATCCGGTGGTGAGTGGACCTCGGCCCGGTTGCCGCCGCCGGCGAAGGCCAATTCGAGCGCCTGCGCCGACTCGGCGAACAACTCCTCGAGGTCGGCGCTCGACCCCGCCTCGCGTTGGGCGATGCCGATGCTAAGGGTGATCTTGACCTCGGCCACGCCCTGGTGGAAGGAGAGGCGGGCGACCGCTTGGGTCAATCGCCCGGCAAGTGCGCGTCCGGCTTCCGTCGGCGTGTGCGGGAACAGCGCCAGGAACTGGCTGTCGACGACACACCCGAGCATGTCGCTCTCCCGCGTCACCGAGCACAGGACCCCGCCGACCTCCTCGAGGACGCGCTCACGGGACTCGAAGCCGTAGAGGTCGCCGAGCTGCTCGAGCCGGTCGACACAGACGCGCAGGAGCGTCAGCGGATAGGCGTAGCGACGCGCCCGATCACACTCCCCACGCATCAACTCGAGGATCTCCTCCGTGGAGAAGAGCCCCTTCCCCGTGCGGGTGAAGTTGACGGAAGGAAACTGTGTCATGCGAGGATGGTTGCCCCTCGGCCCTATCGGCCCCTCTCCAAGGCCCTCTTGAGGGGTACGGGGCGCCCCTCTGGAACCAGGAGCATAGCGCCTGGACCGGGTTTCTTGCCCCCCCCCCCCGCTCTCCCGGCCCGGGAATCGCCCCCGCCGGCCTCAGCCTTCCTCTCCTTCAGGGGTCTGCAGCACCCGGCGGGTCAGCTCTCCGGTCAGGTGCTCGAAGGCGTCGTCGACGGAGTTCGAGCGGTGGAACAGAGACAGGTCATCGAGGCCGACGGTGCCGTGACGGACCATCGGCTCGATGTTCAAGACTTCGTCCCAGTAGTCGGTCCCATACAACACGATCGGCATGGGCTTGGTGATCTTCTTCGTCTGCATGAGCGTGACGGTTTCCATGAACTCGTCCAACGTGCCGAACCCCCCGGGCATGATCACCATCGCCTTGGCCAAGTAGTTGAACCAGAACTTCCGCATGAAGAAGTAGTGGAACTCAAATGAGAGCCGGTGGGTGATATAGGGATTGTCGCTCTGCTCGAAGGGAACGGAGATGTTGAGGCCGACGTTCTCGCCCTTGGCCTCGGAGGCTCCGCGATTGGCCGCCTCCATGATCCCCGGCCCGCCGCCCGAGCAGATGACGAACCGCCGCTCCGCGCTCTCCAGGCCCTTCGACCACTCCGTCAGCCGCCGCGCCAGCTCGCGCGCCTCCTCGTAGTAGCGCGACATCGCCAGCCGCGCCTCGGCGGCAGCCGGCTCGCCCTCGCCGGCGCGGGCGCGCTCCACACCCTCGAGCGCCTTCTCGCGGGAGAGGATCCGCGCCGAACCGAAGAACACGATGGTGTCCTTGACGTGGAACTCCTCGAAGCGTGCCCAGGGCTCGAGGTACTCCGCGAGGATGCGCAGGGAGCGCGCGTCAGGGGAGTTGAGGAAGGGCTGGTTGGCGTAGGCCTTGACAGCGCGATAGCGGCCTTCGGGCATCTCGATTGGGCTCTGGAGGGGTCGGGGCGGGCGGCGCGGGCGGCGCAACCTCGGACCATGCGCCCGCCGCCACACCTTCCCGCAGGCCCCAGAAGGTATCGTGTGAGAGGGCGGGCGCCCGCTGAAATCAGCCCCTTCGGCGCGGCTCGGCCAACGCCCCAGTCGCGGGCGGCCCCCCGCCGACCGACACAGCCTCCGGCTCAGTCCAGCTCTTCTTCCTCACGGCGATTCGCCTTCTCCCGCGCCCGATCGAAGAGGGCGTCAAAGTGACTCGCACGGTCGCGCTCCTTCTCGAGCGCGGCGTCCAGCTTGTCCGACGCCTCCGCCGCGCGCTCGCTGACCTGGTCGGTCGCCGCATCCCAGCGCCCCGGGTCGACGCGCGCCTTGCCCTCTTCGTCTGCCTCACCGGGCGGAATCGCACGCAACACCGTGGAAGTTCGCACATCGACTGTGAGCTGATGCGCACATCCAGGGCAGCGGACCTCGACTTGCTTCACGTCCATTCTTGTTCCTCGGCCTCGTTTCGACCTGCTAGCGTATCCGTTGTGTCGGACGGGGGAACTCCACTCGCCCGCCTCGCGTCCAGTCTGGTGTTGGGAACAGGGTCTGCAAGCCTTGGTAACCCAGACGCGCAGGATCGCTAGACAGTCCAGCAGGGGGCCCGGGGAGGAGCGAGGATGGCACGAAGGTACAGGGAACTGGCTTGGACTATCGACGAATCACTACGACCAATCGAACCGACGGAGTTCGATCAGGGAGCGGCGCGAGTCGCACGCGGGCGGCGTTTCGAACGCGCCCTCGGGCGCACCCTGTGGCTGACGCTGATCGGCGTGGTGATCTACAACAGCCTGGCTTGATCGTCGCGCCCTCCGCTCCCCCCCCTGCCTCGCTCCCCTGCACCGCGGGCCGACCCCCGTGTCGGCGCCCCAACGACGGCGGGCAGGACGAATCCACCGGCACGCTCCCCTGAGCTCGGCCGGCGCCCCCTCCTCGGCCCGTTTCCCCCACGCCACAACGCGCAGACGGCTTGCGCGCTAGGCCGCGAAGCCACATGAACGAAACGGGCTAGCGCGCCGCGTAGCGATCGCGAAGGCGCGTCTGGCGGTTGCCCAGATCGACCTGGCGGCCGTCGATGAACAGGTACACAACCCGCGTGGTCACCTCGAGCAGGTCGCCGTCGGTCACCAGTACATCCGCGATCTTGCCCGGCTCCAGACTGCCGATGCGGTCCGCGAGGCCGAGCGCCCGGGCGGGGTAGAGGGTCACCGCGCGCAGAGCCTCCTCGCGAGGCAGGCCGAAGGCCACGGCCATGGCGGCGTGGTGGGCGAGGTTGCGCGTGTTCTGCGGGTCGTCGGCCATCAAGGCCACCTCCACGCCCCCGCGGTGCAAGACGGCCGGGTTGGCGTAGGCGCTGTCGTACGGATCGAAGCGCGAGCGCGGAATCGACAGCACGGGACCGACGACGACACCCACGCCCGAACGCGCGATCGCATCGGCGACCTTCCAGCCCTCTCGCGCACCGAACAGGACGCAGTCGAGCTCCTCCTCGCTCGCAAAGCGCAGGGCCGAGAGGATCGTCTGGGCGTTGGTTGCGTGCAGGGCGATCCGGCCGCGGCCTCGTGCGTAGGGGGCGAGAGCCTCCAGGCGCGGATCGCCCGGCGGCGCCGGCGCGCCGGATGCCGCCGCCTCCTCGGCTATGTCCGCATGGCGCCGGGCACGGGCAAAGAGCTCCCGCAGGGCCGTGATGTCCTCGTGCTCTTCCTCGAGGTCCGCGTCGTTGGAGATGCGCGGGAAGTTGATGTGCAGCATCTCCCGGTCCTCGAACAGGAGCTCCTCCCAGGTATCGCCGTCGAGGTCGATCACGGCGGATTGGCCCAGGATCGGACCGCCTCCCTGCGGCGCGGTCTGGCAACGTGAGATCCCACCCGTGCGGGTCACGCCGATGTGCGCCGAAGCGGCGTTGATCGACGCCGAGACCCGCAGATCCGGCTGGTTCCCTCCGATCTCCGAAGTGTCCATGGTGGAGGCGATCGCGCTGATCTCGCGCAGGCCGACATCGGTGTTGAGGGCGATCATCCCCGGCCACACATGGCGTCCCGTCCCATCGACGACGCGCGTTGCCGCCGGCAGGGCGACGTCGGTCCCCAGAGCGAGGATGCGCCCGTCCTGGAACAAGATCGTGCCGCCCTCGAAGGTCGGTGCGCCGGCGGGGTGGATCGTCGCGCCGGTGATCGCGATCGCCTGGCCCCCGGCGGAGTCCCAGGCCACCGGCTTCGCACCGGAGGGCTCGAGCGCACGGGGAGCGAGCGGCTGCGTGTCCAACCCGAAGGCGTCGCGGCGCTCGAACTCGATCTCCCCCTCGACCATGGTCCAACGCACGCGCGCAAGCGACGAGAGCGGGGGGCCGTTCATGAGCACGAGATCCGCGTCCTTGCCGACCTCGATCGACCCGACCCGCTCCTCCAACCCGAGCTGGCGCGCGGGGTTGATCGTGACCAGGGCCAGGGCGCGCACGGGATCCAGGCCGGCGTGGCTAACCGACTTGGCCGCCTCACAGAACAGACGCCGCACCAAGTCGTCGGAGTCGGAGTTCACCGAAGAGAGCACACCCGCCCTATCCATCATCGCCGCGTTGTGCGGGATCGCGTCGTAGGCCTCGATCTTGTAGGCCCACCAGTCGCTGAAGGTCGACCCGCCCACTCCGGCCTCGGCCATCTCGCGGGCGACTTTGTAACCCTCGAGTACGTGCTGGAGCGTGGCGAGGTGGAAGCCGAAGCGCTGGGCGGTGCGGATGATCATCAGGATCTCGTCCGCCCGGTAGCAGTGGCAGTGGACGTGGACCTCGCGCTCGAGGATCCCGCGCAAGGCATCAAGGCGCAGGTCGCGGCGCGGCGGAGGCGGCGACTCGCCCGCGGCGGTCGCGGCCTCGAAGGCCTCCCATTCGGCCGCGTACTCGCGCGCTCGCTCGAAAGCGCGGGCGTAGACCGCCTCGACACCCATGCGCGTGGCGGGGAAGCGCGAGGTGTTGCGTCCTGTGCGCGAGCGTTTGGGGTTCTCGCCCAGGGCGAACTTGATCCCGACCTGCGCCTGTTCCATCAAGAGCTCGTCGGCGCGTCGCCCCCAGCGCAGCTTGATGACCGCGTCCTGCCCGCCGATCGCGTTGGCTGAACCGTGCAGCAGGCGCGCGGTCGTCGTCCCGCCGGCGAGGGCGCGGTAGATCGTCAGATCCTCTGGGTTCACGACGTCGCGCATGGAAACCTCAGCCGAGATCGAGACGCTCCCCTCGTTGATGCCGCGCTCGATCGCCATGTGAGAGTGACAGTCGACCGCGCCGGGCACGAGGTGGCCGCCGGTGCCGTCGAGGATGACGATCCCCTCTGGAATCTCGATCTCGCCGACCCCCGCGATCCGTCCATCGATCACCAGAACGTCGGCGGTGATCGGCGGGGCGACCGCCGAGTGGACCGTCGCGCCCGTGATCGCGCAGTTGCCCCCGGTCTTCAGGCTCGGCTCGCGGTGCTCATCGAGCTCGACCGGATGGTCGTGATGCGCCTGCGCCCCCTCCGCCGCCATGACGATCAGGACAACGGTCAAACAGGCCGCCCCGAGCCCCCATGAGCGGATCATCGTCCCACCTCCTTTCGCGATGCGTCGGGCGTTCGTCGAGCCTCGAAGTCACTCGTCTCCTCGCCACCCGAGAAGCGCCACCCCGATTCTCCGCGGAGCGTGTCTCCCTCCAGCTCACCTTCGAAGCGCAAGGTGGCCTCGAAGGCGCCGAAGGAGATCTTCCCCCTGAGCCGGAGCGTGCTCCCCGAGACGCGGCCATCCAGGGAGCCGGTGACCTTCTCGCCGTTGATCGGACTGGTAGTGACGAACCGGCCGTTCACCGCACCCAAGTCCGACATCTCCAGGGACATCGTCGCATTGGGAGCTTCGTCGCTCTCGAAGGCGACATCCCAGGAGCCGCTCACATCGACGCCCTCGCCGGGCTCTCCATCGCTCGTATCCGCCTCGTCGGGGTCGAATTCGAACACCTCGCCATCGACCAGGAGCCAGGAGAGATGCGCCTTGCCTGTCACTGGCGAGCGCGACCAGAGGGCGACGTTGGCGCACTGGCCGGGGGCAATGCGGCCGACACGATCCGCGATGCCGAGGATTTCGGCGGCGGCGGAGGTCAAGCCGTCCAGGGCGGCCGGCGCGGGCAGGCCGACTTCGACCAGGGTCCGGACTCGCTCGAGGAGCTCCTCTGGTCGGTCCGATCCGCTCCCGAAGGCGAAGGCAACACCCGCTTCGTGCAGGCGCAGGGCCGAATCTCGGCCCTCCTCCCAACGCCGGCGTCGCTCGCGGCGCACGGCCAGCGGTTCGGTGTACTTCCAAGGCGAGTCGTCCTCGTCCACATCGGACTCGGGCTCGTTCTCGGCGGTGGTCTGGGCTTCCCCGCCTTCGGCCGCAACCTCCGGCTCTGATTCGCCCGTGGCCTCCGGCTTCGCCTCGCCTTCCCCTTCGCCTTCCTCGTCCTCACCGTCTTCCTCGGCGTCGGGGTCGTCCACCTCCTCGCCCCAGTCGAGGGTCAGGATGAGGGGACAGCCGCGCTCGGCGAGCAGGTCCGTCACGCGCCAGGCCTCCAGGCCGCCCGCAAAGGCGACCTCGAACCCGAACTCATCGGCCAGACGCAACCAGCGCTCGAAGTCCCGGGCGCGCTCGGCGTAGCACAGCAGGCGGCCCTCGCCATTCAGAAGGGGCGCGATGGCCTGCAGGTCGGCGTCGAAGGGGGGGCGGCGGTCGGGAATGCCGGCCGCAGCTCGCGCCAAGATCTCCTCGTGGCGCCGCGCGTCGAGGAAGAACTGCCGTAAGTGGGCCATGTAGGCCATGAGCGTGTTCGGGTAGCCGCCGCCGGAAGCCTGGAAGGTCGCGTTGTGTCCCACCTCGGCGCGCAAGATGCGCCCGCGTTGGGCCAGTTCGCTCGTGGTGACCCCGGTGCCGCGCCCGGACAGCAGCTCGCCGGTGGGAGCGATGTGCAGAGTGCCGAAGCCCCGCGCACGGAAGCCCTCGCGCTCGCGAGCGCCGAAGTTGATCGCGTCGAGGGCGCTGAACGAGGGCGCAAGCCCCTTGCGATTGGCTTCGCGCATACCCACGAGCACGTTGGCGACGGTCGAGGGCGCGATGTCGCGTGCGACGGTGATCTCGGGCGGATCACATTCTCCGGTCGTGAAGCCGTCGATGAAAGCGGGCAGCGCTAGAGCTCCCTGTCCGTCGATGCGGCGCAGGCCGACGGGAAGCGGCGAGCCCGCCTCCAGCACGGTCGCGATGCGCCCGGAGCGCACGACGAGGGCGACGCGCGGCGCGTCCTCCTCGTCCGTGAGACGCACGTCCGCCAGGACACAGGGTCCCGGCGGCGGAGGGGACTGGGCGGGGACGGCGGCCACTAGGCCCAGGACGCAAAGCACTCTGGTCGTGATCATCGGCGCAGGACAACGGAGGGGGGGCGGGCGGTCAAGCCCTCTGGTAGGGCCGTCGAGCACGGATCGGCGAGTCCGATGCCGCAGGGGAGGAGAGGGCGAAGTCGCAGTAGGCCGTTTTCCAACGGGCTGCTAGAGGCCCCGCGACCACTCCGGGCGAAAGGCCGCGTGGTCGGGATCCGCCAAGACGGCGTCCAGGGCGGCGACCATGCGGTCTCGGTCGCGCGGAAGGGAGCCCGCGAGGGCGAGGTAGTTGCTCGCGTGGTTGGAGCGGAAGACCGAGCCGTCGAGCTCGAGCGCGGCCAGGAACGTGCGCAGCTCGCGGGCGAGCTCGATCGGCGCGAGCTCGTCCACCGCACCGTTGCGCGCCTGTTCCCACAGGGGCGTCTGCTCGACCGGGGTCATGACCAGGGTGCTGACGAAGCGCGGCGCGATGGCGTTGACGACACGCGCCGACTCGCGCGCGTGGGCATCGGAGAGCTCGCGCCCGCCGGCGCCGAGCAGGATCATGGTCGAGAGCTTCACGCCGGCCTCAGCCGGCTTGCAGCCCACACGGATCATCTCCGCGGCGTCCACGCCTTTGCTGAGGCGCGCGAGGACGGCGTCGTCACCGCTCTCGATGCCCAGGTAGTAGAGGGTGAGGCCGAGCTCGCGCAGAGAGGCCATCTCCTCGACCGAGCGCACGGCGAGGGACTGGGGCGAGGCGTAGCAGCTCACGCGCCGCAGCCGCGGGAAGGCCGCCCGCAGCTTCTCGAGCAGGGTCGTCAGGAACGCGGCCTTGGCCACCAGCGCGTCCCCGTCGGCCAGGAAGACCTTCCGCACGTCTCCCAGCTCCTCCGCGGCCCAGTCGATCTCCTCGCAGAGCTCCTCGAGCTTGCGCACGCGGAACCGCTTGTCGCGGTACATCCCGCAGAACGAGCACTCGTTGTAGCTGCAGCCGATGGTGGCCTGCAGGATCAGGCTCTCGGCCTCCGACGGCGGCCGGTACACGCGTCCCTCGTGGCGGATCATCCCGCCATGGTAGCGGTCCCGGGCGGACGGGGCGCCGCCCGGGGCAATCTCTCGTCAACGGGAGATTCCTGCTGCTTCGGGGGCAGGGGCAGTCTAGACTGCGCGGCCCCGCGCGGGAGGCCGCGCATGACCCCCAGCCCCCTAGAAGAGATGGTCACGCGAGAAGACGTCGAGAGCCGGCTACGAGAGGTGTACGACCCCGAGATCCCGGTCAACGTGTTGGATCTCGGCCTGGTCTACGACATCGCCATCGAGGGCGAGGTCTGCAAGATCGAGATGACCCTGACCTCCCAGGCCTGCCCCGCGGCCCTGACGATCCCCGACATGATCCGGCGGCGCGTGAACACGATCGAGGGCATCGAGAGCACGGAGATCGAGGTGGTTTGGGAGCCCCAGTGGACCCCGCACCTGATCTCCGCCGAGGGCAAGCAGATCCTCGGCATGAGCGACGACGCCTAGCAGGGCGTCGAGAAACGCCCCGCTCCGACTTCGCCCTCTCCGCCGCTCAGCTGCGTCGAACTCGTCAGTCCGTGCTCGGCGGCCCCACCCGGCCGATCGCCCCGTCTGGACTTCGCCCTCCTTGCAGCGACGAAGAGGTGTTCGTCTCGCTACGGCCCTTCTCCAGCGGGCTGTTGGCGGACCCTCCTGGCGAGAGGTTGCGCCTGAGCGTGCGGGTTCGTCGGGGAAGCGGGGCGGCGCTCTCCCAGGCGAGCTCCGCCGAGATCCCCTCCCCGCGCTCTACTGAACGACGTCGATGGCGCCGGACGGCGGCGGGGCGTCGGGGTTCTGGGCCAGCTCTCGCTTCCACGACAGCATGCGCGCGGTCGCCTGCTCCTTCTCGGCCTCCTCGATCATTCCCTTGCGCATGTAGATCATCGAGAGGCTCGTGTGGCCGAAGGGATCGTCCCCATCGAGCTCGACGACACGCTTGCCGCTGGTGACGGCGTCATCGAGCAGGCCGGCGTTCATCTGCGCCGTTGCCAACGCCAGCAAGACATCGGCATCGTCGGGCTCGAGCTCGAGAGCCTTGCGATACTCCTCGATCGCCTCGACGTGCTTCTGCTCGCCGAAAAGCGCCAATCCCCGCAGGTAGTGTTCCTTGCTCGTGTCCGTCATTCGCGCCTCCGAGGCGCCAGGCACCCTACATCACCGGCTCGATGCCGAGCGCGCCGAATCCCTTCTCCTCGAAGTTGGCCCGGAACATGTCGCGCAGCCTCTCCGCCTGCACGTCGTAGGCCTCTCCGTCCGCCCACGTGTTGCGGGGGTTGAGGATCTTGGAGTCCACGCCGGTGCAGGCGCGGGGCATCCTGAGGTTGAAGACCGGGTGAACGTCGCACTCGGCCCCCTCGGCGTGCAGCTCCCCCGAGAGCGCGGCGTCGAGCAGGGCGCGCGTGTCGCCGATCGAGATCCGCGACCCGACGCCGTAGGGTCCGCCGCCCCAGCCGGTGTTCAGCAGGATGCAGCGTGTCTCGTGCTCCTCCATCTTCTCCGCGAGCAAACGCGCGTAGACCGAGGGCTTGTGGGACATGAACGGCGCCCCGAAGCACGAGCTGAAGGCCGCCTTGGGCTCGGTGATGCCGACCTCGGTCCCCGCGAGCTTCGACGTGAAGCCCTGGATGAAGTGGTACATGACCTCGCGTGAGTCGAGCACCGAGACCGGCGGGAGGACGCCGAAGGCGTCCGCGGTGAGCAGCACGATCGTCTGAGGGTGCGGCCCCTTGGCCCCCGAGGCGACGTCGGGATTGCAGGTCAGCGGGTAGGAGAAACGTGTGTTCTCGGTGATCGAGCGGTCCGCGAGGTCGAGGTCCGCGGGATCGGTCTCCTCCATCGGCTCGCCCGGCAGGGGAGCCACGTTCTCGATGATCGTCCCGGGCATGGAGAGCGCCGCGGCGATGATCGGCTCGGCCTGCTTGTCGAGGTCGATCAGCTTGGCGTAGCAGCCGTCCTCGAGGTTCGACACACCGTCATCGGTCCAGGCGTGCTCGTCGTCTCCGATCAACTTGCGCTCGGGATCGGCCGAGAGCGTCGTCTTGCCCGTGCCCGAGAGACCGAAGAGAATCGCGCCGTCCCCGCCCTGGCCGACGTTGGCGGAGCAGTGCATCGACATGTTCCCCATCTTGGGCAGCATGAAGTTCATCACGGTGAACATGCTCTTCTTGACCACGCCGGAGTAGTCCGCGCGGCCGGCGACGAGCACGATGTGGTTCTTGAAGTCCAGGATGGCCGCGCGCTCGGAGCGGCTACCGTCACGGTCGGGGTCGCAGCGAAACGACGGTGCGTTCAACATCACCCAGCGTTTGCCGTCCTCGTCCTCCACTCCCTCGATCCCCTTGGGGAACATGTTGTGGGCAAACAAGGCGTGCGTGGCGTACTCGCCCACGAAGCGGTAGGGAACGGCGTAGCTCGGGTCGGTCCCGCAGTAGACGTCCTTCACGAACAGCGTCGCCCCCCGCTCGTTGAGGTGCGCTACGACGCGCGCGAGCAGCGCCTCGTAGTGGTCGGGGTCGTACTTCTGGAAGTCCGTCTTCCACCAGACCTCGTCTTCGAGCTCCGGCCAGGCGACGCCGAAGGTGTCCTGGACAGGACGGCCGGTGCAGGTCGGATCGGTGTAGTAGACCAGCGGTCCGTCCACGCCCAGGGCGGTCGGAAACGCTTTCTGGTCCTCGTCGCCGCCCCCCTCGTGCGTGCGCCCGCGATCCGAAGCGATCGCGGCATGGAAGAGCTCGTCCTTGGAGAGGTTCGCCTTGTAGGTGACGCCGTCCAGGCCGAGGCGGCCCTTGAGGTCTTGGCTGATGTCCATGAGGAATCCCGCGGCTTGGTCGAGGCCGCGCATCGAGTTCGGTGGGGTTCGAGGGGGCCGCGAGGACCCTGTCTCCGGGGGACCGGGAATCAGGCGGAAGAGGGTAACGGCGTGGGAGGAATCCGGCAACCGACCCGATTGGGTGTGTCGGTAAGACGCGCCGCCCCCTTGAAGGCCCTTCAGGGCGCGGTCTTCGCAATCCGCTCACGGTACCAATCCAGGGTCCGCCCGAGGCCTTGATCGAGATCCACGCGCGGCCGCCAACCCAGCAAGGAGGTGGCTCGCTCGATCGAGGCCTGACTGTCGCGTGCGTCACCGGGACGGGCAGCCCCGGAGACCGGCTCGAGATCGCTGCACTCCAACGCCGCCATCCGCTCCCACAGGCGGTTGATCGAGACGCGCTCTCCTGTGCCAACGTTGATGACCGAGCCCGCCGGGAGGTCCGCCGTCATGGCGTGCAGGTTCGCCTCGACGACATCGGACACGAAGGTGAAGTCACGCGTCTGCTCCCCGTCGCCCTGGATCGTGGGCGCGCGCCCCTCGAGCAAGCAACGGGCGAAGATCGCGATCACGCCCGTGTAGGGGCTGTCGTCCACCTGGCGCGGCCCGAAGACGTTGAAGTAGCGCAGCACGACCGTCCTCAGGCCGTGGGCTTCGCCCCACACCCTCAGGAGGTGCTCGGCCGCCATCTTTCCCGAAGCGTAGGGAGAGCCGGGAGCGGGAAGCATCGACTCCTCCTTGGGAACGGCTCCCTCCGAACCGTAGGCCGACGACGAACCGGCGAGGACGACCGTCTCGACACCGCTCCCGCGCGCCGCCTCCAGGACGCGCAGGGTGCCCATGACGTTGGTCCGGTAGCTCTCCTCGGGCGCGTCGAAGCTCTGGGGGACCGAAACCTGCGCCGCCTCGTGGAAGACCGTCGTGACGCCCTCGCAGGCGCGCCGACAAGCGGCGGGATCGGCCACGTCACCGAGCAGGAACTCGACGGCGGCCCCACTACCGACGTCGCCGACCTCGAGGCCGCCGAGGTTCTCGCGCCGTCCCGAGGAGAGGTCGTCGAGCACGCGCACGCGCTCCCCGCGCTCGACGAGCGCTCCCACCAGATGCGAGCCGATGAAGCCCGCGCCGCCGGTCACCAGTTGAACAGCCATCGGCGCATGCTAGCCCGGTGCCTCCCAACCGCAATCCAGGGCGTCCATGAAAGGAGCCCGCCGGCGCGGGCCGGCGGGCTCGGAGCACCATTCGCCGCGTCGGCGGGCCCAAGATCCCGCCAGCCTTCCGAGGAAGGGGCCCGCCGTACGCCATCCCAACGACGGCGGGCCTGATCGCGGCCATGATGACTCGGACCTGCGTGAACGGGTCCGAAATGGCTCTCTTCGTGGTTTCTCCCGGGAGCACCGCTTCAGTGCCGTTCCTCCCGGCCCCCCCCTGAGCCAGCCCCCAGCCGGCTCCGAACGGGGTTCTCCGAGATCGGCGTCCCCACGCCCGGCCCCCCCTCAGCCCGCCGACCAGTCCAGCCGCTCGTGCCCGCGCCTGCGCTTGATCTCGCCCTCGACGCGCAGGGCCTCCGAACGCGTCTCGAAAGGGCCGAAGGTGGCGCCCACGCGCCAGGGCCGCCAGGGCCGCGTCGAGCGAGCTCCGCCGGGAGTGACGCCGTTGTGCTGGTCGAGGCGACGCTCGACGTCGGTGCTGATCCCCACGTAGGTCCTCTCCGCGCTCATCGAGAGCAGGACGTAGACGGTCCAGGGTGAGGGCTCACGTTCGCTCGAAACCGTCAGCGCGAGGCCCCCGTTCCCCCGGCAGTCCTGGCCAACAGACGCCAGGACTCTCCCGCCGCGGCGGGAGCCACGAAACGGATCAGCGCCGAGTCCCCCGCGGCCAGGTTTCGACGGCGCCAGCGCTCGGGGGCCACCGAGAGGGGCGCACCGGCGCGGTCCCACCAGACGGCGCTCCACTCGAAGTCGAGCCCCGCCCCGCGGTTGGTGAGCCGCGCCTCGACCTCGCGCACGCCATCGACGAGCGCCACCTCGAGGAGCGAGAGCTCGAGCTGGCCGGAGACGTCGTGCTCGGCCTCGACCATCGGCATCCGAGCGCCGCGCGGCCCCTTCACGGCGGGAACGGGCTCGGCCGACCGGCAGGCGCAGAGGACGAGGATCACTCCATACGCAACCGCCCGGCTCCCGAGAGAGGATCTGTCCCTGCCGCCTTCCATCTTCACGCCGCGCGCCGCGGGGCGCGAGGCCACAGGGTACGGCTGTCGGTGGTCCGACGCCGCAACCTTCCACGGAGCCCAAGGGCTCGCGGCGCTCAACGGCCGCTGTAACCCGCGAGGCGCGCGCCTACGAAGGGCAAGCCGAGAGCGCAGAGGTCGCGTGCGACGGCGCCCTCTTCGCCCACGCCCGCGAGGACGAGGATCGCGATCCCGCCGCAGGCCAGGGCGATCCCCGCCACCTGGCGGGCCGGATGCGCCGCGGGAGCGGAGGCGGGCGCGGGCCGCTCGAAGCGGGCCAGAAACGCCACGAAGACCGACAGACCGAGACTGAAGACCCCCAGCCATCCGAGGCGGACCCACCACCAAATGCCGCTTGCCGGCTCCGTGTGTAGGCCAACGCCACCCAGCAGCAAGGCAAGCCCGAAGAGCAGCATCATGGCCGTCGAGTGCCACAGGAAAACGGTCATGATCATGCCGTTGGTCAGCACGGTCGCCGTCCACGGGCCTCGGCGCTCCAAGAGCCGCTCCAGGATCGGTTCGGCGAGGCGCACGGCGCCGAACTGCACGGCGGCCAGGGCGAGTAGGGGCAGGTGCGGCGGCGTCGTGTTGCTGACATCCTGCCCGGGCACGCCGACCAGGCTGATGGGCCAGGGACCGAACCTCGTCATCCACACCAAGAGCACCAAGCCGCCGACGACAAGGGCCGCCTGGAGGGCCCGCGACCGCCAGCGCCCGTCCAACCAGGCGAAACCGAGCTGGTGTACGCCGAGCCAGACGAACAGGTAGTTCAGCCAGCCCACTGCTCTGAGGTCCCAGCGGAAGAAGGCCACGTCCGCCAAGGCGGCCAGGGCGAGCGGCAAGGCGACCGTCGCCACGCCGAAACGCCGCCAGGCCTCGCGCATCGCCGGCGCGAGCATCACGACCCCGAAGTACACGGCCAGAAACCAGGTCGGCAGCATCGCGATGCGTGAGGCGGTCATGATCTTCGCGGACGAGACCCCCCCCAGCGAGGCAGCGAAGCCGGCGACGGCCCAGAAGCCGATCAAGCCCAGCACGGGCAACATCAGCCGCCGCATGCGGGCGTCGAGCCAGGCTCCGTAGGAGAGTCCGTCGCGGCGCGCGGCGTCCCAAGTGACGCCGTTGGAGTAGCCGCCCACGAAGAAGAAGACGGGCATCACCTGGGCGATCCAGGTCAGCCAATGGAACCAGGGCGCGGCCTCCAGGAGGTGTCCGCCGCGCACCTCACCGTCCTCCATCCAGGGCGCCGCCATCAGCCAGTGACCGAGGACAACGGTGAGGATCGAGAGCGCACGCAGGAGGTCGATCGTGCGATTGCGGTTGGGCGGCGTCTTCGACGCCAGTTCCGCGGCGGAGGCCCAGAGCTTCCCGAGCATGCGGGTAGGGTAGCAGGCCGAAGCGCGCGGCCGTGGGGACGGGAGGGCTCGAAAACCCCGCCCGTGCCGTATCCTCTCTCCGCAGCATGCCGAAGAACACCGTGACCGTCGCTGGACAGGCCTCCCCGAGCCCCGGGAAGAAGGGCCCGACTCCCATGATGGAGCAGTTCTGGCGCGCCAAGAAGGAGCAGCCAGACGCCCTGCTCTTCTTCCGCATGGGCGACTTCTACGAGCTGTTCCACGAGGACGCACAGGTCGCCGCGCGCGAGCTGGGCATCACCCTGACCTCGCGCTCCAAGGGCGAGGGCGCCTACGCCATGGCGGGAGTCCCGGTGAAATCCGTGGAGGCATACCTGCTGCGCCTCGTTCGCAAGGGCTTCAAGGTGGCGATCTGCGAACAGCTCAGCGACCCGCGTACCGCGCGCGGCATCGTCGACCGCGGGATCGTGCGCGTCGTGACACAGGGCACGCTCACCGAGGAGGACGTCCTCGATGCACGCGTGAACAACTACCTGGCCGCCGTCGTGGTCGCCGGCGGCACAGCCGGCATCGCCTGGGTTGACCTTTCCACCGGCCGCCTACAGGTTTCGGAGGTCGAGGCGGCCCAGCTGCTGGACGAGCTCGGGCGCATCGCGCCGGCGGAGCTCTTGTGGTCTCCGGCGGCGGACGAGCGCCACCCCGAGATCGCCGCCGAGGTTCGCTCGCAGCTCGGCGCCGGCCTGTCCGAGCGCGACCCCTGGCGCTTCGAGGAGGAGTGCACCCTGCGAGCCCTCAAGAAGCACTTCGGCGTCGCGACGCTCGAGGGCTTCGGCGTCGACGACCGCTCGCACATCGTCCCTGCCGCCGGAGCGCTGATCGAGTATCTCGAGGAGACCCAGCGCGGGGCCTGCGAGCACGTCCTGACCATGGAGCGCGTCGAGAGCTCCGGCTTGCTCGTCCTCGACCGCGCCACGCGCTCCTGTCTGGAGCTGGTGCGCACCCAACGCGACGGGCGAACCGAGGGCACCTTGTTGGCCACGATCGACGCGACATCGACGCCCATGGGCGGCCGCCTGCTGCGCAGTTGGGTGCTCTCGCCGTTGTGCGAAGTCGCGCCCATCCTCCGACGTCAGCAAGGAGTCAGCGAGCTCGTGGACCAGCCGTTTCTGCGCGAAGACGTCCGCGCCCATCTCGCAACGGTGCGCGACATCGAGCGCATCGTGGCCAAGGTCTCCACGGGCCGCGCGAACGGGCGCGACCTTGTCGGCCTCGCGCTCTCCCTCGAGCCGGTCGCGCCGCTGGAGGCCACGCTCTCGAAGGTCTACTCCGCCGCCCTCGGCGAGCTACGCGGCGAGCTCGACTCCCTCGAGGACGTGATCGGCCAGATCCGCACGACCCTGGGCGACGAGCCGCCGACCGGCCTGCGCGAGGGCGGTGTGATCCGCGACGGCCACTGTGAGCGCCTCGACGAGCTGCGCCGGATCGCGGGGGACGGCAAGAGCTGGATGGCGCGCTTCCAAGCCGAGGAAGCCGAGCGCACCGGGATCAGCGGCCTCAAGATCGGCTTCAACTCGGTCTTCGGGTACTTCATCGAAGTCCCGCGCGGTCAGGTCGGGGAGGTGCCCGAACACTACATCCGAAAGCAGACGATCAAGTCGGCCGAGCGCTACATCACGCCCGAACTGAAGGAGTTCGAAACCGAGGTCCTCAAAGCCGAGGAGACCTCGAGGGACCTCGAATACGACCTGTTTTGCGAGCTGCGCGAGGCCGTCGCCGCTGAGGTGCGGCGCATCCTCGAGACCGCCCGGGCCGTGGCCGAGATCGATGTGCTCGCGGCCCTCGCCCAACACTCCGCGGAGAACAACTACACGCCGCCGGTGGTCGACGAGGGGGACGTGATCGAGATCAACGACGGGCGCCACCCCGTCATCGAGCTGGCCGCCGAATCCGAGGCCTTCGTGCCCAACGACAGCCGCCTGGACCGCGAGGGCTCGCTGGTGACGATCCTCACCGGCCCCAACATGGCGGGCAAGTCGACCTACATTCGGCAGACGGCGCTGATCGTGCTGCTGGCGCAGATCGGCTCGCACGTCCCCGCGGCCGGAGCGCGCGTCGGCGTCGTCGACCGCATCTTCACCCGCATCGGCTCGGCCGATGACATCGGTCGAGGGGCCTCGACCTTCATGGTGGAGATGATCGAAATCGCGAACATCCTCAACAACGCCGGCGAGCGGTCGCTGGTGGTGCTGGACGAGGTCGGGCGCGGGACGAGCACCTTCGACGGCCTGGCTCTCGCCTGGGCGATCGTCGAGCACCTGCATGAGGCGGTCGGCGCGCGGACGATGTTCGCCACCCACTACCACCAGCTGACCGACCTCGCCCAGCGATGGAGCGGCGTGTGCAACAAGACGGTCGCCGTGCGCGAGTGGGAGGAGGAGATTCTGTTCCTGCACAAGATCGTCGAGGGTGGAACCGACCGCTCCTACGGAATCCACGTCGCCCGCCTCGCGGGCGTGCCCGCTGGCGTGCTCGAACGCGCTCGGACGATCCTGGTGGACATCGAGGACGACGCCGAGCACCTCGCGCCGCGCATCGCCTCGAAGGCGGCCGGGCCCGAAGAAGAGGCGACCGCCGCCGGGCAGCTCAGCCTCTTCGCCGCCGGCCCGAGCGCGGTGGAACGCCGCCTGGCCGAGCTCGATCCCGACAACCTCACCCCGCTCGAGGCCTTGAATGCACTCCAAGCCCTGCGGGCCATGATGGGCTGAGGGGAGCGGCCGCCCGCGCTCACTCCCCCCGCCCGCCGCGCCCAGCGGCGGCCTGCAGGGCGACACGCACCAGCGGGCGGCGGGCGCTGTGAGCGTGGGGGAAGGTGCCCAGGGCTTCCACCCACGACCGTGCGACCTCGCTCCAAGGCTGCACCTCGTCGGCCCGCGCTCCCACGCCGCCGCCGGGCACCACGGCCAGGGCGGTGCGCGCGTTGCGGTCCTCGCGCACGGCACGGCCGAGACGCGCGGAGTGGACCAGGAAAGCGTCGGCGTGGCGGATGACCGAGCGGTTGAAGGTCATGTCGGCGGGCCACACGCCGGCCGCGCGGGCGCGTCGCCAGGCCGCCGCTTGCGTCGGGCCACCCTCGCGCACGGCGGCGAGGAGTCCCCGCCAGCCGCCGCGCCCCAGTGCCGGGAAGGCCGCCGCGGCGAGGTTCGGCAGGGCCCAGCTGTGGAGCGCGACGGTCCCGCCGAGGGCGCGCAGCACCGGCGGCATGAACGCGCAGCGCGGCTCGTCATCGACCTGGTAGACGACCTGGTCGAATTCACGCGGGCGTAGGTCGGTGATCGGGTGCAACTGTTCACCGCCAATGCTCGCCGGCCGCTCTGAGCCGTCGGCGGCGACGAAGCGGCGAACCTCCGCCAGCTCGCGCAAGTGGGGCAGCAGCGCACGGGTGTGCTCGGCCACGGCGCAGAGCGGCTCGTCCGCTCCGGTGACCAGCGCAATCTTCACGCCGTCAGGACTTCGACGCCGTCGGGGCCGAGGTAGAGCGTGTGCTCGGTCTGCGCCACCATGACGCCCTCCTTCTCGGTCAAGGGTTGGAAGCGCATCAATGCACCCTGGCGTGCGAGCTTCGTGAGGGTGTCCTCGAGGAGGGCGGAGTCGAACTCCGAGAAGTAGCGGCGCGCGATGGGCAGGCCGCGCCAAGAGCCGATCGCCTTGAGCAGCTCGCGGTCGAGGCCGCGGGCGCGGCTGGGCGGGCGCACCATCATGAAGACCTCGGCGCGGCCGCGCTCTTGGATGATACCGCGGCCCGTGCAGCTGAAGGGCTCGATGGCGAACACCGAGCCCGCCTGCAGGCGCTCTCCGCCGCTCTCGGCGTAGTTGGGAATCTGGGGCGGTGTGTGGACCTTCCAACGCGCGAGACCGTGGCCGGTCAGGTTGCGCACGGGCTCGAAGCCGGCCTCGGTTATGGTGCGCTCGACCGCGGCGCCGATGCGCCCCACGGGAAGGCCCGGCTCTGCTAGGTCGATGGCGGCGGCGAGGGCGTCGGCGGAGGCGGTGATCAGTCCCTGCCAGCGACCGTCGCTGGAGAGGTCCACGCTGGTCGCCGTGTCGGCGATGTAGCCGTCGACGTGCACGCCGATATCGACCTTCACGCAGTCGCCGACCTCGTACTGGATCTCGTCGGTAGGGCTCGAGCAGTAGTGGGCAGCGATGTGATTGCGGCTGGACTGAGCAGGGAATCCAGGCAGGCCGCCCTCCTCGCGCATCAGCGCCTCGACGCCTTCGAGCACACTGCGCACCTTCACCCCCGGGCGGATGGCCTCGCGGGCCCACTGCCGGCACTGGGCGGCGATCATGCCGGCCTTGCGCCAGCACTCGATGGCGTGGCTGTCCAGGGTCTGGGTCATTGCGGGGTCGAGGCGCCCCGAGGAGCGCCGCGGTGCGAACGGGCACCCATTCTATGCCCACTTCGCCCCCCGCGCAGCCGATAGGAGGGGAGTCGTGCGCCTCGCCCCGCTCCTCCTCCTCGCCGGCTTGCCGTCCTGCCTGCAGGTGAGCGAGCGCTCGCCGGTGGATCTCGCCCACGCCCAGCCGACCCACTGCCGGGCGCGGCGTGCCTGGGAAGTGGTGAGCGCAGGCGCGGTGGTCGGGGTCGTGGTGGAATTCGTCGAGCCGCGCCAGGCCTCCCGCCGCTTCTTCAGCGTCCGCAACGCCCACCACCAAGAGCTCGGGATGGTCGATGCCCTCGGGCGCGCCTGGCGCTTCCGCCCGCACGGCGCCGACGCCGAGTGCCTGGGGAGCGGCCCGCTGCTCTCCAGCACCGTTCGCGTCCTGGCCATCGAAGGCCCCTGCCTGCTCTTCGAAGTCCCGCTCGAGGCCCTGGAAGCGGAAGCGACGCCCAAGACGGCGGCACCGCCGCGGGCGCACGGCGAGCGAGACTGATCCGGCGGCGGCGGAGCCGGGGGAAGAGGCGCGCGCTCGCAAGCGTACTGCAAACTCCTAACGTGCGCCCCACCCTCCGTTCCCGCTGGTGGGCCGGGCGCCAAGGCGCGGTGTCGGGGTCGCTGGGCCGGAAAAGGCGGGGGTTTGGATGCCCCGCCCGAGTCCCTCGACTCGGAAGCGGGGGGCGATGGCGGCCGAAACCCTCAATGAACCGGGGGCCTCGGATCGATGTGTGGGCATGTGAGCGCCGCCCCAGGCGTTCACCTTCACGACTCCACGACATCGAGACGCAGCCCACCGCTCCCCGACATGATCAAGCTCGAGATTGGCGAACGCATCGGTTCCTACCGCGTGGTCGAGTTCCTGGCCCGCGGTGGCTTCGCCCTCGTCTACCTCGCCGAAGACTCCGCGGGGAAGAAAGTCGCGCTCAAGGTCGGCGACGTCGCCGGTGGCGGCCGCTACGTGACCCGCTTCCTGGAGATCACCGACCAGCGCCGCCCCGACGGTATCAGCCCGGACGAAACCCCCGCGGAGGCGATCTTCTTCCGCCAGGACGGCGTGCGCATCGATTTCCTCGACGTGCACGAGATCGACGACCTGATCCGCGCCGAGAGCGAGCTGCTAGAGCAGGCCGCGAGCCCCAACCTGGTGAAGGTGCGCGAGGTCTTCACCCACGAGGGCCGGCCGATCGTCGCTTTGGAGTACGCACGCGGTAAGACCTTGCGCGAGAAGATCCGCGCCCTCGAGGGCATCCGCCTGAACTGGTTCCTGACCATCGTTCGCTCCCTGCAGCGCCTCAAGCAAAAAGGCCAGCTCGACTACCACGGGGATCTGAAGCCCGAGAACGTCGTCATCAAGCCCTCGGGGAGCGTACTGATGATCGACCCCGCAATGCGCGCCGACGAGCGCGGCATCGTCACGACGACGCCACACTACAACCCACTGCTCTTGCGAGACAGCAAGGCGGACGTGATGGCGATCGGGGTGATGCTCTATGAGATCCTGACCGGCGTGCTGCCCTTTGACGACGTCCCCTGGGATTTCGCCGGCCGCGAGCAAGGCGGAGACGTCGAGCGCCTGAGCCTCTCGTATTTCCTGAGCTACCCGCCGCCGAAGACCCTCAATCCGAACACGCCCGAGACCCTCGCCGAGATCGTCTACCGCTGCCTGGTCGTCACCGAGTACGGCCTCGACGAACTCGAGAGCGATCTGGTGGACTTCCTCCGCAAGGAGTGAGTCAGGGCGCCGCGGCGAGGCGCTCCTCGGCCAAGCGAAAGGCCGCCTCGTTGGTGGGGATCCGCTCGCCCTGGGAGATCTCGAAGACCCGCTTGAGGTTGCCGTAGATCCCCTCGATGCGCTCGAGCGCCTGCGCCTCGTCATAGCCTCCCTCGAGCAGCTCCACCGAGACATTGATGATGCCGCCGGCGTTCAAGACGAAGTCGGGGGCGTAGAGGATGCCGCGCTGGCGGAGGCTCTCCGCATGCCGGGGCTCGAGGCACTGGTTGTTCGCCGCTCCAGCGACCGCCTGGCAGCGCAGGCGCGGCACGGTCTGATCGTCGATCCCCGCCCCCCGCGCGCAAGGCGAGTAGATGTCGCACTCGACGTCGAGGTGCTCATCGTCATCCACGTGCTCGAAGCCGTGCTCGCCACAGAGCTGAGCGACGCGCTCGGCGTTGATGTCGCAGATCACGACTTCAGCGCCCTTCTCCTTGAGCATCACGGCCAAGCGACCACCCACGGCACCCGCGCCCTGGATCACGACCTTCTTGCCCTCGAAGCTCTCGCTGCCGCAGGCCTCCTCGAGGACGGCCCGCAGTCCGATTACGCAGCCGAGCGCCGTGTAGGGGCTCGGGTTCCCCGAGCTGCCCGCCTCCCGAGAGAGGCCCGTCACCCAGCGCGTGCTCTCGCGGACACTCTCGAGGTCGGAGATGCCGATGTTCATGTCCTCGGCGGTGATGTACTTGCCCTCGAAGTCGTCGATGAAGCGACCCATGGCTTCGAACAGAGCCTCGCTCTTGTCCTGCCGGGGATCGGCGATGATCACCGCCTTGCCACCACCCAGCCCGGTCTCCGCGACGGCGGACTTGTAGGTCATGCCCTTGGAGAGCCGCAACACGTCGAACAGCGCTTCGTCTTCGGATGCATAGGGCCACATGCGCATCCCACCCAAGGCCGGACCGAGGGTCGTGTCGTGGACCGCGATCAGGGCGTGCAGGCCGGTGCCCTCGTCTCTGCAGCGTGCGACACGCTCGTAGCCGTCGACTGCGATCTCGGCGATCTCCATCAGCTCCACCTCGGTGTTCGATTCGTGCTCGTCGGTCTCTCCGTTCCGCGTTCGGGGCGGAACATGATATGCGGCGCCGAGGGTGCGGTCGAGCCAGGTGCGCGCATCACTCCTCCGACTTGCGGGTCACCTTCTTCCTCGTGGCCTTCTTCTTGGCCTTCTTCTTCTTGCTCTTCTTGGCCTTCTTCTTGGCCTTCTTGCGCTTCTTGCCCTTCCCCGACGCCTCGCGCGCCCGGATCAGGTCCATCGCCTGGTCTAGATCGACGGCCTCGGGATCGTCCCCCTTGGGGACTGACGCGTTGGTGGAGCCGTCGCTCACGTACGGCCCGTAGGGACCGGCGAGCACTCGCACCGGAGCCTCGGACGAGGGATCGACGCCGAGCTCCTTGATGACTTTCGAAGCCTTCCGGCGCCCGCCGCGCGAGGGCGGCTCGGCAAGCTTGGCGAGGGCCTTCTCGAGAGTGATCTCGAAGATGTCCTCCACCTTCTCCAAGCTGCGCGTGTCCGTCCCGCGCTTGAGGTAGGGCCCGTAGCGGCCGTAGTCGGCCAGCACCGGCTCCGAGTTCTCCGAGTCGGTGCCCACCTCGCGCGGTAGGCGCACGAGGCGCAGGGCTTCCTCGAGGGAGACCGTGTCCATCTCCATGCCGGGCAGGAGGGACTTCATCTTGGGCTCCTCGTCATTCTCGCCGAGCTGAACGTACGGCCCGTAGCGCCCGGTTTTCGAGTACACCTGCTTGTTCGTCTCGGGGTCGATGCCGAGCTCGATCGGCCCCGAGCCCTTCTCCAGGAGGTCCTCCGCCGTGGGGATGTCGAGCTCGTCGGGCGCGAGGGCCACCGGAATCGTCGCGCGCTCGTCACCCCGCTCGAGATACGGCCCGTAGCGGCCGACACGGATGTTGATCATCCGTCCCTCCGAGTCCTCGCCGAGGGGCAGAGTACAAACGTCGCGGGCGTCGATCTCCGAATCGAGCAGGTCCTTGAGACCTTCGTGGCCTTCCTCACCGAAGTAGAAACGCTTCAGATACGGCAGCGCCTGCTTCTCCCCCAGGGAAATCGCGTCGAGGTCGTCCTCCATACGCGCCGTGAACTGCACGTCCACGAGCTCACCGAAGTGCTGTTCCATCAGCTTGACGACGGCGAAGGCCACGAAGGTCGGTACGAGGGCCGAGCCCTGCTTCACGACGTACTTGCGATGCAGGATCGTGTCGATGATCGTCGCGTAAGTGCTCGGCCGCCCGATGCCCTTGGCCTCGAGCTCCTTGACCAGTGACGCCTCGGTGTAGCGCGCCGGCGGTTGGGTCGTGTGGCTCTTGGGTTCGAGGTCGGCGAGGGCGACCGACTCGTTCTCGCTCAGGCTGGGCAGCAGCGTCTCCTTGTCCGCCAGCTCCGCGTCGGGGTTGTCGGCGCCCTCGACGTAGGCGCGCAGGTAGCCGGGGAAGTCGATCGTCTTCCCCGAAGCCTGGAAGACCGCCTCGCCGTCGCCGATCTTGAGCTTCATCTTGTGTCCGCGTGCGTCCGCCATCTGGCACGCCATGGTGCGCTTCCAGATCAACTCGTAGAGCTTCAGCTCGCGCTCGCCCACCTGCCCGCGCAGGTCCTCGGGGAGATGGAAGTCGGCCGAGGGGCGGATGGCCTCGTGGGCCTCTTGAGCGTTCTTGACCTTCGTCTTGTAGGTGCGCGGCTTCTCGGGCAGGAAGTCCTTGCCGTAGAGCTCCTCGATCGTCTCGCGCGAGCGGGAGACCGCCTGCTCGGAAAGCAGGGTCGAGTCCGTCCGCATGTACGTGATGAAGCCGTTCTCATAGAGCCGCTGCGCCGCCTGCATGGCCGCGCGCGCCGAGAGGTGCAGCTTGCGGTTGGCCTCCTGCTGCAGCGTGCTTGTGGTGAAGGGGGGCGCCGGGCGGTCGGTGTAGGGCTTGCGCTCGACCTGTTCGACGCTCCAGCTCGAGTTCCTCAGGCGCTCGACGAGCTCCCCGGCGCGCTCCTCACCCAAGTGACAGACACCGGGCCCGTCGCCGGCTTGAGGCCGCAGCAAACCCGTGGCCGCGTCGAAGTCCTTGCCGCGGGCGATGCGCTCGCCACCGAGGGAGACGAGCACCGTATCGAACGCCGGACCGGAGTCCGCCTGGAAGGACGCCACGATGTCCCAGAAAGTGCTCTTGTTGAAGCGCTGCCGCTCGCGCTCGCGCTCGACGATGACTCGGATGGTCACAGACTGTACGCGGCCGGCCGACAGGCGCGGGGCGACCTTGCGCCACAGGATCGGGGAGATCCCGTAGCCGTAGAGACGGTCGAGGATGCGGCGCGTCTCCTGCGCCTTGATCAGACGCTGGTCGAGCTCGCGCGGGTTCTCGAGAGCCTTCTCGATCGCCTCGCGTGTGATCTCGTGAAAGACCAGCCGCTTCTGAGGCACCTTCGGCGCGAGCACCTCGACGAGGTGCCAACTGATCGACTCGCCCTCGCGATCTTCATCGGTCGCGAGGTAGAGGACGTCCGCCTCCTTCAGCAGCTTGCGCAGCTTGGCCACCTGCTTCTTCTTGGAGCTCGGTACGACGTAGGTCGGCTCGAACTCCTTGTCGACGTTGATGCACAGCCGCCCCCAGGGCTCCTTCTTGATCGCGGCCGGCACCTCGTCCGCAGAGGTCGGAAGGTCGCGTACGTGACCGATGCTCGCCTCGACCGAGAATCCCTCGGGGAGGAAGCCGGAGATCGTCCGTGCCTTGGTGGGCGACTCGACGATGACCAGAGCCTTGGGCATTAGGTGTTTGGGAGGGGCTGGGGAGGGGAACGAAGAAGAGGAACGGGCGAGAATAAAGGCATCCGGGAGCTTCCAGTCAAGGGAGACGGGTGGGGGAACAGCCCCCGAGAAGGGCGCAGGCTGCCTGCAGGCATGAGATACAAGCACCTTTCATGAAGCAGCTTAGCTCCGTTCTTCAGTGCCCCGAAGACAGCTCTCGCCGGCCCGGAACAACCGGCCTCGCCGGATCGTTGGAGGGGAGCCTGCGCTGGATGGTGCGAGCGCTCGGCGTGTGCTCGGCGGACGATCGACCCCTTCGGGCGAGCGCGGGGCACGGCCCGCGGCCGGATATGATGGGGCGATGAGCTCGGTGAGGGAGGAGTCCGGGCGGGCGCCGTGGGACGCACCGGGCGAGCAAGACGCGCCTGCCTTCTGCGTCCTGTGGACAACGGGCCCCGACACGACCCTCGATGGGGTGTTCCGCATCCAGGCTGTGCGCCGCGGTCCCGACGGGCACGGCTGGGAGTCCTTCGACCGCACCTGCGATCCCTTCGGGGATAAGGCCGAGAGCGCGAGCTCCAAGGGGGGAGAGGGGCCGAGCGCCGCGACGGCGCGCATGGTGCGCGAATTCGGCATGACCTCCCGCCGGCTCGAGGAGAGCCCGCCCGCCCGCGAGGCCGTCGCGGACCTGCAGGCCTTCCTCGGCCGGCGCCCGGTGATCGTCGACGACGGCGGGGCTTTCGACTCCTGGTGGCGGCATCTCGCCCCGGCGGCGGCACCGCGGCCCGAGCGCATCGGCCTGACCGAGGCCGCCGCGCTGCTGCTTCCCGGACGCCTCGCCGGCCGGCGCGAGGGACTGATCGCCGACCTCTGCCCGCCACGGGCGACGGCGGCTCTACCCTCCGAGCGCGCCGTCGGGCCCGAGCACCTGCAGGCGGCTCTGCGTGAGCTGATCGGCCGCTTCTTGGCGCAAGACCCCGGCACGCTGACCTTGGCCGCGGGCGGATTCCGTGCCGCCTGGTGGCGCCTGTCAGCCACCGACGCCGACGCCGCCCGACACCTGGCCCTCGCCCTGCGCTTGGTGGAGCGACCCACGGCGTGGAGCGAGAGCGCGGGCGGAGAGCTCCCGCTGGGCACGGATCTCGCCGATGGGGCCCTCTCGAACGCCTGGACGCCCCAGGTCCCGCTGGCCGAGATCGCCGAGGAGCTCTCGCCTCGCTGGACCGTCGAGGCGCGGCGCTGGAACGAGCTACCGGCCCTCCCTCCCCACACCGAGGGAACGCTCGACTTCCCACCGGAAGACCGGGCGCTGCTCGACGATCTGCTGCGCGTGCACCTCCCCGCTCTGTTCGCCGAGCGCTCGGGAACCGACGCTGCCGACACCTTCCGGGCCAGCCAGCACGAGATCGCCGTGCGCATCGCCGAGACCCTCGGGGGCGACGACGCGCGCCTGCTACTCGTGAACGCGCCGACCGGCACGGGCAAGACCCTCGCCTATCTGCTCCCTCTCGCCCTGTGGGCTAGGCGCCACGGCCTGCGAGTGGGGATCTCGACCTACACGCGCGCCTTGCAGGAGCAAGCGATGGACCGCGAGGTGCCGCTCGCCCTGCAGGCATTGCGCCGCGGAGGGGTCGAGTCAGCCGCGCGCTTCTGCGTGCTGAAGGGCCGCGAGAACTACCTCTGCTGGCGGGCGCTGCGCCTCGGCCTTCCCGAGGGGGACGCGCCGGCAGAGGATTGGCTAGCGTGGACGCGGCTCGCGTTGTTCGCCCTGATCGACGGCGAGGGTGACCTCGACCGCCTGCCCCTGGCCGAGCCCCTGCCTCTCGCTGACGCGCGCGCCTACCGGCGGACGGCGGCCGACTTGGTGCGCCAGTCGCGAGCCCGCAGCGCCTGCTGCACGCACGCGGACGATCGCGCCACCTGCGCGGGGGAGAATGCTCGCCGGCGAGCGGAGCGCAGCCACGTCGTCATCACCAATCACTCGCTGGTGCTCGCGCGGCAGGAGTTCCTGCGCCACGTGGTCTTCGACGAGTGCGAGCACCTCCACGGTCAGGCCCAGGCGACTTGGAGTCATGTCCTGGGCTTGGAGTCAGCCCTGGAGATCGTGCGCCGCCTGGGAGGGGGCGGCGAGCGCCCCGGCCTTCTCGGACGCCTCGAAGCCACAGCTCCCGTGGGCAGCCGCGCCGCCCAAACCGCGCACTCGTGCACCGATCGCTGCACGGCGCTCGCGGTCGCTCTCTCCACGCTCTCGGCGGAGGTCGAGGGGTTCGTCCGCTGGCGGAAGCAAGAGCAGCGCGCGCGCCGCCCCGCCGACCGCCACTCCCTCCTGCGCGAGTACGCCGAGCAGGAATCTGGGACGACGCTGATCGCCGCGCGCAGCGCCCTCTCGGGTGCCGGGGCCGGTCTGGAGTCCGAGCTTGCCCTGTTGGCCGAGCGCCTCGACGAGGTGCCCGCGCGCGGCCGCGGCCGCCTGCGCCGCCGGCTCGATCTGGTCCGCGAGGACCTCAGCACCCTGCTCGGAGACGTGGACGCCTGGTTGCCCCTCGAAGCCGGTCGGGCGCACTTCAGCGCGCAGACCTTCCACGACGTGGAGGAGGAGCCCGGCGGCGCCGTGCGCCTCGCGGCGCGCGTCCTGCTCCCCAACGAGTACCTCGGCCGCTTCTACTACCCGCAGCTCGCCACCGGCCTGTTCGTGTCGGCCACGACCTGGCTCAAGGGCGGGTTCGAGGCCTCGGCTTCCTACCTAGGCCTCGACCGCACCGAACACCCGGCCGAGGACGAGGAGCGCGCCCCGTGCCCGGTGCGTAAGGTCCGCTCGCCCGAGGTTTTCGACTACTCCCGAGCCCTCATCTGCGTGCCCCGCGACGCCCCGGAGCCGCGCGACAAGGACGCTTCCCTCGACTACGTCCGGCGGTTTGTAGCCCACCTCGGCGAACGCACGCGCGGGCGGATGCTGGTGCTGTTCACCAACGCCGATGACGTGCGGCGCGTCGGCGCACGGCTGGAAGGGTTCTTCCGCGCTCGGCACGTCCCGTTCTGGTACCAGAACATGCAGGGATCGTCGAAGGAGGAGCTCGGCGAGCTCTTCCGACGCCGCGTGGACTCCGTGCTGCTCGGCGTCGACACCTTCTGGTACGGAGCGGACTTCCCCGGGGAGACCCTCGAGTATCTCGTGATCGTGCGTCTGCCCTACGGCGTACCCGATCGCTACCACCACGCCCAGTGCGCCGCACTCGGCTCCTCGGAGCAGAGGCGGCGCATCTACATGCCTCGCGCCCTCGCCAAGTTCCGCCAGGGTTTCGGCCGCCTGATGCGCCGGGTCAGCGATCGCGGGTGTGTCTTCCTCCTCGACCCGCGCGCCCTCCAGCCGCGGCACCGGGCCTTTCTGCGCGAGTTGCCCCTCGCGGGCGAGGCGCAGGGAGGCCCCGACTGCGAGTGGGTCGCCGGCGGCTCTCGCCTGGTGCACGAGGACACCGACGGCTGCATACACGAAGCCCTCGCACACATGGGCATGCTCACCGACGCATCGCGCCGTGGCCTCGAAGGACCCTTCGCCGCGAGCGGACCGCCCGGGGAGCCCTGTCCTCCCTTGCCGATCGAAATCCCCCGCGAGGACGTTCCCTTCTGAGCGCGCGAATGCTCCAAGTGCCTGTGGGCGAGCGCCGGCGAAGCGAGATAGGCTGCCTGGAGTGAAGATCCTCTTCCTCTCCCAGCGCGTTCCCTACCCGCCCGATCGCGGGGACAAGATCGCGTCCTGGCACATGATCGAGCGCATGAGCCGCACCCATGAGGTGGCCTGCGTTTCCTTCGCGCACGACGACGCCGACCTCGCCGCCGCCGAGCACCTCACGGGTCGAGGGATCCCGACGACACCGATCCGACACGGCGAGCGCCGCAAGAAGCTGTGCGCGCTCCCGCTGCTCGCGACGCGCAAACCCCTGACCCTGGGTGTCTACGGCTCCGGCGCCCTACAAGCGGAGGTGGATCGCCAGGCAGTCGGCGCCGATCTGATCTACGCCTTCTCCTCGTCGATGGGCGCTTTCTTCCTCCCCCATCCGGAGCTTCCGCGGGTGATGCACATCGCCGAGCTCGACTCCGACAAGTGGCTGCAGTACGCCGATCGGGTGCGCTTCCCGATGAGCTGGATCTATCGGCGCGAGGGCCGCACGCTTCTGGAGTTCGAGCGCCGCGTGGCTCCGCTGGCGAACGTCAACGTGCTCTGCACGCCGCTGGAAGAGCGCCTCTTCCGCGACCGGATTCCCGGGGCCTCTTCCTGCGTTCTACGCAACGGCGTGGACCTAGAGCGCTTCCGCCCCGCGCCCGGCGCCGCCGAGACAGAACACCTGATCTTCACCGGCGTGATGAACTACTACCCCAACGTCGAGGGCTGCGAGTTTTTTGTGCGCGAGGTGCTGCCGCTCGTGCGCCGGCGCCACCCCCGGGTGCGCTTCTCGATCGTCGGCTCCCGCCCCACGCCCGCGGTCACGCGCCTCGCCCGCGAGCCCGGAGTCACGGTGACCGGCTTCGTGGACGACACCGGCGAGTGGCTGCGGCGCGCCAGCATCGCCGTCGCCCCGCTGCGCATCGCCCGCGGCATCCAGAACAAGGTGCTCGAGGCCATGGCCACCGGCCTGCCGACCGTCGGCACGAGCACCGCCACCCAGGGGGTCGGGGCCGACGACGGGCGCCACTACCTCGTGCGCGACGACGCGACCGCCTTCGCCGAGGCCGTCTGTGATCTCCTGGAGGCGGACGAACGCGCGCGTGCGCTCGGCGCCGCCGCCCGGGAGTTCGTCGAGGAGCACTACGACTGGGAAGTCGCCCTCGCTCCGCTCGATGAGCTGTTGGAGACGTGCTACAAAGAGGGGCCCAGGGAATCATGAGCACCGACGCAACCACCGAGACCTTCGACGAGTGGGCCCGCTCGGGCCGGGCCGACCGCATGGAGACCTCCCACGGCGACGTCGCCGCCCAGGTCATCGAGGGCCTCCTCATCCGCCCGGGCTTTCAGATCCTCGATCTCGGCTGCGGGACAGGCTGGGCAACGCGCCTGTTGGCCCAGGCGGCGCCGGGCGTGGGCGCCGTCGGCGTGGACGTCAGCCCCGAAATGGTGGCGCGGGCCGAGGAGCTCTCGAGCCTGCGCATCCGCGCCCGCTACGAGGCCGGCAGCTTCGAGGCGCTCGACTTCCCAGACGGCCGCTTCGACATCGCCTTCTCGATGGAAGCCCTGTACTACGCCGCGGATCTCCCCGGCGCCGTCAGCGAGATCTTCCGCGTCCTCAAGCCGGCTGGGACGGCGGAGATCCTCGTGGACCTCGTCGAAGGCCGGCCGGGCACCGAGACCTGGCCCGAGGCCCTCGGCCTGGAACTGGCTGTCCTGTCTCCCGAAGCCTGGGGGGCGCTGTTCGAGGGCGCTGGGTTCGAGGACGTGGGCCTCGGGCGCATCGTCGATCGACGCGGCGCGGGCGATGAGGCCGAGTTCGAGGCCGGCGACTGCTTCCCCGACTGGGAGTCCTACGTCGCCTTCCACGCCGACGGCAGCCTCCACGTCCACGCCAAGAAGCCGGCCTGAGACCCCGGGCTCGGCGCGCGCGCGGACTCCTTCGCTCCCGGCCCGTCGGTCAGCCGCTCGACGCCCACAGAAGGTCCATGCTGCGCCGCGCCCAGTCCACCAGCGGCGCGGTGTACAGGGCGAAGAACACCGTCGCCACGCCCAGAGCCGCCAGCAGGCCTACGAACAGAGGTTGGGGCGCGACCTCGCGCTCGGCGGGCTTGGACAGGAACAGCGTCCGCACGACGCGGAAGTAGTAGAAGAGGCTGATGACGCTGTTCAACCCGGCGATGACCACCAACCAGATCAGGTTGGCGGCAACGCCCTCCTGGAACAGGAGGTACTTCCCGTAGAAACCGACCGTCGGCGGCAGGCCCGTCAGGCTGACCAGGAAGACGACCATCGCGATCGAGACCAGCGGCGCTCGCCAGCCGAGTCCTTTCAAGCCGTCGATGTCGTCGCTGCTCGTGACGCCCTCGAAGTAGAGCAGGAAGCCGAAGGCCCCGAGGTTCATGAAGTAGTACGCCGCGAGGTAGTACATGGCCGCCTCGAAGCCGCCCGCACTCATCGCCGCGACGCCGATCATCACGTAGCCCGCGTGGGCGATTGACGAGAAGGCCAGCATGCGCTTGAGGCTCCTCTGCCGCAGGGCGGAGAGGTTCCCGACGGTCATCGTGACGGCCGCGAGGATCGCGATCAGCAGCCCGACGCGCTCGCCGTAAGCGCGCACGGTGTCCTGCACGTCTTCGCGTACGAACAGCGCTCCGACGAAGCGCAGGAGTGCGCCGAAGCCGGCGGCCTTGGAGCCCACGGCCAAGAAGGTCGTGACGGGCGTCGGCGCGCCTTCGTAGACGTCAGGCGTCCAGAAATGGAACGGTACCAGGGACACCTTGTAGGCGAAGCCCGCCAGGATCAACACCACGGCCACGGCCACGGGGATCGGGTTCTGCGCGAGCTGTCCGGCGAGGCCGGCCGGGTGCCCGCTGCCGTCCGCTGAAGCCATCTCGGCCAGATCGATGGTCCCCGTCAACCCGTAGAGCAGGCTGATCCCATACAGCATGATCCCCGCCGAGAGGCCGCCGAAGACCACGTACTTCATCGCTGCCTCGGCGGACTTGCGATCGCCCTTGTGGAAACCCGCGAGGGAGTAGCTCGCCAGGCTCAAGAGCTCCAGGCCCAGCATCAACAACAGCAGGTTGTTGGTGCTAACCATGAAGAACACGCCGACCGCGGCACCGAGCAGTAGGAAGTAGTACTCACCGATGCCGTGGCGCCGCTCCCGTCGATCGTTCAGCACGAACACGACGACGGCCGCGAGAGAGGCGCAGGTGAACAGCTTGAAGAAGTTGCCGAACTGGTCGACGGTGACCATGCCCAGGACGGTCCGCGGCGGCTCGCCCCACTGCCCGATCAGCAGGAGCGAGGTGAGCGCCAGCCCGCCGAGAGCCAGGTAGCCGACGCGACGCGAGTCGCGGCCCTTGGTGACGAGGTCGAAGACCAAGGCCGCCAGGGCGGTCCCGGTCAGAACGAGCTCGGGCGCGATGGCCGCGAGGCCGCTGAGGTAAGCGTTAGCCACGAATCCAACCTCCCATCAGCCCGCGCCTCCACCGAGCAGCCCGACGAGGTGGCGCACGCTGGGCTCCATCCAGTCGAGCAGGAAGTGGGGGAAGATCCCCAGCGCCACGCACAGGAACAACAGCGGCGCCAGGCAGAGGATCTCGCGCAAGTTGATGTCGGACAGGTCCTTGTACTTCTCGTTGAGAGTCCCGAGGAAGACGCGCTGCATGGCCCACAGTAAGAAGCCCGCGGTGATCACGATGCCGAGCACGCTCAACAACACCAGGATCCGAAAGCGCGGGTCCGCCGAATCGTAGGCGCCCACCAAGGTCAGCGCCTCCGACACGAATCCGGCCATTCCGGGCAGGCCCAGGGCGGCGAAGAAGGCGACGGTCGTCAGTCCCCAGTAGATGGGCATCGGCTGGGACAGGCCGCCGAATCCGTTCAGGTCGCGGTGGTGAGCGCGGTCGTAGATCACGCCCACGATGAGGAAGAGGGCCGCCGAGGAGGTTCCGTGGTTGAACATCTGCAACGCGGCACCGCTCATCCCCCACTCGGTCAAGGCGGCGAAGCCGAGCAGGACGTAGCCCATGTGGCTGACCGAGCTGTAGGCGACCATGCGCTTGAAGTCGGTCTGGCCGAGGGCTACGAAGGCTCCGTAGATGATGCTGATCACGCCCAGCACGCCGAGGACGTAGGCGAAGGTCCGGAAGGCGTCGGGGACGATGGGGAAGCAGGCCCGCAACATCCCGTAGCCGCCGAGCTTCAGCAGGATGCCCGCCAGGATGACCGAGATCGGCGTCGGCGCCTGCACGTGCGCGTCTGGGAGCCAGGTGTGGAAGGGAAAGACCGGCACCTTGATGGCGAAGGCCACGAACAGGAACCAAAACACCCAGGTGGTGAACTTCATCCCCAAGAGCGCACCGCCGAAGGGCAGGTTTGCGCCAGTCAGGGACCCCGCCTGGGCCAGCTCGATCATCTCCTGGATCGAGAACGTCCCGCTCGAGAGCCGCAGGGCCACCAGAGCAACGAGCATCAGGACCGAACCGGCGAGGGTGTAGAGGAAGAACTTGATCGCCGCGTACTCCCTCCTGGGACCTCCCCAGATCCCGATCAGGAAGTACATCGGGAGCAGCATGATCTCCCAGTAGACGTAGAACAGGAAGTAGTCGAGGGAGACGAACACGCCGACGATCCCGACCTCCAACAGCAGGAGCAGCGCGTAATAGGCGCGTCCGGCTTTCGCGATCCCGAAGCTCGCGGGAATGCCGATGAACAGCAGCAGCGTCGTCAACCAGACCAGCGGCAGGCTGAGGCCGTCCACTCCGACGTGGTAGTTCACCCCCAGACCGCTGATCCAGGGGACATTGGCCACGAACTGCATCTGTTCGGTGGTCTTGTCAAACCCGACGTACGCCACGGTCGCCAGGACGAGTGGGATGAAGGTCGCCACGAGGCTGACGAGCTTCACCGTGCCCAGCGCCCGAGCCGGCAGGCACATGATCACGGCCATGCCAATCAGCGGGATGAAGGTGATCCAGGTGAGGAGAGTGGAGTCCATCGGGCTCTGGAGGGATTGGGGGCCGAGTGGGTCAGGCGAGGATCAGCCAGGCCGCGGCGATGAGCCCGCCGCCGACCGCGAAGGTGACGTACTGCTGGATGCGTCCGGTTTGAAACAGACGCACCAGGGAGCCGAAGAGCTGCGTGATCGCTCCCGCTCCGTTGACGAGCCCGTCGACGATGGTTCGGTCGAACCAAGCCTGCAGGAAGCCGAGGGCGCGGTTGGTACGGCCGACACCCAGGACGATCCCGTCGATGACGTTCTCGTCGAACCAGCGCTGGAGGCTCGCCAGCAGGTGGGTTAAGCGCAGGACCGTGCCGTTGACCAGCTCGTCCACGTAGTACTTGCGCGCCACGGTGTGGTAGATCTCGCCGAGAGCCGCTGCGATGCGCTCGGGGCTGGCCTTGCGCGCTCCGAATAGCCACCAGGCTCCGAAGATACCCAAGCCCGCGACCAGCAGCGAGACGAGCATCGCCATGTTGTGGGCGACGTGCTCGGCGTGCTCGATCATCTCGTGGGTGACGGTGTGACCGTAGCCATTCATCAAGTCCACGCCCGGATACAGCGTCTCCGGCGAGACCAGGCGCACGAACCACGGCGCGTGGTGGGCCAGGACGTCCAGGTCGGCGAGCCAGAACTTCCCGCCCAGGAAACCGAGGGTCGCCAGACACAACAACGAGACCGTCATCGGCCAGGGCGACTCCACAGGCAAGGGGCCGGGATGTCCGGGGGCGATGCCACCGTCCTCGGAGTGCACTAACTCGTGGTCGTGGTGGTCGTCGTGACCTTCCTGGCCGTGTCCGTGCCCCTCGGCGACCTCTCCGCGGTAGGTCCCGCCGAAGGTCATGAACATCATCCGGAACATGTAGAACGCGGTCAGCGCCGCCGCCACGGGCAGGGCGATCGAGGCGAAAACGGCCGCACCGGAGAACTCGAGGCTCGTCTTGGTGAACGCGGCCTGGATGATCTTGTCCTTGGAGTAAAAACCGCTGAAGAGCGGGATCCCCGCGATCGCCAAGGTCGAGATGCCCATGGCCGCGAAGGTCAGCGGCATGCGCGTGCGCAGCCCGCCCATCTTGCGCATGTCCTGCTCGTGGTGGCAGCCGTGGATGACCGAGCCGGCCGAGAGGAACAGGCACGATTTGAAGAAGGCGTGCGTCACCATGTGGAACAGCCCGGCGACGAGGCCGATTCCGCCCGTGCCGATGGCGGCCACCATGAACCCGAGCTGGCTGATCGTGGACCACGCCAGCACCGCCTTGAGGTCGAAAGCCGTCACGCCGATCGTCGCCGCGAAGAGCGCCGTGAAGGCTCCGGTCGCCATCACGACCGCCAGCACGTCGGGCGAGAGGATCGGGAAGGTGCGCCCGAGCAGAAAGACGCCCGCCGCGACCATCGTGGCGGCGTGGATCATGGCCGAGACGGGCGTGGGGCCCGCCATGGCGTCGGGCAGCCAGATGTGGAGCGGGAACTGGGCGCTCTTGCCGACCGTGCCGCCGAAGATGAACAGGCCGGCGACCGTCATCCACGCAGGCCACTCACCGCCGTGGCGGGCGACGTCCTCGTTCGTGAGCCTCCACAGGTCGACGAACTCGAAAGTGTGGTAGTGCTGCCAGAACATCATCATCCCGATCAGGAGGCAGCAGTCTCCCACCCGCGTGGTCAAGAAGGCCTTTTTCGAGGCCCAGGTCGCCCAACGCTGGAAGAAGGGTGTGCTCGGATCGTGGGAGAAGTGGCCGATGAGCAGGTAGCTCATCAGGCCCATGATCTCCCAGAACACGAACAGCACGAGCAGGCTGTCGGCCAGCACCAGGCCCAGCATCGCTACCGAGAACAGGCTGATGTTGGCGAAGAACAGGTGGTAGCGGCGATCGCCCTTCATGTACCCGACCGAGAACAGGTGCACGAAGAAGCTCACGACGCCGACGGCCGCCAACATGGCCGCGCCCAGGCCGTCGTAGAGGATCCCCACCTCCAGGTTCAACGGCGAAACCGCCGCCTTGCCCGACTGGTAGAGCCAAGCCCAGCTGATCCCAGCCTCCGAGGAGACGTGGAAGAAACCCCCGCCGCCGTGCTCGCCGCCGCTGGCGTGCAAGGCCTTGGCCAGCATCAGGACGGCGATCACCATCGTGACGCCCATGCCGCCTGTCAGAAGCCAGTCGCCCTTGCGCGGGAGGAAGCGGCCAAAGAAGACCTGGACGACATACCCGATGAGCGGGATCAGCGGCACCGCGAGCAGCAGCTTGAAGTCCGTCTCGGGGTTGAAGTGAAGGAAGTCCATCTGGAGAGCTCTCCCTACTCGCGCATCAGATCGACGTCGCTCGGCTTGATCGAGTCGAAGAGGTGGAACACGTTCAACACGATGGCGAGCGCGACGGCGGCCTCGGCCGCGGCGAGGATGATCGTGAAGATCGCGAACATCCGTCCGTCGAGGCCGTCCCCGCCAAAGCGATTGAAGGCCACGAAGTTGATGTTCGCCGCGTTGAGGATCATCTCGATACCCATCAACACGTAGAGGATGTTGCGGCGGGCGATGATGCAGACCACTCCCAGCGCAAACAGGGCGGCGGAAACGGCGACGTAGGCTCCGACTCCCATCAGATGCCCCCTTCCGGCTCGGCGGGTTCCTCGAAGTCGGCGACCTTGCGCCGCGCGATGTAGACCGCGGCGACGAGCGCCACGGTCAGGACGACGGCGGCGAGCTCGAAGGCCACGACGTACTGATCGGCGGCGAGGAAGCCCACGCCGATCTCCCGCGCGTGCGACAGCTTCGGAGCGGGCGGCGGCGTGGCCGCTTGCGACCAGTGGACCGTGGCCGCCACCTTGGCGCCCACCCACGCGAAGGCGCCACCCCCCGCTGCCAGTCCCAAGCCCACGCGCGAGAGCTTGCGCTCGGTCGGATCGGGGGGGCTCAGCATCACGCCGAACAAGATCAGCGCCAGGATGCCGCCCACGTAGATCAGGATCTGCGCCATGGCCAGGAAGTCGGCTCCTAGCAGCAGAAACAGGCCCGCGACGCCGCCGAAGGTGGCCAGCAGGGCGAAGGCGCTGCGCACGACCGAGCGCTCCCAGATACAGACCAGGGCCCCGCCCAGGGTCAGGGCCGCGAAGCCGGCGAAGAGCAGCCCGCCGACGCCTCCCGAACTCAGCCCCCAGCCCGCGCCGGCGAGCGCGGCCAGACCGAGGAGCGCGTAGAACCCCCGCTCAATCCCCATCGCCATTCCCTTCGCTCTCGTCCTTTGCCTGCTTGGCGGCCAACTTGGCGGCTTCCTTGAGGGCCTTCTTCTCCTTCGCCTCCCGCATCCGCACCTTCGCGTCGGGCGCCATGCCCTTGAAGGAGAGCAGGTCGTGAACGAATTCGCTGCGATCGAAGCTGACGTAGGCGAACTCCGTCCCCATGTGAATACAGTCCTTGGGGCAGGGGTAGACGCACAGCTCGCAGAACATGCACTTCTGGTAGTCGAGGGTGAACGAGACCCACTCCAGCTCCTTGCCGTGACGGATGGCATCCATCTCGATGCAGTCGATCGGGCAGGCCCGCGCGCAGGCGAGGCAGTTGATGCACTTCTCCTGCTCGAGGTAGTGGATCCCCCGGTAGCGATCGGGGATCGGCAGGCGCTCGTCGGGGTATTGGACCGTGATCGGCTTCTGCAGCAGGTAGCGCCCCGTGATCCGCATGCCCACGAGGGTCGTCCGCACGCCATCCCAGACGTTGGTCAGGTACTCCCGAACTGCACTGCTTGCTAGCATGGTCTCCACGACTGCGTTCAGCTGAGAATCAGCTCCCAGAAGCCCGTGGCGAGCACGACCACCAGAGCCAGCGGCGTCAGGTACTTGTAACCCATCGTCATGACCTGATCGATGCGCACGCGCGGCAGGGTCCAGCGCACCCACATCATCAGGAACACGCCGAACAGCGCCTTTGCGGCGAGGACGGTTCCCGCCGTCACGTGGTAGAGCAGCGGCAACTCGAAGATCCCGGCCGCCTCGGTCACGACTCCGTCGGCGCCACTCTCGGCGACGAAGGCCCACTCGGCCAAGCTCGTGAATGGGCTCTCGAAACCGCCGAAGAAGAAGACCGCGCCCACGATCGACATCAGGAACATCGCCGCGTACTCCTCCATGAAGAAGAACGACCAGCGGATGCCCGAGTACTCGGTCATGAACCCGGCGACGAGCTCCGATTCGGCCTCGGGCAAGTCGAAGGGGGCACGCTTGGTCTCGGCGAGGGCGGCGACGAAGAACAGCACCGCGGCGGGGATCAGGAAGGGGTTCTGGAAGACGAACCACTTCATTCCGAACCAGCCGCTCTGAGCCTCGCTTGCTTCGAGCAGGTTGAAAGTCCCCGCGACCATCAACGGCGCGAGCAGCGAGATGCCGAGCGGGATCTCGTAGGCGACGACCTGGGCAGCCTCGCGCATGGCGCCGTAGAGCGACCACTTCGAATTCGACGCCCAGCCGGACATGATCACGCCGATGGTCGTCAGGGCGGACATCCCCAGGATGAAGAACACGCCCAGGTTGATGTCGGCGAAGTAGAAGCCCGGCGCCAGCGGCATGGCCGCCATGGCACCGAAGATGCTCCCCAGCACGAGCGCCGGCGCGAGCACGAACAGCACCCGGTCCGCGCCCAGGGGGATCATGTCCTCCTTCATCAACAGCTTCACGCCGTCCGCCAAGGACTGCGCCCAGCCGTGCCAGCCACCGACGTACATCGGGCCGTAGCGACACTGGATATGGCCGGAGACCTTGCGCTCGAGCCAGACCGAGAACATGGCGAGGACCGAGACCAGGCCGACCAACACCGAGACACCGATCACGGCGGTCACCAGGATCGTGGCCCACTCGGGCACGGCCTCGGGGGCCACCCCGCTCAGGAGCTCATGGACGAGATTGCCGTGCTGCATGCCCTCAGCGGTCCGTTTCTCCAATGACGACGTCGGTGGAGCCGACGATCGCGACGGCGTCCGCGAGCAGAGTGCCCGGCATGATCGCCTCCAGGACGGCCAGGTTGCAGAAGGACGGACCGCGCACACGCACGCGGCGGGCGACCTTGCCCCCGTCGGAGACGACGAAGTGGCCCAGCTCGCCGCGCGGGTTCTCGATGCCCACGTAGGCCTCGCCGGCGGGGACCTTCAGCACCTTCGGCAAGGGGGCGATCACCGGTCCGGGCTCGATGCTCCCCAGACACCAGCGGATGATCTTGACCGACTCGATCATCTCCATCACACGCACGTAGAAGCGGTCCCAGCAATCGCCCAGGGCTCCCTTGGCGCCCGATCCCAGGATCACGTCGAAGGCGCCCGCGTCCGCGAGCTCTCCGTAGAGCATGTAAGGCGTGTCCCGGCGCAGGTCGAAGTCAATCCCCGAGCCGCGGATCATCGGGCCGGTAAGGCCGAAGTCGAGGGCCATCTCCGCCGGGATGACCCCAATGTCCGCCGTGCGCTTGACGAAGATGTGGTTCATCATCAAGAGGTCGACGTACTCCTTGTGCTTCTCCTCGAAGACGTCGCAGAAGTGCTCGACCTCCCCGAGCCAGCCGGGCGGCGTGTCGTTGAAGACGCCGCCGATGCGCAGGTAGCTGTAGGTCAGCCGCGCGCCGCAGATTTTCTCGAACAGCGCCATCATCCACTCGCGCTCGCGGAACGCGTAGAGGAAGGGCGTGATGGCGCCCAAGTCGAGTCCGTAGGTGCCAAACGCGATCAGGTGCGAGCCGATCCGGTTCAGCTCGGCGCAGATGGTGCGGAGCATCTGCGCCCTGCGCGGGATCTCCTCGCCCAGCATCGCCTCGACGGCCATGCTGTAACCGAGGTTGTTGTTCATCGCCGCCAGGTAGTCGTAGCGGTCGGTGTAGGGCAGGTACTGCAGCCACTCGACGTTCTCGCCGATCTTCTCGGCGCAGCGGTGCAGGTACCCCAAGTGCGGCTGGGCGCCGGTGATGAGCTCACCGTCGGTGCGGATCAGGATCCGCATCACCCCGTGGGTCGCGGGGTGCTGCGGCCCCATGTTCACTTCGAGGTCCGCGGTGCGCACGTCCATCATGAACTCGCGCTCTCCGCTCGGCAGCGTCCGTGCCTTCTCCGAGAGCACGACCCCAGCGGCCTGCGGCTCGGTGGTCTTCCCCTGGGATTCGATCATCATCTCGACGGGCTACTCACAGGAAATGCCGTGGTACTCCGTGGGGAACTCGTAGTCCTTGCGCAGGGGGTGGCCGGCCCAGTCGTCGGGCAGCAGGATGTTGCGCGGGTCGGGGTGGCCGACGAAGGTGATCCCGAACATCTCGGCGCACTCGCGCTCGTGCCACTGCGCCGCGCGGTAGACGGCCGTCGCCGTCGGCACGCGCGCTCCTTCCTTCGCCACGAACACCTTGATCGCGAGCCGATGGCGGTGCGTCGTCGACAGGAGCTGATATCCGATCCAGAACCGCTCGTCCTGTGCATCGGGATCGGTCGCCGTCAGATCCACGAGCAGGTCGAAGGCCAGCTCCGCGTCGTCGCGGCAAGCCGCGAGGAACGCGGCGATCTCACCCGGCTCGACCTGCACGAAGGCATCTCCGGCGCGGCCCCCGTCCTTCTTGTCCTCGGGATCGGCCTCGCGCGGCCGGTCGGCCCCCGAGAGGCCCGGCGCGGAGATGGCCCCCAGTCGCCCGTGGATGCCCTCGAAGTCCATGAATCAGGCCGTATGCACGGGCTTGCGGATGACGGAGGTGTTGCGGATCTTCGCTTGCAGCTTCATCAGCCCCTCCAGCAGGGCTTCGGGGCGAGGCGGGCAGCCCGCGATGTAGACATCCACGGGAATGACGCGGTCCACGCCCTTCACGACCGTGTAGCCGTACTTGTAGTAGGGGCCGCCGCCGGTCGCGCAGGCGCCCATCGCGATCACGTACTTGGGCGAGGGCATCTGGTCGTAGAGGCGCTTGACGCGCTCCGCCATCTTGAAGTTCACCGTGCCAGCCACGATCATCAGGTCGGCCTGGCGTGGGGAGGCCCGGAAGGCTCCGGCGCCGAAGCGGTCGATGTCGTGGTGGGCCGCGCCGACCGCCATCATCTCGATCGCGCAGCAGGCGAGGCCGAAGGTCATCGGCCAGATGCTCGACAGGCGCGCCCAGTTGAGCAGCCAGTCGACCTTGGTCGTGAGGAGGTTCTCCTCGAACTGATGTTCGATCAATCCCATGGGTCGTTCCGTGCGCCCGGCCTTCAGGCCACGGCTTCCTCTCCCTCATCGGCCGCTTCGTCACCGCCGCCCTGCTCGCCCTCCGCGGCGGCCCGGACCTCCTCGAGGCTCGGCAGCTTGCGGTTGCGGTCGGCCCGGCCTGCGTAGTCACCGCCCTCGTAGGCGAGGACCCAGTCGAGGTCGCCCTTGGCCCACACGTAGGCGAGTCCGAGGAAGAGCACGATGATGAACAGCACGCCCTCGACCAGAGCGAAGGCGCCGATCCCAGCTCCTTCGGCCGCGCCCGTGCCGGCGAAGGACTCCTTCAACACGATGGCCCAGGGGAAGAGGAAGGCGATCTCGACGGCGAAGATCACGTACACCAGGGCGACGGTGTAGTAGCGGATGTCGAACTTCACCCAGGCCTCGCCCAGGGTCTCCTCGCCGCACTCGTAGACCTCGCGTCCCTGCTCGGTCTTGCGCTTGGGTCGGATGACCGAGCCGATGATCATGTTCGCGAAGACGAACACGAACCCCACGGCCGCGAAGATCAGGACGTTGAAGTAGTCGAAGTACATGAGGGAGGGCGGCCCGCGGGCCCGCGGCGACCCGCACCCAGGCTCGGCGCTCCGACCGTGAGCGCGCTGCGGCCGGAACCCGGAAGCTGGAGCGTTGGCGGCCTGAGAGGTCGTCGGCCTTGGAGGTTGTCTGCGGGGTGTGCGGGAGGGAGGTCGTACCGGAGAGAATGAGGTCTCGGCGGGCGGTGGCGGCCGCTCCACCGACCCGGCACGCCTCCGCCTGTCGGGGCCGAGGATGGGGTGCGTCGGGCGCTCATCCTGCCCTCTCCGCACGCCTGCCCGGGTGGATTTTGGCAGAGAGTCTAGGTGCGCCGCGGAACCACTGCAAGCCGCCGCGATCCTCGTCCGGGAGGGGAATCGGCCCTTTCACCGGCACCGCGCGATCGCGGGCGAGTCCATACCCTGTGGCGGACAGTCGCCGACGCATGCGAGGAGCCTACGAACGAGGGGCGGGGCCGGATGGGGCCCGGTCTACGGCGAGGCCGGACGCGGGCGTGCAATCCGGCAGCGAAGCGGGCGCGCGGCCTAGTGCGGGGGCGGAACCGGATCTAGAATCCGAGCCCGTCAGCGGAGCGGGCGCCCAGGCGCCGGGCACCCGGCGGTGGGGGCGCCGCATCGCCCAAGCCACCCTCTGTGCGGTCTCGCTCGCCCTGCTGGAGGCCGCCCTCGAGCGCTCGCCGGCGCGCGGAGCAGAGCCGGCCTTCCTCGGCTTCCTGCGCGTGCTCGTCGACCACCCCCTGCGTTCCTGGCTGGCCCTGACCCTTCTCTGGGCGGGGCTAGGCAAGGCGGGGTTCCAGCCCGGACCGGACGAGCCGCCGGGGGCGCCGTCGCCATCGCCCGGGCCATCGCCCGCTGGACCGGAGGCGCGCCAGCGGACCTCGCCCGGGCCTTCCAATCACACCTATGGCTATGGTACTCTGGGGGTTACGGTTGACTGCGCCGAGCCCGATCGCGGCTGAGCGGCGCCCCAGAGGACCCTGACCAGCAATTCGAGCGCCCCATGACCGTGCCCGCCCTGAGCCCCTCCGCCCTCCTGAGCGGCCCCGAGACCCTCGATCCCTGGGGCGCCTGCGTCCGCATCGACCTCGGCCAACCCGACTCCACCCTAGCCATCAGCCGCGAGAACCGCCTGCCGCGCGCTTCCGTGGTGGTCACCATGGCCGCCCGCGAGCTGATGCGGCTCTCCAAGGGGGGTGACAAGCTCAAGAGCATCCTGGTCATCGGAAGCGAAGTGGATCCAACGCAACATCCTGCCTTCAAAGAGATTACGGAGAATCTGCGCGAGTTGCGCAACAAGTGGTTCCCGCGCGCCAAGCTGTGCTTGATCTCCAATGACCCCGACCTCGAGCGGGTCGAGGTGCGCCTGGCCATCGGCGCCTACGACCGCCCGATGATCCGCTTCGAAGCGGGGACCGCGCGCACCTTCGCGCGCCTCACCGGCCACAAGAGCACCCGCTTCCGTCAGCTCGCCGGCCACCTCGAGAGCCTCGACCGGGTCTCCATTCAGGCCTGCTTCGTGCGCGGCACGGTGGACAACTCGACGGACTCGGAGATCGAGGGCTGGCTACGTCGCCTGCAGGAGGTCGAGCCCAAGGAGGTGCTGATCTCCAGTCCCAACCCCCGCAAGCGCGGCAAGGACCTGCCTTGGGGAATCCCGATCGGACGGCTGAAGGGAATAGTGGAGCAGATCGGCGACCGGATCGGGGCCGAGGTCACCGTCGTGGACGCCGAAAACTCCTGAGAACGGCGTTCCCGCGAGGCGTGAAGCGACCCCTGGCGGAGTTCCGCGGCGTCGGCAAGCGCTTCGGCGAACACCTCGCCCTGGCCGACCTCGATCTCGAGGTCTTCTCCGGAGAGGTCCTCGGCCTGCTCGGCCCCAACGGCGCCGGGAAGACCACCGCCCTGCGCCTGTTGTGCGGCCTGATCGCGCCCAGCGAGGGGAGCGTCACGATCGACGGCCACGACACGCGCCTGGAGCCCCTTGCGGCCCGCCGGCATCTGGGCTTCGTGCCCGACGGCGCCCCGCTGTACGCGAATCTCTCGCCTCTCCAGCACCTCCAGCTCGTGGGCCGCCTGCACGATCTGACGGACGAGCGCACGCGGGAAGGCACTCGGGAGCTGCTCACTTCACTCGACCTCTCCGACCGCTCCGGCGAGCCGGTCGGCCACTTCTCACGCGGCATGCGCCAGCGGGTCGCCCTTGCTTGCGCCCTCCTGCCGCGCCCGGCCCTGCTCGTGCTCGACGAGCCCTTGACGGGGCTCGATCCACCCGGAGCGGCCATGCTGAAGGCCCTCCTGCGGGGCTGGGCGAAGCGAGGCGGAGCGGTCCTGTACACCTCGCACCTGCTCGATGTAGTCGAGCGCGTCTGCGACCGGATGGCGATCCTGGGGAAAGGGCGCCTGGTGGGCGTGGGCACGCTCGAGGAACTACGCCAGCGGGCGGGGGGCGATGAGAGCCTGGAACAGGTCTTTACACGACTGGCCAAGAGCGCGGACCCCGAGGCCGAAGCCGCCGCCCTGCTCGCCCACACCGCCCCGCGCACCGGCGGCGACTGATTCTCGAAGACGCGCTCCGAAAACGGTCGGTCGTCTCCCGAGGGCGCCCTTCGAGTCCTGACGCCGGGCGCGGCCCTGCCGAGCCGGCGAGGATGGCGAGGAGCCAGGAGTCCTCCACGGGCGATCGTGTCCCGAAGACCAGCGTGCGTCTTCAGGAACGAGGCGGACCGAGCGGCCGCCCGCGGGCAACAATGGTGGCCCGCGCGGCCTCCCTGCCGTTCAATGGGCATGTGCACTCTCCCGATGCTCAGGCGATCCCGCGCCATGCTCCGCCGCCCCACCGGTTCACGATCCTCGCGGCCCTGTCCGTGGTGACCGCCTGCGCCCTTGGGCTGCGCCTGGCGGCCCTCGCGAACGGCCTGCCTTTCCAGAGCGACGCCGACGCGGTCATCGTCACCCAGGCGATGGGACTCGAGCGCGGGGCGCCGCGCTCGGGCGCACTCCCGATCAGCCCCCTCTACCCCCACCTGCCCGCTCTGAGCCTGGTCGCCTTGCCCGGCGAGGTCGTCCACCAAGCCCCCGCGGACGCACCGTGGGAGAGCCACGCCACGGCCGCCGCCCACCCCCACCTGCTGGCGCGGCGCTGGCTGGCGTTGCTCTCCACTCTCGCTATCCCCGGCGCCTTCTTCCTGGCCCGACGATTCCTGTCACCCGCATGGGCTCTGTTCGCCGCTTGCCTGCTGGCGACCTCTCTCCTGCACCTCGTCTTCACACGCCAGGCGCGGCCACACGGACCCCTGACCGCCGCCACCCTGTGGACGCTCATATCCGCCATGCACCTCGCGCGCCGCCCGACCTGCGCCGCCAGCGCCGCCTGCTCCGTCTGCACGGCACTTGCGATCGGTATCCTCCACAGCGGGACGTCCATCCTGCCGATCGTCGCTCTCGCGAGCCTCATCGCCGCGTACCGCTCCACCGGCCTGGCGCGGGCGGCCTGCGCCCTACCCCTGGCCGCGGCCTACGCATCCTTCCGCCTGTTCTACCCCTTCGTCGGAACCCACGGCGTCCTCGCCACGCGCAAGGACCTGCCCAACCATGTGTTCGACGGCAGCGGCTTCGCCGCCATCGCCCGCAGTTGTTGGTCCTTCGACCCCGTGCTCACCTCTCTGGCCGCGGTGGGAACGCTGTACGCCTGTTCCCTCGCCTGGCGGCGACGCAGGCAACACGAACCCTGGTGCTCGAGCGATGTCGCGCTGGTTGCCGCCTTCGCCCTACCCTATCTCGCCGTGCTGGGCTCCTACGCGCGAGCTCTCCACCGCTTCGCCTTGCCGCTGACGCCGGTCCTGGCCCTGCTCGGTGCCGCGGGAGCGCAGGTGATCGTGCGCACCCTTGCTCGTCGCCACTCCTCGGCCACAGCCCAAGGACGCACGGCGCTGTTGCTCGCCGGCGTGGCCCTGATCCCGCCCTCCGCCGCCGCCCTGCGATGGGTGTGGCTCTCGGCCACGCCCAACTCCGCCACAATCGCCGCGCGCTGGGTGGCCGAGAACACCTCCCCCGAGAGGGAGACGGTCGCCATTAGCGCCGGGCTGCACCTACCGCTGCCCTGCGACCCCGAGGGCTTGGAGACCGTCCCCGAATACGCACGCTCCCCGATGCAGCGCTACCTCGAGGAGCACCCGGCGAGACCCAATCCCGGGCCCGCCTACCGCCTGCGGACGTTGATCCCACTGACCGACACCGGGGCCGCGGACATCCGCGAGGAGTCGGTGGCCGACCTGCTCGCGGAGCTGGCGCCGCACTACGCGGTCGTGACTCCGCCCACGAACCACGCCGGCCAAGGCGACGGGACCCTCGCGGCAATCAAGGCCGCCGGCGGAGTGCTCGTCGAACGCATCGAGACCTACGACGTCCGCGGCGACTTCAGCATCCCACGCCACCGCCGCGGCGGCTCCTTCGGCTACGAGGCCTTCTCCCTCGCCCTGCGCGCCAAGGCCCGGGGGCGGCCGATCGAGATCTACCGCCTGCCCTGACGCACGCGCGCCCGCGGCACCCTCAGGCCTCGGGCCGCGGGATTTCCGCGGGCTTCATCTCCTCGTCCACGGCGACCATGGTCACCAAGGCCTCGGTGACCGCGATGGCTTCGCCGCCGCCGAAGTGTCTCTGGGACCAGACGCGGACCTTGACCTGGATCGAGGTACGGCCGAGGCGCTCGGTGCTCGTGAACAGGGAAACCAGATCACCGACCCACACGGGCTGGGTGAACTCGACCTTGTCCATGGCCACGGTCACGACCCGGCCCGGCCAGTAGCGGTGCGCCTCGACGGCCGCCGCGAGGTCGATCTGGGAGAGAATCACCCCGCCGAAGATGGTCCCCAGAGCATTGGTGTCGCGCGGCATCATCACGGCGCGGATCGCCGGCGCCTCGTCTTCGGGCAGGGTCGCCGCCGCATCTTGTCGTTCTTCGCTCATCGGTCCTCCGCCAGCCAGCGCCGCGCTCTCTCTCGTACGAGGTTCCCCAGGGCCCCGATCCGTCCCTCGAAGAAGTGATCGGCACGCCCCACCTCCGCAAGCTCGAGCCCACCGTAGAGATCGGGGTGACGCGCTTCCAACTCCGCGAGGTTGCCGAACTCGTCGGCCTCGCCCTGGCACAGCAGTCCGGGAGTGTCTAGATCCTCGATGGCGGAGCAGTCGAAGGCGGTCACGGGCAGCGCCACCAGGACGATGCGCGACGGGCGGCGGGTGTGCACGGCATGAGCGACGGCGCAGCGGGCGCCGAAGGAGGTCCCCCCGGTCCACAGCGCGAGGGCGGGGTAGCACTCGGTCAGCCAGTCCAGGGCGGCCTCGAGGTCACCCTCCTCTCCGCCCGCGCCGTCGTGCTCGCCCTCGCTGAGGCCGGCGCCACGAAAGTTGAAGCGCAGGACCGCCAGACCCGCCTCTTGCAAGGCCCGTGCGACGCGAAAGCACACCGTCGAGTTCATCGTGCCCCCGAATAGGGGGTGGGGATGGCAGAAGACGACCGCGGCGCGCGCGGGTTCGTCGCCGGGCGGCTCCCACAAGCGCGCCTCGAGTCGGCCCACGGGTCCGGGGATGAACAGCTGCATGAGAGCGGGCTGTACCATGGCCGCGCCGCGGGTGGAAACGGGATCCGCGCACGTCCATGCTCCCGCGCGTCCTAGCCCTCTTCCGCTCGCGGCTCGCCGCGCACCTCGGCGGCGAGGGCCTGCCCGTGGGAGCGCTGTGCGCCCACGGCACCCTGACCTCGGGCGCGTGCTTGATCCTGCGCGACGGCCTCGCGCCCTTCGGCTACGCCCTGCTGGCGCTGACCCTTGCCGCCGGCCTGCTCTGCATCAGCCTGCTGGGCGAGTTCGGCGGCCTGCTGCGGGACGATCCCGCCGCCGAGTGGTCCCGCAGCCTGCCCGCAACCGAGCTAGAGCGTCGCCTCGGCCACTCGTCGGCCGTGCTCGCGATGGTCGGCCTGCTCAGCGCGGGCAGCGCCCTGCCTGCGGCCCTGCTCGCACCTCCCTCCCTCGACACCGGCGCCCGAGTCGTTCTCGTGGCCGCCGTCTTCGCTCAGGCGCTCGTCTTGTCCTGCGGCCTCCTCGCCATGCAGTCCGCCCTCGGCGAGCGCGCCGAGGGTCTGCTGGTCGGCTTGCAATCCCTGCTGGTCGCCCTGGCCGCCGCCGGAGGGCTGGGCGCCCTGCGCCTGGGATCGTGGCTGCGAACCCTCGCCCTCGGCGAGGTCGATTGGCCCGCCTGGCTCGACGCCGCGCCCCCCGCCTGGTTCGCCGCCACGGTGGGCTCCGCGCCCGACGCCGCGGGCCTGCCGTCGGCCTGGGGCGTTGTCGCGCTCGCCGTGGGGGCCGCGGCACTCTTGTGCGCCGTGCCCCCAGCGCCCGCCGCTCGCGGACGGCGTAGCGCGACGCTCGCGGCGCGCCTGCTCGAGCTCCCGCGCCGCTTCGCCGCCCGCTGGTGGGTCCATCGTCGCGAGCGTGGGACCTTCGAGCTCGTCTTCGCGGCCCTGCCTCTCGAGCGAGACTTCGTCCTGCGCACCTACCCGATGATCGGCATTCCCCTCGCCTTCCTGCTCGTCGGCGCGCGCGCCCAGAGCGGAGCGGAGCGCGAGGGCATTCTGACCCTGCTGCTCTTCACTCCCGCCGCCTACCTGCCGGTCCTCCTCGCCCAGCTCCCCGCCACGGCCAGCCCGCGCGCGCGCTGGCTCGTCGACTGCGCCCCCATCGCACCGGCCGCGATCCGCGGCGGCGCCCTGAAGGCCCTCGCCGTGCGCTTTCTGATTCCCCTGCACGGGCTCCTCGCGGCCGTGGCCGTCCTCCTCGGCGAGGGCGCTCTCGCCGGGCGCCTCGCTCCCGCCGGCGCGGTCGTCTCGGTGCTCGCCGTGCGCCTGCTCTACCCGCGCATCGTCAGCGCCCCGCCGCTCTCGACCGCCGTCGAGGAGCTCGAGGTGAACCACGACTGGATGGGCCTGGTCATGACCCTGGTCGTGGTCCTGGTGGGCGTCTCCTTCCTCGCCGGCGCCCTCGTCACCAGCCTGCCCCGCGCGGCCGCCTTCACCGCGGGCCTGATCGCCGTCGAGCTGGCCCTCGACCGCCGCGGACACTCCTGGTCGAGCTCTCCGGCCGGAGAGGCAAGTGGTCCGAAACGGGGCTGATTCGGTCCGAAAGGAGGCTGTTTCGGTCCGGTCTCGGCCCCTTTTCGTGCAAAACGCGCCGATAACATCTCGCCTTGCGTACACTGGGGTCTGATATCGGGGCCCTTGTTGAATCGGAGTTCATTCATGTTCCGTACAGCTCATCTCGCGGCACTCGCCCTGACCTGCAGCCTCGCTTCCGCCCAGGGTGTCACGGTCGCCGTCGACGACGGCACAGGACAGCTAGACCTGTGGCGGGTCCTCGACGGCAGCCCCAGCGCCGCGCTGGAACACTCGGGCGTGACGCTGCTCGACGTGCGGCTCGGGGGCTATCCGCTGATGGCGCGCCTGCGGAGAGATCTTCCGCGGCGGGCCGACGCCGCGCGCGTAGACCTGCCCGACTGCGGGAGCTTGTACCGCGTTCGGACCAGCTCGGCGACGGGCATCCTGCATGCACGCGGCGACGGCGACACGACGATGCTGATCAGCGTCGCCGACGCTGGCGGCACCGCGGGACTGCGGGAGAGCCTGCACGTCTGTGCGACCGGCGCCCTGGCGATGGTCGCCACATCCTTCGAGGCCGGTGGCGACGTCTACGTACTCGACCTGTTGCACGGTGCCCCGCCGTTGTGTCTGACCGCGGGGATCGACCCGCTGGACGTCAACGACAAGTCTCTGCGCATCTCCTCGTCGAGCGCGTGGTTCGCAGCCCATCCCGCAATCGACCCTCTCACCCGCTGGCTCGACGAGTTCGGCACACGCATCGCGGGCGATCCCCTGTGGTCGGAGTCCGACCGGGCCGCCCTCTCCGACGAGGAGCTGATGGCCCTGCAAGCGATCGGCTACGCGAAGTGACCGCTCCGGGCTGAAGCGCGGGCCTGCCGGCGTGGGGCGCACCACCCGCTCACGGGCCTCCACACCAGACCGCCAGGGGCCGCCGGCGGAGCCAGCCGTTGGGGCAGGCCGGCGTGAAGGCCTGTGAGAGGTGCCGGTCACACGGCGCGGGCCGCGAGGAAGGCGTCGAGGTCGGGAGGTAGGGGACTGGTGATTTCGACGAGGTCGGCGCAGGCGGGAGAGCGGAACACGAGGCGCTGGTGGTGGAGCGCGTGGCGTCCGAGGAGCAGCAAGCGGCGGTCCTCGTCGGTCAGACAGTCTTCGATCCCGCGCTGGAAGATCGCCTCGTCGTGGGCGTAGAGCTTGTCGCCCACGATTGGGTAGCCGATGGCGGCTAGGTGAACGCGAATCTGATGCTGGCGGCCGGTGTGTAGACGACAGCGCAGCAGGGTGAAACCGTCCGTGCGGCGCTCGACGCTCCAAGAGGTGCGGCAAGGCTGGCCGTCCGCGGCCACGGCGATCTTGAGCCCCACCTTGCTGGCGCGGGCGGGGCCGAGGGGGAAGTCGATCGATCCGTACTCCTCGCCGGGCTCGCCGTGGACGATCGCGAGGTACTCCTTCTCCCCCTCCCTCCGCTCGAACTGGCGCATGATCTTGCGATGAGCGCGTAGGTCGGTCGCGACGAGCACGATCCCGCTCGTCTCCCGGTCGAGACGGTGGCAGAGGCGCGGGGCGACGCCGTCGCGCTCGATCGCCTCGCGCCGACAAGCGTGCACGCGCTGGATCAGAGTGTCGCTCACGTGCCGACCGCTTGGGTGCACGGGCAGGCCCGCGGGCTTGTCCACGGCCAGAGCCACGGCGTCCTCCCAGAGCACGTCGAGAACGGCGTCGGCGGAAACCACGGCGGGCAGCCGCTCGCCCGGAGGGATACGCACCTCGACGCGAGAGGCGTGGCGCAGGCGGCGCCCTGGGCGGGTCTCGCGCTCGAACGCGCCCGTGCCTGCGGGACTCTCCGGCGTACTGGCGTCGATCCGGACCCAGCCATCCTTGATCAACCGCTGCACCGACGCGCGCGAGCGCCAGTGGAGACGCCGCGCGAGGAACAGGTCGAGCCGCTCCTCGAAGCCCTCGATGCGCGCGCCGACCGCACTTGCGTCGATCAGCAACTCGACGCGCTCAGGGGGGCGCGTCAGATCACGATCAGAGGGGAACAGGCCCATGGCGGAGCCCCCCTCGGCGGTCGGCTAGCGAGCCCGACGGCGGCGGATACCGCCGCGGAAGTTCGGGTCATTGCGGCGCGCGGCCTTGAGAATCGTGCGCAGCCGCTCGCGGCGCTCGCGGCGGCGCTTGTCCGAGCGCTTCTCGTGCCAGGAATTGGACTTGGCGAGACGAAAGATCCCGCTGTAGTTGCACTGACGCTTGAAGCGCCTCAGCGCGGACTCGAGGGACTCGTTGGAACGTACCTGGACCCGGATCATGCTCTCCGTTGGGCTGCGCCGGCCTAAGGTGACAGAACACCGCCGACCGTCTTGGGGGATTCACGAGCTCAGCGCTCGCGAAAGGGGGGAACAGGATATCGCCCGCCGCCGGTCGGGCAAAGGCCCCGCTGGAAAACCCAGCCGAGGGGTAGGATGCGCCCATGGCGCAGGACGACCGGCGGACGAGGAGAAACGAGGGGGGAACGCCCGCCGCCGCCACGATGCTCGTCGGGAGCGTGGAGCGCGTCACCTACCAATCCCCCGAGACGCTCTATACCGTTCTAAGAGTTTCTCCTGAACGCGGTTACGACGATCCAGAGGACCCGAGCATGTTCCGCGCCGAGCGCGTGACGGCGGTCGGCAAGACGCCCATGCCCCACGCCGGCCAGCGGGTCCGGCTGACGGGGACCTGGCGGACGCACGCCACCCATGGACGGCAGTTCGCTTTCGAGAGCCTCGAGCCCTTGCCGCCCACCGACACCGGGGGGCTCGTGCGCTACCTCGCCTCCAGCGCCTTCAGGGGCATCGGCGACACCCTGGCTCGGCGCATCGTCGAGCACCTGGGAGCCACCACTCTCGAGCGCATCCGCGAGGACCCGGCCTGTCTCGAAGGGGTCCGCGGCCTGCGAGGGAAGGTCGCGGCGGATCTCGTCGAGCGCGTGCGCGTCGAGCTCGGCGCCCACAAGGCCCACGCCTTCCTGCGCGGCCTCGGCCTGGGTCCCTGGCAGGCGGCAACGGTGGTCACAACCCTCGGTGCGGACTGCGAGACTCGGCTGCGCGAGGACCCCTTCCTCCTGGCCGATGAGGTCTCCGGCCTCGGCTTCGTGACCGCGGATCGCGTCGCGCGCGAGCTGGGGATCGAGGGCGCCGATCCGCGCCGAGCGCGCGCGGGGCTGCTGCACACGCTCAACGCCGCCCGCGACGACGGGCACACCCTGCTCGCTCGCGAGCGCCTGCTGGAGAGCACCCTCGAGTTGCTCGGCGAAAGCGCACGGTCCACGGTGGTCGAGGAGTCGCTCGACGGCATGACGGGCAGCGGCGAGCTCGTGGCGCGCACCGACGATGACGGCCTACAGCATCTCTACCTGCCACACCTCGCCCACTGCGAGGGCGCCCTCGCGCGCAACCTCGCCGGGCTCCTGGCCTCCGGCCCCGCTCGCCCGCTGGCGGCCGAGGGTGACCTGGCACGCGCGGAGAGCGCCGCGGAGCTGCGCCTGCACGCCGACCAGCGCAGCGCCGTCCTGGGCCTCTTGGCCGAACCGGTGGCGCTGCTGACCGGCGGCCCCGGAGTCGGCAAGACGACGATCATCCGACTCGTCGTGGAGCTCGCCGAACGAGCCGGTGTGGGGGTGTTGCTGGCCTCTCCCACCGGCCGCGCCGCCAAACGCCTTGCCGAGGCGACCGGCCGCGAGGCACGCACGATCCACCGTACGCTCGGCTTCGAGCACGGTGGCGGCTTCGAGCACGACGCCAACCACCCCCTCGAGGCGGACCTCGTCATCGTGGACGAGATATCGATGCTCGACGTCGTGCTCGCCCACCATCTCCTCAAGGCCGTCGCCCCGCCCACGCGCCTCGTGCTGGTCGGCGACCCCGACCAACTCCCCTCGGTCGGACCAGGAAACGTACTCAGCGACCTGCTCGCCTCCGAGCGTATCCCCGTACACCGTCTGACGCGCATCTTCCGTCAAGCCGAGGGCAGCCTGATCGTGGAGAACGCCTACCGCGTCCTACGCGGCGAGACTCCCAGCTTCCCAGGGCGCGGGGACACGCAATCCGACTTCTACTTCTTCCCCGCCGAGGAACCACAGGAGTGCGCCGAGCGTGTGGTCGACATCGTTACGCGGCGGATCCCCGAGACCTTCGGCCTTGCCTGGGAGACGGACGTCCAGGTGATCGCGCCGATGTACCGCGGTCCCTGCGGGGTCGATGCGCTCAACGGGCTGCTGCGCGAGGCCCAAGGATCGGGCGGTCGCGAGGTCCAGCGCGGCTCTCGCACTTGGCGCACTGGCGACCGCGTGATCCACACGCGCAACGACTACGAGAAACGAGTCTTCAACGGTGACATGGGGCGCATCGTCCGCATCGCCTCCAGCGATGGCTTGGAGGTCGTCGTCGCCTACCCCGACCGAGAGGTCGTCTACTCCTCCGGGGAGCTATCCGACTTGCGACCCGCCTTCGCGATCACCGTCCACCGCTCCCAGGGCGGTGAGTTCGACGGTGTCGTGCTGCCCCTGGTCGCCCAGCACTTCATGATGCTCCAGCGCAACCTGCTCTACACGGCGATCACGCGCGCACGCAAGCTCGTCGTGCTCGTCGGGTCGCGCCGCGCCCTCGAGATCGCCGTTCGCAATACCGACCAGAGCCGGCGCGAGAGCGCACTCGCGGACCGGCTGGCCAAGATCACGGATTCGTAGAAGCGCCCGCGCTCAGCGCAGGCCGGTCTCTCCCTCTTCGAAGTAGTGGCGCCCGGCGAGCGAAGGCGGGAGACAGGTCATCTCCCCTACCGCATCCGGGTCGTCGTGAGCGTAGCGGTAGCCGACGCCGTAGCCCGCCTCGCGCATCAGGCTCGTGACGGCGTTGCGCAGGTGCTTGGGAACCGGCTCGGCAGCGGTCTCCCGCACATCCAACTCGGCGCGACCGAGGGCCTTGTAGATGGCATTCGACTTCTCTGCCCGCGCCAGGTAGACGGCCGCCTGGGCGAGGGCGAGCTTGCCCTCGGGGTATCCTAGGCGGTGAAAGGACTCCGCCGCGTCAAGCGTGATGCGCAAGGCGAAGGGGTCGGCGAGGCCGACGTCCTCGCTCGCCATGCGGATCAGGCGGCGAGAGACGAAGTTGCCGTCCTCCCCCGCTTCCATCAGACGCGCGATCCAGTAGAGCGTTGCGTCCTCGTCGGAGTTGCGCACGCTCTTGTGTAAGGCCGAGATCAGGTTGTAGTGCTCCTCGCCACTCTTGTCGTGCCGCAGAACCTTGCGTTGCAGGGCCTCCTCTGCGAGCTCGCGGTCTATCTCGCCCCCCTCCGGGCGCAGGGCCGCGGCCGCCTCGAGGGCCGTCAGAGCCCGGCGCGCGTCGCCGTCGGTCGCGTGGGCGATGGCCGTGAGGGTCTCGTCAGCGGCCGACCACGCTCCTCCCAGCCCACGCGGATCGTCCTCGAGAGCGCGGCGCAGAAGAGAGACGACGTCAGTGACGGACAGCGGCTCGAGCGCCAACACCCGCACACGGGAGAGCAGGGCGCCGTTGACCTCGAAAGAGGGGTTCTCGGTCGTGGCGCCGATCAGGAGGATGTCCCCGCGCTCGACATGAGGCAGAAAGGCGTCCTGCTGGGCCTTGTTGAAGCGGTGGATCTCGTCCACGAACAAGAGCGTGCGGTGCTCGCGCGCTCGCCGCGCCGCCTCCGCCTCGGCCATCACCTTGCGGATCTCCTTGACCCCAGAGAGCACGGCGGAGAAAGGGACGAAGCGCATGGCGCTGGCCCGCGCGATCAGGCGTGCAAGGGTCGTCTTCCCGCTGCCCGGTGGGCCCCACAGGATCAGGCTCCCGGCGAGCTCCCCGGAGAGCGCGCGACCGAGGATCTTCCCCTTCCCCACGATCGACTCCTGACCGGCGAACTCCGCGACGTCCGCCGGACGCATCCGGTCGGCGAGCGGAGCGTTCACGCCTCCCGCTCCCAGATCAGCGCGGTCGGGCGCGCTACGAACCCCAAAGAGATCTCGCTCACTCATCATCGACCTCCCTCCCCGGATCGACTCGTCCGGCGGCGAAGAGCAGTAGGGAGGCAGCCACGCTGACGTTGAGTGACTCGACGCCGTCAGCGCAGGTGATCGTCACTCCCTCGAACGAGCGCGCCGCGGCGGGCAGCTCGCCGGTCTCCGAGCCGATCCAGAGCGCCAGCGGGCCCTGCCAGTCCGCGGATCGTGCCTCCCGCCCGCCTCGGGTAGCGGCGCGCATCTGGCGGAAGCCCCTCGCGCCGAGGAGCGCGGACGCCTGATCGGCATCGACGCCGTAACAGCAGGGCAGGCGCAGGAGGCTCCCCATCGACCCACGCAAGGCCTTCGTGCCCCAGGGACTCGCGCCATTGCGGATCACGACGAGAGCGGTGGCACCGGCGGCCTCCGCCGAGCGGGCCATGGCCCCCAGATTCCCGGGGTCACCGACTCCCGCGACGACCAGCACCAGGGCCCGTGGGCTGGCCTCCAGGTCGGCTAGGGCGAGCGGCCGCGGTCGCGGGCAGAGCGCGACCGTGCCGGGCGAAGTCTCCAGGGAGCTCACGTGCGCGAGCAAGCGCTCCTCCACGGCTCGCACCGGCGCCCTGTCGGCCCAGCGCGCTGCTCGCTCGGCCAACGGCTCCGCCACGAGCACGACCTCGAGAGCGAGGCCGGCACCGAGAGCGTCCTCGATCAGCCGCTCGCCTTCGAGCACGAGCGTCTCGCTGTCCTTCCCCGCGCCGACGGCGCCCACGCGCCGCAGAAGCGCATTCGAGCGTGATCGGATCGTGGCGCTCATCCGCCGCTGTTATAGCATCGCATCGACATGAGCCGTTTGCTGAAGGGGCGGGTCGTCCGTCTGGACGCCAAGGTCTGCCACGTCGACACTGGCGACGGCGTCCACTTGGCCGCACCGCGAGGCGCCCTGTTCGAGCAGCTAGACACCCAGATGAAGAACCCGGTGGCGGTGGGTGACTGGGTGCTTCTGGACATGGAGGGCGATCCGGTGAGCCTGGTTGAGGTACTCGAGCGCCAGAACTACCTCGGGCGCACAGCCTCGTCCCACGATCCCCGCGAGCAGGTGCTGGTGGCCAACGTCGACCAGCTGCTCGTGATCGCCTCCCTCGCCAAGCCGCGCTTCTCGAGCGTTCGGACCGACCGCATCCTCGCGGCCTGCGCGTGGCACCAGATCCCCGCCGCCCTGGTGCTGAACAAGACCGACCTGGCCAAGGGCGATGTGGCGGCGGAGATCCGGGCAACCTACGAGCAGGTTCCCGTCGAAGTGCTCGAGACCTGCGCGACCCTCGAGGGGGGGATCGACGAGATTCGCGAGCGCCTGCGAGGAAAGGTCACGGTCATGTACGGCGCCTCGGGCGTCGGCAAGTCCACGCTCCTCAACGCCCTGCAACCCGACCTCGACCTCAGGGTCCGCAAGATCAGCAAGTACTGGAACGCGGGCAAGCACACGACGACCTTCTCACGGATGATCGACCTCGACTTCGACGCCCAAGTCATCGATACGCCGGGGATCCGCGTCTTCCGCATCCACCGTGTCCACCACAGCGAGCTCAAGGGCCTGTTCAACGAGTTCGCCCGCTACGAGGATGGCTGCCGCTTCCCCAACTGCGTCCATGACCACGAGCCCGATTGCGCCGTGGTCGCTGCTCTCGAGTCGGGTGAGATCCCGCCCACGCGCTATGCGAGCTACCTCGAGCTCTTGCTCGAGGCGGTCCCCGACGTGCCCTTCGACGACGAGGTCGTCGGGGGGGAGGAGGGCTAGAAGACCAGCCAGATCTTGTAGATCCAGGCGGCGACCAGCGCCGCGAGGCCGCCGACGAGGAGCGGGCGGGCGCGCCTGGAGGCAAGGGCGGCGTAGAGATCCCCGCCGCTGAAGTGAACCCGCAGGGACCAGAGGAAGAAGACTGGCAGGAAGAGAGCGGTGAGGAAGCCGAAGGGCTGGTTGGCGATGGAATCGAGCGGCCGTCCCTGGACGGCGAGGGCGACCGAGGTCGTCACGCCACAACCGGGACAGGGCACGCCGAACCAGTCCATCGAGCGGCAAGGCAGCATCCCCAGCTGCTCGTGCGTCCCGAATCCGCGCTCGTCCGGCTCGACGAACAAGGCCAGGGCGAGCATGGCGACAATCGAGAGGCCGGCGCAAGCGAACAAGATCCAGTGCGGGCTCGGCCGTGCTCCGAGCGAGCCCCCCTCTCCTCGCGTGCGAGCGGCGTCGCGCCCGCCCTGCTCTCCAGCGCCCTCCACGAGAGCCATCGTAGCGGCCCGCGCGCGGTCGTCGGTTAGTTGAAGTCGTAGATGTACGACAGGCGCAGCTTGTTGACGATCACGTAGGGCAGCTCGCCGAGCCCAATGAGGTCCTTGTCGCCGTGATCGTCGAATCCGCGCACCTTGGGGCTGCGCAGGATGAAGAAGCGCCGCGAGAGCCGATCGTCCGCCTCGTAGGACCCCGGTCTCAGCTGGCCCGCGATCTCGAGGTTGAGCTTGCCGGTGTAGAAGGCCCGCACGCGGTGCAGCTCGGTGTCGCCGGCCAGCAGGCGCGCGTGCTGGTCGCCGCCCTCGTCGAGAAACTCGTGCGCCAACAGGATCTCATCGAGGTTGACGTGCAAGAGCGGCGTCTCGACGCGTTCGCAGGTCTTCAGGTCGATCAGGGTCGCGTCACGGATCTTGAGGAAGTACCGCCGACTCTCGTCGAGGACCTGGCTCAGGCGGGTGTACTTGTTCTCGACGTTGCCCTTGATCAGGAAGCAGTCGGTGAGCAAGAGGTCCGAAACGATGGTCAACATGGGGAGGGCGGGTCGGGTCACGAGTCGGCGCCGGCCAGGAGACCGCGCAGCTCGCCGGCGAGGTAGAAGGAACCGATCACGAGGACCCAGCCGCCGCCGGCGGCCGATGCGCGGGCCCGATCCAGCGCCTCGAGAGGAAGCGCGCAGTGTTCGGTGTCGAGGCCCGCGGTCACGGCCAAGGAGGCGAGCTCGCCGGCCGCGAGAAGCGAACCGCCGCTCACGCTGGTCACGAAGCACCTATCGACACGCCCGGCGAGAGCCTTGAGGACCGCTTCGTGGGCCTTGTCCCGGCCGAGGGCGAGCACAACCTGCGGCGGGCCGCAGAGCGCGTCGTTCGCCTCCAGCTCGTCCAGGATCCCCTCCACGCTGGAAGCCACGTGAGCGGCGTCGAGAACAACCGGGCATCCCTCCCCGAGAAACAGCTCGGCCCGCGCGGGCAGGCGCGCCGCCTCGCAGGCCCGCTCGTCGAGCAAGGCGCCGCCCAGAGGCGAGCCGTCCGCCGCGCCCACGCCCCCCGCGCCCAGCTCGTCGAGCACCGCCGCCGCCAGGGCTCGGTTGCGCTCGGCGAAGCTGCCGTCGGTCTCGACGCGCACCAGGCGCCCGCCACGCTCATCGACGATCTTCTCCAGGGCCGCGAGGGCCTCGGGGTGCTCCACAGAGCTCACCAGAGCGCGCCCCCGCGTCAGGATGGCGCCCTTCTCGGCGGCGATCTCCGCGAGGCTCGTCCCTAGGGTCGCGGTGTGTTCGAGATCGAGATGGGTGAGCACGGCAACATCGCTGGCAAGGGCGTTGGTCGAGTCCAACCTCCCGCCGATGCCGCACTCGATCACGCCCCAGTCCACCTGCGCCCGGCGCAACACGACGAAAGCCGCCGCGGTCATCAGGTCGAACCACGTGGCCTCCGATCCCGCGCTGCCCGCCTCTGCCGCGGCAGCTCGGGCCCGCCAGGCTTCGTCGAGCGCCGCCGCCAACGCCTCTTCGCGAACCTCCTCCCCGTCCACGCGCACGCGTTCGGTCACCCGCTCCACGTGCGGCGAGGCGTAGACTCCCGCGCGCAGCCCCGCCCCCCGCAAGCCCTCGGCGATGAGGGCGCAGACCGAGCCCTTGCCCTTGGTCCCCGCGACGTGGACGGCCCGCCACGTGGAGGCGGGATCACCCAGACGGGCGAGAACGTCCCGGATCGGCGCCAAGGAACGCTCCATGCCGGCGGAGCGATCCGCCCGCTCCCAGTCCACGAGACCGTCCAGGCGCCCGAGGGCCTCTCGCAGGTCGGCGCCAGCCGCTGCCTCTCCGGTGTCCATGGCGCGCTCAAGGCTACTCGCGGGGCCGGGTGGGGAGGAGAGAACTCACGAGGAGGACTCCTGCTCGCCGGGTGGTTGTGTCGATAGGAGGCCCAATCGAGCCCTTGCCAGGGCGCGTTCGGACACGCCTCGACGTCGGCTAGAGAACCGTCCCCCACTTGCCATGAACGAGCTCTCCCACAGAATCAAGGTCTTCGTGTTCCGCATGCGCGAGGCGCGCCCGGACTACCTGTTGCTCCGGGGCGCCCAGGGCTTGGAGAGCTTCTGGGGGCCCGTCCATGGACCGGTCGGCTTCGGAGAGCAGCTCGAATCCGCCATCCAACGCGAGGTCAAAGACGATGTCGGCATCGCCCGCCCCCTCGACGTCATCGACCTGAGGATGCCCGCGCGCTGGGTCGTCGGCGACGAGGAGATCATCGAATGGGCCTACGGCTTCCGCGCCCTCGATGCCGGCGAGCAACTGGAGCTCGACGGTCGCTGGTCCGCCTTCCGCTGGGCGGGCTTCTCCGAGGCTTATCCGGCTTTGGAGCTCGAGAACGACAGGGCCGCGATCGCCCGCCTGCACTCGCTGCTCGGCGCGGCCTGAACGGGACCCACGACTCCCCTGCGCGGACTCTGGCGCACGGAGCGGCCGCGAAGGCGGCTCAGGTCTTCAGGTACGGAATCCGCTTGAAGGTCTCTCCGAGGACCTCTGCGTGCGGGACGCCGAACCAGTCCTCGATAGCCGTGGCGTAGACCGAGCGGAAGTCGGTCGTGAAGGCGAGGTCACCACCGTCGAGCTCGGTCATGGAAGGGTGCTCGCCGAAGATCCCGCCCTCGACCGGCGTGCCCGCCAGGAACATCGGGCCCGCCTTGCCGTGGTCCGTGCCGCCCGAACCGTTCTCGGCGACGCGCCGTCCGAACTCGGAGAACATCATCACCATGGTCCGATCGCCCGCCTCGCGCCCGCGCAAGTCACGCAGGAAGGCGTTGAGCGCGTCATCGATGGTGGACATCAACGTGTCATGGGCCGCTTTCTGATTGTTGTGCGTGTCGAAACCGCCCAGCTCGATCGAGAAGACGCGCGTCCCCCCCCGCGCTTCGATCAACCCGGCGATCACGCGCAGTCCGCGGCCGAAAGGCGTGTCGGGGTACTCCACGTCCGTCCGGTAGGCCCTCGCGGCGGCCCGAATCCGAGTCGAGGATTCCTGGGCGTCCCGCAGCACGCCCCGCAGGCGGTCGAGGACGCTGTTCCTCTCGCCCCCCTCACTGCCCTTGCGCAGGGTCTCCGCCTCGTGGCCGTCTCCCAGCCAGCGGTAGCTCTCGGGGATCTCAAAGGCCACCGCCGAGTGCTCGAGGGAGTGCAGGGAATAGGGGACCTTGCCGCCGAGGTGCACGACCAGCTCGGGTAGGGGGCTCTCCTTCCAGGCGGTGTTGCACACCTTCCCGACCCAGCCCTCGCGCGCGGCACGCCCGCTCAAGCTGGCCGAGTGCCAGACGTCGAGGGACTTGAAGTGCGAGCGCACCGGGCCGGGGTAGCCCACTCCCTCGACGATCGCCAGACCGCCCTCTTCGAAGTGCCTCGCGAGCTTCCCCAGATTGGGGTGCAGCGCCCGGTAGCCATCCAGCTTGTGCAGCCCCTCGGAAGGGGCCAGGGTGCGCGATCGCTTGGACTGGTAGGCGTCGTCTCCGAAGGGCACGACCGTGGAGAGGCCGTCGTTTCCTCCCGAGAGCTGGATCAGCACGAGCGTCCGGTCGGCCTGCTCCTCCTGCGCTCCCAGCGCCGCGAAGGCTCGGCTCGAGAGCAGACCGGCGCCACCCAAGAGCGAGAGGCCGCCAGCCACGAAGCCTCGCCGGTCGAGATTCGTCCGCGCGGTCGATGAGTCGTTCCTGTCGTTCATGTCGTTCACCCCAGTTGTGCTTCGGGAAGGCTCAGGATCAGGTGCGCCAAGCGCCTCAGGATGTCCTCGCAGGTGGCGGCGGCGGCGAGCAGCTCGCCCTCGCGGATGCGGCTCGACATCCTCTCGGACCGCAGGTACTCGAGCAGCATCGCCCGGGTCTCTACGGGAGCCTCGATGGCGAGCAGCGAGGACAAGAGCGCGTCGAGGATCTCGGCGTCGTCCCGCGCCCCCGTGGACTGCATGCGCCAGGTCAGGTTGATGCGCGGGCGATACCCCGATCCCACGGCGCTACGCAGGACGCGCAGGCTGCGGGGGATGGGGCGGCTACCGCCGCGCGAGCCGCCCTCGCCCTCGGGGTTCATGGCTTCGTCCATGGAGGACAGGTCGGAGTCCATGTCGATGTCCATATCGATATCCATATCGATGTCCATATCGATGTCCATGTCCATCTCCGGGGCCGCGTCCCGCACGCGGTCGGAAGCTCGCCTTCGCGACGGTTGCCCGCGACGCTCCGCGATCCCCTCCTCCTCGAAGGCCGCCTGCAGGTCGACAACGCCCAGCACCAGCCCCGCCACGTTGCCTCGCTGGAGCAAGCTCGAGGTGGTGATCCAGCTCTCTCCGCCCTCCCAGCCCTTCACGTTGGGGGGCTCGAAGAGGCGCTCGCCGAGGTTTCCCGCGGCCAGCAACAGGTAGCGCGCGGGCGGGTGTACATCGAGCCGGCGCACCATCCCGACCACGAAGTCGACCGGGCTCTGGACCCGTGTGCCAACGATCTCGTCGCGGTAGAAGTCCGGATCGAGGAACAGGCGGCGCAGGAAAGGACGAAGCTGGTAGTCCTCGTTGCGGAGCAGGCCCGCGTACTCGCGCAGGCGGCTGAGCTCGGGCTCGACGCCCTCCAAGAACCCGATCAGCCGTCGGGCGACCCACTCGGCGCAGGCCTCCTGTTTCAGCAGCAGCTCGACGACTTCGTCCCCGTCAAAGCGACCGCGCTCGCCGAGGATACGTTTGATCCCGTCGTCATGCTGGCGGCGGTTGAGCTCGAATCCCCCCTCGCGGTTGGCCGAGTAGCCGGTGAGGGCCCTGGCGACCTCCTTGACGTCTCTCTCGGTGTAGTTGCCCTCGCCGAGGCTGAACAGCTCCATCAGCTCCCGCGCGAGGTTCTCGTTCGGCTTGCCGCGGCGATTCGCGTTGTTGTCAAGGTAGTAGAGCATCGCCGGGTCACGCACGATGGCGCGCAGCATGTCGGCGTAGCTCCCCAGGGCGTTCGAGCGCAGGAGCTGGTGCTGCTGGATCACCTCGTAGGAACGACGCACATCTCGCGAGCTGGTCGTGAAGAACCCGTGCCAGAAAAGGGTGATCCGATCGCGCAGCGGGTCCTCGTAACCCACCATCTGGTCCACCCAGAAGCTGGCGTAGTCGTTCATCTGCTGGCGATCGGCCGCACGCACCTGGACCCGCACCCGGCGGCGCTCTTCCTCCGGGAGGCTCCGCATCTGCCGGTACTGACCATCGCCCGCACGTTCCGCGTAGAAGGGCTCGCTCGGGGAAGTGCTGGAGCTCAAGAGCTCATCGACTACTTCCTCGAGGGAGTGCTCGAGAACATCCTCGAGTTCCTCGGAGGTGATGCCGAATGCAGCGCGGTTGAACAGGTGTTCTGCGTTGCGCGCGTTCCACACCACGCCATCCGTCGTCATCGCGCCGTCATCCGACGTTCCCGCCAGAACCGAGGGAGCGGCCCCCACCAGAAACACGCCCGCGGCCATGGAGGCCCACTGCCACAACCCACGCACACCAGGTTCCCGCTCGGTCATCAGTTGTTCGGTCATCGCTCGCCTCACCTGCCTGGATCTTCGAAGCCGCCTCGGTGCTCGCCTCGGCCCCAAGGAACAACCGTCCCTGAAACGAGAGGTTTCGGATCCCCGCCAGATCCTCCTTCGCGCCGAACCCCAGGGAACCTGGGGACCAGGATAGACCCCTCCTCGGATCTGTCCCGCGCCCTCCTGGAAAGCAATTCAGCATTCGCGTCGAACGACCCACACACGTGCCTCCCGGCGCGGTTTACACTGCGTGAGACGCCTCGAACCGTTCGCGCCGCGATTCCATGCTGCTTCTGACGCTGACGCTTCTCGTTCCCGCCTCCGCGGCGGGCGATCCGCCGGCCTGGACGCTGGAGGCCCAACTCCTGTCCAGCGACCAGGGGGGACACGTCGGCATCGACGCCTCGCTCTCCGGCGACACCGTAGTGTTGGCGGCCAACACCGCGCCCGGCTCGGGTCCCGGGTTCTACGGGGCGGCGTACGTGTTCGTGCATGACGGGACGGCTTGGTCCCAAGAACAGAAGCTCGTCCAGGAGGACGGCGAGGTTGGAAGCTGGTACGGATTCTCCGCCGCGATCTGTGGCGACACGATCGTCGTCGGCGCTTTCAAGGACGACGAGGGGGGCACGGACGCGGGTTCGGCGTATGTCTACGCGCGGAGCGGGAGCAGCTGGTCTCAGGAAGCGAAGCTCCTGCCGGACACGCCCTCGGGCGCGGTCGAGTTCGCCCGCTCGGTCGCCGTCTCGCGCGACACCGTCGTCATCGGGGCGCGCTCGCACGGCGGCGCAACCTGGGACGAGGGTGCGGTGTACGTGTTCGTGCGCGAGGGAGGTTCCTGGTCGCGACAGGCGCGGCTCACGCCCACCGATGCCACCGGCGGCATGAACTTCGGCGACTCCGTGGCCATCGACGGAGACACGCTCATCGCCGGGCACACCGGCGGCGGCGGACCCGCCTACGTCTACGTCCGCGACGGCGCCACATGGACGCAACAGGCACGGCTGATCGTGGACGAGAGCATCCAACCCCACGCGTTCTCCGTGGCCGTGGGCGGCGACACGGCGGTGATTGGCGCCCCCAGCGATCAAGTCGCCGGCCGGGCCTGGGTCTTTGCCCGTTCCGGAAGCGATTGGGAACAGCAGCAGAAGCTACGCCCGCTCGACGGGCACGCGGGCGACTGGTTCGGCGAATCGGTCGCGACACACGGTTCGCGCGTGGTCGTCGGCGCCTTCCTGGAGAACGTCCAGCAGGAGGACACCGGAGCCGCCTACGTGTTCGAGCGAGTCGGAGCGAGGTGGTACGAGAACGCGAAGCTCACCGATCCCAACGGCGCCCTGTGGGACCGCTTCGGGGGGGCCGCCTCGATGGATGGCGACCGCATTCTCATCGGCGCCTACAACGACGACGACGCCGGGGGAAACGGGGGCTCCGGCTTCGTTTTCACCGCCACACCGACCGCCGGCACACCCTACTGCTTCGGCGACGGCTCGGGCGCGCCCTGCCCGTGCGGCAACGAGAGCACGGCGGGCATCGGCGTGGGCTGCGCCCACTCCGGAGGCCTCGGCGCCGAGCTCTCGGCCTTCGGGTCGGCGAGCGTAGCCACCGACGACCTGACCCTGCGCGGCGCACCCCTGCTCAGCGGTCAGGCCGCCTTGCTGTTCGCCGCCGACGAGGAGGTCAACGGCGGCGACGGCGTCTCCTTCGGCGACGGACTGCGCTGCGCCGGCACCAACGTCCTACGCCTGGGCGTCGAGTTCCCCGACCTCCACCACGGGTTCGCCTACTGGGGCCCCGGCCTCGGCGCAGGGGGCGGCTGGGCGCCGGGAGAGACGCGTCGCTTCCAGGTCTGGTACCGCGACTCGACTGGCAGCCCCTGCGGGAGCAACTTCAACCTCTCGAACGCTATCGCGATTCCCTTCACTCCGTGACGACACGCGAGGCCGGGAAGCGCCGGGTCACTCGCTTCCGCGCCGGATGCGAACGGCGAGCGCACTGACCGGGAGGGGTCGGGCTCGCACCCGCGCCACGCCATGTGTGGATCGCCCGGGAGCCGGACCTCTAGAATGGGACCCGCCGGGATGCGCCGCGCTCCCTCCCGCCCAATCCCGCGGTCCTCACCCCACCGCCAGCCCTTTTGGCCGCCCCGCCCGTCCACCTGCGCGAGTTCCTCGCCCTCCTGCGGAGCGAGGGTGAGCTCGTTGAGGTCGAGGCGGAGGTCGACGCTTCCCTGGAGCTGGCTGAGATCCACCGGCGCGTGATCGCCGCCGGCGGACCAGCCCTACTGTTCAAGCGCGTGCGCGCGAGCGACCTGCCGGTCGTCACGAACCTGTTCGGGACGCGCCGCCGGGTCGAGCTGGCCTTCGGCTCGCGCCCGCGTGAGCTGATCGAGGAGCTGGCGCGCCTGCCCGAGGAGCTCGTCCCCCCCAGCATCGGGAAGCTATGGAGCAAGCGCGGTCTGTTCGGATCGCTCTTGCGCATCGGGATGCGCAAGGGCCGCGGGGGACCGGTGAGCGAAGTCGTCGAGTCGCCGCCGCGCCTCGACCGGCTGCCGGCCCTGCAGTCCTGGCCGCGCGACGGGGGGCGGTTTCTGACCCTGCCGCTGGTCTACACCGAACACCCCGAGACCGGCGGCGGCAACCTCGGCATGTACCGCATGCAGATCACCGGCGCGGACTCGGCGGGGATGCACATCCAGATCCATCGCGGCGCCGGCTTCCACCTGGCGGCCGCTGAGGAGGTTGGTCGTTCCCTCCCGGCGGTGGTGACGCTCGGCGGACCGCCGGCACTGGTGCTCTCGGCCATCGCGCCCCTGCCCGAGAACGTGTGCGAGCTGGCGCTGGCCAGCCTGCTCTTGGCCAGACCTCTGGCACTCTCACGCCACGACACGAGCCCACTCCCCTTCGCCCGCGAGGCGGAGCTGGCGCTGGTCGGCGAGATCCCCGCCGGCGAGCGCCGCCCCGAGGGACCGTTCGGGGATCACTACGGGTACTACTCCGAGGTTCACGACTTCCCCTGGTTTCGCTGCAAGGCGGTCCTGCGCCGCCGGGACGCGATCTTCCCAGCCACCGTCGTGGGCAAGCCGCGCCAGGAGGACTTCTTCATCGGGGACTACCTCCAGGACTTGCTCTCGCCCCTCTTCCCGCTGGTCATGCCCTCGGTGCGCGAGCTGTGGAGCTACGGTGAGACGGGCTACCACCCGCTCTCGGTTGCCCGGGTCGAGGAGCGCTATCGGCGCGAGGCGATGGTCTCCGCCTTCCGCATCCTCGGTGAGGGCCAGCTCTCCCTGACGAAGTTCCTCCTGCTGGTCGACCGCCCCCTCGACTTGCGGGACTTCCGAGCCGTGCTGACCCACGTGCTCGAGCGGGCGGACTTCCACACGGACCTGTTCGTGTTCTCGAACCTCTCGATGGACACCCTCGACTACGCCGGCCCGCGGCTCAACGAGGGCAGCAAGGGGGTTCTGCTGGGGATCGGCGAGGCGCGCCGCGAGCTCCCGGTCGAGTTCACCGGCACACCCGGCGCCGCCGTGCGTGACGTGCGTGTCTTCTGTCCCGGTTGCCTCGTCCTGGAGGCACCCGCCCACTCCGAGGATCCGGACGTGGCTCGCCGGATCGCCCGCGACCCCGCCTTCGCCGACTGGCCTCTGTTGGTCCTGAGCGACACGGCCGAGCGCGCGGCGCGCAGCGCCTTCAACTTCCTGTGGACTACGTTTACGCGCTTCGATCCCGCCTCCGACGTGACGGCCGCCGAAGTGGAGCTCGTGGGCGCGCACGCCAGCTTCACACCCCCGCTGGTGCTCGACGCGCGCATGAAGGCCGCTTACCCCGAGGAGCTTTTCAGTGACGCCGACACGGCCCGGCGGGTCGAGCGCCGCTGGAATGACTACTTCCCCGATCACCTGGTCGAAATGGGCGAAGCCAACGACGCCCACCTCGACTGACCGCGCCCACCTTCACGGCCCGCCGCCACAGCGGCGGAGAGGGCGAAGTCGGAGTAGGGCGTTTCTCAACGGGTTGCTAGGCCCGGCCGCCCACATGGGTCATCCAGCGCGCCAGGGAGAGCAGGCAGCCGATCTGCTCGCTGCGATCCCCGCCGCGGACGCGGTGGTCCGATAGGAGCTCCTCGACGCCCTTTCGGCTGACAACCCCCTCGAGAGCCGCGGCGCCGTCGAGCAACCGCTCGTCGACGAAGTCGCTCAAGGGCCCGCGGAACCAAGCCGGGTAGTCCGTGGCCGACCCGGCGGCCGATCCGACGACAGGTAGGAAGCGCCGCGCACGCCGTGCGGCGACATCGAAGACCCGCTTGGCGAAGCGAAGGCTCTGGGGCCAGGCGACCGGCAGGTTCCGTGCAGCGTCGGGAGCCTTCGCGAGGACGCCCAGCCGAAGGGAGTGCATGCGCAGGTACGCCCGCTGCTCGATCAACAGCCGAACCGGCGCCCGGCGCACGAGATCCGTGAACCCCAGGGAGTAGAACGGCGTCGCGACCTTGACGAAGGGGCGGAGCAGGTGCGGGCCGAACTGAACGAACCGCCTCTGGCGCTCGCGCAGGTCGAACTGGTGGCAACCCCACCAGATCGGTCGCCCGCCCAAGCCCTCGAAGTGCCGCGACACGGCGCCGCGCGGTTGGCGGACCGACTCCGCGAGGAACCCGGGATCGAGGATGCGCCCCAGCGCGGCGCGATCCGCGAAGACGGTGGCGCGCTTCTCGAAGACCCTTCCGACGGCCCGTTCCACCGAGCGCGACGCGATCATCCCCCAGCCGAGATGTCTGCCCGTCAGGGCGTCTCCCCCCAAGCCGTCGAGAACCACGTCCGCCCCGGCAAGGCGCTCCAACAAGGAGAGGATGTGGAAGTGGGTCGCTCCGACCATGCCGTCGGTCACGCCGACCGCGTGGTCGAGCCGGCCTGGGAGGAACCGGTGATCGATCTCGACAAGCTCGTGTGGGCAGCGCGCCCTCTTCGCCACACGGCGAGCGTGCTCGACATCGAGAGCGCCCGGCACACCGAAGGTGTGAGCGCGCACCTCGGCGCCGGTATCCAAGGCGAATCCCAACAGCGCGCGCGAGTCGAGCCCACCCGACAAGGTGACCGCGATGCGCGAGGCCCCCGCGACCGACGAGCGCACCGAGCGATGCAGCTCCGCGTACATCCGCTCGGCGAGCTCGTCGAGGCCCAGCTTCGAGTGAGTCTCCTCGGGAAGGTCGCCCGCGTAACGACGCAGCTCCAGGCCACCAGGACCGAACGAGAGGATCGAGCCGGGGGCGAGCAAGCGGACCTCCTTGGCGAAGGTCCGATCCCCCGTCACGTGACCGAAAGTCAGGAAGTCGACGACGGCCTGGCGGTCGATCTCCCAAGCTCCCAGGCCCGCCCGCAGCAGGGGAGCGACGCGGGTGCCGAACACCAGGAGGTCCCCCCAACGAGCGTAGTAGAGCGGGCGCAGGCCGAAGGCGTCGGTGACGAGGTACAGGTCCCGCCGTTGGTGATCGACCAGGCAGGCGGCCCAGGGAGGGTCGGCGCCCGCCAACCCGGCGGCCTCGCCCGCCCTCAGCGCCGCTCGTGTGCGGACCAGGACCTCGGGGCTGTCGGGCAACCCGGGATCCCCCGCGCACACCAGCGCCGATCCGTCGGGCGCGCGGCGCACGGATCCCGCGTCTCCCCCGTGGTGCAACAGCAACCCGATCTGAACCCCCGACGCCGCGAAGGCGCCCTGGGTGCCCGCGCCCGCCGCCGAGAAGTCCGCGGACAGGCGGCGAAATCCCTCCAACGCCTCGCATGGGAGGGGTCCTCGAGTACGGAACACGCCGAAGATCTCCGCCATCGTACGAGCAGCCGCTTCCTCCTGGGGCGGTAGCGCCGCGAGCGGCCGCTCGACCGCACCCCTCCCCGTGGGTCCTCAACCGTGGATCGGGCCCGGCGCGTTCGGCCCGATCCGCCGATTGCGAGATCGGGAGTCAGGCGTCTGAGCGCAGACTCCTCAGGGAGCGGGCGACCAACACGGTTCCAGCGAGGGCCACCGCCAGCCCCGCGCCGGCCTGCACCAGGCTGCCCAGGAAGAAGCAACCGACGCCGAAGAGCGCCCCGTAGGTCGCGGCCAAACCCCCGGCGGCACCGGCGAGGGCCGCTCCCATGCGCTGGTCGGGCTGCACGTCCAAGGCGAGGGCGCGCACGGGCCCCCAGGCTCCCAGGGGCCGCACGCGGCGGTAGAAACCCACGAGCGTGCGCGGGTCGGGCGTTTGCGTCGCGAGCATCGAGCACGCCGCGCAGAGCATGGAGAAGGCGACCACCAGGCACAAGCGACCCTCGGGCGCCAGCTCACCACCCGGAGAGAGGGGCGAGTCACGCCAGGGGATCGGCGTGAAGGTCAGGATCAAGGTCGCCGCCGCCGAAGCCAGCATGGCGGTGATTTCCGTCGAAGCGCGCACGCGCCACCACAGCCAGCGCGCCAAGTACACCGGCCCGACGCCGCCGAGGAACGCCAGGAAGAACAGGAACAGGCCGCTGATCGAGCTGGATGCGTAGGCCAACCAACCACCTAGGGCGAGAACGCCTGCACTCGCCAAGCGCGCCACACGCACGTAGTGCGCCGCATCACGGCCCGGAGCAAGGAAGCGGCGGTAGAGGTCGTTCACGAAGAACGACGACGCGAGATTCACGTGGGTGTCGATAGTCGACATGAAGGCCGCGAGCAGCGAGGCCACCACCAAGCCCAAGAGGCCCACGGGCAAGAAGCGCTTCATCATCACGACGTAAGCGCGCTCGCCGTCGGTACGGGCGACGACGGCCCCGGACTCGATCACCTCGCCCGCGGCGACCGTCGCCCGCGGCGACCAGTCCGCCTCGAACGCCTCGCCGCCGATCGCGATCTCATAGCGCCCCGCGCCGTCGGTGGCGGCAACCACCATGCGTTCACCCGTCAGCTCGACGACGCGACCGGCGTGCTCGGCCCGCACCTCGACGTCGGGGAGGATCACCAGCGAAGCGACCGCCACCAGGATCCAGGGCCAAGGCCGCAGGGCATAGTGGGCGACGTTGTACCAGAGGGTAGCGAGCATGCCGTCGCGCGGCGTGCGCGCCGCGCTCACGCGCTGCACCGTCGTGCTGCTGCCGTCGACGCCCTCCGCCGCCCACCAGGAGACGCCCAGGTAGACCGCCAGGGCGGCTGTGGGCACCGTCCAGAAGCTCGAATCGAACACGGAGCCCTCCCCCGGCCGCGGCAAGAAGCGCAGGGTGTCGGGCCCGAACAACCCCTCCACCCGCGCAGCCTCCAGGCCGGCGCCGCCATCGATGGCCGACCAAGACAGCGCCGCCAGGATGACGGCGCCCACGATCGCCATCGTGAACTGCACGATGTCGGTGATCACGACGCCCCAAAACCCCGCCAGCGACGAGTAAACCAGGGCGATCAGGCTCGCCGCCACGATCCCGGTGGCCTTGTCCACGCCGAACAGCACATCGAGGATCTTCACCGCCGCCAGCAACACCCAGCAGAGGACGATCGTGTTGGTGACTCCCGCGTGCATCGTGCCGAGCACGGCGCGCAGGGCGCGCGCGCCGCTCCCTCCGTAGCGCAGCTCGGCGAGCTCGGCCTTGGTCATCACGCCACCTCTCCGCCACCAGCGCGAGAAGAGGAAGACCGTGAGCATCCCGTTGGCGGCGAAGGCCCACCACAGCCAGTTCTTCCAGATGCCGTAGTCGCGAACCCAGCCCGTCACGACCAAGGGCGTGTCCGCGGCGAAAGTCGTCGCCACCATCGAGGTCCCCGCCACCCACCAGGGCAGGGAACGGCCAGAGAGGAAGAACTGGTCGACGTCCGACCCGGCGCGTCGGGCGAGGAGCACGCCGACGACGAGAGCGAAGACGACGTAGGCCCCGACGACCGTCCAGTCCACCCAGTGCATGGTCGGCGGCTCAGTCGTCGTGGGCGAAACCGTAGTACTCGGCGTTTTCCAAGGTCGGCGCCGCCTCGCGGCGAATCTGAAGCGTGCGGATGGTCCACAGGTCGCGGAAGACGCGGTACTTCTGGGCCACGGCATCGAGGTAGTCGACGCCCGAGCTGCCGCCGGTTCCGGTCCGGCGGCCGATGATGCGCTCCACCATGCGCGCGTGGCGCTGCCGGAAGAGGACGAGCGCCTGCTCGAGCTCCACGAGCTTGTCGAGCACCTCCCGCGGCCAGGCCAAGAGGGGTAGCTCGCGGTAGGTCTCGATGAACAGCATCGCGCAGCGGATCCGCGCGCGCTTCGCTCCGCCCTCTTCCTCGGTAGGAGCGAAGAAGGCCCGCACCGTGGCTTTCTCGTCCTCGGCGCGCCGCCGGCGGGCCTCCGGGTCGATACCGAGCTCTGCACGCGCAAGGGCCGCCTCGCAGGCGGCGTTCACCTCTCGCCCGTGGGCCGCAAGGAAAGTCTCGATGAATCCCCCGAGCTTCTGCGCCGCCGTGGGAGCATCGTGGGGCACACCGTCGATCGGCGTCCGTACAAGCCAAGACTCGATGGCCTCCCTGAGCGTGTGGCGCTCGTCGAGGGTGGCCAGCACACGCCGTGAAGACCACGACTCCGTCCCGTCGGAATTGCGCAGCATCTCGAGCCAGTTACCCGCCGCTCCGGCGTCAATCCGCTCGCTGGAGTCGAGTCCCAAGACGATCTCCAGCTCGCGCATCTGCGCGCTCTGGAAACCGCTGGCGGAAGTGAGCTTGTCGCGGAAGGCGAGGTAGTCCCGGGTCGAGAGGGTCTCCATCACCCCGAAGTGGTCGGTCGCGCGCCCCAGGATGGTGATCACCCTCTCCAGGCTGCGAACGGCTCCCGAGAGCTCCTGGTTGGCCACCACGTCGCGGCCGAACAAGTCTCGGGCGGTACGAGACTCCCGCAGGATCAGCTTGAACCACAGCTCGAAGACCTGATGGACCGTTATGAAGACGACCTCCTCGTTGCTGAGGGCGCTCTCGTCGTCCTCGACCCCGCCTTGGAGACTCAGCAGTCCCTGGACGCGGATGTAGTCCCAGTAGGCTAGCGATCCATCGGTGCCCATGGGGATCAGGGTACGAACCCCCGCCATGGATCGAAAAGCCCTCGTGCCGCCGGGCGGGTACAATCCGCGCCCATGTCCCGCGAATCCACCACGACGGAGGCCTCGACAGCGGCTTCGGTGGCCGAGGCCCGACGGCTCCTCGACCGCCCGCTGCTGGAACTGGTTTTCGAGGCCGCGACGGTCCACCGGCAGCACCACGACCCCGCGGCGCTGCAACGCTCCCAGCTCGTCTCCATCAAGACCGGAGGGTGCACGGAGGACTGCGGCTACTGCTCCCAGAGCGCTCACTCCGCCGCCGAGATCGAGCGCGAGCCCCTGATGGAGGTCACGGCCGTCCTCGCCGCCGCACGCACGGCCAAGGAGGGCGGCGCCGACCGATTCTGCATGGGCGCCGCTTGGCGCGAGGTCTCCGACGGCGAGGACTTCGAGCGCGTGCTCGAGATGGTCCGCGGCGTCAAGGCACTCGGCCTGGAGGCCTGCGTGACCCTCGGCATGCTCGAGCAGCACCAGGCGCGGCGCCTACGGGAGGCCGGGCTCGACTTCTACAACCACAACCTCGACACGGGGCGCAGCTTCTACGACCAGGTCGTCACGACCCGCGAGTACGACGATCGGCTGCGCACGATCGAGGCCGTGCGCGAGGCGGGCGTGCGTGTCTGCACCGGCGGTATCCTGGGCCTGGGAGAGGGCCGCGACGCGCGCGCCGAGCTGCTTGCACAGCTTGCCAACCTCGAGCCGCCCCCCGAGAGCGTGCCGATCAACACGCTGGTGGGCATGAAGGGCACACCGCTGGGCGACACGCCGCCGCTCGCCTGGGATGAGGTCGTGCGCACCGTCGCGGCGGCGCGCATCCTCTTGCCCCGGGCGGCCGTCCGCCTGAGCGCCGGGCGCGGGGAGATGAGCGAACAGACCCAAACCCTGTGCTTCTTGGCCGGCGCGAACTCGGTCTTCAGCGGCGAGGAGCTGCTCACCACGCCCAATGCCGAGCCGGGGCGCGACGAGGCCCTCTTCGAGAAGCTCGGCCTGGGCGGGCCGGGCGCCTGAGGGTTGCGGAGGAGCCACGCGAGCGGTGGAGCGTGATCTTGACCGGGCCTGGCGCGCAGAGCGCGAGCGACTAGCGAGCTCGAATCAGCTGCGGGAGCTGCGGCTGGCCGAGAGCTCCCTCGTCGACTTCACGAGCAACGACACCCTCAACCTCGCCCGCCACCCGGCGCTGGTCGAAGGCGCGCAGGCCGCCGCCTGCGAGTTCGGGGCCGGCGCTCGCGCCTCGCGCTTGCTCGGCGGCGGCTCACCGTTGGACGAGGCCGTGGAGGCGGCCGTCGCCCGCTGGCTCGACGCAGACGCCGCGCTGCTGTTTCCCACCGGCTACCAGGCCAACCTGGGAGTCACCGCGGGCTTGTTCGGCCTCGGAGATTTCGTCTGCTCCGATGCGCGCAACCACGCCTCCCTGATCGACGGGCTACGGCTGTCGAGGGCGAGGGTGGGAGTCTTCGAGCACGGCGACGCCGATCACGCCGACCGCCTGCTCGCCGACGCTGTCGGCGCCCCGCGACGCTGGCTCGTCACCGAGGGGATCTTCAGCATGGACGGCGACGCCGCGCCCCTAGCCCGCTTGGCGGAGCTCTGCGTCCGCCACGACGCTTGGCTGATCGTGGACGAGGCCCACGCCGTCGGCATGGTCGGGCCCGAGGGAGCGGGCGCCTGGGCGGCGACCGCCGACCGCGGCGCCGATCCCTCGCGCCTGGCGGCGCGCGTCGTGACCGGCGGGAAAGCCCTCGGCGCCGGCGGCGGCCTGGTGGTCTGCTCGAGCGCAACGCGCGAGCGCCTCGTGCAGGGCGCCCGCAGCCTGATCTTCACCACTGGCTGTCCGCCTCCCACCGCCGGCGCCCTCGCGGCGGCCGTTCCCCTCGCCAGGGCGGCGACGGACGCGCGGGCGCGCGTACGCGAGCACGCCGCGCGCATCGCCGCCGCGGTCGGCGGACCGCCGCCGGCGGGAGCCATCGTCCCGGTCGTGCTCGGCGAGAGCGAGGCGGCCCTCGCGGCCGCCGCGAAGTTGCGTGCGGCGGGGTTCGACCTGCGGGCCGTCCGACCGCCGAGCGTTCCCGCCGGGAGCGCGCGCCTGCGGGTCGCGCTGCACGCCTTCAACTCCACCGAGGACGTCGAGGCGCTCGCGAGCGCCCTCGCCACCCGCCCGACCGCCGGCGTCTCGCCCGCCGCATCCGGCGAGACCGCGAGGGCCTTGTTCGTGGTCGGAACCGACACCGACATCGGTAAGACGGTCGTCGCTGCTTGCTTGGCGCGGGCCGCGGCGAACCTGGGGGCGGCGGCCTACTGGAAGCCGGTCCAAACCGGCGAGGACGACGATACCCGGGAGGTCGAACGCTTGTGCGCGGGTTGTGACGTCGAGTTCGCCGAACCCCTCGCCCGCTTCCCCCTGCCCGCCTCGCCCCACGAGGCGGCGGCCGCAGCCGGGGAGGCGGTCGAACCCACGCGCCTCGCGGAGCGCCTGGCGGAGCTCACCGGCCCCGAGACCGCCGGGGCCCTGATCGTGGAGCTCGCCGGCGGCCTGCTGGTGCCTTACGACGAGCGCACGACCCAGGCGGACTGGTTGGCGGCCGAGCGTCCGCCGCTCGTGCTGGTCGCGCGCTCGGGTCTGGGAACGCTCAACCACACCCTGCTCAGCGTCGAGGCCCTCGCCGCCCGAGGCCTGCGGCCGCTGGCCCTGGTTCTCGTCGGCAAACCCCACGCCTCCAACCGCGCAACCCTGGCCTCGCGCACGGGGCTGGAGGTCCTCGAGCTGCCCCTGCTCGATCCCCTGGGTCCCGCGGAGCTCGCGGACTGGCTCGCGGGCCACGAGCTCGCCCCGCTCTTCAGGGACCGATGACGTCCCCCGGAGCCGACCCGCGGAGTTTGATCGGGCGCGATCGTGCGCACCTCTGGCACCCCTTCACCCAACACGGCACAGAGGCGGATCCGCTCGCGGTGGAGTCCGCGCTCGGCTCCGTGTTGACCCTCGAAGACGGGCGGGAGCTCATTGACGCCATCTCCTCCTGGTGGGCCTGCCTTCATGGCCACAGCCACCCGCGCATCGTGGCCGCCATGACCGAGCAGGTCGGCAAGCTCGATCACGTGCTCTTCGCCGGCGCAACCCATGCTCCGGCGGTCGAGCTCGCCGAGCGGCTGGTCGCCTGCACCCCCGCCGGCCTCTCGCGGGTGTTCTTCTCCGACAACGGCAGCACGGCGGTCGAGGTAGCGCTCAAGATGGTCATCCAGTCCTGGCTGCAGCGCGGGGAGGGCCGCAGGCGCGTCTTCGTCGCCCTCGAGGGCGGCTACCACGGGGACACCTTCGGCGCGATGGCGGCCGGGGATCCCGATCCGTACTTCCTGCCCTTCGAACCTCTTCTCTTCGAGGTGTGCCGCGTCCCGCCGCGGGGCGAGGCACTGCGCGAGGCGCTCGACGGGCTCGGCGAGCGCGCCGCCGGCGTCGTGCTCGAGCCCCTCGTCCAGGGAGCGGGCGGCATGCGCATGCAGGCTCCTGCCTTCTTGCGCGAAGTGCGCGCCGCCTGCGACGACACCGGCCTGCCCTGGATCGCCGACGAGGTGATGTGCGGCTTCGGCCGCACGGGCAGCCTGTTCGCCTGCGACCGGGCCGGCGTCGCCCCCGATCTGCTGTGTCTGGCGAAGGGGCTGACCGGAGGGGCCTTCCCTCTCTCGGTGACGATGGCGACCGAGCCCGTGTTCGAGACCTTCGTCTCCACCGACCGCCTGCGGGCGTTCTTCCACGGCCACACGTTCACCGCCAACCCCGTGGGCTGCGCGGTGGCCCTGGCCTCACTCTCGATCTGCGAAGAGGAGCGAACGCCACAGAGACTCGATGCGATCGGCCGCCGCATCGAGGGTGCCCTGAGAGGGAGCCTGGAGAGCTGCCCGGGCGTCAGTGACCTGCGCCGCACCGGCGGCATCGTCGCGGTCGATCTCGCTGTGCCCAGCGGCGAGTGCGCCGGCTACGCCTCCTCGCTCGCGCCGCGCCTACGCGCCCTGGCGATCGAGCGCGGCGTGCTCCTGCGCCCGCTGGGTAACGTCCTCTACGCCATGCCACCGGCCAGCACGAGCGAAGACCAGTGCGACCGGATCGCCGAGGTGATGGCCGAGCTGGCTCGAGCCGCCGCGGAGTGAGGGAGTCGGACCGGGGCTCACTCGCCCCGAGCGAGGCGACCGACCTGTTCGCGGACGAACTCCTCGCCGCCGCCCGGCGTCATCCCGGCGCGGCGCGCCTCGGCCAGCGCCTGCTCGAGCGGGACTCCCACGACGACGGTGCGATGGATCGCCATCAACGCCACGCAGCGGGCACCGCTCCCGCAGAAGACGAGGGTCCGGGGTCGGTCCGCGCGGCCGAAGCGGGCGAGCACCTCGTCGACGGCAGTTTCCGACGGCAGAGAGGAATCGTCCTCCCCGACACGGACGTACTCCATCCCGAAGCGAGCGCAGGTCGCAGCCACATCGAGGTCCGTGCTTTCGCCGGCGGCGGAGAGGTCGATCACGCACTCCACGCCACGACGCTCGGCCAGCTCGAGATCCTCCCAGGCGGGGGTGCTCCCCAACCAGATTCCGTCGACGACGAACACGTTGCGCATCGAGCCGAAGGTGCCGGTTTCCAGCGGCGGGTACTCGGGTGTCGACGACAAGGTGGGGCCGCCCTGGCAGGCGGCGAAGGCCAGCGCCGCAATCCCGGCGGTCAGACGGGCGATCAGCGAGTGTCTCGTGGAGGTCATCGAGGCGGGTGGGCGGGAAGACCTGCGTGAGAGTCGGGACGTCCCGAGCTCCAGCGGGTGACCCCGAACTCTAGCCTCGATCCGCGCGCCCTCCAAGCCCCTCACCGCAATCCGCCTCCCGCGGGGCGCTCCTCGGGGTCAGCGTCCCCCGGCCTCCTGGCGCATCAGCTCCCGGATGCGGTCGGAGAGCTCCCGATTCTGCCGCTCGAGCTCCGCGATCACACCGTCGTCGACGATCGTGCTGAGCTCGGAGTACTCGCAGTCGAGGATGCGGTTGCGACGCAGGCCGTCGATGGAGCGTTCGAGGACCCCCGGTGTGTGATAGGGAGCCTGCCTGATGAGCGCGCGAGTGCGCACCATGAGCGAGAGGAACTCGAGGTGATCGGGGTCGGCGAGCTCCCGCTCGAGGGTCGCCGCAACCGAGATCAGCTCGTCGAGGGAGTCATTGCGGGCATGGTAGCTGCGGCGCAGGATCTCAGCGAATTGAGCGACGCAGACCGACCGGCGGAACCCGGCCGAGGCGCCCTCGAAGGTAGTCCGGCTGCTCCAATTCACGTTGGTCTCGATCTCCGTGGCGCTGTCCTCCAGGGGATCCCGCTCGGGACCGCTGGGTCGCTTCCAGCGCAGGCGCACGGTGGCCAGGGGCGGATCGGCGGCGGCGGGGACGTCGTTCAGGTCCAGCTCGTAGAGCGCCACGATCTGGTGGCCCGCCCCGACCTCGCCGGCGTCGACGGAGTCGTTACGGAAATCCACGTCGGCGATGGCCCGATTCTCGTAGCCCAGCAGTCTCCAGCGGTGGACGAAGCGCGGGTCGAACTCCACTTGCACCTTCACGTCACGCGCGATCGGCTCGAAGGCGCCGGTGAAGTTGTCCACCAGTGCGCGCTGAACCTCCTCGGGGCTGTCGACGTAGTTACAGATCCCGTCGCCCCTGTCCGCGAGCTGCTCGAGGAACACGTCGTTGTGGTTCCCGAGGCCAACGCCCACGGTGTTGAGGTAGATCCCCTTCTCGCGGTGGGCCCCGACGGCCTCGGCGATGCGCCCCTGGTCGGTCTCGCCGATGTTGGCAACGCCGTCGGAGAGGAACACCACGCGGTTGTTCGCCTCCAGCGTCAGTTCGTTCACGGCAAGCTCAAAGCCCAGGCGGATGCCCGCATCGGCGTTGGTGCCTCCGTCGGGGTGCAAGCCGAAAACCGCCGCCTCGATCACGCCGCGGTTGGCGGCCGAGGTCATCGGAAGCACGAGGCGCGCCTCGTTGCTGAAGGCCACCAGGGCGATCGCGTCCCGCCCGTCGAGCTGTCCCACGAGCTGGCGCAGGGCGTGCTTGACGAGCTCCAAGCGACGGTCCTTCTTCATCGACCCCGAGGTGTCCACGACGAAAGTCAGCGCCAATGGCTTGCGCTCGGTGCGCGAGACCTCCCGGCCACGGACGACGACGCGCAGCTGGTGAGGCTGTTCGACGCGCCCCGAACGGGGCGCGATCCCCACGGCGAAGCGGCTGGCGGCCAGATCCGTGTGGATGGAGAAGACACCCTCCTCGGGGGAGAGAACGTCGGGCTTGAAGTAGTTCAGGAACTCCTCGGTCCGGACCTGCTCGCGGGTGGGGAGGAGACCCTCGTTCAGCATGCGCCGGGCCAGGGCGTAGCTGGCGGTGTCCACGTCCACGCCGAAGGTCGACTGGGCGTCGAGCGCGGTGAGCTCGAAGGGGTTGTCTCCCCAGAAGCGGAAGAACATCGCACCCGGCCGTTCGCCGGGTCGGCGGCGGCAGGAGCCAAGGAGCTGATCGACGCGCGCGGGGTCGGAGGCGCTGGACTCGAGCCCGAGCGAGAGCCGCTTGCGCGCGGGGCCGGCGTGATCGCCTTCGCGCGCAAGCGGCTCTCCGAGCCTCTCGAGCACGCGGCCGGCGGCGGGGGCGCGGAGCTTGGCAGCCCCTCTCGCGACGAGCCCCGCCGTGGGGGCGGGAGGAGCGCCGCTCGGACCGGAGGTCGAGGGGCCCGCCGGACCTGCAGCGCCCGGCGGGGCCGGCGGGGCCGGCGAGGCCGGCGCGAAGCGATTGCGGGCCGTGAGCTTCTCGCCGGCGGAGACCCCGTCGAGGAGGAACTCGCCGGCACCGGTGACGGCGCCGTTGCCCTCTACGCCGGAGACCTTGTGGAGGTAGTCGTCGGGAGCCGCCCCGCCGCCGTCGCCGCCGACCGGCGTGGAGGGTGCGGCGAAGAAGCGCTCGCGCCCCGCACGGAGGTCCGGTGACTGTGACGACATCAAGGAGCGGCGAGTCGCCTCCGGTGCGGCTCGCTCCGCCGGAGGACTCGTCGGAGCCTCACTGGGCCGGTCCAGGACGACGCCTGCGGCTCGCTGGGCCGCCCCCCGCTGGGCGGGGGCGGTGGCCGGCGCCTGGTCCGTGGAGGGGACGGTGTCCGATGGTCCGCGGTAGGTCGCGCCGGCGGAGGACGGGGTCGTTCCGCCGAGGTCTCCGCCGTCCACGGGGGCGGGGCCGCCCCGGGGAACCGTCGAGCTCGACGAGGCCGCGCTCGGCCTGGGCGCCGATCGTCCCTCCCGCGCCTCGGACTCGGCCATGGGGGCGGACACGCTGTAGCTCTCCAACGATCCGGCGGCGGGAGCCTGGTTTCTCGCCAGGCGTGCTTCATTGGCCCCCCGTTCTCGAACGCCGTCGAGGGCCCGAAGGGCGATGACGGCTCCGCAGAGAATCAGGACCACGGCCGCCGCGGCACGCAGACCGCCCGCGGTCCACATCGCGCGAGGCGCCGCTCCCGCCCGCTCCTCGAGCTCGGAGACGGCTCCCGGAGACAGACCCTCTGAGCCGGAGTAGGCCCCGCGGACGAGGCCGATCGTCGCCTCGATCCGCGCGCGCTCGGCCTGCAGCTCCTCGGACTCGGCCAGGGCCGCCTCGATGCGCACGCGGTCTTCGGCGCCAAGCTCACCCAGCACGAGGGCGCACAGGAGTTCGTGGGTCTCGTCTCGTTCCATATGCAGATCCTCATCCCTGTTCATCGCGAACCTCCATCCATGGCGCGGGGCCTCTCGGTGGGCGAAGGGGCGCTCGGCATACCGCGAGGATCCAGCGCCAGCGCCGGGGCCAGTCGCTCGCCGAGGACCTTCAGGCCCTCGCTGACCAACCAGCCGACGGTCCCGACCTTCTTGCCGGTGATCTCGGCGATCTCGCGATAGCTGCGCTCGGCGATCAGCCGCAAGCTCAGCACCTCGCGCTGGTCGTCGGCCAGGCGCTCGAGCTCACGCTCGACCGCCGCGATCGTGTCGCGTTCCTCGACGAGCTCGAGGCCGCCCGCGAATCCCTCGCGCGAAGCCCTCTCGTTCTCCCGTGCCCTGCGGCGAGATTCCGACCGGATGATGTCCATGCAGGCGTTCCTCGTGACCTTGTGCAGCCACGCTTGCAGCTGCTTCCGTTCGCCCTCGGGGCCGCCCCCCGCCTCCACGGACAGGACCAGGCGCTCCCGAGTGAGCCTGAGGAAGACCTCCTGCACGACGTCCTCGTAGACGCTCCCCGGCCCGAGGATCCCGCGTGCGTGAGCGAGCAAGGCTCGCTGGTGGCGGGTCACGAGTTCGGTGAACGTCCCCCGGCGGCCCAGGTAGTGGGCCCGGAGAAGCTCTCCGTCCGAGAGGTCTTTCATGCAGGCGCTTCGCCCATCTCGGAATCCCAGACGGCGCCGCCGGCGGACGTCTTGGAGGAATCCGGGGGCTTTCTTCGTGGCCGTGTAGTGGGGGAGGCGGCCGGGGACACCTCCCCGGCTCCCCTTCAGTCCTCGTCCTCGTGCTCGCCGATCAGGAGCTTCACCATGCCGTTCACGTCGATGATGCTGGGGATCGAGGGGTCGTTGGAGTTGAGGGTGACGCTCTCGAAGGTCAGGTTCTCGGCCGCCTTCCGCGCCAGGAAGATGCGGCCCCCGAGGGTGTCGAGGGCCTGGTTGCGCAGCTCGTTGCGTAGAGCCTCGGCCTTGTCGATCGCCAGCTGGCCGTCGGCGACGGCTGTCTGGTAGTCGGCCTCGCCCTCCGCTCGGGTGCGCTGGTCGTAGACGTCCGCTTCCGCCCGCACCGTCGCGACCGCGACCTTGTTCTCCGAGCGCATGGTCTCGAGGGTCTTGTCCCACTCCCCGCGCTTCTGCTTCTCGGCCGCGGCGATCTCTGCGTTCTTCGTGCCGTTGACGGCCTGCTGCTCCTCCACGCCCCGCTTGGCCCTTGCCAGCTCGCGCCTCTGGTAGGTGATCTGCTTCTCCTGCAGCTCCTTCTCGTAGCCCGCGGGGAAGTGGATCGCCCGCACGAGGATCCGCTCCGGTTGTACGTGGTACTGCTTCATGTCCTCGGTCATCGGGACCAGCGCCGCATCCACGCGAGCCACGCGTTTCTCGGTGTCGTAGATCTCCTCCGAGGAGAGCTGCGCCAACTCCTCGCGCAGGGTGCTCTCCACGCGGTCCGCGACACGACTGCGGTAGGTGTCGCGGTTGCCATCCATGACGATTCTGTAGCCATCGCCCTCGATGATCCGGTAGGTGACCGTGACATCGAAGGACGCCACGTTGTTGTCCTTGGTGCGGATCTGCAGCGAAGGCCGGTAGTCACCCGCCCGCGATCGGGCGCGGCGCTCGGAGAAGTTCAAGAAGTGCGTCCGCTTATCGAGCATGTACCACTTGTGGTATCCGCTGACGCCGATGTGATAGCCGAGATGGTGGTCCTTCTCGACCACGCCGCCGCCTCCCCACAAGGCCTGCTTGACGCCGATTGCCGAGGGCGGGACCTTCTCAAGGAGGGCGCCGAACGCGCCCAAGGCGACGGCGCAGAGGGCGACTAGGACGAGGAATGTCTTGGCGAATCTCATGACTGACCTCCATTGCTGAAGCTGGCCTCGTCAACCAGCGGCGTAGTCGGTTTCGCTCCGCTGTGCTCGAGGCGCTTGGGGGCTGGGTCGCGGCTGTAGGGGACGAGCGTGAATCGGATGCTACGCAGCTTCTCGATGACCGCCTCGCGCACGACGACCTCGCCCCGCTGCTCGAGGGCCTCGGCCTGCTTCTGGATGCCCTCGGCCTCCTTGCGGAACTTCGCCTCCAGGCCTCGCGCGCGCTCGATCATCTCGGCCTTCGCAGCGAGACCCTCGGCCACTTGCGTGATCTTCGCCGCGTCCGCTCCGCGCTTGATCTGAATCGCGCTCTCCTGGGCCGCGAGCAGGGCCTTCTGAAGGTCCCCTTCGAGGTCCTGACGCTCGATCTCCTTGTCCTTCTCGACCGAGGCCAGGCGCTGGCCGCGCTCCTCCACGATGGTCTCCTCCTCCGCCCTCAGGCGCTGAATCTCCTGGTCCGCTTCCTTGCGCGTCTCGATCGCGTGCTCGTACTCGGGATCGAACTTCGGATCGGGGACGGGGATCTTGGTAACCCGGATTCCGTGCGGCGCGAGTATCTCGTTGAGCCGCTTGGCCGCCTCGATCGGCGCAGCGTTGTAGACCGTCGGGTTGGCGACCTCGACGGCCGAATAGCGGCCGAACTCGTCGCGCAGGATCGAGCGCGCGTGGGCGCGGATCCACTCCTCCTTGTAGGCATCACCCGGGCCGGAGTCCTGCAGCGCGATCGCCGCGTCGCCCGGGATGAGCTCGTAGTGCACGGTCAGAGAGTCGAACCAGAAGTTGGAGCCGTCCCCCGCACGTACGGTGAGTCGGGAGACGTGGTTGTTGCTGGTCGCATCCCGTCCCTCCATCGTGAACTCCTGGGAGCGCTTGTCGAAGACGAAGACCTCCTGGGCGATGGGCATGTAGATCTTGATGCCGGGGGTCGTGATCACCTCCTTGGCGCCGGTCAGGTAGTTGACCTTCACGGCCACCTCGTTGTCGGCCACGCTCGCCACGCCCGCCCTGCCCGAGACGACGAGGCCGAGGGCGGTGAGCAGCAGGACTAGAAACAGGACTCCGGCCGCCATGACGATGATCGGCGGGTGTCCGCCGCCCGCTAGGCGCCTGACGGCCGCCTCGCCCTTGCCGGGAGGCCAGTTGGTGGGGATGTCTCCTTGGTCGCTCGGGCTCATCGTTCGCTCCTGCTCTGTGGGCGGGACCGCGGACTGCGGACCCGGAGTGAGGGCCCGCAATCTACCGCCCGGCGCGGCAGCGGACCAAACACATCCGGCCTACGCCCGCCTCGGGGCCATATTCACGCGCCGTTGTGATGGGGTAGGGTGGGCGCCATGGCAGGATTCGACCCCGACGCACCGGCCGCGCCCTCCAGCGGCCTGTTCGGGCTCGACTGCGCCGCCGCGGACTCGAAGGCGCATGTCCTCGGCGTCCCCTTCGACGCCACGGCCTCCTTTCGTCGGGGAGCCGCCGGCGCCCCCGGCGCCGTCCTCGCCGCCAGCCACCAGGTGGAGCTGTTCGACCTCGACTCCGGCAAGCCCCACGAGCGCGGAATCCACATGCACGCGGTCGACCCGCGGCTGGCGACACTGAACGAGGAGGCTCGGCGGCTCGTGGACACCGCGCGCGCCCAGGGAGAGCGAGCGAAATCGGAGCGCGAGCGGGTGAACGCCATCGGCGTTGAGGTCAACCACCTCGTGGGCACCGCCGTGGAGGCTGCTCTGAACTCCCAGCGCCTGCCGGCGGTCTTGGGGGGAGACCACTCCGTGGCCTTCGGAGCGATCAGCGCGGCGGCGCGGCGCCATACGGGCCTGGGGGTCCTGCACTTCGACGCCCATGCCGACCTGCGGCCCGCCTACGAGGGCTTCGAGTGGTCCCACGCCTCGGTCTTCCACAACCTGCTCGGACGTTCGAGCGATGTGGCGGCGCTCGTTCAGGTGGGCGTGCGTGATGTGAGCGAGGGGGAGCTCTCCTACATCCGCTCCTCGCGGGAACGCGTGAAGACACTGTTCGACCGCGACTGGCGCGATGCGGGCTACGCGGGAATTGACCGCCGTGCTCTCGTGCGGGAGTGGATCGCTCGGCTCCCCGACGAGGTCTGGATCAGCTTCGACATCGACTGCCTCGACCCGTCGCTGTGCCCGAACACGGGTACACCCGTACCCGGCGGCCTCACCTGGCACGACGCGCGGCTGTGGCTCGGCGAGATCGCCCGCTCGAACCGGCGCGTAGTCGGCGTCGATCTGTGCGAAGTCAACCCGGGCCCCACCCCTTGCACGTCGTCGGACGCGCTCGTCGCCGCCCGCCTCCTGTACGCACTGCTGGGTTGCGCCTTGAAGTCGGGTGAGCGCGCTGTGGAGCGAGGTCAGACCAAGACCCGCCAGGTGTAGGCGAGGTAGGAGGCCACGAGCAACGCGCCCTTCCAGCGCCCACCGCTCGCACCGGCGAACTGCGAGAGGAAGATCAGGGCCAGGCTGAAGCCCATCACGACCGGGAAGTCGGTGCCCAGGGCGCGGTCGATGGAGGTGACGGCCTCGGGCGCGCTCGGCTCGAGGGGAGCGATCACCGCCGCCACGCCGATGACCGCCAGGACGTTGAAGACGTTGCTGCCCACGATGTTGCCCAAGCTGAGCTCGGAGTGGTTCTTCAGGACGCCGCTCAAGCCAGCGGCGAGCTCGGGGAGGGAGGTGCCCAGGGCGATGATGGTCAACCCGACGACGCGGTCGCTGATACCGATGTGCTCCGCGACACCCACGCCTCCTGTGACCGCCAGCTTCGCACCGATGGCGATCGCGATACTGCCCGCGACCACGCGCGTCCAGGGGGCGCTCTGCAACGCGGGCCCCGGAGCCGTCCCCGCGGCGCCGCGCACCAGAAGCCAGAGGTTCAGGTTGTGGAGGGCAAAGGCCGCCAGCAGCGCCGCTCCTTCGCCGCGACTGACCGCTCCATCCGCCAGGGCCCACCAAGCACAGCCGACCGAGGCCACGAGCCAGCTCGCCTCCCAAGCTGACAGGCCGCGCTGCAGCAGAGTCGGCAAGGCCAGTGCGCAGACGCCGAGCACCAGGCCGATGTTGGCGATGTTGCTCCCCAAGACGTTGCCGAGCGCCAAGGCCGGGCGGCCCTCGGCCGCGGCCAAGCTCGAGATCATGACCTCGGGAGCCGAGGTTCCCCAGGCGACGATCGTCAGGCCGACGATCACGGGCCGCACGCCCCGCCGACGGGCTAGCTCGGCGCTACCGTCGACGAGCCAATCTCCTCCCTTACCGAGCAAGAGCAGCCCGCCCAGAAGGACCATGAGATCGAGGGCCACGGAATCCACGCGGGGGGATCCTATCGTCACGGACGCACGGCGACGGCGATAGAATGCCGGGAACCATGAGCTGTCCGGGCCAGCCGCTGATCGCCGTCAACGGGTTTGTGAGCGAAGGCGAGACACCACGCCTCGAGCTCGCGCTGAGCTACGCCGAGTCGATCGTCGCGGCTGGAGGCCTGCCCCTCGCCCTCGGGCCGGTCGGCGGGCTGAGCGAGATCGAAGCGCTCCTCGAGCGCGTCGACGGGCTCCTGCTCAGCGGCGGTGACGACTTCGACACCGAGCGCCTCGGGCTCGGGCCTACCCATGACAAGGCCACGCCAACGCCCACTCGCAAGCAGGACTGGGACTTCCAGCTCGTGCGCACGGCCCTCGCGCAGGGTGTCCCGCTGCTCGGCATCTGCTACGGAATGCAGGCACTCGGCCTCGCGGAGGGCGCGAGCATCCACCAGCACCTGCCCGAGGGCCGGCCCGGCTCGCGCGAGCACGCCGGCGGAACGGTCCACGCCGTCGTCGCCGCGCACGGATCGAAACTGAGGTTCCTGTTGGGGGTAGACACGGTCGATGTGATTTCACGCCACCACCAGGCGCTCGCGACCGTCGCCCCGCCCTGGCGCGTGTGCGCCCAAGACGAGGAGGGGCTGATCGAGGCAATCGAGCGCGCAGACCACCCCTTCGCGATCGGAGTCCAGTGGCACCCCGAGCTCTCAGGGCCGGACAGCCCCCACGGCGGTCTCTTTCGCGGCCTGATCGCCGCCGCGGCGCGGCGGGCACAGGGGCGCCGGCACACGCGCGACGATCTCTCCGCTCACGACATGGACGCGTTAGCCCGGCTCGAAGAGGTGAGGGAACCGATCAATCCACTCTCAGACGAAACGCTCTCCCGATGAAAACTCCCTCTCCCTCCCCCGGCGCCGTCGCCTCACAGGCCGGCCTGTTCACGAGGTCCGAGCGCAACCGGATGATCGCCATGGTCGTCGTCCTCGTCGGCCTGGTGATCGCCTTCGTGGCCTCGGTGGCGCAGAAGGAGAAGCACGAGCGAGCCGGCGAGGAGAACCTCCCCGATGAGCGCGTCTACACCGAAACCGTCGACCTGCCCGACCTCGACCGTGAGCTCCTCGCGGGCAAGATCCGCGACACACAACCAGGCGACCGCATCCTGATCGAGACCGGCCCTTCGCAGGCGCTCTTCAGGTTCGTCGCGCGCTTCCTCGGCCCCCACTACAAGGCGCTGGGGATCAGCGATCTGACGCGGGAGACGGGGCGCGAGATGTACGCCGATCCCGAGCCTTTCCGCGCGCGGCCGTACCGCGTGCGGGGCTGGGTGGAGGAGCTCTACTCACGCCAGCTCGACGGCGGAGGCCAAGAGCACTCCGGGTGGATCCGACTCGAGGACCGCAGCGTCGTGCACTTCCTCGTACACCGCGTCGACGCGGGGATCATCCGCGACGACTTCGTGCGCCTAGACGGTGTCTTCTTCAAGCTCTTTCACGATGAGGGCGAGACGGGGTGGGAAGAGGGGCCCTTCTTGATCGGGACCCGCATCGTGCGCTCCTACGACTCTGTTGAGCCATTCGACAAGGAGCACTTCGCCCGCCGGCTGGCCTCCGTCACCGATGACTCGGCCGAGGACATTTCGGGCATGACGAGCGGCCCCGCCTTCGACGCCCAGTGGATGCTGCTGGACCACGCCCGCGGCGAGAGCGCGGCCGGCGTCGACTGGGAGGGCGCGCCGGAGCTCGACAATCAGGCCATGGTCGAGCTCCTCGTCAACGGAGCGCCCCACCGCGGAGCTCCCTATCTGATCCCGATCAGCCGCAGCCTCGGCATCTGGACTCAGGACCCCGGAGAGAACCCGGCCCGGCTAGACCGGGTCACGACCGGCTGGATCGGGAACTTCACCTGGACCAACCAGGCGGGGCTGATCCAGTTCATCATGGCTGGCGAGCAACCTCAGCTCCGAGAGAGCGAGCTCGTCTTGGGCCGCGGCTTCTTCTTGAAGAACTTCGCGTATGAGCCGCGCGACGGCGGCCTGCGCGTGGCGCCCTTCTTCGTGGTGGAATCGCTCGAACCGTACATCGCCCCTTTTGACCCGACAGCCGACTACATCATGTACGGGATCGTGGCGGTTACCCTCGTGCTGATCAGCTCGTTCGCGGCCTTCTTGCTGTGGGACAAGCGCCGCTCTCTGTCCCTCAAGGAGGAACTCGGGAGGCGCAAGCGAGAGCGCCGCCAGCGGGCGGCCGGAGCCGACACCTGATCGGGCCGCCATGACCACCTCGATCCTCGTCGCCACCGAGCCCGCCTACGAGGTCCGCATCGGGCGCGGGATCCTCGACGACGTCGCGGCTGCTGTCGCGAACCACACAACGGCAGCGGTCATCACCGACACGCGGGTTGCGGAGCTCTACCGCTCGGCGCTGGTGGACACCGACGGATTCGCCACCTGCGTCCTCCCGCCGGGAGAGGAGACGAAATCCCTCGCCTACCTCGAGCGCGTCCTCTCATTCTTGGCCTGCGCCGGGCTCGACCGTGGCGGGTGCGTGATCACGCTCGGCGGTGGCGTCATTGGCGATCTCGGCGGACTGGCGGCGGCCCTGTACATGCGCGGCATAGCCTTCCACTCCTGCCCGACCAGCCTACTGGCCCAACTCGACGCCTCGGTCGGAGGGAAGACCGCGGTGAACCTCCCCGAGGGCAAGAACCTCGCGGGCGCCTTCCACCAACCGACGGCGGTGTCGGCCGATACGGCCGTCCTCGCCACGCTCGAGGACGAGGAATGGCGGAGCGGATTGGGCGAGATGCTCAAGACGGCCCTAGTCGGCGGAGAGCGGGCGCTGGCGGCGCTAGAGGAAGGCGCGCCGGCGCTCCGCGAGCGCTCCGGCGAGGGCCTGGAGGAGCTGATCTCCTCCTGTGTCGCGATCAAGGCCCGCGTGGTAGCAGACGACCCCGGCGAACTCGCCGGGCGGCAGGTCCTCAACCTCGGCCACAGCTTCGGCCACGCGATCGAGCGCGTGGCCGGGTTCGGTTCGATCCCGCACGGGATCGCCGTCGCGGCCGGTATCGGCCTGGCTCTGGAGTGCTCGCGGCGGACGGGGCTGCTCAGCGATTCGACGCTCCCCGAGCGCGCGGCCCGGCTGGCCGGGGAGCTCGGCCTGCCGGGGGATCTCGAGGCCCTGCGCGCGCGCACGGGCCTGCCGCTCGCCTCCTCCGAGCTCGCCGAGAGCATGTTGCTCGACAAGAAGGGTCGGCGGGGCGTGCCGCGCCTCGTCCTGGTGCGCGGACCCGGAGAATTGGTCTGCGGCGTGGAGATGAACCCGAGCCTCCTCGCCGAAGTCCTGGCCTGATCCCGCCTTCTCGTGGTCCGCCAGCGGGGACCTGCTCGTCGACAGGCGCGGGCCGATGTGCTTCAATCGCGCCAATACGGTCGCGAGCCAACGTCGGCTCACCGCTCCCCCGCGCCCCTCCCGCCAACGCCCACCGCATGCCCCGCCGCGACGACCTCGAGTCGATCCTGATCATCGGCAGCGGGCCCATCGTCATCGGCCAGGCGTGCGAATTCGACTACTCGGGGACACAGGCCTGCAAGGCCCTGCGCGAGGAAGGCTACCGGGTGATCTTGGTCAACTCGAACCCGGCCACGATCATGACCGATCCAGAGACGGCCGACGCGACCTACATCGAGCCGATCACCCTGGAGACGCTGTCGGCGGTCCTGGCAAAGGAGCGCCCCGATGCGGTGCTGCCCACTCTCGGCGGGCAGACCGGCCTCAACGTGGCGCTCGAGCTCCACGACCACGGTGTGCTCGACGAGCTGGGGATCGAGATGATCGGAGCGCGCGCCGAGGTGATTCGCTGCGCCGAGGACCGTGACCTCTTCCGCGCCGCCATGCAGCGCTGCGGCCTCGCTTGCGCCCACTCAGGTGTCGCCCACTCGCTCGAGGACGCGCGCCGCGCCCTGGCGGAGGTCGGCCTGCCGTGCGTGATCAGACCCGGCTTCACCCTCGGCGGAACCGGTGGCGGCATCGCCTACAACGTCGAGGAGTTCGAGGAGATCGTCTCTCGAGGGCTCGCCGCATCCTTCAACACCGAGGTCCTCATCGAGGAGAGCCTCCTCGGTTGGAAGGAGTTCGAGATGGAGGTGATGCGCGACAACGCGGACAACGTCGTCATCATCTGCTCGATCGAGAACTTCGACCCGATGGGCGTGCACACCGGCGATTCGGTCACGGTCGCGCCAGCACAGACTCTCACTGACCGCGAGTATCAGAACCTGCGCAATGCCTCCATCGTGATCATGCGCGAAGTCGGCATCGAGTGCGGTGGGTCGAACTGTCAGTTCGCCGTCGACCCGAAGACCGGGCGCGTGATTGTGATCGAGATGAACCCGCGCGTCTCCCGCTCCTCCGCCCTCGCCTCCAAGGCGACCGGCTTCCCTATCGCCAAGTTCGCCGCCAAGCTCGCCGTCGGCTACACGCTCGATGAGCTGCAAAACGACATCACGCGGGAGACCCCCGCCTGCTTCGAGCCGACGATCGACTACTGCGTGACGAAGATCCCACGTTTCGCCTTCGAGAAGTTCTCCGGCGCCGATCCGACGCTGACGACGCAGATGAAGAGCGTCGGGGAGACCATGGCGATCGGGCGCACGTTCAAGGAGTCGCTCCAGAAGGCCCTGCGAGGGCTGGAGACCGGCCGACCCGGGCTCGGCCTCGATCCGCGAGACCCCACCGAGCCGCTGGCGGACGACCATGAAGCGCTGACCCACGCCCTACGCGTGCCCAACGAGAATCGCCTGCTCGCGGTCCGCGCCGCTTTCCGCGCCGGCTGGAGCAACGAGGAGGTCTTCGAGGCCACCGCCATCGATCCGTGGTTCCTCGACAACATCCGCGCTCTTGTCGATTTCGAGCGGACGCTCGCTGAGCGGGAGCTGACTGCGGAGCTGCTTCGAGAGGCCAAGCGGCTGGGCTACAGTGATCGACAGCTCGCTCTCGCCTGGAACACCACGTCCGAGGCCGTCGCCGCCCGGAGGGAGGAACTCGGCATTCAGCCGACCTACAAGCTGGTGGACACTTGCGCGGCGGAGTTCGCGGCCGTGACGCCGTACTACTACTCCACCTGGGAGGACGAGTCTGAGCTCTCGATGTCCAGCGAGCGCAAGATCATGATCCTCGGCGGCGGGCCAAACCGCATCGGACAGGGGATCGAGTTCGACTACTGCTGCGTACACGCCGCCTTCGCCGCCCAGGAGATCGGCTACGAGGCGGTGATGGTCAACTCCAACCCCGAGACGGTCTCGACCGACTACGACACTTCCGACGAGCTGTTCTTCGAGCCGCTGACCCACGAGGATGTGATGCACATCGTGCGCGCGGTCGAACCGACCGGCATCATCGTCCAGTTCGGCGGGCAGACGCCGCTGAACCTCGCCGCGGGGCTCGAGAGAGCCGGCGCACCGTTGATAGGGACCTCGGTGGAGTCCATCGATCGCGCCGAGGACCGTGAGCTGTTCACCGCCTTCCTCGACAAGCTCGGGCTCCACCAGCCCGCCAATGGACTGGCCACGACTGCCGCCGAGGCCTTCGCTATCGCGCAGCGAATCGGCTACCCAGTGTTGGTCCGGCCGAGCTACGTCCTGGGCGGGCGCGCGATGGAGATCGTCTACGACGATGAGTCGCTCGACCACTACATGATCAACGCCGTCCAAGCCTCCCCCGACCGCCCGGTCCTGGTGGACAAGTTCCTCGAGGAAGCCATCGAGGTCGATGTCGACGCCATCTCCGACGGTCGAATGGTCTTGATCGGCGGCATCATGGAGCACATCGAGGAGGCCGGGATCCACTCGGGAGACTCGAGTTGCGTGCTTCCTCCCCACACCCTTGCCCGCGAGCACATCGAGGAGATCACCCGCGCCACCAAGGCCATTGCCAGCGAGCTCAAGGTGATCGGCTTGATGAACGTCCAGTACGCGGTGAAGGACGATCTCGTCTATGTCATCGAGGTCAATCCGCGCGCCTCACGCACGATCCCGTTCGTCAGCAAGGCCATCGGCGTGCCGCTCGCCAAGCACGCCGCAAAACTCATGGCGGGCCTCACGCTCGAGGAGCTCGGATTCACAGAGGAAATCACGCCGCCCTATTACTCGGTCAAGGCGCCCGTCTTCCCGTTCAACCGTTTTCCGGGCGTCGACATCCTGCTCAGCCCCGAGATGCGCTCTACCGGAGAGGTGATGGGCATCGACGGCGACCTCGGTGTCGCCTTCGCCAAGGCCTACGAGGGCGCCGGCCTGGACCTGCCGCGTTCGGGGCTCGTCTTCGTCTCGGTCCGCAACCCCGACAAGCGAGCCATCGCTTCTGAGTGCCGCACCCTCGCCTCGTTCGGCTACGAGCTGCTGGCGACCGACGGCACCTATCGCACCCTGCGCGCAGCCGGCCTACCCGTCGAGCGGGTCAACAAGGTCCACGAGGGGCGCCCGCACATCGTGGACATGATCAAGAACCGCGAGATCAAGCTGGTGCTGAACACACCCTACGGCAAGCAGCAGCGCGTCGACGACTCCAGCATCCGGGCCGCGGCGGTGATCGCCGGGGTTCCTTGCGTCACAACCCTGGCGGGAATACGGGCTGTGATCAGCGCCCTCGCCGCCATGCGCGGAGGTTCGTTCGAGGTGCGCAGCCTCCAGGAGCACCACGCACGCTTGCCTGAAGCGAGCTCGACCGCCGGCGCTACTCCTTCTTCTGCCGCGAAGTGATCGCAGCCTGGAAGGTCCACTCGTCGGGGGGGATCTCCGAGGGCTTGGTTCGCCTCCCGATCTGCTCGATGGACAGGTCGGTGACCTTGATCTGACGGCTGTCCGCCTCGAGGCGGTACATGAAGCTGGCGATCGTCGAAGTCGTGAAGGGGCGCTTCTTGTCCGCCGGGATGATGGTGTACACCGAATCGACGATCCCCTTGGCGGAGAGGTTCTCCACCGTGCGCTCCTTGACGTCGACGTCTCCCACCTGGACGAGGCGGTGGTCCTTGCACTTGCGAATGTAGCTCTGCGGGCTCCCGACGCGAGCGAGGCCATCGCCCTCGACACTGCGGGTCAGCTCCGTGTGCCTCAAGGCCGCCTGCTGGATGTCGTTGACCACCTTCGCGGCTTGATAGTCGAGCGCCTCGCGCAGATCCGAGAGCTCGCCGTGAGCCTGCAAGCCGGTCCACGCGAGGAAGACGGCACCGCCTAGGGATGCGAGGATGATGACGCGCGCGAGGTTCAGGTTGCTAAGGAACTCCTTCATGCCGATCTCTCCGGTCCGGCCTTGACGAGGTCGACCACGATGTCGAGCCCCTCGACCCAAATGCCGACCTCCCCGTCCTCCAGGGTGTCGGTGCCCCGCGATTTCACGCTCTCGCACCAGCCTTGTGCGCGCAGCTCCTCGACCATGGTCTCGAACTGGACCGTGGCCTGCGTGCTGTCTTCGGCGAAGAAGGCCGCGTCCATGGAGATGCGAACGGTATCCGGCTTCCCCGAGCGGCCGGGTGTGTAGGTCGAGCGCATCTTGCGGAGCGAGGGGCGGCCGAAGCGCGCCCCCTCCTGTTCCGCAGCGTGTAGGACGTCAAGCACCAGTGTCATGCCGCGGAACGCGGACTGGGGCTGGGTGACCTCCGATCCCTGGCCGAGCTTCTTCTCGAGGGTGCGGATCTCCTTGTTGAGCAGGGATCGGATGTAGGTCAGCTGCTCGAAGCGATTGCGGTCCGGGTCGTCGTTATGCACGCCCGCACGCAGGTCGCCGCAAGTCTGCTTGACGTACCTGCGCAACTCGTCGCTGGGGTACTCGAGGTTCCCACGGCCGCCCTTGCCGATCATGAAGTTGTTCGAGCTCTCGCGCCATGAGTACAGGGCCTGGTCGACGTACTGCTCCTCCTTGCTGATGAAGATGTTGAAGACGCCCAAGAGCGTGACGAGCAACAGCGCCACCACCGCCAAAGGAAGCTCGAGGCGCTCCATCGCCCCGGAGAACTTGAGCTCCTCTCGTCGCAAGGACGATTGGAGTACTCCCCCCCCGAGCTGGCGCAGGGCTACGCCGTAGGCGACCGCGATCGAGGCGCCTCCGCCGTCACCCTCGGTCTCGAGGGTATCGAACGGTTGCACCGGCAGTCCGAGGACTTCCCCACCCGCGAGGCCGGGAAGGTCGAGCCCGCAGACGAAGACGGCCTGCAGCTCGTTGATCGTGCGGGCGGCTGAAATCGTGCGGGCCAACTCGCTCTGGATGCGCCTGACGAGGTCCTCGGGAGGTGAGTCGGTCAGAGCTCCGACCTGGATCGAGCGCATCTCGCGCACCTTGGCGCCATCCATCACGGCGACACCCGTTGATTCCTCACCCACATGGACGAGGACCTGCGCGCTGTCCACGACGCTGATCCCCGCATCCACCGCGGCGTTGACCATCGCCGTGGTCTCGAGCTCTACCTCCAAGGGCTCCAGTCCCGCTGCGGTGCAGAACTCGACGATGCGCTCGATCTCCTCCTTGGGAACGGCGGTCGCAAGCAGGATGCTCGAGTTCTGGGAGGATTCCAGCTTGTGGAAATCGACGACGACGTCCTCGATGCTGAACTGCGGCAGGTGCCCTTCGACCTCGAACTTGATGACCTTCTCGATCTTCGCGTCGTCGTCGACCGGCAAGGTCAGCCGGCGGTATGCGGCGTGCTTGGCATCGATCGCCACTCCGATGTTCTCGCGCGCGACGTTGTGTTCCTTGGCGAGGCGCTTCAGCTCTCCAGTGGCGGCTCCCAGAGGATCTTCCTCGTCCTCGGGGAACTCGCCAGAGTAGGAGGAGATGACCTTGGGTCGCTTGGCGCTACCCTCGAGGGTGACCAGCTCGAAACGCCTCGTGCCGATTCTCAATCCGCAGGACTTGGCCATGGTTGTCTCAAAGAGCTCCGTTCATGAAGGGGCGCCCCAGACGCCACGGCTCGGTACCCGGCGCTGCAGCCTGGGCCTTGGTTTCGGACGCGCTCCCGGCGAACCGCCGCGGGAGACGAGGCTCCAGGAAGACCGCCACGGGGCGCGGGGGCGCAGAAGGCGTCCGCCTGCGAAGTCTGGTGCGCGTTCTCATGAGCGGGTGGATTCAGTCTACCGGTGTCGGGAAGGTCGCCGAACTCGCACACAGCCGGTCGAAGGTCGGCCGGTCCTCCTCTTCCAGGAGGTGGTTTCGGATCAAGCCGCGGAAGTGCCTCCCCTTCTGGGAGAGCTCCGGCTCCATGCCAGACATGAGCTCTGCCATGTGGCGGTCGCTGATCTCGGTGAGGGAGTCCTGATAGAGGGTCAGGATGTTCCGCAGCTCGCGCTCCCGCTCAGGGGCGAGGTCGAAGTGGCGCACGAGGAGCCCACGGTAGTCCGGGAAGGCCTCGGTCACATGCTGCTGGACACGGGCGCGCTCGGCCATGAGCGTCCCCGCCGCAAGCCCTCCGAGGAAGCTGGTACCGGCAAGGAGCAGAACCCACAGTCGAACGCTGTTCACTCGCGTCCGCTCCCGGGATCGGGCCGCACCAGGTCGGCTTCGCCGACCGCGTCACGGTTGAGCCGTTCGAGATTTCGCAAGACCTCGGCCTCGGTGACCGGCGCCACGTCGTCGGCCCGCAAGCCACCCTCCGTGGGCAGCCCGACCCCGCCGATCCCGCCGGCGAGCAGCAGCACCAGGACGGCCGCGGCAGCCGTAGCCGCCAAGACGAAGTTCAGGACCGCCCCCTGGGACCGCGGGTCGCCCACGGGGTCGGCGGGAGCGCGCTCGCCGCGGTCTCCCGCGAACGCTCTCCGCGCGACATGGGCCGCGAAACCCGCCGGAGGTGCGATCACCTCGCCCGCGACGAACCAGCCCCTGAGGGCCTTCTCGCCCTGGGTCGCCGTGCGGCACGCACGGCAATCCAACAGGTGTTTTCGCAGCGGCGAGGCTTGCTCCTCGCTCAGCTCGCCGTCCAGATAGCCCGGAACCAACGGTCGGATTCGTTCGCAGTCACTCATCACATGCTCCGTGTTCAATGCTCGCCAAACTCAGGGAAGAGGGCCAGGAGCTTCTCCTTGAACCGCCCACGCGCCCTGAACAGGCGCGATTCGACGGTGCCGATCGAGATGCCGAGGGTGTCCGCGATCTCCTGGTAGGCGAGACCCTCGAGCTCGCGCAAGATCAGGACCGTACGGAAGATCTCCGGGAGCTCCTCGAGGACCTTGCGGGTCACCTCGGCGACCTCCTCGCGCTCTAGGTTGCCCGAGGGAGCGAAGCCCTCCACGGGCGCCGGCTGGGCCAGCAGCTCGGGATCCTCGACCGAGGTCACCGGTGAGCGACCCTTGCGCTTGAGCGAGTCGAGGATCGTGTTGACCGTGATGCGGTAGAGCCAGGTGTAGAACGACGAGCGGTGGTCGAAGCTCGCAAGGCGTCGGTAGGCCTTGAGGAAGCTGTCCTGGACGATGTCCTCGACCTCCACCTGGCTACGGGTGTAGTGCCGCGCGAGCGCGAACAGACGAGTCTCGTAGCGCTCGACGAGCAACTGGAAGGACACTTGGCTGCCCGCCAGGGTCTCCTGGACGAGGTGTGCGTCGTCGTTGGCGGCCGGTTCCATGGCGAGAATCCCCATGATGGGGGACTTCGACGGCTCGACGGAGGCGCTATTCCCGCTTATCCGGGGCGTCGGGAGAGCGCTCAACCCCCTCGAGAGAGTGCCCCATCTTCGCCACCTTCGTTCGTAAGTAGTGAATATTGGTGGGGTTAGGCTCGGTGGTCAGGGCCAGCTGGTCGATCACGTCCAACCCCCACCCGTGCAGCCCGGCGATCTTCTTGGGGTTGTTGGTCAGCAGCCGCATCCGACGCACGCCGAGGTAGTGGAGCATCTGCGCACCGAGGCCGTACTCGCGCAGGTCCGCCGGGAACCCCAGGGCGGCATTCGCCTCGACCGTATCGAGACCCTCGTCCTGCAACCGGTAGGCCTTCAGCTTGTTGGCCAGGCCGATCCCGCGCCCCTCCTGGCGCATGTACACCAAGATGCCGAGTTCCTGCCGGCCGAGGAACTCGAGTGCCTTGTCCAGCTGGCTCCCGCAGTCGCAGCGCATCGAGCCGAAGACATCGCCGGTCAGACACTCGGAGTGGACGCGCACGAAAACCGGTTTTTCGATCGCCTCGCGCGGGCCGTCGAGCCCAGGGCCGGGGAGCCCGCGGGTGAGGACCACGTGCTCCTTGCCGTCGAGGGTCGAGCGGAAGAGCGTCGCGCGGAAGTCCCCGTAAGGCGTGGGGAGCGGGACCTCCTCTCCCAGGGGTTCCACGAGGCGCTCGTTCCTGCGACGCCAGGCGATGAGGCTCTCGATCGTGCAGATCTTGAGGCCGTGCCGTTCGGCGAACACCTCGAGATCGGGCATGCGCGCCATGCTCCCGTCCTCGTTCATCACCTCGCAGATGACCCCTCCCGGCCGGCTCCCGCACAACTTGGCGAGGTCCACGATGCCCTCGGTCTGCCCGCCTCGAACGAGTACTCCTCCGTCGCGGGCGCGCAAGGGGAAGATGTGGCCCGGCCGATCCAGGTCGCTCGGCGTGGAGTCCTCGTCGATCAAGACCGAGACGGTCCGAGCTCGGTCGGCGGCGCTGATCCCGGTCGTGACCCCCTCGGCAGCCTCGACGCTGACGGTGAAGCCCGTACCCATCTTGCTCGTGTTCTTCTGGACCTGCGGTTCGAGCCCCAGTTCATCGCAAATGCCGCCCGCGAGGGGCACGCAGATCAGCCCCCGCCCGTGGGTCGCCATGAAGGCGATGGCCTCGGGCGTCGCGAACTCCGCCAGCATGGCCAGGTCACCCTCGTTTTCGCGGGCAGGGTCGTCGACGAGGAGGATCATCTTCCCCTGGCGTAGGTCCTCGACGATCTCGGATATCTCGCTGATTGCCATGAATCGCTTGTACGGGCTGTCGCGGTAGCGGCTCCGCCCTTCGAAGCCGCACGCGACAGTCTACCTCCGGGGATCTAGCGGCCGGTCCCAGACCGCCTGTTTGTCGTCGCAAGTCCATGTTGAACAGTTACTTCTGGCGCAATGACGGCCCCGCCTCGGCGGCCGGTGCCCTTCTCCTCCACCCGCGGCGGCCCTCGAACCGAAAGATCACAACGCCCGACGCGCCGCCGCCGCGGCCCACACGATGACCCTCTCAAAGCGGATGTTGCTGCTGCTCGCTCCCACCCTCCCATTGGCCCTCGCAACCTGGGGTTGGTGGACGCTGCAGAGCCGCATCGGTGAGCTGGAGTCCCTGCCCGGAGAGACAGTCGGCGTCTTCACGGCCCTCGACGGGCGCCTGACCGAACTAGAAGCCGAGCTGCTCGGGGCGCGGGCCCGGCTCGAACGAACGGAAGGACTAGGCGCCGCCGCCCGAAAGCGCGACCTTCGGGTGGACCTCCTGGAAGCGGGCGTGCACTCCACGCGAGAGGACCTCGTTCTGCATGGCGAGCGCTTTGATGAGTGGAAGGTCCGCCACGAACAACAGCTCGCCCTCGGCTTGGGGGAGCGGCTCGAGACGCTCTCACGCCGCGCCGAAGAACGTCTGGAGGGGCTGCGGAGCGAGGTCCGCGGCACCGGCGCCCTGGCGGCGCTCAACGGCGAACGGCTGGACGAGCTGAGGACTCGGGCCTCCCGCCGTCCGCACGTCATGTGGCGCGAACTGGTCGGACCGACGGTGCAACTCTGTGGCGAGACGACCGTGGGCACGGGCGTGCTCCTGGCCTCGATCGCCGACGAGGAGAGCGGCCGCTGGACGACACCGGTGATCACCGCCTGGCACGTGGTGCGCGACATCCTCCAGGACGCCCGCAACGACGATCCGTCCATTCCCGTCGCCATCTACTCCGCCGACGGCACGGTCCGTCAGGAATCCGCACTGCTGCTCGGGTTCGACCGCTGGGTGGACGTCGCCCTGCTCGAGATGACGACCGACGAGCCCTGCGAGTACAGTGCGAGGCTCGCCAGCCGCGAGCGGCTCGCGGCGGTCTCCACGTTCGACTCGATCTACGCCGTCGGCTGCCCTCTGGGCAACGACCCGATCCCGACCTACGGCGAGATCGCCGACCGCCGCCACAGGGTGGACGGCGAGCTGTACTGGATGATCAGCGCCCCCACCTACATCGGGAACTCCGGCGGAGGGGTCTTCGACGCCCAGACCCACGAGTTGCTCGCGATCTTCTCGAAGATCTACACCCACGGCAGCCTACAGCCGACGGTCGTTCCCCACATGGGCCTCGCGACGCCGCTCGACACCATCTACGACTGGCTGGCGGAGGAGGGCCTGACCTCGGTCGCGCCCACCCTCGGGCGGGGAACACCCTTGACCGCCGCCGCCTCGCTCGAGACGCCCCTCGAGCGCGATTGACCTTCCACCTCCTGCGCACCGACCCGGAAAATGGGTCGGCGGCGGGCTAGGATAGCAAGAGACTCACGGCTCGATGCGTCTTCGATCTCTCACCCTCTCCGCCCTCGCCTTGCTCGCCCTCGGCGCCTGCTCTCGCGAAGCCGGCGAAGTTGGCGAGGCCGCCGTGGTTTGGCAGGTGGAGGTCCCGCTGATCCCGCGCAGGGCGTACGAGGGCGTCGAGCTCCAGAACAGCCGAGCGCCGGTGCGGCCGGGGTTCCTCTCCCCTTACCTGCCACGGACAGCGAAGCTCGGCTCCTTACCTGCGCTTGTCGCACCTCCACCCGCCACCGTGCGCATCCCGCTGCCCGAAGGTCTCGAGCCGAGCTCGCGCCTGCGCCTCGCGCTCGGGCTGGGGATCACGGCCTACAGTGGGGCCGCGAAGCGAGTCGTGCGCTTCACCGTCGAACTCGATGGCCGGGTGGCCCTGCAGCGCGAGCGCGAGGCCCACCGATCGGTGCCCGAAGACGGGCGGGACTGGGAGCACTCCGAGATCGAGCTCGACGGGGCGCGAGAGCTCGTGCTGCGCACCGAGTTATGGGAGGCCGGGCGCTCCATCGAGGAAACAGAGGGTATCGATGCTGCCTTCGCGCTGCTCGAAGTGCTCTCGCCTCTCACCGTGCACCGCTCTCGCGCGACGGTGAAGGCACCTAACGTGATCTGCGTCCTGATCGACACGCTGCGTGCCGACCGCTTGGGATGCTACGGGTACGAGCGCCCGACCAGCTCCGCCATCGATCGGATAGCAGCCACGGGCGTCCTGTTCGAACAGGCCTTCGCCCCCTCACCGTGGACATGGCCGTCCACGGCTTCCTTGCTGACTTCCCTCGAACCGCCTCACCACGGCCTGGTCGACCACGACGCGTGCTTCCTGGCGAACGAGCTGTGCACCCTTCCAGAGTCCATGCAGCGCGCGGGCCTGCACACCGCCGGATTCAGCGTGAACCCGCTCGTCCACTCCATCCGCAACTTCCACCAGGGCTTCGATCTGTTCGAGGAGCGCCTCTGGACTCCCGCGCCCGAACTGATGGCCGACGTGGAGGGCTGGCTGCGATCGCACGCCGGCGAGCGCTTCTTCCTCTCCCTCCACGTCGCGGATCCCCACGGGCCGTACGAGCCGGACCCCACGCTCGCCGGAAACCTCGTCGGGGATCCTCCCCCCGGTTACTCCCACGGAGTGTGCAAGAAGCTGCTCAGCGCGCGCATGGCCGGGGAGCCCGTCGATGAGGAGCAGCTAGAGGTCTTCACGCGGCACATCTCCGACCTCTACGACGGGGAGGTAGCCACCGTGGACCACGCCATCGGGCGCCTGGTCGCCCTCCTCGAGGAGCTCGGCATCGAGGACGAGACGGTGCTCGCGATCACCAGTGACCATGGCGAGGAGTTTGGCGAGCACGGCCTGAACGGCCACGCAAAACAACTCTACGACGAGAGTGTGCGCGTGCCCCTGATCCTGGCCGGGCCGGGGGTTCCCGTCGGCGCGCGCCAGGCCGGCCGAGCGGAGATGCGATTCTTGGGTCAGACCCTCCTGGATCTTGCCGATATCGAGGCGGCCGGGTTCCCGCCCGGTCCGAACCTACTCGACGAGGATCGGCTTCCCTCAGGGGAGGAAGAGCCGCTCTTCCTGTCCACCTTCCGAGGCGCGTGGCCCGGGGGAAGGGGCGAGCAAGCGTTGGTCGTGCACGAGCTCTTCAGCCTGCGCCAGGACGACTACACGCTTCTGTGGGCTCCGCGCGAGGACGGCCCCGACGACGACCTAGTGCGGATGTTCGATCGCGGTAGCGATCCGGGGATGTTCATCGACATCGCCCCCAGCCACCCCGAACGGGTGCGGCGTATGACGACCGCCATCGCCAGCTGGCTCGAGCGCTGCGAGAGCCGGCGCCCCCCGACGCTCGACGGGGGCCGGGCGGCCATCGAGCTCTTGCAGGGGCTGGGTTACATCGAGGAGCGGTGAACGTCCTGGCTGGCACTCAGTGACGGAAGTGTCGTGCTCCGGTGAAGACCATCACTGCGTCCAAACGGTCACAGCTGGCGACCACCTCCTCGTCTCGCACCGAACCACCCGGCTGCAAGATCGCACTGACTCCCGCCTCGACAGCGGTCTCGATTCCGTCGGGGAAGGGGAAGAAGGCGTCGGACGCCAGCACGGCCCCCGCTACCTCCTCGCCGGCCTTGTGGACAGCCATGCGCACGGCGTCCACGCGGCTCATCTGCCCCGCTCCCACGCCCAGCACGCGACGCCCCTTGGCGATCACGATGGCGTTGGACTTGACGTGCTTGGCGATCTTCTCGGCGAAGAGCAACCCCTCGAGCTGCTCCTCGTCCGGTTGCCTCTCGGTCTTGACCTCACAGTCCTTCGCCGCGGCCCGTCGGAGGTCCCGCCCCTGAAGGAGGAAGCCACCGACCATCTTCTTCATCTCGATGTCGTTCACCGAGCGCGTTTGGGGGCCGAACTCACCGCAGGCCAACAGGCGCACGCTCTTCCCCCAGCGAGGCTTCTCGGTCAGCAGGCCAAAAGCGTCGTCATCGAACGAGGGCGCGATGATCGCTTCCACGAAGCGGTTGCCGGACACGAGGAACTCGGCCGAAGCGAGGTTGACCGGACGGGTGAAGGCGAGCACGGATCCGAAAGCGGAGAGAGGGTCTCCCTCCCAGGCAGCCTCCAGAGCTTCTTCGATCGCCTCGGCCTGCGCCGCTCCGCAAGGGTTGTTGTGCTTGGTCACCGCGACGAAGGGGGCGTCGAACTCCTTGGCGAGCGCCAGCGCCGCATCCAGGTCGACGTAGTTGTTGAAGGACAGGGCCTTGCCATTGAGCCCCTCCGCCGATGCCGCGCTCGGCTCGTCGCACTGAGCGCTGCGGTAGAAAGCCGCCGACTGGTGCGGGTTCTCTCCGTAGCGCAGCTCGGCGACCTTCTCGCCGCCGATGGTGAAGGTCTCGGGGAAGGGGGTCGGGGCGAGCCCTTCCGCGCACTCTTGCTCGAAGAGCCAACGACTGATGGCGGCGTCGTAGCGGGCGGTCAGGCTGAAGGCCTTCACGGCCAGTTCCCGCCTCAGCTCATCGGACAGCGTGCCCTCGAGGCGCTGCATCTCGTCGAGGACCCGTCCGTAGTCCCCTGGGTCGGTGACCACCCCCACGTGGAGGTGGTTCTTGGCGGCCGAGCGCACCATCGAGGGTCCGCCGATGTCGATCTGCTCGACGGCATCGCCGCGGGTCACGCCAGCCTGACGGATGGTCGCCTCGAAGGGGTACAGGTTGACCACAGCCAGATCGATGGCGCCGATGCCGTGGCTCTCCATGGCTCGAGCGTGGTTGGGATCGTGGCGCAAGGCCAGCAGTCCCCCGTGGATCAGCGGGTGGAGCGTCTTCACGCGCCCATTCATCATCTCGGGAAAACCCGTGACCTCGCTGACCTCGCGAACGGGGATCCCCGCGGCCGCGAGCTTGGCGTGGGTGCCGCCGGTGGAGACGAGCTCCACATCCATCTGCGCCAGGACGCGCGCGAAGTTCTCGATGCCGCTCTTGTCAGAAACGCTGATCAGCGCACGCCGAATCTTGGTTGTCATGCTCAATCTCCAGCCCACCCGGGCTCGAAGCGGGGAGTTCCTGTGGTCATGCCGCCCGCGGAATCGCGTGCGCCGTGGGGAGTGTAGCTCGGCGGGCGAGCGCGCCCAAAGCTCTTCCCTCCCAGGCCCTGTCCGATCGCTCCAGCGTCGGGTGTTTGCGTGTTCTTGAGGGAAGCGGAGGGCATGTGCGGGCTAGGATTCAGGGGAAGCCTCCCATGCGAACGACCACTCCCTCAGCACACGCCCCGCGCGCTGGCCTGCTAGCCGCCCTCGCTTTCACCCTGTTCGCTTGCGGCGCGGCGGACGAGCTAGGGGGGGGTGACGAACGGGAGGGGCCCGCCCCGCAGGCGGCCGCCTCCCCTCGGGCCGGGCGTGGTCCGGTGCCCGAGCAGGTCGGCCGCGTACGTGGGCGGCCGCACGTGCTCCTGGTGACCGTCGACACGCTGCGCGCCGACCATCTCTCGTGCTACGGCTACCATCGCGAAACCTCGCCCAACATCGACGCCCTCGCAGCACAGGGAGTCCTCGCCGAGCGGGCCTACGCGACGATGGGAACGACCCTGCCGGCGCACCTGTCGATCATGACCGGCCTCTACCCGCACCAGCACGGGTACGTGGCGAACATCGGTGCAATCAAGAGCCCCTTCCGCTCCTCGCCAGGGAGGCGCACCCTCGCGGAGGCCTTGCGCTCTGCGGGCTATGCGACCGCGGCGTTCGTGAGCGGTCCGACGGTCTCCTCGAAGACCGGGCTCGACGTGGGCTTCGACACCTTCGACGAGCACGCGCCGAGCGGGGCGAGAGTCGAGAGCCTCGTCGCACGCTCTCGGCCGGCAGAGATCACCAGCGCCCGCGCTCTGAGCTGGCTTGCCGACCAAGAAGGGGACCAGCCGTTGTTCCTTTGGGTCCACTACTGGGATCCCCACGAGCCCAATCAGCCTCCCGCCGCCTTCGCCGAGCGGTTCTCCGACGACGAGGGACTCGAGGAGCTGATCGCTAGGCGTGCCATCGATCCGGCCAAGCTCACACAGCGCTTCCAGCCGCGCGAACTTGCTCGCATCTTCGCGCCCGAGCTACACGCGAGCATCCGCGCCGGCGAGGACGTCTCCTTCCCGCCCGTGGACACCGCCGCCATTCGCAAGTTGATCAACCTCTACGACGCCGACGTGGCCTACATGGACCACCACTTCGGCACCCTGCTCGACGCCTTTCGCGAGCGCGGCCTGTTTGAGCGCACGATCGTCACGTTCACCGCTGATCACGGGCAATCCCTCGGGCAGCACGACTGGTTGGAGCACGGACGCATCCTCGGCGAGGTCGTCCGTGTCCCCCTCGTCGTGCGCTTCCCCGCGGGGGTGACCCAGCAGCCGCGGCGCTTGCGCAGAGTCGTCTCCCACGTGGACCTGCTCCCCACCATCATCGCGCGCACCACCCACCCCGCCCTGCGAGGCCTGCTCGAGCAGGTCGCCGGCTCGGACTGGTTTGCGCCGGACTTCGATCGGCCCTGGGCCTTCTCCCAGCGCTCGTCACGACGCAGGGCCTGGGAGCTCGGCCCCGAGGAGCTCAACGGCCTCAAGTTCGCTCTGACACTCTACGGCTGGAAGTACTACCACCGGCCGGAAGCTCCCGACGAGTTGTACGACCTCTCGACCGATCCCGGCGAGCGTGTGGACGTCGCGGAGCAGTACCCGATGCGAGTCAAGAAGCTCGAACGGACCGTGCGGGAGCTCTTGGCGCAAGAGCCCTTCACGCCGGGGAGCGGCGACGTCCCCGAAGACGTACAGGCCGAGTTCCGCGACATCCTGCGAGACTTCGGCTACGCAGGCGATGACGAAGACGGGTAGGCCTCTCCCACCTCCCGCCAGGGAGGAAGATGCAGGAGCGAAGACCCAGCCCGGGGGGTTCGCCGGGAACCCAGCCGGGGTTCTGAAGAGCCCTGCCCAGGGACCTCGGCCGGGGCACCGGGCTCGGCTTCCCGTCGGTGTGGCCTAGCCGTTGAAGGGCGCCTCGGAGAGCTGGTCACGCTTCTCCTCGACGTCCTTCCACTCGTCCGCTTCGGCCAGAGGATCCTTGCGGTCGGTGATCTCTGGCCAAGCCTCCGTCAACCGCTCGTTGATCTCCGTGTAAGCAGCCCACTTCTCGGGCAGCTCGTCCTCGGGGAAGATCGCATCCGTCGGGCATTCGGGGACGCAGGCGCCGCAGTCGATGCACTCGTCGGGGCTGATGACGAGGAAGTTCTCGCCTTCACGGAAGCAGTCGACCGGGCAGACATCTACGCAGTCGGTGTACTTGCACTTGACGCAAGGCTCGGCGACGACGTGGGTCATCTTGAAGTTCCTGGCTGGAGGGGAGACAAGTGGAATGGCCGTTCGAAGCGGGCGGGTGCGCCAGAGGCCAGAATCGGGGCAGAGAGAATATCAACTCGGTCGGATGCGGTTCCAGAGACGTTCCCAGACACTTGTGTGGCTCCCGTGCAGGGGGATGAAAGCGTCCGTGTTGCCGCATCCTGAGGGGAATCCGGCCATGCTCAGCCCTACACGCTCCTTCTCCTCTGTCTTCTTGTCCCGTCTCAGCCCTCGCGCCCGGTCGCGACCTCCGCGGCCGTCCCCGATGAAGAGCGTGCGATCCCGCTGTTCAGCGCGGACAGGCCGAGCGGCGTTTGGAACTGGTCGTGGCCGAGTACGGCGCGTTCGGCAACGCGTAGGAGGGGATCCTCGCTGAGCGGGCCGACGCGATCCTCTTCGAACTCCGCAACCTGAAGGTCGGACGCCCGGCACCCGAGATCGAGGAGCTGACCTGGCGTTCATGGTCCGACGGCCCTGGGACTTCGGAGTGGATCGCCACGCGCTGGAACGTGAACACCTGGCCGGCGATCTACGTTCTCGACCACGAAGGCGTGATCCGCTTCAAGGACGTGCGCGGGGCCGCGCTCGACAGGGCCCTCGACGGCCTGCTGGCGGCCATGAAGGCAAACTGAACCAGGCCTCCTACAAGTACGAGGGCGGCGGCTTCAACATGTGAAGCCGCCGCCCTGTTCTTGGCGTCGAGTCGGAGCCTGTGGACCTAGTTTCCCGCTCCGTTGGGAGTGCGGGGTCCGGCTTCCGTCTTAGGTGCTCCCGAGATGTCGCCGAAGATGGCGCGCTTGTGCTCGAGGGTGACTTCCAGTTCCTTGCCTTTGGGTACTCGCCCGGAGTACGCCGAGAAGCCGCCGCCTCAGCACCCGCCGAACCGGCCCGAAGTCAGGACCTTGTTCGTTTTCTTGTCGGTGACGATGATCTTGGGCGACTTGGCCTCGGGCCAGAAGGTGTGGTACTCCTCGCCGGCGCGGCCGAAGAAGGCCACGTTCGGCGGCACGGTGATCGTCTCCTCGTTGACCGTGTAGTCGAACTCGGCGACGACCGGCCCTCCCCACTCCAGATCACGCACCTGCCCTGGCTTGAGGGCAAAGGGGACCATCTTGCCGGTTCGCATGTGCACCGACTCGCCGGCCTTGGTCACGTACCCCGAAGAGACCGTGTAGGTCCCTGCGGGCACGAGGAAGGGTTTCTTGCCTCCGGCCGCCGCGTTGAAGTGGTGTTCGCCGTCTTCGCTCGAGACGACGGCCGCGATCAGTTTCCCGCGGCTGTCGTAGTCGCTGCAGACGTCGATGGAAGCGGTCTCGCCCACGAAGGGACTGAAACTCGCCTGCATGCCGTCTGCGGAGATCTCGAAGTTGTAGAGGGCACCACCGGCGTTCACGACCTTCGAGAGCAGCCCGGCGGCCCCTCCCTTGCCGACGATCATGGCGTCGGTGCCGTAGTCGTCGTAGAAGCCGTTGTTGTTCTGGTCGAAGACCTTGACGAGGATGCCCTTGAGCTTGCCGACCACGGCGCCGCCGGGAGCATACCTCCAGGTCTTGCCGTTGCCCTTGAGGCGGATGGCGTAGTTGAACACCGAGCCCTCGGAGTTCTTGCCGCGGAGCTTCAAGAAGCCCTTCACTCCACGCACCTTCTCATCCAGCTTCCCGTCGGCGTTCGTGTCCACCTCGAGCCCGAGGGGGCCGGCCTTCTTCGTGAGGAATCCCTCACCGATCGGTATCTCGTTCTCGAATGACGTCCACTGCTCTTCGGGCAGGATGACGTCCCACTTCTCCATCGCCCGGTACTTGAGCGCGAAGGTCTCCACGGCGGCTCCCCCGTCCGCGGCGGGTGCCGCGAAGAGAGGGATCGCCAGGAGCGCTCCGGCCAACCCGGGAAGAAGAGCTCGACGCGCAGTCATGTGGCCCCCCGTCCTCTCTAGCTTGCTTTTGTTCATGTGTTCTGTGAGCGGGGCTCCGCGCCCGAGGTGGGCGCTCGTTTCCCGACTGCATATTACCTTCGGCGGCCACGCCGAGGGCCCTCCAATCCAGCCGCCGGCTTTCTCCCAGGCGGCTTCTTGGGCCCTTCTCGTACAGACCTCTTACCCTCGCCGGCCGCTAGCGGGAATCCTGGCCCCGGGCGGGCCCGCGCCGCGACCCTCCGCCCCGGGCAAGTTTGCTGTAATGAACCCGCGCAGTGCGCTCGGTCAGCCCCCGCCGCCCCCACGCCGTCGCAGGTACTCCTCCATGAACTCGTCGATGTGGCCGTCTAGCACGGCCCCGACGTTGCCCTTCTCGGTGTTCGTGCGGTGGTCCTTGACCATCTGGTAGGGCTGCATGACGTAGCTGCGGATCTGGCTCCCGAAGGCGATTTCGCCCTTGGCCCCGTACAGCTTGGCCAGCTCCTTGTCCCGCTCGGCCTCGCGCATCTGCACGATCTTGGCCTTGAGCAGCTTGAGGGCCGTGGCCCGGTTCTTGTGCTGGCTGCGCTCGTTCTGGCAGCGCACGACGATCCCGGTCGGGATGTGGGTCATGCGCACCGCGGACTCCGTCTTGTTCACGTGCTGGCCGCCCGCGCCGCCCGCGCGCATGGTGTCGATCTTGAGGTCCGCCTCGGCGATCTCGATACCGGTGTCGTCGGCGACCTCGGGTGAGACATCGACCGACGCAAAGGCGGTGTGGCGCCGATTCTGAGCATCGAAGGGACTGATGCGCACGAGCCGGTGGACGCCGGTTTCCGCCTTGAGGTAGCCGAAGGCGAAGGGGCCTTCGATGAAGAGGGTCGCAGAGCGGATGCCCGCCTCGGGCTCCTCGAGGCGGTCGACCTCGCTCACGTCGAAGCCGCGGCGCTCGGCCCAGCGCACGTACATGCGAAACAGCATGTCCGCCCAGTCGCAGGAGTCCACTCCGCCCGCGCCAGCCGAGATGGCGAGGTAGGCGTTGCAGCGATCCTGGGGCCCGCCGAGCATGACCCGGAACTCCAGTTCGGCGAGTCCCTCGGCGACGCGGCCCAGAGCCTCCTCGATCTCGTCGGCGACGAGCTCCTCACCCCCCTCGGCCCCCATCTCGGCGAAAGTCTCCGCTTCCTCGAGAGCGGTCACGACGGTGTGGATCGGATCGACCACCGAGAGGGCGATCTTCTTCTCGCCGATCAACCTCTGCGCGCGCTCCTGGTCGGACCAGAAGCCGGCCTCCATCTCGGCCTCGGCTATCTCGCCCAGGCGTGCGTCGAGGGCTGTGTAGTCAAAGACTCTCCTTCAGCTGATCCAGCCGGCGGAGGTACTCACGGGCGAGGTCCTGGTTGTCCTTGAGCGAAGCCATGGTGCGGCGGATTCTAGCGGCAGAGCGATCGGCGAGCGAGGGCCGGGCCTCCTCAGCGCCCGCCCGCCAGGGCGTCGAGCACGCCCTCTTCCGCCCACAAGGCCTCGATCTCCTCTCGCGCGCGCGGAATGCCGGCGGTGATGACCTCGCATCCCTCGGGGGTGATCACGACCACGTCTTCGATACGGATGCCGATGCCGGTCTCCTTCTCGTACAGGCCGGGTTCGATCGTGAAGGCCACGCCGACCTCGAGCGGCTTGCGGGCGGAGCCGACGTCGTGCACCTCCATGCCGATGTAGTGGGTCGCGGCGTGCGCGAGGAAGTCGCCCAAGCCCCGCTCGCGCAGGACCTCCGTGCAGGCGGCGTTGACGTCGGCCATGCGCGCGCCGGGGCGCGCCGCCTGGATGCCCGCCGCCTGGGCGGCCAGCACGGCATCGTAGAGCTCGGCCTGGCGCTCGCTGAACCGCCCACCAACGGGCCACGTACGGGTGATGTCGGTCGTGTAGTGGTTGAACTCCGGCCCGTAGTCGATCAACACGACCTCTCCGTCGCGCATCACGCGGTCGTTGGCGCTGTAGTGCAGGACCAGCGAGTTCGATCCCGAGCCCACGATCGGATGGTAGGCCGCCCCCGCCGCGCCTTCCCGCAGGTGCATCCAGCCCATCAGGGCACCGAGCTCCCACTCTCCCAGGCCGGGCCGCGTGGAGCGGATGGCCTCGTTCATGGCCGCCACCCCCGCGCGCGCCGCCCCGCGCATGGCCTCGACCTCCTCGGGCGTCTTCGCTCGGCGCAGCTCGCTCAGCACCTTCGTCGCGTCCTGCGCCTTGCGGCCGAAGCGCTGTTGGAGCTGCTCGCGGAAGGCCCGCTCTCGGCTGGCGCGCCCGTCGAGGGGGTCCGCGGCCCGCGCACGGTCGGCGGGGATCGCGCGGTCGAAGCAATCCCCGAGCCCGATGTAGGGGTGCATGGAGATCCACAGGGGCCGGTCCTCGCCGAGCAACTCCTCGAGAAACCCGTCGAGCTCCTTGTTCGAGCGCACCTCGCCCAGGCCGCTGACCTCCCCGACCCAGGCGTCTTCGACGTCCCAGACCTCGCCCTCCCAGGCTTCCTTCCAGGGGTTTGCGTCGCGCAGGAAGAGCCCCTCCCGGCCGCTTTCGACGTCCATCACGAGCGCCGCGCCGGGGCTCTCGATCCCCGTCAGGTACCAGAAGGTCTTGTCTTGGCGAAAGGCGTGGTAGCCGCGGGTCTCCCCGAGGCCGCGGATCACGAACACTCCCTTGTCGAGCTCCTCACGCAACCGCGCGCGCCGTCCGGCGTGGAACTCCCGGCCGAGGCCGCACCGCGGGGCGGCGGGGGTCCCATCCTCAGGCGGCGTTGACTGGCGGGCGAGAGCGAAGGAGCCGCATAGAGGGAGCGAGAGAGTGAGCGCGATCCAGTGGGAGCGATTCATGACCCGGACCAGAATACCCGTACACTGCGCGCGTGCGCATCGAGAAGCCCATTCTGGAAGGACGGCTGCGGCGGCGCTACAAGCGCTTCCTAGCCGATGTGGAGCTCCCCGACGGAGAGCTCTTGACCGTCCACTGCCCCAACCCCGGCCGCCTCCAGGGCTGTTTGGGTGACGCCGCCGAGGTGATCCTGCGGGACAGCGAGGACGGTAACCGCAAGCTGCGCTACACCCTGCAGACCGTGCGCGTCGGGCGGCACTGGGTGAACGTGGACACTTCCCTGCCCAACGCCGTCGTCGCCGAGGCCATCGAGGCCGGCGCCATCGAGGAGCTCGCGGGCTACGACTCCCTGCGCCGCGAGGTCGCCTACGGGAGGAACAGCCGCATCGACATCCTGCTCGAAGGCAAGAGCGGCGAGCGCTGCTACGTGGAGGTCAAGTGCACGACCCTGGTGGAACACCGCGTCGCCATGTTCCCCGACGCGGTCACCGCCCGCGGGCTGAAGCACCTCGTGGAGCTCTCGCGCATGGTCGCCGAGGGGCACCGGGCGGTGATGTTCTACTTCATCAGTCGCGCCGATGCGCGGCGCTTCGAGCCCGCCGATCACATCGACCCGGCCTACGGCGACGGCCTGCGCGAGGCCGTCGCGGCGGGTGTCGAGATGATCGCCTACTCCGCCAGCGTCACGCCACAGCGCCTCGAGCTGGCCGCGCCGGTGAAGATCACCATCCCCTGACCGGTCGGAGCCGTCCGGGCTAGAGCGCGACCTCGTAGTCGTCGGTGGCGCCAGCGATGGGATAGCGCGGGCCGCCGGGGCCGCCCACGCTCTGCTTCCACGGGTCGGGCCGCGACAGCGGCCTGACGACCGCGCGGCTGACGACGACGGCGGCCTGGTAGCGCGCTCCGCGCGTCACGACACGCCACATCAAGACGACCAGACCTACGGCGGGCAGGGCGAGCCAGCGCAAGGTCGAGGGGTCGGCGATCAGGCTCCGCTCGACGCCGCGAGCCAGGAACGAAGCGCCGACGATGACGACGCCTTCGACCAACAGCAGGGCCAGCATGGGCCGCAGGGTCTGGATCGGATGGCGCAGCATCGTGAAGAGCGTCCACAGGCCCGCGCCGAGCGTTGAGCGCGTGTCGTGCAGGGCGATGCGCGTACGGCTGTAGTCGGCCCAGGTGAGGGTCAGGCCGAAGGCCGTGGCCATCAGTCCGGCCTGCGCCGCACGCACGAACCAAACTCCCCACTCCGAGTCGAGCGTCTCGAGATTCCCGTGGTCGAAGGCCTCGATGCCCAGCCAACCTTCGAGGACGAAGCGCTCCCAGGGCCAGTCGTAGAACACCCACCCCCACAGGGACAGGACCAGCAAGCTCAGGAGCATGAGGCGGAAGAAGCGCCAGAAATAGCACGAACCCCCGTAGAAGAAGCGCCTCAGGGAGTGCCCCTCGGTGCGCTCGAGGATGATCTGCAGCCAGCCTCCGGCGCTGAACGCGCCGAACAGGATCATCAGCAGGGACGCTATCGCCCCCAGGCGGCCCGTAGCGCCGTCGAGCAGATTCATGTCGGCGTAATGATCCGTGCGGAACCCGGGGTCGACGCGGTCGGGAGCGTCGGCCAGCGCGCCGAGGGTGTAGACCATGCTCCCCGGCTCGTAGCGATGGTCGAGGGCCTGTTCGTACCAGCCGAACTGAGAGTAGGAAACGGCCAGGGCCAAGGCGCAGGTCACCGCCCAGATCATCACCCAAATCGGCGCGCGCCCGATCGCCGCGTTCAGGGCGCGCAAGAAGAGGAAGCGCTGCGCGAGCGAGGCCTTCTCGGGGGGCGTGGCGGGGAGAGACGGCGCGTCCATGTCAGCCTCCGATCCCCGCGAAGAAGTGCAGCAGGTGTGTGTACTGGTGAAACACGCGCTCGGACCAGCGCAGGGGCGCGAGGTCGTCCGCGACTCGGAACCACTGGTTGTCCGACATGTCCTGATCGAGGAAGTAGGCCCGCTCGGGGTCGAGCACCACCGAGCGCAGGCGTTTGTCCGCGGGCAGCTCGATCTTCCAGCGCAGCCAGCTCCGGGCGAGCTGCTGCTCGCGCGTCCAGGTGAACTCCAAGACTTCGCCGCCGCCCTCCTGATCTTCGGTGGACTCGGTGGATTCGATGGTCACGCGCCACTTCAAGGGTAGGCAGAGCTCGCCCCTCCGGCGCAAGAGCACGCTCGCGACGCGCGGGTTCGCGGGTTCCTCCACCTCCTCGTCGGCTACGTCGGGTTCGGCATCGCCCTCGCTGTCATCCTCGCTCTCCTCGCTCTCGACGGGGTCGCCGACGACGGGCTCGTCCCGCTCCCCCTTGCGCCGCTCTTCGAAGCCGCCCTCGGCCGCGGGGAAGTAGCCCAGCTCGTCAGGCGCGGTGCTCTGGAAGACCTCGACGCTCCAATCTATGGTCCGAGTGCTCTCGAAGGCGTCCTCGAAGTACCAGTCAACCTCCACTCCGGCTCCCTCTTGGAAGGACGCGTAGAAGTCCTGCGGGTAGGGGTGGCGGTAGCGCCACTCGCCGGCGTAGTGGCGCATGCCCGCCAGAAACGCGTCCTGCCCGACCAGGCCCGCTAGGGTGCGCAGGGCGACGGCCGGACGCGGGTAGCTGTTGGTGCGGTAGCTGGTGCGATCCACGTACTCCCACCCGTGGGTGGCGATCGGATCCGACTCGGGGTCGCGCAGGTAGCCGCTCCGGTCGCCCCAGCGCGGGTCGCTCCACGAGGGGACGAGGGTCAACAGTGGCTGGTCACGCCACCAGTTGACGAGCTCGCTCGGGCGCAGGGGCCGCGAGAAGGCTCGGCCGATCGTGCGCGCGTGCCAGAAGTCGGGAATCCAGTCCGCGCTCCAGCGCGCCGCCGTGACGGCGCTCCCCAGGCGGCCGCCGCCGGGGAGGGCGGTAACGCGGCGGCCCGAGAAGGGCAGGCCGAGATAGCTCGTCGTGTCGCGGCGCGGGCCGTAGACGCGCCAGAGAGCCTCGGAGTCCGCGTAGGAGTTGAAGCCCTCGTCCAGCCAGGCCGCCTCGAACTCGTTGTTCCCCACCAATCCGTACCAGAACTGGTGGCCGCATTCGTGGACGGTCACGCTCTCGGGGCGGTACATGTCCTCGCTCGTGAACAGCGACGTCCCGCAGGTGAACAGGGTCGGGTACTCCATCCCGCCCGCGCCACCGCCGCCCCAGGCGGGATCGACGACGGTCACCTGCTCGTAGGGGTACTCGCCGAACCAAAGCCCGTAGAAGTACAGCGCCGCGCTGGTGGCCTCGAAGTGGCGCCGCGCCTGATCTGAATGCTCGGGTTGGACGAGCACGCGCACCTTCACGTCGCGCAGGCGCAGCTCCTTGCCGAGGGCGCCCTCGGCCTGGTCTTGATCGGAGCGGTATTTCGTCCGCCACTCGTCGAAGTGGAACTCGAAGTTGTGAACCTCGTAATCGGGATCCGCCGTCCAGGTGAAGTCGTGTACCAGCGGTAGCTTCCCGAATTCGTCGGCCCGCAGGCGATCGAGGGGCGAGGGCGCCTCGAAGACCGCTTCGACCCGGTCCTCGCGGATGGCCTGGTCGACGCGCACACCCGAGCCGCCGATGCGGTCCGCGTAGGCGACGGGCAGGTCGAGGGCCACACGGTAGGTCCCGTAGTTGGAGTAGAACTCCGTCGAGGCGTGGAACTGGTGGCAGTTCCAGCCTCGCCCGCGCTCGTAGACGCCGAGCTTGGGGAACCACTGAGCGACGAACAAGAAGTCGTCCTTGGTGCCGGTCCGGCGGCGCACGCGCGGGAGCTGGGAGGTCCACTCGATTTCGATCTCCGCCGTTTGCCCGTCGATGATCTCGCGCGGGAGCTCGACGCTGATCACGCTGCGGTCCTGCTCGCGGACGAATCCCTCGCCCTCGGCCGCGGCCTCCCAGGTGTCGGGTTGGCGGTAGCGCAGGGTCGTGGTGACGTCAACGCCGTCTACGAGCACGCGCGTGATCTCCTGCCAACCGAACCACCATTCGTGGTTGAGGTCCGCGACCGACCTCCCGCGCAAGTTCTCGCCCGCGCCGAGCAGGTGCGTGGAGCGGTTGTTCGAGAAGGCGTTCAGGTAGAGGTGAAACCACAGCTCGGAGACGCTCTCTCCGCTCTGGTTGGTCCAGGTCACCAGCTCCGAGCCGTCCAGGCTCCAGCGCATCAAGCCGCCGTCGCCTTCGCCCGCCTCCTCGAGTCGAGCGCCGATCTCGTAGTCCACGCGCGAGGAGCGCCCGTCTCGCGCGGGCGCTCGCGCGAGTGTCTCGTTCCCCTCCGCCGCCCCAGCCTCCTCTCCCGCCGCGGGGTCCTGGACGGCCCCGGCGAGTGGGGAGAGCAAGGCGAGGGCCGCGAAGTACGCTCGGAAGGGGCTCGTATCGGGGTGCGCTGTCATCTTGGTGCTCGTCGGGTGACGACCCTCACATGATGCGCAGGGGCGGGGAGGGCCACAAGGCCCGCGGACACAAACGCCGCGCGCGGGTGTACACGCGGCGCCGCTCCCACTCGGCGGAAAAAACTGCGCGGATCGGGGGCGAGACGGTAAAGCGATTCCACCTCGCAAGCCGATGTGCCTCCTGTGACCGCCCACTGACCGCACGGAGGCACGCGATGGCCTTGCACCAGCGCCCCGAACACCCCCTAGAGCACCGACCCAACTCCCCGGACCCCTTCTCGAAGCACTCGATGGCCGAGGAGCTCCATGTCCCCCTGACGGCCCTGCGCGCCTCGGTCGAGGCCCTCGCCCGAGACTGTCCGCCGGACGCCCCTCCGGCGGCGCGCTTCGACGGCGTGATCTCCCAGGTCGTGCGCCTCGGCCGCCGGGTGCAGGACCTGATCGCCCTCTCCCACCCTCCGCCCCTGCGGCCGCTGCCCTGCTGCGTCGAGGAGATCGTCCGCGGAGCCGTCGCGGTGGTCCCCGAGAAGCACCGCTGCCGCGTCATCTTCGCCATCGACGAGCGCAGTGCGCGGCTGGTCGTAGACGGCCCGCTCTTCGCGCGCGCCCTCGGAGGCCTGCTCGAGGCGGTCGTCGACGACCATGGCGAGGCGCTGCTCCACGCCCACTCCCGAGACGGGACGGCCTCCTTCGGCATCCGCGCCCAGGGGCGGCGGCGGCGTTTCCCCGCGCCCTCGCCCCATCCGCGGATCGGCGAGACCCTCGCGCGCCGCGAGATCGCCCGCATGGGCGGCGTGATCTCCGAGACCTCCTCGCGCTTCGGAACGGTCGGCCTTGCGGTCCGCCTTCCGGCGCACACCGCATCGGGAGGTGCCGCGTGAGCGTCAACGACCTGAACATCCTCGTCGTCGAGCGTGAACCCTCGGTGGCGCTGGTCATCTCCAGCGCGCTCGAGCGTCGTGGCCACGAGGTGGCCGTGGTCGCCACCGCCGTGGAGGCCCTCGAGAGGCCCTGCCCGGAGGTCCTCGTCACGCGCCTCGACCTCGGCGAGCGCACGGGCTTCGACCTCATGGCCGAGTTCCAGCGCCTCCCCGCGCCACCGCGTACGATCGTCTTCAGCCCCTCCCCGACCTCCGCGGAGTGCCGCCGGGCCTATCGCCTCGGGGCCAGCGGGTTCCTGTCGCAGCCGTTTCGGATCGACGAGCTGATCGCCTCGGTCGAGGCTTCCACGATGCGGCCGGCGGCGGTGTTCGAGCGGAGCTACTGCGCGGCGTCCGGCGCCGTCGAACGCTGCCCGCGCGAACTGGCGGCCTTCGCCCTGCGCTGCGCCGTCTCCCCCACGACCCGCGCCCGCATCGCGACCGCCGCCTCCGAACTGGTCGAGAACGCCGTCCGCCACGCATTCCTGGACGACACGGGTCTCGTGGAGGTGCGCGCGGTCATCGACGACCGCGAGTGCGTCCTCAGCGTCACCGATAGTGGCCGGGGATTCGACGCCGACGGGCAAGACGAGGCGTCCGCGACGGGCTTGGCCCGCGTGCGGTGCCTCGCGGAGTCCCTCGAGATCAGCTCCAAGCCCGGCGGCGGCACGCGCGTGACGGCGCGCTTTGGCGCCTCCAGAGTCGACTTCGACGACGGGCGCACGGTCGACCTCTCGGAATTCGACTACCTCACCCCGGACACGGTGCGCGAGGTCCTGCAGTCGATCGAGGTCGATGATCTAGGCGAGATCTTCCAGCTCTCGCCCTCCATCGCGGTCGTGATCGGCCGCCTGCTGAACGGCTCCCGGTCCTCCCAGGCGCCCCTTGACCACGCCACCCCTCCTCCCTTCGCCCCTCCTTCCGACCGCTCGTGATCCTCGAGGTTCCGTCATGACCCTCCGCCGTATCTTGATCATCGATTCGGACGCCTCGTCCCGCGCCACCCTGGCCCAAGCCGTCACCGCCACCGGGCGCGAAGTGCAAGCGGCTTGCGATTGGGAAGGAGCCCGCCAGTGCCTGCGAGACGCGCCGCCCGACGCCGTACTCGCCGGTGGGAGGTCGGTGGGCCCCGAGCAAACGCCCCTCGAAGAGGCGGTCCGCCAGGAGCACCCCGACCTACCGGTGATCCTCGTCGGCGTCGCGGGTGCTGAGGGGGCGACGAGTGAGGTCCTCGCTGACCCCCCCTCGGCGGCGGCGCTCGAGCGGGTCTTCGCACGCATCGAGGAGAACCGCCGCCTCAAGGCGGAGAACGCCTACCTGCGCGCCGAGGTCGTCGGGGACGCTGGGACGCCGATGATCGCCAAGAGCACACAGATGCTCGAGTGCCTGCGAACGGCCACGCGGATCGCTCGTTCGAGCGGGACGATCTTGGTGACCGGAGAGCGGGGGACCGGCAAGGAGCGCCTCGCGCGCACCATCCACCAGCTCTCTCCGCGCCGCCAGGGGCCCTACATCCGCGTCCGCTGCGGCGCTGAATCCGTCGCACGCCTCGAGCGCGAGCTGTTCGGCTACGAGCACGGCCCGGCGGGCGAGGCACGTGATGCTCGCTCGGGGCGCTTCGAGCTCGCCGACGGCGGAACCCTCGTCCTCAACGAGATCGGGGAGCTTCCCGGCGAGCTCCAGGGACGCTTGCTGCGCGCTCTCGAGGAGCGGGAATTCACGCGCGTGGGAGGCACGAGCCCGGTCAAGGTCGATGTGCGGGTGATCGTCACGACCAGCAGGAATCTGCCGCAGGAGGTCGCGGCGGGCCGTTTCCGTGAGGACCTCTACTACCGGCTGCACATCCTGCCCCTGGCCATCGCGCCCTTGCGCGCTCGGCCCGAGGACATCGGCCCCCTCGCCGAGCACTTCATCGAGCGCTACGCCTGTCTCGGCGGGCCCGCACAGCCGGCGCTTTGCGAGGCGGCGCGCGAGCGGTTGGCACAGTGGCCCTGGCCGGGCAACGTGAGCGAGCTTGAGAACGTGGTTCAGCGCGCGGTGGTGCTGGCTCGCGGCGAGACGCTTTCGGTGGACGATCTGTGCCTGGGCTCCGCCGCCCCGGCGGCGGTGGAACACGGGCAGGCGGACGCCTCGGGCGGCGAGCCCCTCCATCCCGAGCGCGAGCTCGGCCGGCGCCTGGCCAACCGGCGCATGGCAGACATCGAGCGCTACGCGATCCTGGCGACCCTAGAGAGCGCCGGTGGGAACAAGACGGAGGCCGGCCGCCGCCTGGGGCTGACAGCGCGCACCCTCTCCAACAAGCTCAAGCTCTGGAAGAGCACCGGCCTGGTCGCCTAGCGCGCGTGCCGGGCGGCGCGGGCTGCTCGTGGGACGAAGTCGAGGTTGGGCGTTATTCGACTGGCTGCTAGAGCCCGAAAGCCCCGCCGGGGACGGTCGCCCGTGCGGCCTCGAAGCGCCGGGGATCGAAGAAGGCGGGGTCGAAAGCGCTCACCGGCTGGCGGGCCAACATCTGAGCCATGCCCTCGCCCACCGCCGGCGCGAGCTGAAAGCCGTGCCCGGAGAACCCGGAGGCAACGAACAGCCCCTCGATGTCTCCCACCGGCCCCAAGACCGCCTGAGAATCGGGGGTGAGCGTGCAGCACCAGGGCGTCGAGTCCTCGTCGCGGCTCTCCGCGTAGGCGGGGATGCGTCGCGTTAGGACCTCTCGCGCCCAGCGGGCGAAGGACTCGTCGCACTCGGCGGCGAGATCCGCCGGCCGCTCGGTCTCCTCCCAGCCCTCGTAGCCCAAGCGCCCGACGCGCGTGCGCCCGGTGCACGGCTCGCAGCGGGCGTAGAAACCCAGCTCCTGATCGAGGAGAACCGGGTGCGCGGCACGGCGCACGGCGTCTGTCGAGCCCTGTCCCACGGCCGCGGCGACGAGCTCACAGGCCTCGCTATCGTAGAAACGAGTGGCTCCCGAAGCCTCGATGGAGCCGGTGGCCAGGGTGTCGTGCTCGCACTCTTCCAGATCCTCGGGCACTCCGAGGGTCGAGACGAAATGCTGGGGAACGCGCATCGCCTTCAAGGGCAGCTCGATGCCGACGCGCGAGAGCAGCTCGGCACTCCACCCGCCCGCGGCGATCACGACGCGCTCGCACTCGACGGTGGCCTCCGCAGTCCGCACGCCCCGCACGCGCCCTCCCTCGATGAGCACGGCCTCGACCTCGCTCCCGCAGCGGATGGTCGCCCCGGTGCTCCGCGCAAGGGCGGCCATGGCTTCGACTGTGGCGCGGGGATCGACGAACCCCGCCCCCGGCTCGAAGACTCCGAGCGCGTCCTCCCCGACCTCGATGCCGCCGATCAGCTCGCGCATGGCGGCGGCGTCCCCCTCGCGAGCCTCGATGCCGAGCTCGACGAGATTGCGCAGGTTCTGCTGCAACGCCTTGCGGTCCTCTGCGCCCGCCGACGCCGAGATGGTCAGCACGCCGCAGCGCTGGAATCCGATCGCGCGGCCGACCCGGTCCTCGAAGCCCGCGTAGACGCGCAGGGAGTCGCGGGCCATCCCGGCGGTGACCGGCGAGGAGTAGTACTGGCGCAGGGTCCCGTCGGAGCTGCCGGTCGAACCCGAGGCTAGGCGATCGCGCTCGAGGACCATCACCGGCTCCCGGAGGGGTTCGAAGCGCCGAGCCGCGTGGGCCGCGATCGATATACCCGTGATTCCCCCGCCGACGACGACCGTGCTCGCTCTCAATCCCATTCCAGAACTCACCTCCTCGCGCGCCATGCTAGCGTCGATCCGCTGCTCTGCCCGCATCGAAGGGGCGGGCGGGGGCCTCCAAGGAAGTGAGAAGTCCCACCGGGGGGGTCTTCGGTGGGACTGGGGAGCGACCTCTCGTTGGACCGACGGCATGTCGGGTCGTCGTGCGCGAGAGGGCTTACGCGCCGACGAGACAGCCACTTGGGTCCGAGGATTCTCCCGAGCCGCTTCCGCGGGGGGCCGCGCCGTGGGGGTACGATTCGCACCACGAACTCAGCTCCGCCGGCGCTTTCCCTATTCCAAGACTGACCGTGATTCCCCCGCGCAAGACCCGCACCATCACCGTCCGCGACCTGCCCATTGGGGGCTCGGCGCCGATCGCCGTCCAGAGTATGGCCGCCACGCCTACCTGCGACGCCCGGGCGACCCTGCGCCAGGTGCGGCTGCTGGAGCAGGCCGGGGCGGACTTGATCCGGGTCGCCGTGGACAGCGAGCGCGATGTCGAGGGACTGCGGCTGGTGCGGGCGGAGTCGGACGCGGTCTTGTCCGTCGATCTCCAGGAGGGCTACCGCCTCGCCGCGCTCGTCGCGCCTCTCGTCGACAAGCTGCGCTACAACCCAGGCCACCTGCATCACCACGAGCGCACCAAGCCCGTGCGCGACAAGGTCGCCTTCCTGGCCGAGATGGCCGCCGAGCACGACTGCGCCCTGCGCGTGGGCATCAACGCCGGCTCGATCGCTCCCGAGTACGCCGAACGGTTCGGTTCTGATCGGGTCGGCGCGATCGCCGCCTGCGCCATCGACCACTGCGGTTTCTTGGAGGAGCTCGGCTTCGAGCGCTTCGTGGTCTCGATCAAGGACTCCGACCCGAACCTCGTGGTTGAGGCCAATCAGCGCTTCGCGGCGGCCTGTCCGAGGGTCCCCGTCCACCTCGGCGTGACCGAGGCCGGCCTGCCCCCCGACGGCATCGTGAAGACGCGCATCGCCTTCGAGCAACTCCTCTCCCGCGGCATCGGGGACACCCTACGCGTCTCACTCACGCTCCCCTTCGACGAGAAGGGGCGCGAGATCGAGGTCGGCCGCGAGCTGCTCGCCGACATCGAGGCCGGGCGCTTCCGCTCGGTGCCGCCCTCGTTCTTCGAAGGGCTGAACATCATCGCCTGCCCTTCGTGCTCGCGGGTCGAGAACGAGAAGTTCATCGAGCTGGCCCAGGAGGTGCAGCGCGCAACGGCCCACGCTGCGCAACAAGACCTCACGATCGCGGTCATGGGCTGCCGCGTGAACGGGCCCGGCGAGACCGATGATGCCGACCTCGGTCTGTGGTGTGGTCCGCGCCAGGTGAACCTCAAGCGCGGAACCGAGACGCTCGGCTCCTTCTCCTACGAGGAGATCGTGCCTCGCATGCTCGCCGAGCTCGACGCACTCGTGCGGGCGCGAGCCGGCGCCTGAACCCTCACGCGTCGCGGCGAAGCACCAACCCCAGGCGCAGGAGCAGGAAGCCGCCGAGCGCACGCAGGGCGAAGCCGCCGAAGGCGGCGTGCACGGAGCGTTTGACCTCGTCGTAGGAGCGGCGCTGGGCGAACTCGAACGCCTCGGGCGGGCCGCCGAGGCCGGCCGAGCAGAGCGTAAAGACAGCCCAGGTCAACGAGGCGGCCCCGCATGCGATGAGCAGGACGGCGAGGCGGCGGCGAACGCCGGATGAGCGGGGGGTGTTCACCGCGCGCTCACTCCCGCGCGACGGCCGAGTACTCCTCGAAGTGCAGGGCCTCGAGCAGGCGCTCGACGGGCAGGGCCCTTGGGGCGACGGCCCAGACCGTCTCCGCCTCGAGGTCGACCGCCGCCTCGCTCACGCCCTCGACATCGAGTAGCGCTCCATACAGCTTGCGCGTGCAGCTCTCGCAGCACATCCCCTCGACGTCGAAACCGCGCAGGACGCGGCCTGGGCGGACCTCGCTCTCGATCCGCACCGGGACACGCACAGCGGGTGACACGTAGCTGGGCTCTCGCGCGCGCAACGCGACGAAGCCCAACCACACACCGGCGGCGGCGATCAAGGTGGGTAGGACGATCTTCATGGCGAACGGCCCTCGGCCGCGGCGGCTCATCGGCCGGCAGCCGCGCCCGGTCAACGCAGCGGCACGGCGCTCAGAAGGGCCGGCTGGTCCCCGTCGACTGCCAGGTCGCCTGGGCCGGTTGGCCCGGTTGGCCCGGCTGGGGTGCGGCGGGGGAGGCGTTCGCGGTAGTCGGCTGCGCGTCGCGGGGCGTGGAAGCCCTCTCGGCAGGGGCTGGGTTGCCCGCGGGGAGAGCGAGCCCGCGGGCGGTCAGCACCTCGGCCAGGTTCTCGGAGCGGTCGCAGTAGGCCGCCAGCAGCAGTTGGGCCGGATCGAGGTGCAAGATGCCGGCGATCTTCTTCAGCACCGGATCCGAAGGGAATCGTTGGCCGTGCTCCATGGCCCGCACGAAGGTGTAAGAGAGTTCCAGGTGTCGTGCGAACTGAACGCGCGATTCGCTGCCGCGTGCTGTCCTGAGGAGGTTCCCGAGGCGATTCATCGATCTCCTGTTCGTCATTCTGTGGTGGTGTTGCGGTGGTTCAATCCCACCCGGGATGGGGGGCTAGAGGCCCCTCGCCGCCGCCGCGCGTGACGCGCGACCTGTGGGCGAGAGCGCCGATTCGGTCGATTGGGCGGCCGGGCGCTTGTGGTCTCCACTGCCGGGCCGACACAATGTGGGCCCGGCGAGATCGCAAGATGACCGCTCCCGACCCCATTCGCGCCGCTCTCGAGGAGGCTCGAGCGACCCTCGAGGCCTTCCTGGAGGATACCGAGGCCCTCGCGGGCGTCGCGGCCTTCGCCGATGCCGCGGCCGAGACCCTCGAAGGGGGCGGCAAGCTGCTCTCCTGCGGCAACGGCGGGAGCATGTGCGACGCCATGCACTTCGCCGAGGAGTGGACTGGGCGTTTCCGCTCCAACCGCCCGCCCTTGTCCGCGATCTCCTTCTCCGATCCGAGTCACCTGACCTGCATCACCAACGACTACGGCTACGAGGAGGTCTTCGCCCGCCAGGTCGAGGCCCACGGTAGGCCGGGGGACCTGCTGGTAGCCATCTCCACCAGCGGCCGCTCGCAGAACATCCTGCGCGCCCTCGAACGGGCGCGCGAGCGGGGCGTGCGCAGCGTGGGCCTTCTCGGCGGCGGCGGCGGTGCGGCCCGCGAGCTGGCTGACATCGCGATCGTGGTTCCCCACGCGCGGACGAGCGATCGAATCCAGGAGGTCCACATCAAGGTCCTCCACATCGTGATCGAAGCGGTGGAGCGGCGGCTGTTCCCTCACAACTACGGCCATGGCCCTGAAGGGTCCCCGCCGATCGGCTGACTCTCAATGGGGTATGTACCCTGCCCCGATCGGGGAAAGGCGCTGGGGAGCCCGCTCACTGGGTGAGCTTGCGCGGCATGTGTCCGCCGTCGATCCAGCGGATCGAGGTCGTGACGAGTTGCTCGACGCGCCGCTCGGCTAGCGGCGAGGTCAGCATGCGCGCGACGGCGGCGAGGGGACGCTCGCGATCGGGGTGTCCTTCAAGGGCGGCCGTCTCCTCCAGGGCGGCGGTTGTCGTCTTGATCACGTGGGCGACGACGATCGGCCGCACCGCGATGTCGCGCAGGCACAGCTCCTGCAGGGCGTTGGCGAGGGGCTCGAGGGGGCGCTCCGCGCGCAGGTAGCCCCGCACGCGCGCGACGGCCCGTTCGGGACAGCGTGCGGAAATCGCCTCGAGAACGCCTGCGACGTCCGCGTCCGCCAGCGACGGATCGAGCCGCTTCGCGGGGGCGAGGTCCATCCCCCGGCCGGTGTGCGTGAAGGCTGCGGAGTGAAACAGGAAGCGCAGGGCGTCGGGCGAGTGGAAGCGCTCGACGGCGTGGCGCACGGCGCAGGCAAAGGTGAAGCGGTGGGGGGCCCAGAGCCAGTTCTCGGCCACCATCGGGTCGCGCTCGACTTCCACGTCGAAGCGGTAGAGCCTCTCGGCGGCCGCGCCGACCAGGGTGCGCGCGATGCGGCCGGCATCGACGCCGCGCCCGAGCGGACCCGCGACGGCGTCGAAGGCTTCGTCGAGGCTGCCGTCGAGGACCGCGTCGCGGGCCGCTTCGGGATCGAACTCCGCCTCGGCGCCTTGACGCTCGAACAGCGCCGAGAGGTCGCCCTCGATGGCGGCCAGGCGCCGAGTGTGCCCCTCCCAATACGGCAGGGTGTCCTCGCGCGTGCCGAGTACGGTGTTGTGCAGCAGGGACGCGTAGAGGTCCGTCGCGCAGCTCGCATCCACGTGTCGGCACAGCTCCTGGCCCTTCACCATGTAGATCAGCTGGTGGCCGAAGCTGGTGAAGTGGCGGGAGAGCACGGTGTACATCCAGTCCTCGATCGTGGCGAGGTCGACGCCGTCCTCGAACGCGCCGCGCAGGAGACCCTCGGCGCGCGCCGCGTCCTCGCTCTCGACGGCGGCGACCAGCGCCGCCTCGTTGCCGTCTCTGATCGCATCCGGGAGCGGTCGCCGTGGGAGGCGCTGGTTCGCTTCGCCGCACAGGTCGATCACCGGCGCGATGGCTCGCATGGCCTCGACGCCTTCGAGGCGCTCGAGCGCGCGACCGCAGTCGGCGGCCACCGCGAGGACGTGGGTCGTCCCGTACTCGGCGTGACGGGCGTCCAAGAGCGCCACCTCTGCCAGCAGGCGCCAAGGATCGAAGCCGCCCCGTAGGAGGCGCACGCCGTCCCGAAAGGCGCGGGGGTTCTCATGGCGCAGGATGCCCTCGGTGAGGCTCGCGAGCAGGTCGGGCGCGACTCTCTCAAAGTCGGGCTCGGCGAGATCGACCTCCAACAAACCGTCGCGCACGCGCACGGGAGAAGCCCGCACGCCCTCGCCGCCCAGGGTGCAGGCGCCGTCGCGCACATCGAACTTCCAGTTGTGCCAGGCGCAGGTGAGCGAGCAGTCAGCGAGGTAGCCGGTCGCGAGGGGATAGCCCTCGTGGGGACAGCGGTTGTCCACGGCGAAGGGCTCTCCCTCCGCGGTACGCCCGGCGGCGAGTTGGTGGCCGTCGACCTTGTAGGCCGCCAAGCTGGGGCTCGCCAGCTCGTCGAGGGGCGCGAGGGCGCGCCAGTCTTCCCTTTGCGGTTCGTGATCGGAGCTCATCGGCGACGGCGGTGCGCCCGTCGGCGGGCACTGTATTCTCGGGATCGCCGCGGCGAGAACAAGCGCGCTCGCCACGCACCCCGCCTGTTCGCCGGTGCTCCTCAGGTCCCTTCGTCGAGGCGCCCGGCGGCCGCCCACTCTCGGCGGCAGTCCTCCAGGAGTCGCTCGCAAAGGTCGAGTTCTCGCTGCAGGGAGCCGCGCTCCGCCGGCGCCTCATCAGCGCTCACTTCGCCGCCCCCCCTTCCGCACGTCGCATTCGCCCCCTCGCGCTCCAGCGAGCGCGCCCTCAAGTCCAGCCCGTCGAGGGAACCCTCGGGCCTCTCCCCGGCTGTAGGTTCCGCTCTCCTTGATTCGCCCACGGCAGTACTCCTGTTTCGGTGGAGGCACTCGGCGAGTCCCCTCGCCGGATCCCGACGCCTGCTGACCACCAAACTGCCGCTTGGACGAGCGGATGTCCACCGAACACGCGGTAACCCAGAGCCGGCGAGTTGCGCAACCCCGGGCACCGAGCGCGCCCGAGAGGTGAGCGGCGGTCAAGGACGATGGTGGGTCACCGAGACCGAACCGTCATCGGCCCCGATTAGCGCGGTGTGGGCGAGGCCGATGAACAGGCCGCTCTCGACGATACCCGGGACGCACGCGAGCTCGCGCTCGAGGGTGGGGGCGTCGGCGATGCCATCGGGGAAGCGACAATCGAAGATGCGGTTGCCGTTGTCGGTGTGGAACGGCTCGGAGGGACCGTCAAGGCGCAGGACCGGCTCGCAGCCGATGCCGCGCAGCTCGCGCGACACCGTCGGCAGGGCGAAGGGAACCACCTCGACCGGCAGCAGGAACGACAGACCGAGGCGCTCGACCACCTTGTCGCGCCCGACGACGATCGCGACGCGCTCGCTGATGGAGGCCACGACCTTCTCGCGCAGGAGCGCCCCGCCGCCGCCCTTGATCATCTGGAAGGCGGCGTCGATCTCGTCGGCGCCGTCGATCGTGAGGTCGAGGCGCTCGACCTCCGCGAGCGTCATGAGCGGGATTCCCAGCTCGACCGCCCGGGTCTGCGTGTCGATCGAGGTCGGAACGCCGTGCACCTCGAGGCCCTCGCTCGCGACGCGCTCCGCGAGGCGCGCGAGGGTGAATGCGACGGTTGAACCGGTCCCCAACCCGACCCGCATGCCGCTCTCCACGAGCTCGGCGGCCTGCCGTCCAGCCGCTTCCTTGGGATTGGCCACGGGCTTCTCCTCGCACACCTCGAAGGTCGTTGGATTCGTCATTCCAGTCACGGGGGCAGGATGGCTAAAATGAGAATGGATCTCAATAACGATCTTCCCCCTCCGTGCCCACTCTGTCAGATCTCACCCCGGGAACCCACGCCGAGTTGCTCTCGGTCGGCGGGGAGCGCGCCCTACGGCGGCGCCTGATGGAGCTGGGCCTCTTGCCGGGGACGCGCGTGCGCCTCGTGCGACGGGTGGACGTGGGCGACGTCCTGGAGGTGGAGTTCCGCGGCTGCCACCTCTCTCTGCGCCGGGGTGATGCGTCGCGGCTCGTGGTGAGCCCCGCTCGCGGCTGAGCCGGCGCCATGAGCGAGCCCGTCCCCACGATCGCCCTCGCCGGCAATCCCAACGTCGGCAAGACGTCCCTCTTCAACCGCCTCACGGGAGCCGACTTGAAGGTCGGCAACTACCCCGGTGTCACCGTCGAGCGCGTGACCGCTTCAGCGACCCTGCCCTCGGGCGCGCGCGTGCGCCTGATGGACGTTCCAGGAACCTACAGCCTCTCGGCGCGCACGAAGGACGAGCAGCTGGCTCTGCAGGCCGTCGCCGGCCTCCCTCCCCACGAGGTCCCCGATCTGGCGTTGGTGGTCATCGACGCGACGCAGCTCTCGCGCAACCTGTACCTGTTGCTCCAGGTGCTCGAGACCGGCGTGCGCGTCGTCGTCGCCCTGACGATGACCGATCTGCTCGCCGAGAGCGGCGCCAAGCTCGATGTGCAGGCCCTCGAAGGCGCCTTGGGCGTGAGCGTCGTCGTCGTCCCCCCGCGGGGTGCGGAGGGCTTGAACGCCTTGGGCGCGGCGCTCGAGCAGGCCCTGGCCGCACCGAGCGCGCCGAGCGGGCGCCGGGTGGAACCGGGGGAGGCCCTCACCGCCGACCTCGAGCGGGTCGCGCGGGCCCTGCCCGCGGAGTGGGCCGCCGAACAGGGCGAGCGCCGCCACGCCCTCGCCGCTTGGGCGCTCTTGTCCCTCGACGATGACGACGAGCTGGCCGACATCCCCGCGCCCCTGCGGGAAGCCGTGAGCGAGCGCCGCACGCGGGCCGAAGCCGCGGGCCGCTCGATCGAGGAGGAGCTGATCGGAGCCCGCTACCGCTGGATCGAGGAGCACCCCGCCGATGTCATCGCCCAACCCGCCGAGCCGCGGCGCGGGCACTCGGAGCGCATCGACACTCTGCTCCTGCACCCCGCCGCGGGCTTCGCGCTGTTCCTCCTGGCGATGGGAGTCGTCTTCCAGTCGCTCTTCAGCGGCGCCGACCCGGCTATCGCCGCGGTCGAGGCAGTCTTCGGCGCACTCGCCGACGGCGTGCGCGGCCTCCTCTCTCCCGGCCTCCTGCGGGACTTCCTGACCGAGGGCCTGATCGCCGGCGTGGGCAGCGTGGTCGTCTTCCTGCCGCAGATCCTGCTCCTGTTCTTCTTCATCGGCGTGATGGAGGACACCGGCTACATGGCGCGCGTGGCCTTCTTGATGGACCGCGTGATGCGCTCCCTCGGCCTCCACGGGCGCGCCTTCGTGCCCATGATGTCCGGCTTCGCCTGCGCGATCCCGGCCATCATGGCCACGCGCACGATGGAGCGCCGCCGCGACCAGCTGCTGACCATGATGGTCGTCCCCTTGATGACCTGCTCCGCGCGGCTTCCGATCTACGCCCTGATCATCGGGGCTCTCTTCCCGCCCGACCGCCTCTTTGGGTTCATCGGCGTCCAGGGCCTCTTGATGGTCGCGATGTACCTGTTCAGCACACTCATCGCCCTCGCCTGCGCCGCGGTCTTGGGCCGCACGATGCTCCGCGGCAGGTGCGCGCCCTTGTTGCTCGAGCTCCCGCCCTACCGCATGCCGCGCTGGCGCAGCATCCTGCGCATGATGTGGCAGCGCAGCTTCCTGTTCCTGCGCGAGGCCGGCGGCATCATCCTGATCTGCACGATCGCCCTGTGGGGCCTGCTTTCGTTCCCGCGCGAGCCTCGGTTGGAAGTGGACTACGATGCTCGTCGGGCGGCTGTCGAGCGCGAGCTCTCCGCAGGCGAGGCCTCCCTCGGGCTCGCGCAGATCGACGGGGAGGAGCGTGCCGCTGTCCTGCGCGCCTCCTGGGGTGGGCGCCTCGGCAAGGCCATCGAGCCCGTCCTCGAGCCACTCGGGTTCGACTGGAAGATCGGCATCGGCATCGTGGGCGCCTTCGCCGCCCGCGAGGTGTTCGTCAGCACCCTTGGCGTCGTCTACGGCGTGGGCGAGGATTCCGACGAGGAGTCGGTCACCCTGCGCGAGAAGATCCGGCGCGAGACCCGCGCCGACGGCCGCCCGGTCTACTCGCCGCTGGTCGGCCTTTCCTTGATGGTCTTCTTCGCCTTGTGCTGTCAGTGCACCAGCACCCTGGCCGTCGTGCGCCGCGAGACTCGCAGCTGGCGCTGGCCGACCTTCCTCTTCGCCTACATGACCGGTCTGGCCTGGATCGCGAGCTTCCTCGTCTACCAGGGCGGGCTCCTGCTGGGTCTGGGCTAGTCCTCGGCGCTCAGCCGCGCCGCGCGCAGGAAGGCGGCGAAGCCCTCGGTGTCGAAGTCACGCGCGCCGTGCTGGACGCCGAGCTGCTCGCCGCTCACCGGGTCCAGGACCAGGTAGACCGGCGTCGCGTAGGAGTCGACCAGCTCGAGCTCCAGCCGGCGTACTTCCTCTTCTGCGGGGCCGTCGTTGTGGAGTCGGGCCTCGATCATCCGGTTCAGCTCTCCGGCGACCGCCGGGGCAGGGAAGACGGATTGCTCCATCTGCCGGCAAGCCGCTCACAACTTGCCCGTGAAGTTGATGAACAGCAGTCGCCCCTCATCCTGGGCGCGCCGTCGCGCGCCCTCGTAGTCGTCCTCGACAATCGGGTGGGCCGCGCGCGAGGCCGCTGCGCCACTGCCCCCCCCCGACCCAGCGCCGACCGCGTAGCCCGGAGGCGGACTGATCGCGTACATGATCCCCGAGACCTGCCGTCCCCCGGCGCCGTAGAGGCAGTAGATCGCGAACAGCACCATCGTCATGCCGCCCACGAGCTTGCCCGGACTCGAGCGGCCGGCGTCCTCGGGCTTCAGCTTCAACCAGCCGAAGAGGTAGGCGCCCCCGATGAAGAAGATCCCCGCCCACAGCATCAGGAACAGCTCCATCGACAGGAGCTGCCAGTCCCAGGCGATGTCGGCGTTCGAGATGAACTTCAGCGCCGCCGCGACCTCGACGAAGCCCAGGGAGACCTTGAGCGTGTTCATCCACTCGCCACTCTGGGGCATCGCATGGGCCCGACCGGGCAGGAGCGAGAGGAACACGAAGGGAACCGCCATCGTCGTGCCGAACACCGCCATCCCCAGGGCGATGCGCAGGATGCTGCCGCCCGAGGCGCCCACCGAGAGCAGGCTGCCGACGAAGGGGGCGGTGCAGGTGAAGGAGGTCACGACCAGGGTCGCGCCCATCAAGAAGACCCCCGCGAAGCCGCCCTTCATGCTCGCCTTTCCCGCGGCGTCCATCAGGAAGCGCGGCGGGCGTAGTTCCATCGCGCCGAACAGGACGGCCGCGAAGAGCAGAAACAGGACGCCGATCGCGAGGTTGGTGACCGGGTGGATGGCGAAACGGATGATCACGGGGCCGACGACGACGCCGATGGCGACGAAGATCAGGACGATCCCCGCGCCGTAGGTGAGCGAGAGCGGCAGCACCTTCCCGCCGCGCGCGTCCGCTTGCTTGGTGAAGAAGGAGATCGTGATCGGGATCATCGGGTAGGTACAGGGCATCATCAGGGCGAACAGCCCACCGCCGATCGCCAGCAGGATGAAGGCCAACAGGCCGCCCTCGCCCTCCTCCTCCTTTTCCCGGCCACCGCCGGGCTCGGGGTCGGGCGCCACGGAGGATGTGTTCGCGCCCGAGTCGGTCCCTTCGCCCCCCCCCCCGGTCGGGCCGCCGGGCCCGTCTTCCGCACGCGGGAAACCAGCGAACACGCTGTCGGGGCCGCGACCCTCGGCCTTGGCGCTCGCCGTCCAGGGAATGCACGAGCCGCCCTCGTCGCAGGTCAGCCCCTTGAAGCTGGCGGAGATCACCGGCAGCTCGCCGCCGCCGGCGAGAACCCCCGCCGCGTAGAGGACGATGTTCCCTTCGTGCCCAAGGATGTACGTATCCGCGCCACCGGCGCCGAGACCGGGCTGCTCGTAGCGCACCGGTTCGGGGAAGACCACCGGGCCGAAGTCCACCCCCTCCGCGGCGAGCGTGACGGTGGTCGGAATCCCCACCGCGTCGGCGGGCCCGAGGTCGTCGTGGTAGAGGTGCCAGTGGAAGTCGATACGCACGCGCATGGCGAGCGCGACGCGCTCCCCCTCCAGGCGCGAGTACATCGACACACGCGCCTTGGCTCCTTGCGCGGCGGCGGGCGCGGTCAAGGCGAACGCGGCCGCTAGGGCGGCTAGGAGTGCTGTCTTGGATCGCAACATGCTCGGTGGTCGGGTGATTGGGTGGGCGACCGACCGGCCGGCCGCAGGGCCATCATCCCAGCCCGGCCCCGGCCCGGGCAAGGATGGCGCCGCTCACGCCGGATTGACGTGCACGGCGACCTGTACGATCCGCCCATGGCTGCGTGTGATGGAATCCTCGACTTCGTGGGCGATGTGGTGACCCTCGGAGACGCTCAAGCCGCCCGCCACGCTGATCTCCATTTCGACTCGGCAGACCGTGCCGAGCGGGTGGATGCGCACCTCGTCCACGGCCTCGACACCGGCCACGGCGCATGCGGAGGCGCGCAACTGCTCGCGCAGGGCGATGTCGGGTACGCGGTCCATCAGGATGTCGAGGCCTTCGGAGATGCTCCGCCCGCCGATGGCGCAGATCCAAAGGCCCACACCCACCGCGATCACGGTTTCCGCGAGGTCTAGGCCGAGATAGGTGCCACTGATCCCCGCCATGACGATCAGGCTCGTCAGGGCGTCGGAGCGCTTGTCCCGCGCGAGAGCCTTCAGGATGGGGCTGGAGAGCGCGGCAGCCGCGCGTGCGTCGTAGCGGGCGAGGGCTTCACAGGCGATGGCGGATAGCGCGGCTACCGCGAGGGCGAGGGCGAGGCCCTGTGGAGACTCCGCGTCGCCGCCCGCCATGCGCCCGGTGGCAGCGCCGAAGGCCACGCCCAGTCCGCCGACGAGGATGATCACCCCGATCCCCACGGCGGTGAGGGCCTCCGCGTTTCCGTGGCCGTAGTGGTGGTCCTCGTCCGGCGGCCGAAGGGCGATGCGTTGGCCCACCCAGGCGAGAACGTTGCTCAACAGGTCGGCGGCGTTCTCCACCCCGTGGGCCACCAGGGACGGCGACCCCGCGGCTAGGCCGACGGCGATCTTCGCAGCCGCCAGGCCGAGGTTCACGGCCGCGTTGAGGTGGTGCACCCCCAGGGCGAGCTGCGCGTGCGGTGTTCCCGAGGTCGGCTTCAACGGATCGGCTCGTCCCGACTTCGGCCGGGGGGCGTCGAGAGTCTATCCTGGAGCGCGCCGCTCTCGCCTAGGGGAAGAACGCCATGCGACTCTCGATCATCATCCTTCTACCGCTCGTGTTGCTCTGCGCCCTCGCGCCCCCACGCCAAGGCCAAGGCCAAGGCCAAGACGAGGAGCCCACTCCCGCCGGCGAGGCTCCGCTCTCGGGTGGACCAGGCGAGACGAATAGGGACCTCTTGGTCCGAATGCAGGGCTGCTGGCGCCTGGCCGACGCGGTGATCAGCGACATGCAGGAGGAGGGTCGCTCAGATAGTGCGATTCTGCTCGTCTGCGAGGAGTTCATGTCCATCGAGGTGCACGTCACCTTCCTGGAGCGGGACGAGCCCACCGACGGGCTTCTGCAGACGGGCGCGCACCGGATGCAGTTCAACCACGAGGGCTACCTCGATACGACCGCTCTGATCGGCAGCGTGGGGGACGAGGGCGGATTCCGGTTCCTGCCCGCCGGTGAGCGGGGTTCCTACCGGGTGCGGTTCGCCTCGGACCGGCTCGTCTTCACCAACCGGCGCGACGGCTCGCGCTTCACCTTCGTGAAGATCCCTGCCTCACCTGGATACGAGGGCGACTTCTTCGGGCGCCGCTCGCTGGCGGAACCCGAGAACGAAGACGGGCGCCGCTGAGGGCGCCCGTCTCGATGCAGGGTCGGCGTCAATGTCGCTCAGCGCACCGAGGGCGCGCAGCTCGAGCGCATCAACACTGACTGAAACCGCAGGAGTAGCACTTCACGCAACCCTCCTCGAAGGCCAGTCCCTCCGAGCAAGAAGGACAGACGATCTTGTACTGCGAGACGCTGCGCGGCGCTTGGGTCGGCACGGCAGGCGTGGCGGCTTGCGACGGCTCGGAGGAGGTGTCCGGTTCCGCCGAGGCCCTTCCCAGCAGCAGGCTCTCGAGCCCGTGGGAGTTCTTCGCCTTGAGATAGCGACGCAGGGCGCGCGCAAGACCGTCGGCCAGAGACATGATGCGCCCGTCCTTGGTGGGGACGGTCATGCTCGAGCCGATCCCATCGAGCTGCTTCACGGCCAGCTCCAGGCTGCCGTTGGAGCGCAACCACAGGGACAGGATGCGGCAGATGGCCTCCAGGTCGGAGTTCGCCACGTCGCCGCCCTTGCCGAGCTGGGCGAAGACCTCTCGTTCACGCTCGGAGATCGGGTCCACCGAGACCTTCACGTGCATGTTGCCGAAGGGCGTCATCTGCCGCACGCGCAGGCAGCTCATGATCTCGGGCAGCTTGATCGGGGTCAGCAACGGGCCGTTGCCGTCGTCGATGACTTCCGGCTTTGCGGCGTCCTGTCCCGGGGTCTCGCTCCCGGTCTTGTTGAGGGACATCGGCTGCATCTCACGGCAGCCATCGCGGTAGACCGTGACGCCCTTCACTCCCTGATCGATCGCGAGCTCATAGATCTCGCGCACATCCTCGGCGGTCGCCTCGCGGGGGAAGTTGATCGTCTTGGAGATCGATGAGTCGCAGTGCCGCTGGAAGGCGGCCTGCATGCGCATGTGCCAGTAAGGCGTGATGTCGTGGGCCGTGACGAAGACGTCCTTGACGTGCGCTGGAATCTCGCTGGCCGCCGCGAGGGTTCCCTGAGCGATGATCTGCTCGACCAGCTCCTCGGAGTAGAAGCCCTCTTCGCGGGCGAGATTCTCGAAGACGTAGTTGACCTCCTTCATCACCGTCGGCCGTCCCTGGGTGTCCTTCATCACGTTGCGCGTGAAGGCCAGGCTGAACATGGGCTCGATGCCGCCCGAGCAGTTGGCGATGATCGAGATGGTGCCCGTGGGCGCCACGGTCGTCGTGTAGGAGTTGCGCAATCGCCGGCCCTGCTTCTGCCAATCGGAACCCTCCCAGGCCGGGAACACGCCGCGCTCCTCGCCCAGGACCTCCGAGGCGAGGTGTGACTCATCATTGAGGATCTCCATGATGCGCGTCCCGAACTCGGCCCCTTCCTCGGAGTTGTAGGCGATCCCGAGCTTGTAGAGCGCGTCCGCGAAGCCCATCACGCCCAGGCCGATCCGCCGCGTGGTCTTCGACATGTTGTCGATCTGGGGCAGCGGATAGCGGTTGACCTCGATCACGTTGTCGAGGAAGCGGGTCGTGGTGTGGATGATCGTGCGGTACTCGTCCCAGTCGAACTCCGGGCCGGTCCCCTCTGGGGAGTGCTTCACGAGCACGCCTAGGTTGATCGAGCCGAGGTTGCACGAGTCGTAGGCGTGCAGCGGCTGCTCACCACAGGGGTTGGTGGCCTCGATCAGGCCGACGTTCTTGATCGGGTTACGCTCGTTGATGCGGTCGATGAACACGATCCCCGGTTCGCCGCTTCCGTGGGCTCGGTCGATGATCCGCTCCCAGAGCTGGCCGACCGTCCAGGACTCCCCTGTGGGATTGCCGGCCTCGTCGGTGTGGGGCAGGGTGGCCCATTGCTTGGTGCGCGGGTTCTGCACCTCGTGCACGGCGTCGGGGTTCGCGCGTAGCTCCTCGACGAAACGGTCGGTCACGGCCACCGAGACGTTGTAGTTCTCCAGCTTCGTGCGGTCTTCCTTGAAGGAGATGAAGCTCAGAACGTCGGGGTGGTCGACGCGCAGGATGCCCATGTTGGCGCCGCGCCGGAAGGCGCCCTGCTGGATCGCGTCGGTCGCCTGGGAAAAGACCTGAATGAACGACATCGGGCCCTCGGTCGTGCCGCCCGAGGAGCGCACGAGATCGCCTTGGGGGCGCAGGCGCGAGAAGCTGAAGCCCGTGCCGCCGCCGGCCTTCTGGATCAGCGCCGTGGCCTTGATGGCGTCGAAGATGCCCTCGATCGAATCTTCGACCGGGATCACGAAGCAGGCCGACAGCATGCCCATCTCCCGCCCGGCGTTCATCAGACAGGGGCTATTGGGCATGAACTTGCGCAGGGCCATCAGCTCGTAGAACTCGCGCGCGACGAGCAGGGCGCGGTCCGTGCTGCCGCCGTCGTAGATCGACTCGGGGCGAGCTACGCAGGTCGCCACCCGCCAGAAGAGCTGCTGCGGCGTCTCGATGACCTCGCCGGTCTCGGAGTCCTTCTTGAGGTAGCGTCGCTCGAGGACGCTGACCGCGTTGGCGGTGAGGTCGGGCGCAACGAGGTCAGCCGGCGGATCACAGGCTTCGAGCTGGCGCTTGGCGCTCTCTGATTCGACGGACATCCCCGCGCTCTCCTGGAGCGAGACACCACTGGGCGACGACACGGTAGGATTCACTGTTTCTTCCTCTTCTCTTCTCGGTTCTACGCTTCGGTCAACTCACTCGTGGCGGATCTCAGCGACCCGCCCTCTCTCGCACAGCCCAGCCGGGCCTCTCATTCGCCGGACCTCTCACTCGATTGGTCCAGCTTGCTCGCCCTCCCGCCCAACCCATCAGTCCATTCTCCGTGGCACCTGAAGGCCGGCCCGTCCAATGCACGATGTGTCCGCGGATGGACGCTTCGGTCACCTTTCGCTAATTCTCCACAAAACACTAACACTCAAGCACTTACGGCGAGCCCCCTCGCCCTGTCGGGAGCGCACGGGAGCCCCCCGCGCGGAGGGGAAGGTATCCCTTGCCGCCCCGCCGTCCAAGAGCTTTTCCCTCTCGACTCCGAGAACGCTACCGAGGAGATTGCGGGCAGCGGACTTAGGTCCCCTTGCGCGGGTGCGGCTCTTCGCTCACCGAAGAAAACGGTCCGCTTTCCCCTCTCGGCGGCGTCAGGAATCGAGCAACTCGGCGAGGAAGCTGGAGGCTCGTTTGCCGTCGATGCGCCCGCGGTAGCGGCCCATCAGGATCTTCATCACGGCGCCCGTCTCCTTGCGGCTGACGGCCCCCGCTTCGGCCACGGCCTCGGCCACCGCCGCCCGCACCTGCTCCTCGCCCATCGGCTCGGGCAGGAAGGTGGCGATCATCTCGATTTCGGCCTGCTCGCGGGCGGCAAGCTCAGGCCGCCCGGCGGCCTCGTACTGCTCCCTGCTCTCCTTGCGCGTCTTGACGCAGCGCTGGAGGACAGCGATCACTTCGTCCTCCGTGAGCTCCCGGCCGAGCTCGATACGCTTGTTCTTGAGCTCCGCCATGACCATGCGCAGGGTGTCCCGCTTCAGGGCGTTCCCCTCGCGCATGGCCGCCTTGACGGCGGCGGCGACCTCGTCCGCGAGGCCGCTCACGCCTCGTCCTCCTCCGCGGGCGCTTCTTGGTCCGGCCCGGAATCCCCGGCCGCCCCCGGCTCTCCGGCGGCTTCCTTCTCCTCTCCCGCTTCTGGCAGCGCGTAACGCTCCAGGTCGCTCTCGCAGACGATGTCCAGGGCCACGAGCCGGTCTCCCGCCTTGAGGTTGACCAGGCGCACGCCCTGGGTGTTGCGGCCCATGACGCTCAGATCGGCGCACGGCGTGCGGACCATCATGCCGCTGCCGGTGATGAACATGACGTCATCCCCGTCGCGGCAGAGGCCGACGCCGACGACCCGGCCGTTGCGCGCCGTGCTCCGGATGTCGATCACGCCCATGCCGCCGCGCCCCTTGATCGGGTACTGCTCGACCGGGGTGCGCTTGCCGTGTCCGGTCTCCGTGCCGGTCAGGAGGCTCGCCTGGGGGTCGGCGACGACCATGCCCACGACCTCGTCGTCGGCCCGCAAGCGAATCCCCCGCACCCCGCGCGCCGTGCGGCCCATCTGGCGCGCCGTCGCCTCGTCGAAGCGGATCGAGCGGCCTTGAGCCGTGGCTAGGATGATCGTGTCCCCCGGCTGGGTCAGGCCCACGCCCACGACCTCGTCGTCCCCGCTGAGCTGGATGGCCCAGATGCCACCCTTCTTCGGGCGCGAATAGGCCTCCAGAGCGGTTTTCTTGACCACCCCGCCGCGGGTGGCGAAGAACACGCAGCTCTCCGAGTCGAATTCGACCACGCGCTGGACGTTGGTGATCTCCTCGCCCTCCGCCATCGGCAGGAGGTTCTGGATCGAGCGGCCCTTCGAGGTGCGCGATCCCTCGGGGAGGGTGTAGACCTTGAGCCAGAACACCTTCCCGCGGTTGGAGAAGCACAAGAGGAAGTCGTGGGTCCCCGCCGCGAAGACGGACTTGAGGGCGTCCCCCTCCTTGGCATCCGAGCCGCGCACGCCGCGCCCGCCACGGGCCTGGGCGCGGTAGATGTCGGCCGGCACGCGCTTGATGTAACCGTCGCGCGAGACCGTGACGACCATCAGGTCCTCGGCGATCAGCTCCGCGATGTCGAAGCCGCCATCGAGCTCCTCGTCGGAGATCTCCGTGCGTCGCTCGTCGCCGAAACGCGTCTCGAGCTCCGAGATGTCGGCGTCGATCATCTCGATCACCCGCGCCTCGCGGTCGAGGATGTCGTTCAGGTCGGCGATCTCCGCCACCAGCTCATCGAACTCCCGCTCGAGCTTCTCGCGCTCGAGCCCCGTCAGGCTGCCCAGGCGCATGTCGACGATCGCCTGCGCCTGGCGCTCGGACAGGTCGAAGCGCACCCGGAGCTTGCCGCGCGCGTCCTCCCGACTCTCCGCCGAGCGGATCAACGCGATGACCTCGTCGATGTTGCCGACGGCGATTCGCAAGCCCTCGACGATGTGCTTGCGCTCTTCGGCCTTGCGCAGCAGGAAGCGTGTGCGGCGCCGGATGACCTCCTTGCGGTGGTCGATGTAGGCATCGAGCAGCCCGCGCAGGGTCAGGGTGCGCGGCTGTCCGCGATCGATCGCGAGGTTGATGATGCTGTAGGTCGTCTGCAGCGGCGTGAACTTGAAGAGCTGGTTGGCGATGACCTGCTCGTCCTCGCCGCGCTTGAGCTCGACCACCAGCCTCATCCCACTGCGATCCGACTCGTCGCGCACATCCGAGATGCCCGTGATCCGCCCGTCACGCACGACATCGACGATTTTCTCGATGATGAGCGTCTTGCGGACCTGATAGGGAATCTCGGTGATGACGAGGACGTTCTTGGTCTTCTTCTCCTCGACGTGGTACTTGGCCCGTACGCGCACTTGTCCGCGCCCGGTCGTGTAGGCCTGGTGGATGCCCCTGCGGCCCATGACCACGCCGCCGGTGGGGAAGTCCGGCCCACGTACGATGCCCATCAACTCCTGGATCGTCGTGTCGGGATCGATCAGCACCGTGCGCATCGCGGTGCAGATCTCGCGCAGGTTGTGCGGCGGCAGGCTGCAGGCCATGCCGACCGCGATTCCGTCGGAGCCGTTGCACAACAGGCTCGGAAAGCGGCTGGGCAGCACCGTCGGCTGCATCCGCGTCTCGTCGTAGTTGGGCTCGTAGTCGACGGTCTCCTTGTCGAGATCGGCGAGCATCTCGACCGCGATGCCGCTCATGCGCGACTCGGTGTAGCGCATGGCCGCGGGCGGATCGCCGTCGATGGAGCCGAAGTTGCCCTGGCCGTCGATCAACGGGTAGCGCAGGGAGAAGTCCTGCGCCATGCGCACCAGCGTCGGGTAGACGACCGCCTCGCCGTGGGGGTGGTAGTTGCCCGAGGTGTCGCCCGCCACCTTGGCGCACTTGCGGTACTTGGCGCGCGGCCCGAGGTTCAGGTCGTTCATCGCCACCAGGATCCGCCGCTGCGAGGGCTTGAGCCCGTCGCGCACGTCCGGCAGCGCCCGCGCGTGGATCACGGACAGAGCGTAGGTGAGGTACGACTCCTTCATCTCCCGCTCGATCGAGCGGGGAGTGATGCGTTCGTCTGCCTCGGGGATCTCTTGGTCGGCCATCGAGTAGAGCTACGCTCGGGTAGGGGTCGGGGGCGCGGTGGCGTGCCGGTTGGAGCTCGCGGCGAGGCCGCGAATGAAGAGGTCCGCCGGGCGTTCGAGGCCGACTTCGGTCAGCCACTCCTCGACCAGGCCGAGGGGGACGCGCTCGTAGAGCTGGCGCTCGACGACCACGCCCGGGGGGGCGTCGTGCCACAAGAGCCAGGGCTCCGCGTCGCACCAGGCGGGCAGGAGCGCCTCTCCTCCCGGCGCGAGCTTGTCGACGGTCGCGAGCACGGCGCCGGGCCCCTCCTGGCGGCGGGCCTCCTCCAGCAGCGAGCACGCCCCCGCGCGGGCCACGAAACAGCCCGGAGCGATCGACTCGGCCCCCATCCAGAGACGGTCGACCTCCGCCACACAGCCGGTCAGGGCGGCGTCGTGAACCAGTCGTACGCCCAGGCCTGCGGCCGAGAGGCGGCGCGCCATCCGCTGGCCGCCGAAGTCCGGAGTTCCTTCGCCGAGGAGGACTCCAAAGTCCAACCCGGCGGCCGCGGCCGCTTCGCAGGCGACGGCGACGGTCTCGGAGAACCCGTGCACCAAGAGGGTCTCGCCCCGCCCGAGGCGAGCGACGGCCGCGGCGCAGACCTCGCGCCGGGAAGGCATGCGCTCGCCGGGAGTGACCCAGGCCTCGAGCTCGGCGTCCAACAGGGCGCGCACCTGCTCCGCCGGGCTGGTCGTGAACAGCAGGTCGAGCGCCTCGCACAGGCGCCCGCAAGGCGCGCGCCAGCCGTGAATGGCCCGCCAGGGGGCGAGGCCCGCTGCGACGCACGCGCCTAGCTCCTCGGCGGGAACGCTCCGCGCGGTCGAGCGTGCCCAGGCCCGTAGACCCTCGGCGGTTTCCGCCGCCAGGGTGCGGGCGGTCGAGGCGCGGTCCTGCGCTCCCTCACGCAAGGCCTCGCACAGGGCGAGCGCGGGGTCCCCGACCGCCTTGGGGTCGGGGTAGTGGAAAGAGAAGCTAGCCGGGAGCATTGCGTTGACTGGGAGATGACTGACTGGGAAAGGAACTGCCTGGGAGATGTGGGTGGCGATTCGCTGCGAGTCGGCCGGCACGGAGGCGCGCGATCTAGAGTGCGCTCGGCTGGAAGGTGCCCGGCGGGAGCTCCGCGGGAGCCTCGTCGGAAGCGGAGACTCCGGACGCGCATCGTTGCGGTCCGAACCCGCATTATCACCCCCGTGGGTGGGCGTTTCCAGCACAGGAGACCACATGTTATTGTCGCCCTTCTCCCTCGCCCTCCCGCGCCCATGACCGACGCCCAGCCCAGCTCCCTCGCACGCGCCCTCGGTCGCGTCCCCAGCGGCCTCTACATCGTCTCGTCGCTCCAGGATGGCCGCCCGATCGGCTTCGTGGGCTCCTTCGTCGCCCAGACCGGTCTTGACCCGCCCGGTGTCTGCCTCGCGATTGCCAAGGGGCGCGATCACCTGCTCGCCATCCGCCAGCAAGGCGGGTTCGTGATCTCGATCCTCGACGACCAGAGCCAGGGCCTGATGGGCGCCTTTCTCAAGCCGCGTGACGACGGCTCCTCGCCCTTCTCCGACCTCCAAACGCGCCCCGCGCCCTCGGGGCCGCCGATCCTCACCGATGCCCTGGCTTGGCTCGACTGCCGCCTGGCGAGCGAGCACGCCACCTCGGATCACATCGTCTGCTTCGGCGAGGTCGAAGCCGGGGCGTGTCTGCGCGAGGGCGACCCCAAGGTCCACCTGCGCACCAACGGCCTGGCCTACTGAGGCGCGGGCGCCCGCCCTCGCTCGGCCTCTTCGAGCCAGCGCTGGAGAGCGCGCGCCAGGGAGCCGCCCTCGCCCGCGACAGCCGCACGGGCGGGCTCCCAGCGCCCCTTGGAGCCCCACTCGAGAGCTTGCGCGTAGGTTCCCGCGGCCGCGTCCCCCGCCAGCTCGGCCAGGCGGAGCCAGTCGCCCGCCGCCTTCGGGTCTTGCCCTTCCAGGGCGCCTTCGGCGTGAGACCGGCAGGCGGCTGCGGCGCCACGGCGATCGGGATGGTCGGCCACCGGCCCGGCGGCGGCGAGGGTGGCCAGCAGTCGGTCGGCATCGGCGGGGAGCCCGTCGCTGCCCCGAGCCAGCTTCAGCGCCCGGGCGTGGCGCCCCAGGCGCAACTCGACGACGACGCGCTCGGCCGGAACGGCCGCCAGCAGGGCCTTGGCGTGCAACGCGCCACTGACGCAGAAGACGACCGCGCTCGCAACAGCCGCCGCGCGCAGGCGGGCGCGCAGGGCCCGGGCGATGCTCGGATCGATGTCCGCCCGCTCCAAGAAGGCCACCCGGCGCTCAGCGCTGAAGTGGCGCCAGGACGACCGCTCGCCGCCCCCCGCGCCGAGGCGCGTGAAGGCACGCCGCAAGGCCCCCGAGCCTCCCGTCAGCTCCTCCGCGAAGAGGTCCGCGTCGAGCTCCGCCCGCCGGGAGAGCCAGCCGAACGCCGCCGCCCAGGCGGCGAGCGCCGCGCCGAGCAGCCCGAGCGCGAGCAGGCCGCCGTCTGGATCCACAGCCGTGGCGAGCAACTCGGCCGCCATGAACGCCGCGGCACTCATCACGAGGAAGAGAGGCGTGTGCTTCCTATGGGCGTGCCCCATCTCGTGGGCGAATACAGCCAGCAGCTCCCGCGGCTCGAGCATCGCGAGCAGGGCGTCGGAGAGCAGCACGACCCGCGTGCGGGGCAGGAGGCCGGCGATCAGAGCGTTGGGCACGAGGCCGCCGGTGTGCCAGACGCACAGCTCGTGGAAGCGGAAACCGGCTGCGGCGGCCGTGCGTTCGAGGAGCGTCCGCAGCGGTCCGGCGGGCAGCGGCTCGCAGGACCAGGCCAGGCGCAGGAGCGCGGGCAGAGCGATGGTGAGAGCGCACAGGACTCCCGCGCCGAAGAGCGCGTACCACAGGCCGACGCCGGTCACCTCCAGCAGAAGGCGCTCGTTGCATCCCAACAAGACGGCGGCGAACACGAGGGCCACCAGGGGCAAGGCCGGCAGGAGCAGCACGCGCAGCTGCAGGGCGCGCAGGGCGCCGCGGCGGCGCGGATCCTCGGAGGCGAGGCGCGCGGAAGCGTCGATGGCCGCCACGGACAGGACGCCGAAGGGAGCGAGGGCGACGAGGACGTCCAGGCCCGGAAAGGACAGGCCGGTCGGCTCGCCGCCGAAGCGCTGCGCGGCCCACGCGCGCCAGCCGCAGCCGGCGACGGCGACGAAGAAGAGCGGGGCCGGGCTCGCGGCGACGAGGGCGCGCAGGCGCCCCCGGGCGGCTTTTCGGGTGCGCGCGAGGCCGCCGGCGAGGTGAGGGAGGACGAGCAGGATCACCACGCACCCCGGACGCGCGGTCTCGCTCTCCAGGCCGCTTTCGGCGGCGGCGACGATCAGGATCGCGAGCAGAACGCCCACCAGCGGACTCAGAGGGCCGCTCATCCGTTCCCGCGGGACGCCGACCAGCACGCGAGGTCCTCCTCGCGTGCGTCCCCGGTGAGGAACAACTCGCCGGCGCGGCCGCGCTCGACCCTCAGACGCCCCCCGGCCATGACGATCGTGACCGCCGCGGGGGCCTCGCCGGCCTCGCGCAGGACCCAGGCAGCCGCGCAGGCTCCGCTGCCACAGGCGCGCGTCTCGCCCACGCCGCGCTCGAACCCCCGCGCGCGCCAGCTGCCCCCGCGGCGCGCGAGGAAGCTCACGTTCACGCCGGCGGGGAAGTCGGGGTGGGATTGCAGTCGGCTGCCGAGCTGGGCGACGGGAGCGACGCGCTCGTCTTCCACGCGCACGACGAGGTGGTCGTTGCCCAAGCGCACGCCGCTCACTCTCAGGCGTTCGCCCGCGTGCTCGATCGGCGCACTGAGCTCGATCGCGAGCGCGCGCCCCATCCCCGCGCGCAGCACCGCCACTCCATGCTCGCGCCCCACGAGCTCCACCGTGCGCTCTCCCGCGTCGGTCTCGATGCGCGCCGCCCGCCCGACGACCTCGCCGCGCTCGATCAGGTACAGGCCCGCGCAACGCAGGCCGTTCCCGCAAGCGGCCGCCCGACTTCCATCGCGGTTGATGATCACCAACAGTGCGTCGGCGCCCGCCCGCGGCGGCGCCAAGCGCAGAGTGCCGTCGGCGGCTGCCGCGCCGGACCGCTTCCCCTCGCTGCACGCCCCACCTGACCGTCCCGCGCGCTCATCGACGAGCACGAAGCGGTTTCCGGCGCCCGAGAACCCGCGCATGGCTCAGCCCAGCCGGCGCTCGACCTTCCCGGTGTTCTTGAAGTGCAGTTTGGCCACCTCGCCCAGTGCCTCGCTGCCGTGCAGGCGAACAAATTCGACGCCCGCGAGGTCGGTGGGCGTCCCCGCCCCCTTGCGCAGGTCGAGGCCGTGCTCCGCGGAGAGCTCGCCGAGGGCGGTCAGGAACTCCTCGCGGGCGATGATGCTCGCCGCCGCCACGGCCAGGTTGGCTTCGGCCCGAGGGCGCTGCTCGATCGTGAGCCCCAGCCCCTCCAGGCGCCCGGCGACCAGCGCCTCGTCGCTCGCGAAACGATCCACGAGCACGTGCATCCCCGCTCCCGCCAGCTCTCGAATCGCCTCTGCGTGCAACTCGGCCAGCATCACGTTGACGTTCCCCGTTCGCTCGCGAGCCGCGTTGTAGGCCGGCGGATCGAGACGCCTCAGGGCGAAGGGGACGCTCGCACGCAGGGCCGCTCCCAGGCGTAGGGCACGCTCATCGGTGAGCTTCTTGCTGTCGCAGACCTCGCCCTCGGCCATCGCCGCGGCGGTCTGGCGATCGAGGCGCACGGCGGCCACGACCAGCGGGCCGAAGTAGTCGCCCTTGCCGCACTCGTCGCTCCCGATCAGCCCAGCCGCGGGGATCTCGACCTCGGCGGCGCCCCCGCTAGGCCGCACGTCCGCCTCCTCGTCGGGCAGGAAGCGCTCGACGAATAGGCCGCACTCGCGCCCCTGAACGACGAGCTTCCCTGAACGGTAGAGTGTTGCGATCACGCCGTCGCGGCGGGCGCTGAACACGGCATGGGGGACCCGGCGGAACTCGAAGGACTCGGCGTCGAGGCGCTGGCGGAGAGCGTGCTGCTCGGACGCGGGGAGCTTGAAGACGAGAGTGCTCTGGGTCACCGACGGATTGTGGCACGGCGCTCGGGCCACCGGCAGGGAATCCCGCGATCGCGGGCGACGGCGTTGGCGCGCCCCCTCGGTCGGCGCGGCGGGTACACTCGCCGGAGTCCGGCCCGTCGCCAACCGCCCTCGCACCCAAGCCCAACCAAGTCCGTGGCGAAGATCTACGATTCCATACTCGAGGCCGTCGGTGATACGCCCTTGGTCCGCCTCCGGCGCGTCGCGCGCGAGACCGGCTGCGAGCTGCTCGCCAAGTGCGAGTTCATGAACCCCGGCGGCTCGGTCAAGGACCGCATCGGCCGCCGCATGGTGGAGCAAGCCCAGGCGGCCGGTCGGATCAAGGCCGGCGACACGCTGATCGAACCCACGAGCGGCAACACCGGGATCGGCATGGCCATGGCGGCCACGATCAACGGCTATCGGATGATCATCACGATGCCGGAGAAGATGAGCCGCGAGAAGCAGGTGACCCTCGAGGCCTTGGGAGCCGAGATCATCCGCACGCCGACCGAGGCCGCCTGGGACTCGCCCGAGAGCCACATCGGCGTCGCCCTGCAGTTGCGCGAGATCCTCCCGGGCGCGCACATCCTCGACCAGTACGCCAACCCCGACAACCCCGACGCCCACTTCGAGGGGACGGGCCGCGAGATCCTCGAGCAAACAGACGGCGAGCTGGACGTGTGCGTGATGACAGCGGGCACCGGGGGCACGATCTCGGGCGTGGCGCGCGCCCTCAAGGAGGCGCTGCCCGACGTCCGCATCGTCGGCGTCGATCCGGTCGGCTCGATCCTCGCCGGGCCCGGCTCGATCTCTCCTTATAAAGTCGAAGGCATCGGCTACGACTTCATCCCCGACGTGCTCGATCGCGACCTCGTCGACGAGTGGATCAAGTCGGAGGACCGCGACTCCTTCCTGATGGCGCGCCGCTTGATCCGCCAGGAAGGCCTGTTGTGCGGCGGCAGCTCGGGCGCGGCGGTCTGGGCGGCGCGCGAAGTCGCCCGGCGCTCCAAGCCGGGCACGCGCATCGTCACGCTCCTGCCCGATTCGGTCCGCAACTACATGACCAAGTTCATGGACGAGGGCTGGATGAAGGAGAACGGTTTCACCGAGCGCGACTGGGCGACGCAGACCGTCGGTGACCTGCTGCTGCGCCTGCCGCGGCGTGAGGTGTTCCGTGCGCGGAGCGCGGACACGATCGCCGACGCGGTGGCGCAGATGAAAGAGCACGGCGTCAGCCAGTTGCCGGTCGTGGACGACGGCTCGCTGACGGGCATCGTCACCGAGTCCGACCTCCTGTCGCGCTTGGTCGAGGGTAACGCCGCGCCCTCCGGCGCCGTGGCCGAGGTCATGTTCCGCAAGGTCTCGACCCTCGCCGAGGGCGACGACGCCGGTTCACTGCTCGAGCTCTTCGCCCGCGGCGAGGTCGGAATAGTGGTCGACGCCCACCGCGCCGTGCTGGGCATCATCACCAAGATGGACCTGGTCGAGAACCTGACCGGCGGCGCCGCGGTCTGATCCCCGCGCGCTTGGGGCGTCCAGTCCGGCGCGGCTGGGCGAGCACCTGGGCGCGTGAGCCCAGAGCGCGGCGGCACGCTGGGAAGCGGCGCTCCGCGAAGGTCTTCCCCCCCCGCCCCGGCCCTGTCGTTCGCCACCGCGGGCGCTTACCCTGCCTGCATGGTCGCCGTCGCCGTCGCCCTGGCCGCGCTCGCCGCCCTTGGGCTGGGCTACCGCTTCTACTCGCGCTACCTCGCTCGAGCCGTCTTCCACTTGCGCGATGACGAGCCCCTGCCGGCGATCGAACGCGAAGACGGCCTCGATTTCGTCCCCACGCGCCGCGAGGTGCTCTGGGGCCACCACTTCGCCTCGATCGCCGGCGCGGCACCGATCCTCGGGCCCGCCATGGCGATCGTCTGGGGCTGGGTTCCCGCGCTCTGTTGGATCGTGATCGGAGTGATCTTCATGGGCGCCGCCCACGACTTCGGCGCCCTAGTGCTCTCGATGCGCCACGACGGCGAGAGCGTCGGCACCTTGACCAAACGCTTCATCGGGCCGCGCTCGCGGGTCCTGTTCCTGCTGATCATCTTCTTCCTGATCTGGCTCGTGGGCGCCGTCTTCGCCTTCGCCATCGCCGGGCTCTTCGTCGCCTTCCCCGCCAGCATCCTCCCGGTGAACCTCGAAATCGTCGTGGCGGTCGCCATCGGTTGGTGGGGCTACCGCCGCAAGCGCTCGCTCCTCCTGCCCTCGATCGCCGCGCTCGCCCTCCTCTACCTCGCGATCTTCGGCTCCGCCTCGGGAGCCTTGTGGTCGCCCGCGGAGGGTTCGCTCCTGCTCGACAAGCGCTTCTGGCTCGTGGCGCTATTGGCCTACGCCTTCGTCGCCAGCAGCCTGCCCGTCTGGCTGCTCCTGCAGCCGCGCGACTTGATCAACAGCCACCAACTGATCGTCGGGCTCGGCGCGCTCTACGTCGGCTTCTTCCTCGCGCGGCCCGAGTTCGCCGCCCCGGCGGTGGGGGAGCTGTCGGCCCTGCCCGCGGTCTTCCCACTGCTGTTCGTGACGATCGCCTGCGGCGCCATCTCGGGCTTCCACGGACTGGTAGGCTCGGGCACGACGTCCAAGCAGATCTGCCGCGCCACCGATGCACGGCCGATCGGCTACGGCGCGATGCTGTGCGAGGCGGCGCTGGCCGTCCTGGCGACCCTGGCGGTCGCGACGGGGCTGTGGAGCGGCCCGGAGCACGTCCATGCCTGGGAGTTCCTGAGCGCGGCGACGGCCCCGACCGAGGCCGGCGGAGCGCTGCACCTGCCACAGGTTCCCCAAGCCCTAGCGGCCTTCGTGAACGGCGCGGGCGGCTTCCTGTCAGCCCTCGGGCTCCCGGTCACCATCGCCCAGACCGTCGTCGCGGTCTTGGTGATCTCCTTCGCCGCCACCAGCCTGGACACCGCCCTGCGCATCCAGCGCCTGATCCTGGCGGAGCTCGGCGTGACCTACCGCATCGCGCCTTTGACCCACCGCTGGATCGGCGGCGCCTTGGCCTGCGGCTCGGTCGGCCTGCTGATCTGGGCCGACTACGACCAGGGCGCCAAGAGCCTCTGGCCGGTGTTTGGCGCCACCAACCAGGTGCTGGCGGCCTTCACGCTCCTGCTCTGCGCGCTCTACCTGCGCACCCTGGGCCGGCGAGCGACGGCCTACTCGGCACCGGCGGTACTCGTGATGGCGATCACCATCAGCGCCATGGGCGTGCAGGTCTGGCGCGACTTCGTGGGCCGGAACTGGGGCGTGGCCGCCGTCGGCGCGATGATCGGCCTGCTGACCGTGTGGGTCGCCCTCGAGGGCGCCCTAGCCTGGCGTCGCGGCCCGAAGCGCGGCGCAGGCGCCGACGCGAGCGCGAGCGCGAGCGCCGACTGACACGTCAGTTGGCGGCCCGGAAGGTGCCGCCCGAGTCCGCGGCGAGGTTCCGCAAGAGCGGCTGCTCTCCATCGAGGGAAACGCAGTGAATGCGGATGTGGCGCGCGCTGTTCCAGCGCTGGACCTCGGCGCGAATCTCCGCGGGATCGTCGATCGTTCCCCCTTGGGGATTCCCGTCGGTCAACAAGACGATGGTGTCCACCCGTCCGTCCTCGAAGGCGAGCTTGAGGGCATCGTAGACGGCGGTGGAACCGTCGGGCTTCTGCCGCCCGACGTACTTCGCCGCCTCGGCGCGCATCTTCTCCGACATCGGAACCAGCTCGTCCTGCCAGGGATAGACGTCGGTCGAGAAGAACAGGATGTTGAACAGATCCTCGGCCGGGTAGGAGGCGACGAAACCCGACAGCTCCTCCTTGGCGCGCTCCATGCGGGCGCCCTTCATCGATCCGGAGACGTCGAGCACGAAGCAGACGCGGTCGCTGGCCACCTGCAGGCCGAAGAAGGCCGTGCGCGTGATCGCCTCGCCCTCCCTTCTCACGCGCGCCTTCTCCTTGGCCAAGGCCTCGGCGTAGGTCGGCACGAAGAAGGCCGTTCCCTCGTTCTCCCACCAGCGTCGCCAACGTGTCCCGGCCGTGCCGAGGTCCTCGCCGGTGATCAGGCGCAGGGCGGCGAGCACGTCCATGCGCAAGCGGCCGGTCTCGGCGTCGATGCGTGCGATGAGCCGGGCGATGGAGTCCTTGCGCCGCAGGTTGGCGATCTCCTGCAAGGCCTCGGTGCGCACCGCTCGGTCGGAATCGACGAGCAGTTGCTCGTAGAGAAGCTCGAGGGCATCGGGGGTGCGCAGTTGGGCCAGGGCGACCGCCGCGCCCTGGCGCGTGGCCGCGTCCTTGTTCTTGGCCATCGAGAAGAGCTTCCTCACCCAGGACGGGTCCGTGCCCATCAAGCGCCCCAAGGACGTCACTGCCAGACGCCGCAGGGCCTGGTCGGGAGACTTGACGAGCTTCTGGAGCTGCTTGACGTGCAGAGTGGACTCGCGCGCATCGAGAGCCTCGATGCAAGGGAACTGCACTGTCGGGCCGCTGTTCTTCAGGCCCGCCGCCAGCGCCTCGGCGATACCGGGCGACTCGCGCATGGCGAGCACGCCCACGATCGCGACCTTCATCATGTCGTCGAACTTGCGGTCCGCGAGGTACTCGAAGAGGACCTCCTCGTTCTGGGCGCCTTCGAAGCTCGAGAGATGGGCGAGGATCTTCTCGCGTGACCCCGAGAGGCCAAGGCGCGCGTTGTCGAGGATCCGCACCAGCCCCACGGGCGAACCCTCCGCTGCAAGGGAGGGCATCAGCGGCCCCACGCAGCTCGCGCGCACGACCTCGTCCTTGCTCTTGTCCACCAACAGGCCGAGCTCCTCGGCGGCCGAACCCCCAAAGCGCACCAGGCCCGCCGCGGCTCCGCGCCGCCGCTCGGCACTTCCGCTGTCCGCCTCCTTCGCGAGGAACGCGATCGCCTCGCCCTCGAGCGGCCCGGAGCGGTAGTTCTCGAAGGCCAGACACACCTGGCGGATTGGATTGGCCGCCTGGTAGAGGTTCAAGGCGCGCTGGATGAGCTTGAGGGACTCCTCATCCCCGAAGGCGGTCAGCTGCTTGAGGAGCCGCGGTTGGACCGTGGACTTGTTCTCCTCGATTCGGCGGTAGACGTCCTTGGCGGACTGGGCGGCGGCCGAGGGCGCCATCAGGAACAGGGCGCCGAGGGCCAGAGGGATCAGGCGCACTCGCATGGTCGAAGCGGGGCTGAAGACTGAAGAGAGGGGGAGGGCGGCACCGACGGCACCGCTTGCGATTCTACCCCCCAGAGAGCGCCTGGATTCGGTCCGCCGCCCCGACGTTCAATAGAGCCGGCCTTGGCCCTCCAAGCGGGTGATCGGGGCGAGGTGGGGGAAGCTCTCGACGAGCTCGGCGGGCGCCGGCGGCGCGCCGCCCTCCAGCGCCGCGATGATCTCGATCGCGTTGGCCGCCGCTTGGCCGCCGAAGTGGTTGTTGGTGACGACGAAAACCTCGTCGTGGTCGCGCGCCAGCCGCCGGGCGCGCTCGGCGAGCTCGCCAACCTCCTCGGGCTGGTAGAGGTAGTCGTAGCGTTCGTCGCGCCCGACGCCCTTTCGGAACCAGGTCGCCTCGTTTCGCCCGTGCAGGCGCAGGTAGCCGATCGGCCCGGTGGGCGGGTGCCAGGGCGGCGGGTGGTTCCAGGCCGCGGGCAGGTCGATGTGCGCCAACGACATGCCGACGCCGCGTAGGGCGTCGAGGGCCGGGGGCGTGAACCACGACTCGTGGCGCAGCTCGACGACGAGTGGAAGCGAGTGGAAGAGTCCCGCGAGACGACCGAGGCGCTGCACCGCCGCCGGCGAATGCAGGAAGCGCACCGGGAACTGGACCAACAGCGCCGCCAGACGGTTGGCGGATGCGAGGGGCGCGAGGCCCCCGAGGAAGCGCTCCGCGCTCCGCTCCCACCGCGCTTCGGCCGCTTCGTCCCGTGGCGCGGGGCCGTGGGTGAAGTCCCGGTGCAACTTGGCGAGGAAGCGGAAGCTCTCGCGTTCCCCGGCGAGCTCGACCCAGCGCAGTGCGTGCTCGGCGCGGGGCGGCGCGTAGAAGGTCGAGTTGATCTCGATGCAGTCGAAGAAGCGCAGCAGATGAGCCAGTGGGTGAAACCCCGGCGGCCGCGAACGCGGGTAGACGATCCCCGCCCAGTCGGGGTAGGACCAGCCGGCGGGACCGACGCGGATCACCAGTCAGGCTCGAGGCCCATGTGCTCGAAGCCGCGGCGCTCGGCTTCGAAGATCCGCTCGCGGATCAGCTCGCTCGCCCGCTCACAGTCCTCCGGGCTGGCGTCGCGCTCCACGCGCACGGGCTCGCGGTAGACGACCATCACGCGCGCCTTGGGCTTGGGAACGGTGAAGCTGTCCCAGCTGCTCGCATGCCAGGCGCGATCGCAGATGAAGCCGCAGGGAATGACGGGAAAGCCCGTCGCGCGCGCCATCCAGACCAGGCCGGGGTTCATCGAGTGCCGCGGACCCCGGGGGCCGTCGGGGGTGATGGCGAGCATTTTTCCCGCCCGCAGGACCGAGAGCATCTCGCGCAGGGCGCGTGCGCCGCCGCGGCTGGTCGAGCCGCGGATCACGCCGTAGCCAAAGGCCTCCAACAAACGCTCGGAGACGTCACCGTCGGAGCTCGGCGAAACGAGCACGCTGTAGTCACGCCCGGCGTGGAAGGGCAGGGCGACGATCATGCGTCCGTGCCAGAGGGCCATGAAGCGGCCCTTGCCCTGCTCCTCGGCCGCCGCGAAGTGCTCCGCCCCCAGCACCTCCTCGCTCCAAGTGCGCCGCAGGACCGCGAGCACCGCCGGGCCGAGGCGCCGCGCCAGATCCTGCGCGAGGCGCTTGCGCGTGCGCTTGAGCCGCCGGCGCAGGCCGCCGGCCGCCGGCCGCTGCTGGGCTTGCGTCCCCACGGAGTCACCCGCGCCGTCAGGGCAGGGGAACGTCGTCGCCCCCGCCTCCCTGGTCGGCCCCGTCGGGACCCGCGGAGTGGAGCGTGAAGCTCCTGCCGTCGTCGCTCGCCCCGTAGATGAAGGCGGCGTCCCAGCCGTCGAGGAACTCCTTGGGGTCGAGGAAGCCCTGGGGAAAACTCGCGGTCGCGTCGAGCAGGGAGCGCAGCTCGGCGGGATAGCGGCCGCCGTCGCTCTTGTAGACGACCAGGGCGACCTTGACCGAGCGCAGGTGGTCGATGGTGATCTCGAGGGGCGTCGGCCCCGCGGGAACGGCCTCGACGACCACGCGGGGCAGCTCTTCGCCGCCGGAGCCCCGCCTGTTCCCCGAGGGGAATCCCATGGTCACCAGGTAGCCGATCCCCGCCGCCAACCCCAGGTGCGTCTCGGGCCCGAAGGAGGACTCGCGGTGCCGCAGGACGCCACCCTCCACCGCCAGGTTCCAGGACACGCTCGGCTGGAGGTGCTCGGTCAGCAGCTTCCCGTCGGGCAGGGCGGTCAGGTCGACCGGCAGCTCGCCGCCGGTGAACTGCCCCGCCATGGGCGCGAGGGCCCGCGCCGCCTCGTAGAAGCCGCCCACGATCGCGCCCCAGTCGGTGTGGCCCGCGTCTACGACGCCGGACGGGAAGAAGCCGGCCTCGGCGGCGAGGTGGCGCTCGGTGTTCTCGCGCAGGAGGCGCTTGACCTCGCGCTTGACGTGCAGGGAGTTGAGAGCGAACAGGGCGCGGTCGCCGAGGACCCCGATCGCGAGCTGGGGGCTGAACATGCCCGCCATCATCGCCGCCGCTCCGCCGCCGGAGGGCGCTCCGCCGCCGGCCGGCGTGAGGGTGACCAGGGGCGTCTTGCGGTAGGGCTTGGTGGACAGGCTCAGCTCGTCTCCGGCTACCTCCTCGAGGAACGCGGCCAGACCGCTCACTCCGCGCTCGAAGGCCGCCGCGTCCTCGAGCTCGACCGCCAGGACGAGCTTGGGCAGGGCGATACCCGTGATCGGCATGCAGTAGAAGACCATCCGCCGGCCCAGGGAGCCGAAGAGGTCCTCGGAGAACCGAAACCCGAACCCGGCCTCGAGGGAGGACAACACGAACTCGGGGTCCATGCCGCTCAAGTCGGCGATCAAGGTCTCGATCAGCTCAGCGAGAGCGTCGGCATCGAGGTCCGCCGCCCAGGCGCCCACGGCCTCGGCGGGCAGCATCGCGAAGGACTGCGCATCGAGGGGCTGCGAGCCGAGGATGCCGGTTCCCTCCGGAGTGAAGCTGTCGGTGACGAAGCGTCCGTCTGTGAGCTGCACACGGCGGTGGCAGAGCAGGCGGTCTCCGTAGAAGAAGTTGCGGGCCAAGGTCCGCCCGGCGTACTCCGCGTCCGGGAAGCGCGAGCCGACGAGCGAGGCGACGAGATCCGAGACGCCCTCCACGCGCACGACCGCTTCGTAGATGGGGGCGCCGCCCGTCTCGCCGAACGCCGCCCGCGCCGCCCCGCGGTCGGCGGTCGAGGCGATCGAGAACGGCGCCGAGGGGTCGGCGGCGCGCGTGGCGACCGATTCGGGCGTGGTGGTTCCGCCGCCCAGGAGCAGGCGCGCTCCAACGCGCGTGAACCACAGCTCGATATCGCCCGCTCCCGAGGGGATCGAGTAGCGGCGCACCTTGGCACTCTCGCCCAACAGGGCCATGTTCTCGGTGTCGGGTAGGACCCCCGCAGCGCCCAGGCCGCCTTCCATCAGGTAGACCGCTTCGCCGGAGGCGTCGGCCGAGGGGAGCTCGAGCACCACGAGGAACCCACCGCCCTCGAGGGCGTGCAAGGCGCCGTAGGGGATGCCGCCGCCCAGCAGCTCGCCGCCGGCGAGCGCGGCGATCAGGGCGCCGTCGTTGCCGGCGCGCAGGGAGATGGAGGCGCTTTGAGCCGTCGCGACGAGCTCCAGGCCCCGCCGGGCCTCCCAGGGAAGGTCCTCCAAGCGATCCTCGACCGCGGATCGGGCTGCTGCCGCGAGGTCGAAGCCCTCGGGCTCGGGAAGCCGCCTCACGCCCGCCACCGCGGAGCTCAACCCCGCCCCGGTCAACACGCGCAAGAGCGGCGCGTCGCAGTAGGCCGCCACGGCCGCGGAGATGTCGGGCAGCTCGAGGTAGAGCGTCGCGTCCGCGGGGTGCAAGACCGCGTGCTCTCCAGCCGAGAGGGAGGCGGGGAGGCAGAGTAAGAGGGAGCCGATCATGAGAAGCCGTTTCCTAGAGGCCGGCGAACTTGCGTAGGTCGCTCGAGTGTTTGTTGATCTCGCCCTCGAGGGCGCCGAAGAGCTTGGAGAGGTCCTTGTCCCCTGCCACGATGGCTTCGCGAATGGCCTTGTGACGCTCGAGCACCGCCGGGCAGGCGCCGTCGAGGATGAAGGCCATCACCAGTCCCCGCTCGTTGATGAGCTTGGTGGAGCCGTCTGGATCGGACACCGACAGCTCGGTGCTGAAGACCTGCCGCACAGGCCGCAGGCCGCCCTTGGCGGCGATGTTTTGGATCGACCACTCCCGCGCCCAGTGGGGGTTGCCCCCCACGGCGACGAGGCTGTCGATGAAGTAGCGCTCGGCGTAGGCCGCCGCCCCGTAGCGGAACCACTCGGGCAGCTTCTTCTCCTTGTAGAACGCTCTGCGCACGGTCTCTGGGGTTGATGCCGGAGTCAGCTTGGACAGGGCCTTCGGACTCGGATCGAGGGCCTCGATGAACGAGTGCGCGGCCGCGTGGCGCGCGGCGTGGGGCCCGAAGGAGTCGCCGTTGGCGGCGGAGGCGTCCCAGTAGGCGGCGCCGCCGCCCTTGTACTCCCTCCCCGCGAGGTCGAACCACGCGTCGGCGAAGAAGGCGTAGTGGATCGATGAGAGGGCGGCGAACTCCGCCCCCCTCCGGCCGGTGACCTGGTCGCCGGCTGCGAACCGGCCGTACTGCGCCGCATCGCGCAGAAGCGCCACCGGCACCCGCGCCTCGGGGACGGTCCCGAACACCCGGCGCAGATCGCGCCAGGCGCGCTCCATGGCCTCGAGCCCTTTCTCGGCCACCTCTCGATCACAGGTGCTGTGGAGCAGGAAGTGTTCCCCGGGGATGACCCACCAGCGCTCGAGGGTGGAGTGGTACTTGTCCGCCTCGGCCTGGGCGAGCCAGCGCTCGCCGCACTTCCACAGGCCCTTGTCGACGTTCTCGGCCTCCTCGGGGCTGATCCAGACCAGATCCTGGCGGATCCAGCCGGCTTCTTGTCGCTCGAGGTCCTCCTTGGAGACCCAGTCGCCCGCGCCGTCGCGGACCAGGCCCTGCTTCAGGAACGGGAGGTCGGCCTCGCTCACCCAGCCGCCCTCGAAGCGCACCAGACCCTTCTCCTTGGCCAGACGCTCCTCTTCAGCCTTCTTGTACTTGTCGAGCTTCTTCTGGGTCGTGAACCACTTCCCGTCGAAGAACAGGTGTCCGCTCGCCTCGTGCGCCGCTCGGTGGTCACGGTCGATCTTGAGGATCGCCCGCAGGCACGAGCGGCTCTGCTTGGTCATGTCGAAGGACGAACACCAGATGTGCAGCTCCCACAGGGCATCTACGTCCGCGCCGGCAGCCTCCCGGCGGCGCTCGTACTCTCGTTCGCGGTCGGGATCCTGCTCCGCGTGGCCAACCTGGGCTGCCCGCGGCGCCACGGCGCAGGGGGATTCCCACGAAACACCCGCGGGGCAGGGCAAGAGAAGCAGCAGGAGAGCTCGCATGGTGTCGCCAAGGGGGTCGGGACGGCCGGGAGAGCGGCGTCCCACGGACGCTATTCGCTCCTGCCGCCCACTTCGTAACGGACAGTCCTCCCCAGCATGGTAGCGGTTGCGTCCGCGATCTTGTGGCTTGCGCCGTCCAAGCCATATAATGCCGCGCTCGGTTCTCGATCCGGCCAGGCTCCCCGCCCCGGCCTCGGCTCGTCCCCGCGGCGGTCCGCGCCGGCCCGCCTCGCGCGGGCGAGCCCCGAAGGCCTGGGCGGATTCGCGACGGTCGAGACTCGGACCGCCCTTCCGGCACCCGCAAGAGCCGCTAACCCCTAACCACACACTATCTGCCCACCATCTTCTGGGACGTTAGTGTTCGCTTACCGTCCTTCCAGCCTTCGCCATGGTTGAACAGCACAAACAAGCCACCGACGTTTCCTTCGCTCCGACCGAGGAGAAGGAAGGAGTCAGCCTCTGGCTCGAACAAAACTGGCCCAAGCTCGCCGCCCTCGCGGCCGTGATCTGCGTCGCCGTCCTGGGCTTGAGCCTCTTTCGAATCCAGGAGGAAGAGGGCAAGGACGAGAGCTGGGACGCCCTCGGAGCGGCCCTCGAAGAGGGAGGGATCGGCATCTTGGGCGACCCGGCACGGATCGAACCGGTGCTGGCCGAGATCGCCGGGACACCCACCGCCGCCTGGGCCTCCTACAGCTTGGCCCTGAGCCACGCCGAGGAGGGGAACTTCGACGAGGCTCAGGCCACTCTCGCGCGCCTGGCCCAAGAGCACCCCGAACACCTGTTGGCCAGCGAGCGCTTTGCTTTCGAGGCCGGCGCGACCCCGCGCACGGTGGTCGAGCGTTTGAGCCGCGTCTTCGGGGACTCCGCCGCCTTCCGCGCCGCGAATCCGGGGGTGTTCGCCAATCCCGAGCCCGCAGCCGGCGCCCCGCGGGTCCGACTCTCGACGACCGAGGGCGAGATCGTCATCGCCCTGTACCCTGAGCGCGCGCCGCGCCACGTGGAGAACTTCCTGAAGCTGGTTGGCGACGGCTACTACGAGCGAACGCGCTTCCATCGTGTGCTCGACAGCTTCCTGATCGCGGGCGGCGACCCGAATACTCGCGAGGGCGCCCCAGAGACATGGGGTGCCGGCGGGCCCGAGTACACACTGGAGCCCGAGGACAGCGGCTTGAGCCACTTCGCCGGCGCCCTGGGTGCAGAGAAGGGCAGCGCCCAGGCTGAAGAGGCCTCGGGGAGCCAGTTCTACATCCTGTTCAACGACGCCCACACGATGAACGAGAACTACACGGTGTTCGGCCAGGTCGTCGAAGGGCTGGAAGTCGTCGGCACGATCAGCCGCTCTCCCGTCGCCGAGAACTCGGTCGACCGGCCTGAGACGCCCGTCGCGATCGACTCCGCCACCAGCCTCTGAGCCCTGCTCGACCACACTGTTCCCCAGGGAACGGCGCAGGTCCATCCAGCTAGAGTGCGGCCCCTCCCCGGGGCCAGCGGCTGGAGACGCTGGAGAGCGGGGTGGACGAATCGCAAGGGGCTTCGCGGGCAGGCCGACGGTCCGCTCCTTCGGCCCGGGAGGCCCCCGGCGGCAGAGCAGCCCTCTCACCCCGGCGACCACCTTTGAGGGCGAGTCTTCAGCGAGCTAGCCGAAGCCCCGCCGAGCACACACCGGGCCTCGAGTCGGGCCCGTGATTCCCGGGAAACACCGCATCGAGACCAGCCACCGCGCCCCAGGACGCTGGCAGCCCTGCCGCGCCCCGGACCGCCCCGCCCCGGGCGCCTTGGTCGCGACGACAGGTCGGGGGCGGTCGTGCTCGACCGGGCCCGGGGGCGCTCGAACCCCGAGCCACTAGCACGAGGCCGGCGGCGGCCAGCGCCCCCCAAGGGTCTCTGCGCCCTAGAAAGGGCCGCAGCGAGACGAAGCCCTCTTCGTCGCTGCAAGGAGGGTGGAGTCGAGGCGGCGCTGGCGGCCCTGTAGGGCCGTCGAGCACGCAGCGGCGAGCCGGACGCCGCAACGGCGGAGAGGGCGAAGGCGGCGTAGGCCGTTTTCCAACGGGCTGCTAGAGGCTCGTCCGCGGCGCCAGGAGATCGCCGAGCCGATCGAGGCTCTCGCGGTCGTAGTACTCGATCACGATTTGCCCGCGCACGCCCTTGGAACCGTTGCGAACCTCGACCCGCGTCCCGAGGTGCTCGCGCATGCGGTCTGAGAGCTCGCGCGCCCACGGGGGGCCGGCGGGGCGAGCGGCGCGCTCGGGAGTCGGGGTCTTCCCCGAGCTGTTCGCCACCAACGCCTCCACCTGCCGAGCGGACAGGCCCTCTCGAACCACCCGGCCGAGCAGGCGCCGCTGTTTCGTCGGATCGGAAACGCCCAACAGGGCGCGCGCGTGCGTCATCCCGATCAGGCCCTCGGTGACCGCCACTTGGACATCCTCGGTCAGATCCAACAGGCGCAGATGATTGGTGACCGAACTGCGCTCCAAGCCCACCTTGGCCGCCACCTGCTCGTGGGTCAGCCCCAGCGACTGCATCAAGCGTTGGTACCCGCGCGCCTTCTCCATCGCGTCGAGGTCGCGCCGCTGGACGTTCTCAACCAAGGCCAGCTCGAGCATCTCATCGTCGCCCACACCCTCGCGAACCAAGGCCGGAATCACCTCCAACCCAGCCAGAGCCGCCGCCCGCAGGCGCCGCTCGCCGGCGATCAACTCCCATCCGCCGCCGTGCCGGCGGACGACCACCGGCTGCAAGAGCCCGTGGCTCGCGATGCTCGCACGCAACTCCTCGAGACCGGCCGGATCGAAAGTGCGGCGCGGCTGATGGGGATTGGGACCAATCTCCGCCACCGGAATCTCCGAGGGGCGCTCGCCCGACTCCTCGGCGGCGGGAGACCCCAGGAGCGAACTCAATCCACGGCCCAGTCTGCGTTCGACGCTCATGGGCGCAGGCTAGCCGTTCCCAAGGGACAGTCAAGGCGCCCGTCAGGGGCAGGCCGCAAGTCGGGTCTGGACCACGCGGGCGCGAAGGCCCAAGATGCAACCATGAGCGTCCTGGCCGTGGCCCGCTGGATGGCACTCCATACCCTGCGCCGGCCGATCGCCTGGGTCGGCCTGGTCGCATGCCTCGGCATCTGGCAACTCGCTCGCCGCCTGGGGCCCCTGGGATCCGGGGCCGACGCCACGGAACTGCTGTACGAGGTTGCTTTCTTGGCCAGCCTTCTCGGCGCCCTCCTAGCCCTGTCCGCCCTCGGCGAGTGCGAGTGGTTCCTCCTGCGTCTCGCCCGGCCCCGGCGTCTGGCCGCCCGCGCCGCGGGCCTGTTCGCCGGCGGCGCGGGGGCCCTCGCCCTGGCCCTGCTCGCCCCCCTCTCGGTCTCCCTCCTTCGGCCCGAGCCGTCTCCGGCCGCACCCGATCCGGGAACCGCCATCGACCTCGCTTGGAGCCTGAACCTGTCGATGGGCCTGTTTGGCCTTCTGGCGCACCTGACGGTGGTCGGCACGCTGCTCCTGCAGGCCCCGCTATCCACGACCCAGCGCACCCTCGCCCTGCCCTCGCTGACCTGGATCCTCCCGGCCTTGATCGGAAGCGAGGGTTGGTGGGCCGCGCGCCTCGTTCGGCTGTTGGACCCCTCACGCCACCTCGCCGCCGCCGCCGGGGCGACTGGGCCAGGGGCCGACTCCCTCCTGCCGGTCGCCGCCCTCACCCTGTGCGCCTGGGCAATGACGGCGCGCCCCCCCGCCACGGCGGCCATGAGGCTTCCATGAAATACGGAATCCTAGGAGACGTCCACGCCAACCTCTCCGCCTTGCGGGCCGTGTTGGAGCGCTTCGACCGCGAAGGCGTCGAGCACATCATCAGCGTCGGCGACGTCGTCGGCTACGGCGCGGCTCCGGCCGAGTGCGTCGCACTCTTGCGCGAGCGGGGCGCCACGGTGGTGAAGGGCAACCACGACGCCGCCAGCACCGGAGAACTGGAGGTGCTCTACTTCAATCCCTACGCGCGCGCGGCCGTCGCCTGGACCCGTGCGAACCTCGGTGGCGACGAGATCGACTGGCTCAAGGCCCTGCCACTCGTGGCCGAGCTCGAGCACTGCTGCGTGGGCCACGGCACCTTCCATCGCCCCGAGCTCTTCGACTACATCCTGAGCTCCACCGACGGCGACCCCTCCCTGGACACCATGGAGCGGGCCGTGTGTTTCGTCGGCCACACCCACGTTCCCCTGGCCCTGCTGCGCCTGCACGAAGACCCCCTGCGCACCTCCACCCACTTCGATCACGAGGAGATCGACGTCGGCCAGGCCCACCGCACCCTGATCAACGTCGGCAGCGTCGGCCAGCCCCGCGACGACGACCCCAGGGCAGCCTACGCCCTGTTCGACAGCGAGCTGGGCCGGGTCTGGATCCAACGCGCGGCCTACGACATCGAGCGCGAGGCGGCACGGATCCGCGCCGCCGGCCTACCCGAAGTCCTCGCCGACCGCCTCTCCCTGGGGGTCTGAAACACCCGGCGCTGCGGCGCAGAGCACCAAGGACACGGGCCGCGACGTCTCTCAGTCGTCGCGCAAGTACGCGAGCTGCTCGGGCAGGGTCGAGAGCCCACCCTCGCCCAGGGAGTTCTCGAACAGAGCCTCGATGTCCCGCAACGGATGTTCGTCCCCACGGAACACAAAACGCATCGCGTCCGCGTTCGAGCCCACCGCTACCATCAAGTCCATGATCGACCCCGCGTTGCACGCCGTCCCCGCGACCTCCATCTCCACCGGCGTTCCGTGGTGGCCCACGATCCGGACGATCAAGGACATCGGGCGCGCGTGCAAGACCACCCCCGGCTGGAGCTCGACAGCCAACTCCTGGACGTTCGTGTACGACGGCAGCAGGTCCTCAGCCAAGGACCTGCCCATCTCGATAAACCGTTGTGCACCATTTAGAAGTACGTTGAGGGTAATATCGCGCACTTCCTGCCGACTGACGATCATGTCGATGCGGCGCACCGTGCCCTCCTGGCGATCACTCGCCTCGTGGCGCTCGACGAAGTGGGCGAGCAAGGTGACCGCCTCCAACAGGTGCAACGCCGCGGAGGCGTGGCCCCGCAGGCGCGGCAAGCGCTCGTCCCCCGCTTCGAGAACCGTGTTCTTGACGTAGGTGTCGTACGCCGACTGGAGGTTGTGGACCGTCGCCTCGTAGACGCGCGCCTGCTCCTCGCTGCAGCGCTCGCTCAAGAAACGTTCGCAAGCCTCCGCGTCCCCCAGGGGGCGGACCCCGATCGCGTCGAACATGTCGCACACCTGCAGGTACTTCGCGGCCACCTCCGCGATCCGCTGAGCCTCCTCGTCGAGGGCCTCCTCTCCCACGTTGCGGGGAAGCCTCTTCCGCGATCTATCGGGAAGATAACGGTCGGCTGGGAACCCGTCAGCGGGTAGATCGACTCCCACCGCCTTCGCTTCGGCCAGGCCAGCCTCGAGCAGGGAGCTCACGCTGCGCTCCAGGAAGTCGCGCGCGGCCCCGATGGCGCTCTCGATCCCCCGCGCGGCCTCGTCACTCAAGGTCCGCTGGACCCCGTAGCTCTCCAGGCGTCCGCACAGGTGGCGCAGGCTGAACCCGGCTTGGGCCAGACCGCGTGTCGACGCGACCAGCTCTCGCAGGTGGTGGTAGGTGCGGTTGTTCCGCGCGCCGTGGTCGTCGAGGAAGGACTCGAGCGCGTGGGCCTCGCTGACGACTTGGTGGAGGTGGCGCCGGGTCCAGGCCGAACCCTCCGACCCCAGGAGGCTGTTGGCGAGGCGGAAGAACATCTCGCCTTGGGCCGCGAGGGAGCGCGCGAAGGCTCCCTCGGTGACGATCTCGTCGATCGAGGTTTCGCTCATGAGGATCGGTCCTGAACAGGGGGGGAGAGCCGGCCGCAGCCCCGGCCGGCTCCACCCGCGCTCCAAACCTACCAGACGGCGGGGAGGGCGGCGAAGAAAGCGCCCGCCCGCCAGACGCCGAGAGGGCTCAAGACTGGGGCGACGCGGTTCCGATGGGGAGGGACCGGAGCCACCAGGCCACCCCGGCCGCCCCAGAAGGCCCGAAAGGAGCGCCCGCCATCTCTGCCGAACGCTGTCTAGAGACGTACCTCCAGGAGATCAACGAGGTCCCCTTGCTCACCGCCGCGGAGGAGAAGGAGCTCGGCGCCCGCGTACAGGACGGCGACCTCGCCGCCCGCGAGCACCTGATCCGCGCCAACCTGCGCCTGGTGGTGTCGGTCGCCAAGCTCTACGCCGATCGCGGCCTGTCCCTGCCGGACTTGATCGCCGAGGGCAACGTAGGGCTCATGAAGGCCGCCGAGAAGTTCGATCCGGCGGCCGGCTGCCGCTTCTCCACCTACGGAACCTGGTGGATCAAGCAGTCCATCCGGCGCGCCCTGACCAACACGGTCAAGTCGGTGCGCGTGCCCAGCTACATGACCGAGCTGATCAGCCGCTGGCGGGTGGTCACGCAGGAACTGACCTTCCTCATGGGCCGCGTCCCAACCGTCGAGGAGGTCGCCGAGGAGCTCGACATCCCCCAGAGCAACTGGCCCCTGCTCAAGCGCACGATCCAAGTCTCGGGGATGGGCCCCCAGGTCTCCCTCGACGTCCTCTCCGCCAACCAAGACACGGTCAGCGACGGCAACACGAGGCCTCCCGACGAGCAGATGGCGGCCACCGACCTCCTGGCTAGACTACGGGAGCTGCTCGGCGCCATCGACGAGCGCGAGGCCACCATCCTGCGCCTGCGCTACGGCCTCGGCGAGGGCACGGAGCCCATGACCCTCAAGGAGATCGGCAAGGTCGTGGGCCTGACCCGCGAGCGCGTGCGGCAGATCGAGCGCGATGCACTGCGCAAGCTCTACGGGGTGATGAACGAGGAAAATGGCTCCCACCAACCCATCCGCCCCACGCCCCGCTCAGGGAGCGGAGACGGCGGATAGACCCGCCGGCGAGCACGACCCAGGCAGCCCGGCCCCCGACGGGACGCCGCTCTACGTCCACCTCCCTTTCTGCGTCGCCCTCTGCCACTACTGCGACTTCTTCTCGGTCACCGCCAAGGGGCAGGACATCGACGGTACCGTCGAAGCGCTGCTCACCGAGGCCCGCCTGCGCGCCCCGGCCTCGCCGCGCACGGTCTATCTCGGTGGCGGCACGCCCTCCCTGCTCAGCTCGGCCCAGCTCCAGCGCCTGCTGGACGGCCTCGACGACTGCTGCGGTTTCCGAACGTCCGCGCGCGAGGTGACCGCGGAGTGCAACCCCGAGAGCCTCGACGCCGCCAAGGCGGAGGGCCTGCTCGCCGGCGGGGTGACGCGCCTGTCGGTCGGCATCCAGAGCCTGCGCGCCGAGGTCCTCGCCGAGTTCGGGCGCGTCCACAACGCCCGCGAAGGACTCGCCGCCATGGACGCCGCCCGCGAGGCGGGCTGTGAGAACCTCAGCGTGGACTTGATCTACGCCGCCCCCGGCCAAGACGCGCGGCGCTGGCGCGAAGACCTCGAACGCGTGCTCGAGAGCGGCCCAGAGCACCTCTCGGCCTACAACCTCGCCTTCGAGGAGCAGACGCCCTTCGCCCGGCGGCTCGAGCGGGGCGAGCTCGTCGCCCAACCCGAGGAAGTCGAGCTGGAGCTGTTCTGGACCACCCGCGAGCGGTGCGCCGCCGCGGGACTCGTGGCCTACGAGATCTCCAACTACGCCGCCTCCACACACCGCTGCCTCCACAACCTCAGCTACTGGGAAAACGGCCCCTACGTGGGACTCGGCCCCTCCGCCGTCAGCCATGTCGATCGCACGCGCTTCGGCAATCCGCGCGCGCTCGACCCCTGGAGAACGGCCCTGGCCGAGGGGCGGCCGGCGGCCCAGTGGAGCGAGCGGTTGGGGACCGAGGAACGGCTGGGCGAGACTTGGTGGCTGGGCCTGCGCACCGCCGAAGGGGTCGATCCCGAAGCCGCGCGGCGCACGGCCGGGCACAGCGAGGCGCCCGATCCGGCCCTGGCCCTCGCCAGAGCCCTGAGCGCCGAGGGCCTCATCGAGGAGCGCGGCGGGCGCATGCGTCTGAGCGAGCGGGGCCTTCCCGTGGCGGACGGCGTGGCCGCGCGCTTTCTGGGCGGGTTCTAGAGGCCCGTTGAAGAGCGCCCTGCTCCCACTTCGCCCTCTCCGCCGCTGCGGCGTCGGGCTTGCCGATCCGTGCTCGGCGGCCCTGCAGAGCCGCCCGCGCCGGCTCGACTTCGCCCTCCTTGCAGCGCCGAAGATGGCTTTGTCTCGCCACGGCCCTTTTTCAACTGGCTGCTAGGTATCATCCGGCACACGAGCGCCCCATGGACCAGCCCGAGTCTCGCAAGCAACGCAGGAAGAGGTCCGCCACACACCGCGCGCAGCGCAAGAAGAGCTTCTTCCTGCGCGGCGTGGTGACCGTGCTGCCCGCGGTCCTGACGCTCTTCATCCTGGTGACCGTCGTGCAGTTCGCCAAGAGCTACGTCACCACGCCCATCAACACCGTCATCTACTGGTGCCTGGAAGGGAACGGCCTGGGTTGGAAAGTGCTGCGCTCGGTCGGGATCGACCCCTTGAGCGACGAGTTCCTCAATCCCGAGACCTTGCCGGTCGAGCTGCGCAGTCAGCTCGACCGCACCGGCCTCGGCAGCCCCGCGTTCCGCAACGGGCTCGCCGCGCTGCACGAGGCGAGGAGCACCGCGCTGCGCGACCTCGACGCCCTCGCCATCCACCCCGAGAAGCTGCGCGACGCGGTCAAGGGAGTCGTACACCCCATGATCGGGGTCTTCTTCTCCCTGCTCTTGGTGTTGACCGCCGGCTACCTGGCATCGGGCTTCTTCGGGCGACGCATGATTTCGGGCATCGACCGCGCCATGCAGCAGGTGCCGGTGATCCGCTCCGTCTATCCCTACGCCAAGCAGCTCGTGGAGTTCTTCCTCTCCGATACCGAGATGGAGTTCGACACGGTCGTGGCCGCTCCCTACCCGTCCGAAGGCGTTTGGGCCATCGCGTTCGTCACCAGCGAGGGACTCAAGTCCGTCCACGAACACCTCGGCGGGCGCTACGTGAGCTGCTTCGTCCCGACCTCACCCATGCCCATGACCGGCTTCACGGTCTTCATCGAAGCCCGGCGCCTGATCCCCCTGCCGATCAGCGTCGAGGAGGCCCTGCGCACGACGGTCTCGGCAGGGGGGCTCATCCCGACCAGCGAGATGATCGACCAGCTCGAGGCCGGCCTCCCCGACGCCCCCCGCCAGGAAGGGCGCCAGGCGGCGGCCAGTCCCGAGGAGAGCGCGTGAACTTCGCCGACCGCCTACAAGCCGCCGTCGCCCAGAAGGACAGTCCCTGCGTCCTCGGCCTCGACGCGCACCTCGACCTGCTGCCCGAGGCCTTCGCAGTCGCGCGCGATCCGAAGGCCGCCCGCAGCGAGCGCGCCGCCGCCGTGGCCGAGTTCCTCTGCCAACTGATCGACCTCGCCGCTGACCGGGTGGCCGTGGTCAAGCCGCAGTCCGCCTTCTTCGAGCTCTTCGGCGCTGACGGCGCGGAAGCCTGGGAGAAGGTCGTGGCCCACGCCCACGACGCGGGGCTCCTGGTGATCGGCGACGTCAAGCGCGGGGACATCGCCTCTACCGCCGCCGCCTACGCCACGGCCTTGCTCGAGGGGCCCGGCGAGGCTCCCGACCACCGCCTGTGCGACGCCGTCACGGTCAACGCCTTCCTCGGACACGACTCGATCGAGCCCTTCCTGGAGGTCTGTCGCCGGGCAGGGCGCGGGATCTTCGTGCTCGTGCGCACCTCCAACCCCGGCAGCGAGGACTTCCAGACCTTCGGCGAGCCCAGCCTCTCCCACCGGCTGGCCCTGGCCACCCACCGCTGGGGCTGGGACCTGCGCGGGGAATGCGGGCTCTCGGCGGTCGGCGCAGTGGTCGGCGCGACGCACCCCCGGATCCTGGGCGAGATGCGCGAGCTGATGCCCCACACACCCTTCCTGCTGCCCGGATTCGGCGCTCAAGGCGCCCGACCGGCCGACGTCCTAGGCGCCTTCACCTCCCGCGAGGGCGCCGCTCTCGTCTCGTCCTCGCGGGGTGTCGCCTTCGCCTACCGCCAGAAAGCGAACGTCGGACGGCACTGGAGGGATGCGGCCTCCGACGCGCTCGACGCCATGGTCGGCGGCGTGCGCGATGCTCTCACGTCGCGCTGAAACCGATGGCGGAACGCTTCGCCTTTCTACCCGCGGATCTGTCAGGAGCACTCACGCCCCTCGCTCGCGCCGCCCTGTCCCACGCCCACGCCCTGCCCGGCGTGCGCCTGCCGCGCTCGGCGGCCGAATGCGAGAGCCCAGCCGGAGCTTGGGATGCCGAGCTGCGTGCCGAGCTCTCCGCCGCCCTGCTCGATCCCCTCGCGCGCCTCGAGCCGCACGGGGCCGTGCTCGAGCGCGCCCGCGCCCTCGCCCGACCCCAGACCCTGTGCGTCGTCGCCGCGGCACACCCAGGCCTGCTCGGCGGGCCACTCGCCTCCCTCTGGCAAGGCCTCGCCTGCGTGCGCCTCGCCCGCACCATCGCCGATTGCCTCGGCGTCGAGGTCGTGCCGATCCTCTTCAACCGAGCCGACGAGCGAGTCCTCGCGCCAGCCCACATCCTCAACTGCCAGCTCGACCCTCAGCGCGTCGGTCTGTCGGCCCTCGATGAGGGCCGCCGCGCTCTCGGCACGCTGGTCATCGACGAGGAGCGCCACCGCACCGCGGCTCTGCGCAGCGCCCTCGTCCAACTCCACGGGGGCGCGGCACACCTCGAGCAAGCCCTCGACCTCTTCCTACCACGCCCCGGGGAGAGCCCGGCGAGGGCCGCCACCCGTTCCTTGCTGGCCCTCGCCGGCCCTCTCGGCCTGCTCGTGGCGGAACCGGACTGGCTGCGCCCGCAGCTCACCGCGGCCCTGGTGCGGATCGTCGGCACGGCCCCGCCCGACGCCCTCGCCGCCGGCGCCGACAACTTGGGCCGACTCGACCCCGCCGCCGCCCTCCGAGCGCAAGCCCTCCCCGCCCTCGTGCACTTCGCTCCCGGCGGGGCGCGCGAACTACTCCCCGGAGGCGAGGGGTTTCGCTTCGAGGGCGAATCGGGCTCCCGCCGCGGAGCAGAGGTGGCGGCGGCCATCGTCGGCGCGCCGACGGCCTGGGCCGCGGGAGCGCGGCTCGAACACCTCGCCCTCGACCTCGTCCTGCCGTGCGTCTGCGAGCTGGGAAACGCCGACGCCCTGGCGGCAAGGGCGGCCGCGGCGCCCCTGCGCACGGCCCTCGGCCTCGCCCCCGGCCCCTTCGTTCTGCGCGGCGAGGTGAGCGTCGTCGACGCCGCCTGCGAGCGCTCCCTCGCGGCTTGCTCCCTGGAGGTCGCCGACGTGCTCGGCGGCAGCGCCCCGCCCTCCTCCGCCGCCCTCCCCCCGCAGGTGGTCGAGGCCCTGCGCACGCTCGGCTCCCAGGCGGGCGCCTCCCTGCGCGGCCTGCGCCCCGAGCTGGCTGAGATCGACCGCGGCCTCGCCACACGCCTGCGGCGCGTCGCCGGACAGGTCGAGAACCTCGTGGGGGCGCTCGCCGAGCGCGCCGAGCGCGTCCATCACAACCGCGCGGGGACCCGCCGCCGCCACCTGCGGCGAGCCAACGGCGCCCTGCGCCCCGCGGGGAAGCCGCAGGAGGAGGTGCTCGCGCCCTTCTCCCTGGTCGCACGCCACGGCCGCGGCTGGGTCGAGCCCCTCGCCGGAGCTCTCGCCTCCTTCGGAGCCGAACACCTCGTCTGGCACCTCGGCACCCCTTGAGCGACCGCCGTGCAGGGCCGTCGAACATGGATCGACGAGCCCGACGGCGCAAAGGCGGAGAGTGCGAAGTCGGAGCAGGGCGTTTCCCAGCGGGCGGCTGGGGCGATTGCACGGTCTGGGGGAACACTCCGCGGGGAGTTGGGCTAGCCTAGGACGCCCGACGCCCGGCGGAGATCGGGACAGGAATGCGGCTCATCGCGGTCATCAACCAGAAGGGAGGCGTGGGCAAGACCACGACCTGTGTCAACCTCGGCGCGGCCCTCGCCGAGAGCGGCCGCCGCGTGTGCCTGGTCGACATGGACCCCCAGGCCAACCTGAGCCTGCACCTCGGCCGGGAGATCGACGGCGGCGAACCCTCGATCTACAGCGTGCTGCTCGGCCAGACGGACTTCGCACAAGCCCTGCGCCCGACCGGCACGCCCGGCCTCTCGGTCGTAGCGAGCAACATCGACCTCTCCGGCGCCGAGGTCGAGCTCGCCAGCGCGATCGGCCGCGAGACGCTGGTGCGTGACGCCGTCGCCGCTTGGGAACAGGAGCACCGCGAGCGCACCGCGCAGGCGCCCGCCGACTACCTGATCTTCGACTGCCCCCCGAGCCTGGGCCTGCTCTCGGTCAACGCCCTCGCCGCGGCACGCGAGGTCTTGATCACGGTCCAAACCGAGTACCTCGCCCTGATGGGCATGAGCAAGCTGTTGGAGGTCGTGCAGCTCATCCGCCGCCGACTCAACCCACAACTGACGGTGACCGGCATCGTCGCCTGTCTCTACGACAGCCGCCTGCGCCTCGCGCGCGAGGTGCTCGGAGAGGTGCGGCGCTTCTTCCCCGGCCAAGTCTTCGCCCAGTGCGTGCGCAGCAACGTCAAGCTCGCCGAGGCTCCAAGCCACGGCATGACGATTCTCGAGTATGCCAAGAGCTCGAACGGAGCCCGCGACTACCGCGCCCTAGCCGCCGAACTCATAGCCCAGGAAGGCATGAGCGGCGAGAGCGAACCCGCGGAGGAAGACCTGCCCACGAGGATCCTGCGCGCGGCGCCGGCGCCCGTATCCGGGCAGTCGCAGGAGAAGGGGAGCGCCCTCGACATCGAGCTGCGCGCCCTCGGGGGCGTCCGCGCCGTGCGCACGGCGCGCGACGGCGCCGCTCGGGACACCTGAGAGACGACGCGCCATGAAGGGGCCGGTCTACCTCGACCACAACGCGACAACGCCCCTTAGGAGTGAGGTGCGCGAGCGCCTCCTGGCCGAGCTCGATGCCCTCGGAGGCAACCCCTCGAGCGTCCACTCAGCCGGACGCCGGGCACGGGCGGTCGTGGACGCGGCCCGCGCGCGCGTCGCCGCCGCCCTCGGCGTGGCCGAGCAGGAGTGCGTGTTCACCTCCGGCGGAACCGAAGCCAATAACCTCGCCCTCTTCGGCGCCCTGCGCCGACACGCCCCGCCGGCCGGCCTGGTCACCAGCGCCATCGAACACTCCTCGGTCCTCGAACCCGCCGCCCAACTCGAACAGGAAGGGTTCGCGGTGTGCCGCATCGCCCCCGACCGCGAAGGGCGCCTGGCGGCCCAAGCCGTGCTCGAGGCCGCCGCCGACCCCGCCTGCCGCTTGGTGTCGATCATGGCCGCCAACAACGAAGTGGGCAGCACGGCACCCCTGGGCGTGATCGGCGCCGGCCTGCGCGCCGCCACCGGTGGCCACCGGCCCTTGCTGCACACCGACGCCTCCCAGGCTCTCGGGCGCCTGCCAGTCGACCTCGCCGGCTGGGGCGTAGACCTGGCCTCGTTCTCCGCCCACAAGATCGGAGGGCCCCTCGGCGTGGGCCTGCTCGTCCGCCGCCGCGGCGCCCCGCTCGCCCCGCTCCTGGCCGGTGGCGGTCAGGAGGCCGGCCTGCGCGCGGGGACCGAGAACGCGCCCGCCCTCTCGGCCGCCGCCCTAGCCGTGGAGCTCGCCGTGAACGACCTGGACACCTACCGCGAGCGCGTCGGAAAGCAGACCGCCGCCCTTTGGGCGCTCCTGGCCGAAGCCGTGCCCGGAACGCGCCTCTTGGGGCCCGCAATCAACGCCCCCGACCGCCTACCCAACCCCCTCGCCGTGCTCCTCCCCGGCGCCCGACGACAACTGCTCGTGGCCCGCCTCGACCTCGAGGGCGTCGCGGTGAGCGCGGGATCGGCCTGCGCCAGCGGGTCCATCGAACCCTCCCACGTCCTGACCGCGATGGGCTGCACCGAAGACGAAGCGCGCGGCGCCCTGCGCATCTCCCTCGGACGGGAGACTTCGCCCGAACAGACGCGGAGGGCCGTGGACATCCTGAGGAGAACCGCCGCCGCGCCCACCCCTACCCAAGAAGCAAGGCCGCAGTGAACGGCCGGCCAAGACTTTGCCGCCCCTGTCGTTGACCTCGCTCGCCGTCGGCTCTCTAATGTTCTCGCCCCCATCGTCGTGCCGCGAGCGGCGCGCAAGCCTCCCGCGCGCCCCCCGCGCGCGAGCCTCCCTCCGCTCCCGCCCGCGGCCCTGCGACCTGCGCCTCGCTCGCGGCTCCTTGCTAAACCCCGCGACACCCGCCCGCCCTCGCCGGGGCCGCGGGCGTCGGCACACTGCCCCCGAGAGTGACCTGCACGCGGTACCGATCGAAGGCGGTACAGATCGAGTGCGGTGCCGAGCCGATCGAGCCTTGGCCGCTTCAGTCCTGTCCGTTCCAGAAACCCTGTCCGTTCCAGAAACGCCTCAAGACCCGCACGAAAACGCCCACACGAGGGCAGAAGGAGCACCAGAGGTGCCGAACACGGGGGACAACGCAAACCACAGCAGCGCGCCCGAGACGCGCCGGGAGGACGAGGAGAAGCCCGCCGGCACGGACGAGCTGGAGGCCTCTACCGTGAACGCCGCCGGCCCCGACGCGGCCGCGCGCGCGGCCTGGGAGAGAGTCCTGGCGGCTCTGCGCGAAACCGTGCAGCGCGAGCAGTTCGAGACCTGGTTCCGGCGCTCGGCACTGGTGCGCTGCGACGCCGAGGAACTCGTCATCGCCGTGCAGAACGGCTTCTCGCGGGACTGGATGCGCAGCTACTACCAGACTGCCCTCGAGAGCGCGGCACGCACAGCCCTCGCAGGCCCCCGCCGAGTCCTGATCGAGGTCGACCCCGAGCGCGTTCTGGCGGACGCGCCGCCCACCCCCGCCGGGGCCTCCGCCCTCGAGCCGTCCACCGCCAACGGAGCGGCCCCGCCCCCCTCCACCGCCGCCGGCGGCCCGCGGCCCCTGGCCACCCTGAGGGCCGACCGGCTGGTGCAAGGCAGCGACATTGGCCTCAATCCCAAGTACACCTTCGAGAACTTCGTCGTCGGCCCGTGCAATCGCTTCGCCCACGCCGCGGCCATGGGAACCGCGGAGTCGCCCGGCAAGGCCTACAACCCGCTCTTCCTGCACGGGAACGTCGGGCTGGGCAAGACGCACCTGCTGCAGTCGACCTGCCACGCGATGCTCGAGACCTGGGACGACTTCCGGATTCTCTTCTTGAGCTGCGAGACCTTCGTCAACCACTTCATCGGCGCCCTAGAGAACGGCGACATCCAGAAGTTCCGCAACAAGTACCGAAACGTCGACGTCCTGGTCGTGGACGACATCCACCTCCTCGCGAACAAGGAACGCACCCAGGAGGAGTTCTTCCACACCTTCAATACGCTCTACAACGCGGGGAAGCAGATCGTCCTCTCCTCGGACAGCCCCCCCAAGGACATCCCGACCCTGCAAGAGCGGCTCGTCTCGCGCTTCAAGTGGGGGCTGGTGACCGAGATGGTCACGCCTTGCTACGAGACGCGCATGGCGATCCTCAAGCGCAAGAGCCGCGAACGGGGTCGGGAGCTGCCCGACGACGTGGCGCGCCTGCTCGCCGAGCGCATCGACACGAACATCCGCGAACTCGAAGGAGCCACGACCAAGCTGCTGGGCTACGCCAGCCTGAGCGGCGACCCGATCACCCCCGAACTCGCTCGCGAAGCCCTCGACGACATCTTCACCGTGCGCCGCGGCGAACCCACCATGGAGGAGATCCTCTCGGTCGTCACCGCCCATTTCAGCGTCAAGGTGACCGACCTGCAGTCGCGCAAGCGGACCAACGCCGTGGCCTACCCACGCCAGATCGCCATGTACCTCGCCCGGAACATCACCCGCCACTCCCTCGAGGAGATCGGCGGCTACTTCGGAGGCCGCGACCACTCGACGGTCCTCTACGCAGTAGATAAGATCAGGCGCCTGTGCGCCGAGGACGAGGGCTGCCGTGAGGTAGTCGGCGGCCTGCTCGACGACCTGCGGGCACCGGCCCGTTGAGTCGGCGCCCCGGCTCAGCGGGCGAAGGGCGCACGAACCCCACGAAGCTTGATTCTACGGGCTTTTCGGGCCTCCCCCACACCCCCGGGAGCGTGTACAACCGTCCGCCGTTTTCCTACCCTCTAGGGGTGGAGGAAGCGCGGTTCAGACCCCGTGTTCCCCCCGCGTGCGGGCCTCGTTCCCCCGACACCGCCCCCAGCTACACACACTCCTAGACGTGGATCCTCTCTGGAGAAACCCCGTACGATCCGTGCACGAGCTGTGGAGAAATCGTTTGCCCTCAACCCTCCCTCCCCACAGCCCGACGGCGCGGCGCAAGCCGCTGTGCACAAAGGTGGATACGTCGCCGCTCGCTGACGGCCCACCCACCGCCGTCGGCGTTCTTCCAACGCCCCAACGAACGATCCAAACCTCGCCCCCACAACACCTTGTCCGTCTCGGGGAGCGCTCTCTCCACGATCCGTCACCGTCCTTATTACGATGATGAGAATCTATTACGGATGAGGGGCCAAGACCCCAACCTCGCTCGAATGGTGGAGATCCTCACATGAAAGTCCTCTGTGATCGCGAGAAGCTGCGTGAAGGCCTGACGATCGTCAACCTCGTCGTCCCCCCCCGCAGTCCCAAACCAATCCTCGAGAACATCTGCCTCGTCGCGACCGACGACGCTCTCGAACTCGTCGGCACCGACCTCGAGGTTGCCATCCGCTACCGGATCGAGGACGTCAAGGTCTCCAAGCCCGGATCAGTGGTCATCCCCGCGCGCGTCGCCGTCGACTTCATCAAGGACCTCACCGGAGAGACGGTCGAACTCAAGACCAAGGGCAACACGTGTCACATCCGCGCCGGAGCAGACACCTGTGAGCTCGTCACCGCCGAGGCGGAGGAGTTCCCGGTCATCTCCCACTTCGATGGAGAACGTCCCTTTTCGATCCAGGCAGGGACCTTCGGGCGTCTCGTAAACCAGACCGCCTTCGCCGCCGCGCGGGAGGCGGGGCGCTACGCCATGCACGGCGTCCTCGTCGAGTTCGCCGAGGGCATGATGAACTTGATCGCAACCGACGGGCGGCGCCTGGCGGTCTCAGGGGCTCCCATCGACATCGACTCGGACGAGCGCCCTTCGGCGATCGTCCCGACCAAGGGCATGAACCTGTTCTGCCGGGTCATCAACGACCCCCTGGAACAGGTTCGCTTTCAGTTCGACGAGAACCAGATCGGCATGAAGACCGCCAACGCGGAGGTCTTTGCGCGGCTGATCGACGGGGAGTTTCCCAAGTACACCGCAGTCATTCCCAAGCAGACCAAGCACACGGTGGAGGCCGACGCCGAGGTTCTCGGGCGCAAGTTGCGCCTGGTGGCCAATGTCACTGGAGCCGAGGCGCGTGCCGCAAAGCTCCAACTCAAGAAGAACGAGTTGGAGGTCTCCGGACACTTCGCCGGGCGAGGAGAGGCGCACGCTCACATGGAGGTGGTCTACAAGGGAGACGAGGCCGAGATCGCCTTCAACCCCGACTTCGTGGTCGCGGGGGTCAAGAACTGCGAGAGGGATGTCGTTCGGCTGGAGTTCGAGGACAAGACCAGCCCTGGGAAGTTCACTCTCGGGGAGAACTACATCTACATCGTGATGCCGATTACGGTGGACGCGTGATCGGTGGCGGCGACGAGGAAACCCCGCCGGGGCCCTGTCAGCCTCGGAGATGCCCTGAGCAGGTACCTCGCCGAGAGCGGTTTGAGCCGGCGGCTGAAGGATGCCGCGGTCTTCGATGCCTGGCGTGAGGCGGTTGGGGAAGATCTCGCCCAACGCGCCCGCGCCGTCGGCTTCGCGCGCGGCGAGTTGTGTGTGGAGGTCGAATCGGCGGCGCACCTTCACGAGTTGCGGAACTACACCGGTGAACGGTTCAGGGAGGCGGCGAACCGCCTTCTCGGCGAGGCGCGCATCCTGCGCCTTGCGTTGAGATTGAAGCGATGAGTATGACCGAAGAACAGTCCGGTTCGAGTGGCTACGACGCCCAGTCCATCACGGTCCTCGAGGGCCTCGATCCCGTGCGTGTGCGGCCGGCGATGTACATTGGGGACACAGCCACGCGCGGCCTCCACCACCTGATCTGGGAAGTCGTCGACAACGCCATCGACGAGGCCCTCGCCGGGCACGCCACCCAATGCACCGTCGAGTTGAACGCCGACGGTTCGGTGACCGTGGCCGACGACGGGCGGGGCATCCCGATCGAGGTGAAGGAGGAACTCGGCAAGCCCGCTCTCGAGATCGTTCTGACGACGCTGCACGCCGGCGGCAAGTTCGACGACGGCGCCTACAAGGTCTCCGGCGGCCTGCACGGTGTCGGCGTTTCCTGCGTCAACGCCCTCTCGGAATGGCTGGAGGTCGACGTTAGCCGCCACGGCAAGGTGCACCACATGCGCTTTGAGCGCGGCGTGTGCGTCGGCGAACTGGCGGTCACCGGGGAGAGCGACCACACGGGAACGGTAGTTCGCTTCAAACCGGACGGGAAGATCTTCTCGACCGTCGAGTTCGAGTACGACATCGTCTCCAAGCGCCTGCGGGAACTCGCCTACTTGATGGGAACGCGCGGTGTCGTGATCGACCTCGAAGACCACCGCACCGGGACCAAGGAACACCTGGAGTACCCCGCGGGCTTGCTGACCTTCGTCGAGGACGTCAATCGCACCAAGACGGTCCTACACGGCGACATCGTGCACTTCGTCAAGGAAGCCTCCTCGACGGAGACCGATGGGGAGTCGATCGAGGTCGAGCTCGCCCTGCAGTACACCGACGCGTACCAGGAGACGATCTTCACCTTCGCCAACAACATCAACACTCACGGCGGGGGCACGCACCTGGCGGGCCTGAAGGCGGGTTTGACCCGCACGCTCAACAACTACGCCAAGCAGCAGAAGCTGGCCAAGAGCGGGGACAAGCTGCCCTCGGGGGACGACTTTCGTGAAGGGCTGACGGCAATCCTCTCGATCAAGGTTCCCGAGCCGCAGTTCGAGGGCCAGACCAAGGACAAGCTCGGAAACCGAGAGATCCAGGGGCTGGTGGAGTCGGTCGTCGGTGAGCAGTTCGGCGCCTACCTCGAGGAGCACCCCACCGAGGCAAAGACGATCGTCGGCAAGGCCCTGCGAGCCATGCAGGCGCGCGAAGCTGCGCGCAAGGCGCGCGAACTCGTGCGGCGCAAGTCGGCTCTCGCCAGCGGGAACTTGCCCGGAAAACTGGCGGATTGCCAGAGCTCCGACCTGGGGGTGTCGGAGATTTTCCTGGTCGAGGGCGACTCGGCCGGCGGCTCGGCCAAGATGGGCCGCGACCGGACCTTCCAGGCGATCCTGCCCCTCAAGGGCAAGATCCTCAACGTCGAGCGCGCGCGTCTCGACAAGATGCTGGGCCACTCCGAGATCCAACTCATCATCTCGGCGCTGGGCTGCGGGATCGCCGAGGAGTTTGACCTGGAGAAGATCCGCTACGGCAAGACGATCATCATGACCGACGCCGATGTGGACGGGTCCCACATCCGCACCCTGCTGCTGACGTTCTTCTTCAGGCACATGCCCGAGTTGATCGAACAAGGCCGCCTGTTCATCGCCCAGCCACCCCTGTTCAAGGTCAAGACCAAGCGCACCGAAATCTACCTGACCTCGGAGGGCGACCTGGCGCGCCACCTGATCGAGGTCGGTGCGGCGCGCCTGTCCGTCTTCGACGCAAGCGCCGATCGCGGCTGGGACGGAGCACAGCTGCGGGAGCTGTGCGAGGAACTGCGACAGTTCGAGGGGCTAGTCGGGCGGCTCGTACCGGCCTGGTCCCAGATGCCCACAGCGGAGTTGCTTGCTGCCTGGGATGGCGAGACATTGCCGACCCACTGGGCGCGATTTGACGGCCTCAACCACTTCTTCAGCGACCTGGGCGAGCAGCGAGCCTTCATCGACCTGCGGACCGAGGCCGCGGGCGGTGACTTAGCCATTTACGACGGCCCCGAGTCGGGCGTATCGCGCGAGAGCGCCGACCTGGTCGTCTGCCACATAGCTCACCACGAGGAACTCGTGAGCCTCATGGCGGCGATCGAAGCGCGCGGGCTCGTGACCCGCGGCGGCGGCAGCTGGGAGGTGCGCACCGACAAGGGCGCAGAGGTCGTCGCGGGGCTGGAGGCATTGGCTGCCGCCATCCGGCAAGCCTCTCAGGGCGGCAGCGAAGTGCAGCGCTACAAAGGCCTGGGCGAGATGGACGCTGAACAACTGTGGGAGTCGACCATGGACCCCACCCGGCGCACGCTCTACCGCGTCGAGCTTGATGACGCCGTGGCCGCCGACCACATCTTCACCGTGCTCATGAGCGACGGCGTCGAGCAGCGCCGGGAGTACATCGAGCAGCACGCCCTCGAAGCCACGAATCTGGACGTCTAGGGGGCGGTTCGGGCCCGGGAGAGGCCGCGGGCGGCGAGGAATCCCCTCCGTGGCCTCCAGGAGCGGGGCCTTCCCGCCCGATAGAGGGGAGCGGCGGATTCTCCGCTCCACCCCCCGACCCCGCAACCCACCGGTGTGAAGCACAACCAGCGCCTCGATTACCAGCGACTCGCCGAGGCCCTCGTCGAGCGGGGCCTGGTCGAGGCCCAGACAGCGAGCGAGGCCCTACAGGCCGGCACCCGCGACGGCGTTCCCTTCCCAGAGGTGCTCGTCGGCGCCAACCAACTAGCGGATTGGGAACTCTCGCGCGCAGTGTGCGAGCTGTTCAACCTGCCCTTCCTGCCCATCGAGCAGGTCGAACCAGATCCCGAGGCCGCCGAGGGCGTCGACCCCGATTTCCTCGCTGAACACGGGCTGATCGTCCTCGGCCGCCACGGGCGGGCGCTGACGGTCAGCATGCCGGCCTTGGTCCCCGCCGAGACCCTGGCCGCCCTCTCCGATCGAAGCGGGTGCACGGTGCTGCCGGTGGTGGGGACGGTCCGCAGCAACCGGCGCTGGATCGACGACCACACGCAGCGAACACAGCCGGATCAGGCGCCCTCCTTGACCTTGGAGCTCGGGGAGGAGGAGGAGACGAACTGGTCTGAGCTCTTCGACGCCGCCGACGCCGCGGTGCTCAACGACATCGAGGCCCCCGACTTGACCGAGGACTCGCTCTTCCTATCGGGAGGGGACGCGCCAGGGGCTGCCGAGGCGGCGGACGAGGATGCGGTCCGCTAGGCGCGGAGCGAACGAGGCCAGCACGCCGAGCAGGTGCCACTTCCGTGCCAGGCTGCGCTCGGGCGCAGGCCGCCGATCGAGGCCGAGCACTCCGCGCGCTACGGTCAGGGGGTCGTCCGCCCCCGATAGGTTGGGCGCCGGCAGCCCGCAGGGATTGTGTAGGGCATCGAAGAACTCCGTGGCGGTCAGGGTCGGCGCCAAGGTGCAGACGGCGATGCCCTCACTCGCCCACTCAACGCGCAGGCCCTCGCCGATCGAGGTTACCGCAGCCTTGCTCGCCGAGTAGACCACCTGTCCGGGGATCCCGCGCCGACCGACGATCGAGGAGATGTTGACCACCACCGGCCGCTCTCCACGGCGCAGCAAGCCCAGGGAATCCCGGCAGAGCAGTAGGAGCCCCTCGACGTTGGTTTCGAACACCTCGCGCAAAGGCTCGGGCTCGACTTCGCAGACGCGCGCGCGGTAACCGAGGCCGGCACAGTTCACGAGCAAGTCGAGGCCGCCGAAAGCCGCCTCGATCTCGGCGAGGCCGGCGCCCACCTCGTCACGGCGGCGCACATCGGCGACCAAGGCGAGGTGCTCGGGGCCCGAGACTTCCGCGAGGCTGTCACGGACCTCCGCGAGCTTCCGCGCCCTGCGCGCGAGCAGGGCGACGGAATAGCCCTCGGCGGCCAGGAGCCTGGCGGTGGTCGCGCCGATGCCCGAGGACGCCCCGGTGACCAGCGCTCGGCGGCCGGCGGCGGTCATCGCCCGGTCGTCTTGTGTAGGACCCGGACGCGATCGATCCAGCGGTTGCGCTCGCGCACGATCACGCGCACCTGGCGGTCGCGGTCGCCGTAGGACTCGAGCAGCTGCTCCTCCCACAAAGCCGTCATCGTGAAGGCCCGGTCATAAGTCTCCTTGGCGGCCCGACCCTTGGCCTGGAAGGCGGCGTGGTCGGTCGCGCCCTTGGCCTTCTGGGCTTCGGCGAAGAGCAGGTCCGCCTCGCGCGCGATCTCGAGCGCCTCCATCCACGGCGCGTGGGAGGCGGCGAGGTCGGAGGGCGCCCGGTCGTAGAGCCGCGCGCCGCCGCCTCCGCCCGGCGCGGGCGGGGCCTCTTGGGTGACCGACGAGAAGGGCTCGTGGGCCCCTGCGGCCGGGGCGGCCTCGGCGCCCGGTTCCGTGCCGGGGAGCATCCGCGCGAAGAGGATCGCGGCGGCGATCAAGGCCGCAAGGCCGGCGATGGGCATGAGCGAGGGCCCGCTGGAGCGGGAGGGCCGCCGGCGGCCGGGAGCGCCCTCTCCCTCCGCTTCCGTCTCGGATCGACTGCGATTGCGATTGCGATAGGCCATGACGCAGAGGATACGCAGGCGGCCAGTCTCTGTGGAGAAGCCGGGGGGAGAGGAATGGGGCGCCCCCCCAGATCGGCCCCCGAGGGAGCGCGGGTGGCTCTGGAGGCAAGTGGGTGAAGCCTGGGAGGGAAGTGGAGCGATTGTTGGGAACACCCCAGCGCAGGAGACGGAATCGGGGAGACATGCACGGTAGGGAACGGGTATTCAACACACCTGAGTTGGATTTGGAGCGTTGGTGGTAAACTCCCCGCGCTCGAGGGCCCGCGTGGCCCCCCGCGCCCACCCATGACTCCTCATTTCAACGGCGAGCATCCCGCTAGCCTGGATCCGGAGAGCCGCATCCTCCTGCCCGCACCCCTCAGGAGGGCGCGGGAGGACGCCGCGGAGGGCGCTGCCCCAGTCCCCCTGGTCGCCAACCTCGAGCCGGAGGGCTGTCTGTGCGTGCGCCGCCGGGACTGCTGGGAGCGGCATCTGGCCGATGTGCGGGGCCTTGGACCACGGGACGCCCGCGCCCGCAGGCTCTCCATGCTCATGGGGGCCACGGCGGTCGAGGTCCACTACGACCGCCAGCACCGCCTGCGCTTCCCCGAGCGCCTCCTACGCCGGGCGGGCATCGCCCGCGGGGACGAGGAGGAGCGCAGCGTGGTAGTGGTGGGCCATTTCGAGGACCTGCGCTTTTGGGACCGCGAGCGTTGGGCGTCCTTCTCGGCAGAGGCCCAGCGCTGCTACGCGGAGGACCTCGAGTACGCCCAGGCTTCCCCGGCGTCGGTACCGCCGCGGTCACCTAGCGGGGAGTCGCCCGCCGTCGGGTCTGACGGCTTCAGCCCCGGCGGTGCTCTCCCCGGCGATGCCGGGTTGAGACCCCAGGCGCCGCCGTCGGCGTGAGCAGCGGCGGCGGGCGTCCGGCTCAGTCCGCCCGGAGCAGGCGCGCGGCGAAACCCCCGTCCGCACTCCCGCCGGGCTCGCCCGGTCGCGGGTGGGTGGCGAGCTGCTCGTCCAGCCTCCAACTCGGCCGGGTCTCGAGGAATGCCCGCACCCGCTGCTCGTTCTCCTCAGGCTCGATACTGCAGGTCGAGTAGACCAGCCGCCCGCCGATGGCCGTGCGCTCGGCGCCGGCGCAGAGCAGGTCGGTCTGCAGGCGGGCAAGGGCTGTGCGCGCCGCGGGACCGTGACGCCAACGCGCGTCGGGCCGCGCGCCCAGCACGCCGGAGTTGCTGCAGGGCGCGTCCACGAGCACGCCGTCCATCTCACCTACCGCGGGCGGTGCGCCCTCCTCCAGGGCGATCCACTCGACCGCATCGGCGACACCGAGGCGTGCGAGGGTCTCTCGCGCGCGCTCGATGCGTTTGACCGAGACGTCGCAAGCGGTGACACGCGCTCCGGCGGCGGCCAGGACGGCGGCCTTGCCGCCCGGAGCGGCACACAGGTCGAGCCACGCCTCGCCCTCGCGCGCCTCGCACAGCTCGGCGGCGCGTAGGGCCGCTTCGCCTTGGATCGAGAGGTCTCCGCGGCGGAAGGCCCCGGAGGCGATCACGCTCGCCGCCGCCTCGGCGGGGAGCAGAAAGATGGCTGGGTGCGCGCTGGGGACCACCCCCTCGAACTCGGCGGCCAGGGCGGCGCGGTCGCCGCGTACACAGCGCACCGAGAGCGGTGACGGCTCGAGAAACGCGCGCGCCAACTCTCGTGCGCCGTCCACGCCGAAGCGGCGCGTCCAGGGCTTCATGAAGGCCGCGGGCATTGAGAGCGCGTCCTCGGCCCACAGCAACGGGTGTTCTCCGGGGTCGCGGAACACCTGCTCGGCCAGGGAGAGGTCACGCCCGACGAGGTCGCGCCGCGGGTCGTCGCAATGGCCCTCCACGCGCAGCTCCACCGCCGCCCGCAAGACCGCATTGACCGTGCGGGCCTTGGAGGGCCCGAGGGTGTCGTGGGCGGCCTGTACCGTCTCGGACAAGGCCGCGTGGTCGGGGATCTGATCGCTGAAGAACAACTGCACCAGACCCAGGCGCAGGTGAGCGGCGAGGTCCGCGTGAAACCGGCTGTGGGCCAGGTGGCGCAGCAGCGCCGCCAGGGTGCCCCGGCGGCGTGCCTCCGTGCTCACCAGGTGGCGCAGAAGGCCGCGGTCGCGACCCTCGAGCTCGTGCCGCGCGGCGATCGAGGCGACCCGCCGAGTCGGGATCGCCTCGCCCGAGCGCAGGACCTCCCAGGCCAGACGACGGATCACCGCTCCCCTCCCAGGAGCGCCCCCGCGGCCAAGCGCGCCCCCCGCAGCCAGGCTTCGGCTGGCATCGTGCGCTTGCCCGCCGGCGTCAGCTCACGCACCTCGAGGGCACCCTCTCCGGTGTGCACGATCAGGCTCCCGGTGCAGCGCAGCAGCGTCCCGGGGGGGCTCTCGGCGGCGAGAGCGCGCTCGGCGGCGCTGAGCTGTTCGCGAGTCACCGGTCGCGGGCGGGCGAGGCCGAGCGGGCGACCGTCGGGCAGGCGCGTGCGCGCCCCAGGCCAAGGGGTGACCGAACGCACGTGGCGATCGAGCTCGACCGCGGCCAGGCTCCAGTCGATCACGCCGTCGGCCTTGGTGAGCTTCGGCGCGTAGGTCGCCAGGGCCTCCTCCTGCGGCGTGAAGACGGCGCGGCCCCCGGCGATGAGGTCGAGAGCTTCGGCGGCGAGGTCGGCTCCGATCGCGGACAGCCGGGTGAGCAACTCGCCCGCGGTTTCCTCTGCACCGATGGGCGTGGAGCGCGCCAGCACCACATCGCCCTCGTCAAGGGCGAAGACCATGCGCTGGACACAGACGCCCGTGTGCTCGTCGCCGGCGCGCAGCGCAGCTTGCACGGGAGAGGCACCGCGGTGGCGCGGCAGGAGCGAAGCGTGGACGTTGAGAGCGCCGAGAGGGGCGAGGGCGAGCAGTGTTCGGGGGAGGATTTGGCCGTAGCTCACAACGAGTAGCGCTTCGGGGGCTAGGGTTGTGAGGGCGGCGGCGAAGTCCTCGTCCCGCGCGCTCTGGGGCTGGAGTAGCGCGAGGCCGCGCTCGCGCGCGAGCGCGGCGAGTGGCGATTCCTCGACCGCACGCCCGCGCCCCCGCGGCCGATCCGGACCGGTCACCAAGCCGCAGACCTCGTGCGCGCCCTCCAGACAACGCTCGAGGATCGGCGTGGCGAAGGGGGGCGACCCGAAGAAGGCCAGCCGCACGGCGACGCCCCTAGCGGCCCGTTGAGAAAGGGCCGTAGCGAGACGAAGGCATCCTCGTCCCTGTAGGGAGGGCGAAGTCGAGACGGCGCAGGCGCTCCTGCTGGGCCGTCGAGCACGGATCGACGAGGCCGAAGCCGCGGCGTCGGAGAGGGCGAAGCCGAAATAGGGCGATTCTCAACGGGCTGCTAGAGGTGCTCCTCCACCTGCGCCTTCAAGCGCTCGTAGGGCATGCTGCCGATGAACTGGTGGGCGACCTCCCCACCCTTCACCAACAGGAAAGCCGGGATCGACTGGATGGCATAACGCGCGGGGACCTCGATGTTGTCCTGCGTGTTCAACTTGAGGACCTTCAGGCGCCCGGCGAACTCCTCGGCGAGCTTGTCGACGTAGGGGCCCATGGCCTTGCAGGGCCCGCACCACTCCGCCCAAAAGTCGATCAGGACAGGGGTCTCGCTCTGCAGCACCGCGGTCTCCCACATGCTGTCGGTCACATCCAGCGCGTTGCTCATCGGTGTTGCTCCAGGGGGCAAGAGAGGTCGATCGAGAGGAGCGGGAGTATGCGCCGCGACGGCCGGACTTGCCAATGCGCGGAGTGGATTCGAACCGCGCCGGCGGGTCAAGAGCCGGGATCGTCCCGGGAGGTCGACTCGTCCGCGCCCTTCTCGGCGAGGCCCTCGTCCTCGAAGCGAGCGGCGTCGAGCAAGTGGTCGAGATCGGCGTCCACGTCCACGAGGAACTCGAGGAGGATCTCCTCGCGGGGCCCGCCTTGGGTGGCGGAGACCACACCCAGTTTGATCAGCTCCAAGACGGCGCAGAACGAGCCCACCAGGTTCTCGCGCGTGGGTTCGGCGCTCATGCGCAAGAGCAGCTCGCGCAACCCGGTGGGGCCCGCCGCCCGCGCCGCTCGCGCTAGGCTCTCGACGTAGAAGCGCAGGGGGCGCGCTTCCCCGGCGACATGGTGCGGGCGATCCGCGAGGGTCTCGCGCATCAAGCGCGAGAACGTCCCCAAGAGGTCCCAACGGCTGATCGTCCCCAGGTCGAGGGTCGGCTCCCGCGTGCCCGCCGCGAGCTCGGGGAATCCGCCCCGGCCATGGAGCCTCGCGCGCTCGGCCTCGCGCGCCGCGAGGGTGTCGGAGGTCTCCTTGAAGCGCCGGTACTCGAGCAGGCGCTGGATCAGCTCGTCGCGCGGGTCGAGCTCCTCGGCCAGGTCGATCTCCTCGCGTGGCAAGAGGGAGCGCGACTTGATCGACATCAAGGTCGACGCCATGACCAGAAAATCGCCGGCGAGCTCGATGTCGAGATCGCGCAGGGCCTCGAGGTAGGCGAGGTAGGCGCTGATGACCTTGGACAGCTCGACCTCGTGGATCTCCACCTCCTGCTCGCGCACCAGGTGCAGCAGGAGGTCCATCGGACCCTGGAACACCCGCTCGAGGGTGATGGTGAACTCCGAGGCCGTCACCACGCGCCGCTCCCGGTCAGCAGGTCCACCAGCCGGGCTAGGGGAAAGAAAGCCGTCAGGATGATCGGCCGCAGGGCGCCGCTGAACAGGATCAGGAAGACGAAGAGCATCGCGAAGCGGTCGAGGCCCATGTAGGTCTCGCGCATCGGGCTCGGCAGAAGGAAGGCCATCACGCGCGAGCCGTCCAGGGGCGGGACCGGCAGCATGTTGAAGATCGCCAGCACGATGTTGATACGTGTTGCGTGGGCGAGCACCAAGGTCGCGATCTGCGCGGGCCTCTGCGCGTAGACGACGTATCCCAGGGCCGTGTCCCCCGGCCGGCCCATCCCGCCCTGCGCCAACAGGAGCTTGGTGATGCCCATCAACACGATCGCGATGAGCACGTTCATCAGCGGGCCCGCCAGGGCGACCAGCATCATGTCGCGCGCGGGCCGCCGCAGGCGGTGGTAGTTGACCGGCACCGGCCGGGCGCCGCCGAAGATGATGCCGCCGGTCATGTACAGGACGCACGGCACCAAGATCGTCCAAATCGGGTCGATGTGCGGCCGCGGGTCCGGGGTCATACGCCCCATTTCGCGCGCCGTGGGATCGCCGCACAGGTTGGCGACGAGGGCGTGACCGAACTCGTGCAGGCCGAGGGAGAGGATCACCAGTGCGATCACCAGGCCGCCCACGAGCAGCTCTGTCTGGTTCGTGGCGAGGGCGAGGGGGGGCGTGAGGATGGCGGGCTCCATTGGGTCGGGCGCAGAGGCGGGTGGGGCCTTATATCAGGCTCTCAGGGCACAACCAAACGTCCGCGGCCGGCCCGCTTGCCCGCCGGGACGCTCGCGCCTAGAATTCCCCGCCCCCAGCGGCAGGAAGAGGGGGGAGGTGTGCAGAGCATTGGAAGGTAGTTCCGAGAGCACGCGAGAGCGCCTCGCCCGCGCCGCGGAGGTGATCCAGAGCGAGGCGCGGGCGATCTCCGACCTCGAGGGCCTGCTCGAGGAGACCTTCTCGCGTGCAGTGGACATGACCCTCGCCTGCGGGGGCCTCGTGGTCGTCACCGGCATGGGCAAGGCGGGGCTCGTCGGCCAGAAGATCTCGGCCACCCTGGCGAGCACCGGTACGCCGTCGCTCTTCCTACACCCCGCCGAGGCTTTGCACGGCGATCTCGGCCGCGTGCGCGAGGCCGACGTCCTGCTCGCCCTCTCCAACTCCGGCGAGACGGCCGAGGTCAACGCGACCGTGCCGTCCGCCACGCGCATCGGCGCCGGCGTGATCGCCATGACCGGACGCACCGACTCCACCATGGCGAAGCTCGCCGACTGCGTGCTGGACATCGGGCGTGTGGAGGAGGCCTGCCCGCTGCGCCTGGCGCCGACCGCCTCGACCTCGGCCATGCTGGCCCTGGGCGACGCTCTAGCGATGGTCGTGCTCTCCGAGCGCGGGTTCGACCGCGAGGACTACGCCCGCTATCACCCGGCCGGCAACCTCGGGCGGCGCCTGATGCCCGTCAGCGAGGTCATGCGCAAGGACGCGGAGCTCCCCCTCGTGAACCGCGGAGCCGCCGTGCGCGAGGTGCTGATCACGATGTCGAACACCCCCGGCCGCCCCGGCGCGGCGCTCGTCGTCGACCCCGAAGGTCTGTTGGTCGGGATCTTCACCGACGGCAATCTGCGCCGCATGCTCGAGAGCGGCCAAGCCGGCCACCTCGACGCAGTCGTGGACGAGTTCATGGGACACGACCCCAAGACGATCGGGCCCGACGAGCCGGTCGAGAGCGCCCAGCGCGTGCTCCAGGCCCATCGTGTGGACCAGATTCCCGTCATCGACGGCCGGGGCCGACCGGTGGGCCTGCTCGACGTGCAGGACCTCTTGGACATCCGGCCTTGAAGCCGACCTCTCCCGAGCTCGATGACCGGCAGCGGGCCGCGCTCGCGCGTGCGCGCCTGCTCGTGCTCGATGTGGACGGCACCCTGACCGACGGGAAGGTCGTCTACGACGAGGAGCGCGAGCAGCAGCGCTTCTGCATCCGCGACGGGCAAGGCCTCGCCTGGTTGCGCGAGACCGGCATCGTCTTGGCGTGGATCACCGGCCGAGGCTGTGAGGCCACCCACCGCCGAGCGGCCGACTGCGGCGTCGCGCACCTGTTCACCCACAGCGGCCCCAAGGGCCCGGTGCTCGAGCGCCTACAGGAGGAGCTGGGGATCACCGCGAGCGAGACCGTTGCCATGGGCGATGACTTGCCCGATCTGGCCCTGGCCGAGCGCGCCGCTTTCTTCGCTGCGCCGGCGGACGCTCGGGAGGAACTACGGCGGCGCGCGGACCTCGTCTGCGCCTCGCGCGGCGGCGACGGAGCCGTGCGCGAGCTGGCCGAGCGAATCCTGCGTGCACGGGGACGCTGGGCGGCGATCCTCGAGGCGTCGCGGTGAGGCGCCTGCTGCTGTTCGTGCTCGTCCTCGGCGGCGGGCTCGCGGTTCTCTTCGGCATTGCCACCGAGCGCGACCGACGGCGCGCCGAGCAGGTTCCGACCGACGAGACGCCGGGCTTGCCCCCTGGTGACGAGCGCGCCGTCCTGCGCCTCGACCCCATCGAGGAGGGGCCGCAGGTGACCGCCGGGGCACAGGTCCGCGGCTACCTCGAGTACACCGGCCACGACGTCAGCCTGCCCGGACGGCCGCGCAGCTTCCAACTCGCGGTCGACGAGGTCGTCCCGCTCGCCGAGCCTGGCCTGCACGCCCTTCGGGGCTTGGAGGCGCAGCTGTTCGAGGCCGAAACGGGCGCGCTGCGGGCGGAGGTGCGTGCTCCTCACGGCCGCGCCCGCGTCAGCTTGGAGGGCGGCGAGCCACGGGTGGGCCGGGACGAGCCGATCTCCCTCCAGGCGGTCGAGCTGTCCCTCGTGAGCGGGTCGCCCCTCGCCCCGCTCGGTCTGCGGTCGCCGCGGCTGGAGATGCACCTCGAACAGAGCCGCTTCACCTCCGATGCGCCGGTGGTGATTGAGGGCGAGGGCCTGGTGGCCTCGGGCGAGGGCCTCGATGCGCGGCCGAACGACGGGTTCCTCCGCCTCGAGCGCCGGGGGGCGATCGAGTTCGAGACCGCCGGAGCGGGCGTCTGGCGCCTCTCGGCCACCGGCGCCGGCCCGCTCGAGTTCGAGCGCACCCAGACCCCAGAGGGGCGAGGCGTCCTCATCGGCGTGAGCGGCGGCGGGCGCTTGGAGTTCGAGGGCGCCGAGACCCTCGGGCTCTCAGCCGCCGAGATCGTGATCGAGGGGGTTGAGCGCGACAGCCCTTCCGGGCGCCGCATCCTGGCCCGCGCGGCGCGCGCTTCGAGTGGTGTGCGCCTGACTCGCGGCGCCGACGAGTTCACCGGCCAAGAGGGGCACTTCGCCTTCGGCGCCGAGGGCGAATTCCAATCGGCCACCCTCGAGGGCGCGCCGGAGGCGGCCTTCTGGCTGGAAGGGGGCGCAGAGCAGCCCTCCCGCCGGGTGGATCTCGAGGGCCAAGGGCCTCTCACGGTCACCTTCGCGCCCGCCTTGGGATTCACCCTCGGCGGGCCGGCGCGCGTGCGCCTCGATTCCCTCGGCGTGGATGTGCGCGCGGCGCGTGCGGTCGTGGGGAGCGCTCAAACCGGGGGCAATGCGGGCTCGCTCGAACTCTCGGGGGAGGTCGAGGGTTCCTTCGAGGGAGCACGTTTCTTGGGCAGCGAGCTGCGCCTGGTGGCGGGCCGCGACCCCGCACAGGCCGTCGAGTTGACGGCGACCAGCCCCGAACCCTCACGCCTGGAGGGCACCGACGCGCGGGAGCGGCCCTTCGTGGTGGAGACGGGCGGCGAGCTCGATCTCCTCCTGCGCGAGCGGGGCGTCCACCTCGTCCGTGCCCGCGACGCGCACCTGGAGATGGGCGGCGAGGGAGCCTTCGAGGCTCGCGCGGGGCTCCTGGTGGACTTCGACAGTGAGACGCGCAGCTTCGAGGCCCGCGAGGGGGTCGCCTACGCCGCGGGCGCCACCGAAGCGCGCGGGGAACGTGTGCGGTCGGACGGAGCGGGGCGGACCGAGGTCATCGGCACGCCCGACGCCCCCGCAGAGCTCATCTTGGGCGAGGGCGTGCTGGCCGACGTCGAGGGCGGCCTCGCCCGCGGCCGGCGCATCGAGCTCACGCCCGACGCCGTCCTCGCCGAGGGAGCGGTGCACCTCGAGCTGGAGAGCGCCGAGGGGCCCAGCCTGCTCGACTGCGAGCGAATCGAGGTCCAGTCCTGGGCCGAAGAACCATCCGGCAATCCCGACGGGACCCCGCGCCCTCTGTCGATCGAGGCCCACGAGGTCGGTCGGGCTCACCTCGCGGGGAGTTTCGGTCGGGCCGTGCTGGCGGCGACCCACCTGTTCGCCACGGCGAGCGAGGGAGCGGATTCGCGGGCGAGCTTGACCTCGATCCGAGCCCAAGGGGGGGTCTCGGTCGCCCTGTCCGGCGAGGGCGAGTTCTCGGGTAGCGGGGAGCGCTTCTCGTGGACGCCCGAGGGCGGCGGCCGTCTCGAGGGCGCCGCGGGAATGGACTCCGAGGGAGAGCTCGCCGTCGGCGTGCGTGCTCGCGGGCAGCTCTCGGCCACCGACCAGCCCTACCGGTTGACGGCGGACTGGGTGGCCTTCAGCGCCGACCGCCTCGAGGCCCAGCGCCCGCGGTTGGTCCTCGACCCCCGGACCGAGGGGGGCGAAGGAGCCGCCGCCCTCGAAGCCGCGAGCGCCGCGCACATGCTGGCCGAGCGAGACGGGGCGCGCTTCAACGGCGGCGCCAGCCTCTCGGGCCGGCTCGCCTCGGGCCGCCCGTGGGACCTGGCTGCGGAGACGATCGAGGTCGCCTTCCGGGAGGAGCCACCGGCCGAGCCGACCGAGGGGTTCGCCAGTGGGCGGGTGGAGCGCCTGGAGGCCCACGGCGGCTTCACGCTCGCCGCCGGCGGCGACCTCGCCGCCTCCGGAGAGGGCTTCGTGGCCGACCCGCGCTCCTTGCACCTGACCGGCGCCCCCGCGCGCCTGGAGATTCTGGGCTTGGTCTGGGAGTCCGCGCGCATCGATCACGACCTCGTCGATGTGCTCATCCGCACCGGAAGGGGCACGGTCAGCAGCGCCCCAGACACGGGAGCGAAGCCCTGGGCGATGACCTACGAGTCACTGCGCCCCTTCTCCGGCCCCGACTCGACCATCCTGGTCATGCGCCGCCCAGACTACAGGGGGGGGGAGATGCAAGCGCGCGCCTCCAGCGTGCTGATTTGGATCGACCGCGCCCAGTGGCGCCGTGACAGCGCCGAGTGGATGGGGCGCGATGCCGCCCCCGCCACGACCCTCCCCGGTGCCGAGCGGCGGGCTCCCGCTCCGGGCGACGGCGAGATTAGCCTCTTCGGCCGGTTCGATGCCCGCGGCGTCTCGCACCTGGTCACCGAGGCCTACCTCGACGGCGAGGTCGAGCTGCTCTCCGACGGCGAGCGGGTGGCTCGCATGGATGCGGCGTACATCGATCTCGTCGATGGACACGGCTGGCTGGAGGGTGCCGAGGTCTTCATCGACACCGTCGTGCGCGGCGTACCCCAGCGCCTCGCCGTGCGTGCCGACTGGTTGAGGCACTCCTCCGACGGCTCCCTGCAGGCCGACCAGGCGGTCATCACTTCCTGCTTGCACGAGAAGCCGCACTACTTCGTTCGTACCGAGGATCTGCGCCTGGTGCCCACCGAAGAAGAGGAAGTGGGCTGGAGGGTCTCGACGCGCAAGAACTCCCTGCGCTTCGACAACGGCCTCTCCCTTCCCCTGCCACCGATCCGCTACCGCGCCGATTCCAGCGGCCGCCCGCTGTTGACGCACCTCGACCTGGGCGACTCGGCTCGCCTGGGCCAGTTCGTGCGTACTTCCCTAACCGCCGGCCTCGGCATCGTGGGCGCCGGCATCGCTGGAGTGGCCGGCGTCGAACGCGAGCAGATCGAGGGCAACACGCACCTGCACGCCTCCTACTCGAGCTCGCGGGGCCTGCTACTGGGCGGCGGCCTGGAGGCCTCCCTGGGGGATCGTTTCTGGGCGAATCTCTACCTGGAAGGGGTCAACGACACAGGGCCGGACAGGGGTATCGTCCGCTCCGACCCAGAGGGGCGCGCGGACTTCCGTCACTTCCTGCGCGGCCGCGCACGCTACCTGTTCACCGAGCGCGAGTGGCTCGACCTCGTCGTCAGCCGGCAGAGCGACGAGGGCGTGCAGTCGGAGTACCTCGAGCGCGAATTCCTGCGCTACGAGGAGAAGGACACCTATCTGCACTGGAGGCGAGCGGACGACCAGCACTACCTGAGCGCCACCGCCGGCGCACGGCTCGACGACTTCCGCGACGCGGTCGAGGAGCAGCCGGCCCTCGGCTACTACCGCGGCCTGACGCCCGTCGGGCAGTGGTGGGGATCGCCGCTGCTCTTCGCGGCTCACGCGGACTTGGCCTACCTGCGGCGCCGGGAGGGGGATTCGGCGGCGGCCTCTCCCTTCGACCCGAGCTTCGGCGACGGTTTGGGAGAGCGCGAGGTCACGCGCTTCGACGGCGAACAGCGTCTCGAGCTTCCCTTCGAGCTGGGCGCGGGGGGCTGGAAGGCGACGCCGTTTGCGAGCGTGCGCGCTACCGCCTGGAGCGATGACGCCGCCGAGCAGGGATCCGCCTCGCGCGGAGGTCTCTTCGCCGGCGTGAACCTGGCGTCGGTGTTCTCCACCCGCCACGCCAGCGGTACCGTCCACAGCCTCATCCCGCGCGTCGGCCTGCGCACCGACCTGGTCGCCTTCGAGGAGGGCGGCGCGCCGGTCCCTTTCGACGGCGTGGAGGACCCCCTCGTGGACGGCCTCGTGGCCGACGCCGGCCTGCGCAGCCGCTGGCGCCTGGCGGACGGAGCGGGCGCCCTGACCTTCGATCTGAGGGGCTCGTGGCTGCCCGATGCGGCGGAGGGCGAGGCGGAGGTGCTGCCCGTGGCGTTCCTCTCCGAGTTCGCCTCGAAGGTCGCGGATGTCCCCGTGGCGCTGGTCCACGACGGGCGCTACGACGTGGAGGAGGAGGGCACGATCTACTCGCGGACCCTATTCGGGATCCAGCCGCACGATCGCCTGCACCTGCGCCTGGGCCACCACCGGGGGGCGGGAACCGATTCGGGGGAGGCGTTCGAGGCCGCGTCCGCACGCGCGGTGTGGCGGGCGAACGAGAAGTGGGAATTCGAGGGCAGCCAGACCGTCAGCCTCGCCGACGATGCGAGCCTGAACTCGCGCATGGTCTTGCGCCGCATCGGTCACGACCTCATCTTTGAACTGCAGTACGGCTTGCGGTCGGGAGAGGGCGGCGGCTCCTTCGGCATTTCCGTCAAGCCCCTTCTGGGCTGGAGGCCCACGCGCGGCGGTCTGCTGGAGCGCTGGAAGGACGAGAACGACTGAGGCCCAACCCACCATGGCGAGCACCCCGATCTCCCTGGCCTTCTTCGGCGACATCGCCGCGGTCGAGGTCTTGTTGGTGGCCGCCGTGGCGGTGATGGTCTTCGGCAAGGACCTGCCACAGGTCGCCGCCAAGGTCTTCGTTCAGGTGCAGAAGCTGCGGCGCTCGGTGAGCCAAGTCTGGCGCGAGAGCGGGATGTCCCAGGAGATCCGCAAGCTGCAGCGTGAGCTCGACCAGGCCAAGCGCGACCTGCGGCACGACCTGCCCCGTAGCGAGGAGCTCGTGGCGGACGCGCGCCGGGCCAGCGAGGAGGTCGAGCGCGCCTTCCACCTCGGCCCCGTCGATGGGGAGGAGGGCGGCACGGCGAGCGAGGCCCGAGAGGGGGAGCAGGCCTGCGACGAACCCGCGGGAGAAGCCCAGCGGGCGGATCGCCCCGGTGAGGCCGCCGAGGCTCCCGCGGCCACACCCCCCGGCTCCGCGGTGGAAGAGCCCGCCGCCGATCCCGAGGCCGAGGCCTCCGCCGCTGCCGCGGAAGATCACGCCGATGAACCCGAGGAGCCGACCGAGCTCCAGGCGGACTCCTAGCAACCCCTTGAAGAACGCCCTACTCCGACTTCGCCCTCTCCGCCGCTGCGGCGTCGGACTCGCCGATCCGTGCTCGAAGGCCCTACCAGGCCGCCCGAGCCGTCTCGACTTCGCCCTCCTTGCGGCGACGAAGAGGGCTTCGTCTCGCTACGGCCCTCTTCCAACGGGCCGCTAGGCCGCCGGGTGAGCGTGTTCAGGCTCGGCTACAATACCAACGGCCTCGCCCACCACCGCCTCGATGACGCTCTGCGCCTGTTGGCGGAGCTCGGCTACGGCGGCGTCGCGATCACACCCGACGTGGGCCAGCTCGACCCACAGCGCAGCGACGCTCGCGATCTCGAGGCGATCGCCGGCCTCGCCGCGGACCTCGACCTCACCATCGCGATCGAGACCGGCGCCCGCTTCCTGCTCGACCCGAAGCGCAAGCACTTCCCGACCCTCCTCGAGGAGGACCTCGCCGACCGCTACCGGCGCCTGCGGTTCCTGATCCAGGCCATCGAGACCGCCGCAGCCCTCGGGGCGGAGGTGGTCACGATCTTCTCGGGCATGGCGCCCGGCGGCGAGCGGGCCGAGGACGAGCAAGCCGGCGCCGCACGGCTCGAGGTCCTCTGGGAGCGGCTGTGCGAGGGCATCGCCGGACTCCTCGCCACCGCCCGCGAGCGCGGCGTGCGGATCGGCTTCGAGCCAGAGCCGGGGATGTTCCTCGAGCGGCCCGCCGCCTTCCTGGAGCTGCGCCGCCGCCTGGGGTCCGCGGGGGAGGACCTCGGCCTGACCCTCGACGTCGGACACCTCCTGTGCACCGACGACCTGCCCGCGGGGCGCGTCATCAGCGAGCTCCGAGAGCACCTCGTGCACGTCCACCTCGCCGACATCCGTGGCCGCGTCCACCACCACCGCCCCTTCGGCGAGGGGGACCTCGACCTCGAGGACGTCCTAAGCTCCCTGAACAAGGTTGGTTACGGAGGGATGGCGGCCGTGGAGCTGAGTCGCGACAGCCACCGCGGGGCCCAGGCGGCCGAGGAGGCCCTGACTCGGATCCGGGACATTCTTGGCCCTGGAGCTTGACCTCGCGGCGGCGAGGGAAGCATCATCTTGCGCCTTACCGGGGGGGGCGGACCCCGGCGAGCGTCCTGGCAGGCGGTGTGTGGCGTTTCCCCGCCCAAACAGCGTGTCTCGGACCCCGACCCGTTCACATGGCGAATCCGACGGACAAGCAGAGTGAGTCGCGCTCGTGCCCGACTCGTCTCGATGGAGCGGCGACCCTGATCGCGCACCGTCTCTCGACGGCGCAGTGTCAAGGCAGGCAGCGCAAGCTCTACCACAAGTGCTTCACCTGCGCCTTCAACAACGCTCGCGTGGCGGCCCACGGGTTGCCGGAGGCGGCAGGCGCGGCGGACAGCCGCCCCGATCGGCGGCCAGCCCGGCAGCCCGCGGCGGCGGAGGAGCCCAAGCTGCGACCGCTGCAGCCCATCGGCAAGCGGCGCGCCGAGGTGACGGTGGCCTGAGCCGGGGAGACGGTCTCCTCGCTGCCGAGCCGCGCGCCTAGGCCCGCCAGAGAAACGGCCTACTCCGATTCGCCCTCTCCGCCGCCGTGGCGAGGGACTCGTCGATCCGTGCCCCCAGGGGCCCTACACGACCGTCTGCGCCACCTCGACCTCGCCCTCCTTGCAGCGACGAAAGCGGCTATCCTCTCGCCGTGGGCCTACTCCAACGGGCTTCCAGGAGCCCCGAAAGGCCTCGGGGTTCCGAAACGGGCCGTCGCGGGGGATCGTATAGGGGCCATCGGGTGGCGGCGGCTCGCCAGCCCGCGCGCCGTCGGTGAGATGGAGCGGGGGCGGGGCGCTCGGAGCGGATGACCTCCGAGCTCCCTGCGAGGCGAGCGCCACCTCAACTCCTGCGCTCCCCGACGGTATCCGCCGCGGCGAGCCGCTTCCTCGAGAACCTCATGATCGACACCAGATTTCTCTCCCGCCGCGTCGCCGCCTGGGTGACGACTCTTCCGCTCCTCGCCACAGCCGCTCTCGCGGCGGAGTCTTCTCCGGAGATGTCCGACGGCGAGCTCGACCGCGGCCTCGTGCCCGCCGATGCCCAGTGGTTGGTCCACATCGATGTCGAGGCGGGGCGTGACACGCGGCTCATCCGCGCCGCCGTGGCCCTCGCCGAGCGCTTCGACCTGCGCGCCGAGCTGGACCAGTTCGAGTGTGTCGAGGGGTTCCTGGGCGTCGATCCCTTCTCCCTCCTGCGCTCATTGACGGTCTTCGGTGGCGAGCTGGGAGCCGACATCGCGCGTCCCCACGAGCAGGGTGTGGCCGTGCTGCGGGCGACCTCGGCGGCCTCGGCGGTCATGGCCCGCCTCGTGGCGCGCTCGGAGTACCGCGCCGTGCAGCTCGAGGGTCGGGTGCTTCATTCCTGGGACGCGGGAGGGACGGACGAGGTGTTCTGTCAGACCGTGGCCGCCCGGGAATCCACGGACCTCCTACTGATGCTGTCGGGAGACGCCGGCGAGCTCTTGCGCGCCCTGCGGGTGCTCGAGGGTGCCGCGCCCAGCTTGCGCGAAGCCTCCGTGGCCGCCCTCGAGGCTCGCCCGGCGGCCGGGTCGTTCTTCTACGCCGAGGCCACCGGCGCCATCCCCGGCCTCGACGGCATTCGCCCCGCCTCGACCGTCGCCGACAAGGCGACGGGCATGCGGCTCGATATCAGCGAGCGCGACGGTCTGTTGGGTGTCTCCCTGGCGGTGGAGACCGACAAGCCCGAGGACGCACTCGTGCTCCACGGGCTCGCCACCGGCGCGCTGGCCTTGGCCAACATGGCCCTCGAGAACGACGAGCGCTTGTTCGAGATGCAGGAGGTGCTCGACGGGCTGACGCTCTTCGTCTCCGGGCAGAGCGTCGGCGCCTCGCTGCGCTTCGAGTCGCGCCTGCTGGTCGAGACCTTGCACGAGACCGCTGAAGCCATCCGCGCCCCCTTCTAGTCTGTCGCCGTGACCGTCACCACCCCCTCCGAGTGGACCGCCGAGGAGCTCGCCCGCCGGGCCCGGGGGGGGTGTGTCGAGTCCTTCGGGGAGCTCGTGACGCGCTTTGAAAGGCCGCTGCACGCGTTCCTGCGCCTGCGCACCGCCGCGCCCGAGGACGCCGAGGAGCTCGCCCAAGACACGTTTCTGCGCGCCTGGGAGAAGCTCGACCGCTTCGACCCCCGCTACCGCTTCTCGACCTGGCTCTTCACCCTCGCGCGGCGCTTGGCGGCGACGCGCTACCGCCGCCGGCGCCCCACTCTCGCGAGCGAGGAGACCCTTGCCGGCCTGGGCCACGAGCGGGACCCGGCCACCATCCTGGGCGAGAGCGACGCGCGCGAGAACCTGTGGCGCGTGGCCGAGCGCGTTCTGCCCGGCGAACAGGTGGACGCCCTGTGGATGCGCTACGCCGAGGACTTCTCCGCCGCGGAGATCGGCGCCGTCCTCGGGCGCCCCGAGGCCACCGTGCGCGTGCACCTCTTCCGGGCCCGCAAGACCCTCGCCCGCCACCTCGAACGACCCCCCACCGGTGCCGCGCGCACCGCGCCCGCTGATCCCGATTCCGATCCCGACTCGCACCCCCTACGCCACATTGCTGGAGGCCAAGCGTGAACCTCGACCAACAAGACGCCCCGCAACTGCCGCAGGAGACCCTCGAGCTCCTCGAGAACGCCCTTCGGGCCGACCTCGCCGCCGTCACCCCGCCCGCATCCGCCGGGCTGCGCGAGCACGTGCTGGCGAACCTCGCTCCCCGTCGAGCGCGCTGGCGCCGACCCGCCGCCGTGGCCGCCGGGCTGCTCCTCGCCCTCTCGGCCTCCTTCACCGTGGCTCACTTCCTCAACCGCCCCGCATCACCATCTGAGGAGCCGCTCTCGGTGGCGCGCCTGCTGCCGGACATGGGCGAACTGATGGAGCGCCACGCCGACCGCGTCGACGACCGTCTGGCGCAGCCGCTCCTGCGCGAGGTCGAGCTCCTCGCCGAGGACACCGACCGGGTCGCGGCGGCCTTCCTGCGCAGCCTTCCCGCCCCCCTGCTGAAGGGTCTGCCCGCCAGCGTGGCCGCGCGCGTCAGCCCCCGATAGCCGCGAGGGCGGCCTCCACGCGCGCGCGGAGGTTGCTCAGGCGCGGATCGAGACCGTCGGTCGGCAGGGTGGCGACGAGCAGCCTGGCGAGGCGTGCGAGGGCGGCCGGGCGCAGGCCCTCGACCGCGGCCTGGCCCTTGGAGATCACCACGGCTCGCGAGCGGCCGGCGGGGTCGGGCCGGAAGCGGAAGCGCTCGATGTCGCAGCCGGGCTCGCCGAACAGCCGGCGGCCGCCGAGCTCGGCGAAGCACGCCTCGCTCGCCGTGAGCAGGCCGGCGACGGTTCCGGCGGGGAGTTGCACCATGACGGCGTTGCCCGTGCCCACGAAGAGCTCGTCGGCCACGCTCCAGCGTAGGAAGTACTCCCCGCGGCGGCAGGAGCGCAGCTCGAGGCCGATTACCGCGCCCTCGATTCTCGCTCCGGCGCGGGCGATCTCCCCCACCGCGGGCAGCTCACCCCCGCAGGCGGCGCGGAAACGCGCCTCCAGCGCTTCCGCCGCCGACGCGTTGCGCTCATCGTCAAGGGGATACTCGGCTTCGTAGCCGAAGGTGTCACCGAGGGCTTCCCCCAGAAGGCGTGCCGCCGCGTAGCGCGCCAGCTTCCCGTCGGGCTGTTCGAAGAACCGGTCATCGCGGTTTAGCTCCTCGAGCAACCAGGCCAAGGCGCAGCCGTCGCCCTCCCGGTACAGGAGCATCGCCGCGGCGCGCCGGACGCGGGCGTCGGGATCGGCCAACAGGGCGTTCAGGGCCGGCTCGTCGGGGGCGACCTCGAGGGAACCCGCCGCCGCGACGGCCGCGGCACGGACGGCCGCCAAGGGGTCCCCGAACAGGACGCCGATAGCCGCGCGCTCGGCGGGAAAGGGAGCGGCCGCCAGGGCGAGCGCCGCCGACGGCCGCCAGGGGAAATCGGGATCGGCCAGCGCCTGCCAGAGGCGCTCGCGCAGGCGGACGTCGGAGAACTCGCCCAACACCTCCACGAGGTGTCGCCCAAGGCGCGCGAGCTCGTCCGGTGAGCCACCGCACTCCAACAGGAGCCTCTCGGCGGCTGGAGCCCCCAGAGCCACCAGACGCTGCGCCGCCTGCGGGCGCACCACGGCCGATCCCTCCCGCGCCAAGCGCAGGTAGCGCTCGACCTCGCTCTCGGGCTCCTGGGTGCCGCCACCGGACGCCCCGAGCAGGCCGAGCAGTAGCGCGACCAGTACGCCGCGCAGCACGCGGCGGCCCATCAGTGCACGGACTCCGCCGCGATGCGGAAGAGACTTGTGATGAAGCCGTCTTCCTCCCTCTCGCCCACCGACATCGTGCCGATGACAGAGATCTCATCGGGGTTGTAGCCGGTCGTCTTCTCGCCAAGGTCCACTGCGATGAAGTGGCTGGCCTTGGCGCTCTCACAGCCGCATTGGTCCCAGGTCTGGCGGAACGAGTGCGAACCCTCGTCGGTATCGAGGGCCATGTAGCCGAGGACCTTCACGCGCTGGCCGTCGAGGGCCTTCACCCAGTCGGGAAGGCGCGCCCCCCGTCGCCACTCGATGCTCGTGAGCTTCATGATGCTGACCTCGAGCTCGCCGTCGGAGTTGCGCGGGAGCGAGGGAGCGCTGACGCGCGGCGGCGGGGCGAGGGAGCACAGGCCGAGGGCGAGCAGGCTGGCGAGGAGGATCTTCATGGCGACCCCCATGCTCGCGCCCGTGAGGCAACACCGTCAAGGAGGATTCCCCCAGACCCGTCCCCGACCTCCTTGGACCCCTTGAACGGCCGAGGGTATCCCGCGACGATGGCCTCGGACGGCCTCATGACCAGACCCACCCTGCACGGCAACAACGTCTACGCCATCGTCGAGGAGTGCGAGCGCGGGCGCATCGTGCTCTTCACCGAGCGCGTGCTCGACGAGCGCGTCGAGCACACCGATGTGTACTTCAGTGACGTCATCGCCCACTGGTTCGACCACGTGCTACCGGGGAACATCCTCGCCGGGGTCGAGGATTGGGACCTGGGGCAGTTCCTGCAGCACGAGTGGGAGCGCTTCGAGCGTGGCCGCAAGCACGGCTGGCCCCCGTTGGAGTTCGAGACCCGCGGCGAGCTGTTGAGCGCCCTCGAGGAGGACCGCTACAAGGCTTTCAACGTCCACGGGAGCTACGGACTCGGCGGCTGGGTGGTCGCTCGCTGCGTCCACCTCGAGCGTCGCGCGCGCCGCTGGCCGGGCCTGGGGCGCTGAAGGGAGGCGCTCAGCCCTCGGCCGCCGTGAGGATCTCCTGCTCGGTCAAGAGGCGCGGCGTGCGCTTGGCGAGCTCCAGCACGCGCTCCACCGCGGCCTCGTCCGCCTCGCGACCGCGGCGCTCGAGGTACCAGGTCACGTTCGAGCGACCGCTCATCGGGCCCACCTGGATTCTCTGCTCGAGGCCGAAGAGGTCGGGGGGGACGCCCGAGTACACCCGGTTCGCGAGCCAGGTGTCGCCCCTACGAAGGGCCTTGATGACCGCCGAAGCGTGGACGCCGGTGCCGGTCTCGAAGGCGTCCGCCCCGAAGACGGGGTAGTTGCTGGGGAAGGGCGTGCCCACGGCGTCGGAGGCGACGCGGCAGTACTCCCCCAGGCGCGAGAGATCGTTGTCGATGACGCCCATCAGGCGCAGGTTGACCAACAGGAGGTCCATCTCGGTGTTGCCCGTGCGCTCGCCGACGCCCAGCGCCGTGGCGTGCAGGCGCGTGGCGCCGGCCTCCAGGGCGGCCAGGGTGTTGATCAGGCCCAGGCCCCGGTCGCGGTGGCCGTGCCAGTCGATGCCCACGTCCGCTCCCAGCTCCTCCACGACGCCCTTCACGAACGAGACGACCGCACGCGTGCCCTCGGGCGTCGAGTGGCCGCAGGTGTCGCAGACGCAGATGCGAGACGCGCCGGCTTCGATGGCGGTCGTGTAGAGGGCGCGCACCTGCTCGGGGTGGGCGCGGGTCGTGTCCTCGGTCACGAACATCGACGACAGCCCCTCGCGCGTGCAGAACTCGATCGCCTCCCGCGAGAGCTGGAGCATGTGCTCGAAGTCCCAGGCCTCGGCGACCTGCCGGATGGGGCTGGAACCGATGAAGGCACAGACCTCCACGGGCGAGCCCGTGCTCGCGACGATATCGACCACCGGTTCGATGTCGCTCACCAGCGTGCGGCAGGCGACGTTGGGGGTGATCGAGAGGTCGGCCATCTCGTTCACCAGGGCCGAGATGTGCTCCCGGGCGCGGGCCCCGGCCCCGGGCAGGCCCACATCCGCGGTCTGGATGCCGAGCTCGTCCATCAGGTGGACCAAGCGCACCTTGGCGTCCAAGGGAGGATCGGTCACCGAGGGGCTCTGCAGGCCGTCCCGCAGGGTCTCGTCGTCGAACTGCACGCCGCCGCCCGCCTCGGCGCCCGGCCCGTTCCAGTCGTAGATCAGATCGTCGCGCTCGTCGCTCATGGCGGCATTGTACCCGCGACAGGGCCCCCACGGCCGCCGGCGGCACCGCCTCACCCCCCCCGCCCTTCCTCGAGGCGCACCCGGCTCGTTCCCGCGCCGGGGAGCGCTGGCCGGCTTGGGCGGCGCGCTATGATCGGCGGCGGGCCCAGAGAGCCCTGCCATGGTCGTTTCCCCGGTGATGAAGTTCGGCGGCGCCGCCCTGGCGGACGGGGCGGCGGTGCGCCGTGTGTGCGCCGTGGTCGCCGGCAGGGCTCGGCAACACCCGGCGGTGGTCGTCAGCGCCCACGCCGGGGTGACCGCCCTGCTCGAGCGCCAGGCGCGCTCGGCGGCGGCCGGGCACAGGCGCAGCGACGAGGTGCGCGTGCGCCACCACACCCTGTTGTCCCAGCTCGGCCTCGATTCCGAGCTCCTGGACCGGCACCTGTGGGAGCTCGCGAGCGTCCTCGACGAGTTGCGCGGCCGCGGCGAGCTCGGCCGGGCCCAGCTCGACTTCGTGCTCTCCTTCGGGGAGCGCATGAGCGCTCGCATCGTGGCCGCGTGCCTGCGCGAGGGAGGGGTGCCGGCGACGGCGGTGGACGCCTTCGACCTCGGCCTGACCCCCGACGGGGCCATGCGGGCCCGGCCGGCCTTCGAGTCCGCCGTGCGCGCCGTTCCGGGGATCCCGGTCGTGACCGGCTTCTTGGCCCAGGACGGGGAGGGGAATCTGACGACGTTGGGGCCCAACGGCTCGGACCTGACCGCCGCCCTCCTAGCCGAGGCCCTCGAGGCCGGCGAGGTGCAGCTGTGGAAGACCGTGCCGGGAGTGATGAGCGCCGACCCCAGCCTCGTGCCCGGCGCCCGCTTGGTGGAGTCGATGAGCTTCTCTCTGGCCGCGGAGCTCGCCGGTCAGGGGGCGAGCGTCCTCCCCCCGCGCGCCCTCGAGCCGGCGCGCCGGGCGGGCCTGTGCGTGCGCGTGCTCGACGTGAACCAGCCCACGCGGAGCGGGACCTTGATCGAGGAGCGCCCGGAGGGCGAGGGCGGGGTGAGGGCCGTGGCCGTCGCCAGCGAGCCGGCCCTGGTCGCGCTCTCTCTGCCCGGCGGCGGCACCACCCTCGCTGAGCTGTTCGCGCGCATGGGCGCCCAGCGAATCGCGCCGCGCTTCACCCTCGCAGAGCGCGGGGGAGTGACGGTCTTCGCTCCGGCGGGGGTGAGCGCCGAGCGCGTGGCGCGCGATCTACCGGGGGTGAGCGTCCGACGCGAGGTTGCCTCGGCGGCGGTCGTCGGTCACGGCGGCGCGCTGCTCGGAGCGCGCGCCCTCGAGCAGATCAACGCAGCGGGGATCACGGTCGAGCGCGCCTTTCTGGGGAGTGGCCGAGTTCAGGCTTTCCTCGTCGATCCCGCCCGGCGCGTGGCGGCGGTGCGTGCTTTACACGAGGGGCTCCTAGAGGTGGCTCTGGCCTGAGGGCCGCCACCGGACGACAATCGGCGTCCCGCCGCGACCGGCGGAGAGACGAGCATGTCGGATCAGGAGAAACTCCAGGGCCAGAAGGAAGCCCTGCTGGAGAGCCTCACAGGGGACGGTGCGTCCCTGGCGGAGCTGGCGGGGGGCGTCCACAACGCCGACCTCGCGGAGTGGATGCAGGACCTCGCCGACGAGGATGCCTGGCGGGTTTTCGTGTGCCTGGACATCGACTCGAGGGCGGAGGTCCTCGAGCACGCCGAGGACTCCCTGAGCAGCCAGCTGGTGGAGCGGCTGACACCACGACAGCTCAAGGACGTTGTCGAGACCCTGCCGGCCGACGAGGTCGTGGACCTGCTGGCGCTGGCGGACGAACGCATTGCCGAGCAGGTTCTCGGCTCGGTCGACGACGAGCGCGCGCGCGGGCTACGGGAGCTGGCGGCCCACGCGCCCGACACCGCCGGCGGTGTGATGACCACCGAGGTCGTCGCGGTGCCGCAGGGCACACGCATCGGCGATGCGATCAAGCTCATCCGCACCGAGGGCTAGGAGGTGGAGCAGGGCCAGGGTCTGTTCGTGCTCGACGAGGGCCGGCGCCCGGTCGGTTACGTGTCCGACCGCATGCTGCTCACACACTCGATCCACTCCACGGTCGACGAGATGATGGTGGAACCGATCGCCGTCGGCTTGGAGGTGGACCAGGAGGAGGCGGCGATTCAGATCGAGCACTACGGGCTCACCGAGCTAGCCGTCGTCGATGGCGCGGGGGCCCTGGTCGGCATCATCTCGGCCGACGACGCCATCGAGGTGCTCGAGGAGGAGGCCAGCGAGGACATCCTCAAGATCGTCGGCACCTCCCCGGTCCATCAGACGCGCCTACCGGTCCTCGAGCGGGTGATGGGCCGCCTGCCCTTGCAGGGCGTGACCGTCGCCGGCGGCCTGGCTACCGCCGCCATCATCGACCTCGCCCTGGGGGAGACCGCGGATCACTCCGCCGCCGTGGACCTGCTGCGCTTCGTCCCGATCGTGATCGGCCTGGCCGGGAACGTCGGCATCCAGTCCTCCACGATCCTCGTGCGGGCCTTCGCCACCGGCGAGGTCGAGCCCGACCGGGAGGCCTCGGTCCTGGCCACCGAAACTCTGGCCGGGTTCCTGATCGGCGTGATCTGCGGCAGCGCCTCCTGGGCCGTGATCGCCGCCACAGATCCGAGCGCGAGGACCACGGCCTTCCCCCTCGCGGTGGGCACCGCCATCGCCGCCGCGGTGACCTTCGCCGCCCTGCTCGGCTGCTTGATCCCGGTCGCCTGCCGCCGCGCGGGGATCGATCCCGCCGTGGTCGCCGGCCCGTTTCTGATTACCGTCAGCGACGTGTCGGGTACCGCCCTCTACCTCGCGGTCGCCCACCTCATGCTGGAACGATGAAGGTCGCCGGCATGGCTCGCGGGGCGGCGGCGGCGGCGTGCGTCCTCGCCGGGCTGCTCGTCCTGGGCTGGCTACTCCTCTTTCGGGTCCATCGCGTGACCGGGACCTCGATGGAGCCGACTCTCGAGGAGGGCGAGCAGGTCCTCGTGCTCTTCGGCAAACCCGAGTTCGCCCGCTTCGACCTGGGCGTGTTCCTCCCCGCGGGAGCCGATGAGCTGCGCGTCAAGCGCGTCGTCGGCCTGCCGGGCGAGTCCGTCACCTTGCGCCTGGGCGACCTTCTGATCGACGGAGCTCTCTTGCCCCCCGATGCCCCACGGCCGGCCCCATTCGAGGTCTTCGACAGCGCCCGAGACGAGCTGGAGGACTGGTTCCACTTCGAGCCGCGCTACTGGACGCGCGAGGAAACAGGGTGGGAGCTCGACGCCACGGCCATCGCCCCCGGCGCTCGCGCGGGGATGATGATGTTCGAGTTGTCGGCTCAGAGTCACCGGGAGGCGGCCGGGGGGGCCGAGGTCGGCGACCTCGCGGTCGAGATGAGCCTGCGCCTGGGCACTCCCCCGGCCTTGGTGCGCGTGCTACTCATCGAGCAGGGCGACACCTTCGACCTCGAGCTGAGCGCCGATGCCGGGGGCCTTGTGACCAAGCTCACGCGCCTGTCGGGGAACAACCGGCGGGAGGTCCTGGGCGAGGCCCGCATGGAGACCGACCCCGCTGCATGGCATCGGCTGCGCCTTGCAAATCTCGACAATCACCTGTCGGTGGAGCTCGACGGGGCGGAGCTGCTCGCGGCCGACTACGCCGAGAACCACTTCCACCCCAGCGACCACCACCACCTGGGGCGCACCTTCGGCTACAACCTGATGCTGGGGGGCGAGGGGGGCCGGGCCGCCTTCGCGGACCTGCGCGTCTGGCGCGACGTCTACTACACGCCGCAGGGCGAGTTTGCCGCCCGCCAGGCGCTCCAGCTCGGCCCTTCCGAGCTGTTCGTCCTCGGAGACCACTCCGCCACCAGCAGCGACGGCCGTCACTGGGGGCCAACGCTCCCCGAGGAGGTCGTGGGCCGCCCCTGGGCCGTCGTTTGGCCGCCCGGGCGCATCCGGCGCCTCCGGGGGGCCTCGTCCGGGGCGGATTAGGCAGCATGGAGGCCCGGCTGTGAGCCGATAATGGGGGCGGAAGTGTGGCCGGAACCGGTCCCACGGCCTCTGGTTGAATCCCGCGAGAGAGTGCAATGACGACCGAACACCGACCTGAACATCCCCACGGGGTGGGTTCGGCCTACTCGAGCGACCCCGGCGTGCAGCTGATGCTGGCCTGGCAGGGGGGCGACGAGGAGGCCTTCGAACGCCTCGTCGCGGAGTACTCCCCGCGCGTGTTCGCCCTTCTGACCCGCTTCCTGGGCCGCCGGGCGGTGCGCGAGGACATGGTCCAGGAGGTCTTCTTGAGGGTCGTCCGCAGCCGGGAGCGCTACCAGCCGACAGCCCGCTTCTCGACCTGGCTGTACAGGATCGTATTCAACCTCTCGGTCAACGAAACCCAGCGCGGCGCCGGACACACGCCGCTTTCCTTGGACGTGCCCCTCGGCGCCGGGGAGGACGATCTCGGCTCCCTCGGCGACCTGCAAGAGTCCGACGTGGAGGACCCGTCGGCGGCCTTGGAGCGCGATGACGTCGTCGTCGCCGTGCGCGCCGCCATCGCTGACCTGCCGGAGAAGCAGCGCATGGCGCTGATCTTGGCCAAGTACCACGACTACCCCTACGCCGAGATCGCCGATGTCCTCGGCTCGAGCGAGAAGGCGATCAAATCGCTGATCCACCGCGCCCGGGAGACCTTGCGGGAGACTCTGGACCCCTTCCTGCAGAGGGGAGAGGTGGCATGACTCATCCCGCGGATTGCCGCTCTTTCCGAGCCAGCCTCGAGCAAGCCCTCTTGGGGCACCCCATCCCCGCGGAGCTGCGCGAGCTCTCCTGGCACGAACACCTCCTGGGCTGCGGCGGCTGCCGCGAGCTGATGGAGCGCGAGGAGGCCCTCGAGGAGCTTCTGGCCACCCTTCCCGCGCCGCGCCTCTCGCCGGAGCTGGCCCGCCGCGTCCTGGAGCGCCTGCGCGAGGTGCAGGAAGCGCTCGGGGACCTGGACGCCCTGCTGGCCTTGGACCGGGAGGCCGAGGCCCCCGCCGGGTTGGCCGGTCGCGTCCTGGCCTCCCTAGTGAGTGAGCGTGGTCTCGTGCGTGGTGCCCTCTCCGACGACGAGCTCCTCGACGCCCTGCTGGACCGCGACCCAGCTCCCGCGGCCCCCGCTGGCTTGGCCGAGCGCGTGCTCGCCGGTCTTTCACCCGCAAGTTCGATGCCCGGGCCCGACGACCGTCTCGAGGTCCTGCTGGACCGCGACTCCGCTCCGGTTGTGCCCACCGGCCTCGCCGACCGCCTGCTCGACGCCCTCGAGGACCACCGCTTTCCCGCGAGGCGGCCCCTCGTGCTGCGCCTGGTCACCTCGCACTGGATCGCTGCAGCCTCCCTAGTCGCCGCCAGCCTGCTGATCGCGATCTTCGCCTTGCGGCGACCGGGAGAGGAGAGGCAGGAGCCCGACCACCTCGCCCTCTCCGAGCCCCCGCCGGGGATGCTCGAGGTCTTCGACGTCCTGGCCGAGGACCTGCTCTTCGAAGGGGACCTGCTCGCGGGGGAAGCAGGCTTGGACGTGGACCTTTCCCTCTCCCTGGGATCGCGCGAAGAGGTGCTCATGGAGTACGAGTTTCCCGAGCCCGCCTCAGAGGAGGCCGGCGGGTAGGTCCCGCCGAGGAGCGATGAAGGCCCCGCTCGGAATCCTCGCGACCGCCCTGGTCCTCGCCGCTCTGGCGACGGGGTCGGCCTTCGCGTCGGCCGCCCCGTGCACACAGGACGGCGGCGACCCCCGGGCCACCGCGCGCGAGCGTTGGGAGCGCCTCTCCGAGGAGGAGAAGGCCAGCATGAGGGAGCGCTTCGAGCGCTTCCAGAAGATGGACGCCCAGCAGCGCCGTGAGCTCGAGGGGCGGCACCGCAAGCTCGAGCGCACCCGCAAGCGCGTGAAGGACGACCTCTCGCCTCAGCAGCGCGAGCGGTTGGGCAAGCTCACTGACAGCGCCCACCGCGAGCTCGTCGGAGAGCTCGTCGAAGAGGAGCTGCGGGCGGAGGGCCGGCGCCTGCGCACCAAGCTGCCCGACTCGGTCAGGGAGCGCTTCGAGCGAGCGAGTCCCGAGCAACGCCAGCGCTTCTTCGTCGAGTTCAAGGAGAAGACTCTCCCGCGCATGAGCCTGCGGGCCGTCACCGAGCTGGCTCGCGCTCTGGGACTCAACCCCGAGGAAGAGCGTCGGATCAAGGCCCTCCCCCCCCGCGAGCGGGTGGAGAAGGTCTTCGAGCTACGCAAGCGCCTCGAGGCCGAGGCGGTCGAGAGGGGCGGGCTGCCCGCTGGGATCACCCGCAGCCGCTGGGAGGAGCTCGCCTCCCTCCCCCCGCAGGAGTTCTACAGGGTGGCCATGCAGCGTGACCATCGCGCCCACGACGGCCATCCGCTCGCCCCCGAAGACCTGCAGGCCCTGCCTGAGGCGGAACGGCGCCGGCGAGCGGCCGACCGCATCCTGCACGCCATGCGCGTGACCCCCGACGAGCGCCTGGAGCTGGCGGACCTCAGCCCCCCCCAGCGACGCAAGGAAGTCGAGCGCCGCCGCCGCCGCCGGGTCATGGAGATCGTGAGCGTCCATGGGATCTACGGCGTCGAGCAGCTAGAGCGCATCGAAGCCATGAACGACGGCGAGTTCTTCGCGAGCACTCGCCGCTTGCTGCACGAGGCCGGGCCCCCGCGGCGCGGCCCCCACCCGCCGCCTCGCGACCCCGGGCGTGGAGGGCCTCACGACACACCGCGACCCGGCCAACGGCCTCCCGCTCCCCATGACCGCAGGCCGCCGGACCGCGATCGGCCGCCTCCTGGAGATCGCGGACAGGCGCCCCCCCGTCCGCGCCAACTGCCGCGCGAGCTCGACCGGGCCAAGGGCCCCCCGCGGGCCCATCCAGCTAAGCGGGCAAGGACCCATCCGGCCGGCCGTCCGGCGGAAGGGGACGAGGACCACGCGGTCGATAGGGCGAAGGGGCGCCCGGCCGACCGCCGTCCCGGCTCCGACGACCGACCCCAGCGGGCGGGAGCGGCGTGGGACGCTCACGCTCCAAACGGGGCGTAGTCTGCGGCGCGCATCCCCACGGGGAGAGCGCCGCTGGGTATCCTGCGGCCTCATGGACGCCGCCCGCGAGAGCCCTTCGGGGGCGTGGATCGTGCCGACGGTCTCGGCCCGCTCGGTCCTCGCCTCTGCCCCCGGCGGGCTCATCGATCTTCGCAGTCCGGGTGAGTTCGCCGCCGACCACTTGCCCGGTGCGTTCAACGCCCCCCTGTTCGACGATGTCGAACGTGCGCTGATCGGGACCCTCTACCGGCGCGAATCCCCTCAGCGAGCTTTCGAGGAAGGCCGGCGCGCGACCGAGGACCGCATCGCTGACCTAGCCGAGGAGCTCTCGTGCGCCTTGGGCCGCCCGCTCGGGGCCGAGGACCCCGTGGCGTGGGTTCGCACTCTGAGCGCGGGCGGGCTCGAGGGAATGACCCGAGCCATCGCCCCGCGACCGGTGCCTCCAGGAGAGAACCCGGCCGGGGTCCTGTACTGCTGGCGCGGCGGGCTGCGATCGCTGAGCGTCGTCGCCTTCTGCCGCGAGGCCCTCGGTTGGCGCGACGTCTGCGCCCTCGAAGGGGGCTACAAGGCCTATCGTGCCCGCGTGTTGGAGGAGCTGGAAACCTGGAGTGCCCCGCGGACGGTCGTCCTGCGCGGCTGGACCGGTGTCGGGAAGACGCTCGTCCTGCGCGAGCTCGAGCGCCTGCGGCCCGGGGCAACCCTGGACCTGGAAGCCTGCGCGGGCCACCGCAGCTCGGTGCTGGGCATGGTGGGCCTGGAGCCGTGCAGCCAGCGTAGCTTCGACTCGCGCGTCGCCGGGCGCCTGCGCGAGGGGCCGCCCCCGGTGCTGGTGGTCGAGGGCGAGAGCCGCAAGGTCGGGGACGTCATCATCCCAGGGCGCGTGTGGGCTGCGATGCAGGGCGGCGAGAACGTGCTCCTGACGGCCGATCTCGAGCGCCGCAAGGACGTGCTGGTCGAGGAGTACCTGGCGAGTCCGACGAGCCGCGGCGAGCTGCGCGAGCGGCTGGGGTTCATCGAGGGCCGATTGGGAGCCAAGAAGTGGGACGGCGCCCTGGTCGCCTTGCTCGACTCGGGCCGAGAGCGGGAGTTGGTGGAGGTGTTGCTCGAGCGCTACTACGACCCGCTCTACCGTCACTCCGAAACCGGCCGCGCAGTCACCTTCGAGCTCGACGCCACCGATCCCGCTCGGGCTGCCGCCGAGCTCGCCGACTGGACGGACGGGCGCGGCTGATCCGCGGGCGCCGCGATCCTCCCTCGCCTCGCTCGGCGGGAGTTCCTCGAGCCGGTGCAGCGCATCGCCAGTCGGCGCGAGGGCCCTTTCTGACCCTGCGGGCTGCGGGAGAGGCCGCGGATCGTCTACCTTATGGGCCGGGCCCCGACCTCTCCTCGACCCCAACCCCACAGGCATGTGCGGATTCATTGGCATCCACGGCCCCGACGGAGCCGACGTCGCCCCCGAGATCTACGAGGGCCTGCTCGCCGTGCAGCACCGCGGCCAGGATGCCGCGGGGATCGTCACCTTCACCGATAGCTTCCACGTCAAGAAGGGACTCGGGCTGGTCCTGGAGGTCTTCAAGCAGGGGAACATGGACCGGCTGAAGGGCAATCTCGGCGTCGGCCACGTGCGCTACCCGACCATCGGCGGCAACCACAACGACGACGCCCAGCCATTCCACTTGACCTTCCCCATGGGTATCGCCATGGCCCACAACGGGAACGTCAGTAACTACACCGAGCTCGTCGAGCGTCACTTCTCGAACAAGGGCGTGCGGGTCAACAGCTCCTGCGACATCGAGGTGATCCTGTTCGTCTTCGCCACGGCGCTGAGCGAGCGCGCCCGGCCGGGGAAGGCTATTGACGCTGAGGACGTCTTCTTCGCGGTCAGGGCCGTTCACGAGCAAGTCAAGGGCGCCTACTCGGTGGTCGCCACCTTGGCGGACGTCGGCATGGTGTGCTTCCGCGATCCCTACGGGATCAAGCCGATCTGCTTTGGCGAGAAGGAGACCGCGGCCGGCCGCTGGCTGGCCTGCGCCAGCGAGAGCGTCGTGCTGGACGTCAACGGCTACACGAGAACGCTCGACATCGGCGCCGGCGAGGCTGTCTTCATCGACAACGAGCAGCACATCTACCACCGCAAGATGGCGGACAAGCCCCACCGCCCGTGCATCTTCGAGCTGGTCTACTTCGCGCGCCCCGACTCGTTCCTGGACGACATCTCCGTCTACAAGACGCGCGCTCGCTTCGGGCAGGCGCTCGCCGAGCAGTGGCGTGAAACCGGGGCCCCCGAACCTGACGTCGTGATCCCCATCCCCGACAGCTCGCGCGACGCGGCGCTGGCCATGTCCCTGGGCCTGCGCAAGCCCTACCGGGAGGGTTTGGTGAAGAACCGCTATATCGGCCGGACTTTCATCATGCCCAACCAGGCGCGGCGGCGCTCCTCGGTACGGCGCAAGCTCAACCCGATCAAGATCGAGTTCGAGGGCAAGGACGTGCTGTTGGTCGACGATTCGATCGTGCGCGGGAACACCTCGAGGCGCATCGTCGAGATGGCGCGCGAAGCCGGGGCCCGGAGCGTGTACCTCGCCTCGTGCAGCCCGATGTTGCTCGCTCCCTGCCCCTACGGGATCGACATGGCGACCAAGACGGAGTTCGTCGCCAGCGGGCGCGAGCTGGCCGAGGTCGCCGAGAGCCTTGGCGTGGACCACCTCATGTACCTCGACCGCGAGCGCATGAACGCCGCGGGCAGGGAGGGAAACGCGCGCATCGAGGAGTTCTGCAACGCGTGCTTCACCGGCGAGTACCCCACCGGCGACATCACTGTTGAGCGCTTGCGGGCCATCGAAGGCGACCGCACCAAGCACCGCGACGAGGTGCCCTGCGGGGGCTGAGCGCGGCGCCCCGGGCGCCCTCGTGGGCCGGTTGAGATCCCCTTGCAGGGGGCCTACAGTCCCGCTTGCTCGTCTGAGCAGCTCAGCATGCGCGTCTTGATCACCTCCCCTGTGTTCCCGCCCGACCTGGGCGGGCCCGCGGTCTACGTGCCGAGTCTCGGACGCTACCTCGTCGAGCGCGGCCACGAGGTGCAAGTGATCGCGTTCTGCTCGGAGCCGAATCCCGCGGGGCATCCCTTTGAGATCACGACCATTCCGCGCGGCTTCCTCCCCCTACGCTACCTGAAGGCCTTCGTTGAGGTCTGGCGCGCGGCGCCGGCCGCTGACGTGGTGTACGTCCAGGAGCACCTCGCCCTGCTGCACGTACTCGCCGCGCGCTTGCGCCGTACTCCGGTCGTGATTCGCATCATGGTCGATGGCTCCTGGGAGATCGCCCACCGCAAGGGGTGGTGCGGAGACGACGATATCGTGACCTTCCAAGGGCGCTCCTACGGGTGGCGCGTGCGCCTGACGCGCTCCCTGCAGCGCACTTGGTGGGGGTGGTGCACGCAGATCATCTCCTGCTCGGAGTTCCTACGGCAGATCCTGATCCAGAGCCACGGGGTCGCGCCGGAGAAGGTGCGGCGCATCTTCAACGCCTACCATGGCGCACCCCCCGAAGCGCTGACCGCGACTCCGGCCGAGGCCCGGGAGGAGCTCGGCCTGGACCCCTCGCGCAGGGTCGTTCTCACGATCTGTCGCTTGATGGTCTGGAAGGGCGTCGACGGCATCCTCAGAGCCGTGGCCGAGCTGCCCGGGGACGTCGACCTCCTCGTGGCCGGCGACGGGGAGATGGAGGAGGCCTGGAAGGCCCTGGCGGCGGAGCTCGGCCTGGCCGAGCGAGCACACTTCCTCGGCAACGTCCCCCACGACCAGATCCCTCTCCTGATCCGTGCCGCGGACGTATTCGTCCTCAACAGTCGTTACGAGGGCCTCTCCCACACCCTGCTGGAGGTCCTGCAGTTCGGCACGCCCATGGTGGCGAGCCGCGTCTGCGGGAATCCCGAGGTCGTGGAGGACGGCGTCAACGGGCTGCTGGTCGACCCCACCGATCACCGAGAGTTGGCAAGAGCCGTTCGTGAGCTTCTTGAGGACAGGAGCTTGGGGCGTGCGTTCGCGGCCGGCAGCAAGGCCCGTAGCGAGTCCTTCAGCCGCGAGGGGACTTTCGCGGAGGTGTTCGAGGTGCTGGCCGCGGCCGCAGCCCGTTCCGAGGGGTAATCTCCCGCAAACTGGAGATTTGGGTTTGGGGCCGCACTCGGCGGCCTCAATGGCCGATATACTCGCTAGAAAGCCGCCGAAGGCAGCCCGTGCGGTCTCGTTCTCGCGGGACCTGTCGAGCACGGGTCACGCCGGCCGACTCACCCCCCCACCCCATCAGGAGTCTGGCGCCCGCCGATGAGAGTCCTCTACGTCCAGGAGTACCTCCCCCAGGAGATGCTGGGGGTGATGTGGCTCTCGCGTGCCGTCAAGGACGCGGGCCACGAGATCGAGGCCCTGTTCCTGCCCGACAAGAACTGGCTGGCGAAGATCCGGGGGATCGATCCGCAGGTCGTGTGCTTCTCGACCACGACGGGCATGCACCTCTACTTCGCTGACATCATGCGCAAGATCAAGAGCGTGATGCCCGAGGTGTTGACCCTCGGAGGCGGGGCGCACCCGACTTTCACTCCCGAGTACGTGGAGACCGAGGGGATCGACGCGATCTGCCGTGGGGAGGGCGAGTTCGCGATCGTCGAGCTGCTCGATAGGCTGGAGGCTGGCGAGGAACACCTCGACACGCGGAACTTCTGGTTCAAGGACGCCGCGACCGGCGAGATCATCCGCAACCCCCAGCGCCCGCTGGTGGAGGACCTCGACGCGCTCGGGTTCCCCGACCGCTCGATCGTCTACGACGCCGGCGCGATCTACCGCGACTCCGAGCGCAAGGTCTTCGTCACCCAGCGGGGGTGTCCGATGAACTGCTCCTTCTGCTTCCACCATGCGTGGAAGAAGAAGGTCTACGGGGCGAAGAACAAGGAGTACACGCGCAAACGGTCGGTCGACCACGTGATCGCGGAGATCAAGCACGTACGCGCCGAATACCCCCTGAGATTCGTCCATTTCCTCGACGACATCTTCAACCTGCGCAGCGATTGGCTGGAGGAGTTCTGCGAGAAATACCCCCGCGAGATCGGCCTGCCTTTCGATGTGATCTTGATGGCCAACATGACCACCGAGAAGCACATTCCGATGCTCAAGGAGGCCGGTTGCGTGTACGCCCGCATCGCCTTCGAGGCAGCTAGCGATTACGTGCGCAACGCGGTGTTCCGCAAGAACACGACCCGCAAGCAGCTCGTCGACGCGGCGGGTTGGATCAAGGACCAGGGCATCCGACTAGGATCCCTGAACATGCTCGGCGGACCGGGCGGCACGATCGATGACGAGTGGGAGACGGTCAGGCTCAACATGGAGTGCGAGGTGGACCACCCGCTCGTCTCCATCATGCAGCCCTACCCGGAGTTCGACATCAACGAGATGACCAAGGACATGGGGTATGCCGTGTCCGGCTATGACGACTTCCCGGTCAAGTTCAACCGGACCAGCACGATCGAGTTCGGCGACAAGCACGTGATCGAGAACCTGCACAAGTGGTTCCCCCTCGTCGTGCGCTACCCCTGGCTCGAGGGCCTCGCGCACCGGGCCGTGGGGGTGCGCCGGCTCTCATGGCTCTACCTGATCATGTACATGCTGCATTCCGAGTACATGGTCGCCGAGCAACAAGAGCTCTACTCGCGGGTCCAGGGCCTGCGTGGGCCGCGGTACTGGGCACCGGTCGACTTCACCCGGCGATTGGCGACCAAGGGAGTCCTGCGCGTTCATGAAGCCGTGTTCGCACGCTACATCGGCCGTTTCCTCGCGCCGCGCAGGGTTGCCCTCAGCCTGCAGATGGGTGACGAGCGCGTCGTGGCCCACATGGACTGAGCGCCGCCGGCCCCCCGGGGGCCCTGGTACGCCCGACAGGATTCGAACCTGTGACCTTTCGCTCCGGAGGCGAACGCTCTATCCAGCTGAGCTACGGGCGCGTCAAGGGGGAGTCCCCAAGGGCCGCACATGGTAGGGGCCGACCGGCTCCGATGGGAGGCTTCGCCGGCCATCTCGGGCTCCAGGTTCCCCCTGGGAGCACAAAAGGGCGCTCCGCCGTGTTCGGTGACGGGGATCCCCGTGGCTCTCCCGGTGTGCCTTGCACGGCCATGAGAAGGGTCCTCCTTGACGGTTTGGCGATCTAGCGCCTAGGATTGGGCGGTTCTCCTGTTCTCCCCCTCCCCCACCTGGCTCCGAGCGCTCTGTCATGACGAAGAGACTCCTTCCTCCGGGTCGTCCGAACCGCGCTGACGCGGCTCGGGCACGCTGGCCGCTGTCTGTGGCGGGCCTCACCGTTTTCGGTGCGGTCCTGGCGGGGGTCATGACGCCACGAGGGGAGCTCGACGCCGCGGAGCTGCGCGCCCGCGACGCGGACGGCGACGGTCTTTGCGACACACAGGAGGAGGTGCTGCAGACCTCGGTCTTCGCTGCGGACACCGACAAGGACGGCTTCATCGACACCGAGGAGGTCGCCCGCAAGACCTCGGCCTACTCGGATCAAGAGACACCTCTGCCCGCGGGCATGGACGTCGGGATGGTGGCGCGCGGCGAAGGCGGCTCGGTGCATGCCCTCGTCGCGGTCTACGTGCGGGGAGGGAACCTGCACGACAAGGAGCTCGGATTCGGCCTCGTTCTCGGCGAAAGCGTGATCGAGATTCCGCCCGAAGCCCTGCTCGAGGACGCTTCGGTCTCGATCGTCCCGGCGAGCGACCCCGCCGATGTCCTGGTGGTGATCGATATCCCCTTCAGCTCGCAGCTCGTCCACTCGTTCGGCAGCCTGTGCTTCTACGCGACCCTCAGCTCTCAGGGCCAGGGCGCGGTGGCGGCCGCGGCCGCCATCCAGGTGGTCAGCGTGGACGGCATCGTCCATTGGGTGATGCCAGCCCAGAACGGGATCCCCGGCATGGGCAATCGGGGCGCCACCGGCGCGGGCTCCGTCTACGCGCCCATTCCCGTCGACGGGGGCTCCGGCGGCCTGCCCAGCGAGTGGATCCCAGGCGAGGTCTGCTACCAAACGACCCAGGTGGTCGGGATGCAGGGCGGGGTCGTGATCCAGGAGGTCATCACCGCAGAGTGCATCTCAGGCTGGGATTCCTACTGCAAGCCCAATTGCGCCACCTCGGTCGGATCGACCTACACGACCTTCGATCCCGGCTCCCTGGTGGGGGGCTGAACCTCCCGGAGGGTTCCGAAGGACTTTGTAGCCGGCCGTCTGTCCGTTTCCCGCCGGGGCGCGGTGGAAGGCGTAGCGGCGCAGGACGCTCCCCTGATGCGTGAGAATGCGCAACATCGGCACTCAGGGGGAACCCGCGGGGGTTCCCATCCGTCCTAGTGCCTCCGGGGGCCTCCCGTAGGCCTCTCCGTGGCCAAAATCATGTCTCTCGACCCCGATCGCGACCTCGTCATGGCCTGTCAGGCCGACCCGCCTGAAGGACTGGAGGGGGGATTCCGCGATCTCTATGAGCAGTACAAGGACCGGGTCTACAACACCTGTTATCGCATCACGGGCAATTCGGCCGACGCCCTCGATGCCGCCCAGGAGACCTTTGGCATTCTCTTTCGCAAGATCGATGGCTTCCGCTTCGAGTCGCGCTTTTCGAGCTGGGTCTACCGAATCGCGGTCAACGCGAGCATCGACCTCAAGCGTCGGGCGAGCAACAGGACCCTCGCGTCCTTGGACGCGACGCGCACCGATGAAGCCGGGGTCGAGCGCGGTGGCGCGCCACTCGAGGACGAGGACGCCGAGAGCCCCATGGCCTGCGCTTCGCGCCATGAGCTCGAAGAGGAGATCCAGGAGGCGATCCTGCGCCTCTCCCCGAAGATGCGCGCCATCACGGTGCTGCGCTACATCGAGGGGCTCTCCTACGATCAGATCTCCGAGGCTCTGCAGGTTTCCCTGGGCACGGTCAAGTCGCGCCTCGCGCGGGCCCACCAGGCCCTCGACCGCGAACTCACGCCGGTCTTGGACAAGCACTACCTCACTTGATCTCTTTGCCTTCCCAGAACACACCAACCACGATCGTGTACACCTGAGACCGACGAGCTGATTCGGCCGGGACCATCCCTCCCGCCCGGCCAGCCGAGCCCGCCACTGCCATGCCCAAGACCTGTCGAGAGCACCGAGCGCGGATGACCCACGAGGTCAGCGCTCCGCGTCCCTGGAGGGACGAGTCTGAGCTCCACCTCGCCGCTTGCGCGGCGTGTGTTGCTTGGGCCGGCCGTCAGGTGAGACTGGTCGAAGCCCTCGGCTCGCTGGGGACCGTTCCCGCGCCCGAGGAGCTCGAGGAGCGGGTCGCTGGGGGACTTGAACCGGGCTCCGCAGGGCTTCGGGCCGCCGCCCACCTCGGCCTCTTGGAGCCTCGGGGGGCGCCCGCGGAGCTGGACGGGCTGGTCGTGGCCGCCCTGCACGCGGGCTACCGCCAGGACCGCGCGGCGGCGAATCTCAGGCGGCGGCTGGGGGGGCGCCTCGCGGCGCCCGCCGACCTCGAACGGCGCTTGGCCGCCTCGGGAGGCGATGCTCGCCCGAATCCCGGCGACCTGTCGCAAGCCGAAGCCCGCACCCTCAAGCAGGGCGTCGCCGAGGATCTCACCGACCTTCCGCGTGCCCTCAGCGGAAGGATGGCCGGGAAGCTCTCCCGGCGCGAGGCTCCCGAGGAGCTTGCCGATGGGATTTCCGGGCCCTTCCCCCGCCGTGACCGGCGCTGGACTCTCGGCTTGGCCGCCGCTCTCTGTGCGGCCACTCTCGTGGCGGCCTGGGGCGGGGGTGGCTGGTGGCTGGAGGGAGCGTCCCCCGAGGGCGCCGGCCCGACGGTCCTGAGCTTCGAGGTGCGCCGCCTCGAGTCGGCGGCCGAGCTGGAGCACGTGGGGCTGGCGAGCGCCTTGGACAACAGCCTCCTCACGGCGGCGCGCTCCAACCCGCAAGCCGCCTTCGGCCCGCGCCCCTCCTCCAGGCGCGCAGCCGGTGCGGGGGCCGCTTCCGGGGGGCAGGCCCCGAACCGCGGCGCCGGCGGCCTCCCGGCGGCCCCGGGGGCCTCGAACCTCTCGCCCGCGGACTTGCCCTTGCTGGCCGCGCTCCAGGGCGCCTTCGAGCGCGTGGAGTACCGCGGCGAGCGCCGCGTCTTCCTCTCCAACCCCGCCCTCACCACAGCCCCCTCGATCGAGTACCGCGAGGAGGTGGGTAGCGACGGGCTCGGCGCCTTCTTCGTTCGGCCGCTGGAGGTCCTCTCCCCGCCCCTCGATCCGACCGCGCTGGACCTGTTCCTGATGCTGCAGGAGGAGCGGCAGGGATTCATGTTCCGCTATCGCGACTTCCGGATCGGCGACCTGGAGCTGTTCATGGAGCGCTATCAGGTCGCCGTTCGCCCCCAGGAAGAGGAGATCGCGGGGCGCACCTGCCAGATCCTCGAGGTCAGCCGGCGCGAGAACGCCGAGCGCGACTACGTCCTGGCCGTCGACCCCAAGACCGGGCTCCTCCTGCGCTACGAGGAGACCTTCCAGAGTGGCGAGCCCGTAGCTCGGGTGGAGTTCGAGTCGCTGGAGCTGGACCCCGATTTCTCCGATGGAGCCCTGACCGGCGGACCGTCGACGTGGGTGCCCTTCGATCCCGACCAGGCCCTTCCGTCCCAGGTCAACTTCGACCCCCTGCGCCCCAAGCTGCCGCCGGAGGGTTTCCAGCTCGCCCACGCCTCCTCGCGCATGGTCATGGGCCAGGCCTGGCTGCGGTTCGTCTACCACGACGGCGTGGACCAAGTCCTCTTCCTCCATGATGGCCCCGAGACGAGCGGCGGCCCGCTCCCCGGCACGGACACGGTGAGCGTGTTCACCCTGGGCGCCTGGACCGTCGTCGAGGGCGAAATCGGGGGCCACACGCTCTTCGTCATGGGCAAGGTCGACGAGCAGGACCTCTTGGGCATGGTCCAATCGGCCGTCGAGTAGAGGGCGCCCGTCGAGCAGAGGGGCCGCCCGGCGCTCGCCAAAGCCCCCGCGGGTCTGGTGCCGATGAGTCCGCGAGAGCGCCATCCGCGGTCCTCGGCGTGGGGTAGTCTTGACCTGGAGTGGGGCCCAGACGCCAAGAGCCCGCTCCTGGCACCCCCTATCCCGTCATGAGCGACCACAGGAACGAGTCATTTTCGGAGTCGGACCTAGATTCCCCGGAGTACCGCGAGCGCTTGATGCGCAAGCTGAACTGCCTGATAGCCCTACTGGAGGTGGCCATGGCGCGCGTGCGGCGTTCGATGGCCGGCCCGGACCCCGACCTCGAGCGGCTCTCTCGTATCCGCACCAATCTGCAGAGCACCCTCGACGTCTGTACCCGGGCGCGGGTGGCGCTCGAACGGCGTGAGACCATGCCTTCCGACCTCAGCGAGAGCCTCGAGTGCGTCAATGGCTTCGACCTCCCAGAGGGGGAGCCCTTCGTGTTCCAGGAGCTTCCCGAGGGCGCGCGGATCGAGATGACCTCCTTGGAGGAGGAGCGCAGGTTCGAGCTGATGGGAGCCATCGACCCCGAGGAGGTCGAGGCGTGCAACATCGATGAGCTCGCCCACCGGCTCGGGGAGCTGGACTAGAGGATCGCCCATGGCCGCGGGGGTCGCCGTTGACCCGGCGCTCGCTACACTGGCGGGGTGAGCGGGCAGACCGAGCCCCTGGTCCGCGGTGACTCCGTGCTCCTGCGGCGGCCGATTCCTGCCGACCGCGACGAGTTCGTCGCCCTGCGCCGTGCGAGCGCGAACTTCCTGCGCCCTTGGGAGCCGCGGCCCGCCCGCGGCGTCGATCCCCTCGGCAGTCCGGCTTTCGCAGCCTACCTCGAGGGTAGCCGGTGCGAGCGCCGCGAGCGCTTGTTGCTGTGTGAAGCGGCCGGGGGGGCGATCGTGGGCGGGATCAACCTCAACGAGATCGCACGCGGGCCCTTTGAGAGCGCGGCCCTGGGCTACTGGATCGGCGCGCCCTTCGCGCGGCGGGGCTACATGAGCGCCGGGCTCGTCCTCGCCCTGCACCACGCCTTCGAGGGCCTCGGCCTGCACCGCGTCGAGGCCAACATCCGCCCCGAGAACGAGGCTTCGCTCGCCCTCGTGCGGCGCGCGGGCTTCCGGTGCGAAGGGTTCTCGCCGCGCTACCTCGAGATCGACGGCACCTGGCGCGACCACGGGCGCTGGGCGCTTCTGGTTGAGGACTGGCGAGCCAAGCGGGCTGCTAGTGCCCCCAGCTGCGGAGGTAGCGGAAGTCCTGGTTGACCGTGCGGTCGCTGATCTTCGCCACCACCGGCGGGAGGCGCTTGTACTGGCTGCCGATGATCCGGTGCACGACGCCCTCGACGAGCTTGGGGTCGAAGCCACGCTCTGCGAGCTCCAGGGCGTCGTGACGCTCGTCCACCAACAAGAAGAGGAGACGGTCCGCCTCCTCGTAGGTGAAACCGAGCTCCGCCTCGTCCGTTTGGCCCTCGAAGAGGTCGGCGGAAGGGGCCTTGTCGATCACCTCGTCCGGCAGCTCGAGGTGGCGCGCGAGCTGGTAGATCTGGTGCTTGTAGAGATCTCCAAGGGGGTTGAGGGCGCTGGCGCTGTCGCCGAACTGGGTCGAGTAGCCGAGCAGGAGTTCGGTCTTGTTGCTCGTGCCGATCACCAGTCCACCCCACTCGGCCGAGAGGTCGTAGAGCACGATCATGCGACAGCGAGCCATGACGTTCCCGCGCCGGCCGCGATCTTCGATCTCGTGCTCGGAGAAGTACCCGTCGGCCATGGCGCTGATGTCCACGGTGCGGGCGTTGACCCCCAGCGCCCCGGCGACAGCCGCCGCATCGACCGCGCTGGAGGGGTCGGAAGTGCGGTAGGGCATGTTGACCGCCAGCACCTCCCGCGGGCCGAAGGCGCGCGCCGCGAGGGCCGCGGTGACGGCGGAGTCGACCCCGCCCGAGAGGCCGACGATCGCCCGCGAGAAGCCGAACTTGCCCGCCTCGCGGCGCAGGAAGCGAAGCAGCAAGGCCTCGACCAGCTCGACCTGGATGTCGAGGCCGGCGCCGTTCACCGGTGAGCTTCTTCCAGGCGCTCCAGCTCGCGGCGCACGATCCAGGCCTTTTCGTCGCGACGCAGGGGAGTCTTCAGCCGCGCCCGCTCGGTGGCGCGCGAGTCGAGGGTCACCGACAGGGAGCCGCGGTCGAGTCCCTCGAGGCGCGCGACCTCATCGCCGAACGCGTCGATCACGCGCGACTCGCCGGCGAAGGTGACCCCGTCCTCGCAGCCAACGCGGTTCACGTAGAGGACCCACGACTGGAACAGGATCGCCTGGGCGCCGAGCAGCGCAGACCACTTGCGCGAGGAGCCGAGCCCCTCGCCGTCGCTGGATACGCCGCGCGCGGGAGAGCAGCTGGGCACGACGAGTGCGTCCACGCCGTCGAGGAAGTACAGCCAGCCGCCGGTGAGGTGCCAGGCGTCCTCACAGATCAAGACGCCCAGGCGGCCGTGGCGGCTCTCGATCACACCAAAGCGCTCCCCGGGGCCGAGATCGCGGCTCTCCTCGAACATCCCGTAGGTGACCAGATGCACCTTGCGGTGTACATGGAGCGTCTCGCCGTCCTCTAGGAAGGCATAGGAGTTGAAGCGCCTCCCGTCGCGCTCGCGCTCCACGAAACCCACTCCGATCGAGACCTCGCGCGAGCGCTCGCGCAGCCGGGCAAGGGGCGCGGCGTCGAGAGAGAGGGCGACCTCGGCCGTCTGGTCCTTCAGGAAGTAGCCGCTGAGGGAGAGCTCGGGGAACAGGACAATGTCCGCTCCCTCCCCGCACGCACCGTCCACGGCGTCGAGGTGAAGCTCGAGGTTGGCGTCGAGGTTACCGAGGGTCGGCTCGAGTTGTGCGAGGTGGATCTTGGCGTCCATGAGGCTCCGGAGAGGCGGCGCGTGGGGCGGGGGAGATGATAGCCCCTGGGCGGGGACGCGGGTCGGGGCGGGTTGCCGGCGAGTCCGCCGAGGGGGGCTCAGCCCTTGGAGGCCGCGGCAATCGCCTCGGCCACCAGGGTGTCGGGGTTGACGCCCGAGGCCTCGCCCTCGTAGCCGAGGATGATGCGATGGCGCAGCGCCGGTGTGGCGAGGGCCTCGATGTCATCAGGCGTCACGTGCAGTCGGCCGGCGACCGCCGCCCGGGCCTTGCCCGCCATCAAGAGCGCCTGCCCGCCCCGCGGGCTCACTCCGTGTCGGACGAGACGTCGCACGCCTGCGGGCGCCTGCGGGTGAGTGGGGTGGGTGAGTGCGACCAGGCGCGCGGCGAACTCGACCACCTCGGCGGCGGCGGGGAGCTCACACACCAGGCGTTGCATCTCGAGCAGCTCGCCCGCGGTCAGAACCGCCTGCGCCCGTGAGGCCGGCGGCCCGGTGGACGCACCGAGGATCGCGACGAGGCCCTCGAGGTCGGGGTGAGCGATGTCGATCTTGAGCGTGAAGCGGTCGAGCTGCGCTTCCGGTAGGGGGTAGGTCCCCTCCATCTCGATCGGGTTCTGCGTCGCGATCACGAAGAACGGCTCGTCGAGGGCGATGGTCTCGCCGAAGACCGTCACCTGCCGTTCCTGCATGGCCTCCAGCAGAGCGGACTGGGTGCGCGGGGTCGCACGATTGATCTCGTCGGCCAGGACGACGTTGGCGAACACCGGCCCGCGCTCGAAGCTGAACCGCCGCGTTCCGCCCGGCTCCTCCTCGAGGATGCGCGTCCCGGTGATGTCGGGCGGCATCAAGTCGGGCGTGAACTGGATGCGTCGATAGCCCATGCCGAGCGCGAGGGCGAGGGGCTGGACCAGCGTTGTCTTGCCCAGGCCGGGGGCGCCCTCGAGTAGCGCGTGGCCGCCCGCGAGCACGCAAAACCCGAGCTGTTCCACCACTTCGCGCTGACCGATGAAGCGTTGCTGCACCTCGTCCGTCAGGTCGCGGAAGGAACGCCCGAGCCGCGTAAGGCGCTCCTCGACACCCTCGACGCCGCTCATCGCGGATTCTCGTGGGCGGCGGCGCGGCGTGCGCGCTCTTTGTCTCGGGAAACGATCTTGAGGGTCATGGCCAGGAGCCCAGAATGGGAGTGATGGCAGTCTCCCACAAAGCGGGCGCGCACGGCAACGGCCTCGGGGCGATCACCCGCTCGCTGTGTTTGGCCGCCGCCTTGGCAGCGGGCGGGGGCGTGGGCGCCTGCGCCGCCCCCGACGAGCGCCGGGAGGCGGAGGTCGCCGCGGCCGAGGAGGCCAGCCGGTGCGGCGAGTGGGTTCGGGCCGCGGCGCTGTGGCACGGGATCTACTTCGACGACGGCGGGCGCAACGAGCTTGCCTGCCGCGAGTGCGCTCGGGCGCTCTTCTTCGCCGGAGACGCCGACAGCGCCTGCGCGATGATCGAGCTGGGCTTGGCGGCATCGCCGCGCGACCCCGATCTGCTCGAGCTGCACGGGCGCGTACTGGAAGCCAACGGCTACCGGCGCGCGGCGGAGCTCAGTCACTCACGGGCAGTTGCTGCCGACCCCGGCCGCATCTACAGCCTCATCGCTCTGGGGCGCTTGCGCCTGCAGTTGGGCTACGAGGTCGCCGCCCTCGAACCTCTCCAAAGGGCGGTCGATCTCTCGGGAGGTAGCGTCGAGGCTCTTTCCTTGCTCGGCCGCGCGCGGGCGGCGGGCGGAGAGGACGCCTTGGCCTTCGAGGCCTACGAGGGGGCCGCGGAACTGGCGGAGGAATTCGACGCGGACACACTCCTGGCGGCGGCGACCCTGGGTCTGAAGGACTCCGTACGTGACGTGCGAGCGGACGCGGCAGAGCTGGCGCACGGATGGGCGGCGGAGGTCGTCACGCGTGAGCCCCAGCGCACTTGGGCGCACATCCTGCTCGGCCGGGCGAGCGTGCTCGCGGGGAGCTTCGAGGCCGCGGTGAATCACTACCGGCGCGCGGTGGAGACCGACCCGTCCAACGCCGAGGCCCTGGCGGACCTGGCCTCCTTGCACGCGCGCATGGGCGACAGCGAGGCGGCCTCGGACATGGTCCGCAGGGCCCTCGAGGTCGAGCTCGACCCCGCCCGGCGCACGCACTTGATCGAGCTGCTCGACGCTTCTCCGGCGGGCGGCTCCTGAGCTCTCGGCCGCGATCCGACTACTGCTCGGAGAGGGAGGCGACTAGCGCGTCGAGCTTGGCGGTGAGCTCCTCGGTGAACTCCTCCCCGAAGTCCATCGCCAACACGTCGATCTCCTCGAAGGTGTAGCGGCCGGTGGTGCGACTGAACGGAATGCCGTACTCCCACTTGTTCCCGTCGGAGGCGAGGATCATGACCTCGACCTGGTCGTCTCCCTCGACGGCTTTCACCTCGTAGCGCTCGACTTCATACTCGCTCATGGGGCGGTAAACTACCCTACCGCCCCCGGACCGGCCAGAAACGCACGCCGCTAGCCGCCATCAACCATGCCTCAGAACCTGATCGAGAAGATCGCGCAGACCCACGCCCTCGACCTCCCCGCCGGTGCGCCCGTGCACTCCGGCGACTTCTTGAGAGTCCGCCCGGCGCATGTGATGACCCACGACAACACCGGGGCGGTGATCCCCAAGTTCGAGGGCATCGGCGCCGCGAGGGTGTTCGACGACCGCCAGCCGGTGTTCACTCTCGATCACGACGTCCAGAACCGTTCGCAAGTGAACCTGGCGAAGTACGAGAGAATCGAGGCCTTCGCCCGCGAGCAGGGAATCGAGTTCTTCGGAGCGGGCCGTGGGATCGGCCACCAGGTGATGTGTGAAGAGGGTTTCGTGCTGCCGGGGACGATGGTCGTCGCTTCCGACAGCCACTCCAACCTCTACGGAGGGCTCGGTGCTCTGGGGACGCCAGTCGTCCGCACCGACGCCGCGGCCCTCTGGGCGGTGGGGGAGACCTGGTACCAAGTCCCGCCGATCACGCGCGTCCTTCTCGAAGGATCGCTGTCGGATGGCGTCAGCGGGAAGGATGTGATCATCACCCTCTGCGGTCGTTTCAACTCAGACGAGGTCTTGAACCACGGCCTGGAATTCGTGGGCCCAGGCGTCGCAACCCTGGCCGTGGACGAGCGCCTCGCGATCGCCAACATGACCACGGAGTGGGGCGCCCTCGCAGGCGTGTTCGCCTGCGACGAGACGACCCTCGCGTGGCTTGAGGTGCGCCTAGAGGCGCTCGAGGGCGAAGGCCGTAACCGCGGGGACTTGACCGCCGAGCGCCTGGCTGCCCTGCGCGCCGCGCCGCCGATCGCCGACGCGGACGCCGGCTACCGCCAGACCATCACCCTGGACCTCTCGGAGGTCCGCCGGGGAGTCTCGGGGCCGGATCACGTCAAGCGGATGCGGTCCCTCGATCAGGTGGAGCGCGAGCGGATCGGCGTGCACAAGGCCTACATCCTCTCGTGCGTGAACGGGCGAGCGGACGACCTCTCCGCGGCGGCGCGCATCCTGGATGGCGCGCGCGTGGCCGAGGGGGTCGAGCTGTACGTGGCCGCCGCCTCCTCGGAGGTAGAGCAGGAGGTTCGTCGCCGAGGGGATTGGGAGATCCTCGAGCGGGCGGGCGCGCGCTTTCTTCCCCCCGGCTGCGGGCCGTGCATCGGCCTCGGAGAGGGCCTGCTGGGTGAGGACGAGGTGGGCATCAGCGCGACCAACCGCAACTTCACGGGACGCATGGGGGCGCGCTCGGCACGCTGCTACCTCGCCAGCCCGGCGGTCGTGGCGCAGAGCGCCGTCGCCGGGTACATCGCCGGCGCGCTCGAAGACAGCACGGCCGACCTCCCCGGTGCCCTCACGCTCCACGACAAGGACGGGGCCGAACCCGACCGCGTCGAGTTGCTCGAGGGCTTCGCCGGCTCGCTCGCCGCAGAGGCGCTCTTCCTCGATGCGGACAACCTCAACACCGACGGCATCTACGGGAAGGACTGGACCTACCAGGACGGGCTCTCGCCGCAGGAGATGGCGTCGCACTCGATGGAGAACTACGACCCGCAGTTCCTCTCGATCGCCCGCTCAGGCGATGTGATCGTGGGCGGCTACAACTTCGGGACCGGCTCTTCGCGCGAGCAGGCGGTCACCTGCCTCGCGTTCTTCGGGATTCAGTGCGTGATCGCCGCGTCCTTCAGCGAGACCTACAAGCGCAACGCCTTCAACAATGGTTTCCTGTGCATCGACTGCCCGGAGTTGGTGGAGAAGCTGCGGCGGAGTTTCCCCGACGCCGTGCCGACGCGACGGACCGAGCTCGAGGTGGCGATCGACTTCGCGGGCTCGACGATCTCGTTCGACGGCGCGCGCTACCCGATCCAACCTCTCGGCCCGGCTGCCCAGGACCTGATCCTGGCCGGTGGCCTCGAGCCCTTGGTGCGCTCCAAGATCGCCTGATCAGCCGCCGAGCACCATGGTCCGGGTCGCCTTGCGGCGGCCAGGACCGATCCGCAGGGAGTGCGCTAGCAGCCCGTTGGAGAACGCCGCACTCTGGCCTCGCCCTCCTCGCAGCGACGAAGATGGCTTCCTCTCGCTACGGCCCTTCTCCTGGCTAGGGCTTGAGGAAGAGGTAGTAGAGCTGTCCCTCGACGCGCGTGGAGCCGGCCAGCTCCTCGGCGGCGCCGCCGACGCCAAGGTAGATGTCCGCTCGCCCGGCCGTGCGGATCGCGCCGCCGGTGTCCTGGTCGAGCATGAACTGGTGGAACTCCTTGCCGTCGGTGTAGCGGGCTCCGGTGAGGTGGGTCTCGACGAAGACCAGCGAACCGCGCGGGAAGAGGCTCTTGTCCGTGGCGAGGGTGCGCTCGGGCGTGACAGAGACGTTCAGGCTTCCCCGGGGTGTGCCGTCGATCGGAGCGAAGAAGACGTAGCGATCATTGCGGTGCAGAAAAGCGAGGAGTTCGGAGGGGAACTCGCGCGCCCAGCGCCGGATAGCGGACAGGTTCGAGTCATCACCCTCGAGCAGGCCGGCATCCACCAGAGAACGCGCGAGGGACGTGTACTCGCGGCCGTTGTTCCCGGCGTAACCGAAGCGAGCCAACGCCCCGTCTGGAAGGCGCACGAAGGCGGAGCCGTTGACGTGGGCGATGAAGGCGTCGAGAGGGTCGGCGAGCCAGATGAGCTCGAGGCCTTGGCCCTCCAACAGCGCGCCGGCTTCGATCTGGCGGCGCGTGGGATACGCCGCGAGCTTCCCATCGGTGCCACGACGGCCGAGGATCGCACCGCCTTCGCCTTTCTCCAAGTCAGGGGGCAGACCGTAGAGTGCGTGGGTAAAGCGCTCGGTGCGCGCGCGGCTTCCCTCCAGGATCGGCGTGCAGTAGGCGGTGAACAGCACGCCGCCGCCGCTGCCGTTCCAGCCGGCGCTCTTGTACAGGCTGAAGCGTTCGCGCAAGGCTCGTACGAACCCCTCGGGGCTCGCGCTCGTTTCGAGCAGCTCGCCGAAGACCACCAGGCTGGCGAGGGCGCGCGCGTGTGAGACCCTCTCAATGGGGAAGAACTGCCGGGCATGGTCCGAGTCCATCCAGGCGAGGGACCTTCCGAGGGCTTGGGCGACTTCGTCGGGACGGAACCAGGCCTCGGAGAGATCGGGCCATTCTCCGTGGTCTGTGACCTCGATCAGCGCGGCGGAGCCGGGCGGCAAGGGGAGGCTGAAGTCCTTTTCAATCGGGGCGGCGCAGGCGGCGGCGACAGCGGCGGACAGTAGAACGGCGCTGGAGAGCTTCATACCTCAAAGGGTACCCAGGAGAGCGCTAGAAGTGCCCAGGTCGGTGAGCAGTTGCCGAGGAGCGGCGGTCGATCGGGCGTTGGATGCGCGATGCGCGCCCTCCCTTACTGATCTCGTGCGCCGATTCGCTGCCGTTGCGGGTACCCTGCTGGCAGTAGGAGGACCATGGCAAAACATACGACCAGCATCCAAGAGCCCGATTGCGAGGCGACAGCGGCCCCGTATCCGGGAACGCGCACGACAACGGACGGGTCGGGAGCCGTCGTCTGGGTCGAAACCCACATCTCCGAGGGTGCCTGCGCCTACCCGATCACGCCGACCACGAACATGGGGGTCGATTTCGCGGCCGCCGCGGCCAATGGCCATCGCAACCTGTGGGGCGAGGCGATCGCGTTCCTCGAGCCTGAATCCGAGCACTCCTCGGCCAGCGCGGCGGAGGGCTTCGCCGCCGCGGGCGGGCGGGTGACGAACTTCACCTCTGGCCAGGGCCTCGTCCTGATGAAGGAGGTGCTCTACACGATCAGCGGCAAGCGCTTGCCGGCGGTGTTCCACATCGGAGCGCGCGCCCTGACGAGTCACTCCCTCAATGTCCATGCGGGGCACGATGACGTGATGGCCGTGGCCGATACCGGTTGGGGGATGGTCTTCGCGCGCAATGCGCAGTGCGCCGCCGACCTTGCCCTGATCGCCCGCCGAGCCGCGGAGAACAGCCACACACCCTTCATGGTGTGTCAGGACGGGTTTCTGACGACCCACACCCTCGAGACCACTCGCCTGCCCGAACCGGAGTTCATGCGCGAGTTCGTCGGCGACCCGGCAGAGCGCGTTCCTTGCCTGATGGATCCAGCGCGGCCGGTGATGTCGGGCGTCGTTCAGAATCAGGACGCCTACATGAAGGGGAAGGTTGCCCAGCGACACTTCACCGACCGCACCTCCATGCATCTGAAGGAGGCGATGAACACCTACGCACAGGCAACTGGCCGCCGCCTCGACCCGGTCACAACCTACTGCATGGAGGGCGCCGAGGTTGCGATCGTGGCCATGGGATCGATGATCGAGACCGCGCGCGCAACGGTGGACTGGTTGCGTGCCCGCGGCGACCTGCGCGTGGGCGTCGTCGAGGTCGTCTGCTTCCGCCCCTTCCCGACGGCCGAGATCGTGGAGGCTCTGCGGGATGTGCGCGCGGCGGCGGTGATCGAGCGAATGGACAACCCGCTCGCTCAGTCCAATCCGCTCATCGGCGAGATCAAGGCCGCCTTCGCGGATGCGATCACGGACATGCCTGGTGTACCGAGTGTGAGCCGCATTCCGATCCTGCACGCGGGCGTTGCCGGCCTGGGCTCGCGGGACATTCGTCCGGGCCACTTCCTCTCGGTGCTCAAGGCTCTCTACGAGCGTGGGCCGCGGACCTTCGTCCTCGGCATCGACCACGAGCTCTCGTTGCCCGATGCCGTCGATCCCGACGTCCGGCCGCCCGGAGCGTTCAGCATGCGCGGATACTCGGTGGGAGGATTCGGCTCGGTCACGACCAACAAGGTGATCGCCACGATCGCCGCGGACGTGTTCGACCTCTACGTCCAGGCCTACCCGCTCTACGGATCGGAGAAAAAGGGCCTGCCGACGCGCTACTTCCTGACCGCGGCCCCAAGCGCGATCCGAACCCACAGCGAGCTGCGCCATGTGGAGTTCGTGCCCCTGAACTCACTGAATGCCCTGAACCTCGGCAACCCGCTAGAGGGGATCTCTCGCGGCGGGACCGTCTTCGTTCAGACGACGGAGAAGGAGCCCGCCGCCGTGTGGGGTCTGGTGCCCGGATACGCCAGGCGAGCCATTCGCGAGGGCGGCCTGCGCCTCTTGTACCTGGATGCGGCGAGCATCGCGGCGGGCGTGTCCAGCCGCCCGGATCTCCAAGTGCGCATGCAAGGGATCGTCCTCCTGGGGGTCTTCCTCGCGGCGAATCCGTTCGCTGAGGAGCGCGACATCACCCGCGACGACCTGATGGAGAGCGTTGAGAGGAGTCTGCGGACCTTCTTCGGCAAGGCAGGCGAGCAGGTCGTGCAAGACAACCTCGTCTGTGTCCGGCGCGGGATGGCGGAGGTCCTCGAAGTCCCCAAGGACGTGATGAGCGCGTCGGCAGAGCGTCGCGCCGAGGCGGTGGATGGGTTCACCGTCGGAGAGTTGATGACGAGCGGCGTGACGACCTGTGCGTTGGGAACCACGCTCCCCGAGGTCCGCAGGATCATGATCGCCGAGAAGTCCTCTTGTGTCCTGATTACCGATGACGAAGGTCAGATGCAGGGCGTTCTGTCCATGACCGACCTCGCCCGGGCGCACACCCTCGAGCAGCGGCTCGATCCGGACCTTCCAGACTTGCGCGTGGAGCACTTGATGACCCATGAGGTCTTGACGACCTTCCCGGCCGAGGAACTCTCCGCCGCCGTTGACCGGCTCGTCGAGCGTCGTGTGACGCGGTTGATCGTGACCGCCGGGAACAAATCCAACCACCCGATCGGCACGCTCTCGACCGAAGACCTGACGGCGGCCGAGCCGCTCTACGCCCAGTGGATCAAGTAGGCGAGCAGCCATGAGTGACCACGAGAGCACACATCAGGCCCTGGCCGACCTGGCGCGCGTCGCCCGGGCTTTCCGGTCTGAGCAGAGCACGGACTGGGGGTTTTCCCTGGAGACCCAGCCCGATGTAGGGCGAACGATGCTCGATCTGGACCTTGACGGCTACGTCGAGGAGTTTGGTCGCGTCACCGAGGCCTACCGCACGGGCGAGGCGAGCGAGGGGCTGCCGGCCGACATCGGCTTGGCGCGTTCGCTGATCCCTCCCGGCACGGGAGCACTGCGGGACTTCAGCTACGTCGGCTCGGAGATCCCTCTCTTCGATGCCTCCAACTGCGTCGCTTGCATGGAGTGCGTCACGCAGTGTCCGGACACGGCGATTCTGGGCAAGGTGGCGCCCCAGGAGGTCGTGAACGAGGACCTCGAGGCGGCCGACTCCACCGAGGATCTGCGCGGGCACTGGGCCGTCACGCGCAAGTTTCACGGCACGCGCGAGAAGCAGGGCCAGACTCCCGGCCTGTTCGGCATCTTCATCGATCCGACCAAGTGCAAGGGCTGCGCGGAGTGCGTCGAGGTGTGCGGAGACCACGACGCCCTCTCGATGGCCCCCAAGAGCAAGCCCACGATGAGCGAGGCGCGGTCGGCGATGGAGCACTTCCAGCGCCTGCCCGACACGCCCGAGGAGTTCATCCGCGAGAAGGTCGCCGCCGACCGGATGTTGGCTTGTGAGCGCAGCCTGCTCTACGTCGGCGGCGCGGGGTCCTGCGCGGGCTGCGGCGAGGCTAGCGCCCTGCGGATGCTGATGGCGCAGCTCGGCTGGACCGTGGGGCGCGAGAACATCGGCCTCGTGGCGGCCACGGGATGCAATACGGTCTACTCCTCGACCTACCCCTACAACCCGTTCATGGTGCCGTGGACGAATTCGCTGTTCGAGAACGCCCCGGCGATGGCGATGGGCGTCCGCAAGCGCTGGGACCAGCGAGGCTGGGGGGACAAGGCGCTGTGGGTGATCGGCGGCGACGGAGCCCTGTTCGACATCGGTTTCGGTTCGTTGTCTCGGATGCTCGCGAGCGGGCTGAACATCAAGGTCTTGGTGCTCGACACGCAGGTCTACTCGAACACGGGAGGGCAAGCTTCAACCGCGTCCTTCACCGGCCAGGCGGCGAAGATGTCGCCTCACGGAAAGGTGCAGAAGGGCAAGGCGGAGGCGCGCAAGGAAATCGCCATGATCGCGATGATGCACCCCGACACCTACGTCGCCCAGACCACCGCCGCTCACACCAACCACTTCTACCGGGTGATCGCCGAGGCCCAGAGCTTCGACGGCCCCGCGCTCGTGGTCACCTACACGACCTGCCAGCCCGAGCACGGCGTCGGTGATGAGTGCGCGGCTCAGCAGGCCAAGCTGGCCGTCGAGTCACGTGCCTTCCCTTTGCTCTCCTTCGATCCCTCGCGTGGGGACCGAATCAGCGAGCGCTTGGACCTGAAGGGCAATCCCTCTATCAAGGCCGACTGGCACTCGGACAAGGAAGGAAACCAGATCGACTTCCTGACCTTCGCGCGCTCCGAGGGCCGCTTCGCCAAGCAGTTCGCGGCGGACGGAGCTCCGACCGAGGAGATCCAGCTAGCCCGCGACCGCAGCCTCGCCACCTGGAGGACCCTCCAGGAGCTGGCCGGCTTGTTGCCGGTCTAGCAGCTCATTGGAAAGCGCCCTGCCACGCCCTTCCGGCGCCGGGAGCGGGGCATCCAGATTCGATGGGAAGGAGCGCGCGCAGGCGGCAGGCAGGGGACGGCGACTACCAGGAGTAGCCGAGCGCTAGGATCGCCATTTCGAGGTTCAGGTCGTTGTAGAGGGCGTTGGTCTCGACGTCCCGGTGCAGCACCCGGAAGCCCAGGCCGAGGTCCCAGCGCGGGCTGAGGCGCCAGCCGACGAAGGCCGCAAGGTCCCAGGCCACATCGCCCTCCATCACTCCCATGTCCGCCTCGAGCGCGCAGCGCAGGCGGGGCAGGGAACCCCAGTGGAGTGCGAGGTGGGCCGAGGGGAGTACAGTCGTGTCTTCGACCTCGGTCTCGACCGCGTCGCTCTCGAGTGAGAGCTCGTACTCCTCGAGCATGACCCCGGCGCCGAGGATGAGTGACCACGGACCGCGCCGCAGCATGCGCCTGCGCCACCGCAGGGAGAGCTCCGATAGGCGGTAGGCGGGGCGCAGGGCACTGTCCGCTTCGAAAGTCACGCCGCCGAAGGAGACGGGTGCGTCGAAGGAACCCACATCGCGCCGCTCGTAGGGGGCCAGGGAGAGCAGGCTGAGGAGCGCCCACGAGGTTCGTCGTTAGGGCTGAGCGCTCCTTCTCCCGCCCCTCATCTCAAGGTATCGCATCGAGGCGCCGGATCAGGACCCGCCCCGACTCGCGCTGTCCGGAGCGGGCGAAGCTCGGGTCTCCGACGAGGAGGTTCTCGGCGCCGTTCAGGCGCGGGCCGTGGGCGAGGCCCTGGACGAAGTGGTGTCCCGCGTCGGAGGGCGGTGCCCAGATGCGCGGCGGCGCATCGAGCGCCGATCCGTCCCAAGCGACGATGGCCATGTCCTGGTGTCTCGCGAGAGAGCAGAAGAGCACATCGATCGTCGTGTCCCCCACGACATCGGCGGCGAGGGCGCGAAAACCGAGCACGTCGTGAGCCTTGGCCGCGGGCCGCAGGAAGGCACGATGGCCCTCGGCGGTGAACGCGGGCCCGAAGAAGAGGAACCCCTGTCCAGCGTCCTCGACTCCGCCGCCGTTCTTGCGCGGTGCACCGACGAGCAGGTCCGCGTTGCCGTCGCCGTTCACGTCCCGGGCGAAGATCGACATGCCGAAGCGAGCGCCATCGCCCTCGGTGGCTCCTGGATCTTCGACGGCGATCACCTCGCCGCCGGGGATCGGGTTGCGCAGAACAAACACCTGCCCGGCACCCGAGACCCCGGAGGCCGAGGGGTTGCCGAGGGCCGAGACGAGCAGGTCCGGCTTGCCGTCGGCGTTCGTGTCGGCGACCGCGAGGTCGTGGCCGAAGTTGCCGTGCTTCCAGGCCCCGATCGGGTTGGCGACGACCCACTCGGTGCCCTTGGAGGGACAGAGGAAAAACACGGCTCCGCTCTGCTGGCCTTCGATTCGCTGCTTGGGAGCACCGCAGGCGACCTCGGGCGCTCCGTCCCCGTTGAAATCACCCAACGCGACGCTCGTGCCGAGGAGCGCTCCGGCCTCGGCGCGCACGCGGAGGGGAGTCGGGAGATCGCGGCCGTGCGTCAGCACGTACACCGCCCCGGCCGCCGCGTCGCCCGCGCGTTCGGTCTTGGGCGCTGCGATGACGAGGTCGTCGCCCGGCGCGCCGTCGAGCTCCCCCACGGCGAGGTCGTGGCCGAAGTCGCCCGACCGCCCTTCAGGCGGGGCAAAGCGGCGCCACCAGGTCAGGCCGGGCCCGTAGAACAGGTAGACCGCCGGCTCCCCCGGAGCCGCGACCGCGATGTCCTGCTCGCCGTCGCCGTTGAAGTCGAGGGCGACCGCGGCGTGGCCGAAGCGCGCTCCAGGCGCAGGCGCGGGACTTACGAGCTCGTCGAGGCCCCACTCGGAAGGCGCCACAGCGGCCTGGGCCGCGGCGTGGACGACTCCAGAACGGGCCGCCCGCTGCTCGTCCTCGACCCAGCAGGAAGCCAGCAACAACAGGGGCAGGCAGAGGAACCTCATGAGTCTCGCTGATTCCCTTCCCGCGCGGGGGTGGCGCCCACGCCAAAGGCCTCATCATGAAACGGACAGGCGACGAGGTGTCCCTCGCCACAGTCCGTCAGGATCGGGATGTCGAGCGAGCACTCTTCTCGGGCGATGGGACAGCGCGTGCGGAAGCCACACCCCGACGGCTTGGCCATGGGCGTGGGGATGTCACCCTCGAGCTGGATGCGGCCCGAGGTGTCGTGGCGCGGGTCGGCGACGGGCACGGCGGAGAGCAGGGCTCGGGAGTAGGGGTGGCGCGCGTTCCTGTAGACCTGGTCCGCGTCGCCGAGCTCGACGATGTTGCCTAGGTACATCACCGCGATGCGGTCGGAGATGTGGTAGACGACCGAGAGGTCGTGGGCCACGAAGAGGTAGGCCAGGGAGAACTCCTCCTTGAGCTCTAGCATCAGGTTGATGACCTGCGCCTGCACGGAGACGTCAAGGGCGCTGACCGGCTCGTCGGCGATGATCAGCGAGGGCTGTGTGGCGAGCGCACGGGCGATGCCGATGCGCTGGCGCTGGCCGCCGGAGAATTCGTGCGGGTAGCGGTTGGCGTACTCAGGCTGTAGGCCGACGCGGCCGAGCAGGGCGCGGACGCGGTCGAGCTTCTCTGCGTCGGTGAGATCGGTGTGCAGGTCCAGCGGCCGCTGGATCAGACCCTGCACGGTCATGCGCGGATTCAGGGACGAGTAGGGGTCTTGGAAGATCATCTGCACGGCGCTGCGGTGCGGCATCATCGCCTTGCGCGAGAGTCCGTTGACGTCCACCACTCCCGAAGGCGTGTCGAGGGAGATCGTCCCCTCGAGGTGTACGTCCGGAGAGGTGGCCCGCAGGAGGTTCGCGATGGCGCGGCCGACGGTGGTCTTGCCCGATCCCGACTCACCGACCAAGCCGAGGACCTTCCCTGGTGCGAGGTCGAAGCTGACGCCATCGACGGCCTTCACGGCTCCCACCTGGTGGCGCAGAATGCCGCCGTAGACGGGGAAGTGGACCTTGAGGTCGCGGACGGAGATCAGGGGCCGGGTGTCGGCGCTCACGGGCTCCCCTCCGCGCCTTGGTCCTCCACGAGGTGACAGCGGACGTGGTGGCCGGGCGCGACCTCCACCAGCGGCGGCCCGTCGATCTTGCAGCGCTCGATCACCTCGGGGCAGCGCGTGCAGTACTTGCAGCCCGCGGGGAAGCTCAGGATGCCCGGGACGTTGCCGGGGATCGCGTGCAGGGGCTTGCCCTTGTTCTGCTCGGTCGGGATGGAGTCGAGCAGGCCGCGCGTGTAGGGGTGGCGGGGGTCGTCGAAGAGGTCCTCGATGTCGGCGATCTCCTGGGTCTTGCCGCCGTACATCACGATCACCCGCTGGCAGGTCTCGGCGACGACCGCGAGATCGTGGGTGATCAGGATCACCGAGGAGCCCCGGCGCGAGGCGAGGAGCTCCTTCATCAGGTCCAGGATCTGAGCCTGGATCGTCACATCGAGGGCGGTGGTGGGCTCATCGGCGATCAGGATCCGCGGGCGACAGATGAGCGCCATCGCGATCATCACCCGCTGGCGCATGCCGCCGGAGAACTGGTGCGGGTAGTCGTCGAGACGCTTGGCGGCGTCGGGAATCCCCACCTGCGTGAGGACCTCGACGGCCCGCGCCCGAGCCTCGGCCGCCGAGATCTCCTCGTGGTGCCGCAGCGTCTCGGCGACCTGCATTCCGATCGTGAAGACCGGGTTGAGGGAGGTCATGGGCTCCTGGAAGATCATCGCGATCTCACGCCCGCGGACCTTGTGCATCTCCCTGTAGTCGAGGCTCAGCAGGTCCCGCCCGCCGAAGTGGATCTCCCCGCGGGCGATCTTGCCGGGCGGGTCGGGGATCAGGCGCATGATCGAGAGGGCCGTGACCGACTTCCCGGAGCCAGACTCTCCCACGATGCCCAGGAACTCGTCGGCGTGGACGTCGAAGGAGACGCCTGAGACCGCCCAGGCCGACTCGCCCTCGATGTCGAAGCAAGTGTGGAGGTCGCGGACCTCGAGGACGGTTTCTGCCGCGGCCTTGTTCGTCACGTCGGTCACGGGCTAGCGCAGGCGGGAGTAGACCTTGGGGTCGAAGGCTTCGCGGACGGCCTCGCCGATGAAGACCACCATCATCAGCGTTGCGAAGAGCGCCCCGAGCGGGAACAGGACGAGGTGCCACTCGGTGATGTTGTCGAGTCCCTGGCCGACGAGCTCGCCCCAGCTGGGCGCGGGCGGGCGTACGCCGAAGCCGAGGTAGTCCAAGGAAACGAGGGCTACGATCGAGGCGACCAGCGCGAAGGGTGCGAAGCTGATGATGGGGGTCAGGGAGTTGGGCAGGATGTGCCGGAACATGATCGAGGCGTTGGACTCGCCCTGGGAGATGGCGGCGGCCGTGTAGTCCTTGGCCTTCTCGCGGTAGAACTCGCCGCGCATGTAGAAGCTGATCGACATCCAGCGGAAGACGCCGAGGATGCAGATCAACGTGAAGACGTTCGGCTTCACTATCGAAGCGATGATGATGACCGTGTAGAGGAACGGCATTCCCGCCCAGATCTCCACCAGGCGCTGGCCGTACATGTCCACGCGCCCCCCGAAGTACCCAAAGCAAGCGCCCAGGATCATCCCCACGACGTAGGAGAAGGCGACGACGCACAGGCCGAAGGTGATGGACGTGTTGAAGCCGTAGGCCAGGCGCGCGAAGACGTCCCGGTCGCGGTCGTCGGTGCCGAGCCAGTGGTGGTCGCTGGGCGCGTGGGGGGGCGGTCCGACGAGGTGTGCCTCGGTCAACAGCGACTCGTTGGGGTGGTAGGGATAGGGCGGCATCAGGATCCAGTTGTCGCCGTCCTCCCCCGAGAAGGTCTTCGCCAGCTCGCGGTAATCGGCCTCTCCGATGCGGCGCTGCCCGAAGGAGCTCGCCTCGTAGTGCTTGGCGAGGACTGGGAAGTAGAACTCGCCGCCGTACTTGACGATGAGCGCCCGGTTGTTGATCAGGAATGGGTTGAGGAAGCTCGCCGCGTAGAGAGCGAGCAGGGCCAGGAAGCTGTACCAGCCGCGCTTGATCGTCCTGAACTTCCGCCAGCGCCGCCGCAGCACGGAGATGTGCTCGTCGGTGGATTCGTGCTTGGAGCGGAACACGGCGGCTCAGGAGAAACGGATCCGCGGATCGACGAGCACGTAGAGCACGTCGCTCAGGATGTTCCCGAGCAGGATCAAGAAGGTGTTGATGACGAGGATCCCCATCACGACCGCGTAGTCGCGCTCGATGATCGACGTGTAGCCGAGGTAGCCGATGCCGTCGATGTTGAAGACCTTCTCGATCAGGTAGCTGCCCGCCATGATCAGGCTGATGGCGTGGCCGAGGCCGGTGCAGATGGGGATCAGGGAGTTCCGCAGGGCGTGCAGCATGATTACGCGGCGCTCTGGGAGGCCCTTGGCAAAGGCCGTGCGCACGTAGTCCTGGCCGAGGTTCTCCATGAGGGAGTTCTTCATCAGCACCGTCAGCGTGGCGAAGCTGCCGACGGCGTAGGCCAGAACGGGGAGCAGCGTATGGTGCAGCTGGTCGGTGACCTTCCCCCAGGTGGAGAGCTCCTCCCAATTCGCGGAGCGGAAGTCGCCGAGGGGGACGAGGTCCCAGAAGCTCCCGCCGCCGAAGAGCACGAGCAGGATCCCACCCAAAGCCCAGCCTGGGATCGAGTAGCCGATGAAGACCGTCGCGCTCGAGGCGAAGTCGAAAACCCCTCCGTGGCGAATTGCCTTGAGGACCCCGAGGGGAATGCAGACCAAATAGGCCAGCGTGAAGCCTATGAGGCCGAAGTAGATGCTGACCGGGAAGCGGCTGAAGATCAGCTCGTGGACCGGGATGTTGTACTTGTAGGACTTGCCTAGGTTCAGGGTCACCAGATCGGCCAGCCAGAGCAGGTAGGCCTGATGGATCGGCTTGTCGAAGTGGTAGGCCTTCTCCAGCTCGGCGAGGACCGCGGAAGGCAGCTCGACGCTGGTGGCCATGTCGCCGCTCCCCGAGCCGCCCTCCCCGCCCGTGCTCGACATCTGCATCTTCATCACCATCTGCTCGATCGGCCCGCCGGGGACGAAACGCGTGACGGTGAAGACGAGCATCGTGATCCCCAGGAAGGTGGGGATCAGCAGCAGCAGTCGCCGGAGGAAGTAGGCGGACATGGGAGTCGTCGCAGTGGAGGCGGGCGCGTGTCCGCTACAGCTTCCCGGCCTGTTCCGCGTAGCGCCTCGCGGTCCAGAAGTGGTTCTCTACCGGCGGCGCTTCGAGAGTCATCGTCGGGTCCTTGCGCGCGTCTTCGAGCAGGCGCTCCTTCTCGGGGTCCACCCACCAGGAGTAGTGCATGTACTTGTAGTCCCAGGTTCGGTTGGCGCCCCACCTGGGCATGCCGAACTTGTTCCAGTAGCACACGCGTTCGGCGGGCTTGTACCAGCCGAGGACGTAGGGGTGCTCGTTGAACACGATGTGGTCGATCTCCTGGACGATGGCCGCGCGCTTGGAGCTGTCGTACTCCTCGTCGTAGGCGCGGCAAAGCTCGTCCACACGCTCGTGCGCGAAGCTCGTCACGTTGTTGTTGTTGACCTCGCCCGCGAGGCTCCCCTTCCAGGAAGTCTCGGGGTTGGGGATCGTGATGGCGCCCCAGGCTGTGCTGGTCAGGTCGTATTCCTTCTGGCGCATCGACTTCCAGCGCGAGGCGGGCGTCTGGAGCTGCAGCTCGATCTTGATTCCCGCCCGGCGGCAGGCCTCTTGGAAGATCGTCAGGTACTTCTCGAAGCCCTTCGACGAGTAGGTCATGTCGAAGGCCAGCTCCCGGCCGCCCTTGGTCCGAATGCCCTTCTCGTTGATCTCACTCCAGCCGGCCTCCTCCAAGAGAGCTACCGCAGTCAGCTCGTCGTACTCGACGAGCTCGTTGGCTGGATTCTCGTACTCCCCTCCCGGCCAGTGGCTCTTGAGGGGGATGTACTCGTGGAACATGAACTTCGAGATCAAGAGCTTGCGGTCGTAGAGGTGCGCGAGAGCCTTGCGCACCCGCAGGTCGTCCAGCGGCGGGCGCTTGGTGTTGATGGCCATTCCCGAGGTGCCCTTGGGCGCGTCGTTGAAGATCTTGCAGCGCACGATCAGCCCGCGCTGGACAGCCTCGAGCTTCGGTAGCTCCTCGGCCCACCACTGGGCCCTGCCGATCACGAAGAAGTCGAACTCGCCCTTCTTGAACTTCTCGAACTCGAGGACGTCGTCCTTGATGACGATGAACTTGTAGGTGCCGATGTTGTAGAGGCCCTCCCAGGCGGGGTTGTCCTGTCCCCACCAGTTCTCGTTGCGTCGCACTGTGACGCTCTGGCCCATCGCGATGTCCTCCTCGGGCAGGACGTAGGGGCCGCTGCCCGACACCAAGCTGAACTGGTAGGCGTCGAGGTACTCCGCCCCCGTCATGTCGATGGACTCGGCGGGGAACACGGCCAGGGCGCTCCCGGCGATGTAGATGAAGTTGCGCCAGTTGCTCTCGTTGCACCTAACCTCGAGGATGTACTTCGAGATCGCCACCGGCTCCTCCATCTTCTCGAAGGTCATGATCGAGGAGGGGTCGAGCAGCGTCGGATCCATGCGCAGGCGGTAGGAGGCGACGAAGTCCTCGGTCGTGACCTCGGAGCCGTCCGCGAAACGCGCCTCGGGGTTGATACGGAAGCGGTAGGTCATGCGGTCCTCGGAGATCCACCAATGCGTCGCCATGTTGGGGATGAACTCGAGGGTGGTGGGGTGCATGGTGAGCAGCGACTCGTAGCACAGATCGCGGATCTGATAGGTCACATAGGTGTTCCAGTCCTTGCCCGCCATACGCAGGGTCGCGGGCCAGTCCCGCATGGTGATGGTCATCGACCCGCCCTGGGGGACGTCCGCTTGGCCCAGGGCGGGGAAGGTCATGTTGGTCTCCCAGCCCTCACCGCTGAAGCCGGGGCCGCCCAGTTCGGCGGAGACGCTCGGATCGCCGGCGGCGGGATCCCAGCGGTAGGTGACCATCGGGATCTCGAGGTCGTAGACACCCGCGAGCTCCGCGGCCGAGGGCAGGCCGCCGCTGGGGGTCTCTCCCGCGGTGGCGCCCTGTTCGCCGCCGCCTTCGCTCCCGCCGCCGCAGCTCGCCGCGAAGGCGAGGCAGAGGGCCGTGGAGAGGAGCGCGGGCGATCCGGGTCGGGCTGCGGGCTGGAGGCGCATCATCGGGCTCTGTGGGGCCGGGGTGTGGGTCTCGCGGGGCGGAGGTCGCCTCCGCGGCCGGGCAGTCTACTCCCTTGGCCCGCTCACTCGCGACGAGGGGTTGAGAGATGGCCCCGTGGGCGTAGATTCCGCACCGAAGCCGACGCCGATCATGTCTCTCTCCTCCTGCGACCCCCCCCATCATCCCTCTCTCCCTGCCGCTATCGCAGCGGGAGAGGCCGTTGCGGCCCGGGCCGGCCGCGGGCTCTCCTCGGTCGCCACTTCGGCAGCCGAACACGCCGCGGGGTTGTCCACCGAGCAGGTCGAGGCCCTGCGCTACTCGATCTGGGAGGACATCGCCTCGGAGTACGACGCGCGCTTTCTCGGCGCATGGCTCGACGGGCTGGACATCGAGTTCAGCGCCTCATTCCGGAGCGCCGCGGAGGTCTGGGAGCGCGACGAGCTGGGGCATCACGCCTGCTCCAAGGCTGTCTGGGTCGCGGCCTTCGGGGGCGAGCGCGACCTCGACCAGCGCCTCGCCGAGCGCAAACCCAACTTCGCTCCCCTCACGCCCTTCTTCACCGACGAATTCACGATCCTGTGCCTGCTCGCCTACGACGAGCTGGCGACCGTGCGCGCCTACCGCGCGAACCTCCCGCTCTACGCCCACCTCGGCGGCCCCTTCCGGCGGTTGATGCGCCGCATCATGGCCGACGAGGCGCGCCACTACGCGAGCTTCCTCTCTGTCGCCCAGAGCGAGTACCCCGGCCGCGCCGCCGATGCGCCGGGCGTGATTTCGCGCCTGCGGGCCGCGGGCGTGCCCTATGCCGCGACCTTCGTCCTCGATCACGACGACCCCGTCTTCACTTCCGAGCTCCTAGACGAGACGGCCCGCACCCTACGGGCCCGCTTCGTGGAGTGAGCGCACGCGCCGCTGGACGCGGGGTGAGCGCGCTCGCTACCCTCGCCGTCGTTCCGCCCGAGGGCCCTTAGCTCAGTCGGTTAGAGCAGTCGACTCATAATCGATCGGTCCCAGGTTCGAGTCCTGGAGGGCCCACCAGCTCCCCGCGATCCCGCCCGGCGACCGCCGCGCTACCTCGCCCTAGGCAGGAGCGCCGCTCCGAGCGCCACGAGGCCCCACCCTGACAGCCCGAGCCCGCGTCGGGGCGGTGGGGTAGGATGTGCTCACGCCCCGACGGGCGGCACTCGTGATCACGACACTCCTCTTCGCGGCCCCCCTGCTCTTGGCGCCTCCCGCAGAGCGGCAGGTGCCGTTCCGCCAGGATCAGGACGTGGCGCCGCCGCCGATCCCCATGTGACCGGGATGACCTGGTGAGGGAGCCCCGGTGCGGGGCGCCGGACAGATCCAAGCGGGCTCCTGGAGCTTGACGGGGCGCTTTGTCCTGGTGGACTCCGACCGCTCGCCCGTTGAGTTCTCCCTGGCGCACCGCCTGCGTGACGACCTGCAGGTCGGCGTCGAGTACGACCCCGGGGAGGGAGCGCTCTACCCGCTGCTCAACTGGCGCTTCGTCGACGCGACCGACGAGCACCCGGCCGTCGCCCTCGGCGTCAGCTCGGCCTGGCCCTCCAGCGAGGTTGACGGCAGCGCCGTCTTCGTCACCGCCGCGCAGAACCTCGGCCCACGCCTCGCCGCGAGCATCAGCCTGGCCTACGGCCTCGAGGACGAGCGCCTGCGCGTGCCGGCAAGCCTGAGCTACACCTTCGGCGAGAACCTGTCGGGCATGCTGCTCCACGACGGCGACCAGACACACCCGATCCTGACCTACCGCCGCGCACCGGTGAGCTTCTCGTTGATCTTCCTCAACGCGGAGGACGCCGCCCTCTCGATCTCCTGGGGCTTCTAGCCGAGCGCCCTCACGAGCCTCCCCGCGGCGCTGGGGCGCGCGATCGACCTACTCGCGCCGGCGGCCTCGATGGCCGGGCGGGAGAACCAGCAGGGACGGCGGAGCGAGAGCACGATTGGAGAACGGCCTGCGTGCCCGGGCGCGGAGCTTCGCCGAAGAAGCGACCTAGAAGGAGGGGCCCGTGTTGTCGATCAGGTTCAGGAAGCGGTTCGCGCTCACGCCGCCGTCGTCGGCGGTGGCCGTCACGCGCAAGATGTACTTGCCGTCGATGACGCCGAGGGCCGGGTCCGCCGTGTCGATCACGAAGAAGTAGGGAGCCTTGTCGCGCACGATGTCCACGACCGGCGGGCCCTCGACGTGGCCGTCGAGGCGGAGCAACTCCAGGCGCACTTTGTCGATCCCCGCCCCGTCACTGCGGCCCACGTCAGGGTCGAAGGCTGTCGCTCTGTAGGCGGCCCTGCCCCGCAGGGTGCGGCCGCGCGCCGGAGCGACGACGTCGATCACGGGGCGTTCGTCGAGGAGTGACTGCGAACCGGGCACGCTGACGGCCAGCTGCAGGAGCCCGGCGTGGAAGCCTTGGTGCACGATCTCAATCCCCGCGGCTTGGTCCCAGAACGCCTCGCCGGGCGCCATGGCGGAGTCGAGCAGGTCCCCGGCGGCGCCGCCGCCGGGGAGGGGGGCGGACATGGGGTGCAGGTCGATCAGCTCGGAGCCGTCGAGCGGGTTGCGGTTCGCCCGCACGATGACCGGGCCTTCGGCGCACCGAGCTTCGTCGGCTCGCCAGAAGATCCAGTAGTCGGTATCGGCGTCGCGCCGCACGAGCAGGGCCGAGGGCGCGACCGAGGAAGGCGCTTGGGAGTAGTCCTGCAGCTGGAAAGAGCCCGGCGCGTTCACTTCGATCACGGAAGAGGAAGGCAGCCAGCCGGCGCGCAGCTTGTAGCGCGGCTGGCAGTGGTGGAAGGCGCGAGGGATGGATGGGATGCCCTGGTTGCCCATCATGTCGAACTGGTCGCCGTATTCGACGTAGTTCCCCGTCGGCGAGATTGGGTCTGCATTCTCGCTGGTCCAACCCGAGGCGTGTCCCCACCCGAGGGCGTGACCGAGCTCGTGCCCCCACAGCCAACCGCCGCCCCCCGCGACGAACACCGTGCGGTAGTTGATCGTCCCCAGCCCCGGGGCGCCGTTCCAGATGTTGCGGCTGATGATGATGTCGTGGTCGTAGTCCTCGGGCTCGAAGCCGGCGATCCGGGCCAGCTTGTGTGCATCGGCGCGGATACGCAGGAGGACCGTCCCGTTCCCGCTGTTCGAGTAGAAGCTCGCAGGTTGCGGCATCTCGAAGGTGGGCGTGATGTCCACCGTGCTCGAAGTCACAGACCAGCTGTTGCGATCGATGGACTCGATCATGTCCATGGCGCTGGATTGGGCGGCGGGATCGGAGATCGGATCCTGCTCTCCTGGATAGCGCACGCGCAGGACCAAGCTCGTGCGCGGACCGATGGCCTCGAGCTGATTCAAGTCGCCGGGGCGCCAGATGGCGCGGGCCGACAGCCCCTGCGGGAAGGCCGGAGCGGCTAGAAGGGGCGCGCTGAACAGGGCGGTGGCGAGCGTCACGCACGGGGCGAGGCGGCGCGGAGCGAGTGCGAGGAGCATTCCCTGAAGGGTCATGGCGGCTTGGGGCGAGGTTTGAAGGCGAGGCTGGGGGCCTTACAGAAAAAAAACCTAGCACCCCGGCCTAGGTTCCGAGGGCCTCCTCCGCCGGTCGCTCGACCCCGCAGTCAGGGTCTACAGCCAAGGCCCGCAATCACCCGGAAGGAACGATGAGAACCGCCCCTCGCGGGCCCGGCCCCGGCTCGAGGGGGCGTTAGAGCGCCGGGTCAGGCCCGGAGCGCGACCCGGCCCCACCCCTCCATCGCGTGACCCTGTCCCCATGTTCGAGCTGTTCGCCGAGTACGACCGCCTGCGCCTGGAGCGCTATCGGTCCCCGCGCCCCCCCCCGCCCGCCTGGCGCGCGCCCTGATGAAGACCGAGAGCGTGGCGGTCCTGGCCGCCCCGGACTTCGTCGGGGCGGCAGAGTGCGTGGCCCACCCCCTCGGGTTGAGGGTCTCGGCGATCGAGCTGGCTGCCGCCGACGAGATCCCGCCTCCCGCCGAGCCGTCGCCGCCGGTCGAGCCTAGCCGCGTTGCCGCCGTCTTCCGCACCTCGGGGACGACCGGAGATCGGGTGCACTGGCTTCAGCGCCGACTTCGAGCGCGAGTTCAGCATCCGCTACCAGGCGGCCCTCGACCACGTTCCCCAGCCCTACGCGGGTGCGACGACCGTCTTCCGGTCCAAGGCCCAGTCCCTGCGCGATCCGCGCTTCGGCGCGCTCGGTTGGGAGCAGTTCGTTTCTCCGCTCCCCCGGGTGCACACCATTCCCGGCCACCACGAGTCGTTCCTCGAGCTGCCCAATGTCGAGCATCTCATTCCTTTGCTCGACGCGATTCTCGGCTAGCCGGGGTGGCCCAACAGACGCAGGCGCTCGTGGCGGTCGGCGGCGAAGCGGCGGATGCCCTCGAGCAGGTGATCGGGGTCGAGGCGTGCCTCGACCTTCACCTCCTCGACACTGCCACCGGTGCGCCAGCGATCATCGTGGTCGGAGCTCATCGCGTAGTGCTCGGCGATCTTGTGCGGCAGCCAGTCGTGCATCAGCCGCCGCGCGCCGCTGGTGATCACCGTGGAGTCGAGCCAGTCGGGCCGGGGCAGGACCGCGTCCCTCCATTCGCGACCCTGGAGCTGGAACAGCTCCCAAGAGACGGCTTGTACGACCTTGACGTTGGGCGCCTCGCCGCTCTCGAAGAGCGGTAGGAGCTCGTAGACCGACTCGGTCGTGCTCGTTCCCTGGAGGATCAGTGTGCCCTCTCTGGGCCGGCTGTCGTCGTAGGCGCGCAGAACGTAGGCGCCGCGGGCTGCCTCGAGGTGGGAGGGAATGCCGAGGGCGCGCCGGTCGGGGATCTCGACCGCCGGGCGGGTCAGGTGCAGGGCGACGATGGGTGCTTCGCAGGCGAGGGCGGCCGCGAGAGCCGGGGCGACTTCGTTGTGCTCCCAGGGATGGAGGTTGATCCCCCCGCCCTCGGGGAAGAGCTGGGTCACCCCCGGCGCGAAGATTCCGAAGTGTGTCCGGCTGTCTTCGGCGGTCTCGGGGCCGGAGTGGCCGGCAACCCAGATGACCTTGCCGACGGCGAGGTCGCAGTCCTGGGCGAGCTGGCTGAACAGGCGCATCATCCCGTACTTCAAGTACGAGAAGGACCCGTAGGTCGAGCAGGCGCCCCAATAGCCGTCGAACTCCTTCTCGGGGTCGGCGGCGAAGTTCACCGACGCCGCTCCGACGCACAGGCCGGCGTTGGCGAACTCGGTGATCTGCTGAGGCAGCACGCTCCCGCCCGGGTTGGTGTCGCGCTCGTACCAGCCGAACCCCTCGGAGCCGTCGAAGTCCGCGCCGAACCCAGAGAGGTTGGTCGAGTCCGCCAGGTCCGCCGAGCAGGCCAAGACCAGGGGGCGGCCGGTGCGCTCGCGGGCCACCGAGTTCATCCAGGCGGCGAAGGTGGCGAAGCCCTTGCGGTTGGGCTGGCGCTCGCCGGGGGCCGCGAACAGTCCCTTGGGGAGGTCAGGCACGGCCAGCCAAGAGCGGTCGCTCGAGAGGCTCACCGCGCTCTCGCGAAAGCCCTCCGGGCGCTCCTCGACCGCGTCCCCAAGCTCGACGAGGGTGTCGGCTAGGTATTTCACGAGGGTGGGATCGTCGCGCAGGACACCGAAGACCGTCTCGAACCACGAACGCGTCTGCTCGCGGCAAGCCTCCTCGCCGGGATCGGCCGTCTCGTCGAATCCGTCGAAGGCGACCCCGTACTCGTCCTGGAAGTCGCCGCGGCAGGCCCAGAAGAGCTCGGAGTTCCGCTTGTGTACTCCGCCGTGGGAGGCGGCGTCGAAGAGGTGGTAGCCGCGTCCCTTGCGTGTGCGCGCCCACATCATTCCCGGTCGTCCGCCGGTCTCGGGGGCGTGGACGATTTCGAGCAGGGCGCGGGCGATCTCCTCGTAGGAATCACCGTCCTCGGTTCCGGCCACGCGCCAGCCGTAGGGCTCGAACCACTCGCGCGGCGTTCCGGCGCAGACCTCGGAGTTCGCGAAGCGATCGATGCCGTGGTCGTTCCAGTCGAACAGGTAGATCAGGTTGTCGAGTCCGAGGCCGTAGGCCGAGTTCTTGACCTCGTGGTGGCACCCGGCGGAGTGGCCACCCTCGCCCTCCATGGCGAAGACGCGCACGTCACCCGCGCCCGCGTGCTTGAGGGCCATCGCCTCGCCGAGGGCGGCCGGCGCGCCGTGCCCCGAGGGGCCGGTGTTCCACTTGAAGAAGAGCGTCTTGCCTTCCATTTCCGCGTGGCCGGCGAGGTGCCCGTTGTGGCGCAGCCACAGCAAGTCGTCGTCCCAGCGCAGGGCGCGCTCGTCCGCGCGCGGGATGAGGTAGCGCTCGTCGCCGGTCTCGGCGTGCCGCAGGGCGAGGGCCTCGTTGTAGACGGCCAGCATGGCGTAGACCGCCGGGCAGGCGTGGCCGGCGACGAGCACGAAGCGGTCCCCGAAGGCCGCCTCGGGGCGCCGCACGTCCCAGCGCATGCCGGCGCCGAGGGTCGAGGCCACCAACAGGGGCACCTTGGAGCGTGAGCCCCCCGGGTGCCCGCTCTGGCGGAGGTTCAGCGTCAGGTCGATGCACTGGTCGATCAGATCGCCGGTCTTCTTCCAGTGATGGAAGTGGCGGGAGAGGGATTCGAGGCTTGGCTGAGTCAGGGTCTGCATGAAGGATTCGCCGGGAGAAGGGGTCACCCGACAGTATAGCCGTGCGCCCGACCTCCCTGTCGGCGTGCCGGACGCGACGGTGGCGCGCGGATCGGCGCAGTCACCGCGGAGGGCTCTCGCCGCGGCCGCCGGACGGGGCGCCAAGGAAGCCGCGGGCGCTGCAGCCCGCCGTTCCGTGCCGAGCCGCGGGCCCCTACTCCTCCCAGAAGCGCGCGAGGCGGCCGAGCGCGGCCTGGGTGTCGTAGTTCTTCGTCCCGTAGCGATAGGAGCGGTACAGGCTGCGCAGGGCCGTGCGCTCGCCCTCGTCGGGGAGGTCCGCCTCTTCGAACACCGGCAGGATGCTGCGCCACAGTCGTCCGCGCTGGCGCCAGGAGAGCTGTGTTTCGCTGGCGCTAGCCAGGGCGTTGACCGCGAGGGCGACCCTCACGTCGGGGTCGTTCTCGCGCCGCAGCCGGCGCAGCAGGCGCGAGACGGCCGCATTGGAGTACAGCTTCCAGGAGCCCTTGGCGGCGGCCATGCGCTCTCCGGGGTCTTCGCTGGCGAAGCGCTGCTCGATCCACTCGACGGGGGTCTCGCTGCGCGTGGTGTTCTCGATCCGTCGCCGCGCCTCGGCCACCGGGTCGTCGGCCTCGAGGAAGCGCGCCATGAGCACGTCCCAATCGAGTACGCCCAGCTCGCGGTAGAGGTCGAAGACCACCGCCCAGCCGATGAAGTGTACCAAGACGTTCTCGCGCAGAGAGTGATCGCGGTCGGGCGTGATCTCCAGGAGATCGGCGAGCTCCTCGTCGGTCAGGGTTTCCTCTCCCAGCTCGCGCCAGGGCCAGCAGGCCAGGCCGTCGACCACCCAGCGCCCTTTGTACACCGCACCGTCTCCGAGCAGGGTCGCGAGGCCCTCCTCGAACCACAGGGGCACGGTCCGATCCTCCTGGGCGAGGCGGGCGTGGACGAGCTCGTGGGCCACCGTGCCCGTGTCGGCCGCTCCGACGAAGACCCCCGAGGGCTCGAACGGGCCGCCCGAGGAGCGTGCGTGGAAGGCTCGCACCCGCGCGGGACCGATGCCGGGGATCTCCTGCAGGTCGCCGTCGGTCCCGTGGCGGATCCGGCCGCGGTTGCCGCTGCTCATCTCGACGCCGCCATTCCAGGCGTGCACGCGGATGTGGTCGGTGAAGGTCCCAATCAGGGCTGCGACGGTCTCGAAGGCTCGGTCGACGACCTGCCGATACTCCGTCACCGAGATCGGAGCGCCGTCTTGGACGTACAGGCTCCAGCCTCGAAACTCCCCGGCGCGCTGCCAGGTCGTGCAGCTCGCGAACAAGAGGCTGGCGACGAGCAGGCGAGAGCGGATCTGTCGCAGAGGGGCGCGCATGGGTCCGACCGGGGCCGTATTCGCTATCATAAACGCAAAGCCCGAAACTGCGGGCGGAGAACTCTCTCGCCGCTTCATCTCCCCGACCCCCGACCCCCGGCCCCCGGCCC